>NYVG01000006.1 GCA_002684495.1 Gammaproteobacteria bacterium | reverse complement strand
TTTATTACGCTGATCGACTGCTTGAGTTGCCGGTAGGATTAGTGGCGGTAGCCTTGGGAACGGTGATTCTACCGCACCTATCAAGCATGGTTGCACGTAATGACCAGCAGCGTTTTAACGCGACTCTAGACTGGGGATTGCACCTAGGTCTTATGCTGGCTTTGCCTGCAGCAGTAGCCTTGTGGTTGCTGCTGGTCATTACGTGCCACCATGCTTGATAGGTGCGGTAGAATCACCGTTCCCAAGGCTACCGCCACTAATCCTACCGGCAACTCAAGCAGTCGATCAGCGTAATAAAGCCATGCAATACTGCCAGACACTAGGGTGGACGCTAGGATCGTATTTACCAAAGCATTGATTTGCGCAACTGATGCGGCAAATACCGCCGGTAACAGCAGTTGGCCGACCTGCCGAACGCCTTGCTGCTTGGTGTTCAAATTCGGCCGTGGCAACAGCCCAAGCCGACCGAGGCTCGGCAATTGCACGAGTAACTGCACAATACCCGCCACCATCACACCCCAAGCAACAATAACTACCGGTTGGGCGTCCACCCAACCGAAAATTGCCACCATGGCCGCCAGCATCAAACATATATTCAGTAATACCGGTGTTACCGCGGGCAACGCAAAATAGCCATGGGCATTGAGCAATGCTGCCGCATAAGCGGTCAGAGAAATCAGTCCAAGATAGGGAAAGGTAATGCGTACCAGTTCACTGGTCTGCCGATAGACCTCGGGCTGATCGAGGAACCCGGGAGCAAATAGCGCGGTTAGTGCCGGGGCAAAAAGCACTCCGGCGATGACAAAGAGTGCTAGTGCTGCCGCGAACAAGCCCGATAACGATGCAATAAAACTTAACAATTGAGCCTGGCCTGCGGCTTTGTACTGCATCAGCACCGGCACAAAAGCTTGGTTGAAGGCACCTTCGGCAAACAAGCGGCGAAAGAAGTTAGGAATGCGGAAGGCAACAAAAAACATGTCCGCAATCTGCGAGGCTCCGAACAAATACGACAGCACCACATCCCGGGCTAAGCCACTAATACGCGATAACATTGTCATACCGGCGACAACACTACCCTGACGCGCCATATTATCGGTCGCTGATGCGGTATCCTTGGTTTTCGGTGATTTCATGTTTTTATCTCAAGACCGACTATAAACTGCATACGTCGGTTGACATCCGTACACCCTAACGGCATATTGCCGCCTCATTTTTTCGCCGCTTCAGGAGATCTCCTTGGCTAACAGTCCACAAGCAAAGAAACGCGCCCGTCAGTCCGAAAAACGTCGCGCGCATAACGCTAGCCAGCGCTCCACCGTGCGTACCTACATTAAGCGAGTTCTTGGCGCGGTAGAAGCCAAAGATGCTGAGACCGCTAGTGGCGCCTTGGTTCAGGCATTGCCGATGATCGACAAAATGGTCACTAAGGGCATCATGCACAAAAATCAGGCTGCTCGTCATAAGTCTCGTCTGACCAAGAAAGTAAAAGCGCTCAGCAGCGCCGACTAGTCTGCCCTATAGCAGCACTAAATTGTCTGCATGCATGAGCTCTGGCTCTGCAGCGTAGCCAATTGCAGACATGAAACTGTCACTGCTAAGACCCCGCAGAAGATTCACTTCAGTACTGGCGTAATTAATTAACCCCTGGGCAACCGCCTCGCCCTGGGCGGTGACGCAGCGTACGACGTCGCCACGCAAAAAATCACCCCGCACTTCCACCACACCCGCGGCCAGCAAGCTGACTCCCCGCTTGCGCAGAGCAGTAGCCGCACCAAGATCCACAACAAGATCACCCTTGGCGCGTAATTGGCCGGCAATCCAACGCTTGCGTGCAGTCATGGGTGTTAACTCAGCCACCAGCAGCGTGCCCAGATCATCCTCTGCTAACAACTGCGGCAAAACATCTGGCATCTCGCCCGACGCGATCAGCGTATGCGCGCCGGAACGCGCAGCCAGACGTGCAGCACGAATTTTAGTCACCATGCCACCACGCCCCAGCGCCCCGACGCTGTCACCGGCGAGTGCCGGTAGCGCCGGATCCGTCGACGCCGCAACTCGAACCCTTTGGGCGCCGGCATTAGTGCGCGGGTCTGAATCCATCAGCCCCTCTACATCGGTCAAAATAATGAGCAAATCTGCCTCAATCAGATTGGTCACTAAGGCCGCGAGGGTGTCGTTATCGCCAAAGCGGATTTCATCCGTGGCCACGGTGTCGTTTTCATTTATCACGGGCACCACACCCAGCGACAGCAGCTCGTTCAGGGTTGCCCGGGCATTCAGATAACGTTGCCGATCCGCCAAATCATCATGAGTGAGCATAATCATTGCGGTACCACACCCGTGCTTACGCAGAGTACTTTCATAACTCTGCACGAGTCCCATCTGACCCACTGATGCCGCTGCCTGCAACAAATGCACCTGTTGCGGCCGTTCGCTCCATCCCAACCGCAGACAGCCCGCCGCTACGGCGCCAGAAGACACCAGGATGACCTGATATCCAACTGCGGCAAGCTGGGCGATTTGGGTGGCGTAGGCATCGATTTTGGCGACCTGTAAGCCATTGTCCGGCCCGGTGAGCAAAGAACTGCCCACTTTAACGACCACACGCTTACAACTCGCCAGCCGATCGCGGGATCCGGTTGTGGTTTCAATCGCGGACATATACCACCTCGGCCGCCTCAGGATCATCGAAATCATCACTCTCGTCCGCATTTTCCGTGGCTGCGGTATCACCGCGTCGCCGTTGCTGCATGCGTTCAGAGTGGGCCCAAACATCAGCACTGATCTGCTCTTCAAGCTGAGTCTGTGCGTCCGCAAAGTCTGGGTCCTCTGCTAAGCGCCGACTATGCTCCTGCAACGACAGCATGAGGTCCTGACAAAGCTCAGGTAGCCCGATATCGGCGAGGGCAGAGACCGCATAAATCGGGCGCTCAGGGAACATTTGGGCAAACTCTTCGAGCATCAGATCTATGTCTTCGGTCTCCAGCTGATCGACCTTCGACAATGCAAGCCATATCGGCCGCCCCGACAGTGCCTCACTGTATTGCATAAGTTCAGCTTCGATCGCCAACGCATTTTCAAGGGGGTCGCTGGCATCTTCTGGTGCCACATCTACCAAATGCAATAACACGCGGGTACGTGACAAATGACGCAGGAACTGCGCCCCGAGGCCCGCGCCCTCAGCAGCACCAACGATCAGCCCAGGGATATCTGCCATTACAAAGCTGGCGTCGGCAGCAATACGCACAACGCCGAGGCTCGGCGCCAAGGTGGTGAAGGGATAGTCGGCAACCTTTGGATTCGCCGCCGAAACCTGTCCGATCAAAGTCGACTTGCCGGCATTCGGCAACCCCAGGAGCCCTACATCTGCCAGCAGCTTCAACTGCAGGCGCAAACGTCGAACGTCACCGGGTTTGCCCGGCGTAGTGCGACGTGGTGAGCGATTAGTGCTGGACTTAAAAGCCGCATTTCCTAGGCCACGGCCACCACCGGCAGCTACTTTCAGGGTCTGACCGATCTGACTTAAATCGCCAAGGACTTCTTGGGTCTCCTCATCCACCACAGTGGTACCCATCGGAACTTTCACATAGATCGCGTCGCCAGCTGCGCCGGTTTTATTACGGCTGCCACCGCCTTGACCATTGCGCGCTTGGTAAGAGGGTTGATAGCGAAAATCTACCAAAGTGTTTAGCGCTTCATCGGCGATTAAGAAAACGTCGCCGCCATCGCCACCGTTACCGCCATCCGGCCCGCCGCGTTCCACATATTTTTCGCGTCGAAAACTCAGGCAGCCGTTACCGCCTTTACCCGCTTGAACACGAATTGTTGCTTCGTCGATAAACTGCATGGTTGCTCTTTGACAATTACGCTGGGTATAAACAAAAAACCCCGCTTAAGCGGGGTTTTCGGAACTCATTAAACCTTGCTTTGCCTCAACTTACGAGTGCAAGGCTGAATGTTGCCGCCTATTGGGCTGCTGGCACCACACTAATGGTTTTGCGTCGCAACCGGCCGCGGATTGAGAACACAACTTCCCCTTCGGCTTTCGCGAACAAGGTGTGATCGCGGCCACAACCAACGTTTTCACCAGGATGGAACTTGGTACCACGCTGCCGCACGATGATATTACCCGGTACTACTTTCTGGCCGCCGAATTTCTTCACGCCAAGGCGTTTCGACTCAGAATCGCGACCGTTTCGCGTACTACCGCCTGCTTTCTTATGTGCCATTTTCTTCTCTCGAGTTTCGCGGCTCTACGGCCGTATTCTATTGCCGCCAGCGCTGAGACTAAGCCGTGCTGATGCCAGTGATCTTTACTTCGGTGAACCACTGTCTGTGGCCCTGGCGCTTCAAATAATCTTTGCGCCGCTTAAATTTGATGATGCGCACTTTCTTTGCACGATCAATACGCAACACCTCAGCGGTGACCTTGCCTTCGTTAACGTATGGCGCACCGACATTGACGTTATCGCCATCGGCGACCATCAATACCCGGTCGAATACCACTTCTGCACCAGGCTCACCGTCAACTAACTCAACTTTTACAACGTCACCCTCGGCAACGCGGTGCTGTTTACCACCACTTTGGAACACTGCAAACATTATATTACTCCTAGCACATGCTGCTGACATTTGGGCAGTCAACAGATCCCTGTTCGATGCCTTGAGAGGTAACCCGATGTCACCTAGCCCTGCCGTAAAAGGCGCTGCATTCTACGGACAAAAACCAGCGATTACAACGCTCTGAGGCGGCTACAACACAGTCAATTGCAACATAAGGTATCGCGTCATCGTGACTCGCCAATTCAACCCACCAGAGCCTATAATGCCCCCCTTCCAAGCGGCGCCTAGTGTAGTGTTTATCCGCTGCAATGCGAATAGCACTGGAACCCAATAAAGAGATTTCAACTTAATGAGTCAGAATTCTGCAACAGCCGCGACTACGGTGAGCCGCACAGCCGATGCAATCGCCGATCTTGGCTCTGTCTATGGCCTAGTACAGAGCGAGTTCAGCGCAGTTAATCAACTTATCCCAGAGCAGTTAACCTCCGACGTCGCGATGGTCGAGGACATCGGCAGCTATATCGTCGAAAGCGGGGGCAAGCGTTTGCGCCCTTTAATGGTACTGCTGAGCAGCCAAGCCCTAGGCTATGCCGGCGACCAACACATCACACTAGCCACCATTATCGAATTCTTACATACCGCTACGCTACTGCACGATGATGTGGTTGATCATTCTGCACTGCGCCGGGGCAAAGCCACTGCAAATCAAAAATGGGGGAACGCACCAAGCGTGTTAGTTGGCGATTTTCTTTACAGCCGCGCGTTTCAGTTAATGGTGGACCTCGGTAGCCTGGAGATCATGGGCGTACTCTCCCATGCGACCAATACCATCGCTGAAGGCGAAGTCATGCAGCTGGCTAATATCGGTAACTGCGACTTAAATGAAGCCGACTACCGCGAGGTCATTCGCTGCAAGACTGCCCTATTGTTCGAAGCCGCCAGCCACACCGGGGCGCTACTGGCGAGCCAACAAATTTCTGAAATCAATGCAGGGCACGTCGAGTCCATGCGTCGGTTTGGCCTGCACTTCGGTCTGGCCTATCAGCTGCTCGACGACTGGCTAGACTATCGTGGCGATAGCGAATCCATGGGTAAAAACGTCGGTGACGACTTAGCCGAAGGTAAGCTGACTCTACCGCTGATCTATGCGCTGCAAAATGCAGAAGCCGCCGATCAAGCTACAGTGCGCGATGCGGTAGAGTGCAAAAACGTGGCCATACTTGGCGACATCTTACGCGTCGTTGATCAATGCGGGGCACTGGACTACACCAGAACTTGCGCGCAACGCGAGATCGAGACTGCACTGCACTATTTGAATCAGATTCCTGACAACGACTACCAACAGGCTCTTATGCAGCTTAGCCACTACAGCTTGTCGCGGCTCGGCTAAGTCAAACTATAGATTCGATACGCCGACTACAAAAATAAGCGCGATCGCTATTGGCACCGGCCACCGAATCAGCGTTCGCCAGGCCATCCAGCCCGAACCCTCGATTAAATTCAGTTCTTGTCGGGCTATGTCCGGAGCGACAAACCAGCCCGCAAACAGAGCAATAAATAAGCCCCCTAACGGCAACAGCATTTGGTTCGCGAAGAGATCGAGCAACATGTTGATATCAAAATCACCGAGTACAGCCCCAGACCACACATTGTAGCCAAGCACGCTAACCACACTGCAGGTCGCAATGGCTAACACCACCGTTACAGTGCTGCGATGCCTGCTCCAGCCACGCTCTTGAGCCCGATGCACCAAGGGCTCAATTAACCCCACCATCGAGGTAATTGCCGCCACCGATAGCAACAAGAAAAACATGATGCTAACCAAATGGCCTCCAGGCATTTGCGCCAGCGCTACCGGCAAGGTCTGAAAGATAAGCCCCGGACCACTGGCTGGATCCAAGCCGTTGGCAAATACTGCTGGAAAGATCACCAGACCCGCCAATATGGCAACCAATGTATCTGCCAGGGCTATCGTGATCGCGGCGCGGGGAATCGACACCGTGCTAGGCAAATAAGCACCAAAGGTCATCATGCCCGCCATCGCCACACCAATAGAGAAAAAGGCCTGGCCCACTGCCGCCAAACCGGTAGAGGCGTCGATTTTGCTGAAATCTGGGGTAAAGAGATAATCCACCGCCTCGGCAAACCCGCCCACCACAATGTTGTAGCCCACTAGCAGCAACATGAGTGCAAAAAGGCTCGGCATCAGCACCTTGACCGCGCGCTCAATACCTTTCTGCACCCCGGCATAAATGATCGCTCCGGTCAGCAACAGTGCTAATAGAGTCCAGCTAAGCATTTGCCAGGGGCCCGCTAGTAAATCGTTAAAAGCCGACTGCGATGCCGTGGCATCAACCCCAACAAAACCGGTCATCAGAGCTCGCAGCAGATAACTCAACACCCAGCCCGACACCACACTGTATGCCACCATAATGCTAAAAGCGGCCAGAAGATTTGCCGAACCCACCCAACCCCATCGATGGCTACGGCCGCTGGCAGCAGCTACGGATTGCATACTGGCAGCAGGAGATGAGCCGCCACGACGACCAATAAACAACTCCGCCATTAAAATCGGCACACCGATTGCGAAGACGCACACCAAATACACCAAGACAAAGGCGGCCCCACCGTTTTCACCGGTGACATAGGGGAAACGCCAAATGTTGCCCAGCCCTACAGCAAAGCCCACTGAGGCCAACAGAAATGCGACCCGCGATGTCCAATGCGCTGCCGAACTTCCGGTATCACCGTGCATAGCCATATATTGCTCTCCGTATATTTCTTAGCGGCCAGCCGTTTACACAACTGTCTCGACCGAATCACCATACCACTGATATAGATTGTTCGGTAGCGACAGCGCCAGAGGAATGATTGCGATGCGATTGCTGTGGAACTAGACTGAGACCATCGGAGTGTAGCTCAGCTTGGTAGAGCACTACGTTCGGGACGTAGGGGCCGGAGGTTCAAATCCTCTCACTCCGACCAACCACTTTCTTAATGCGTTTTCTGCGCACCCAGATGCCAGCACCCGCCGGCCGTCGAAGTGCGAATTAAATGACGATCTGTAGCAAGTGGCTCGAAGCCAGAAAAATCCGGTTTAGCTTGGAGTAGTCATGAAGCTAGCCATCGAAATGGGCCCCATTCAGCCCGGCACACTGAAGCGCACTGTTGAGTGGGTGCAATTTGCCGAAAAACTCGGCGTCAGTATGGCATTCTCAGCCGAAGCCTGGTGGAGTGACGCGATTACTCCTTTGGCCTTTCTCGCCGATAAGACCAAGAGCATCAAGCTTGCCACGGGCATCATGCAAACCACTGCTCGTACCCCTGCCATGACAGCCATGAGCGCACTAACGTTGCATGATCTGACCAACGGAAGATTCGTCCTCGGGCTTGGTGCTAGCGGCCCGCAAGTCGTTGAGGGCTTGCACAGTGTTGCATACCACCCGCCCCTGGCGCGGCTGCGGGAGACCGTTGATATCTGCCGCTTAATTTTTGCCGGCGAAAAAGTCCAGTATCAAGGCAGGGTATTTCAAATGCCCTTACCCGACAGCGAGGGCAAACCCATCAAAATTGCCCATGAACCTGTAGAGATCCCAATTTATCTCGCCACCCTGGGCCCTAACGCGCTGCGCTATACCGGCAGCAGCGCCGACGGCTGGCTGGGCACCTCGTTCTCACCAGATCACCCGGAAGCACATCTGAGCTTCTTGCAGGATGGGGCAGAACGCTCCATGCGCACGCTTAACGATCTTGATCTCTGCGTATCGGTGCGAGTGGAACTGGGTGATGATTTGGCCGCAATGATTGAGCGCCGCAAACCCGCCGTTGCATTCAACATGGGCGGCATGGGTTCAGCAAAAACCAACTTTTATAACGACGCGTTCAAACGCGCGGGTTACGCCGAAGATGCCACCGCGATCCAACAACTGTGGATCCAGGGCAAACGCCAGGAGGCCGCTCAACGTGTACCCGATGCCATGGTGACACAATTCCAGGCCCTTGGTGACCAAGCCATGGTCACCGAACGATTGCGCAAATACCGCGATGCCGGTGTCACAACGCTTAAACTGGGACTGGACAGTGCCGGCCCAATCGGCCCCGCGCGCTATGAACTACTGGAACAAATCGTTGATATTACGAGGAATCTTTGATGAAGCTATTTATGGTACCGCTGGCGCCTAACCCGACCAAGGTGATGCTCTACATTGCCGAACGTGAAGAAATGGGCATAGCTATGAATATCGAACAAATTGTCGTGAATACCGTTAAAGGTCGTCATAAAGAACCCGAACACCTAGCCCGCAACCCATTCGGCACGGTGCCAGCTCTTGAATTGAATGACGGCACTTTTCTCAAGGAGTCGCTGGCCATTGTTGAATACTTAGAGACTAAGTTCCCAGAAGCCACTCTGTATGCGGGCACACCGGAACAAATAGGCAAAGCTAAAGATCTGGAACGAATTGTCGACCTGCGGCTGGGTGGCCCCATGGGCACCTATGGCCATGCCACCAACTCGCCGCTGGGTCGCCCGCCGGAGCCGGAGAAAGCCGCGCAATGTCTTGCCGCTATGCAAACTCCGTTGGACTATTTAGAACAGCTCTTGGGTGACGGCCGCCCATTACTTGGGGGTGACCAGGTGAACGTCGCGGATTGCACAATGCAGTCTTCATTGCAGTTCATGCGCTTTGTCGAAGCTGATGTATTTGGTGACAGGCCTTTGCTACGTGCATGGGACGAACGCTACCGCGCTAGGCCGGCTGCGCAAGCTGTACTCAAGTGGTGATAGCCGATGCTATGCTGGAACCAGGTTTTTTAGCAAAGCATTGGGCTTGGAGGACAACATATGTGGCGCACCCTTTCCTTTTTACTTCTGCTGACTACTACTTCTACGGTTCTGGCGCAACCTAACATCGTCTTTATCTTTGCTGACGATCTGGGCCTCGGCGATGTTGGCGCTTACGGCGGTGAATTGATTGATACGCCCAACATTGATGCACTGGCGTCCAAGGGCATGTTGTTCGAACAAGCCTACGCCTCCCATCCTGTCTGTAGTCCGTCGCGCGCAGGACTCATGTCTGGCAGATATCAGCAGCGCCACGGTTGGGAATTTAATCCTGCAGCGCGCATCGAGACCTCGGGCATGGACGCGAAACAGATTACTCTGGCCGACATGCTCAATGCATCAGGCTATACCACCAGCATGGTGGGTAAGTGGCATTTGGGCTATCTACCCCAGTTCCATCCATTAAATCGCGGTTTCGATGAATATTTTGGAGTGTTGGCCGGCGGCAGCATTTTCATTGACCAATCTAGGCCTGACGTTGAATCTGTTGGCAACTGGCCACTTGTGCGCGATCGATCGAAAGGAGTTTATGACGGCCGCGAACTAATTGAAGTTGAGGAATACCTGACTGATGTATTTACCGATCGCGCGGTGGATTTCATCAAGCAGAAGCACGCAGCACCGTTCTTTCTATACCTCAGTCATACGACTCCGCATACACCACTGCAAGCCACGAAAAAGTACACGAGCCGCTACCAACACATAAGTGACCCTACAGCACGTATTTATGCCGCCATGGTGGCCTCACTGGACGATAGTGTTGGCGCTGTTGTCAGCGCATTAAAAGAAACCGGGCAACTGGACAATACCTTGCTCGTGTTCTCCAGCGATAATGGCTGTGCAGGCTATATTCAAGTCTGCTCGAACGCACCATTTGCAGGCTTCAAGCGCTACCACAACGAGGGCGGCATTCGAGTACCACTGATCTTCAGCTGGCCAGATGGTATAACAGCGGGCAACTATCCGTATATGGTCAGTTTGTTGGATCTTATGGCGACTTTCGGCGGACTCGCCGGCAGCAAGCACACCACTGAGGACAGTGTCGATCTAATGCCCTACCTCAGTGATCAGACGCAACAACCTCACAGATATCTATATTGGCGCTCGAGTCCAACGCGAGCTATCCGCGACCAGCGCTGGAAGCTATTGGAATACGCCAAAAGCCCATACGCGGTATCCGAATTAGACGCCGCCCGCCGGATCAAGCCACCTGCAGAGGGCTGGCCCCGACAAGCCCCTAGGGGCCATCTAACGATGCTTTACGATTTGCAAACCGATCCCGGGGAGAGCACTAACCTCGCCACCACCCATCCAGCGATCGTTAAACGTTTGCGATCAGCCTTTGATAAATGGAACCGCGAAATACCTAAGCAATCCATCCTACCCGCGCAACGTTCAACAGTGGTTGAGATGCACGGCGAGACCGTGCAGCTCATCTTTTAGTCGCGGTGCAGTCGATACAAATACCCTGCCCTCGGTTAAGGTAAGCAAAACTTCACGGGGGCGGCTATGTGCTCGCGCTTTTTTGCTACGTTGATCCTGTACCTTAGCTTCGCCGGGTTAGCGCCAAATTGGGCCAACGCGGCGCCACAAGCTGATGCTAAAACCCCGACCGATATCGGACCCGGTGGACGCCCGGTGGGGCAGGCGTGGTCACGCAGCCCGGTTTATGCCGCCAACGGAATGGCCGCGACGGCGCAGCCGCTGGCCAGCCAAATCGCCATAGACATACTCAAGGCCGGTGGCAGCGCCGTCGATGCCGCCATTGCTGCTAACGCAGCGCTTGGTCTTATGGAACCTACAGGCAATGGTATTGGCGGCGATTTGTTCGCCATTGTTTGGGATCCTAAAACCCAACAGTTGCACGGCTTGAACGCCTCCGGGCGGAGCCCAAAGTCCCGCACCCTAGAACAATTACGCCAGCAGCTTGGCGGCGCTACCAGCATTCCACCCCTAGGCCACCTGCCTGTTACCGTTCCCGGCACCGTGGACGGTTGGTTTCAGCTCCATCAGCGTTTTGGTGCACTGCCCATGCAGTCGGTACTAGCACCGGCCATTCGCTACGCTCAGGAGGGTTTCCCAGTCTCACCTGTCATCGCCTACTACTTTCAGCGCGCTGAGGCCGCCTTTAATCGACGCGTCGATATGATCGATGAATTCGACAATGCCAGACACACCTATTTTCAACCCCAAGGGCCCAAGACTGGGGAAGTTTTCCGCAATCCTGACCTCGGTAAAACCTATGCAATCATTGCCCAAGAAGGTCGGGACGCCTTTTATCAGGGGACGATCGCCAAGACCATTGATGCTTATGTGAGGCGTATCGGCGGCGATTTACGCTTAGCCGACTTGGCCGACCACAAAAGTGAATGGGTAACGCCGAGCTGTGCTGCTTATCGCGATGTTGAGCTATGCGAGTTACCCCCCAATGGCCAGGGTTTTGCTGCTCTGCAAATGGTCAATATTCTGCGCCATGCACGGTTGGCCCAGTGGTCTAGAGACGATCCCAGGGTCTGGCACTACCTTACCGAGGCCAAACGTTTGGCATTCGAGGATGTCGCTAAGTATTACGCTGACCCTAAGTTTGCCGACGTACCCACCGAATGGCTGCTATCAGAAGCCTATGGTAAAGCGCGCTTCGACCTGATTGATCCAGAGCAGGCCATGCTGCAGCCACAACCCGGCGAGGCAAAACTAGAGGCCGCAGGAGACACCACCTATTTAACGGTGGCAGACAGCAACGGCATGATGGTGTCACTGATCCAGTCAAATTATCGCGGCATGGGTTCGGGTCTGGTGCCAGACGGTCTAGGTTTTATGCTGCAAGATCGCGGCGAATTATTTTCTCTAGACCCTAAGCATGCCAACGTTTATGCGCCCGGCAAGCGTCCCTTTCATACCATTATTCCCGCCTTCATTATGCGCGACAAAATGCCGCTGATGAGTTTCGGTTTGATGGGCGGCTCCATGCAGCCTCAGGGTCATGTGCAGATCTTGATTAATATGATCGACTACGGCATGAACCCTCAGGAAGCTGGCGATGCCGCACGCATGAATCACACTGGTGGCCGCCAGCCGACTGGGAATGGTGAGGATGACTTGCTCGGCACATTACATGTGGAACCTGGCGTTAGCGCAAGAACCGTTACTGCTCTAGAAAAAATGGGGCACCGAGTTGAAATTGTCCGTGACGGCGTCATGTTTGGTGGCTATCAAGCGATCTACCGGGACCCCCAGACGGGGGTCTATATTGGCGCTACCGAAATGCGTAAGGACGGTTTAGCCATAGGCTATTGAAGCAGCATAAGATCGCCCAAGTGGGCTAACTTTTGCGTACCAGTGGGCAACGACATCTCGCCAACTAACCGCCATTTGTTTTATCATGCGCCATTAACAACCACGCGACCTTTAGTAGGGGTCGCCACTGATGGAGCACGCTTTATGCCGCTAATCACCCTTCCCGACGGCTCTGCACGTAATTTCGACCATGCCGTTTCTGTACACGACGTTGCCACCGATATCGGACCGGGCCTCGCGAAGGCAGCATTAGCCGGCAAGATCGATGGTGAACTGGTCGATACATCTTTCTTAATTGAGCAAGACGCGGCACTGGATATCATTACCGCGAAAAGCGACGACGCCCTTGAACTGATTCGCCATGATGCGGCACATGTTATGGCACAGGCCGTACAGGAGCTGTTTCCTGGCACCCAAGTAACAATCGGACCAGCCATTGAGGACGGTTTTTACTACGACTTCGCGCGAGAAGAGCCGTTTACCCCAGAGGACCTTGATAAAATCGAAGAGCGCATGCGCGAGATCGTTGGCCGGGATTTACCCATCGAACGTGAAGTGTGGTCTCGGGCTCAGGCCAAGGAAGTCTTTGGCGAAATTGGTGAAAACTACAAGGTGCAAATCATCAACGATCTGATCTCAGAAGAACAAGAGATCTCGATCTATCGCCAAGGCGAGTGGTTTGACGTTTGCCGCGGACCGCACCTACCCAGCACGGGCAAGTTGCCCAAGGCGTTTAAACTAATGAGTCTCGCTGGCGCCTATTGGCGAGGTGATTCGAATAATGAAATGCTGCAGCGCATTTACGGCACCGCGTGGCGCGACAAAAAGGAGCTTAAGGCCTATCTATATCGACTGGAGGAAGCTGAGAAAAGAGATCACCGCAAGCTCGGTCGCAAACTTGATCTATTCCATTTCAGCGATACCGCACCTGGCTCGGTCTTTTGGCACCCAAAGGGCTGGACATTGTTCCTACAGTTGCTTGAGTACATGCGTAAGCGTCAGGAGGCGGCGGGGTATGTCGAGGTAAATACCCCGGATGTGATGGACCGCAGTTTGTGGGAAACATCCGGGCATTGGCATAACTACCGGGAAAACATGTTTTCAACCCAAACTGAGGACGAGCGGGTTTTTGCGTTGAAGCCTATGAACTGCCCCGGCTCTGTATCCATGTTCGCCCAGGGTCTAAAGAGCTATCGTGATCTGCCGCTGCGGATGGCTGAATTTGGCAAGGTGCATCGTTACGAGCCATCTGGCGCCTTGCACGGCTTGATGCGCGTGCGTCATTTCACCCAAGACGACGCACATATCTACTGCACCGAAGAGCAGATGGAACAAGAGTGCATTGACGTCGTGGCGCTGGTATTGGACATCTATAAAGACTTTGGCTTCGAGGATGTGGTCATTAAATTATCGACGCGTCCGGAAAAACGTATCGGCAGTGACGAAATCTGGGACAAGCTGGAAGGTGCGCTAAGTAATGCCCTTGAAAGAATGGATCTGGATTACGTTTTGTATCCAGGAGAAGGCGCCTTTTACGGGCCTAAATTAGAATTTGTACTGCGCGATGCAATCGGTAGGGACTGGCAGTGCGGCACCCTGCAGGTCGACATGAATCTGCCAGAGCGATTCGATATCTCCTATGTGGATGAAAGCGGTGGTCGCGACAAACGTCCGGTGATGTTGCATCGTGCATTATTCGGCTCACTTGAGCGCTTCACCGGCATCCTAATTGAGCACTACGAGGGTAAGTTCCCGTTCTGGCTGGCACCAACACAGGCAGTTGTATTGAACATTACGGACAAGCAAGCCGATTACGTGAAAGATTTGGAACAACGCCTTAAGCAGCGCGGCCTTCGGGTCATGTCAGATCTGCGCAATGAAAAAGTTGGTTTCAAGATCCGCGAGCATACCCTGCAGGCAATCCCGTACCTACTTGTGATTGGCGATCGGGAAATGGCTAATGGCGAACTCGCCGTGCGAACCCAAAGTGGT
Organism: Gammaproteobacteria bacterium; assembly: GCA_002684495.1. Classification (GTDB taxonomy): domain Bacteria; phylum Pseudomonadota; class Gammaproteobacteria; order Pseudomonadales; family Azotimanducaceae; genus UBA4421. Next base: position 84,515 of record NYVG01000006.1, on the reverse strand, counting down.
GAAGATCTAGGCGCTATGTCCATCGATGATTTTATTCAGCATGTACACGGCCAACCCTTAGGAGGCGTGCAAAGCCAAGCTGTCGGTTAACTGCGGTCGCCACGAAAACCCTTGGTGCAAGCATCGCAACACAGTTGTGCGCTATGCCAGCACTTTGTCAGTGGCGCTTACGTATGCGCTTAGGGCTTTTAGACGTGGCTAACGCGTGGGCAAACGCGCTGTTTGCCGCAGCACATAACTGTTGCGGCGCCTCCAGCAGTTCCTCCGGCACAGAGTAATAGCGCTGAATTGCCTTCTGACCTTTTTTTGTCTGGTAACTGAAAGGCTCGCTTCCCATTTTAAGAAACCGTTCACGCAGTGGATCATCCACAACAAAATACAGTACTCCACGCATGACCATGGCAAATTGCACGCCACCCAACTTAATTGCGGTGCCGCCAAAAAACCGCGTCGATTCAACTTCGCCTACGTCAAACAATAGATCCAAAATGTGGCTTACGAATTGGTCTGCCACCATTCACTCCTTTTCTGACCGCGCCACTTTCTGGGAAATTTTTGACATCACCTTTACTGCCACCGTGGCAAGTTGTCCCCACATAAGCTGCCCGAGAATCTAACGGAACACAACATGACACCTGACAATTCTGAGCTGTGGTTCTTGCCGCTGGGTGGCTGCGGCGAAATCGGTATGAATCTAAACCTTTTCGGCCACGACGGACATTGGCTGATGGTGGACTGTGGGGTGACCTTTGAGCAAGGCGAACGCGGCAATCGCGTGCAAATGCCTGATCCAGACTTTATAGCTCAGCATTGCGACAAGCTGGTGGGACTGATTGCTACCCATGCACATCAGGATCATATCGGTGCGATACACCTCCTCTGGCAGCATTTTAAATGCCCGATTTATGCCACTCGATTCACCGCCCATGTGGTGCAAACGAAGCTGCGTCGAGAAGGCTGCTCCGCTCCCGTGATTGTAGTGGATCAAAACGCTGTGCAGCAGCTTGGACCCTTTACCGTACATTGGCTGCCGATTACCCATTCCATCGCAGAAACAAGCGCGTTACTCATCGACACCCCAGCGGGCTCTATACTGCATACTGCCGACTGGAAAGTTGACCACACGCCCGTGGTTGGTAAGGCCTTCGACGATGAATCTTGGCGATCCCTCGGCTCACGCGCCATAGACGCCATCGTTTGTGACTCAACCAACGCCACACAATCGGGACACTCAGTATCTGAAGCTGATCTAATGCCTGGTCTCGAGCAGGCGATCGCGAATGCGCCGGCTCGGGTGGTGGTGGCCTGTTTTGCCTCTAACATTGCGCGTTTGCAAACCATCGGCGACCTAGCAAGCTCCAGCGGTCGGCATCTGGCCGTACTCGGCCGCTCTCTGAATGACATGATCGCCAGTGCCAAGGTTTGCGGTTATTTGCAGGAAAATTTTAATGTGGTGCCCGCCCACGATATCGGTTACCTGCCACCCCACGAAGTCCTCATAATAGCTACGGGCAGCCAAGGGGAGTCCGCAGCGGCTCTGAATCGGCTTGCCCATGGAACACACCCAGAATTGGAGCTAGAACCCTATGATCGGGTCATCTTTAGCTCTAAAACGATCCCCGGAAACGAGCTTGCGATCGAGCAATTAGTCAGTGCCCTACGCTCCCGCACGGTTGACGTGATTGACCATAGCAATACCCAACTACCTATACATGCGTCAGGACACCCCTGTGTGGAAGAGTTAGTGCAGATGTATCGCTGGGTTGATAGCTCCCTCGCTATCCCCGTTCATGGCGAGCCTCAGCATTTACGCGCTAATGCCGAGGTCGCAAAGAAGTGCGGCATTGCACAACGGTTGGTTGGTGAAAATGGTGATCTATTTCGCATCCGCCCCACCCCGGGGATATATCGAAACGCGGTGCGCACTGGGCGCCTTGAATTGCTGCCTAGTGGACAGCTACAGCCCGTTTAAGACTCGCTCTTGAGATTTTTCGGCACCCCGAAAATAGCTTGATCTGTCGCCCCAACCGCATGCTCCGGACCTTTTAGCCGCGAGCTGTAAACGGACAGTACTGCAATCATCGCAAACGCTGAAAGCAGCATACCAATGGCCTCCAACGCCACGCCGCCACGATGCCAATCGTCGTGAAAATGCTGAACCAGGCGGAAGAAACCGAAGAAATAAAGAAACATTGCACCAGTAGATGCGATGGCCAGAAACCTAACTGCCCAGACGTTGGTCAAATTGAGCAGGCTCAATAGTGCGAGTGCTGCACCCAAACCGTACAACACTGAAAATATTGGCAGCATAGGTATGAATGCGTGTACCACGGCCAATAACGAGAGGACGATGCCGATGACCAGCATACTGACCCTCATTTAGCGTTCCCCAGAGTGCCTTCCACAATTTTCCCCACTTTTGCCCGGCAACATTGGTCTGTGGCCACCGGATTTAAATTATCAGCATCGCGCGATGAGTTGGCGTTACTCAGCCTCTCTTCTTACTTTCTTATTTTTGTGTTTGTTTTTGTTTTTATTGTTTTTCGGCTGACCGCCAACGAATTTCGCTACCCTAGAGTAGCTTGCCAACCCTAGTCAACAATAATGTTACAAAAAGTGACAAAGCATTGTCTAACAACAACTATCCACAGGGCTTATATGAGCTTTCAAAAATCACCCTATCGGGGCGCATATCCACCGATCCATATGGGGCTAGACCACGCCATGGCGCCGTCGACTTGGGTAACGCGCACGTAGTAGTGATCGCCCTGGACACTACCCTGATCTTGCCAGCTAAAGGTAACGTCACTAGGTCCATTTGCGACTACTCGTTGCAGACTCACAACATCCTCATAGATGCCAGAGGCCAATGCCACTCGAGCTTGCCCGTTCTTGGCTGCGTTCACCGCCAATTCAAAGGTCGCCTCAGGCATTTTCTGATGGCGCCGATAAATCGGCGGACCACTACCAAACTCCATACCCGCTTCTAGCTCCACCGCAATCCGCGCAGAACGTTTGATATCTGTCAGAGTCAGTATGATCGCACTGCTATCACCGCGGGTCGCTGTCGCAAACCGCACGACATTCGGATTATCCTCATCGCGCTGTAATTGCTGTATGTCGTTGTTGACAAAGTCGGTACCGGAAACCGCTTCAATAGTCGCCCCCATGACCTGCAACTGACCCTGCCAGGGTCTCCAGCCCCGCGGATTATCGCCTGGATGCGTGGGCTCGGAGTCACTGCTGAAGGTTAAATAGACTGCTTCTTCTGCACCCAAGCGTTTGTTTGACGCAATGCTGGAATGGTCTTGAGTCCAAACAACCTCACCGTTTTTGATCACCGCAATTTCAGCTATCGGGGCCGTACCGACCACACGACCACTGATGGTCCGCGCGGCTTTGAAACGACCACGCTGACCCATCTCAAGGCCGTTCACATTAGTCTGTAAAATAATTCGATCACCCGTGGTGGCATAGGTCAGGCGTTGACGCATGTTGTCAAATAGCTCGTCACGAGTGAGTTCCGCACCGAGCACTGCACCGAGTCCACCCCGCTGGGACAAACCCCTACCCTTTGGAGCGGTATAGCCAGGTTGACTGAGGTGATTATCACTGGCAGCTGTAAAGCCAACCTGATGACCGTGCCCGAGATACTCACGACCAAACCACTCAAAACTGCCATGCTGCGACATGATCTCGACCATCGGTTGCAGCTGCGGATCACTGAGGCGGTAATTACCCGCCTGATGCGCATGGGGAATTACTATGACGTCTGCGCTGGCATTTTGCCTGCGCAGGCCTTCGTATAATTCGGACAGCGTGGGATAAAACTGTGTCGAGATGCGGTGTCGTCCTTGGGTGGTACGAAATAGTACGTTATGGTGGCCGCCGTATAGATTTCGCGTTGTCCACTCGTAGCCCAGATAGGCGATAAAACGACCCGGTTCCGAATACGCCTCAACGTTATCTTTTAGGTGTCGCCACTCAGAATCATCCAGCCAAACATCATGTTCTGAGTGGGTGACAAAATCTAAGCGTGCATCCTCTTTGGCCCAGGTCATGAATCGCTCAGGGGTACCAATACCCTCGGCAAAACCAGAGTGACCGTGGGTATCACCCCAAAATATTCGCTGCGCATCCGCTGAAACCAATATCGGATTCACTTTGCCGGTGATCGCACCGTCTGTTGAACGAATACTTAGGCGCACCACGCCTTCGTTTTGAAACTGTAAATCTGTGACCGTTTGCAAAGCCTCATCGCCAGCGTTGAGAGTGGCAATGACTTGGTCATTGTGTAAAACCTGCCAGGCAGGAATCGAACCACTGGCGCGATTGTAATAAGGATCTTGGGCTCTGACCGCGAGAGTAAACGATTCTCCGGGCCGCACCACCGAAGGCGCAAACCCGTGCACACCGTCCACCGCTGCGCCAATGACCCGGATCGGCTGTATCGGCAGTGAGTACAGAGGTCCATTGCCATCAAAGTCCACGTATAACGGGAAAGGCATTCGGTCACTGGAAAATGTCGGCATTAGCAACCCACCGCCACCCTGGGAGCGGGCACCATAGGTTATGGTCACGATATCGTTTTGTTGCAGCAGACCCGCGGACAAGCGGAAAAACAGCACTGGCGCGGCGCCACGAAAACCGCCATGCATCCCGGCAACCGGCACAGCGTCTACAGCGAAGTGCACATTGGGATTCGAGCTGCTAATCGTCACGTAGTTTGCGGCATCAGGCTTTGCGGTCTGAAACTCGCCATAATCCGCCATAAAGTGTCTCGGTACCGCAATGCCGCCCCCCACAGTGACGGGCTTTTCACCCACAACGTAAGTTTGCTGCAGCGTTGCGTTAGAGCGTGCGACAAATGGCCCAAGGGTTGCCGACAGCTCACCTAGGGCACTAGGCTGGGTATCCAATAACGTCATTTCAGCAATGTAATCGTCAAGGGCACGCAGTATGCTTGGCGTTGGCAGATCCGGTAATTTTGTCCGTGCAACAGTAGTCAGATTAACCGGCACATACCCCCCAGAAACGGCAAAGGCGTTGGCCCAGCGCCAGAGTACGTCGCTACGTTGAGGATAATTCGCCAGAGTTGTTGGCTGCGACGCGTCCTGCTGCAATAGGGCCACTGCAGCGCGCAGTTCCGCATCTAGATAATCCTCAGCCGCAAAAGCACCCGGCGCAAGGCCCAACAAGAGGACAGGGAGCGTATACCTCAGTCGTTCAAAGAGCCGTTCTCTCACTTATCTTCTCCGCCGATATCCCAGCCTCCGATCCCCTCGTCTAACTGCACGCCAAAGCTGTTTAGCGCCATTGAAACCAAGTTGTACTGGCCTACCGTAAAGACCAAATCCATGAGTTGTTGGGTCGAGTAGTGATTGCTAAGACCATTCCATGTGTCATCGCTGATGTGGGCATCGGCATGCAATTCATCAGTGGCGCTCAGAAGCAGTCGATCTAATTCACTGATCTCTGCAGTGTTTGGCCCTGTTTTGGCCAATAGTATTTCCGCATCACTCATACCCAGGCGCCGCGCGATAACCACATGCTGCCCCCACTCGTATTCGGCCTGACACAAATAACCGATGCGCAGAATGAGTAACTCTCGGTCACGGCTCGAGAGAGTCGATTTACCCAAAATATGGTTGGCGAAGACCATCCAACGTCGCGCTAAATCGCTGTGTTGAGCTAGGGTGCGAAAAATATTTAATACGCGACCGCGCTTCGCAATGGGTGCTAACAGCTCAGATGTCGCTTCATTCCAATCCGCTTCCTGCAATGGCTCAATACGCGGCGTGTTCATGCGCATAATTTTCTCCTCTCTAAATGCGTGGCTGTAGGTCAATCAGGCCTCGTTGAGCACCCCCCGGCACCCGTATACTGACGTCATTAGCCCACTGTACGACAGAGCGTTTTGAAAAAACTAGTCATCATTTATCACAGTAAAACTGGTAACACGCGTGCAATGATCGAAGCGGTCGCGCGCGGCGCTAGTGATCCACAACTCAGCAGCATAGATGTTCATGTATTGACGGCTGCGCGCGCGCAACCAGAGGATTTGCTCAGCGCTGACGGCCTGATTCTTGGCACCCCAGAAAACTTCGGCTACATGTCCGGGGCGCTGAAAGATTTCTTCGACCGCAGCTTCTACGAGGTTGAAGGCAAATTGCCTCCCCTGCCCTACGCCATTGTTATCAACGCGGGCAACGATGGGCTTGGCGCCCAACGCTCCATCGAACGCATCGCCAACGGCTATCCCTTTGTCCAGGTGCAGGACCCCATCATTGCTCATGGACCGCCAGACCAGGAGCTACTCGACCGTTGCGCAGAACTTGGCGGCACCCTCGCTGCAGGTTTAGAACTCGGTCTCTACTGAGGGAATCACCCATACCAATTTTGCAGTTACTCACACCCGTTGCACATTGCTTACGCTAAAATCACCGTTTCTCCGACTGAAAGACGCCGCATAATTGACTGCAACCACTGCCACTATCCTCAACAGTATCGACGAAATCGAACCTGACGTTTGGGATAGGTGTGCCGATGCGGCCGGCCCGTATAACCCCTTTGTCCGGCATAAGTTTCTCCGCGCACTGGAGCGCAGCGGCAGTGTTACTGACGCCACCGGGTGGAAACCCTTTCATCTGCTCGTGAACAGCGGCACCAGCACCATTGGCGTGGTGCCTATGTATTTGAAAAGCCACTCTCAGGGCGAATACGTCTTCGATTACGCATGGGCAGATGCGTGGCAACGTGCCGGCGGCCATTACTACCCGAAATTGCAGATCAGCGTGCCCTTTACTCCGGCTTCGGGGCCAAGGCTGCTATGCGATCAACACAATCCCGAGCACCAACAGTTACTGGTGCAAGCCTGCCAGCAGGTGGCGCAACAGACCAAGGTATCGTCACTGCACATGACCTTTATGACGGAAACCCAATGGAAATTGGCTGGGCAACAAGGTTTGCTGCAACGTATGGATCAACAATTCCACTGGCATAACGGCGGCTACCAACATTTCGATGATTTCTTACAGGAATTGGCTTCGAAAAAACGCAAAAACCTCAAACGCGAGCGCCGCGAGGCTCTGAGTAACAACATAGAGATCGAATGGGCAACCGCCGATGCTCTAACCGAGAATCATTGGGATGCGTTTTATCAATTCTATCTGGATACCGGGCAACGTAAATGGGGCAGTCCTTATCTGACCCGTTCATTCTTTTCCGAAGTCCAAGAAACAATGCCCGAAGATGTGCTACTGATTATGGCCAAACGCGAGGGTCGATATATTGCCGGCGCATTAAATTTCATCGGCGCTAATACGTTATTCGGCCGCAACTGGGGCTGCGTAGAGGATCATAGATTTTTGCACTTTGAGGTTTGCTACTACCAAGCCATCGACTTTGCCATTTCACGGGGGCTGAGCCGGGTAGAGGCTGGTGCCCAAGGTAGCCATAAGGTCGCACGCGGCTACCTACCCCAGGCGACGTATAGCGCCCACTGGATTGCCGACGAAAATTTTCGCGACGCCGTGGCAAGGTTTGTTGACGAGGAACGCGACTATGTCAGCCAAGACATGGCCTACATAGACGAGCACAGCCCATTCAATGCCAACACGGACATCCAAAATCTACGCAAGAACTCGTCGTCCTGATATTTAAATCCGTCAGCCAACACAGAAAATTTACCCTCAATCATCTAAACTTGGGTTTTTATAACTTGACCCAGATATGACCCAATTAGTTGCAATAAAAGCCATTCTCGACCACGGCATTGCCGTCACCCAAGAGGTAACGGTGCAAGGCTGGGTTCGATCACGGCGCACGTCTAAGGGCGGCTTTGCCTTTATCCACCTGCACGATGGTTCTTGCTTCGACACCATTCAGGCCGTTGCTGACGCAGCGCTCCCAAATTACGACGAAATCAACCAACTCGGTCCGGGCTGTTCAGTGGTTATCCAAGGCACATTGGTGGAATCAACTGGGCGCGGCCAAGACCGAGAGATCCAAGCGCAGTCGGTAACGGTAATCGGCTTGGTTGATGATCCTGAAAGCTATCCGATCAGCAAAAAACAACACACTTACGAATTTTTGCGTGGCGTTGCTCATTTACGACCACGCACCAATACCTTTGGCGCTATAGCCCGCATTCGTCACAGCGTTGCTAACGCGGTACATAATTACTTCAACCAAAATGGTTTTTTCTGGGTTAATACACCTATCATCACGGCCAGTGATTGCGAAGGTGCTGGCGAGTTATTCCGTGTTTCGACCCTGGACCAAGTCAACCGACCCGAGAAGCCGACCTACGCCGACGATTTTTTTGGCACCGAGACATTTCTGACCGTATCCGGCCAGCTCAACGTCGAAAGTTATGCATGCGCCTTGAATAAGGTCTATACCTTCGGCCCAACCTTTCGCGCGGAAAATTCAAACACCAGCCGTCATTTAGCCGAGTTCTGGATGATCGAACCAGAAATTGCTTTCGCCGACCTTCACGCTAACGCAAAGCTTGCTGAACATTTCTTACAGCATGTTATCAGCGAGATTCTGCAGCGCTGCGCCGATGACTTGGCGTTTTTTCAAGAACGGGTAGACAGCGATGTTATCGATCGACTGCAAAACGTCAGCAGCCAACCTTTCGCCAGCATGACCTACACCGAAGCTGTTGACTTGTTGACGTCCAGTGGTCAGAAATTTGAATTTCCCGTGGCTTGGGGTACTGACCTTCAATCTGAACACGAGCGCTTCATTTGCGAAAAAGTTATCAAAGGACCGGTAGTCATTACTGACTATCCCCGGGATATCAAGGCTTTTTATATGCGCCTGAACGATGATGAAAAAACCGTCGCGGCAATGGATGTGCTGGTACCCGGCGTCGGTGAAATCATCGGCGGCAGTCAGCGGGAAGAGCGCCTTAGTGTGCTCGATGCGCGCATGGACGAGCACCTGAAAGAAGAGTTGTGGTGGTACCGTGATCTGCGCCGCTACGGCACCGTGCCCCACGCTGGATTTGGTTTGGGCTTCGAACGTCTGGTCCTATATCTCACTGGTATGGAAAACATCAGAGATGCCATACCGTTTCCGCGGGTACCCAACAATGCGGCCTTTTAAGTTGCTCTCACATTACCCTAGGTAATGGAATAATTAGTTTTGCAAAGCGCGCAAACTAAAAGCAGTGTTATGGCGTCTTTGTGGCGCGTTCGCACATTTGTCGGTCCATATCGCCGTCGTTTACTACTGGGGATTATCGCCTTTGGTGTGGCGCGCATTTTTGAAGCCATGGTGCCGGTGCTTACGGCGGTGGCCATCAATCGCATCGCCGAGGGCAATTTTCAAGTGGGCTGGCCCGTCATAGGCATCTTTGTTGCGGTGGTGGCGCGCTACTTAGTAGTCACCCTAGCGCGTTTTAGCGTGCGTCGCGTGGGCTTAACCGTAGCCTTTGATCTGCGCCAGCGCCTGTACCAATGCCTACAACTCCAAGGCTCAGAATTTTTCGCTCAATACAGTATTGGCGATATGATGACCCGCGCGGTTGCGGACATAGCATTGATCCAGCGTTTGATCTCCATGGGTACCATTCTGCTGATCATCTTGATTTATGCCAGTGTCGTCGGCTTCGGCTTCATGCTCTATTACTCGCCCTCGCTAACACTGCTGCTGTTGCCACCGATGCCGTTCGTATTTCTGTACGCTCAATATTCTGCGCGCAAAATGGGCGTTGCATCTGCTGACGTGCAACAACGGCTCTCCGACTTAGGCGCACACACCCAAGAAAATCTGTCAGGCATTCGCACCATCCAGGCCATGGTCCAGGAAGATAATGAGATCCAACGCTTTGCCAAAACCAATCAGGCCTACGCCGACGCGTTTTATGAGCAAGGTCAAATCAACTCTGCCATGACCGCCTGGATGCCCTCTCTAGCGGCTATATGCTCACTAACAATATTGGGTTACGGCGGCAGTTTAGTCCTTGACGGCAGCCTGCCGCTCGGCGACTTTGTCGCCTTCTTCATGTTCGTCAACATGGTCGTGCAACCCTTCCGCGTGGCTGGATTTATAGTCAACCTATTTCAGCGAGCCGGCGTCGCTAGTTCGCGCTTATTCGAAGTTTTCGACCGCCAGCCGGAAATTGCAGATCAGCCTGCTAGCGATGCGCCACAACAAATCCGCGGCGCAATTCGGGTCGATAATCTGAGCTATCGCTATCCTGACAGTGAACAGTTAGCACTGGATGCCATTAGTTTCGAGGTTAACCCGGGCGACACGGTGGCGATCATGGGCCGCGTGGGCGCTGGTAAAACAACACTGCTCAAACAAATCGTGCGTCTTATCGATCCGGCCGCTGAACGAATTTTTATAGACAATACCGCCGTGGCTAAATATCCGTTGTCACAGCTACGTGCACAGGTAGCACTGGTGCCCCAAGACCCGTTTTTGTTTGCCGAACCGTTAAAAGACAACCTTACCTATGACGATCCTGCTCGGGCACTGGACGCAATCTGGCAAGCTGCCACGTCCGCTGACTTGAAAGACACCATTGAAGATTTCCCGGATCAACTCGACACCTTAATCGGCGAGCGTGGCGTTACTTTGTCTGGCGGCCAGAAACAGCGAGCTACTCTGGCGCGAGGACTGATACGTAATGCCCCAGTATTAATTCTGGACGATTGTTTTTCTGCCGTAGACACCGAGACCGAGGAACATATCCTGTCGGAACTGAAGCGCTTACGGCAGCACCAGAGCACACTGCTGGTATCCCATCGGGTAAGCACCGCGCGCCATGCAGATCAAATTATCGTGCTTGACCAAGGACGCATTATCGAACGCGGTAGCCATGCCGAGCTGCTGGCCCAGGGCGGCTACTATGCCGAACTCGAGCGGGTACAACGCGAGGGCGCCGAGGAAGAAGATTTACAACATATACGGCAGCGCTCATCGTGAACCAGGTGGTGAAGAAAGCACCTGTGGTGAAGCGCGACTACGCCATATTCGAGGCCGACATCAGCGGCGCGGTATTAAATATGCAGCTGTTGCGCCGCCTGTTACGTTGGCTGGCGCCCTACAAATTGCAATTGTTGCTCAGTACCGTCTTGGTGCTGCTGGCATCCACACTGCAAATATTGCTGCCGATCATTATCTCATTGGTGGTGATTGACCATGTTCTGCGGGATGAATCCAGCACTGATACGCCTGACTTCGGCATGATCGAATTTAACGAATCACTCGCTGGAACTCTGGATATACCGCCGCTACTGGCCGCGTGCATTCTGTATGGGGTGTTGCAAATTGGCAGCGCCGTATTTGGCCATGCCCATCGCATGACATTGATTCAAGCGGTTATAAATGGCTTGAGGGATTTACGCCTTGACCTGTTCAGCCATTTAGAAACGCGCCCTTCATCGTTCTTCGATCGCGTGGCGGTTGGCCGCATCATGACCCGCGTGACCAATGACGTGGAGGCTCTGTACGAATTATTACGAGGCTTAGGAACCCTGATTGGCGAGTTTGTGCCGTTTTTCGTCGCCCTCGCCGTCATGCTGGCGATCGATGCACAGCTCACTTTATTACTACTGTTGGCCCTACCCGTACTCGCCCTAGTCACCTACTACTTCCGACGCACCACCCGCTTATTATTTCGTCAAGTACGCCAAACCTTGTCCGCTTTGAATCAAAACCTGCAGGAAAATTTAGCCGGCCTGCAGGTGGTACAGATTTCTGACCGCCAAGACTACAACCTGGACCGTTATACCGACATTAATGAAGACAACCGAAAATATGAGTTAAGGCTGGCAAGAATTGAGACGCTGTATGGCGCATTCAACGAAACCATAGCGCAGATTTGTATCGGGCTGATCCTCTACTATGGCGCAAGTCAGGTCATGCAGATCAGCATGACTGTAGGCGAGGTGGTGTTGTTTACCCAATTTGTCAGCATGCTCTTTCATCCCATTGTCGTACTGGGTGAACAAACAAATATTTTGTTCCGCGCCATGGCCAGCGGCGAACGCATATTCCAGGCTCTGGATTGGGATGAGGCCACCCATGAACCCGAGCATCCCGCGACCCTACCGCAAAGGCTTGCGGGTTCAGTGCGCTTTAACAAAGTCGACTTTGCTTACGACACTAATGTACCGGTATTAAAGAACGTTTCTTTTGATATCGCCGCCGGGGAAAAGCTCGCGATCGTCGGTCCCACTGGCTCCGGTAAGAGCACACTCATTCGGTTATTGGGACGTTTCTACGACTTCGACGATAACCAGATTTTCCTCGATGGCTTTGATCTTAACCACATCCATAGTCATGACCTGCGCAAGCGTGTCGGGGTGGTGCTGCAGGACTTCCATATTTTTTCCGGCTCAATCGCAGACAACATCGCCCTAGGCAACCCAAATATCAGCCGGCAGCGGGTCATTGAAGCGGCGCGCACAGTGAACGCCCATGACTTCATTAGTGCGCTGCCCGGAGGCTACGACACGCCGTTAACCGAGCGTGGTCAAAATCTGTCTCAGGGCCAACGGCAGTTGCTCGCCTTTGCTAGGGTACTGGCCGCCGATCCAGAAATACTCGTGCTGGATGAAGCCACAGCAAGTATTGATACGGAAACCGAATTACTTATTCAGGAGGCGCTGCAACGGCTGACTGCTGGCAGAACATCCATCATCATCGCGCATCGTCTGCAAACCATTCAGGAGGCGGATCGTGTCATGGTGCTGGACCAGGGTGAGGTTGTTGAAATAGGCAGCCATGAGGAACTGCTTGCAGCAGAGGGGTTATATGCGACATTGCACAGCTTGCAATTTCAAGACGCCGACCCAACAGATGTAGCGGAATAGCGATAAACGAAGATGCGAGACGACATCCAAAAATCCCCTAAGAGCGGCGAAAAATTTGCCACCGCCCAGGGCTTTAGTGCGATAAAAAACGGCATAAAGGCCAGCTCTAAGGCCCAGCCCGATATCGAGCGCAAGCCATCATGGCTGCGAGTGCGCCCCGGCACTGGCGCGCGCTACCAAGAAGTGCGCAAGATTGTTGATGACCACAAACTGGCTACCGTTTGTGCCGAATCACACTGCCCCAACATTAGCGAATGTTGGAATCATGGTACGGCAACCATCATGCTTATGGGCGCCACCTGCACCCGAGCCTGCCGCTTTTGCGCCGTAGATACCGGCAACCCCCAGGGATGGTTGGATCTCAATGAGCCACAGAACGCAGCGCAATCGGTGAAACTGATGGGCTTGGGCTATGTTGTGCTGACCTCAGTAGATCGCGATGATCTGCCCGATGGCGGCGCACAGCACTATGCCGATTGCATTCGCGCCATCAAAGCGTTGAATCCGCATACTCGGGTGGAAGCCCTGACCCCCGACTTTGCTGGTGTAGCAAAACATATCGCAATTGTCGTTCAGTCCGGCTTAGAGGTATTTGCCCAAAACGTTGAAACCGTTGAACGCTTGACCCACACAGTGCGCGATCCGCGTGCAGGGTATACGCAAACTCTGGAAGTCTTACAGACCGCAAAACAGATCAAACCCGGCGTACTAACAAAATCTAGTCTCATGGTTGGGCTTGGAGAAACCGATACAGAAGTGCTGCAGACTTTTGAAGACCTGCGTGCGCATCAGGTGGATATCGTAACCTTAGGCCAGTACATGCGGCCGACAAAAAATCACCTCCCAGTCGATCGTTGGGTCACACCCGAAGCGTTCGCTGAGCTACGGCAGCAAGGTTTGGCCATGGGCTTTACCGAAGTCGCTGCGGGGCCGCTAGTACGTTCAAGCTACCGGGCCGATCAAGTGTTCGCCGGCAACAATTTAGGCCTAGGAACTATTCCGATTACGCAAATCGGATAAATAGCACTGACCGGTAGCCCAACATGGCCTACCATACAGCCTCTACGAATTACGCAATAACTCATGCAGAACTACGACGAAAACGATACCACCGCCGCTGGGTTTGCCAGCAGCAACGACCAAACCACCGACCTAACTTTGGTAACCAGCGAGCAAGTCGAGCAACTCCTAGAGAAATCCAGCGCGGAAGACCAAGGGTGGTTGGCGCGCCAGGACTTTAACGGTAAAAAAGGCGCCATCGCCTGGCTGACTGACGGCTCCTGTCTGATCGGCTGGGACGGCAAAGATAATATTGCAGCCCTTGGCCACTTACCCATGCAACTGCCTGAGGGCAGCTACAAATTTACCCACAGCATTACTGATCTACAGGCAGTGGGTTGGGGCTTGGGTGCTTACCAGTTCGACCGTTATAAAGATGCCTCGCGAGCACCTGCACGGCTGTTGCTTAGTGACGACAATGATCCGGCCGAGGTAATGGATAAGGTCTGTGCGACTCTACTGACCCGCGATCTAATCAATACGCCCAGTCAGGATATGGCGCCTTCACATCTTGAGGCCGAGGCAACCGCTTTAGCTGAGCGTTTCGGCGCGCAAATTGAAGTTACTGTGGGCGACGAATTACTCGATCGCGAGTGTGGTGCTATTCATGCTGTCGGCCGTGCTGCAGCCGATCAACCAAGACTTATAGATCTGACCTGGGGCGACCCCACTCATCCCAAAATCACCGTCATTGGCAAAGGCGTTACCTTTGACAGCGGTGGGTTAAATATTAAGCCGGGCGCGAGCATGCGGCAGATGAAAAAAGACATGGGTGGCGCCGCCATTGCTATGGGCTTGAGCTATCTCATTATGGCCAGAGAGCTGCCTATACGCCTACGTATGTTGCTGCCAGCTGCCGAAAACGCCATCGCCGGCAACGCCTTTAGACCGGGCGACATCCTGCATACCCATAAAGGGCTGACCGTCGAAATCGACAATACCGATGCCGAGGGCAGATTATTACTGTGCGACGCTTTGTCTATCGCGTGCGAAGAAAATCCCGAGCTAATCGTCGATTATGCAACCCTAACCGGTGCTGCACGAGTAGCTGTTGGCACAGAAATAGCCGCAATGTTCTGCAACGATGCAGAGTTGTCCTCGGCTGTAAGCAAAGCTGCCAATAAAACTGATGACCCAGTATGGCCTCTGCCACTGCACGACGACTATACCTATATGTTATCGAGCAAAATCGCCGACTTGGTGAATTCAGCGGCCAGCGGCTTTGCCGGTGCCAGCACGGCGGCGTTATTTCTCAAGCACTTTGTCAGCGATGATATTCCATGGCTGCACTTCGATGTAATGGCCTTTAATAACCGTGCTCGGCCGGGTCGACCCGAAGGTGGCGAAGCAATGGCTTTACGCGCAGTTTACGAACATTTGGAACAACGCTATGGCAACGCTTAAAGAATTAGAGGGCAGCGCTGATGGCACTGCTACGGATTTAGCTGAGGTAGTGGCGCAACTGCAATTCAACGAGCAAGGACTTATTCCAGCGATCGCTCAGGATTGCGACAGCGGTGCTGTACTCATGCTGGCCTGGATGGATAAACACGCGATCCAACGTTCTCTCGATGAAGGCTTTGCTGTGTATTACTCGCGCAGCCGTCAAGAATACTGGCGCAAGGGTGATACCTCCGGACATGTGCAGGAGCTAGTAAGCATGTCTTTTGATTGCGACGGCGATACCGTCCTCTTGCAGGTACGCCAAACCGGCGCCGCTTGCCATACCGATCGCCCCACGTGTTTTTATCTTAACGTGCGCGATCAGCGCGTCGTTGTGGATTCGACCCTATGATTAATATCCAGTTCCACAACACTTCGAGTGGCCGCAAAGAGACTTTTGAGCCGGCTGATCCAAATCATGTGACCGTCTATGTCTGTGGTCCGACGGTTTACGACTATGTACACATTGGCAATGGTCGCCCTGCGGTGGTATTTGATGTGCTTATTCGCCTGCTGGAGCGACATTATCCGAGGGTAACCTACGTTAGCAACATCACTGACATAGACGACAAAATTAATGCAGCTGCGGCAAAGAATAATGAGCCCATCAGCGTATTAGCTGAACGCTTCACTGTGGCCTATACAGAGGATATGACAACCCTCGGAGTGCGTCCGCCAGACATCGTGCCCAAGGCCACACACCATATCGAAGAAATCATTGCCATGATCGAGCAGCTCATTGCTCAGGAAAATGCCTACGCCAGTGACGGCCATGTACTGTTCCATGTGCCGTCGGATCCCCTTTACGGCAATTTATCTAAGCGCTGCCTCGAAGACATGCTTGCTGGTGCTCGCGTCGACGTCGCCGACTACAAAAAAGACGCTAAAGACTTCGTCTTATGGAAACCCTCCAGCGGCCAACAACCCGGCTGGGATAGCCCTTGGGGCCGTGGGAGACCCGGCTGGCACATTGAGTGTTCAGCAATGATCAAAAAACACTTGGGTGAGACCATAGACATTCATGGCGGCGGGTCAGACCTCACTTTTCCCCACCATGAAAATGAGGCGGCACAAAGCCGCTGCGCTAATCAAACCAGCGACTATGTGCGTTATTGGCTACATAACGGCATGTTGACCATGGGCTCGGAAAAGATGTCCAAATCCGTGGGTAATGTCCTGACCATTCACGGCTTGGCACAACAACACTCCGGTGAAGTGCTCCGCTACGCTTTGTTATCCGGTCAATATCGCTCTAGTTTGTCTTGGTCCGATGAACTACTGAGTCAGGCTCGATCCAGCCTCGACAGCCTGTACCAGTGCTTACGAGACAACCCGGGTGATGCGCCGCTCACCAGTAATGACTTTGCCAATGGCACCGCCGCAGAGGATCCCCAGAGTGTGGTTGAGGCTCTTGCTGACGACCTCAATACGCCACAGGCCCTGGCGGCCTTACACGAGCTTGCCAATCGTTTACGCAGAGCCACAGACGCCCAATCTATTGCTAGCGCACGGGCACAATTGCTGGCGGGTGGCTGGCTTCTAGGATTACTGCACGAAGACCCAGAACGCTATTTTACTGCCAGCAAAAACGCTACCAAATCCTCCATCAGCAACGACGAAATCGATGCCAAAATTGAGGCCCGAAAAACTGCACGCAAAGACGGCGACTATCAACTCGCTGATGACATTCGCGACGAATTGGCCGCTGCAGGTATCGAACTGGAGGACTCCCGCGAGGGAACACGCTGGCGCCGTTTGTAATGTACCCCATTGCAATCGTCGGTTCGAACAGCGCTGCAGATTTAGCCGCGCTGGCCTGCACCGCGGCCGGTTTTTCCGAGATAAAACGATTTAGTCCCAGCAATACCTACGAGCAATATCTTGCCCCCATTCCGGCAAACGCTACCCGGCTGATCAGCGCGCTCGTCTCTGTCCCCATAGACGAGCTAGGACGCGTACCCCAACGCGCGCAAATTCGTCTGGGTCAGTCAGGTTATATGCTATCAGAGCTGCCATTGGGAGAGTTTTACCGACAACGCTATGGAGCCCCAATTGTTAACTGCAGTGCGG
The DNA here is from genome assembly GCA_002684495.1 of Gammaproteobacteria bacterium. GTDB lineage: Bacteria > Pseudomonadota > Gammaproteobacteria > Pseudomonadales > Azotimanducaceae > UBA4421. The sequence continues at coordinate 67,107 of NYVG01000006.1, read as the reverse complement.
AAGAATTACGCAGAGCCCTTGGCTCAGAGTCACCACCCACGCCAGAATCGCTAGACGCCGAAGCCTTGAATCGCATCGAGGATGCCCACTCGCTGACCTTAGTTACTGAGCGTCTGCAACATCGACTAACCGAGCCCAAAGCCACACCCCCTTGGTGTTGGTTCAGTGTCAGCACAGATTTAGCCGAACCGGTGGGTGCCAACATAACCTGGCTACGAGGCAACCAGCGAATCTGGCAGTGGTCGAGCCAACAACAGACTCATTTCTTGCTGATGACACCCAGCAACCATGGCTTCGACCCCAAACAATGGTATCCATCACTGCACCCCGCTCTTGCACAATGCGCTGAGGCCCGATATTTCGATCCGCAGCTGCCGCGGATCCGCGAGCACTACTATGATGGCACGCGGGTTTTTCTCAGCAGTGCCTGCTATCACCCCCATCCAATAGCGCCAGAGAGCATCTGTCTGGGACTGGAGGATGCTTGGGTACTGGCGCGAATGTTGGAGAACTACGAGGAAGATATTCTCGATGGCGTGCGCGAGTACCAACGCTATCGGCAAGCTCGAGCGCGGCGCACCGACCAAGCGTCTGCACGGGCATTCGCCCAGGTGCCTAATCAATCCTCGCCCCAGCGCTTACTGCACAATATCGGTGTGGCGTTAGGCAGCCGCTTTCTACCAGAGATCGTCATGCATAAGCAGGACTGGTTTCATCAGCACGATTGCATACGCGGTTTTCGTTAATGCCGTAAGCGGCTTTCAGCGCTGAAGCTTTTACTGAGAAAGGTCATTTGATCGCCCAGAATACGTCCGGAATTAATCAACGCCAGATACTCAGCAAAGTTGGGTACATAGGGTAATGCCTGCAACTCCATCGAACATTCCTGCAGCAACCGGCTGCCCTTGAAATGATTGCAACGACGACATGCGGCAACCACGTTGTCCCATACATCAAGGCCGCCCCGGGATACAGGAAGTACATGATCACGGGTCAGATCGAAATCGCTGAATTGCTTGGCACAATAAAGACAATTGTTACGGTCGCGACGGAATAGAGCCTGATTGGTCAGCGGCGGCACATGAGAGTCACGCGCGACTACCCTGCCATCGCAGGCAATAATGCTGTGAATTTCCATCGAACTACGACAACTGTCGATACGTGAATGCCCGCCACGAATTTTCAACAACGGATCACCCACTGTCCAACTCACCAAGTCTCTCGCATAAAGACAGACGGCTTCCTGCCAGTTAACCCAGTCTACGGGTTGCCCTGCAATATTCAGCCGTAGGATACGAGGAATACGTTCAAATTCTGTGATGTTTGCAATCATGCTTTCCCCAGATCAGTTATGCCATTGATGGCCTGTTTATGCCGATGATGGCCTGTTGCGTTTCACGACTTGCCTGGCAGTTAAATCTATGCCGAGCGACCGATTTTTACCAGCGCCACAACTAGGACAGACTGAACTGCGGCACAGCATCCTGACGTTTTGGTAAATCTAATATTGAGGCTTGAACAAAGCGCGCTAACAGCAACCTTTACAGCACTGACCCCGCGAGGCAGAGTGCGAGACATGAACAAATTTTATGCACTACCTGTTGCCGTGATCGCCTTGCTGTTCGGTTGCGCGGGTCAATCTGACCCAGCTGCAAGCGCCACAATGGCACCTCAGCAGCCTTGGCTGTGCCAAGATGTAAACGGTAAATGGCAGTGCAACCGCGGTGCAGGCAAACCGCTGCAGCCTGCTGACGCAATTGGCCCAATGGCCAATGCACCAACACTGGAACCCGAGGCACTAAGCGCAGCGAACACGTTCCCTTCATCATTGGACACACCAGTCGTCAGCGATATTGCGCCAAGTACCGCCGCTACGCCCACAGCGCCAGAAGTGGAGGTGATAAAAACAACCAGTGCAGCAACAGTTGAGAACGCCTGGACCATTCAGTGGGCTGCTTTAAGTACCGCTGCGGCCGCACAACAGTACGGTATTAAATATTTAGCGGATTCAGGGACAGACTACGAAATTCGAACCATCCGGGTAAATGATCGCGACTACTACATTCTATTCAGTGGCCGCTACCCCAGCAGAGCCACTGCCGCTGAAGCGGCTAAACAAATTCAAACGGCCAGTTCCGAGGCGCCATTTTTTCGCACTTTAAGTTCTATCATTGCCGCAACAGCAAAATAACCACACACCCCATCCCTGCTGGGGAGATTGCTGGGTACGTCACTGTATAATCACCCATTAGTCTGGCGTCGTTGTTTGCGGTAGCGATACAAGCCTTCCAAGGAAAATATCATCAATGCGCCCCAAATGAAGGCAAAGGTAAACCAACGCTCAGCCGGCACAGCCTCACCATAAACAAAGATGGCGAGCATCAGCGCACAACTGGGTGATAAATACTGCACAAACCCAAGAGTGGTGAGTGGCAAGCGAATTGCTGCAGCAGCGAAACAAACTAGGGGCACTACGGTAACNAGTCCACCAAGACCTAAACTCAATAACGCCCCTATATCCCGCATCTCACCATGAAGGCTCAACCAGACTAAGAAGCCAACGGCAAACGGAGCAACAACAGCGGTTTCAATACTCAACCCTGCAACAGCCCCCACATTGACCTGTTTGCGCAAAAGACCATACAAGCCAAAGGTCAGCGCCAGAGTNAGGCCTAACCAAGGCAAACTTGCACGAACCCACAACTCAGAGCAAACGCCTATAGCTGCTACAGCCACTGCTAGCCACTGTGAGGGTCGAAGACGCTCGCGCAGAAAAAACCACCCCAAGACAATACTGACCAACGGATTAATAAAGTACCCTAGGCTCGCTTCCGCGATGCGCTCGGTTTGAATCGCGTAAATAAAAGTCAGCCAGTTAATGCTCAAACACAGCGCACTGGCCAGCAGGAAGCCAAACGCGGGCGCAGCCAGCCTCTTTAGCTCCCGCCACTGCCCGGACGCCAATAACAGCACCCCGAGCAAGGGAATGCCCCACACAACACGATGGGCTACCACTTCTAACGGTTGGGCAAAACTGACCCATACGAAGTAGATCGGGGCGATGCCCCAGATGCCGTAAGCCGCAAAAGCAAACAACACGCCATTGCGGGTATTGCCCGGTTCATGGGGCGAGGAACTCAAAAATGATCTTTACGTCTGCGTGTCTCCGCAAACACGGTAACCTCATCTGCGCCGGACAAATTCAACACAGCTTGCAGTTCCAAACTGTCAGATCGAACAAAGGGATTGGTCGCCCGCTCTAGGCCAATCGATGTAGGCACCGTCGGTTTGCCTGCAGCGCGCAGTGCCTGGATCTCTTTTATCCGTTGTTGCAGCGCTGGATTCGCGGGCTCCATGGTAACCGCAAAGGCAGCATTTGCTTCCGTGTATTCATGGGCACAATAGACCGTGGTCTGATCCGGCAATGCCATGATTTTCGCNAAGCTTTCGCTCATCTGCTCCGGCGTGCCCTCAAACAACCGGCCACAGCCGAGCGCAAACAGCGTATCCCCAACAAAGGCCACATCGTCCGCTGCGAAATAGTAGGCGATATGACCAGAAGTATGACCTGGCACCTCAATGATTCTGGCTTGCTTAGACCCTAGCGTCAGCGTATCCCCATCTGCAAGAGCCATATCGATCCCCGGTATTCGCTCTGCATCGATCGCCGCACCGACCACTTGGCAACCCCACTGGGCCTTGAGCTCTTCATTGCCCCCGGCATGGTCGAAGTGGTGGTGGGTATTCAAAATGTGCGTCAGTCTCCAACCCTTGGCCGCTAAGGCCTGATTGATTGGCGCCACCTCAGGCGTATCTATCGTGGCCGTTGCACCGGTATCGNGGTCATGCACCAAGAACCCATAATTGTCTTGTAAACAAGGAATTTGAAAAATCTCTAGCATTACCGGCCCCGGAGTTTCCGTTAAGTGAAGATACTCTACTCGAAATGAGCCTGCAGGCGCAGTGGCAAATTTATTTGCCAAACGCCAAATTAATCGGTGCTACAAAGTCTTAATGAACGCAGATAAGACCATCCGACGCGACTGCAAAGACCAGCATCGACTCAGTTATTTGGTACAGTGGCGGCATGAACAATCCGGTCCTCAAAGAAATCTTAANTCTGATCGATATTGAACCCATCGAGGAGCATCTATTTCGTGGNCAGAACCATGACACGGAGCATGTCTTCGGCGGGCAGGTGTTGGCGCAAGCGCTCACAGCAGCCTATCGAACAGTTATTCCTGCACACGAGCTGCACTCTTTGCACGCATACTTTTTGCGCCCAGGGGATTGGACACGCCCTATTCTCTACGAGGTTGACAGCATCCGCGACGGCCGCTCTTTCAGCACTCGGCGTGTGGCTGCGATTCAAAATGGCCGTGCCATCTTTAGCCTTTCATGCTCATGGCAAAAGCGCGAATCAGGTTTGATCCATTCCCAACCCATGCCCGATGTGCCACCACCTGAATCATTACGGGGCGATCTTGAGGCTTACCAAGACCTGTACCAACAACAACCAGAACTCGCACGCTTNAGCTTCCGTTTTGAAGCCATCGACTCAAGAGCGGTGGAAAAAACTACAAGACACAGTAATGAGGAGCATCCACCGCATAAACATACTTGGCTGAAAACACGCGAGACCCTGCCTGACGACCCGCAAGTTCATTTGGCCCTGCTTGCTTACATGTCAGATCTTGATTTTATGTCTACCTCGATGATGCCCCACGGCCGAGTCACACGGCGCGACAACATACAAGGTGCAAGCTTGGATCATGCAATTTGGTTTCACCGGCCTTTTCGCGCCGACGAATGGTTACTGTTTGCAAAAGAATCGCCGAATGCTAGTGGCGCGCGAGGATTTGTACGCGGACACTTTTTTAATCGTGATGGGCAGTTGGTCGCAACCGCCGCCCAAGAATGTCTAATCAGACCTCAGGGCGACTTACGGGACGCGTTAGCAGCCGCCGCTGGCGCCCCTCAAGTTTGAGAGCGCCAGTCAGACCATAGGATCTACAGTGCTTCGAGGATCGCTTCTGCAGCACTGACTTCAAGTTTACCTGGGGCTTCCACCGAGAGTTTAGTCACTGTGCCGTCCTCAACGATCATGGCATAGCGCTGGGAGCGCTTGCCCAAGCCAAACCCGCTGCCGTCCATAGTTAAGCCCAGTGCTTCGGTTAAATCGCCNTTACCGTCACCCAACATCAGTAATTCTTCAGCGTTCTTATTTTGTCCCCATGCATCCATTACGAACGCATCGTTGACCGAAACACAGGCAATGGTATCAACGCCCTTGGCCTTGATGCTGTCAGCATTGACAACATAGCCCGGCAAATGAGCCATGGAACAAGTCGGTGTGAACGCACCGGGGACTGCGAAAAGCACGACTTTTTTACCAGCGAATATCTCTTCAGTAGTTATTGGGGTGGGCTTGCCGTCCTGCATGCTATGCAAAGTAGCCGCCGGTATTTTGTCGCCTTCTTGAATGCTCATTAATGTCTCCTAGATTTAATCGGGAAATTACTGTGAATCGGCAGAGTTACAATTGTCGTTGTCTGGCAACACAGCGTCAACAAATCTAGCCCATAGTGGTGACTCATCGCCATGCAAATTTGGGTTGCTCAAAATGCGCCACTCGGGTGAGGCGATCCATCAAACAAATCTCCCTAAATTGATAGATCAACGCAGCAGTTGGTGCAGCGATGGCGTCGTCGCCCACTGGCATGCGCAATATTGGATGATCACTGCTATCGGAATAACTGAGCCGGGGTGCATCATCGCGGCAGAATTCACGCAGCGGAATTCTATGCACACTTGCTACCTCCGCTGGCTCTGCATGGGTTGCCAGGTCTGCGCCGCCCCAAACGACTACCGGCGTCATAGCAAAGCCTGAGCGAGTCACAAAATCATCAAGAAAACCCAATACATCGCCAGCGGTCAGGGCGACGCCGACCTCTTCGCGCGTCTCCCGGAGAGCGGCGTCTACTAGAGTTTCGCCAGTTTCCACCCGGCCGCCTGGGAATGCCCACTGGCCAGGATGATGACGCAGCGTTGCCGCGCGTCGAGTGAGCAGCAATGCCGCTTGATCCGACCAAGAGCGTTGGTCCTCAATGCCCGGAACATCCGCTCCAGGCCCGACGTCGGTAACCACTACAGCCACTGCAGCCGCACGCAGATGNCTCGACTCGGCGCGGCGCACGGGAAACTCTGCCAGGCGTTGGGCAATCACTGAACGTAAGTCGTCGTTACAGACGAAACTCTGCATAAATCAAACCCCCAACTGTGATAGTTAATTCTGACCTGTCCCACGGCTGGGGTATAGTGCCGCGATGGACAACAAGAATATTCTCGGCAATCCACCAAGCGCGGTTATTCCGGCGTTAATGAGCGTATTCATGTGGTCTACGGTAGCCACGGGTTTTAAGCTGGGCCTCGGAGTATTTGCCATCGAGCAATTACTTTTCCTCGGTACTGGGATGTCTTGGCTGATATTTTTTGGTTATGCAGCTGTTAATGGCCAGTTGTCTTTAGCCGCGGACGATAGAACACTCGTGTGCTTGCTGGGGCTTATCAATCCCACCGCTTACTACCTTATCTTGTTCGCAGCTTACGACCGGCTGCCCGCGCACATTGCGCAACCGATTAATTATACCTGGGCCATCACTTTGGCATTGTTAGCCGTCCCACTGCTTGGCCAGCGGCTCAACAAACGTACCCTCGCGGGCATTCTTATCAGCTACCTGGGCGTAGTTATATTAGTTATAACCACACCCGCAGAGGCCGGTCATGTGGATGCTTTGGGTATTACGTTGGCCCTGTTGAGCACAGTGCTCTGGGCTGGCTACTGGCTGCTCAATACCCGCAGCGAAGCCCAACCTGCAAGCATTATGTTCTGGAGTTTTACCGTTGCACTGCCACTGGTTGCCGCTATTTGCTGGTATGGGCCAGGGTTCCCAATCCTTGATGAGACTGCATTTGGGTATGCGCTGTGGATTGGGGCTATTGAAATGGGTGTCACATTTTTACTCTGGCAACGGGCACTGCGCCAAGCTCATAGCAGCGCAAAAATTGCCCAACTTATTTTCATATCGCCGTTTCTTTCCTTGCTGCTGATCTATCTATTGCTCGACGAGGCCATCAGTTTATGGGCCCTACCTGCGCTCATGGTCATCGTCTTCGGCTTGGTCATCAGCCAACAAGAACGCACAAACTCACCGTCCTAGCGGTGTCTGTGGCCTTCCTAGGTCACACACCGCGAAATTGCGGCTTACGCTTCTCAACAAAGGCCTGCATGCCCTCTTGTCCGTCCACCGAAGCCACTTGAGCTGCGATGGCTCGTGCTTCCAGCTCCATTTGAGTTTCCAGGCTTTGGCTGAAGCTACTATCCAACAGACGTTTAACTTGGGCATAGGCTTCGGTGGGCCCTGTCGCCATGCCAGCGGCCATAACCCGAGCCGCAGCTAACGCGCCCCCAATTTCCACAACTTGATTGACCACCCCCCAATCCAGAGCCTCCGGAGCTGTTAACAACCTATTTGTGAGCATCAACTCGCGAGTACGCCGGTCACCGATCTTGCGCGGCATAAAGTAGGTCGAGCTCCCGTCTGGCGACAGCCCTGCATTGGTATAAGCCATAGTGAATACTGCCTGTTCTTCAGCAATCGCCAGATCCGCGGCCATGGCCAAGGAAAAGCCCGCACCCGCTGCAGTGCCGTTGACCGCGGCAATAACCGGCGCCCGATTGCGACTGAGTCTCGACAAAGCCAAGTGCAGATCTCCCGTCATCTGCAAAATCAGAGTTCTTGCCTGATTGCCCGCGTCGACGAATGCGCCTAGATCACCACCCGCACAAAATGCTTTGCCGGTACCGGTCAAAATAACCGCTCGCACACTATTATCGGCATCTATCCGCAACGTCACCTCATGCAACTCTTTAGCCATAGCCGGCGACATCGCGTTCAACGATTCCGGTCGATTTAACGTGATGATGGCGACACCTGAATCAACGTCAAAATTCAATGTCTGATAATCCATAGCTCACCTATATCCCAGTTGTTCCTGCCTCTACCCTAACGGTGATAACGTATAGGTCAACTTCTCATCGCTGACTTTGGCTTAACATTAAAAGCACAACTCGCTAAGATCGCGCGCAGAAAAAAAGCATAGAGGATTTTATGGACATTGATCTCAGCCGAGACGATCTGCACTTCCAAAAAGCTGTACGCCAATTTTTTACAGACAACCGTTATGTTGCCGGCAGCGATTACAACGAATGGCGCTTGAACTGGTTTCGCCTTGCTCGAGACCAAGGCGGCTGGGACGTACCCAAGTGGCCAGAAAAATTCGGCGGGCCTGGGTGGACTCCTACCCAGCATTACATATGGGAACAGGAAACTGCTCGGGGGCAAACGCCTTGGGACTTACCTTTCGGCCTATCGATGCTCGCACCTGTATTGATGAACTATGGCAATGAAGAACAACAACAGCGTTTTTTGCCAGATATTCGCGACCGCAAGGTGAATTGGTGCCAGGGCTACTCAGAGCCTAATGCCGGTTCAGATTTGGCCAATCTTAAGACTAAGGCTGAGCTGTCCGCAGACGGCAGCCACTATGTTGTCAATGGCACCAAGATTTGGACCACGCTGGCNCATATCGCCGATTGGATTTTTTGCCTAACTCGNACCGACGACAGCGGTAAGAAACAANACGGCATCACGTTCCTGCTCATACCGATGAAACAAGAGGGTATCGAAGTAAAACCCATCATCACACTTGGGGGCGCACACTCGGTGAATATGGTGCACCTAACCGATGTAAAAGTGCCGGTGGAGAACAGGGTTGGTGAAGAAGGTAAAGCATGGACCTATGCCAAAGGTCTGCTAGCCCACGAGCGCACCGGACTCGCTGGCATTTCGCGCTCCTTGGTTGCGCTGGAAAAACTGCGTAAGCAAGCCGGCAGCGTCACTCGAGGCAATGGCAGCCTGTTGGATGAACCCAGTTATCGGTCGAAATTAGCCGAGCTTGAAGTTGAGCTTATGGCGACCGAATTTACTGAGTTACGCTCCCTCGCCAGCGCGGCAGCGGGTGCTGAACCTGGCCCCGAGTCTTCTATTCTGAAACTCAAAGGCACNGAGATCCAACAGCGTCTGCAGAAGCTGACTGTAGAGGCAGGCGGAATTTATTCCGCGGCCTGGGGGGCAACGCCCGTGGGCCATACATTTGCCCGTGGGGGCATGTCTGGCTACTTGGCCAGCCGCGCCTATACAATCTATGGCGGCGCCTCCGAGGTGCAGCGGGACGTAATTGCAAAAAATGTGTTGGGGCTAAAGAAATGAACTTCGATTTATCTTCAGAACAACAATTACTCAGCGACAGCGTCGAACGATTTATTGCAGATCAATATCCCTTGGATCAGCGCCAACTCAGCGTACTGTCAGAGCAGGGCTTTAGCAGTGAACATTGGCAGTCTATGGCCGAACTTGGCTGGTTGGGCGCAAGTATTCCTGAACAGTATCAGGGATTTGGCGGTACTCAAGCCGACACCATGGTGCTTATGGAGCAACTGGGTAAGGGCTTGGTGTTAGAACCCTTCTTCGCCAGTGCTGTACTGGCAGCAAGCGCTCTGAAATACGGCGGTAACGAGGCACAGCAGAGCCAATGGCTACCTCAGATCGCNGACGGCAGTAAACAACTCACCTTGGCCTACGCCGAACAACAAGGGCGTTTCGACTTAAACGATGTGGTCACCCGTGCCGAAACCAGCGACCAAGGCTTTGTGCTCAACGGGCACAAGAGCATGGTACTGCACGCTGCCAGCGCTGACGCGCTGATTGTCAGTGCGCGAACCGCAGGCGCACAAACTGAAAAAGCTGGGATCGATTTGTTTATCGTGGACCCGAAAGCTGACGGCGTTACTGTCCATGATTTTCCTACTGTTGACGGTCTGCGCGCGGCAGAGATTGAATTTGCAAACGTTGCACTCACTGCCGAAGACAAGCTCGCTTGTCCAGATGGTGGTTTTAAGACGCTCAATCGTGTAAGCATTGACGGCATCCTTGCTCTGGCAGCCGAAGCAGTTGGCGCCATGGAGGTGCTGTACAAAGACACGGCGGCCTACGCCCAGGAGCGAGAACAATTTGATCGCCCGTTATCTGACTTTCAAGTATTGCAGCATCGGATAGTGGATATGTTCATGGAATACGAACAGTGCAAATCCATGCTTTACCGNGCCACCCTTGAGGTCGTGCAACAGGGCGATGCTGCACAACGCACCGTACACGCGCTGAAATACCTTATCGGCAAGAATGGCACCTTCATTGGTGAAAACGCCGTGCAACTNCACGGTGGCATGGGTATGACCGAGGAGTTGCGCGTCGCGCATTACTTCAAGCGCTTACTGGTGATCGATGCTCAATTCGGCAATCACGACTACCACTTAGCTAAATTCGCGGATAACTTTTGAGTAGTCGTTGGTATAAAGACCCCCTAGCGGCTTTTTTTGCGGCTGGATTAGTGCTGTTCATTGTCGCCGGCGGCATCGGCGATGATGAACAGTCGAACATTGAGGTGCGCTCTCAGGACGTTGAACGCTTGACGCAACAATGGTCTCAGCAGATGCGCAGACAGCCAAGCGATCGCGAACTGGATGGTATTGTCGATCAGTACCTTAAAGAAGAGATCTACTACCGCGAGGCTCTACGTTTGGGTCTGGATAAGAACGACACCATCGTGCGACGGCGCATGTTGCAGAAGCTGACCTTCCTTACCGAGGACTTAGCAGTCAGTGATACCCCGGCGCGCGACGTGCTAGAGCAGTATCACAGCGACAACCGCAAAAATTATCGAAAGCCGAAACGCTATAGCTTTCAGCATCGATATTTTTCCACCGACCGCCGCGACAATGCAGAGCAGCTTGCGCAACAAGCGCTTACTGACCAAAGCCTGATTGGCGATCCCTTTATGCTGCAAAAACAGTACGCACAACGCTCCATAAGAGAGATTGGTGATCTGTTTGGCAGAGAATTTGCGGCTGGGTTAGCAGCACTTGCACCTGAGCAACAATGGCAAGGACCCTTGCGCTCTGCTTACGGCTGGCACGTTGTACAACTGAGCAATGCAACAGACAGTCGCATTATTCCGTTTGATGAANTGCGGGATCGGGTGCTCGCTGATTGGCAACAAGCTCAACGCCAAGCGGCCAACGCGGAATACTATCGTTCGCTGCGCGAACGTTACCAAGTTCAAATGCCCGCGCCTGCTGCCACAGAGCCGCTGCTTAGTACACCATGATGCGATTACTTTGGGCTCTGCTGTTGATGGGCTGTAGCACCATGGCCGCCGCGGACGAGGTGCGCCCCGCCTATCTGCAACTTACCGATATGCACACTGCCAGTGAGGGGCCATTATACGAAGTCCTATGGAAGCAACCCGTTGTAGAAAATCGTCGTTTGCCTATTGAACCGGTTTTCGATCCCAACTGCGATCTGCAACCAGTTGGTCCACCAAGCGTTACTGCTAGCGCCATGGTGCAGCGCTGGCAAGCACCCTGTGATCTGGGTAATGCCGTCGTTTCTATTAAAGGGCTCTCTACCTCGCTTACTGATGTCATGCTCCGGGTGGTAGATGTTCAGGGAGAATATAATAACTTCATTTTGCGCCCAGCTGATCCCAGCATCGACCTGAGCACAGACTCGCTACAGTCTGTAAGTTATTTAATCATTGGTATCGAACATCTCGNTTTTGGTCTAGATCACGTCCTGTTTGTCATCGGTCTGGTGTTGTTCATTCGCGCACCGTGGATGCTGCTGAAAACCATAACCGCATTCACCATCGCGCACAGCATCACTCTAGCGCTGTCAATTTTTGAAATTGTTCGGCTTCCCCAGGGGCCCGTGGAAGCCGTGATCGCCCTCTCAATCGTCTTTTTGGCACGCGAGCTTGCTCAAGACGAGCAACAACGATCCGTTCTAACCCGCGGTCAACCATGGCTTATGGCCTTTGTATTTGGTTTGCTGCATGGCCTTGGTTTCGCTGGCGCGCTCAGCGACATCGGACTCCCCGAGGATGCTATCGGTATAAGTCTATTGCTCTTCAATGTAGGTATCGAGCTCGGTCAATTACTGATTATCGCGCTGTTCCTGCTGATTGCACGAATGTGGCATTTAGTCACCAAACACTTAAACTACACCGAGGCTCACCTCTACACTGGTGCCGCCTTTGCCATGGGAATTTTGGCCAGTTATTGGACGATCGATCGCACACTCATGCTGCTTTAACCAACACTCGCAATCAGGATACGGGGGCTTGGATGGACTTTAAGTCACTTAACGCACTGGCGCTGGCCGCCGGGACTTTATTATTGGGCTGTACGCCGCAACCCGAAATACCCTTCACCGAAGTACTACGCGAGGCTCTTGAGACCGCCAAACCCGGTGATGTCATTGAGATTCCTGCCGGAACCTTCAGCTTTAAACGCTCACTGGTTCTGAATGCCGACAATGTCACGCTAAGGGGCACGGGCATGGATCAGTCGATTCTCAGCTTTAAAGCCCAAGTAACGGGCGCCGAGGGGTTATCCGTGAATGCCAGCAATTTCCTGATCGAAGATCTTGCCATTGAGGATACGATCGGTGACGCGCTGAAGGTAAATGAAGGGGACAATATCACCATTCGTCGAGTGCGCACTGAATGGACGAACGGCCCAGACACCGATAATGGCGCCTATGGCATTTATCCTGTGCAAACCANAAATGTACTACTAGAGGGTAATGTTGCAATTGGCGCCTCAGACGCGGGGATCTACGTCGGACAATCGCGCCAGGTAATCGTGCGCAATAATAGAGCCGAATATAATGTGGCAGGCATAGAGGTTGAGAACACCATCGGCGCCGACGTTTACAACAACATTGCTAACAATAATACCGGCGGCATTCTGGTATTCAACATGCCCAGCATCCCGCAACGCGGCTACGCGACCCGTGTGTTTGATAACGATATTCACAGCAATAACACCAAAAATTTTGCAATCCCGGGAACTGCAGTGTCCGGCGTTCCCACCGGCTCTGGTGTAATGATCAACTCCAATGATCAGGTAGAAATCTTCAACAATCGTATTACTAATAACAACACTGCCAACATCGTAATCTCCAGTTACTTCAGTGCTAACTTTGCCGGACAAAGAGAAGTCGCTGCGGAGTTTGATCCATATCCGGAACAAATCATGATCTACGACAACAGCTTTGAGGGCGGCGGCACCGCCCCAGGCTTGGACTATCTTACCCAGCTGCGTAACGCACTATACGGTGAGCAAGGCGAATTTCCCGACATCATCTGGGACGGTATCGTTAACCCTGAGAAAGACAGCGAGACCCCGGTAATATGCGTGGATAACGGCGACGCGCAGCTGCTGAGCATCGATGCTGGCAATGAGTTTGCTAATGCCGGCGTGGATATGGCACAACACGCATGCACCGTGCCCAAGCTGCAACCCATCAAATTAGCGGGCATGTAATTGGTGCGAGCGCGCCGTTTCGTACCACTGGCGCATCGCGTCGCACTGCTCTTATTTCTTATTGCTGGCTGCGGCGAAGACCAGGTCCGCCATCATGCTGCAGAACAGTATCCAGAAAGATTGTCCGCATGGGGCCTGATGGAAAAGCGTGGCGACACTCTCGCTTTGCATCCGAGCACGACAGTTTACGACCTCAATACAGCTTTGTTCACGGATTACGCACAAAAACTGCGCGCGGTGTACATTCCTGAAGGGCAAGCCGCGACCTACCATCCAGCAGACACGTTCGAGTTTCCAGTCGGCAGCATCATTAGCAAAACGTTCTTTTATCCTCTCAATACCAATCAAGCGGTAATGACGGAAGCTGCTTGGTCTGGCGATCCTAGCGATATCGATACCCGCAAACACCACCTGGTAGAGACGCGCCTGCTGGTAAAACAGGCCGACGGTTGGGACGCATTGCCTTATGTTTGGTCTGGAGACGACGCCTATCTAACCCTCACCGGAGACTTGCAACAATTCTCTTTGGCTAGCGGTGAGACTTTGAATTACTTAGTTCCTAGTAAGAACCAATGCGCCTATTGCCATGCAACCAATCATACAGCTGGAAAACTGCTGCCCATCGGACCAAAGGCGCGCCATCTCAATCGACCGCACCCGGTCAGTGGCGAGAATCAACTCGACCAGTGGCAGCGCAAGGGTCTGCTGCGCCAAGCAGTACTGCCGTTCCCCGCAAACGCGGCCATGGATGATACCAAAACCAGTTTGGCTCACCGAGCACGCTCTTATCTGGATATCAACTGTGGCCATTGTCACAACGCCAACGGCGCGGCGGATACTTCGGGTTTGTTGCTGGATTACGTTGACCACCCCGCGGACAAACTAGGCCTGTGCAAACCGCCTATCGCTGCCGGCAGTGGATCAGGCGGCAGGCTTTATTCAATTGTTCCTGGGCATGCCAGCCAATCTATCCTGTCGTTTCGCTTGAGCACAACTAAGCCTGCGGCGATGATGCCAGAACTCGGACGAGCCCTAGTGCACACCGAGGGGGTCGAGCTCATTGATGAATGGATCAATAATCTGTCTGGAGAGTGCCGGTAATGATGCTGAGCCATATCGAAGCGCCGCTGATATGCCCACGCGAGCGCGTGCGCGAGGATTGGATCGACTACAACGGCCATCTGAATATGGCCTATTACAATGTGATCTTCGACCACGGCGTCGATCATTTTTACGACATGCTCAATGTCGGCGCCGCTTATGCATCCAGCGGTGCCGGTTCCTGCTTCACTCTAGAAGTGCACTTGCACTACGTACAAGAATTGAAATTGGGCGATGAAGTAGAAGTTCGGCTGCAGCTATTGGATTTCGATCACAAGCGGCTGCATTTTTATCAGGAAATGTACCACTGCGCAGGCGGTTATCTGGCTGCATCGTCGGAACAAATAGCGCTCCACGTAGATATGACAAGCCGACGATCGGCGCCCTTTCCAGCTGACGTTACCAACAAGCTTAACGATGTGCTCGCTACTCACCAGGGACTTCCGAGAAGTGACCGCATTGGCCATATCATTGGCATTCGCCGCAATTAGAGCAACCACAAAAAAGGGCGCCTAAGCGCCCTTTTCGTTCACCTCGTTAGGCTCAATAGCCTTCTAGTTCTCCGTAACGATTCCGGTGGAAGTTGACATCACCAAACGTCTGCTCAGCTACCGCTGCACGCTTGATAAAGAATCCAATATCGAATTCGTCGGTCATGCCAATACCGCCATGCATCTGAATACCTTCGCGGGACACTAAATGATAAGTCTCTCCCACTTTGGCTTTTGCCAGACTCGCAAGTTTAGCGACCTCTTCTCGGTCTCTGCCCTCATCCAGCGCAGTAAGCGCTTCAAGTACACAGGATTTAGACAACTCAATTTCGCAAAACATATCCGCCGCGCGATGTTTGAGCGCTTGGAATGAGCCAATGGCAACACCAAACTGCTTGCGCTCCTTTAAATAGTCCACCGTGCGCTCAAAACATTCTTGAATACCGCCGAGCATCTCTGCGCTCAAGCCTATACGTGCTATATCAAGCGCCTGATCTAACGCGTCTGCGGCTTTATCCAACTCACCTATGAGTGCCTCACTACCTACCTGAACACCGCTAAGAACGATATTAGCGGCATTGCGTGAATCCGCCATCAGCGTGCGAGTAACCGTTACCCCCTGGGCTTCACGATCAACCATAAATAAGCTCAGTCCTTGCCGCGAACCCGCCTCTGCAGAGCTACGCGCAACTACAATCAACTTGTCCGCTACATGGCCATCAAGTACGAATGTCTTGGAGCCATCCAAGGTGTACCCGTCACCATTAGCGGTTGCCGTGGTGCTCACACCGTAAGGATTATGTTTGTGTGATTCTTCCAAGGCCAGTGCCAACAGCATTTCACCTGCGGCCAACTGCGGCAACAATTCGGCTTTTTGTGCGTCTGAACCAGCAACGTTGATCAACGTGCCGCCTACCCAAACAGAGGCATAGAGTGGACTCGCTGTTAGGGTCCGGCCTGATTCTTCAGTGACAACGCCCAAGCCTTTATACCCGAACGCAAGACCACCATGCTCCTCATCCCAAGGAATAGCAGACCAACCTAACTCGACCATAGATGCCCAAGTTGCCCGATCGAATCCATCCGCATTCGCCTCGTCTCTTAACTTGCGCAATTGACCAATGGGTGTATTNGTCGCACAAAAATCTTTTGCGCTGTCTTTGAGCATCGTCTGCTCTTCGTTGAGAATCATCGCCATTGAAACTTCCTTCCTGCTCTGAAAACACTGACTTTATGCTGCACTATGAAAGCAAAGTATTGTCTTTATGTCGAGCGATGCGGCTGAATTGCCGTATTTTATAGGCCGTCAACACGCTGTGAGCGCAACTTTTCATGGCTGAGCAAACTTAGACTCAGGTGCAACACGACGCCTGCCAAGAAATAGGCAAACCACCATGGTGAGGTCCAAGGCAACGTCTCTGAAACGGCTAAATAAGTTGGCAACACTGAGAACAATCCGCTGACAATAAGCCCCGTAAGAGAGTTTGCCACCAGTCCAGAGCACCCTGCGCGCCTCAACGCCGCAAAAACTTTGTTGTGGACGTGACTATTATCTGCTGCAAAGGGTGACTTTTTCTTCACTAAGCGATTTACGATGACACGCACGATTTCAGTACACGGGTAACTCAGAAGAGCGCCAAAAAACCATATTGAAGCGCCACTGCTTTGCAACAGATCAAGGCTGGCCAATGCCATCATGGCTGATAATCCATAGGAACCAAAGTCACCGAGGAATAGTTGACCCGAAAGCAGATTATATAAGGTAAAAACCGCGACGCTGACGAATAGACCAAAAAACAACACTGTTTGCGTATGTTGATACGCTATAAAAAATACGCATAACGACGTTATGGCCAAAAGACCATTGGCACCATCAGCGATATTGCCAGCATTAACAAATCCAACCACTACCAGCGTTGCTCCCAACGCCATTATGATCGGATGATTCAACACCTGTTCAAACACCAAAAAGTCTAGTGGCCCCGGAACTAAACCGGGCGTCAGCACTAGTGCACTGGCAACAATTACCACCATAACCACCAGACGCTGAATGGGGCTGAGTCGCTGAGTAAGGTCATCAATCAACCCAACCAGCCCAATCAATAACGCCGCCCACTCATATCCGCGAAACAGTCCGTCACCGTTCCAGCCTGAATAGAACCCGCTTTCGAAGACAGCTGCTGCACAAAATAGTGCTGTCCCAAGCAAGATAGCTAGCCCACCCATGCGCGACGCATTGCGCTCGGAGATCCCATGTTTGTCTGCCTGCTCTCTGCCAAATCTGACCTGGCTTAGCGCCAGCATAAATACAAATAAAAAAATGCCTAACGCACCCCCAATTAAACCGGACAAAGCCGCCACTAGGACTACTGGAATAGGTTTAAATGGCGATTGCATGGTCGAATTGTGATGCCCAGCTGGCTCAGCGAATAGGGACTCTTATTGTAGCGGCTGAGCCTAACAGCGTCGATTTAATTACCCATGAAACGAATAATCGCCGGTGGACGCGCAGGGTGGAAGGTAAAACGCATCGCGAGGAGCTGCCGATCGCCATTTAAACGCAGTGAGTGTGTAACCACAGCCATGCCGGAATCGCAGCGCTGCTGGTAAATTAAATCACTCTCGGCTTCTGTATTCGAGCCATTCACCAAAGACCAGCGGGTGCATCGCTGTTCTCCAAAATTGCTTCTTAAACCGCCGTATTTAAGTATCAGAGATTCGTCTTCTTGAGCATCAACGATGTCAAGGTTGAGCGTTTCATCTCCAGGCAAAACGCCTTCAACGCTGGTGATCTGCCAACCATCAAACCGCAGCAAAAATCCGTTACCGTCAGCAAAGATTATCTGGTTGGGCGCATTAATGGCATAGACGTCGGTCAGTTCTCCGTCCCAGGACACACGCCAATTTTTTTGTGGGCCGGAATCCTCTGACCACAAAGCGCTCAGAGCACTCCACTGATTTGAGTGAAAACTGCAGCCGCCTAGACCAGCTGTGCACCCAACAAAGAAAAGCAATCTACAAGCTAGCACCACGTATTTCCTCACTATCTATGTAGCTATTATCCCTGTATCGGCTTATCAATCCACTCGCCGCGCCGAATCTTACATTGCGGCCCGTTCCCCCTTGCTCGTGGATATATTAGCCAAAAAAAAGCAGCCCGAAGGCTGCTTTATGAGGTCGATTTAAGAAGATCTTATGTGCCAGACGTCGCAGTCGTTGACGTTGTTGAAGTCGTTGACGTTGTTGAAGTCGTTGAAGTCGTTGAAGTCGTTGATGTTGTCGAAGTGGTGCCCGTTGTACCCGTTGTACTCGTTGTACCCGTTGTACCTCCAGTATCGGAGCCGTCGTCGCCATCGTCCGAACCAGCATCTGTGTCTCCGCCGGTGCCGCCGTCTGTAGCACCATCAGTGCCACCGTCGGTTCCACCATCCGTGCCGCCGTCAGTACCACCATCGGTCCCGCCGTCAGTACCACCATCCGTGCCGCCGTCAGTACCACCATCGGTGCCGCCGGTTCCTCCGTCGTCGCCAGAAGGCTCGTCGTCGTCATCTTCCACTACTGTTGCCACCAGCGCTGCACCGACCACGCCAACAGCAATGGCTGTGCCGATACCTATGCCAGCGATGGCGCCCGCNATACCTGTTGCTGCCGCGGCNGCGCCAACTCCAGCTGCCGCNGCNCCNGCTCCAGCTGCCGCCGCTCCAGCNCCAGCTNCCGCCTGCGGCACCCGCTCCAGCGGCGCCTGCTCCAGCAGTGCCTGCTCCAGCTGCGCCTGCTCCCGCACCGGTTGTCCCCGCGGCACCTGCGCCTGTTCCTGCACCTCCTGCACCAGTTGCAGTTCCTGTACCTGCGCCTGCACTAGAGCCAGATGAAGCCGCACCAGAGGAGGCCTCTGCAGCAACTACCGGTTTGGCTGATAAACCGAAGACCAACGCAATCATGCTGATTAAGGAGACGGATCTTCTAAACAAACCGATCTTTCCCGACGACATTACCTTCTCCCAGTGAGAGTTAATTTTTATTTGTTGTGTTATGGATTGATGTTGCTTTTTGCAATCGCCTTAACGATTGCCACTCTTAAGAGCAGAATTGTTTCGCACATCTTAAAAGCCATTTACTCTTTCTTCCGTGAGGCGCTGCTTTCACGACCCACCGCTCCCGTAAACCCTTGGTCTAAGAGCCAAATTTCGTTTGACAGCCGAGAGTGTAGCAACTTCTGTCCCTTTGTCTAATTTAGATTTTGTTACAAAAAAACCACATTTAACTTAAGCAGCCCTCTGTAGGGCTGGCTACGATCACGCCCACGGGCGCATAAAACTTAATTCCACTGAGCACTGCGCCTTCGCAACCGCCGCTAAAGATAAAATCGATGCGACGATCCCCCCGGCCAAACAACCAAACCTGCCGCATCCGCTTTGTTGAACTAGGTTCACCCCCTACNNNCTGATCAGGTTCTTGNNGCCCGNCGGANGAAGGTTGCTTAACTTCGTATAAGGAATCGCCCAGCANTACTGANGTGCATTGAGCAAGCCGCTTCGATGGCTCTTNTTTTTCAGTATCTGCTTTTTCAGCATGCGCAGAAATCTCAGGGGTACCGGTCAGCACAACCTGATAGCGCCTTTTGCCATCGAATACAGTAAAGCGACCGGAACACAGGTGCGGACTGGCAGAACTGTCTAGCACCCTCTGAACCAAAGCCATCGGTGCCCAGGCGTCAAGCCCCCAGGGCTCAGCTGGCTCCAGCGGAGCTTTCGCACNACTGTCTTTGAACTGCAAAACTTTCGGCAATTGTCCCTGCTCGAAAATTATATGGCGTATCTCGTCTACGCCNCCGTCGGTTCCCTCTAGNGTGTAGCTATCCACTGCTCCATTACGCACCAGAAGCCCTCTGCCATCATAGTTTTTCACCAAACGCAGAGGCCCTGCCGTTTTGCCGATAATTTCTAACCGCGCCTCAGCATCCCCCGTTGAGGAGATGAACTTGACCTGGCCCAACTTTATATAGTTCCAACGCAAATCCATATCCCAGGTGTGATTTACGGCGGCGCCAGCGGCCGCAGAACACATAAGGCCTATGCATATGCCTACAACCGCCTGCAGCAAAACGAATCGCATCAGCATTGGCTATTAGACTAAGGCTTCTATCAAAGAGGGTCCTGGCGTGGCCAGCGAATGCTCTAACGCCTGATTAAAGGATTCAGCAGAATCCGCCTGCCAAGCATTCATGCCCATACCTTTGGCAAGGGCAACCCAATCTAAATCTGGACGCGTCAAATCAAGCATGCTCATGGCTTTTGGGCCCGGGTTATGGGCACCAACACGGGCAAATTCAATTTGCAAAATCGCATACTTGCGGTTGGCCAAAATAATGGTGGTGATGTCTAGATTTTCCCGCACCTGAGTCCATAGCGCCTGCACGGTATACATGGCGCTGCCATCAGCCTGTAAATTGATCACACGACGATCAGGACAGGCAATCGCTGCACCCGTGGCCGCGGGCAATCCGTAACCAATTGAACCACCCGTTAGCATTAACCAATCATGCGCTGGGGCAGACGCCGTGGCCATTGCGGAACCTGCTCCACAGGTTCCGCCCTCGTCAACAACGATCGCATTTTCAGGAAAGTAATGCGCCAAGGACTGGCCGACACTCATGGGGTTTAGTTCGCCTTTCGGTGCGTCTGGCCGCATTGGCTGGGCCACAATCGGTGTCAACGCGCTCGCTCCAACGGCGTCACACAGCGCCTCCAAAGCGCCATCCACATCTCCATCACGTTCCACCAAAGTATGAATCTGGCAATTATCCGGCGTTAACCAATTGGGTTTATCTGGATACGCGAAGAACGTAATCGGTGGTTGACTGCTTACCAAAATCAGATGCTCAACGCCTTGCAACACATCAGCAGCCTGCTCACCAAAATAGGGAAGGCGCAAAATCTCTGGTATACCGGCCCCTCGGCGCATCCGTGGGATAAAGGTATCGCTAATAATGCGCGCACCAGTTTTTTGCGCAATTTTGTTCGCCAAAATAAGCCGTGCTTCAGTCAAAATACCATTCATCAGAATAACCGTGGACTTGCCTGAATGGAGCGCAGCAGCAGCACTGTCTACACCCTCCGCATCCACAGGTTGAGCCGCAATCTTTGGCAACGGTGCGGCTTTGGCCTCGGTTCTATTCCACGCGGTATCCGCAGGCAAGATCAGACTTGCAACCTGTCCTGGTGGACTCATTGACGCCTGCACAGCTTCGGCGCCGTCGCGCGCCACATCGTCGGCAGATTCAGACACTTTAAGCCAACCGCTTACCGGAGCGGCGATGCCAGCAACGTCGGAACTCAAGGGCGCATCGTATTGCCGATGAAAGGTCGCATGGTCACCAATGACGTTAACTACCGGTGTCCGCGCTTTTTTCGCGTTATGCAAATTAGCTAAGCCATTACCTAACCCGGGGCCCAGGTGAGTCAGCGTAGCAGCTGGTGTGCCGCGCATCCGCCCAAATCCATCTGCTGCTCCAGTGACAACCCCCTCAAACAAACCGAGCACGCAACGCATCTTTGGATTGCTGTCCAAAGCCGCCACAAAATGCATCTCCGAGGTGCCAGGATTAGCAAAACAAACATCCACCCCCGACTCAACGAAAGCCTCTACCAGACTCTCTGCACCACTTCTGTCTCGCTGCACACTATTATCCTGTTGATCTGTCACCCGTCTTCCTTACTGCTTCTACAGAGCCCAGAAGATTACGGAGTTTGTAACCGCAAAACTAGCACCCAGGCACACTGTTAGGCACTATGCTCACCCATGCACGCCAACCTAAATCCTATTCAAGAACGACTACGTGCAACGCTGCCCGAAGCGCGCATCCAAGCTACCCCCCTGCCTGGTTTAANGGACCTACAGTTGGCCCTCATAAACGCAGATTTTTCTACTGCTCCCCTCGCACCAGAGACCATGCGAGCCGTCATCGCAAACCCGGCATACTGGGCGTTTTGCTGGGGCAGCGGGTTAGCCACAGCCATTTGGCTGCAGGCAGAACCGCAACTCGTTACTGGCAAGGTCGTCGCCGATATCGGNTGTGGTTCAGGGATTGTGGCCATTGCCGCCTCACTCGCAGGAGCGCGAGAGGTATTTGCCTGTGATATTGATGAGGACGCTCTGCTAGCTACCCAGATTAACGCTGANTTAAACGGCTGCAACGTGCAACTGTGTCAGCATGTGCGCGAACTGCCTACAAATCTGGACCAAGTTTGGATGGCCGACGTCCTTTACGACCGCAGCAATCTACCCCTAATTCAAGAGGTTAAAGATCGGGCCCAGAACGTCTTCATTAGTGACTCCAGGGTGTCNGATGTGGAGGATCCTGATTTCGAGATAGTGCATAAGGCCGAAGCTCTGACATTCCCGAATCTCGGAGAATTCGACGAATTTCGACAAGTTCGATTTTTTCACTGTCAACGCTGAGCCAATATGGCTAGAGCTTTTTTGCGGTTACTCTGACGCTGGAACCACACTAATGTAGGCGTTACTCTCAGAGATCAAGATTTGAGGGGATTCCTGATGCATTACCAAGACATTATTTATCAAGTCGACGATCCAGTAGCCGTCATTAAATTTAATCGCCCAGACGCAATGAACGCCTTCACCCGCAGAATGCTGGCGGAGATACGCCATGCCCTTGCCGCGGCTGAGCAGGACGGGCGCGTCGTCGGCATCGTGCTGACCGGCGAGGGCCGTGGATTTTGCCCCGGCATGGACATGAATGCCCTTGATGCAATGAGCGATGGCAATGGCGGCAGCGCCGAAAATCTCAGCGAGCTCAAGGCCCAACCTGGCGACGCGGACCTGGGAGATAATTTCCAAGTGACCTACAGCTATTTAATGTCCATTCGCAAACCCGTAATTGCGGCAATCAATGGCGCTTGCGCGGGCCTAGGACTCGCCATTGCCACCATGACNGATTTNCGTNTCGTCGAACGATCGGCAAAGTTCAGCACCGCNTTTTCCCAGCGAGGATTAATTGCAGAGCATGGCATCAGTTGGACGCTACCCAGACTTATCGGTTCCGGCAACGCTTTAGACCTGTTGTGGAGCGCGCGCAAATTCACTGGCGAAGAGGCCAAATCTATTGGCCTTGCCGAAAGACTCGTTGATGACGGCGAGTCACTGACAACCGCCATAGACTATGTTCGCAACCTCGCGGCATCTTGTGCACCAAAGTCGCTTCAGGTGATGAAAGCGCAGGTTTATCGCCATATGAATATGGAGCTTGGAGACGCGCTGCGCGAGACCAACGATTGGATGGCAGCGAGCCTAGAGCGAGACGATTTTAGAGAAGGAGTGCGTTCTTTTATTGAAAAACGCCCGCCTAACTTCGCACGCGTCGAGGCCGCGGACTAACCGTTCTTTCTGGGGGGCAACAAGCATGAGTGAACTCATCTCCACCGATCTGAGTTATAACGGTCAGCAGATCGTTGACGACTTAAACCGTTTGTTGAGGCTTCGTACAACGCCCATCGGCATGAAATTGTTCGAATCTGCGGCAGAAATGGCTGCGATTAAGCGCATTCGACGACCAAAAGACATCCACACCACAGACCAAATCGTCGGTCAGGCGTCGCGCAATGGATGGACCGTGGGGATCACGGCCGCTGATCTTGTGGGTGCTCAGTGCAGTACGGTACTCGGCCTTCACCCACGTGACGACCATTGGTTGTCTGGCGACCGCATGAACGGGGTCTGGTTTGGTAGTCAGCAGGACGCAGCCGCCCACCAACAGGCGATGGATGTTGTAGAACACGGCAAATACGAGGCAATGGCTGTAAGTCCGCTAGCCAGTGGTCGCTTGAACCCACCCGACATCTGCCTGATTTACGCCACACCCGCCCAAATGATTCTGTTTATCAATGGTTTACAGTGGACGGGGTACAAAAAGTTAGACTTTAGCTGCGTTGGCGAATCAGCCTGCGCCGACTCTTGGGGCCGCGCATTAGCCACCGGTGAACCGAGCCTCTCTTTGCCATGTTATGCAGAAAGACGTTATGGCGGCGTTATGGAAGATGAGTTGCTCATGGCTATTCCACCCAGGTTTTTGCCCAAGGTGATCCAAGGATTGGAGGCATTATCAGCAAACGGCTTACGCTATCCCATTCCATCTTACGGCATAAACAACGACGTAAGAGCGGGCATGGGCGCCAGCTACTAGCAATTTGCCACTTTAAAATCCGTCAAAAAGCCGTCTTACAAACTTGGCAAACATCTGTCAACTTCTAGTAAACTTTGGACAGCACCACCAGAATCCCAGCTATGCAGTCTAAAATGAAACCTACCGCATCAACCAGCCTGGTCGCCCAGGGCACTTCCTTGAGCGGCGACCTCGTGTTCAATACAGAACTGGTTATCGCCGGTTCGGTGAATGGTTCTATCAACTGCAACGGCGACGACAACAGTGTCGTGAAAATTCTCGAGGGCGGCCAATTGATCGGGGAAATTAATGCCCCTGTAGTGGAGATTTTTGGTCACGTGGAGGCAACTGTAATCGGTACGGTCAGCGTATCAATTGGCCCAACCGCAACGGTATCTGGCGTACTCCGCTTCAAACAGCTGCAGGTGAGCCCAGGAGCACTGATTACGGGAGAACTGGTGCCGATTAACAACAGCTCCGAAGAGCAGGTACACGAATTGAAGGAGTTTCAAAAGCGCGGTTAGCGGCATAGATGAAACTTGAGAAACAAACCAAACCTTAATTCTTATAGGACAGATAAATGAATGATTCCGATTCAGATTACGAATTCTACGTCGGCACCGCGACCCACCTAGAAGGTGCGTCACTGGCTATCGACGGTACTGCACGCATCGACGGCAAAATTGTCGGCAAAGTTGCTGTAAAACACTTGATCGTTGGCCCAGGTGGCGTGGTACAAGGCGATATTTCCGGAGAGACGGCTAAGATAGAGGGCACAGTGGAGGACAGCCTAACTCTGACAGGCAAACTTACCGTATGCTCTTCTGGCCGCATTCGCGGCAAAATCCAATATGGGTCTTTGGAAACCATGGAAGGCGCTAAACTTGTCGGGGAAATTTCTACCGATTGGGGCGGCAGCACTAGCGAGCCCGTTATATCAGACAGACTCGAGGCCTTCACGTCCGCTGTTAGCACCGACACAGAACTGGATGACGAAGATTAGCCTTAAAATCGTACTCAAAGGCAGGATCACAGTTGACTGATTCACCGCTTGCAGCCCAGACCACCGGCAGATCGCGGCGCGGTAGAACTGCGATTTTCGCCAACGCCAAAGGCGGCGTGGGCAAAAGCACCCTGGCTCTGATGATGAGCCTTGGTTTAGCAACTCGAAATCCGAACTCTGATGTTGAGCTGATCGACCTGGATAGTCAGGCCACCAGTAGCGACTCCCTGAAACGTTTTGCCAACCATCGCTTTACGGTAATGAACGACGACAATTTATTTTTAGCGTCGGGCTCCCCAAACAATGGCAACATTATCAACCATATTGAATCGGAGCCGGCCCACAAGGGCAGTCGAAAGTTCATTGTCTTTGATAGCCCCGCGGGCAACGAGCCAGGACGCAGTTCATTCTTGCTGCACTGTGACGTAATTTTCGTACCCACCTCTGTCAGCGACGCCGACATTTTCGCCACGCGAAAATATCTGATTTCGTTGCAGCAGCTGTTTCAGCGTCAGCGTAAGGATTATGACAACAAGATACCCCTGGTCATAATTTTGCCGAACCTAGTCGACAGCCGTGCTGAATTTAATGAATTAAGACAGGCTCTGGACGATTGCCCTGCGTATATCGGTCAACCCCTTTATTATTCGCCACTGTTTCGAAAAGCCTTTAGAGCAGAAGACGATGACGGCAATGTTCGCGCACTACTGCGCTCCAACGACACTTATATTCAATGGTTAACTAAAACACTTACCCAACTCGACCAATTGAACCCGAATCCGGAAAAGTTGTTCCAGCTTTAAAGGGGGCAACTACCCGAACCAGCTCCGCTTTTTGCTCTTACCACGACACTTTTGCAGCTGTTTTTTATAAAGGCTCGCTTGAGTCGCTGCTTTTTTTGCATAGCCCTTGATAGTGTTGGACTTACGCCAACGACCCTGGCTGTATCCCGTATGTCCGTTGTAATAGGCCAAGTACAGCCGATAGGCATCGTTCTTGCGTAATTTCAGGCGCTTGTGGCTGCGGTCGTTATACCAACCAATAAAATCTATTGCATCGGCAAAATCATCTCTTTGCACAAAGCGGCGACCGGTATCTTTCCTATAATCCTTCCACGCTTCATCGGTCGCCTGAGCATAGCCGTAGGCGCTTGATGACCTCCGCCACGGCACAATACCCAACACCTTTTTGCGCGGCGGTTTCGCCTTGGCTACAAAGGACGATTCTCGGTGAATAAACGCTAAACCGACATGCATCGGCAGTTCCCAGCGTTTCGACGCTTTCACAGCTGCGGCATACCAGCCCTTGTTTTGCGCCAAGATTGTACAAATGTTGTTGGGGTCTGGCGGTGCGGCATTTACTGACCCACTAGCCAAAAGCATAGCTAATATAGCCAATTGCACTTTACCCACTAGGTATATCAACACCCGCCTCCTGCAAAAATGCTAAAAACTGCTCTTCGTCCATCACCTTGATGTCTAGCGCTGTAGCTTTCACCAACTTACTACCGGCACCCGGGCCAGCCACAACAACACTGGTCTTTGCCGACACCGATCCCGCCACTTTTGCACCCAGTACCTGCAGCGCCGCTTTCGCTTCATTACGCGACATTACCTCCAGCGTTCCGGTCAAAACCCATGTCTGACCTGCCAACGGTTGTGTGACCTCATCTCTTTGTATCGCCGGCCAGTTGACTCCGCTCGCTAACAGCGCATCAAGCACCCGTAAATTGTCAGCATTGTGTAAATAGTCGAAGATTGAACGCGCAACTACCGGTCCAACATCTGAAACTTCTTCCAGCGCCTCAAGATCGGCATAACGCAAGTCCTCTAGGGTTCCAAAATGCATCGCCAACCCATGGGCTGTCGCCTCACCAACCTCACGAATACCTAGAGCATAAATAAAGCGCGGCAGGGTTGTCTGCTTACTCGCTGCAATCGCCGCACACAAATTTTTAGCTGACTTCTGCGCCATCCGCTCCAGCCCGCTCAGCGCCTCAACGCCCAACGAAAAGAGATCCGCGGCGTCGTTGACCATGCCTTTCTCGACAAGCTGTTCAATGATTTTGTCACCGAGCCCATCGATATCCAGAGCAAGCCGGGAAGCAAAGTGCCGAATGCCTTCTTTACGTTGGGCCGGGCAACTGTTAACCGAGCCACTACAGCGAATAACGATTTCGCCCTGGGGCCGCTCTACCTGACTGCCACAAGCGGGGCAGCTTTCAGGGATCACCACGGCACTGGAATCCCCAGGGCGTTGATTAAGCACCACTCCACGTACTTGCGGTATCACATCTCCGGCCCGACGAATCATTACCTGATCACCAATACGCAATCCCAGCCGCTGGATCTCATCCATATTGTGTAGGGTTGCATTGGTGACCGTCACGCCGCCGACAAATACCGGCTGCAGTCGAGCAACAGGCGTGATCGCACCGGTTCGACCCACCTGAAAATCAACATCCACTAACCGGGTCGTTGCCTCTTCAGCAGGGTATTTAAAAGCGATCGCCCAGCGCGGTTTACGAGTAACGTTACCCAGTTCCTCCTGCAAGGCCAGTTGATTAACCTTGATGACGATGCCGTCAATATCGTAACCAAGGGTGTTTCGAGCATCCTGCAGGCGCTGAATATAGTCCAAACAATCTTCGAGCCCAGCAACTTCCTGGGTCATTGGGTTGGTTCGGAAACCCCAAAGCGCAAATTGGCGCAATACCTCAGCATGGGTTTGTGGCTGCCAATCGCCATCAATCCACCCGGCGCTGTAACAAAACATTGTTAACGGTCTGCTTGCGGTAATCCTTGAGTCCAGTTGGCGCAGGCTGCCTGCTGCGCCATTGCGCGGATTCAATAGCGGCTTCTGTTGTTGCCGGGCAGCTCGTTCATTAAACGCATCGAAGTCTCGATGCGCCATATAGATCTCGCCCCTGACTTCAAAGGCTTGGGGAATATCTGCGCCCCCTAATCTTAAAGGTACCGAGGCAATCGTTCGTACATTTGCCAGAATGTTTTCACCGATAAGGCTATCACCCCGAGTTGCTGCCGAAACCAGTAAGCCATCGCGATAAGTCAGCGCAACCGCCACACCGTCAATCTTCGGCTCGCAGATAAAGTCTAAGCCGCGTGCATCGGCTAAACGGTTGCGACAGCGCTGCATCCAATCATCCAGTTCATCAGCGTCCGTGCTTTTGTCCAAAGACAACATTGGCTGCCGATGCTGAATTTTTTCGAACTGGGCCGCAGGACCTGAACCAACCCGCTGGCTTGGCGAATCCTCGGTAACTAAGTCTGGGTATAACGCCTCTAGACTGAGTAACTCGTCAAACAACCTGTCGTATTCAGCATCCGCGATCTCTGGCGTGTCCAGAACATGGTAACAGTGGTTGTGATGGTGCAGGGTTCCGCGCAACTCGGAGAGTCGCCGCTCAACATCAGCATGCTGTCCTGTCACGCGTCAGATTCGTAGGCTTGTTGCGTGAGATAACGACGCGCGAAATCACTGACTCTTTCACGTAAATGTTCCACGGTCTGACCGGTGAGCGCGCTCATATTTTCGTCTTTGAGATGTCCGCCAAGCGCTCTAGCAACATTTTGAGCGGCATCGACCATATGTTCTAGCGCTTCTATCCCATCAACTTTTGCCGGCAGCTGCAGGAAAAAAGTAAGACCCGGTGAGCGCAAAGCTGGTAAATCGGCAAGATCAAATGTTCCTGGCTCAATAGCATTTGCAACACTATAAAGTGCGCTGCCACTGTCCTCATCTAGGTAATGGAAAATGTTCATTTCACCAAAACGCAAACCTCGATCGCGCAGCGCCGCAACTAAATCTGCACCTGCAAACCCCTGCTCAGCGCCGGCCAGCACATGCAGCACAATCAGCTCGGTCAGCTCTGACGAGGCAACTAAAGGTTTTTCGATCTCTGGCGCTGGCTCAACCCGCCGCTGTTTCTCAACGGCGCCTTTCCAACTTGAGTTGTGTTGTGCCTTGGCTTTTTCTTTTCGCTGTTGAGCGCTTTTTTGCTGCTCATCGCGACGCGCTCTGAGTGGATCAATCCCTAGCTCTAAACTGTCCTGCCTTGGCTCTGGGTCTTCAACCACACTAACGATACGGGCACCGCCGTTCGGCAGCTCGCCGCGCATAGAAGGTTCTTCGGCAAACAATTCGTCATCAACGTCACGGAAATTTTTCGGCGAAATGTCCATTTTCAAATCGCCAAGCCGGCTGCGTCGTGCCACCCAAAAACCGTGCCCAATCACCGCAATTAAAAGCAGCCCACCACCGAGTAGAATGATCTCTTTAATATCCAACTTATGACCCTCCTCTACCGTATATCCCCGGCAAAGCAACACATCGAGTTGTGCCTATAGCGAAACAGTTAGTCATGATAAGGCTGTCATTCCAATACGCCTAATCTCATTCTGCACACGCTACAAGATAGCCAGAGCTGCTGCGGCCTCCACATCTACGGAGACCAATCTCGACACCCCGGCCTCTTGCATTGTCACACCCATCAAGTAATCCGCCATCTCCATGGTAATTTTATTGTGTGTAATCACCAAGAACTGCACATTTTCTGACATCTCTTTAATCAGCTCAGCGAAGCGCGTGACATTGATATCATCCAACGGCGCATCCACCTCGTCCAGGAGGCAAACTGGACTCGGATTGAGGTGGAAAATCGAAAAAATCAGCGCTACTGCAGTCATGGCCTTTTCTCCACCTGACAGCAAATGCACGCTGGCATTGCGCTTTCCGGGGGGTTGCGCCATGAGCGAAACCCCTGTGTCGAGCATATCGTCACCGGTGAGTTCTAGATAGGCATGACCGCCGCCAAATACCTTTGGAAACAACTCAGACAGCTTCGTATTTACCGCCTCAAAGGTATCTTTGAAACGACTGCGGGTTTCCCGGTCGATCTTCGCTATCGCATCTAACAAGGTTTGCATAGCAAGCTCTAGATCTTCTGCCTGGGCATCCAAATACTGTTTGCGCTCTGACTCTTGATCGTATTCTTCGATTGCCGCTAAGTTGATCGCGCCCAAGCGTTGGATACGACGCCCCATGCGCTCCAATTCATCTGCCCAGGCACCTTCACTGGCCTCCTCAGGCAGAGCCGCCTGCACCTCTGCCAAATCATGCCCCGTGCTCTGAAATTGCTCCAGTACGTTGGCTTCCTGCACAGCTATGCCCTGACGCTCTACCCGCGCCTGTTCCAATTCACCGCGTACTTGTTCAACCTGGGCTGCAATTTTCTCGCGCTGAGCTTGCTGATCCTGAATTCCTTCCTCAATCTTTGCGAGGGCTTCGCGAACAACTTTTAATCTGGCCTCAACGTCTACCCGCGCGGCTAGCTTATCTGACAATTGTTGCTGCAACTGCGGCTGCGGCTGCTGCGCCTGGGCAATACTCTGACGCACATGTTCAAGCTGCTTCTGTAAATCCTGCTGCTGGCTGATTAACCGCTCTCGCGCTGTGAGACTGACCTTGAGTTGCGACTGCACGGCTTGATAACGGACATTAAGATCGTGCAATTGGTCGCGGCTTTGTCCTGCAGACTCGCGACACTGCTGCACCGAGGCATTCATATCATCTCGCTCGGTAGCCAAAGCGCCTCGCTGGCCATCGTGCTCTTCAGCAATGGCTTGGGCTTCTTGTAAACGCTCCTGGGTCTTTTCTAAGCGGCCCTGCTCCTCACTGATCTGTTCGTTCAGCTGTTCTGTATCTCGTTGCAATTGCGCCTTACGAGCTTCGGCTTCTTCTAATTTAACCTGGCGCACGCCGTGGTCAGTACGGCGCTCGCTCAAATTCTGGGTCAAACTATTGGACTCGCGCTGCAACGCCTCGCGTTGGGCCTCTAATTGTTCAATTTCGCCACGCTGTTCTTGCAGCCCCTGCTGCAGCTTTGCCAATTCTTGTTCAGCTTCCTCGACATTAAGCAGCAGTTGCTCAATTGCTTGGCCACGCTCAATGATGCCTTGGGTCTGGTCACCCCCATGCAAAACACGCATCCAATCACTACCTACCCATAGGCCTTCGCGGGTGATAATGCTTTGACCCGAACTCAGCGCATGACGATTGGCGAGCGCCACCTCGATTGTTTGTGCAGCATAGACGCCGTAAAGTAGAGAGCCGGCAGCGACGGCTTCGGAACGCACCAACGAGGCCGCCGTGGGAAAATCAAATTCACCATTGCGCGGCGATTTTTGATCAAGATTGTCGCGATATTCGACCAGCGCCACATCGCCTTCTGCTAAATTCACCAACGAATCAGCATAATCCTCGAGACTATCGACCTGAATAGCCTGTAGGAAGCGCCCCAAAACCGCCTCAATCGCGCGCTCCCAGCCGGGCACAACGGCCAAATGTTCTCCCACTCGCTGAGCCTGACTGAGTCCTTGAGCCTCTATCCAAGATTCCGCTTCCTGAACGTCTTGACCTAGGGCAGCGTCTTGGGCCGCTTGCAGACTCGCTAATTGGTGCCGCAGTTCTTGGACCTGACTGCGCGCAGCGTCTAAAGTCCGCTCGCGGTTACCCACTTGCTCTCGTGCAAGTGCCAGTTTTTCTAAACATTCTTCGATGCGTTGAGTCAGCGAGCGATCCGCGCTTTCTAGGTCCGTAATCTGCAGCGCCAGCTGCTCAACCAGCGGACCGCCCTCCTGAGGCTGCTCCGCAGCCTGGAGCATCACCTCTTCGTTGCGTTGGCGCAGAGTGCGCAAGCGCTGCACCAGCTGCTGTAAATATTCCAAGCGTGAGACCTGAGCTTCAATTTCGCGCTGATTCTCCGCCGCAACAGCCAAGAACTGCTCCCAACGCTCCTGTACCGTGTGTGCTTGGGCTTCTTGTTCCGCGAGATTCCGCTGGGCTTCTGAGTCAGCAGCTTGTGCTTTTTGCAGGCCCGGCTCGAGCTCCTGCAGCTGTTGCTGCATTTCGGTGATCTGTTGCTCATCCATACTCAGTTGCTGCTGGGTCTCCGTGCGCCGCTGTTCTGCACTTGTTAGATCTTCTTGTAACTGCTGGGAGCGTTGTTGGTTAAATTGCAGGGTTTCCTCGATACGAGCAATCTCTGTACCTAGCTGATAAAACTGCTGCTGAATTTCGTTAGCCTGCTCTGACTGGTCCGCGCCGTGCTGACGCTGCTCCTCCATAGATGTGTCTATGTGACGCTGCTGCGCTAACGTCTTCTCCAACGACACCTCAAGCTCGCCAATCTGCTGCTGGGTGGTTTGTAAAATTTCGGCAAAGCCGTTGTAGCGCAGAGCAAAAAACTGCGCGCTGAGTAAAGACTCTTGGGTCTTCAGTTCTCGGTAGCGTTCAGCTGCTTGGGCCTGGCGTTGCAAACGGTCCAATTGGCGACCCAGCTCTTCACGGATATCGTTGATCCGTTCTAGGTTTTCGCGCGTATGCTTGATGCGATTTTCAGTCTCCCGGCGTCGCTCTTTGTACTTGGAGATCCCTGCAGCCTCCTCCAAATACACCCTGAGCTCTTCGGGTTTGGCCTCAACCAACTGGGAAATCATGCCCTGCTCGATAATCGAATAACTGCGCGGACCAAATCCCGTTCCGAGAAATATGTCTTGAATATCTCGACGTCGGCAACGGTTACCGTTCAATAGGTAATTAGACTGACCGTCTCGACTGACCTCACGGCGAATCGCAATATCTGCATAGGCAGAAAATTCGCCGCCAATACGCCCGTCTGAGTTATCAAATACAAGCTCGATGCTGGCCGCAGAATTGGGCTTGCGTGTGGTCGAGCCATTAAAAATTACGTCAGTAAGGTTCTCACCGCGCAGTTGCTTGGCCGAGCTCTCGCCCATTACCCAGCGGACCGCATCAATAATATTGGATTTACCGCAGCCATTTGGACCCACAACCGCACAGCGATTGCCAGGCAGGGTGACGGTCGTGGCATCCACGAAAGACTTAAAACCAGCTAATTTGATCTGCTTCAGTCTCATAGATTCCTTAAATACTGCTCGTCGTCAAAGAGGGCTTGGACAAAACTGAAAGCAAAATCACCCCTCGAAATCCACTTCTGTCGCCCTGCAGAAGTCTAATCTATCAGAGCCTGTTAGGTAACAGTTTTGTCATCTGCATCAACCGCAACACCCCGGCGCTCAGTCTGATTCAAGGGCAGCCTGCAGCTTCTTGCCGGCTTTATAATCTTGCTTAGTCAGCGTCCCGGAGCGCCATACCCAATCATCCGCCTGAGCTTGGGCGATACCGCTGCGACTCAAACGAACCATCACTTCAAATTCTTCGGCGGCGGATAACATGCGCTGTTCGCTCATACTAACCAGATCATCCAATAACACGGTGAACGGCAGCATCGCCGCCGGACGTCGCACTGCAGCGTAGGGCATGCCACCGCCAGGCGGGCGTGCAACGACAAATATGGTGGCATCAGAAACTGGCTGCTCCCGCGTCGTAATTGTGACTTCCACCTGGGGCGAACCGTTTTGCATACGCCCGCGCAACACGCGCATTGCCCCGGCTAGGCCAATTTGCCGTTCCACGCTGACCGAAGCCGTGAGTGCGCGGTTCATAAATTTGATGGCTTGTGGCAAGTCGCCGCGCTGCATCATGGCAACCGACAGCAATTCAAGCACCGGCCCATTATTCGGCTCCAATGCAAGTATGTCGTTGGCGATCGCTTCGCTGGTCCCGTCCAACACGCCTTGATTAGCAAACAGTCGCGCCTGCAACCAGTATGTTTTGACACTAACATCCTGACCCACCAACGTATCAGTTGTAGCAAATGCCTGTACCGCGTTTGGTAAATCACCGAGTTTCAGTAGCGTATGGCCCAGCAGATACCAGCTTTTGGCATCCTCCGGCGCATTCGCAACACGGTCTTGCAGGCGCTGTTGCCAAACCCGTAGCGCTTCGCCTTGCTGGCTCTCATCGAGAGTTAAAACAACTTCTGCGCCTTGGATCAGTGAAGAGCCCGAATCACCCTGACTTTGATAGACCACTGCGCTGAGCATCAAGGCCACCACACTCGCAATCAGAGTCCAACTGCGGGCAATTGTCTTGATCTCGGTATCTTGACCCGCCGCTGCGTGATCGTCCTCTGCCAGCACTACCGCTGCAAGTTCCTGCTGCAAAGCCTCGCGCGCCTCAGCATCCACGACTTCTTGATCCAGCTCCTGTAAACGCTGCTTGTACCAGTGCCGATGGGCGCCAATGGCACGCCAATTAACAGCATCGCCAGCTCTTGCACCCAGCAACGGCGCCACCATAAAAGCCAGAGCCAGCAGCGCCAGAGCGATAAAACCCAGCCCACTAGTCATCGTTGGCCAGCAACTCATCTAAGCGTTTAATCTCTGCCACGCTCAAAGCCACCGCCTGCTGGCGCCGACCTCGACTTTGCAGCGCGAACAGGATGGCCATACCAAGCAGCAGCAGGCCAATGGGAATGAGCCAGATAAACGCGGTACGCCCGGAAAACGGTGGTTTATAT
This sequence comes from Gammaproteobacteria bacterium, assembly GCA_002684495.1. Lineage (GTDB taxonomy): Bacteria > Pseudomonadota > Gammaproteobacteria > Pseudomonadales > Azotimanducaceae > UBA4421. The sequence continues at coordinate 32,361 of NYVG01000006.1, read as the reverse complement.
AAAACAAAGTCGCCATAGCGCTGTTGCAGAAAATCCCGGATGTATTGATCTGGGTGGCCATCACGCACCAGCCGATAAACACTGCGGCGCAAATCCTGTGCGATGGGCGCATCACTTCCTGACAGATTGGTATTTAGGCACTTGGGACAGCGAAACTCATCAATCAGCGTCTTGTAACGACGCTGTTGCTGCTCGGACTCAAAGGTCAGCACATCTACAGTGGAGGCGGCATGGGTTTCGCTCATTATGCCGCCCAATAGAATAACCAAGGCGATAAGCTTGCTCATTGCAGACCCAGCATTTCAGGGTCAATCCGCACCCCTAGATCAGCAAATCGGGGCTGCAGTTCATCACGCCAGATACGTGGATTCACATCACCAACGCGCTTGTAAATTACCTTGCCAGATCGATCGAGCAAAAACGTTTCTGGTGCACCGTATACGCCCAGTTCCACCCCTAAGGCGCCGTCAGCATCGACAATAACCAGTTCGTAAGGATTACCAAACTGCGACAGCCAATTGCGCGCCTGGGCCGAGTCGTCCTTGTAGTTGACCCCAACCAACCGCACATCCGTACCTGCTGCTATACGCAGCAACTCGTCATGCTCACTCTTACAGGTCGGGCACCAGGTCGCCCAGATGTTGACCAACGTTGGCCGCCCTAACAAATCTTTTTTACTGACGCGCCGCTCAGTATCCAGTAGCGAAGCAGCATGAAATTCTGGAAAAGGCTTATGCAGTAGCGCCGACGGCAACTGGTGTCGATCAGTCAGGCTGAATCCAACAAAACCTACGCCACAGATCGCGAGGAACAAGATCAACGGCACAAATAACTGCGCTCTGGTCATGATGCGGCCGCCGCCATACCCGCGGTTAGTTGCCGCGCCCGCAACCTACGGTAACGTCTATCCAAAATCGCCAGCATGCCGCCTAGGGCCATCAATACCGCACCCAGCCAGATCCATCGAACCAGCGGCTTGTAATGCAAGCGCACAGCCCAAGCGCCTTGGGATGCGTCTAATGGCTCCCCCAGAGCGATGTAGGTATCACCGAACCATCCGGCATGAATACCTGCTTCAGTCATCACATTGCCACCGGAAAGATAACGCCGCTTTTCCGGACGCAAGGAAAAGCTCCCGCTGCCATGATTCACTACGAATACACCCTGTTGTGCCCGATAATTCGGCCCGTCCACAGCCTTGACCCCGAGGAAAGTCACCTCCATACCGGCCAATTCGATTCTATCCTGAGGCAACATGCGCACATCACGTTCCACCGACTGGGTAGCGGTTATAGCAATGCCAATGATGGTTGCCGCGAACCCTAGGTGTGCCATGGTCATGCCTATATAAGCTCGCGACAGAGCTTTGCGCTTGCGCCACAAATCCACCCCATGAGTAACCCCAATCCAAGCCCCAAGACCCACAGCAGTGGCAACCGTCAACGTCGCCGGATCGAGGATGAACCAGACCAACACCGCGACCAATAGACCCCAAAGTCCAGCGACCAGAATAGGCTGGAGCCGCGCAGGGTCTGTGCGCTTCCAGTTAATTCCCGGTAATAACGCAAGCACGGCAGCCAGCGCACAACCTAAGGGCACATAAAAGACGTTAAAAAATGGTGGCCCTACAGAAATTTTCGCGTCGGTGACCGCCTCGTATGCGATAGGTGCCAGAGTGCCCCACAACACCACCGCTAGCGACACCACTAATATCACGTTGTTAATAAGCATGAAAAATTCGCGGCTGAGCAGCCCATAGGACACATGGATGAACCCCCGACCTGCACGAAACGCGTACAAGGTCAGCGAACCACCGACCACCAATAACAAAAATAGCAGAATAAATAAGCCACGCTCTGGATCTACCGCAAACGAGTGAACCGAGGTTAGAACCCCAGACCGCACTATGAAGGCCCCCAGTAAAGACAGAGAAAACCCAGCGATCGCCAACAATAGTGTCCAACTCTTGAAAACACCGCGCTTGTCCGTAACAGCCAGCGAATGAACCAGCGCAGTCGCAGCCAGCCATGGCATGAAGGAAGCGTTCTCCACCGGATCCCAGAACCACCAACCACCCCAACCCAGTTCGTAGTATGCCCACCAACTGCCCAAGGTAATTCCTAGGGTAAGGAACGCCCAGGCCATGTTGGTCCAAGTCTTACACCAACGCGCCCACGTCGCATCAACGCGCCCTTCTAGGAGCGCGGCGACAGCAAAGGCAAACGGTACCGCCAGCCCCACATACCCACAATAGAGTAACGGGGGGTGCACGATTAGCCCAAAGTCTTGCAACAGTGGGTTAAGGTCAGCACCGTCCGCAGGGGTCATGGGTATCAAGCGCAAAAACGGATTACTGGTGAAAACAGCAAAGCAGATGAAGCCTAAATTCATCAATGCCAACACCGCCAACACGCGGGTCACCAGAGGCGGAGGATAGTTATGACTGCGCAGGGCTAAGGCCAGCATCCAACTGCTCATAATCAAAATCCACAGCAAGAACGAGCCTTCATGGCCGCCCCAGGTCGCGCTGACTTTGTAATACCACGGCAGTAAAGAATTCGAATGATTAGCGACATAGGCGACGCTGAAATCGTCAGTAGCAAATGACCAAACCAAGGCAGCAAAGGCCAAGGCACAGAACAAACACTGCCCTACTGTCAGGGACAACACCCAACGCTGCAGCAGCGGATTTCCAGCCGCCAACAGCCCACCGCCACTGGTAGCTAGGGCCAGACATCCCGCCAAAATCAAACTGTATAGCCCAAGCTCTGGAATCATTAGCGCTCACCAAGTCCCGGTAGCGCCTTGTTAGAGGCGGTGGCAGGCGCGGCTCCGGGCATGTCCATCAATTCGGGCGGCATGTAGTTTTCATCATGCTTCGCCAGCACTTCAACAGCCTCGAAAACCCCTGCTCGATTCAGTTCACCCTCAACCAGTATGCCCTGACCTTCGCGAAATAGATCAGGCAGAATCCCCGTATACGCGACCACAAAGTCAGCGCCCTGATGATCTGTCAGCGTAAAAATTACCGCCAAACTGTCGCTAGCCCGCTCTACACTGCCCTCCAACACCATGCCTCCGGCACGCACCGTTTGATTGAGTGGCACCTTGCCCTGAGCAACATCAGCCGGGGGATAGAACATATTCATATTCTGCTCTAACGCCATGAATACTAACGACACGGTGAGTGCAGTTGCCACCAGTACAAAGGACGTCATAAAAAGTCGCTGCTTGCGCTTCGGATTCATGAATCGTTCTGCTCCGTTGTGTTGCTAGTTTGCTGCTGTTGTAACGCTGCAACCTCTTGGCGCCAACGCAACGCGCTTTCCTGTTTGCGCGTGGCTAGACGCGTAGCCACCAAATTGATCAGTAACACCAAAACAGTAGTGCCGTAGGCTAACCATACGAAACTACCATGACCATCCATGGCAATCAGCTCGCCTATTGTTGAGAAATACATAGTGCTGCGCTAAGTCTCTTTGGTTATTAAAGGCGAGGCTGGCTTAGCCGCGAAGAGTTCAGCTACCCAGCGTGTATTGGCTTCGCGGCGCAAGATCTCTAGGCGCATCCGCGACAGCACATTGTGCCCCGCGAAACAATAAAACCCCAAAACCATAACCAGCAAAGGCAGCCACATTTCAGCCGGCATCGCGGGCTTCTCCGTGAGGGTAAACGACGCAGGTTGGTGCAAGGTATTCCACCATTCCACAGAATACTTAATCACAGGAATATTAACTGTACCGACTAAACTCACCAGCGCTGCCGCTCGGGCGCGTAGATCCGCCTCCGCAATGGCTTCGCGCAGGGCATATATCCCCAGATAAAGGAATAACATAACCAGCGTCGAAACAGTGCGCCCATCCCACTCCCACCAACTGCCCCAGGTTGGGCGACCCCAGACACTGCCTGAGAACAAGGCTAAAGCTGTCAGGGTAATCCCCAACGGCAGGGTTGCCGCAATCGCCACATCTGCAAGCTTCATGCGCCACACCAAACCAATGAATCCTGCTACGCCCATACCCAGATAAAGTGATTGGGAAACCATGGCTGCGGGCACGTGCACGTACATAATGCGAAAACTATTGCCCTGCTGATAATCTGGCGGAGCAAATGCAAGACCCCATACGCAGCCCACAATCAGCAATACTGCTGCCATAGCGCCAAAGCCACGCACCCAATTGCGGGTAATCTGATAGAACCAGCGCGGCGACCCCAGCTTGTGCCAAAGTTGTTTCAAAGATGCAGCAACCGACCCGCTCAATGGACCGCTCCTTGTTTTTGCATGGCGTCTTTATGGTTATTTTTCATTGCATTTCAACACTGATTTTCAATGCGGCCCACGTCGCCCAAGGTGCCAACAGTAGGGAACTAGAACTGAACAGCCCAAGCCAGGTAAGCGGCGCTGCAAAGCTTAGGCCACTTACGGCTGCACTAATACATGCGCTGCCGAAGATAAGTACCGGTAAAAACAGTGGCAAGATTAATAGTGCCAATATCGTTCCGCCACGGCTAAAACCCACCGTCAACGCAGCACCAATGCTGCCGAGCAAACTCAGGGCCGGAGTCCCCACTACCATTACCAACATGATCGGTAAAAAGGTCTCACTTTCAAGGCCCAGCAATACACCAAACAATGGCACAAATAAGGTCATTAACAGCCCGGAACTCAACCAGTGCACGAATATTCGCATCAACACCGCAACAAAGGGCATATGCGCGCTTATGAGCATCTGCTCCAGGGCTCCGCTATCGAAATCGCGCCGAAACATAGCGTCCAACGACAACAGGTTAGTCAGCAATATGAGCACCCAAAATATGCCACTCAAATAACTGTTCTGGGCGTCTTGGGCGCTGGGGTCTACTAATGCAAACAACAACAAGCTCAGCAACAAAAATCCCAATGGGTTAGTGACACTGCCGCGAATACGCAGGGTCGCTGTAAGCTCGCGTTGCAGCAACTGATTCATACCACGACCCCGGCAACCGGCTCGAGTTCCAAGGTCACCTTAGCGTCTACCTGCAACTGTAAATGGGTCGCGCAGACTACCGCACCACCCGCCTGACAGTGCTCGTGCAAAAGCTCATTGAGCAGCGCTTGGCTCTGTGCATCCAACGCATTGAATGGTTCATCGAGCAGCCACAGCGGCTGCTCCGCAAGCAGCCAACGAGCAATCGCGGCGCGCCGTTGCTGGCCCGCTGACAACCGATAGCAGGATGTATGAGCTTCTGCCAGCAGCCCCAGACGTGCTAGCACTGCAAGTGCGCGCTCGCGGTCCAGGCCCTGATCCTGCAGTCCGGCAAACCAAGCCAGATTCTCCAGTGGCGACAACAATTCATCCAAACCCAGACGGTGTCCCTGGTATACCGCGGTGACACTGTTGTACTCACCACGATACTGGCTGTGCAAACCTGCCAGAGTCCTCAATAAGGTGCTTTTCCCCGAGCCATTAGGCCCCAGAAGCTCTATACAGTCACCGGGAGCGACCACTAAATTCAGCGGTTCGAACAGATCACGCTGGTCACGCTGGCAGGACAAATCCAGCATGCGCAATACCGTCTCTACGGGTCTCGGTGACTCATCGTCAGCTTGTTGTATGTGCAGTGAATGATCGAGCACGGCCAGCCCGTATGGGATGAATATTCGCCGCCTATTCTACCCGAACCCGTGCCGCGACACCCACACCCATATGAGTGGTCTAACAAGCGTCTACAAGCACTGCCGCTCGGGGATTAGATTACTCGCCGACGCCACACCAAATTAGTCCAACGCAAGGCGCACGCCTAAGTAGACATGTCGCGGCATCGCCGGGAAATAACGATAGCTGCCAAAAGCAAAGTCGGCGCGATCTGCATACTCCGCGTCCAGCACATTCATGAGCCGTAACGACCACTCCAGATCAGTGCGCGGTTGCCACTGAGCACGCCAATTCAAAACTGTGTGTCCGTCATATTCGGCGGTGTTCGCCGCGTTGAGGTAGTACGGCCCAACCGCGCTTAACTCCAGTTCATGGCGCAAAGCCGGTGAGATCTGGGTGCTCCATGCAGCCTGACCAAACCACTTGGGTGCCGAGTCCATAGCGTTACCGCTACTGATAGTTTCGCGCCCATCCGCCGCACGGTCGAACGCGTACTCGTGCTGCGCGTAAGTCGTCGCCAATGACAGATTATGCTTACCGAGAGTACGACTGAGCGAGATCTCCAAACCTCGTGACCGAGTTCGACCGTCGCTGACGTTATAGGCCTCAGAGTCACGGAACAAATAATTACGGGTATTTTCTGCAAACAGCGCAACAGCTAAGCCCTCATTGCGTAGGCCAATCTCCAGCGCCGACAACTGTTCGCTCTTGAGGTCTGCGATGGTCTGCCCGCCTCGAAGGCGATACAGCTCAGTGATTTGGGGCGGGCGGAAACCGCTACTCGCCGTGACATACAGCATACCCAGCTGCGAGTCATGTTCGACCCCAAACCGCGCGCCTAGGTTGGTGAATTCATCCTCACGGCTGGCAGGCCGGGTGTATAAACAACCACCAAAGCCACAGGCGGTGCCATCGTCCTTGGTATTACCGACAATGTGATTGTTGGTGTAATCGTATTTAAGCGTTTCAAGACGCAGGCTGTGCACTAACCGCGTGTCGTCAGAGAGGCTGTAATCAAAATTATAGAACGCCGCGAATAACGTACTGTTTACGTCATAATCGTAGTGCAGTCCCGCTGGGCGTGTGGCCACCAAAAAGTTGCTGCCCGTCGTCGGTTGTTCCTGAAATTCACGCAGGCCTCCGGACACAAATTCCACCTGGCCACCGACACTGAGCCCGGTGGCTGCGGTACTGATGTCCCGCTCGACGATCAAACCAACACTGGACTGATCATTTTCCTCGAGCGGCTGCCCCGGCAAAAAATGCTGCAGAAAGGCCATTTGTGATCGCCGGACGTAAGGCTTGAGCGTCCAAGCGTCGCGTCTCAATTCGGAATTCAGGCGCAGCGACCACGCGTCACGAAAGGCTTCTGGGTTGGGGTTGGAGGTACGCAAATCCGCATCCTCGTAGGCGTTTTCGCCACGCACATAACCGCCAGTCTCTTGATTTAATAAGGTGGCCGTAACATGGCTGCGCGCCGCCCAGCCAGCGAAGTCTGCTAAGTGACTGAGCGACAGCTTTTGCTGGCCATAGCCACTGGCGTCGCGGTAGCCGCCAGAGTTGGTGCCGACAAATGCTGCTCCAATAGTATGACCCGCCACTTCCGTGCCGCCTTGCAAACTTAGCCGGCCAAAATTATAGGCGCCTGCCTCTATCGCAATACTGTTCTGATCGGGTATGGGCGTGATGACGTTAATCGCACCGTGCAGAGCGTTGCCCCCGAGTACGGCGCTGGCAGGGCCACGCCAAACTTCAACGGCTGCCGCCTGCTCGGTGTTCAACTCAAAGAGGTTGTTGATGTTGCAGAACCCATGAGGTCTGATCGGTATGCCATCCTGCAGGTAACTGAATTCCCCACAGGCGCCAGAGCCAGTGAGCACCGCCGAACGAATGGCGGTCAAATGTTCTTGGCCTGAACCCCGATTCACCCACACGCCTGCCACTCGGTTTAACGCCTCACTGGCGTGGGTCGCGCCGATTTGCTGGATTTCCTTGGCGGTCAGTACCGTGCCACTACCACTCTGACCTAAACGCGCCTGAATACTGCTGCCAGCGGTGACCACCACTTCCTCGATGGCATTTTCCTCCCCATGGACGCTGCCAACCATGACTAAGGCTAGGCTGGCTCCCAACAAATTACGCCACATATCTTTGACACCTGAAATTTAAAGCGCCAGACGATACTGGCGACCGCTAAAAGATGCAATGCGCAACGGCAATCAACCTAGTGTGTCGAAGCTAAGGGTCTATCGAACCATCAAAATGTCGATGTGTTCATTTTCTGGATGAAAATGGATCTCCGCATCCCCCCTTGCTAGGGAATCCAGCACGCGTTGGCGCTTTTCTTCTAGCGTGTATTCTTGCGGGCCATAGTCTGTGCCCTCCCGCAAGATGAAAGCATCAATAACACCCATTAACGCCTCAGCAGACAACTGTTGTTGGGGTATCTTCACCGTGGAGCGCTGGGATCAGTTGATCTCGGTCACATCAATAAGACTCTTGTCCGCCTGCAACGATGCGAAGTCATATAAGCGTCGATCACCCAGATGAGATAGGGTGACGTTATTCACACTGCGGCCAATATTGTCCACCCGACCCGGATGCGAAGCATCCCAATCTGCCAACATCTGCTTTATCACCTGGCGTTGTAAGTTGTCCTGAGAACCGCATAAATTACACGGAATAATCGGATGCTGTTGAAACTCCGACCAACGGCTAATGAGTGCTTCGCGGCAGTAGTAGAGCGGTCGAATTAAAATGTTACGACCGTCGTCGCTGCGCAATTTGGCAGGCATGGCCTTAAGCTTTGCTCCGTAAAACATATTCAACATTAGGGTTTCCACCACATCGTCTAAGTGGTGACCAAGAGCTATTTTTGTGGCGCCTATTTTTTGCGCATGGCTGTACAGAATGCCGCGACGCAACCTCGAACATACAGGGCACGTTGTCTTGCCCTCGGGGGTCAGCGCCTTTACTACGCTGTAAGTATCCTGCTCGATGATGTCAAAGGGCACCCCAAGATCGCTCAAATACTGCGGCAATACTTGTTCAGGAAAACCCGGTTGCTTTTGGTCTAGATTAACTGCAACCACATCAAAGTTAATGGGCGCGTGCTGCTTAAAACTCAGCATCATATCCAACAGCGTATACGAGTCCTTACCTCCGGAAAGGCAGACCATAACTTTGTCGCCTTCGCTGAGCATATTAAAGTCAGTTAGCGCCTCGCCGACCAAACGCCGGAGTTTCTTGTGGCACTTGTTCTTTTCATACTGATGTTTTCGCGGATCGCGTTTCAGCACAGTGGTTGCTTTCATTTCAACCTGAGATTCAGCCACTAATTTAGCCCTCGGAGTACATTCATAGGTGGAGAATCTAACAAACTGCGGCTGCCCAACAAACCAACCACGGTGATGATAAGCGCACCACAGAGTGGTCCCAACAGCCAAATCCAAGGATGTACCGAGGCACTGAGCTCAAATACTTGTGTCTGCAGTGCCGCCACAGTGACTTCCGCACCCATGACCGCCACGACGCCGGCAAAGGCCCCAAGAATCAAAAATTCACCAGTAAGTGATCCAGCAATGAGCCGCCGCGTACCGCCTAGGGCCCGAACCAAGGCCAGCTCAGACATCCGCGCATCGCGGCTTGCTTGGATACTGGCTATAAGGACCAAACAGCCACTAAAAAGCACTAGTACCAAAATCAACTCAACCGCCTGAGTAACCTGATCAATAATCGTCTGTACCTGGACAATGACCGAATCTATCTCGATCACCGTAATGGTCGGATATTGGCTGAGCAACGTATTCAGAAAAGTCTTGTTCTCGGGCTCCAAGAAAAAGCTGGTCATATAAGTGGCAGGGAATTCCTGTAATGCCGCAGGCGAGAAAATGATGAAAAAGTTCGGACTTAAACTCTCCCACTGCAACGTGCGCATACTGCTCACCACCGCACTGATCTGCTGACCACCGATATCAAAGGTCATGTTATCGCCCACCGTAAGACCCATTTCTTGAGCATATTCTTGCTCAAGGGAGACCTGAGGCCGCGTATCGTTCACGTCCCACCATTCACCCTCAGTCAGCGCGTTATTAGCAGGCAACGAGGGCATCCAAGTCAGGTTACGCTCTGAAGACATACGCCGCCGCACCTGAGGGTTTTGCGCGCGCCAGGACTTCGCATCTAGATCATTAATTGCGACGATACGCCCACGGATAGTGGGATATAGAAATTCCCCCTGCGTGGCAAACTCTTCGATCAGTTCGCCCACTCCGTCCACTTCATCCATGCCGATGTTCATTACGAAATGGTTTGCAGCGTTTTCTGGTATCTGCGATCGCCACTCTTCGATCAGCGCTGTTCTGATCAATACCAACACCAATAGGAGCATGATGGCTAAACCAAAAATGAGAATTTGCGCGGTATTCTCCTGACGCCGTCGCTGCAGACCTGATAGTGCAAGGCGCCATCCGCTTTTGGCCTGCATACCGGCAACCCGCCCGCCACGCAGCAACCAGTAAGCGACAAATCCAAACACGGTAATGACAACGACGGCACCAGCCAGCGCCCAGAAAGTGAGCAATAAGTTGTTCGTATACCACACCAACAAAACCAGACTACCAATCGCTGCAGCGCCATAGGAAATCCAGCGACTCAGTGGAGTCACCCCCAGATCACGGCGAATGACTCGCATTGGGGCGACATTTTTGAGATGTACAAAGGCAGGCATAGCGAAAGCTAACGCGCAAATCAACCCGGTAACTGCCCCCAGCACAAAGGGACGCAGCCCGGGCGCCGGTAAAGCTACGGGCAAAAACTGCGCCAGCACTTCGACTATTGCAAGATGTAAAAGCCCGCCAGCAGCGAGGCCGATGAAAATGGCTACTGACCCTACGAGCAATAACAAGCCCATAAAGCCACGCAGAATCTGGGCGGGTGTCGCACCCAACGTTTTCAACACACCGACATGATCAAAATGCCGCTGGGCATAACGATGAGCACTTAATCCGACGGCGACCCCTGCCAACAGCACCCCAAGTAACCCGCCCAACAACAAAAAGCTCTCAGCCCGATCCAGGGCATTGCCAATACTGGAATTACTTTCACGGATGCTTACCCATCGGTAATTGGGTTGCAGCGGCAACTCTTCCTTTAACGCCTGCAACTGATCATTTGCGCCTGCTAGTAACATGCGATAAGACAACTGACTGCCAGGCTGCACCACTTCGGTCGCTGGCACGTCTTGCAGATTCATCAATAAGCGCGGACCAAGATCGAACATAGCACCGCCACGGTCTGGCTCCGCTACCAGTACGCCAGCAATGCGCAAAGACGCCATACCGACTTCAACATCTTCACCGAGGCTGACCCCTAGGGCTGGGAACAGTCTTGAATCAAGCCATATTTCTCCTGGGGCCGGCACGCCGTTAATCGGATATCCATCGGCAAAGGGCTGGTCGGCAACAATCAATTCACCACGTAGCGGATAGCTTTCGTTCACCGCTTTAACACTGACAAGCTGGTTGTTGTCGCCACCGTAGATCATGGACGGGAAGACCAATGTTTGCGCGGTCTCAAGCCCCTTGGATTGAGCGCGCAGAAAAAAGTCATCCGGTATCGCTTGAGAACTGGATACTTGCCGGTCTGCGGCAAGAAAGTTCGACGACTCCTGCACCAACGCTCCCTGCAGGCGATCCACGAACAAGCTAATGGATGTCACCGTGCCCACTGCAACCAATAATGCGACCAGCAACAGCCCCATTTCACCGGAGCGCAAATCACGCCACGCCAGCCGTGAAACCAACGCCAGATTCATGACGCGACCTTGCCGCCGGCTATCGCAATCGTGCGATCACAGCGTTCCGCTAGGCCTTGGTCATGGGTCACTAAGATCAGCGTGGTGCCAAACTCCTGATTCAACTCAAACAACAGTTGGCAAATCACTTCACCAGTTTGCGTATCTAAATTACCCGTGGGCTCATCGGCGAAAAGCACTTTGGGGTTGGACGCAAATGCTCGAGCAATGGCCACACGCTGTTGTTCACCGCCAGAGAGCTGACGCGGATAGTGATCAACCCGTTCCTGTAGACCAACCTTCGTGAGCAACTGCCGTGCCTGATCTGCCGCCATACGGTCGCCACGTAATTCAACCGGCAACATAACGTTTTCCAGTGCTGTAAGGCTGCCGAGCAGTTGAAAAGACTGAAATACGAAACCCATGTATTGGCCTCGAACCAATGCCCGTGCCTCCTCATCAAGCTGCGATAGATCAGCATCGACCAGTCGTACGGTCCCCTCTGTGGCGGCGTCCAGACCCGCTAGAATCCCCAGTAGGGTAGTTTTGCCAGAACCCGAAGCTCCGACGATGGCTACGGACTCGCCTGCATTGATTTCCAAATCAATGCCATCCAAGATCACTAACTGACCCGCGGTAGTGGGCACTAATTTAGTTACACCTTCAGCAGAGACTACGATTCGACTCATGGGTACATCACTGTTCATTTTTATTATTCCGCCAATTATTAGGCTACTTTTTTCCAAGCCTAATACGCTGGCTGTGTTTTTTGCGTTAACACTATCGACCTCTGCGATTTCGCCCGTGATTGCGCAGACCAAGGCGCCGACGGGGACAATCGTAGTGCTGGGAGACAGTATCAGCGCCGCCTATGGTATTCAACGCGAGGAAGGTTGGGTGTACTTACTTGAGCAATACCTTGCGGCAAACCATGCGGGCTGGCGAGTTGTGAATGCCAGTATTTCTGGAGAGACCACGGGCGGGGCAATGGCACGCTTGCGCGGAGTACTGGACGCTACGACACCAAAAATCGTCATCGTTGAACTTGGCGGTAATGACGGGCTGCGCGGCTACCCGATCAGTAAAATGAAGAATAATTTGCTGCGGATTATCGAGACCGCGCAAGCACAGGGTGCGGCGACATTACTGGCTGAAATGCAGATACCACCGAACTACGGCCGCCGTTATACCGAAGAATTTACCGCAAGCTTCAGCGCAGTCGCGGCGCAATCAAATACGAATTTAATTCCGTTTCTACTGGAAGAAGTCGCATTGCAGCCGGAGTTAATGCAGGACGATGGCATTCATCCGACAGCGGTTGCACAACCGCTGATTGTGGAGGCGGTACTCCCGCACTTGTTACCCCTGATAGAGTAGTTCCAACCAGTACAACGCCGCCAGCTAGGAACCTTTGTCCTTCCTCTGCGTAACACCAATGTGCGCCTCGCCCCGCGCTGCAGCCAAACGCACCTGCCGCTGACGTTCACGAAACTGCTGACGCCGCACATCACTGACTGAACTGTGACAAAATGGGCAACTGACACCGTGCTCAAACTCCGGTGCCTGCATATCGTCTTTGGACAACGGATGCCGACACGCATAGCACTGTCGATACTGACCCTGATTTAGGTCATGGTTTACCGATACCCGTTGATCGAATACAAAACATTCGCCTTGCCACCGGCTCTGCTCTGCTGGCGTATCTTCCAGATACTGCAGGATGCCGCCATTCAGCTGATAGACCTCTTCTACCCCATGCTGGGCTACTAGGGCTGAAGCTTTTTCACAACGAATACCGCCAGTGCAGAACATCGCGACTTTGCGCTGTTTGGTGGGATCTATATTGTCTTCGATCCATTGGGGAAACTCGCGAAAATTATCTGTATCCGGCGACACCGCATTTTCAAAGGTACCAATATCAATTTCGTAATGGTTACGCGTATCAATAACCAATACCTCAGGATCGGCGAGTAATTCATTCCAACGCGCACCATCTACGTGCTCGCCAGTTTTTTGCAAATCCAAACCAGCAACGCCAAAGCTGACAATTTCCCGCTTGATGCACACTTTAAAACGATGAAAGCCGATCCCGGATTGATCCAAGTCGGAATACTTGAAAGTCATGGCACCGAAGGCTTGCTCCAGCGCCCTGGCCATAGCGTCAAGACTGTCTGTTTCGGCGACAATCGTCCCGTTCACACCTTCTTCTGCCAGCAAAATGGTACCCACCACACCGAGCTGCTCACCCAACTGTTGCAGTTCCTCGACACGGGCTTCGGGGTCCGTCACTGGGATAAACTTATAAAACGCCAACACTCGCCGCATGCTTAAGCTCCGTCAGCAGCGCTTTTACTGGCACCAGCACAGTCGGGCGATTGTGGCGCCTGATTTTGCCGTAGCAGCCACTCGTCTTCGCTATAAAGATGCAGTGCGCAGGCGTGCATGCCAGAGTCGAATTCACTCTGCAGCAACTTATTCACCAGCCGGTGGCGCGCTATCCGCGAGTGTTCGGCAAATACCGAGCCTACGGCGGTCACCTTAAAATGACTTTCCGCACCTTCTGGCACACTGTGCCCGGAACTTTCATCTGCGACATCGACATGACTGAGCGAAAACTCAGCCGTCAGTTTTTCTAAGATACGTTGTTGACGAGCACTCATGCGGACACCTAAAGCCTGAATTGCGCAATGATATAGCCGTGACAATCAAGGCGCTATCAATTGATTGTGAACTGCTTAAAGACACTCGTCTAAGGCCTTCAGGTTAGCTAATATCTCTACCCTACGTGCCCAAAACTATTTCCGTGGCACCAATACAATAAGATCGATAGGGCTAAATATGCTGGCTATTCTTTCCCCAGCGAAAACGCTGGACTACGAAACACCACTGACTATCAGCAAGTCTACGCAACCAGACTTTAACAACGAATCGAAAGAGCTGATCTCGACGTTGCGAAAATTCGCACCCGCAGAGATCAGTAGTCTGATGAAGATCAGTGACAACCTCGCCGAACTCAACCACCGTAGGTACGCTGAGTGGCAATCCGCAGCAAATACGGGCAATGCTCGGCCGGCCATCTTCGCCTTCAAGGGCGACGTATACCAAGGCCTTGACGCACAAACCCTGGCAGCTCGGGATGTTAATTTTGCGCAGAAACACCTGCGCGTGTTGTCTGGTTTGCACGGTCTGCTACGGCCGTTAGATTTAATCCAACCCTATCGACTAGAAATGGGGACGCGACTAACTACCCGCCGCGGCAGCAACCTGTACCAGTTCTGGGGCGACAAAATAACCGACAGCATTAATGAAGCGCTGGCCCAGCAGACAAGCAAGGTATTAGTAAATCTGGCGTCTAACGAGTACTATCAGGTCATCCAACCAGAGCGCATTGAAGGGCGGATTCTAACGATAAATTTCAAAGAGCTGCGCGATGGCAAATACCGTTTTGTTTCGTTTTCCGCGAAGAAAGCCCGAGGCTTGATGGCGCGGTATATGATCGATAATCGCATTATACGACCCAACCAACTGCGCCAATTCGATGTCGATAATTATACGTTCAACGAAGCGTTAAGCAGCGATGACGAATGGATCTTCACCCGATAATAAGGCTCTACAAAAAATGGATACGCTGACCCAACAACAACAAATTGAGCTCGAAGCAGCAGCATTTCGACGTCTGATAGCTCATCTAGACTCGCGCAAAGACGTGCAAAATATCGACCTGATGATTCTCGCGGGATTTTGTCGCAACTGCCTATCTAAGTGGTACAAGGCCGCCGCCGATGACCAGAATTTACCGGTGACCATGGAAGCAGCCCGGGAACAGGTCTACAAGATGACCTATGACGAATGGAAAGCGAAGCATCAGTTGGAAGCGACCCCAGAACAACTGGCGGCGATGGACGCGCAACAGCAGGCCTAATATGAAGCTCAATACCGAGGCTACCAAGTCTCGAAGCCTGCCTAATACCTGGCGCGATTGGCGCGGATTTATTGGCTTTATCGTCTTTATGCTGGTTTTCCGCTCAGCCGTAGCGGACTGGAACCACGTGCCATCGAGTTCCATGCTGCCTTCAATATTGATCGGCGACCGCGTGATTGTGAATAAGCTGGCCTATGATCTGCGCATTCCGTTTACGTTTATTCGTATCACCCAGTGGGCAAATCCTGAACGCTCAGATATCGTCACTTTTGAATCCCCCAAGGACGGACGCTTGATGATCAAGCGTGTTATCGGTCTGCCAGGGGATACCATCAGCCTCCGCGACAATCGACTCAGCATTAATGGCCAACTGGCCGAGTACACGACAGAAACAAATAATTTTTTACCTGAAGAATTATCGCGCCCGTTAAGTCATACCCGGATTATTCGCGAAACAGCGCTGGGGGAACAACGACCCATTATGTTGTTTAAACATAGGCCCGCATGGGTGGCGTCGAGCTTTGACCCGGTCGCTGTGCCAGACGGGTACTATTTGATGTTGGGCGATAATCGCGACAACAGTGGCGATTATCGCGCCATTGGCCTCGTACCACGCCATGCCATTTTAGGGCGAGCCAGCTCGGTGGCCTTCAGCTTTGATGTCGACAACTACTACCTTCCCCGCAGCGACCGTTTAATGCGCTCGCTACGCAGTTAAATTAACCACGGCCAAGCAGCTTGCGCAGCAGCCACAGAAGGCATGCAATTGCCAACGCAATGCCGATCAACCCAACCACAAACAACAAACTACTGCCCAAAAAAGCTAGGCTGTCGGTTACCGCAACGCCGTATTGCTGAGCCACCCACACCACGCTCGCCAGAGCCGTGGTGGTGCCAAGCAAAATTGTTCGCGCCATACGCTGCCAGCGACTTCTCTGCACCACAATGCGCTGGGTTGCTTGACTACTGTTGCTATCCCGCCGCGCTGCTCGGTCTGATTTATCTCTATTAATCGACACGCCCTCGTTGTCTGCCGCTGCTGTTGCGGTTTCAGTTACAATGGTCGATTGCATTTTACCCTTCCACTATGAGCAAACGCTATTGATCGAACCGACCACCGACCCTCAGCCACAACAGTACAAATTCGCGCGCATTATTCTGTTGCTGGCTCTGGTGGGCGTAGGCTTCGGTTTCACTGTGCTATTTGCAATTCTTGGTCCGCTGGGTCGAGAAGTTGGTCTCAGCGAGCTGCAGATCAGTTCGGTCATTGCAGCATCGTCACTGACCGTATTCCTAGCCAGCCCACGCTGGGGGCGACTGAGTGACCGTTGGGGACGCAAACCGGTAATGATCTTCGGCTTGTTGGGTTATGCCTGCGGGAACTTCTTGTTTGCGAGCGTATTTCATGCCGCCCTGATTGGTGCGCTGATGCCACTCAGCGCCTACTTATTGCTTATGCTTACCCGAGTGATGCATGCCAGCGTAATGTCAGCAATTATGCCTGCGAGCAGCGCCTATATGGCCGATATCACCGATATCACTACCCGCACTAAAGGCATGGGCGCGGTGGGGGCAGCCAACAACCTTGGCGGTATCCTCGGCCCTGCATTAGGCGGTTTGCTTGCGGGTATAACCTTGCTGACGCCATTGTGGGTGGCCTCAGGTCTGGCATTGACCACAGCCGTATTTGTGGTCTTTTTGCTGCCCGGCAGTCCGCAACCGAAATTAGCCCGGGATCAGCCCAGCATTAAGCTCAGCTATTTCGATCCCCGTATACTGCCCTACATTATCGTTGGCGCCATGATGTTTGTCGGCATGGCATTAGTGCAGCAAACTTTGGCGTTTCGTTTCCAGGATGTTTTGGGCTTAACTGCCGTGGAAACAGCACAGACCTTTGGTATGGCAATGGGCTTATCGGCAGCGGCTTCGTTAGTCAGCCAACTTGGTTTGATGCAGCGTATTAATCTACGTCCCATCCAATGGCTGCGCATTGCCATGCCCATACTGACGCTGGCTTTCGCCTGTTTGGCCATGGCTGACACCCAATCGTTGCTGATAATTGCCATGCTACTGCAGGGCGCTGGAATGGGTCTGGCAGGGCCAGCCTTTATGGCCGGCGCATCAATGGCCGTGAACGCTGACGAGCAAGGAGCGGTCGCCGGTCTGGCAGGCTCCTGTGGCCCATTGGGCTTTACCATCGGGCCCCTGCTTGGCGGTTTTTTCTATCAAATCCAGCCTGATCTACCCTATTGGTTTACTTTTTTCTTATATCTACCGCTCATTGTTTTTGTGCTTCGCACCCGGGATAACCACAAAAGGCCGAAACCTAACACCAATGTTCGTTAAGCGGCCGCTGCAAGCAACCATTGATGCCTAATTTTATCTGGGTAATAATATTTGAGATCAATTATTACCCGGATATATGTACATAGTGTTTTGTCCTAGCCACCGTATTGCTCGTGGCTCGCTAAAAGAGGCTGCGCTGGCTGCCCACGCTCACCTGCATGAACCAGGTGTTGTGATTTTTGATGAAATCTCTTTTAGCGTCGTCGACGTCGACCTCAGTGGGAGTGCCGATGAGGTGGGTAGGCGCATTGACAGCTATCCGCAAACTGCCGCGACACCGACTCGCGGACGCGGCCGACCTAAGCTTGGTGTGGTGGGTCGGGAGGTCACACTATTACCTCGACACTGGGATTGGCTGGCACAACAACCGGGCGGCGCATCAGTAACCCTGCGCAAACTCGTTTCCGCTGCACGGAAGGACCCGGCTCGGCAACGGGAATTCGCCCGGCATCAGGCGCAACAACGGGCTTATCGCTTTTGCCAGGCTCTGGCTGGTGACCTACCCGGTTATGAAGAGGCCTTACGCTATCTTTACGCTGGTGACGTTTCGGGCTTTACAAGCCAGACCAAGGATTGGCCCAGCGATATTGCTGAGGTGGCAAATACCTTGGCACAGGCCTGCGTTTGAACACATTGCCGGGTGCTGGGAATTAGCTCAGCCGCCCTCTATGCGCGGCATAAAGAATACTTCGCTGTCAGCTGCCAACTCTTCCATAAACGCATCCTGGTAAATCTGCCCATCAATAGCCACGGCGCAGCGATCTAGTACCGTGCCAAGATCAGGCCATCGCTGGGTCAGACTCGAACGTAGGTCGCGATAATTTTCGGCGCTTATTTCGAGCACGCGCACCCCACCCGTTAGAGCCGTCCAATCTTCTGGAAGTGTAACCTCAGCCACTTATCAGTCTGACAACTAGTCGCCGTCGATGACCTCTAATAGATTGGGTGGGGATAGCGGTAATTCACCTACGCGCTTGTCGATGGCCCGAGATACCGCATTTGTCGCCACCGCCAAGGGCGCAACGATGGGTGTTTCACCGACTCCTCGCACACCATAGGGATGGCTTGGATTTGCAACTTCAACAATCTCCGTGTCGATCATCGGCAGATCGGAGCAAACGGGTATCCGATAATCCAAGAATCCTGGGTTTTCCAGCACCCCTTCGTCGTTGTAGATGTATTCTTCATTCAGCGCCCAGCCTAGTCCTTGGGCTGCGCCCCCCTGCATCTGTCCCTCTACGTATGCAGGGTGAATAGCCTTGCCCGCATCCTGTACCGCGGTATACGACAACACATCAACTTTGCCCGTTTCTGGATCTACCCGCAGATCGCCGAAATTCACAGAAAAACTCGCGCCAGCACCCTGAGCATTTAGCGACGCTCGACCCAGGATGGGCCCACCGGTTTTGGCCGCCTTACCGGCCAGATCAGCAAGAGAAAGCGCTTTAACATCCGCATTAACCCCAGGACCTGGCACCGCCTGTCCGTCTTCCCATTCCACCTGGTCCTCATCCAGCCCCCAGGTCATGGCCGCGCGCTTTTTGCATTCTGCAATAACATCTTCGCAGGCCCTGGTGACCGCCATACCTGTGGCAAAGGTCGTTCGACTACCGCCGGTGACATTACAGAACCCGGTGCTGTCTGTATCAGCCACTTGGGCGCGCACCTGCTCATACTCTATACCTAAAGTTTCCGCCGCCATCAGGCACATTGACGCCCGGGAGCCACCAATATCGGGACTGCCCTCTATGACCATCACGGTGCCGTTTTCATTAATGTGCACCTCAGCACTAGACTGCAGACCTACATTGAACCAGAACCCTGCTGCAACGCCACGGCCTGCGCCTTCTGGCACCGGGGCAAGGTAATTCGGGTGCGACTTTGCTGCTTCCAGACAAGCCTTAAATCCGATCGGTGGAAACTTCGGCCCATAGGGCGCTTGGGTGCCCTCTTCTGCCGCATTGTGTAATCGCATGTCAATCGGATCTGTCTCCAACAGTTGGGCAATTTCATCCAGCGCGCACTCAAAGGCGTGCATAGATTGGGGTGCACCCGGTGCACGATAGGCCGCAACCTTCGGCTTATTCACCAGCACATCAAAGGTTTCAACCAAGAAATTTTCCAATTGATAGGGAGCGAATATCGCCATTGCGCCAGGCATATACGGAGCACCTGCGAAAGCGCCAGCCTCATAGGCAATCCAAGCATGGGCGGCAGTAATGGTGCCATCCCGTTTTGCGCCAACCTTGATGCGCGCGACCGAAGCTGATGCAGGCCCCGTAGCGCGAAATACTTCCTCGCGGTTCAGCGCCATTTTCACCGGCCGGCCAGATTTCTCCGATAACAGCACCGCCAGCGGCTCCAGATATACCACCGTTTTGCCGCCAAAGCCGCCACCGATCTCTTTCGGAACAACCTTAAGATCCGACAAGTCCTTACCCAGCATTTTTGAAGTTGCAGCACGAAATTCAAAGTGCCCCTGAGTAGAGCACCACAACGTGCCACGACCCTGCTCGTCAATACTGGCGACACACGCCTGGGGTTCGATATAACCCTGGTGCGCCATCGGGCATTTAAACTCGCGTTCCACCACAACGTCTGCGGCGGCAAAACCTTCTTCAATACTGCCGCGCTCAAGCCGCCCCTGATTCGCAACATTACTCGGATGCTGGGGTTTTTCTGGCAACTTGGTGTAATTGTTTTCGTCCACCAGAGTCGCGTCAGGCTGCATGGCCTGGAGCACATCCAATACTGGCGCTAAAGGCTCATACTCTACATTGATAGCCGCTAGCGCCGCTTCTGCCGCCATCGGTGTGGCTGCAGCCACCGCCGCAACAGCATGGCCGTGATACAGCACCTTATCCCGCGCCATAACATTTTTAGCCACATCGTCTAACGTGCCGCCACCTTCGCCGCCGACCTCACCTTCGATGCCACCACCGGGAAAGTCCGCGCCGCTGATCGCAGCAAATACGCCGGGCATCGCAAGGGCACCACTGACATCAATGCTGAGGATTTTCGCGTGAGCATGAGGACTGCGCAGAACCTTGCCATGAATCATATTGGGCAACACCGTGTCCGCGCCGAACTGCGCGCGGCCGGTAACCTTGTCCAGGCCATCGGGACGCACCGGGCGCCTGCCTATCTGCTTATAATCCACTGCTTCTGCCATGACTCACTCCTTGGGGCTTCAAACGCAAAATGTAGCACGCTGGCCTAGCACTGGGAAACCAGCAGCAGCGGTAAGCATCTTAGGGCTGGCCTGCACTGCTACTGAATATAGAACACCTGTGGACCCCAACTGCGCGCACAGACCTGCCGACGCGAACATCCTAATTACTTCATCCGATAGCGAATCGGCAAAGTCTTTAAACCACCAACAAAGGTGGATTGGGTGTACTGAGGTTCGCCGGCGAGTTCGATGTCTTCTACCCGGTTCAGTAATGCACGATACAGAGATGCCATTTCCATACGCGCTAGGTGCTGGCCGAGACACACATGAGCACCAAAACCAAAGGCGATTTGCTTGGCATCCTTACGGTCAACGCGAAAATCAAATGGCACGTCAAATACGCTTTCGTCCCGATTTGCCGAGGGGTACCAGAGAATTGCTGACTCGCCCGCACGAATGGTTTGTCCACCGATGTCGCAATCCTCGGTAGCGGTACGCATAAAATGCCGTACCGGTGATACCCAGCGAATCATTTCATCGATGGCCGTGGGCAGTAAACCGTCCACATCGGCACGCAGCTTGGCCATTTCTTCCGGTCTTTCCAGCAACGCCAACAAACCTCCGGCGGTTGAGGCGCTGGTGGTGTCATGCCCGGCCGTGGCGATAATCATGTAATAGCCATTGGTTTCGTGTTGCGGTAAACGCTCGCCATCAATCTCGGAGTTTGCAATCAGCGAGGCTAGATCGTCAGTCGGTTTGTTTCTGCGCGCCTCGGTTAACTCGACAAAGTATTTTTCAAAATCCAGCACCACTTCCATGAAGTCCATCATGTCGAAGGACCGAGCCACATCTGGATCGGTGCTGCCGAATAACTCCTGGGTTAGCTTGAGCATTAACGGCTCGTCTTCTTCCGGCACACCGAATATCGACATGATGACGCGCAGCGGAAACCAAATGGCCACATCCTTTACAAAGTCACATTCGCCACCCATTTCCCCCATCCGATCGACATAGTGAACTGCCAGCTCATCAATGCGCTGTTGTAACTTGCGCAGGTTGCTGCCCATAAACCAGCCTTGGGTCAGCCGCCGATAACGCATGTGATCGGGATCATCCATCTGCACCAGCGATCGCACCAGATGTTTACGGCCAGTCATCTGTTGCAGAACTTCGGTCATCATCTTTTGACCCAGAGTTGGGCGCGGATCATTTATAAAAACTGCTTTATTGCCTTCGATGGCTTTGATGTCGGCATATCGAGTCACGTTCCAAAATGGCTCGAACCCCTCAGGGCTGAGATACTTCAGCGGCTCATTAGCGCGCATCCAGCTGAATTGCTCATGCACCCAGTTTTCATCCGCCCAATTTGCTGGGTTGACCAAGGCATTGTCCAAATCAGGCGACTGAGTAATTACTGACATATGTATTCCCGCTAACAGCTGTTTTTTCTATGTTGCAGAGTATACTCGCCGTCCTGCATGGTTCGGCAACACCCTCAGCAAACGGCAAATAGTGGTTTTTCAAGAATACATCTTTTCTTTCGGTCGGTGGCCATTCGGCTGGACCCATGATCTGGTTTTCGATAACGAAGAAGCCTACCTAGAGCGCTGGATTATTTGGTGCGGCTTTACCTTACGCCTGCATAAATTTCATAAAGGCGACGACGACCGTGCATTTCATGATCATCCATGGTGGTTTATTACCCTGCCGTTGCGCAGCTATACCGAGCTGACTCCCAAGGGCCGCCAGCGCGTCAGCGCATGGCGCCCGCACTTTCGTTCACCCCGGCATCAGCACATCGTGCAGCTTGAGCGACAACAACCGGTTTGGACCTTCATTCTCACTGGACCCAAAAGCAACGAGTGGGGATTCTGGGAAAACGGCGAGTTTATTCATCACGAGCAATGGTTAGCCGAGCGCCAGTAGCAGCTGCACCGAACAGAATCAGTGCGAGGGTCGAGCCTGCAACCAATTAACGGCAAACAAAAATAACGCCAACACCGCTCCTAGAATTCGTACTAACGTATCGGGCCACACCAGCAGCCCAGCGCACACTAACGCAGCTACACGCAGATATTTGGGCACCGTAGTCCACAGAAAACCTTCTAGGGCCATTGCCAAAACCACAATAAGCAACAGAGTCACAGCCCCAGCAACCAGCACTACGGGCCAGCCGTATGCCTCGGTTAGCAACAACGGCGAGTAGGCCATCATCAGCGGAATAACAAATAATCCGTTAGCGAGCTTGAGGGCGGACACTGCCGAGGCCATGGGTTGAGCGCCGGCAATGCCTGCACCAGCAAACGCGGCTAACGCAATGGGCGGTGTCACGTTCGAGCTTTGCGCTAACCAAAAGATAATCATATGCGCGGTAATCAGTGCCAACCCGAGCTCCTGTAACGCAGGACCGGTCATCACCGCCAAGACGATGTAGGCGGCCGTTGCCGGCAGACCCATGCCCAACACCAGAGCAGCTACCGCGACCAGTATCAGGGCCAACCATAGCCGGCCATCACTCAATGACACCACCGACTCGGTGAACTGTAGGCCGATGCCCGTTTGCCCAATGGTACCCACAACAATTCCCGCAACCGCGCAGGCCACAGAAATCGGCACCGCGAGTAAGGCACCCTGCCGTAACCCAGCAACAATTTCGGCAAAACCAATGCGCGTATGCGAGCGCAGCAGGCTGGCAGCTACCACTGCCGCGCACCCGGCGGCACCCACCAATAGCGGCGAATAATTCTGCAACAGCAGTACCGTTATTAAGGCTAAGGGTAAAAAGAAATGCAGGCCGTTGAGGAAAATAGGCAATACCTTAGGGCGCTCAGTGGCACCTTTGAAACCTGCCTTGCTGGCCATCAAATGCACGTACAACAACACCGATGCGAAATACAACAATGCCGGTACTAGCGCCATCCACACAATGTCGCCATAAGGCGTTTTTGTGAACTCTGCCATAACGAAGGCCCCGGCTCCCATAATGGGGGGCATGATCTGCCCGCCAGTGGAGGCTGCGGCCTCAATCCCCGCAGCTTGCGCAGGTTTGTAACCAAGCTTTTTCATCATTGGAATGGTCAGCGACCCCGTGGTCACGGTGTTAGCAATGGCACTGCCAGAAATTGACCCCATAGCCGCAGAAGCCATTACCGACGCTTTGGCTGGACCACCGCGAGATTTTCCCGCTGCGGCAAAGGACAAATCGATAAGCATTTTGCCCGCACCGGTGACCTGCAGAAACGCACCAAACAGCACAAAGCTAAATACCGCGCCAGCGGCTATGCCAATGGGCGCGCCGTACAGGCCAGCGCCGGTAAACACCTGAAAACGCACGATGCGCTCGAAACTGAATCCGCGAGTTGCCAACACATCCGGCAGCACGTTGCCAAAGGCCGCGTAAAGAACAAACACCAAGCCGATAATGCCCATCACTGGACCGACAGATCGACGCGCAAGCTCTAAAGTTGCCAGCACAATGATTACCCCAGCGAGAAAATCTGCCGCACCCAGCCCATTTAACAAGTGATCAATCGCCGCATAATCAAACTGCACAATGCGCCAACTGGCCCACAACACCAGGAATGTTGTCAGCACATCGAGCGACGGCAACGCTGCACCGCGCACCCGTAATGGGTACACCCAAAAGCCTAAACACAAAACCCAACACAAGTGCACCGGACGAAAATACACCGCCGGTTGCATACCCAGTATCGTTTCCAACGGCAAAACCCCCGGCGGCACAAAACCCGCCACGGGCTGCCATAACTGAAATACCGATAGCAGGGCTGCTACTGCAGTAACCAGTAGCGGCCAACGATTAGGGGTGGTCTCCACAGCTTCCATAGAATCAGACTTACTCATTGGATAAATCGCAGGACTGACTAGGATCTTGCAAGTACAACTGAGTTCCCGGGTGTAAGGGCACTGCCGGCAAACGATGGATATTTTCCAGTGTCATGGCCTGCACTACGGGCGAAATCTGCAGCAACGATTGTCGCTGTTGATATACGGTACAGGTAAGCCGGTAAGCTAAATCTATGGGCATATTTTCATGCACAACTACAGCGCTCCAAATACCCAGCGCTGTGGTATCACTGACAATGCCGTTATACGTCGCGGCGGGAATGCGATAGCCACTGTATGCAGGGAATTGATCGACGAGTTGTTGCAAATCGTCATCACTGAGACTCAGTAAACGCAAAGGGCGAGTGACCGCCAGTTCCGTTACTGCAGCAATACCCAAACCCCCAACGATGAATCCGGCATCTACGGTGCCGTCTTTGAGTGCGGCTGTGGTGGCGGCAAAACTCAGGTAACGAGGCGCAATGTCATCGAGCTGCACCCCAAGGCCAGTCAGCACATTGGTTGCGGCGACGGCGGTACCAGACCCCTGAGCGCCCATGGCCACACGCTTGCCCCGCAAGTCGGCAACCGTGGTTATAGCGCTCCCTTCGAGGGTCAAAATGTGGACGATATTGGGATAAGCGGTAAACAACACTCTCAATGGCAAGGCTTGTTCAAATAGGCCTTGACCAAGAAACGCATCGGTCGTGACATCGGCCATAGCAATACCAAGATCACTTTCCATACGCGCCACTTGGGTTACATTAGTGATGGAACCACCGGTGACTTCAGCTTTGACATTAACGTCGGTGAGCTGTTTTGACCAAACCGAGGCCATGCCGCCACCAAAAGGATAGTAAAGGCCAGCCGGACCACCGGTTGCGATGGACAGAGTTCGATCGGCTTGGCCACACCCGCTCAGCACTGCCACTATCGCAAGCCATACGGCCAATAGACGACATTGCCTAACGCTGAAATTTACAGACACCCTCATTTGTTGGCGCACCCGCCTCTTGCTCCCTAGTAGCTGCGAACATTAACCGCTCCGCAGCGTTGGGCCAACTGCTGCACGTTACCTGCCTAATCGAGCAACGCGACAATACGCTCTTTGCTGTCGCCTAGACTAAGTACATCAGTGTCGGATTTTAGCTCCGGTGACCCGGAGGCTTCATAGAGCGAATCAGTGTCAGTATGAGAATCGCAACGCCCTAGAAACCAGCAACCAAACCTTCTTTGCGATGGTCAGAACCGCCCACGTAGCCGTCAGCCAGACGCTGTATTAATTGCGCACCACCAAAAGTACTCGTGCGCTTATCGAAGCGCACCTTGTGCCCACGAGCCTCTAACTCTTTTGCAACTTTGGGGTCAAAACCCGACTCGAGACCCACACTAAAATCCTCGTAAACATGCCAACGCGGCGCGTCGCTGGCAGCTTGAGGGTTCTGTCCATGACCGAACACACGGTTAATCATCTGCACATGGCCTTGGTGCTGCATATGCCCACCCATAACGCCGAATGCCATCTCGGGCAGGCCATTGGCGGTGACAAAGCCTGGAATAATAGTATGAAATGGACGTTTGTTCGGTCCGACCGCATTGACATGGTCTGAGTCAAGGACAAAGCCACTGCCCCGATTTTGCATGGCAATGCCGGTACCCGGAATAACCACGCCGGAGCCAAAGGCGCGAAAGTTCGACTGAATAAACGACACCATCATGCCGCTGGCATCCGCCGTGGTGAGATAAACCGTATCGTGCCCAACCGGCAATACCGCAGGTGGTAAGGCCATCGCGCGGGTGCCGATGGATGCTGCTGTTTGGCGCAAACTCGCTGTGTCCAATAATTCCTCGACACTAACGGTCATGGCGTCCGCATCGGCAAAACGCCCAGCAGCAGTCGCTGTGGCGATCTTCATCGCCTCAATTTGTTGGTGCACTTCCGCTGCCGAATCTAATGCCTGGTCAGGAAGGTGTTGTAAAATTCCCAATGCAATTTGCGCAGCCAAGCCCTGACCATTTGGCGGAATTTCATGCAGCTCGATATGCTTATAAGCCTGACTAATCGGCGCCACCCATTCAGCGGCGTGACCGGCCAAGTCTTGCATCGCGAGACATCCCCCCTGAGCATCGCTCGCCGCCACCATGGCCTCCGCCAATTCCCCTTGGTAGAAAGCAGCACCATTGGTTTCAGCGATCAACCGCAATGAACGCGCCAAATCCGGCCGCTTGAACAATTGCCCCGCCCGGGGAGCTGGAAGAAAATGCTCTGCAAACGCAGCAAATCCTGCATAGTGAGATTCTAGTAGCTGCCAATAGAACGCTGTTTCTGGACCTACCAAAAACCCGCCCTCAGCGTATTCGATAGCCGATTCGAACAGGTCCGCAAACGCCAGTCGACCGTATCGATCACTGAGTTTCACCCAGCTGCTGACCGCCCCGGGTACCGTCACACTGTCCCAACCCAACTCTGGCATTTTTTGCAGACCGCGGAAGCGCTCAGCTGTCCAACCCGCGGGTGAGCGACCAGATGCATTGAGACCAATTACCTCAGCACCATCCCACAGTATGCAAAAGGTGTCACTGCCTAGTCCGTTGTTATTCGGCTCTACCACGGTCAGCGTAATCGCTGCGGCAAGCGCCGCATCCATGGCATTACCGCCCCGATGCATGGCGCGCAGACCCGCCTGCACAGCCAGCGGCTGAGAGGTTGCTACTAAATTAGCTGCCGCAACCGGCGCACGGGCAGAGCGATAAGGTAAGTTAGGGTCGTACATTACGGGACTTTCGAAGTGAGCTATCTAGAGCAAACCACGCTCACAGGGGCGACGCAACTCCACGGCTATAGCGAGCTAAGCGCTCTACATCGCCAATTTCCTGGGCAATACTCGCACCCAGACTGAGCATTTGCTCGAAACGCCGGCCGGACGCCATCACCGCCTCAATCACTACCAATGCCATTGAACTGTCGCCGGTTGAGTGCAGGGCCACTGCATACAAATAGGCAGTGCGCTGGCTGGGCTGTTGCTCATAGGCTTTAGCCAACAAGCCCACGGCGGCCTCGCGCTGACCCTGACGCACCAGCCACATCGCCCGGGCCACCAATACATCCGCGCTATCTGGCACACGCAACAAGGCCTGTTGCAGTAGCGGACCCGCCTCAGCATCACGTCCCTGAGTACGATAGAGATCAGCTAAATTAACCATTCCCGGCACCCAATCTGGATTCAGCACCAGCGCCTGCTGCAATTGTTCCTGAGCTCGTGCTAACTCGCCCATCTGTAAGTAGGCGTTGGCCAGATTAGTCCGCGCACCGGGGCGATCTAGGTGCAGTTGTTGCACCACCAGATATTCATCTACCGCAGCACTGAGAAGTCCACGCTGATTTGCCGGCAACTGCCGCATTCCCTCTAGTAACGCCTGAGTGGCCTCAATGCGCACAGCGAGTATCGGGTCTTGTAACAAGCGCCGCAGACGCCGCCAACGCTCGGCAAAAGACCACCGCGCAGCACCACGAACAGCACCAATGCGCTGCAGAGCAGAGACCGAATTTAATCCCGCAGCGATCGCTTCGGCGCTGATTTGGCGCTGATAGCCTGCCATCAACGACAGCGCCGTGGCGCGCACAATGTCCGACTGTTTAGAGTCTGCTGCGATAGCCGCTAAGGCGGATTCGGCGCGCAATTGGCCGTCCCGCGCCTGGGCGAACACCACGCCAAAATGCTCAGTCTCAGGAGTTCTTGCCTCTCCAAAATGTGCCAATACGGTATCAGCTGCCCACTGTGCAGATTTTTCTTGATGACAGTCAGTACAGGGATTGGGCGCCTGGGTGCGCGCAGACAAATCCGGGCGGGGTTTACGGAAACTATGATCGCGACGGCCGTCAATCCCCATATAGACACGCTCGGGCATGTGACAAGAAACACAAGCCGCGCCCTCGGTATTCTCGTCATGAAAGTGGTGCTCTGCAGTATCGTAATTAGCCGGCCGCAGTGACGGAAAATCTGCGCGGCCATTGACGTTATGACACTGAGTGCAGACGCCGTTGCCGGCAATCTTTAACTGCGCGGAATGGGCCTCGTGACAGTTACTGCAAGCCACCCCGGCCCGATGCATTTTACTTTGCACAAATGAGCCATAAACAAAAACCTCGTCTAGGATCTGCCCATCCGCATGATATAGGCCATCATCAAGCAGGGCGGGTAGATAATAATCCAGGTAGTTGTGCTGCGGCGTGAAGCCCTCGGCAAGTTGCGTGCGCCGGCTATGGCAGGTTGCGCAGGTATTTATTTGTTGCTCTGGTTCCTTAAGTGTCGGCAAGGACACTTTCGTCGGCTGCTGCGCATGCAAGCTCCCCGGACCATGGCATGCCTCGCAACCTACACTGATCTCTGCAAATTCTGTTGCGAAGGTATTTGTTGCCGAGGAATAGTTCTTGCGCACAGCGGTGGAGTGGCAGTCTGCGCACATATGATTCCAGTTTTGACCACCGCGTCGCCAATGTTCTGGATTATCTATCGCATCTGCAGAGGGGTTAAGGTGATACCAGCCGCCTTGATGGGGTACCGCATTGCTCGGCACTGGCTTGGTGCGACTATCCCAAACCATCGGCAGCGCCTGCAGCCGACCACCGCCCACATCTACAAGATATTGCTGCAACGGCGCCACACCGAATGTATAGCGCACCCGCAACTGGTTTAGATCTTGGGGCGCTTCCGCACCGTCTGTGGTGGCGACAATAAAAGCGCGATCTGCAGTTTGAAACACACTGCGATGCTTACCATGCTCCAATTCAGCATCAGCAAAGTCACCGAGCACAGTAGCTTCGGTCGGTTCGGCCATAGCCAACTGATGGTGAGAGCCTTGCCACTGCTGCCACGCCTTGGCGTGGCAATCTGCACACTGACCGGAACCCACGTACTCTGCTTGGCCGATCGCGGCGCCGGTATCCTGAGAGACTCTGGGCGAGTCCTTAGAGTCACAGCCAGCTAGACCCAGCGCTGTCATTAGGGCGATAAGGAGGACACGATTACCTTGCGCAGCCATGTCCTCAATGCGCTCTCAAAACGAGATTTTATTTCCCGTAGTGGGCCGCAAGAATGCGAATCTCTTCGTCTGTGAGATCCTTTGCCATACCATACATCACAGCATTAACTCGCTTCTCCGAACGGTAAGCCTGCAATTGCAAACGCAAGTAGCGCTCCCATTGCCCATTCAAGTTCGGGTAAATATCCGCAATCGCCTTACCATCTTGACCATGACAGGCGATACAGCCTTTCTCTGCAGCCAAGGCTGCTCCATCAACGGGCTCGCCGGAACATGCGCCCAGCATCATTACGACGCCAAAGGATGCCAACTGAAGAAATGTTTTCAATGTATTCACGGCCAACCTCAATTCGCTTGGCGGCTGAAATATTCAGCCAACCTTTGTATTTCTTCATCACTCAGAAGGACCGCCTGAGCATTCATTTGATTGCCAGGCTCTTGGCCTTCGCGAAAATAGTTTAGGCGGCTTACTAGGTAGCCCACATTTTGGCCGGCAATATTCGGATAGCGATCAGAACTCGCTACGCCTTTGTCACCGTGACAAGTTACACAGTGATACTTCCATGCCAATTCTGCTTCTTCATCTGCCCAGGCCCCAGATGCAGACCCAAAAAGCGCGTACGCAACTACAGCGCAGACTGCAAACAGGTTTTTCTTCAGACCACTACGGCCACTCTTTGCCATCTTCTTGTTTTCCTCAGAGTTATGTTTTTCTTCAGCGCTTTATACCAAAGCACAATCCCACGCCAACGCTAAGCGCTAACCGCATCAGCCACCGTCATCACGAAGCGATGAGGGAAAGCCTGCGGACCCGCTTCCGGGCCTTCATGCGAACTCAACTGACGACCGCCTACGCGCCTGAAGAACTCTACGGCGAACCGTTCAGCACGCACATATAGAATGTCTCGTTGGCACTGGCAGGCTCGCTGCGCAATCTCTTTTACGAGCGCCCGACCAATGCCTTGGCCTTGCGCACTGGGTGCAACATACAACCCGTGCAGTAATGCTGCTTGGTTGTAATTGTCCCCCTGTATTGATGCGTCCGGTTGCCATACAGCTACCCCGATTTCCGCGGCGGCTTTATAACATAAGACCATTTCAAAATCTTGAAAATCAACAGCATCATAACTTAGCGGTAAGGCTGCGAGTCGGCTCAACCGCGCAGAGATTGGCCATGCACCGATCGCCGCAACGATCAGCGCATTAATTTTGTCCAAATCAACAGATTCGGCGCGGGCGAATGATAACAAATTGCTCAGTTCCTGAAGGTCGCCGGGGCAGTGTATCAACCGCTAAAGCACCTATGACGACGGGAAC
The DNA here is from genome assembly GCA_002684495.1 of Gammaproteobacteria bacterium. Taxonomy (GTDB): domain Bacteria; phylum Pseudomonadota; class Gammaproteobacteria; order Pseudomonadales; family Azotimanducaceae; genus UBA4421. Next base: position 1,288 of record NYVG01000006.1, on the reverse strand, counting down.
TCAGACAGAAAATCGACACCAGGATGGTCACAAACCTTTGACCCTCTGTCCGATAGGCTTTTGGAATCACAGCTTGCGGAATAGACCATGCCCGATCTCGCCATCATTGGCGCCGGTATTTGCGGCCTACGCTGCGCTGAGATTTTGCAGGCTGCCGGAATCACGGTTGAACTTTTTGATAAGGGCCGCGGCGTCGGCGGGCGTCTTGCAACACGACGCCACGATCACTGGCGTTTCGATCATGGCGCACCCAGTTTGCACGGTGAGACTGCGCATTGGTGCCAGAGATTTCATCACTATCCCGCTTGGGATTGCGACAGCAATGCCCGACACTACCTACCGGAACTTGGCGTTAACCAACTGGCTAAAGACATTGCTGAGCCGCTGAGCATTCAACGCGGCTGTCAGATCGAGTCAATCGAGCGGCGCAGCACAGGGTGGTACCTTGTTAACCAGCATGGGAGCGAGCATGGCCCTTATGCCAACTTAGTTATCACTGCACCCTGCCCGCAAACTCAAGTCCTTATCAAAACTCTGGATACGCCGATAACTAAGTCATTAGCGGATGTCCACATGACACCGGCTTGGGTAATGATGCTGGTCACCACCCTGCCAATGATCACCACCCAAGAACTGCGCCCGACCCATGATGTGATTCGCCGCATAAGCGCGGAGCATTCGAAACCCGGGCGCTGTTTTAACCCAGAGGAATACAGTTACGTGGTCGAAACCACGGTGGCTTGGAGTAAGGAGCATGAAGAGAACAACCCCATCGATGTGCAGACCACTCTCCTGGCGTCACTGCAGGACATCACAAGCAACATGGGACAACTTCTTCACTGTGCCGTTCACAGATGGCGATATGCACATACAGGCCGCGCCCTTGGGCAGCCTTATTTGTTTGACTCTGATCTGGGCCTGGCTGTGGCAGGTGATTGGTGTTTAGGGATCGGTGCTGAAGGCGCCTACCTAAGTGGCGAGGCCCTTGCCAAAATGTTGCTGGAGTCCGGCGGCCTTTAGACTTTCAATTGACGAGTAACCAAGCGCTTTCGCTGAAGACTTTCACCACTGGCCGTCCAAATCACGCTGAAGGCTCTTTGTTGCCGACGGTCGTCCAAGTTGCGCTGAAGGCTCTTTATTGCCGACGGTCGTCCAAGTTGCGCTGAAGGCTCTTGTTTCCCGACTATTGCCCCAGTTGCGCTGAAGGCTCTTTGTTCCCGACGGTCGTCCAAATCACGCTGAAGGCTCTTTGTTCCCGACGGTCGTCCAAGTTGCGCTGAGGGCTCTT
>NYVG01000048.1 GCA_002684495.1 Gammaproteobacteria bacterium | reverse complement strand
CGGGTCACCCACTCAGCGGCGCGGCAACTAAAAAGCTTAACCAGACTGGCTTCCATTTGACCGCTGCCACTGTCCATAAGCTTAGCAACTGCGTAACTAAACTGTCTTGAGGCCGTGAGTGCAGCAAGCATCCGTGCTAGTTTGACTTGAGTGAGTTGGTATTCTCCTACGGCAGCACCAAAGACTTTGCGGTCATTACTGTAGCTCAAGGCTTTTTCTAATGCGGCTTGCATCACGCCGGATGCCCGCGCGGCGGTTTGAATGCGCCCGCCAGATAGCCCGGCCATGGTGAGATAAAAACCTTGACCCTGACCCGCAGTGCCGCCCACCAGTGCGGAATTTGGTACTACGTAGTCTTCAAAAGACAGATCGAAAGAGTGCATCCCGCGATAGCCAATAGTAGGAATNGCGCGACCCACNANGCGTCCNCCNGCGGGATTCTCGTGGCTGAATTCATGGCCNGCAAAACGTGGTTTTTCCACCATAAACATGCTCAAGCCCTTATGACCCTTGGAGCGATCTGTATCGGTGCGGGCGATGACCACGATCACGTCAGCTTTGCCGGCGAAGGTGCACCAGGTTTTAGCGCCGTTTAACATCCAGCCGCTCTCCGTTTGGCTGGCTTTCAGTGATAACGACGCTACATCAGAACCATAATCTGGTTCGGTGATTGAAATAGCTGCTAGCATTTCCCCAGCGGCTAAACGGGGCAAAAAATATTGTTTCTGTTCCTCGGTGCCACCGTGCAGTAGTGCTCTGGCGGCGATTTCCGGTCGGGTGATCAAACTACCAGCAGCNCCTAAAGAGCCACGGGACAATTCTTCGGTCACCACCAGCATGCCTAAACTGTCGTGCTTGTCATTCGGCATAAGGCCGCCGAACTGTTCTGGAATGCAGGTGCCAAAGCAGCCCATTTGCGCTGCGGCCTCAATCAGTGAATCAGGAATATCTGTATCGAATCGATGAATTGATTCCGCTTGTGGTATCACGACATCGTCGGCAAAACGGGCAAAACTTTCGCGCACGAGGTCTTTTTCCTCACCGAGACCCGTGGGCAGTCGTACATTGCCTCTATCCAGTAACGCTGCGCCAATTTTCGCCAATTGGCTACTGCTGCCGTTTTGCCAAAGAAAATCCGCCAGCGGAGCACTANCCATTAGCTGGAGCAGTTGGGCGCTGTCTAAGCCGAGCTCTTGTGCGTGGTTGAGTAATCTCTGCCAGACCGTGCGGATGCTCTCAGCGCAGAAGGTGAAGGCGATGGATTGACATAGATCAGTTTCTGATTGCGTCTCAGTCGCGTAGTTCAACATTGCAACTGAGGCCTCNATTTCAGCGACGCAAAATGCCAGTTCGTAACTGACCTTTTGTTGCTCATCAAGCAATTTGGGTGAAAGTCGCCCGTTTTCTGAGCACAGTGCTTTAAGGTGTGAGAAGGCGGCATTCACCTCTGAGCGTAAACACTCTAAACACTGGTGTGCTTGGTTAGTCGTGTCAGTGGACATTTTGCTCCTTAGTGTNCGTCTAGGTTGCTGTTGCTGTTGCTGTTGCTCAGGCGCTTCATGGTAGCGATCAGAGAGGATTGTCACCAGCCGCGTTGGTTGGACTCAAGATGATAAATTGTGAGTCGGTACGGCGATGTCCAAATTTCTTTCGATCCATTTTTGAAAGCCTTCGAAGAATAAATCTCGGCGGTCGTACCAAAATTCTCGACCACCCGGGCTGTCGAGAAAAAACACCGCAATGGATAACCAGGTTGGCCCGTCTGGGTCAGTGTCTGCATCTTCAGAAAGGCGAAAGGCAAACTCCACGGTATTGATCCCTAGTGAGCAAAACATATCGAATTGCATTTGCTCTGCCTCAGTTAGCGCCGATCGAGACTTTTGACCGCGGCAAAATACGTCAGCGAGTTGTGGTGAGTCCGCCATTATTTTTGCTGGAGTCTGCCACTGCTCGTACAGGCTCTGTTCGATCTGAGATTGAGTTTGGATGCGATTNTGTTTGATTTGCANGGCCAAATATCCGAGCGTAATAACTACGCCGACCGCGCCGACAAATTCTCCGTAGTTGCCCAGTAGCTGCGCAAAAATTTGATGATCCATTGAACTTAACCCCTCCTCGCCAGTAATAAGACTGGCGTAATCGCTGACGTTTGCCCAGCAAAAATTGGCTGTGAATCAGGCCGGCAAAGCGATATTTGGCAATCAAACACGTATGATGAAAGGCTTCAGCGTTACATCAGAGGGGAAGGTGATGGCCGATATNGCNGGGATCTGCGATCCGAAGTTTGCACAGGTGCGCGATATTCTCAGNGCTAGCATTGATTCCGGCAACGATGTCGGGGCATCGTTTGCGGTAACCATTGGTGGTGAAATGGTTGTGGATTTATGGGGTGGTCATTTAGATGAAACGGCCAGCGCCCCCTGGCAGCAAGACACCTTGGTTAATGTATACAGCACCACTAAAACGATGTCGTTCCTCTGTGCCTTGGTGCTAGCGGATCGTGGTCAGCTGGATTTTGAACGCAATGTAGCCGATTACTGGCCCGAGTTTGCGCAAAACGGCAAAGAGCAGGTTAAGGTTTGGCACTTGATGAGCCATGCCGCTGGTTTGTCCGGCATGGACGAAATGATGTCGCCTGACGACATGTACGATTGGGACAAAATTGTAGCTTTGCTGGCGGCACAAGCGCCTTGGTGGGAACCTGGTAGCGCTTCGGGCTACCACGCCATTACTCAGGGTTATCTGATCGGCGAGGTGGTGCGACGAGTCACGGGAAAGTCACTCGGTACTTATTTCCAAGAAGAGATCGCTGGGCCGCTGGATGCCGATTTCTTTATTGGCGTCCCACCCAGTGAATTTCATCGGATCAGTCGTCTTATCCCGTTTGGCCAGGGCGAAGCGCCAGATGGTGGCGATGCGAATTCTATTCCCGCACGTACCTTCCGTAGTCCCTTCGTTGGTGTCGAGCATTCTTGGACTGATGGTTGGCGGCAGGCCGAAATACCAGCAGCAAACGGCCATGGTAATGCCCGATCTGTGGCTAAATTGCAGGCGCCTTTAGCATGTAAGGGGACCGCCTTTGGTGTGGATTTAATGTCTGCTGAGACGGCAACATTGGTAATGAAGCCAAGAATTTCTGGTACCGACTTAGTATTAGGGGTGCCCCTTTCTTATGGACTCGGTTTTGGTCTTGTGTCCGAATTGCTGCCGTTATCACCAAACAAGAATGCGTGTTTTTGGGGCGGCTGGGGTGGCTCCAATATTTTGGTCGACCAAGATGCGCAGATGAGCGTTGCATTTGTTATGAATAAAATGCACGACGGAGTATTGGGCGATCCGCGTTCCCTAACGTTGCTTCAGGCGATCTATCGGGCGCTGTAGCAGGCTTAACTGATGGGGAGATTTGCGAGGGCTGCGCCTAGGGCGGTTTCCATAAGTTCGATCTCCGGCTCATCGATAATAAATGGCGCGCCGATGCAAATGACATCGCGGTACTCGCCAGTGCCGCCGGGGTAAAAAAATACCCCAGCATCCATCGCTGCTCCAGCGAGGTGATCGGTGACGCGCGCGCTTTCATCAAAGCGTTCAAGGGTATTGCGATCTTTTACGATCTCTATACCTATGAGCATGCCAGCACCGCGAATCTCCGCTACGTTTGGGTGTTGACCGAAGCTTGTTTGCAGGCGCTCAAGGGTGTGTTGGCCAATAACCCCTGCGCGCTGGACTAAGTTTTCTTCGCGTAAGATTTTCAGTACCGCAGTTGCGGCGGCACAGGATTGGGGTAGCGCGCCAAAGGTATGGAACATAACGTTGAAACCGCCCGCGCTGATAGCATTGGCTATTTCTTCACGACCAAATACGCCAGCAATAGCGGCGTAGCCGCCCGCTAACCCTTTACCCGCAACTAATAGATCGGGTTCGACATTGTAGAGTTGCGACCCAAAGGCGACGCCGGTGCGACCAAATCCGGTCATAACCTCATCCATAATGAGCAATATTCCGTGTCGTTGCAGAATTTCTTGCGCCCGCTGCCAATAGCCGTCGGGCGGAGTGATCGCACCACCCGATGAGCCGTTTATCGGTTCAGCGACCAGTGCTGCGATGTTCTCAGAACCGAGTCGTTGAATGGTGTCCTCAAGATCCTGCAAATAGTACTGACAGGCATCTGGGTGGTGGGGGCCCAGAGGACAGCGCAAGGGGTAGGGGGTTTGTATATGGGGGTGTTGTTCGAGAATAGACTCGAGCCCGCGCTTTCTCGATGCATGTCCCGACAACCCGGCCATGCTTATAGTGGTGCCGTGATAAGACAAGTTGCGGGCAAGAATCAGTTTACGTTGTGGTTGGCCGATCGCGGCCTGATACTGGACGGCGATTTTAATTGCCGATTCGTTGGCCTCAGAACCACCACTGCACAAATGCACACAGGGCAGGTGTTGGGGCAGCCAATGGTCGCGCAGTTCTTCTACCAGTCCTTGACGCTCCGGCGTTAGCCAGGGCGGCACCACATAGGTTGCGTTCATAGTCGCCGCGTGAATTGCATCTGCAACCTCGCGTCGTCCGTGACCAATATTTGCCACCACAGCGCCGCCCGCGGCATCGAGTATTTTTTTGTCGTTTTGCAGATAAAGATATGCACCCTGCGCATGGGATAACGTAGTAGGAGAGTTTGCTGCTACGAAGGGCCAGATTCCGGTCATATTTCTGTCCGCTTAGTTGAGTTGTTCGGAGCTTATCGAAATTCCCAGTAAAGGTCAGGTGTGTTGCGGCGCATTTTTGCGTATTAGCCAAATTTGACTTGTTCATCTACCGCGCGCCAGGCGGCATCAATTGCCGCATGTAAATATGCGTGGGCTTCCGAGTCTGAATTAGCAATGCTGATTCTGCCTTTGCGCGTTCGCGCAATCTCGTGGGGCGCTTGGCCCTTAGGCCACTCTGGATCGTGCAGATCCATATATTCGTAGGCGTAGCCGTGGGACCAGCGGTTCACGGTAATCGCGGCAACATCTCGGTAGGCATCAAAGCCATAGGCGCCAAACATGGCGTTGAGTTGTTGCTTGATCTCGTCCTCGAAAGTAGCGAAAGGTGTGGTGTACAGACTATGGCGAGCAAGGCGGTAAACGTCTTTGATATTTTGGCCTGTTTCGGCGCGTGGCGTGGGCACGTGATTCATAAACAATAGCCGCTGGTCGCCGCCTGCATTTGTACCATTGTACGTGCCTAGACGCACCGGCGGAGCCTTGGATACCAGCGCGAAAAAACTGTCTGGGCATGCGCATTGTGTGGTTGGTGCGCGATCAAGGGCAGCGCCATTGCGGACCAGCACATTGCAGTAAACCAGTGGTGTCTTGCTGCCGTAACCTAACTGTCGTTTCTGAGCCTCGGGTAACTCCGGGCACAGATGCGGAATGAGTGCGTTATAGCAAGCCAGTATGCAGTGCTTGGCGCGAATGCGATAAGCCTCATCGGCGTTCACATAGGTCACTTGGAGCCGCTCGCCATTGTCGCTGTGAACGCAATTGACCGCGGTACTGTTCAGGCGGATGCGGTTTTGGTTCGTTGGTTGATCCAGTTGTGCGTAGTCGAACTGGGCGGCTGCGATATCGTGCATGCTGTCGCCAGCGGCCACGGTGGGAATCAGCTTACGCACCAATAGGCGCGCTATGGACGCATTGCCGTCGGGGAACATGGGCGTACGAATGTCTGCAGCTGAGCCGGACAAAAGCGAGTTGGCCAGACTGCCAATCCAGCCGAGACTCTTAAGGCCTGGCGATCCGAGTGCCAGCGCTTCGGCCACCGACAAGCATTCCGCGCCGCAGCCGTAAATGGCCTGCATGATGGGCTCAAACAGCGCTATGGTACTGGCTTCTAACCCCGCCCGTTCGCGTAAAAAGCTGGCGTAATCTGTGGTGGATAAATACTTTCTTTTCTTCAGTAATGATAAGTCGTCGAGCAGATCGCGCTCACCGCTAATAAGCGCTAGCAGTTTTTCCTGTTGTGGCATGGCTAAGCCTAGGGTTTTGACGGCTTCGCCATAGTCTCCCTGAGCCAGCCAGATCTGACGCCATGGGTTATGCAGTATCCGATTGCTGCCATAGGTCTGGGCATTCAGAAAATACCCCAAGTCGCCGCTGGAGTTGGCCAATACGAAATCGCTATCTACCGCGTTTTCTAGGGCTTCGAGATCCACGCCGAGGTCTTTTAGGAGGGTGTGTACGTTGTCGCTGAAATAGTCCTGTTCAAGATTAATACTACCGCCGAAGCCGAGTAGGGTGCGGCCATCCACGTTGAACTCGTTGCGTTTGGCGTGGCCGCCAAAATCGTCATGATTATCCAGTATCAAGACTTTTTTACCGGCTCCAGCCTGTTGCTGATACAAGTACGCGCAAGCTAGGCCGCTGATACCGCCACCGACCACGACTAGGTCGTATTCTTCATCGAGATCCTGCACCTGGGAGGGTTTTTCGCCGCGCCACGCTAGGGCATGGGCCACCTCAAAAGAGCCTTTATGACTGCCGCGCATACCGGTGCGGGTGGGTGGGTAGTAGCTTTGGGCGACCTTGTTTGTGAGGTCAGATGCAACCGCCAGATCGTCCGCAACGGCGGTGTCAGAGCCCAGAGCCATGACTGCGTTACCCTGCATCAATACGCTGCCAGCAAGAGTGACCGCCATGCCGTTCAAGAAGTCTCGGCGGTTGATTACCCCAGCCGGTGAAAAACCTTCTTGAGCTGTCGGTTTGTCGTTAGATGAACCCATGAATACCGTCCCCTTTACGCTACCTCACTGTACCGCGCTCGCTCCGTTTGCACACCTGGCCGGGGTTAGAAAAAGGCCATTTCAATATGTGTCGTCGTCTATTAAAACCTGTACTCTCAGGTGCGAGGGAGAGGGATATGCAGCGAGATCTGTTTTTTCGTTGGTGCCAAAGGGTTTTGTTGCTTGTGGCGTTAGCCCCCATGGCTGCCAAGAGTGGCAGTCAAAATGCCGATTCTTCTGTGCTTGTAGGTGAGCGCTTCATTGATGCGTTTTACTCTTGGCGCGCTGAGAATTTGCAGGATGTAATGGCGGCAAGTGCTGAAGCTACCGGGGTACTTTATTATCAGGGTTGGGCGCAGGCGGCGAATTATGAAGTGGTGGTACGGCGGCCCTGCCAGATCATCGAAGATGAGGTCGTCTGTGCCATTACTGTGACCGATGACTTTGGCACAGCATTGGGCTATCGAGCCACGGACACCTTTCGCTTACAAGTCACTGATCAGCGTATTACCGAGATTGCGTTTGCGGGCGACGACCCGCCGATTTTTAACGCCATGCTGGAGTGGCTGCAGCAACAGCGTCCGGAAATATTGGCCGGACCCTGTCACCAGATGTTTGCTGGTGGAACAACGCCGGGTGAGTGCGCCCGCGCAGTCGCCCAAGCTGCTCGAGATTATATGCAGGCAGGAACGCCGCGCGAGAAATAGCTTAGCCCAAGCGGAGTAGAATATGAGTACTGCGAATTCAACACCTCCCTCTAGTGGCATTGCCAGACTGTTATTTTATGGTCTACAGCCTGCATTACTGATCTGTGTGATCGGCATTTGGCTTATGGATCCCAGCAATCTGAATACCTATCTTTGGGTATTGCTGCTGGTGCAAATTATTCTCGGCTCGGCTGAACATTTTTTCCCGGCACGCAATGATTGGTTGTCCTCGGCGCGCGTGAAAATGCGCAACATAGTGATCGTAACCGTACTGCTGTTTGTCTCTAGTGCAGTGAACTCTTTGTATCACCTATGGTTGGCTGCACCGTTGGCGCAGTTGAGAGCAGAGCTGAATCTGGATATCTGGCCTCACAGCTGGCCACTAGTGGTGCAGTTGTTTTTTATGTTCTTACTTAGCGAATTTCTCTGGTACTGGATTCACCGAGCGGAGCACCGCTGGAACATAATCTGGCGTGTCTCAGGCCACGGTGCCCATCATTCCTTTAAAACCCTCAGCGCGCTGAATTTTGGGTTGAACCACCCCTTGGAACTGTTCTTTTTGTTACTGCCGTCAATTCTGCTTGAGTTGATTTTTGGTATCGGCGCCGTAGCAGCAGGTGCGGCATTGCTATTGGTTACCCAAGCGTCGATTGCGCATGCTAATCTTGCTATGAATACCCGCTGGGTCGGTCTCGTCTTTACCACCAATACTTACCACATTTGCCATCACTCGGCGGATCTGGCGCAAAGCAATACTAACTATGGATGTGCCGCTATCCTCTGGGATCGGGTGTTTGGTACATTCCTCGATCAACCCATTTTGCAAGCGGGCACAGGACCGACCGAGCCCACGATGTGGCAGAAATTTTTGATGCCGGTTCGAGAACCAGAAGATACGGCGGTGGCACCGGGCTCCTAGAGTGATAGCGTACCGGTAGGGAAAATTACAGAAGGATAAAATATAGAGGGGAAAGGTTATGGCGCTAACAACTTTGACAGCGGATGCGACAGTGGCCGATGTAGTGCAACAGCTACGTCAGGATGGCGCACTCATTATCAAGGATCTGCTCAGCACAGAATTGGTGGATCAACTGGCCGCAGAAGTGCAGCCCTATATTGATACTACGCCGACTGGGCGTGATGAGTTCACTGGCCATACGACTCGACGCACCGGTGCCTTGGCCGCGCGTTCTGCCACCTGCCGTGACTTGATCTTGCACGACTTAGTGCTGGGCAGTGCTAACGAATTTCTTAAACCGTTCACGCGAAAAATCATTCTGCATCTGACTCAGACCATAGATATTGGGCCGGGTGGTGCTGCACAGGAAATACATCGTGACCGTTATGCCTGGGGTAAATATCTGCCGCGAGAGATTGAGCCGCAATTTAATACCATCTGGGCATTGACCGACTTCACCACCGAAAATGGTGCGACCCATTGCGTGCCGGGTAGTCAGGAATGGGATTGGTCGCAAAAACATACGAATGATCAAGTGTGCCAAGCGGAGATGACCAAGGGTTCGGTATTCATCTACAGCGGCAGTGTCTTGCACGCGGGCGGCGCCAATTGCAGCAACGCATCGAGGGTTGGGCTCAATTTAACCTATTGTTTGGGCTGGCTGCGTCAGGAAGAAAATCAGTACCTCTCGTGCCCGCCTGAAATTGCCAAAGACTTTGATCCGGTATTACAGGATTTGTTGGGCTACACTCAGGGCGAATATGCGCTGGGTTATTACACGGATCCCGCTGATATCACCAGTGGGCGCGATATCGTGCCGCCTGAGTTCGCCTTGGGTCGATCTACTGCTGGAATGAAGTTCCCGGGTAGTTAGACGCTCAAACCAGCCAATGTCCATCGACAGATAAAAGCGGATGGCCGACGTAACACCGACAAAAAAAGATGGCGCCATAGCATGGAACACTCGGGTGCGTAGAGGCTGGCGTATCGGTGCGCACGTTTTTAAGCCCTCTGGGCTTTTCAAACAAGGCGCGGATTGCGATTTTGGGAAGCGGTTATAGACCAATAGCAGTTCAACTGTTGACAAGTGACCAACGGTTCCCTATCAATTGTTCGCAAATTGTTAATATACGAAGGTATCAATGATCAGGCTAACAGTTAACGGCAAAGAGCAGGAGTTGGATGTAGATCCGCAGACTCCTCTGTTATGGGTATTACGTGAACAATTACGTCTAACTGGCACCAAGTTCGGTTGTGGTATGGCCCAATGCGGTGCTTGTACTGTCCATGTTAACGGTATGGCGCAGCGTTCTTGCGTGATGCCGTTGGCGGCTGTCCAAGGTCAGCAAATTACTACTATAGAAGGTCTAGCGCCCAGCCAGGATGAGTTACATCCGTTGCAGCAAGCGTGGATTGACGAGCAAGTACCGCAATGCGGCTACTGTCAATCCGGGCAACTGATGTCTGCAGCGTCATTGCTTGCCAGCAATGCAAACCCGTCAGATGAAGAAATTGATGCTGCCATGCAGGGCAATCTTTGTCGCTGCGGCATGTACGGTCGCATTAAAAAGGCCATAAAAAATGTTGCCGGTGTCGGTTATTTCGATCCGGCGCGAGGGGAGGTTTAATATGGGTAAGTGGACTAGAAGAGCCTTCATAACAACCGGCGTCGTTGCCGGTGGTGGTCTTGCCATTGGTGTTGCGCTGCGACCCGGTCATCGCACCCCAGAGTTGGCGCCATTAGTTAGCAACGACGACGAAACTCTGGTTAACGTCTGGGTCAAGCTCGATACCAATAACGTCGCTACGGTCATTGTGCCCCATTCGGAAATGGGTCAAGGCGCGCAAACCGCATTGGCGCAAATGCTTGCCGAAGAAATGGATGCGGACTGGGATCTGGTGCAGTTTGAAGAGGCACCGCCGGTGCCGGAGTATGCGAACTACCTATTGGGTTACGGGATCATTGGCGATGCCGAGGTGCCCCAAGTATTGGTGCCCACCTTTGATGGCCTGATGCTTAAGGTTACTCAAGCCATGGGGATGCAAATTACTGGCGGCAGTTTAAGTATTCGCTCCACAGGGCAATACGGTATGCGTATTGCTGGTGCAGCGGCGCGAGAAATGTTAATCGAGGCTGCGGCCCAAACATGGCAGGTGCCGGCTAAGGAAATTCAAACACAGGCCAGCCAACTGATCCATGCCGCCAGCAACCGGCGCGCGCCATACGCCGAGTTTGCAGCGGTTGCCGCGCAGATGCAGCCACCGTCATCGCCCAGTCTTAAATCGGCAGATGAATTCCAAATTATTGGACACCATGTGCAACGTCGTGACATTCCATCTAAAGTGGACGGCAGTGCGCAATTCGCGATGGATGTGCATGTGCCCGGCATGGTTTATGCCACGGTGCAACGGGCGCCGGTATTTGGCGGCGGAGTCGACAAGCTTGATGNCAGTGCAGCGAAGCAGGTTAAGGGTGTCATTGATGTTGTAACACTCCCCGGTTCCAACAAAGAAGACCCGATGTCGGGCAGGCAGAATATTGGTGAAACCGTGGCAGTGGTTGCCGAAGGCTACTGGCCAGCCAAACAGGGCCTGAACGCGCTAACTGTCGAGTGGAATCACTATGGTCGCGACGGTATGGGTAGCGACGAAATCTTTGCCCAGTTTGATCGCGACATCACCGCTGGTTCAGAGCGGGAAAACGATCGTTTGCAAGGCGATGTGAACATGGCTCTTGAGAACGCGGCCCAGGTTGTTGAGGCAGAGTATCGCGTACCCTATCTTGCCCACGCCTGTATGGAGCCCATGAATGCCACGGCCCATGTGCAAAATGGTCAGTGCGAAGTCTGGATCGGTTGTCAAAATCCTTTGGGATTTCGTGACGCAGTAGCNAAAGCTCTCGGCATGGAGCCTGGGAACGTGAGACTGCACAACTATTTTATGGGGGGTGGCTTCGGACGTAAGGCGAACCCAGATTATGCGATTCAAGCTGCTCTGCTTGCGCAAAAAGTGCAGCGCCCGGTACAGCTCATCTGGTCGCGAGAAGAAGATATTCGTCAGGATTACTATCGTCCTGCGGTACGCAGTCGTTTCCGGGCCGCCATTGATGCTGATGGCGAGGTCGCGTCCTGGGAGAACACTTATGTTGACAAGCATGAGCCAGCAGAAGCGCCGTTGATTCCGTATGCGGTGGGTTCCCAAGATATCGGCTATGTCGCGAGTCCCACTAATATTCCCTTTGGCGCTTGGCGCAGTGTTGACCACACTCAACATGGCTTCTTTACCGAGTCGTTTATCGACGAGTTAGCTGCAGCCAAGGAAGTGGATCCATACGAATTTAGGGCACAGTTGCTGCGCGATAAGCCGCGGCATTTGGCGGTATTGAACAAAGCGGCGCAAGAAGCCGGTTGGGAGCAACCTCTGGCGCCAGGNCGTGGTCGTGGCATCGCTCTGCAGGAGTCTTTTGGCACCTTGGTGGCAGAAGTTGTTGAGGTGACAGTGACCGACGGCGACGTAAAAGTTGATCGCGTGGTTGCCGCAGTAGACCCGGGTCTGGCGATTTCCCCCGATGGGCTCAAAGCCCAGATTGAATCGGGAATTGTTTACGGACTCAGTGCGGCGATGTTCGGCGAAGTCACCATTGAGAATGGGGCGGTGGCCCAGAGTAATTTCCACGATTACCAAATCTTGCGCATGTCTGACGCACCGGTTATTGAGACCCATGTGATCAATGGCGGAGGACCCGTGGGTGGCGCAGGTGAGCCAGGTACGCCAGCGATTGCACCAGCCTTGGCCAATGCGGTTTTTGATGCGACAGGTTCTAGAGTTAGGCAACTGCCGCTAAAGAACTATGATCTGAAATTCCGCATNGAAGAAAGCGACGAAGTCGCATAAGGCTGAACGATNGGGCGNCGCGACATATGAGTGTGTTGCGGCGTCCTAATGCNTNATCAGANGCCGTGCCAGTAAGTAAGATACTCGGCNTAGATAACGNANCCCTCCACTCCGTCCGCCTCAATGTCGTGTTGCGTCTTTAGCAACATGTCACCGTTGGCCTTGGGCTGTGCGTCCAGTAACGAGATATGAGAACGCAGCCGCACCCCGTCGCCGATAATGATCGGCTGTAGAATTCGCACCTTATCCAAGCCGTAGTTCAATGGGTTGCGACCGTCCTCCGGCCANAGTTGTGAGCTTTTGTAGAAGTGCGACAGTAAAGCGATGGCATGAAAGCCGTGCAATAACGTGCCACCGTAGGGTGTGGTTTTGGCGTGCTCGGGGTCGCAATGGCCGGGCGTACGCCAGCGCGTGACCTCGGCAAATACATTGACCTGAACCTGNTCAATAAANACCCAGGGACTTACGCCNAGNGCTTGGCCGATTTGTTGCTGGGCGTTGGCTAAAAGAAACGGTGACGTCATGCNTATGCTCCATTCACCCGGAGTAGTTTATGCAGACTGAGATTAGCNGTCACGGTNCAATAAAGTTCCAGTATCAGTCGTCCTTTAGCAGGTTCAGAACCACCTCNTTTAAGTCATTTGATTTCGCGAGTAACGAAGTGGAGGTTTCTTGCAGGATTCGAGCTCGAGCGTAGCGTGCAGATTCGAGCGCGTAGTCAGCATCTAGTATTTTGCCTCTAGCAGACGTCAAGCTATCTTTAATATTTATCGCGGAGTCACCGGCGCTACTGAGTCGATTACTTAAAGCACCTAGATNTGACCGTGCGGTTGCGATCTGGTTTAGGCTATTCGACGCGAGGGTTTTAGCCGTCGCGGCGCCGTCGCGTGTCAGCAGATCAAGGGTCNTTAAAGGGATTAACTTAGCNACGTTGGATTCAGCAATTGTGAAGCGCAGCTCATCTCCGGTGGAAATCACATCGAGAGGTTGCATATAACCGTCCCGCGACGAGGTAAGCGCAGTGCGAATCTGTTCGACTATGTTGTCTGCCGGAGGCGCTTTATTGTTTTGCGTTACGNTTATGTTGTCGATGTACAGCTGTGCCCCTGCCGCCCTGCCACCAGTTGCGTCCCACGTGCCTGCAGAGAAAACGAATTTATATGTGCCCGAGGTTGAAATGTCGCGAGTCACGGTCGCCCAGTCAGTCGAGGCGCCAGCATTAGAGCCGGTCTCGTTTAAGATTTCTTCTATGTGTCCCGTATTTTCGTCCACGAGGTAGCCGATCACATCGTAGGCGTCGGCCCCGCCGCTCGCTCGCCATTCAAAACTCACTGAGTCACCGGGGTGCAGCTTAACTGTAGAGTCACTAACTATGGCGGGACCGTGGAGTATCCCATAGCTGTCTACTGTCACACTGTATGAACGCAGCTTGACTGATAAACCAGAACCGCTCGAAGTGTCAGAAGATAATTCGGTGCTATAGCTTGCGCGGGATGGTGTCATTTGGTCATAGGGCGCTGCAAAGCCATTTGCTGT
>NYVG01000005.1 GCA_002684495.1 Gammaproteobacteria bacterium | reverse complement strand
ACGCCGCAAGAGTGTCCGCTGTTTCACCCGATTGAGTAATGGTGACGAATAACGTATTGGGTATAACCGCAATTTTGCGGTATCTAAACTCACTGGCGATTTCGACCTGACACGGAATGCCAACCAAATCCTCAATCCAGTAGCGCGCCACACTGGCTGCATAGTAACTGGTACCGCAGGCAACGATGGTGATGGCTTCGGTGCGATCGAAAATATCTTTGGCGCCAACACCAAACGACTCTTCCAACACCGTCTGCTTGCCAATTCGGCCCTCCATGGTCTCTTTCAAAACCTGGGGTTGGGCAAAAATTTCTTTCTGCATGTAGTGACGAAAGTTGCCCTTGTCGAGATCATCTTTTGCCATTTCGATGCGCACATCAGCGCGGAGCACCGCCTCGTTGTCGATGCTCCAGATATCAATGCTGTCGCGACGCAACTCTACTAAGTCGCCTTCTTCTAAAAATATAAAGCGATCGGTCACGGCTTTAAGAGCCAGAACGTCTGATGCCAAAAAGTTCTCGCCAATGCCCTTGCCCACCACTAATGGACAACCCGAACGCGCGGCAATGATGCGATCCGGTTCATCAGCAAAACACACCGCAATCGCGTAGGCGCCTTCCAATCGTTTAACCGCCCGGCGCACCGCTTGCAGCAGACCATCGTCCTCAAGACAGCTGTGGATCAGGTGAACGATCGTTTCGGAATCGGTTTCAGATGCAAAGACATAGCCCTTTGACTGCAGCTCGTCGCGCAACGCCATGTAATTTTCAATAATACCGTTATGCACCAGAGCAAGATCGTCTCCCGACATATGCGGGTGGGTGTTGGTTTGTTGCACAGCACCGTGGGTCGCCCAGCGGGTGTGGGCAATACCAAGGCTACCTTTGACCGGATCGGCATCCAGGTTNTTGCTAAGGTTTACGACCTTGCCTACTTCTCTGCGGCGCTGCACCTTGCCATCTGATTGGACGAGCGCGACACCCGCAGAATCATAGCCTCGGTATTCCAAGCGCTGCAGACCCTGAATCAAAATAGGCGCTACATTTCTCTCTGCTACAGCACCAACGATGCCACACATATTTTTTCCTTTTTTACTCTGCTGAGCGTTAATTCGCGCCGGTCACCAAAGCGCGCATTATGCTTAACGTTAGTTTTCGGAGTCTTTAGTCGGCGCGGACCAGCCATCAATATTACGCTGACGACTGCGGCCAACCGCCAGTTGCTCTGCTGCTACATCCTTGGTCAGGGCCGACCCAGCAGCAACGAAGGCCTTTGCTGCAATGTTGAGCGGCGCCACGAGAGTTGAGTTTGTGCCTATAAAGGCGCCGTCACCGATATTCGTCGGGTGCTTGTTCACACCATCGTAGTTGCAGGTGACGGTACCGGCTCCTATGTTTACCTCGCTGCCGATTTCCGCATCACCCAAATACGCCAAGTGGCTGGCTTTACTGTGATCGCCTAAGCGAGTCTTCTTCGTTTCTACAAAGTTGCCTATCTTTACCCCCGTGCCTAGGACACTGCCCGGCCGTACCCGCGCAAAAGGCCCAAGGCTACAGTCAGGGCCCACATCGGCGCCATCAACAACAGTATTCGCAAGCACTTCAGTCCCCGCGCCAATGCGCGAATCGCTGACGACACATCCAGGACCAATGCGCACACCATCACTTAGCTCTACTTCGCCAGTCAAAAGTACATTGGCGTCAATGAAACAATCTTTACCGACCCTGACTTGACCACGAATATCAACCCGCGCGGGATCGGCAAAGCTCGCCCCATCCAGCATCAATTGTTCAACAAGGCGTTTTTGCGCATGGCGCTCAAGCTGCGCCAGTTGGACTCGGTCGTTGACGCCGGTTACTTCCACTTCCGATGACGCTTGGATTGGCACCACGTCGACACCATCTTGCACCGCCATGGCAATAATGTCTGTTAAGTAATATTCCTGTTGCACGTTATTGGACTGGAGGCGGCCGAGCCATTGGGCCATGTTTTTCAGGGGCGCGGCTAAAATGCCGGAATTGATTTCACTAATTTGGCGCTGTTCCGGTGTTGCATCCTTGAACTCAACAATTTCCTGCACCGCGCCGGTGTCGTCACGAATAATTCGGCCCAGTTCAGCTGGGTCGTTGAATTCCGCAACAACCAAGCCTAACTGCCCTTGGTGAGCGGCATCCTCGCAAGCACGAATGGTGTCTTCGGTAATCAATGGAACATCGCCATATAGAACCAGCATCGCCCCGTCATCTGGCAAATGATCCTTAGCCAGCTTTACCGCGTGTCCGGTGCCGAGCTGTTGCTCTTGCTCTACCCAGATCAGGTTGCCGCTGTCATTTTGTGCGGCCAAAGCAGCCCGCACGTCGGCACCTTGATGGCCAATGACCACAGCGATATGCCGGGGTTCTAACCGCTGAGCGGTTTTAATAACATGGTGAATCATTGGCTCCCCCGCCAATGGGTGCAACACCTTGGCGAGGCTTGAATTCATTCGTGTGCCTTTGCCCGCAGCAAGCACCACTATGTCTGTTGGCATCACAAAGTTCCGGCTTTGGTATACCCAGAGTATAAGGCAGGCATAAAAAAAGGGGCTGTTTAATCCCCTTTTTTAACCATCAAAACCAATGCTTGGTTTTAGCGACGGCGTTTTCTCAGCTCTTCTAAGGTTCGCTGTTGCGCCACCGCTTCCGCCATCATTGCTGCAGCCATACCAAAGTCGGCACCCGCAGCTTTCTCTGACATTTCACGTTGGGCTTGCTGCCGCGCCTCTTCTGCTTGGGCTTCGTCCAAGTCTTCCGCGCGCACCGCGGTATCTGCTAGCAAAGTCACGTAGCCGGGCTGAATCTCGATGAAACCACCAGACGCATAGAATACTTCTTCAGTGCCGTCTTCCATACGCAGAGTAACCGCGCCGGGCTGAATACCTGTCAACAAAGGCGCGTGACCGGGCATTACCCCTAACTCACCAATGGTACCGCGTGCCGATAACATCGTAATGGTGCCAGAGAACAACGACTGTTCCGCACTGACGATTTCACACTGCATACTTGCCATAGGGTTCTACCTGTCGTTTAGCCTGATTACCCGGCGTTAAATCGTTTTCGCTTTCTCAATGGCATCTTCAATGCTGCCCACCATGTAGAAAGCATCTTCTGGTAGATCGTCGTACTCGCCATCAAGAATTGCTTTAAAGCTGCGTACAGTTTCTTCACGGCTAACAAACTTGCCTGAGTTACCGGTGAATTGTTCCGCAACGAAGAACGGCTGAGAGAAGAATTTCTGGATCTTTCGAGCACGGTATACCAGCTGCTTATCTTCTTCAGACAGCTCATCCATACCCAAGATCGCAATAATGTCGCGCAGTTCCTGATAGCGCTGCAATACCTGCTGCACAGTCTGGGCTACCTGGTAGTGCTCTTCACCGACAATCAGCGGATCCAACTGGCGGCTAGTGGAGTCCAGAGGGTCAACCGCGGGATAGATTCCGAGGTCGGTGATCGCACGAGACAACGTAACCGTTGAGTCTAAGTGGGCAAACGTAGTTGCTGGTGACGGGTCGGTTAAGTCGTCAGCTGGTACGTATACCGCCTGAACCGAAGTGATTGATCCAGTCTTGGTGGTTGTGATGCGCTCCTGCAGAACACCCATCTCTTCCGCCAATGTGGGCTGGTAACCTACCGCTGAAGGCATACGGCCGAGTAGTGCGGACACCTCAGTACCCGCCAGGGTATAACGATAAATGTTGTCAACGAAGAGCAGCACGTCACGGCCTTCATCACGGAACTTTTCTGCCATGGTCAATCCGGTCAACGCTACGCGCAGACGGTTCCCAGGAGGCTCATTCATCTGGCCGAAGACCAGCGAAATCTTATCCAATACACCGGCTTCTTCCATTTCGTAGTAGAAGTCGTTGCCTTCACGTGTGCGCTCACCCACGCCAGCAAATACTGACAAACCTGAGTGTTCGATGGCGATGTTTCGAATCAGCTCCAACATGGTTACGGTCTTACCCACGCCCGCACCGCCAAACAGGCCTACTTTACCGCCGCGCGCAAACGGGCAGATAAGGTCGATGACCTTAATGCCGGTTTCTAAAACTTCATTGTCACCAATTTGATCTTCGTAGGTAGGCGCCTTACGGTGAATAGGCATATGTTCTTGAGCGTTCACCGGACCTTTTTCGTCGATGGGGTTACCCAAGACATCCACAATCCGGCCCAATGTTTCTTCGCCGACAGGAATCGAGATCGGTGCGCCTGTATTAGTCACCTCCAAGCCGCGCGATAAGCCATCAGACACGCCCATGGCGATGGTACGGACAACGCCGTCACCCAATTGCTGCTGCACTTCTAGCGTCAGACCACTGGCGCCCACAGACAACGCATCGTAAACCTTAGGAACATTGTCCCGATCAAACTCAACGTCAATGACCGCACCAATAATTTGTACAATTCGACCGCTGCTCATGCCTTGCCTCTTTACCGTTTTATTATCTGGTTTGTTATTCGTTGTAGCGGTTAAACCGCTGCTGCACCACTGACGATTTCCGCAATTTCTTGGGTAATCGCCGCTTGCCGTGCGTTGTTATAAATCAGTTGTAATTCGTCTATTAGCTTTGCGGCATTTTCAGTAGCGTTTTTCATCGCCACCATTTTTGCCGCCTGCTCACAGGCACCGTTTTCAATGACCGCTTGGTAGACCTGGGCCTCAACATAGCGCAGCACCAATCCTTCGATCAGCTGCCGTGCATCGGGCTCATAAATGTAGTCCCAACGATGCTGATAAGACGCATCATCCTCATGATCCAACGGCAACAACTGGCGCACTGTCGGCGTTTGAGTCATGGTGTTTTCAAACTCGTTGGTCGCCAAGTACAGCCGGTCGATCTCACCATTTTCGTATGCATCAAGCATGACCTTGATGCCACCAATAAGATCAGCAATCGCCGGGGTTTCACCTACATCATTCATTACCGCGCGAATGTTGCCGCCCACCGAGCGGAAAAAAGGCGCCGCCTTACTGCCGATTAAGCCAAGCTCTACCTCTTTACCCTGACCATCCCAGTCGCCCAACTCTTTAATGACCTTACGGAACAAGTTGACGTTGAGACCACCGCAGAGGCCGCGATCCGTTGCAACAACGATATAGCCAACCCGCTTGATCTCGCGCTCCTGCATATAAATATGCTTGTATTCAGGATTGGAGTTTGCCAAGTGACTGATCACCCCACGAATACGCTCACTGTAGGGCTTGCCCTGCTGCATGCGATCTTGGGTGCGGCGCATCTTGCTGGCCGCCACCATCTGCATAGCACTGGTGATCTTTTGCGTATTTTGTACGCTACCGATCTTTTTCTTAATTTCCTTGCCAACAGCCATGTTTTCTTCTCTTTAGCCGCTTTACGCTTTTAATCGATCGTATTTAGGTCAGCGCCAATTGGGGCCGCTTTAATACGTTTGTGTCGCTTTGAACTTTTCGATCGCTTCGCGCAGGGTGTTCACAACGTCGTCGTTGTAGGCGCCAGTTTCGTTAATGGTGTTAAAAAAGTCCGCGTATTCAGACTTCATAAAGCCCAGCAGCGCTTGTTCAAAATCAAGCACTTTATCAACCGCAACGTCGGTTAAATAACCTTCATTGGCGGCGAATAGTACCGTACCCATTTCCGCAACAGACATAGGCGCGAACTGCTTTTGCTTCATCAATTCGGTTACCCGAGCACCATGCTCCAGCTGGCGACGCGTCGCATCGTCAAGGTCTGAGGCAAACTGAGAAAACGCTGCAAGCTCGCGGTACTGGGCCAATGCCATCTTGATACCGCCAGAGATCTTTTTCATAAATGGTGTTTGCGCTGAACCACCTACCCGCGATACCGAAATACCGGGGCTCATTGCCGGACGTAGTCCCGAGTTGAAGTTATCGGTTTCAAGGAAAATCTGGCCGTCAGTAATGGAGATCACGTTTGTTGGAACGAAAGCTGATACGTCACCCGCTTGAGTTTCAATGATCGGTAATGCGGTTAGTGATCCGGTTTTACCTTTCACTGCACCATTAGTGTGCTGCTCTACATAGTCAGCGTTTACTCGGGCCGCGCGCTCCAGCAGGCGCGAGTGCAAGTAGAATACGTCACCGGGGTAAGCCTCACGGCCCGGCGGACGCCGCAGCAACAGGGAGATCTGCCGATACGCCCATGCCTGTTTGGTGAGGTCGTCATAAATTACCAGCGCGTCTTCACCGGTGTCGCGGAAGTACTCTCCCATGGCACAACCTGAATAGGCTGAAATAAACTGCATAGACGCTGGGTCGGATGCGCCCGCGGCAACAACCGTGGTGTACTCCATAGCGCCGTGTTCTTCCAACGACCGCACAATGTTAGAAATGGTCGACATCTTCTGCCCAATGGCGACGTAAACGCATTTAATGCCACTGTTCTTTTGATTGATGATGGCGTCTATCGCGATTGCGGTCTTACCGATTTGACGGTCACCGATAATCAGTTCCCGTTGACCGCGGCCAATCGGCACCATTGCATCGATACACTTAAAGCCGATCTGTACTGGCTGATCTACCGACTGACGTGCGATAACGCCCGGCGCTACTTTTTCGATCGGTGACGACTGAGCCGCATTAATCGGGCCTTTGCCGTCGATGGGATTACCCAAGGAGTCAACAACACGGCCAAGCAACTCTGGACCTACCGGCACTTCTAAAATACGGCCGGTACAACGAGCGGTCATGCCTTCTGTAAGGCTGTCGTAGTCGCCTAATACAACCACACCAACCGAGTCCCGTTCTAGGTTAAGCGCCATACCATAGAGTGATCCATCGAATTCGATCATTTCACCGTATTGCGCATCCGCCAAACCATGAATTCGCACAATACCGTCAGACACACCAACAATCGTGCCTTCGTTCTGCGCTTCCGCGGTGACGTCGAGACCCTGAATACGACCTTTGATAATGTCGCTGATTTCAGATGGGTTAAGTTGTTGCATGTTCAGTTCCTGTTAAAACCTGTTTCTACTCAAGGATGTTGTGGTGCTTTTCGTCAAACCTGCACGAGTGCATCGACCAGCTTGGTCAGTCTGCCTCTTACCGAGCCGTCGATCACAACATCGCCCGCACGAATAATGGCGCCGCCCATCAGCGACGCATCTACAGTGGATTCGATGGCTATTTCTTTATCGAACTTTTTGCGTAGAGCCGTTACCAAGGCATCCGTCTGCGCCGCGCTCAACTCATAAGCAGCGGTTACTTTGACATCTAAACTGCGTAATTCTTCTGCACGCAGCGTTTCAAATTGAGCAACGATTTCATTCAACAGCGCAAGGCGGTCGTGGTCTGCTAGCGCTAGGAGAAACTTTCGTGCCTGATCATCGATTTCGTCAGCGCACAGCTCACCGAGCTTGCCCGCCTTTGCCATGGGCGAAAGGTCGGGACTAGTTAGCAGCACACTAACGGTTTCGTGTTGGGCCGTAGAGGCAAGCACACCCAACATGCGTGACCAGTCCTCTAAAGCGCCCCCGCTCTTGGCGATATCGAATACCGCATTTGCATACGGACGAGCAATTGTTGCGAGTTCAGCCATTATTTACAGCTCTGCCGCCAGTTGGTTGAGCATTTGCTCGTGCTTTTCTGCATCAATGCTTTCTTTCAGCACCTGTTCGGCGCCGTCAATGACCAATGCCGCCACTTGACCACGCAGTGCCTCTTTTGCTCGATTCACTTCCTGCTCGATTTCAGCTTTNGCAGCTTCAACCAGCCGCTCGCCTTCAGACCGCGCTTCTGCTTTCGCGTCTTCTACCATCTGATTTGCGCGAGCCCGCGCCTGCTCAATGATTGATGCGGCCTCTGCCTTCGCAGCAACGAGCTCTTGCTCCGCATTGTCCGCTGCCTGAGCTAGCTTTTCGTCCGCCTCTTCTGAAGCGCGCAATCCGGCGGCAATGGCCTCTTGTCGATCATTCATCGCCTGACGAATAGGCGGCCAGATGTACTTCATGCAAAACATTACGAACACTAAGAACGTAATACTTTGGCCGATTAGCGTTGCGTTTAAATTCATCGCCTGTCTCTTCCTGTGGGTCTTACTTAACCGTTAGCGGCGGCTCCCATGGAGCCACCGAACAAACATCCCCCGCTGACAAAGTTGTCGCGAAGGGTTTAAGCAACGGCAAAAATAACGTAGAGGCCGATACCAACACCAATCATGGGCACCGCGTCTACCAGACCCAAAACGATGAAGAGCTGGGTTCGCAACATAGGCAGCAATTCTGGCTGACGCGCCACACCCTCAAGGTACTTGCCACCCAAAACACCTACACCAATGGCGGCTCCAACCGCGCCTAAGCCCATCATCAATGCGCCCGCGATATATAAAAGTCCTGCCTGTTCCATCATTGCTCCTAGTTTCGAGTTTTACTTTGCGACTACCGCCGCCTTTTTTATGGATTTCTAGTGTTCGTCAACGTCGTGCGCCTGGGCCAGATAGACCACCGACAACACGGCAAAGAGAAACGCCTGCAAAGTGATAATTAAGACGTGGAACACTGCCCACGCCCACTGCATAAGCCCGCCCGCTACGGCCAACAAAAGACCACCACCAAACGTTAGCGCGATAAGGATAAAAATCATTTCACCAGCGTACATATTGCCAAATAAACGTAGGCCCAAAGACAAAGGCTTGGCAATCAAGGTGACGCTCTCTAACAAAAAATTTATCGGTACGATGAAGATCGCCAAAACGCCTTTTTGCACTGGGAACGGGTGGAATGACAGCTCCGCGAGGAAGCCACCTATGCCTTTGCATTTAACGCTGTAGTAAATAACCAGCGCAAACACTGACAAAGCCAATGCCATGGTGATGTTTGGATCCGTGGACGGCACAATCTTCATGTGCGAGATACCTGCGACAACCGCCAGCTCCGGCAACCAGTCGACAGGCAATAAATCCATAAGATTCATCAAGAACACCCATACAAAAATCGTAAGGGCGAGCGGCGCGATCAAAGCGTTCTTGTGGTTGAAGACACTGAGCACCTGGTCTTCTAAGGTCTCAACAATCATCTCCACGGCGTTTTGCAGCCCACCAGGCACCCCTGATGTTGCTGCCGCAGCGGCTTTTCGGAAGAACATTAAAAAGACCAAACCAAGGCCGATGGACCAGGCCATTGAGTCCACATTAATCGACCAGAACCCCATCGCAGCGGCCTCTTCAGCGCTGTGTGCGAATTCCCATTGCCCGGTCTGCGGATTCATACCGTAGGTCAGGTTGGTGAGGTGGTGTTCAATGTACTGAGCCGTTGTTTTAGCTTCGCCGGCCATAGGTGTTGTTTTTCCTAGTGTTTCATTGGCTGTTGCTGCGCAGCAGACGTGGCCGCACTAAAGCGACAACGAAACTTAACTGCGCTATCACGAAGGTGACAAAAAAACTGATTGGGTCTGCTCCCACAACCCCAAAACTTAGGGCCATCAGCATCATCGTTACCACCCACTTGGTCACGCTGTGCATCACCAAACGTGCTGCATGAACCGCTCTCTTTTGCTGCCATGCCAAGAGGCCATTGGGTACGAATGCACTAGCAAAGCCTGCTACCGCGCCGCTAAATAAAGCCGCTTCGGCCCACCAAAACCCCAGACAGCAAATCAAACCGAGAACGATCTGCACCAACAATACAGTGGTTACCGCACCGTTTTGATGCAGCCACCGTATCACGGCGGCGCGGATTATAAAGACTGGCCGTTTAACCTTCAACGCTTTTACACCCTATAGAGCTGGGAAACAGCAGATTAATTCTTATCGACACACCAAGACTGGTCGCGCCAGCCCCTAGCAAGGGTTAGGTAGGTAAATGCAGGCGGTCGAGCACGCCATCCAACTCATCCAAGTTGCCATACTTAATTACTAATTCGCCGCGCCCTTGGGCGCGCTGAGTAATACGCACACTAGCGCCCAAATGGTCTGACAAGCGCCGTTCCAGCAACGCGGTGTCGCCGTCTTTGTCGCCGGCGCGTTGGCCTTGCTTGGGCGAAACTGCCGACAACTTACGGACCAGGGCCTCGGTTTGCCGCACGGATAGTTGCTTAATGGCGACGTCTTGAGCAACCAAATCCTGCTCGGTACCCGCCAAACCCAGCAACGCTCGAGCGTGGCCCATGTCGAGTTTTCCCTCCATTAAGAGATCCCGCGCGACGCTGCCCAGGTTGAGTAAGCGCAAACTATTGGCGATAGCAGCACGGGATTTCCCCACTACTTCGGCAAGCTCTTGTTGGGTTAACTCAAACTCCGAGCGCAGCCGTGCCAACCCAAGGGCTTCTTCCACTACATTCAGGTTTTCACGCTGAATATTCTCGATAAGCGCAAACGCNGACGCTTCNCTGTCGCTGACGTCACGNTGCACCACNGGAATGGTTTGCAGNCCCGCTTGCTGAGCCGCNCGCCAACGNCGCTCGCCCGCGATAAGNTCAAAGCCGCCTTGGGGCAGGGCGCGGACAACGATCGGCTGCAGCACACCATGGTGCTGGATAGACGTCGCCAACTCGTCTAACGCCTCGGGTGTNAAGACTCTTCTGGGTTGAAACGGGCTTGGTTTGATGTGGGCTACCGAAANTTCAGNAACANNCTGAGATGTNGTCGANGTTGCGGGNTGTTNCTGCTCGACTTGTCTATCCGNCGCTGCTTTGCTCGGGCGCGAGAGTAGGGCATCCAGTCCTTTACCTAGTTTCTTTTTCGTCATGTGCTGATGCTCTTTACTGGTTGCAAGGGCTGGATCATTGGGCGTTACGTTTGCGCACTTCTGCCGCCAAAGCTTGGTAAGCTAGCGATCCACGGGAGCCTCTATCGTAAAGCAATATCGGTAACCCATGGCTCGGTGCCTCGGCAAGACGCACATTGCGCGGCACCACGGTGCGAAACACTTGATCACCAAAATAGTGAATCAATTGGCGCGACACATCTCGAGTCAATCCGTTACGCGGGTCATACATGGTGCGCAGCAGGCCTTCAATCTGCAGGTTCGGATTNGCCTTTTCGCAGATTCCATCAACCGTATCCAACAACGCACTCAGTCCTTCTAGGGCGTAATACTCGCACTGCATTGGGATCAACACACTGGTCGCTGCAACCAAGGCATTTACGGTCAAAATATTCAGCGAAGGAGGGCAGTCAATTAACACATAGTCAAAGCCAGCTGCATCGGCGTGAAGTAAATCGCGCATAACGAATTCACGCTCATTATGTTGCAGTAATGCAACTTCTGCTGCGGTCAAATCAATATTCGACGGCATCACCCGATAGTTTGCTGGTGACGCCTGAGCGGCCTNGGCAAAGGACGCNTCNGCCATTAACCAGTGATAGCTCGATACCGGCAGATCATTTTTATTTACACCGCTGCCCATGGTCGCGTTGCCTTGCGGGTCGAGATCAATCATCAGAACTCGTTCATTCANCGCAGCCAACGCCGCGGCAAGATTCACCGTTGTGGTGGTTTTGCCCACACCACCTTTCTGGTTTGCTACTGCAATGATTCTGGTCAAGGTCTTTCCAAAACTTCTACAACGTGGGGCTGGTCGCTACCAGGAATAGCCACGCGCTCCGTGCGGTAATGATAAGTTATGTCTTCTCCAGCGCCCACAGCCACAGGGTCGGCTGTTTCCATCTGGGTGCTGCTAAACACTACCACGCGCCCGCCCGAGTTTAACGCAGGCTCCAGCATTGGCCATAATTTCCCAGCGGGCGCTACCGCCCGAGCTACCGCCGTATCGAAACACTTTGGTGTAGCTGCTGCGCCAAAATCTTGTTCCAATAAGTCTACGTTTGCCAGTTCCAGCTGGCTTTTAACCACCCGCAAAAAACGTATTCGTTTTGCCATCCGATCGCACAGCGTGAACTGTCGCTGTGGGTTAACAATGGCTAAAGGTATTCCCGGCAATCCAGCCCCGGATCCTAGGTCCAGTATAGTCCTTCCGTGTAAGTGAGCGCTTACACTCAAGCTATCCAATACATGCCGCGATCGAAGACGATCTATGTCTCGGCGCGACACCAGATTGATGCTGCGATTCCATTTCTCCACCAAAGCCACATAGCCTAGCAATTGCTGGTGTTGGGCTTCAGTGATGCATACGCCCAGTTGCTTAGCGCCTGCAATTAATTGGTCGTTCCGCGGGTTCAGACGGAAGCCACTTTTTTCGCGTGAATTAACAAGATGGACAAGGCAGCAGGTGTCATGCCCTGGATGCGTGCCGCGCGCGCCAAAGATTCTGGTCGTTGTTGATCCAGTTTTTGCCGCAATTCATTGGACAGCCCATCAATACTTGAATAGTCCAGTTCCGCTGGTATCTGCATGGCTTCATGCCGCCGAATCTTCGCGATCTCATCATCCTGGCGCTTTATATAGCCTGCGTATTTTGTTTCCACTTCCAGTTGACGGAGTACGTTAACCTCTAACTCGTTTTGCATGTCAACGGATNGGGCTGCAGCAACCCGGTCTGCTGTAACTTCCGGGCGTCGCAGTGCNTCCANTAATGTTGTCTCTTTACGTAGTTTGAGCTCCAGCACACCATCTAAGTCGCTTCCTGGCATTACGCATTCGCCAGCAAATTTCTGCTTCAACGCCTGTAGTTGGCCCATCTTTTCCTCATAGTGGGCGCGCCGTTGTGCCCCCACTAACCCCATGTCCACACCTAGAGGAGTCAATCGCTGGTCTGCATTATCCTGTCGTAGCCGCAGTCGAAACTCCGCACGACTGGTAAACATTCGATACGGCTCTGTGGTGCCCNGGTTAATAAGGTCGTCAACCAAAACCCCAATGTACGCCTCGTCTCTTCGCGGCTCCCAAAAGCTCTTGCCCTGAACCTTGCGAGCGGCATTAATACCTGCAAGCAGGCCTTGGGCGCCGGCCTCTTCGTAACCTGTGGTGCCATTTATTTGCCCGGCGAAAAATAACCCTTCAAGGGCTTTCGTTTGCAGCGAGTAAGTCAAATCCCGAGGGTCGAAATAATCGTATTCAATGGCGTAGCCTGGCCGAGATATGTGGGCTTGTTCAAGGCCTTGCATAGTTCGCACGAACGCCAACTGAACATCAAATGGCAGGCTGGTAGATATACCGTTCGGATACAGTTCTGTTGTTGTTAAACCCTCTGGTTCTATAAAGATTTGGTGCTGGGTCTTATCCGCAAAACGTACGACTTTATCCTCAATACTCGGGCAATAGCGCGGTCCCACGCCCTCGATCGCACCGCTGAACATTGCNGAGCGATGCAAATTGTCGCGAATAATTTGATGGGTACGGTCATTCGTATAGGTGATGTGACACTCGGTTTGCTGCGGGTGTTCAGACCTTTGGCCTATGGACGACATAACCGGCCGCGGATTATCTCCAGGCTGCTGCTCGAGTTCAGCGAACGCCACAGTTCGCCCATCAATGCGGGGCGGGGTGCCGGTTTTTAACCGGCCAACCCGAAACGGCAGCGCCCGCAAGCGCTGCGCCAGCAAACTCGATGGCGCATCACCAGCGCGACCGCCCGGTTGCTGTTCATGGCCAATGTGTATTTTTCCATCTAGAAATGTGCCTGTGGTTAGAACAACAGTGGGCGCATAAAAATCTAGATCCATCTGAGTTTTACAGCCAACTACCCGATCGTTTTCGACCAGCAGATCAACTACAGATTGCTGAAAAATCTTTAAACCGTGTTGGTTTTCCAGAATACGCCGCACCGCATTGCGATAGAGGGCCCTATCCGCTTGTGCGCGTATCGCCCGCACAGCCGGACCCTTACTGGAATTGAGTACGCGAAAATGTATTCCGGCTTGATCCGTTGCACGGCCCATAACGCCATCCAAGGCATCGATTTCAGCAACAAGATGGCTTTTGCCAATCCCACCAATCGCTGGGTTGCACGACATTTGGCCAATGGTTTCGATGTTTTGCGTAAGTAAAAGCGTCCGCGCACCCATACGCGCAGCGGCGGCGGCAGCTTCTGTTCCGGCGTGGCCTCCGCCGATAACGATGACATCAAATTGTTCTGGGTAACGCATACCTTCCATCCAGGCTGCGACGGGCGCGATAGTATAGTGATTGGTATTTGTTTTGGAAGGTGTCTACTTACCGATACAGAATTCGGAAAATATCCGCCCGAGCAATTCATCAGCGCTGATATCTCCGGTAATACTCCCCAAATGGTGCTGAGCTAATGCCAATTCCTCTGCCACTAGTTCTGCCGCAAGCCCATCATGCAATGCCAACTGTGCCGCGGCCACTTGATCTACCGCGGCTTTGAGAGCGTCCACATGCCGCGCGCGGGCAGAAAACTCTGTGCTTTCGTCAGTGAAGCCAACGAATTCATGCAGTTTTGTTTTCAACTGATCTATGCCCGCTCCGGTAAGTGCTGATACCTTCACATGGTTTATCTGTTCTGGCAGATCTGGTGGTGGTGCCAAGTCCGCCTTGTTAACTACTACAAGCGCTCTCGCCAATGAAAACGGCTCCTCTTGGGCTTCAGTTTCTAAGTCGGCCAGCTGTTGGAACACAGCACTGACACTGAGTTCCGGAGCCGCTACGACCATTAGCACAATGTCTGCCTTAGCTATCTGTGCACGCGCGCGGGCCACTCCCTGTTGTTCAACGGTATCCGAGCTCTCACGCAAACCCGCAGTGTCGATTAGTCGTATCGGCAGATCGTTAACCAACAAATCTACTTTCAACAGATCACGCGTTGTTCCAGGAATATCCGTAACAATGGCTGCATCTTCCTCGGCCAAAGCATTGAGCAAGCTCGATTTACCAACGTTCGGNGCACCAATCAATGCCACCTGCACACCATTACTCAGCAACCGGCCTTGATTAGCACTGGCGATAATATTTGTCAGTGTTTTGGCCAGACCGTTGAGTGCATTCACTACTCCGGCTTGTTCGAGAATTTCGATCTCTTCGTCGGGAAAGTCGATCGCCGCCTCTACTTGCACCCGTAACCTTGTCAGCTCTTCGATTAATGCATTGACCTTGTTAGAAAAATCGCCCCTCAGGGTATTCAGCGCTGCTCGGGCTGCGGCTTCTGAAGTACTGGCAATTAAGTCAGCAATGCCCTCAGCTTGAGCTAAATCCAACTTACCGTTATGGAAAGCGCGTTCGCTGAATTCGCCGGGCCTTGCCANGCGCACTCCAAGACTGCAAAGCGCGTTGATAATCCGTTGTTGCACCACCGGTCCGCCATGGCCCTGAAGTTCGACCACTTCCTCTCCGGTAAATGAGTGAGGCTCCGGAAACCACAGCGCTATGCCGTCATCTAAGTGTTCCGACTCATGAAAAAATTGACAATAAACAGCACTACGCGCCACTAAGTTTCGCGCGCAAATTGTTTCCGCAACCTGCTTAGCGCCAGCACCGGACAACCTCACAACACCGATGCCGCCTTGCCCTAAGGGCGTGGCGATAGCGCATATTAGATCTTGGTCAACAGCCTGGGACATGTCTTAATGACGGGCAGTGGAATACGTTATGCCACGTANCTCGATTAGCCGCTGGCCCGGGCTTTTTCTACCTGCCGATAAACATAGGTTTGCTGAGCAATNGACAGTAGGTTATTTATCAGCCAATAAAGGACTAAACCTGCTGGGAAAAACAAAAATAATACCGTAAACATAATGGGCATCATCTTCATGATTTTAATCTGCATGGGATCACCTACTTGAGGGTTAAGCGCCTGCATGAGGTATGTGCTCGCTCCCATTAATAGCGGCAAAATAAAATAGGGATCCATAGCCGCTAGGTCATTAATCCAAAAAATGAAAGGTGCCTGCCTGAGTTCGACGGATTCTAACAACACCCAATACAACGCTAGAAAAATCGGCATTGGCAGCAGCATGGGCAAACAACTACCCAACGGATTAGCGCCTTCTTTTTTGTACAGCGCCATCATTTCTCGGGATAATTTCTCGCGGTCATTGGCATAGCGTTCCTGAACGCGTTTCATCGCTGGCGCGACCCGTCGCATATTCGCCATAGACCGATAACCTTTTGCCGAGACCCAATACAATGCTGCTTTTACCGCGAGCGTAAGCAGAATGATTGACAGTCCCCAATTGCCGGTCACCGCGTGGAAGTAGTTTAAGACTTTGAATAAAGGTTCCGCGATCCACCATAAAAATCCGTAGTCGACGGTCATATTCAAGTTGGGCGCAATCTTTTCTAGAGTAATTTGGTCTTTGGGACCCGCATAAAAACCTGTTTGCCAAAGGCCGACATTTCCAGGCGCAACTTGCTTAGCCTGCCCAATGGTTCGAAACAGATAGTTCCCATCACGACTGCGACTGGCCTCGAAGCGATTTTCTTCATCCCCAGGCGGCACCCACGCCGACAAAAAATAGTGCTGAAGAAAGGCCATCCAACCGCCTTCCAAAGTAAAACTCAGTGGGCGTTCATCGAGATCATCGAATTCCACTTTTTCATAGCGGTTATCAAGGGTGGTGGTCGCTCCACCAAAGAATGGCTGCGGTGCAAGCGGTATTGACTCATCCAGACTGGGTGGACGATTGTCTCGTTTTATTTGGGCGAACATCCCAGCAACAAAGTTGCTGCTTTTGTTATTTCTTACCCTGTATTCCACGTCAACCAAGTAATCATCGGCTCTAAAGCGAAAAATTTTCTCCACTGGGTTGCCGGCCACGTCAGCTCGCAGCACCACCTCTATTTCACCTTGGTTGATTTCGTAGTTAGCGCGGTCAGCGCTATACAGTGGCCTCTGCCCATTGCTGTCAGTACCGTCGGCTCCAATTAAACCGCTTTGCGCGATATAAGTTCTTTGCCCACTTTGGTCCAACAACACGAAGGGCACATCTGGACGATCGATTTCTACCGGAAATTTTGGCAACAGAACTCGAACCACATCGCCGCCTTTCCGGTCGATCCACATCTTCAACGAAGGAGTTGTTACCGTGACTAGCCGATTACTGTTCATTGTGGTCAAAGCGTTCACTTGCGCAACGGCTGGCAAACTGGCAGTCGGTAATGCCGGAATATCATCGCCTGCACCCACTGAATCGGTTAATTCTGGGACTGCGTCTGACACAGAATCTGCCGCTGNGTCCGAAGATGAAACTGCGGGTTCCGCCGCATAATAGTCCTGGTCTCGTGCTTCTTGCATGTCTCCATTCCANGCGAGAATAAGCAAGTAACCAGTCGCTGCTAGGCAAATTAATAAAACCACGCGTTGAATCTCAGCCGGCAACATGTTTCACCTCTGTTTTTTGTTTTTCTGCTTCTGGCACCGGATCNGCCCCGCCATTACTCCATGGGTTACAACGCAAGATACGNCAAGTCGCCAACCACATGCCGCGCCAAGGGCCATGCTCGCGTAAAGCAATGATTGCATAGTTTGAACATGTCGGATGATACCGGCAGCAGGGAGCATTTACTGGGCTAATGACCAATTGATACATTCTTACGCAAGCAATGAGCAAAGCGCTTATCGTTCGATTAATTTGCTCGATCACTTAAACGCCGCCAGCAGATAATTTTGCAAATTGCCTGGTTAAGATATCTCGGAGTTGATTTACCGGTATTTTGTTGAATACCTGTATCACAATGTCTTTCGCAGGAAGGTCTTGCTGTGAGGTCCTGAACGACTCACGGATGACGCGTTTTATTCGATTGCGGTCGTGGGCTTTAGCAGTGCCTCGCTTGGGTATGACCAAGCCAAGACGGGCTCGCNTGGAGCCGTTGTCACGGGCTTTCATTTGCACCGCTCCTTCAACCAGCTTCTTTTGCGGGCGCCTTAAGACTAACGAATATTCAGTGCCTTGGAGGATGCGGGCTTGCTTAGGAAAACCCTGACTCATGCCCGTATCAGACAGTAAGTCGCTTACGACCTTTTGCNCTGCGGGCGTTGAGAACTTGACGCCCTGCTTTTGTCGCCATTCGTGCACGAAAACCATGGGTTCGCTTGCGTTTAAGATTACTTGGCTGAAATGTTCTTTTCATGGCTTATGGTGACTCTGTCTTAACCCTGAGCAGAGCAGTGCTCTGTNTTGGTCATGTATTTACGGGGGCGCGATTCTATGAACTGACTTTTACCCTGTCAATCAAATGAATTTATATATATATATTAATTGTTACTTGTTATTAAGGGGGGCCCGCTGTGTGGGAAAAAGACCTAAACCCCTGTCAGCGTTCGGCTTTAGGAATCGGACTAACTGTGGACAATAGGCGCGTAAACATTCGAAAGGAAGTGGACAAATTAGTTATTAAAAGTTATCCACAGGTTGTCAAAGCAATTGCGCACAAATAAGTTGTGGCCTGTTTTGGCAAGCATAGGATTCAGCCCCAGCTAAGTGTATGAAAAAGCAGGAATAGCTAATTTAGTCAGCAAAAAGTGATTTCGGCAATGGATCTTATATTCATCAAAGGAATACAATGCAGACCAAAGCAAGAAGCAATTTATCCTGNGGCAAAGGACAGTCGTTAGAGCAGTAATAAACGGCGTCNACAAAGCGAGAAAATTTTACAAGAGGCAGCGTTCCGGGTGACATCAACAATTTGGCAACAGTGTTTGGCGCAGCTAGAAGTGGAGTTGGGTCAGCAGCAGTTTGAGACGTACATTAGGCCGTTACAGGCGAACTTTGATGCAGGGCAGTTAACGCTCAAGGCGCCAAACGTCTATGTCGAAAAGCATGTGAGGCAATCTTACCTAGAGCGCATTTCTGAATTTTTGGACAGTGTNGAGGATATCGCCCCTGTAGAGTTGTCAGTTGGTGAATTCGTAAATGTAAATAAAGACGCTGTAGAAAAAGACGAGCTGTCAGGGGACCAAAGAGAACCAAAATCGGCAAAAAAGAATACCCAGAGGCATAATACGGAATCTCATAATCTGAATAGAGAATTCACCTTTGATACCTTCGTTGAAGGAAAATCAAATGAATTAGCACGAGCCGCCGCGACCCAGGTTGCCGATAATGCAGGTCTTACCTATAACCCGCTGTTGCTCTACGGNGGGGTCGGGCTCGGTAAGACNCACTTAATGCAGGCAGTGGGTAATGAGTTGCTGCAGAGAAATCCAAACGCCAAGGTGTTGTATCTGCATTCCCAAAGGTTTGTGCAAGACATGGTTAAGGCTCTGCAAACAGGAACAATGCAGGACTTCATGAAGTTTTATCGTTCAGTTGATGCGCTGCTTATAGATGACATTCAGTTTTTTGCGAAAAAAATGCGCTCCCAAGAGGAATTTTTTCACGTATTTAACGCGCTATTGGAACGCGGTCATCAAATGGTGCTCACCAGCGATAAATATCCGCGCGAGATAGATGGCTTAGAAGAGCGATTGAAGTCGCGTTTTGTATATGGGTTGACTGTTGAAGTTGAGGCACCTGANTTAGAAACGCGAGTCGCAATTCTGATGAAGAAAGCAGAAGCCGAGCAAATAGCGTTGGATCAGGGCGTTGCTTTCTTCATGGCAGAACGGATTCGATCGAATGTTCGAGAGCTGGAGGGCGCGCTAAGNCGGGTGATTGCAAATGCCCGGTTTACCGGCAGTCGTATTTCTGTCGACCAGGTCAAGCGCGCCTTAAGGGATTTGTTTGCGATTCAGGACCGGCAAATTTCTATAGATAATATTCAGCGCACAGTCGCGGAATATTTCAATATCAAAATGGCAGATATGTTGTCCAAACGCCGCAACCGCTCCATCGCGCGGCCGCGCCAAATTGCCATGGCATTGGCGAAGGAGTTAACTAATCACTCTTTGCCAGAAGTTGGTGACGCTTTTGGCGGGCGCGATCACACCACGGTGCTGCATGCATGCCGNAAAATTGATGATTTGCGTGCCACAACNGCTGATATTGCGGAAGATTATAAAAATCTGACGCGACTNTTGGCAGGTTAGGGATTGTTATGAAATTCACAATTGCAAGAGATCGATTACTCAAGGCTTTGCAGCTTGCCACCGGGGTAGTAGAGCGAAGACAAACCTTGCCGGTGCTGGCAAATTTGCTAATAAAAGCCAACGCAGACGGTGTCGCACTCACGGGTACCGACCTGGAAGTTGAAATGGTCGCGCATACGGGTGTGGATGTCGAACAGGCCGGGGAAANCACTATACCAGCGCGCAAGCTTGCAGATATATGGCGGGCATTACCGGATGGATCAGATGTCTCTGTCAGCGTAGAGGGAGACCGNGCGACGGTAAAGAGTGGCCGTAGTAGGTTTACTTTGGCAACTCTGCCAGCAAACGACTTTCCGGAGATTGAAGGTGGTGAAACAGACGTAGTTGTCAGTGTCGCCCAAGCGGATTTACGCGCATTGATCGACCGGGTCGGATTTGCCATGGCCCAGCAAGATGTTCGGTACTTTTTGAACGGCATGCTATTTGAGGTGACAGAAGATCACTTGCGCACAGTGGCGACAGATGGGCACCGCTTAGCTATGTGCACTAAGGGCTGTACCCTTGAGTCACCGATTACCGCTCGACGCCAAGCTATTGTGCCTCGCAAGGCCGTACTAGAACTCAGCCGATTGTTGGATGAAGAAGATGAGGCGATTCGTATCCAACTAGGCTCAAATCACCTGAGGGTCACCAAAGGTCCTTTCACGCTGACAACAAAACTCGTAGATGGGCAATTTCCAGACTACGATAAAGTTGTGCCCAAAGANGCTTCTCGCACCNTNGTTGGAGACCGAGAGACGTTGCGTCAGGGCTTTCAGCGTGCGTCGATTCTGTCCAATGAGAAATACAGAGGTGTGCGCCTAGCCATAGCGTCGGACCAGCTGACCATACAAGCGAACAACCCTGAGCAAGAAGAGGCTGAGGAAGTCGTGCCGGTAGAGTTCAATGGCAGCGATTTAGAAATAGGCTTTAATGTCAGTTACCTGCTGGATGTACTCAGCGTTATGTCAGCTGATGGTGTGAAATTGTCCGTTTCTGATGCCAACAGTTCTGCGCTTTTGGAATCATCTAAGTCGGATGATGCGTTATACGTTGTAATGCCGATGAGGCTCTAACGCTTAACGCGCGATGCTCTGTTGCTGCTTAATTTTCTTGAAGTAGAGCAATTCCGCAACCTAACTTCGGCGCGGTTGGAGTTTTGCCCCGGGTTTAACCTAATAGAAGGTCCGAACGGGGCGGGCAAGACTACATTGCTAGAAGCGATCCACCTGCTTGCGCGCGGTAAGTCATTCCGTTCATCAAAACTTAGTAACCTCATTCAAAGAGATGAGCGTATGTTGCGTGCCCGGGTCCAAGTAGAAGGAGGTGCCGGACAGCACCACTTGTTGGGGCTGGAAAAGCAAATCGGCGGACAAACCCGGCTGCGGCTCGACGGACAAGAGGCAAAAAGCGCGGCTGCTCTAGCGGCATTTTTGCCGATACAGCTGGTTTTACCGAACGTGGCAGATTTGATCTTTAGTGGGCCGTCTGATCGTAGGGAGTTCATCGATTGGGGTGTGTTTCACGTGAAACAAGACTATGTGCGTTTGGCCCGCCAATATCGAAAAATTTTGCGCCAAAGAAACGCATGGCTGCGTGGTGANCAGGCCGGGTCGATCACAGAGGACCCCTGGCTGCCAATGATCACAGAAACCGGGCAACAAATAAGCGAGCTACGAGAAGGGTATCTCATGACGTTTAGGCCTTTCTTCGATGACATACTCAACCGCTTGGACCCGGATCTTGATTGTCTCTTGGCATACCAAGCTGGAGGATATGAGAAAAACCTAACAGAAACNCGGAAAAAAATGGCCGAAACTAAGCCGCGCGATGTAAAATCAGGGAGCACGCAACTGGGCCCGCATAGAGCGGACGTTGTCATTAAGTTGGCCGGGGTCTCAGCGCAAGAGACGGCGTCTCGTGGTCAAGGCAAAACCATTGGTAGTGCCGCCGCGTTGGCTCAGTCTGCATTGTTGGCGCAGCATAATAGTCAGCCGTCGTTGGTTTTGATTGATGATTTTGGTGCTGAACTCGATGAAGCCCATCGATTGCGGTTGTTGCANACGCTGTTGGCCATAGGTTGTCAGGTAGTGGCAACGTCGACAGAACCGTTGTCGGGGCTGCTCAGTGAATTGGGTGATGAACACCTTAGGGTGTTTCACGTGGAACATGGCTCCGTGCATGTTACAGGGGGTAAAACGCTATAAACACNCTATACGCACCCCTAGTCGGTGGAAAAACAAACCAGGAAAAAATATGAGCGACGAAAAAAGTTACGACTCAGAGAGTATCAAAGTACTCAAAGGTTTAGACGCGGTTCGTAAACGCCCTGGAATGTACATCGGCGATACCGAGGACGGCACTGGGCTTCACCATATGGTTCAAGAGTTGGTGGACAACTCTATTGATGAGGCGTTGGCTGGTCACTGCGATTCGGTATATGTGACAGTCCATCCTGAAGAAGCCATTACGGTGCGAGACAATGGCCGCGGTATTCCCGTAGATATCCACGCAGAAGAAAACGTCAGCGCGGCCGAAGTCATTATGACGACACTGCACGCTGGGGGTAAGTTTGACGATAATGCGTATAAAGTCTCAGGTGGCCTGCATGGTGTTGGCGTATCTGTNGTAAACGCGCTTTCGGACGTATTTAAGTTNACCGTGCGGCGTGATCAAAAAGTTTATCAACAGGAATATCACCATGGTGTTCCGGTAGCGCCGCTGAAAGAAGTGGGCGCCACAGAGGAAAGAGGCACAGAGTGCTACTTCCGTCCTTCTCCAGAGACCTTCCACAACATCCGATTTCAATACGAGGTTTTGGCCAAACGCCTGCGGGAGCTTGCTTTCCTCAATTCAGGCGTCGCAATTCACCTGAATGAGGAAAAAACCGGGAAAGCAGACACTTTTCTCTATGAAGGTGGTTTGAGTGCGTTTGTGGCGTTTCTTAATCAAAACAAAACACCACTGAATGACGTCTTTCATTTCTCCGTTGACCGTGAAGACGGCATTGGTGTTGAAATTGCGATGCAGTGGAACGATACGTTCCAAGAGCAAGTGCACACCTATACGAATAATATTCCCCAAGGTGATGGCGGCACCCATCTCGCGGGATTTAGGGCCGCACTAACGCGTACGCTTAACACCTACATTGAGCGCGAGAATATGCTTAAGAAAGCTCAGGTAAGCACTACCGGAGATGACGCTAGAGAGGGCTTAACGGCGGTCATTTCGGTTAAAGTACCTGACCCAAAATTTTCTTCCCAGACCAAGGACAAACTGGTTTCCAGCGAAGTGAAAACAGCGGTAGAACAAGAGCTTTACAGGTTTTTCGGTGAATTTCTCGATGAGCACCCGCAAGACGCAAAAGCGGTGGTGGGTAAAATGATCGACGCAGCGCGCGCACGCGAGGCGGCCCGCAAAGCCCGGGATATGACCCGCCGCAAGGGTGCTCTTGATATTGCCGGGTTGCCCGGCAAGCTTGCAGATTGCCAGGAAAAAGACCCGGTACTCTCAGAGTTATTTATTGTTGAGGGCGATTCCGCAGGCGGTTCTGCAAAACAGGGCCGGGATCGGCGNACCCAGGCAATATTGCCGCTGAAGGGCAAGATCCTTAATGTTGAGCGTGCACGGTTCGATAAAATGTTGTCTTCTCAGGAAATTGGCAACCTCGTCACTGCGCTGGGTTGNGGTATTGGTAAACAGGAGTTTGACGTTGAAAAGCTGCGGTACCACAGCATCGTGATCATGACCGATGCCGACGTCGATGGGTCACATATCCGCACGCTGCTACTAACGTTTTTCTTTCGTCAGATGCCAGAGTTGCTGGAGCGCGGCCATGTGTTCATTGCCCAGCCGCCGTTGTACAAAGTCAAAAAGAACCGACAAGAGCGCTACGTTAAAGATGACGACGAACTCAATGGGTATTTTTTGGAACTGGCGTTGCAGGATGCCAAGTTGTTTGTAAATCCAGAGGCGCCGGCAATCCAGGGTGAGGCGTTAGAGTCCTTAGTCAGCGATTTTCAACAGTTGCTCAAAGATCTCGCGCCGTCCAGCCGCAAATATCCCGAAGAAATAACCAGAGCATTGTTGCGAGTTGCGAGCCTTGATGAAAATCTGTTGTCCGATCAGGCGGCGATATCAGACTGGGCAGAAAGCTTAAAACAAACGTTAGGAGAGAACCTCTCCGCAGACGCCAGCGTAACGGTTTCTTTTGATAGTGAGCTCAACGTCTATTTACCTACGGTTAGTTTGCTGCTTAAAGGCCGGCGCAAAACTGTAACGCTGACAAAGAATTTCATTGATGGTTTCGAGTATCAGCAGATTACTGCCATGCGATCGCGCTTAGAAAACCTCTTGGAGCCCGGTGCCTATGTGCAGCGGGGAGAAAAAACCTCGGCGGTTGCGCATTTCGCCGAAGCCTTCGAGTGGCTTCAGAACGAGGCCCGCCGGGGTGTCGACATTCAGCGTTACAAAGGCCTAGGGGAAATGAATCCAGAGCAGTTATGGGAAACAACCATGGATCAGAATGTGCGCCGTATGTTGCGGGTCACTGTGGACGACGCGATTGGTGCAGACCAGATGTTTACAACATTAATGGGTGAGCTGGTTGAGCCTAGGCGCGACTTTATTGAGTCGAACGCACTGTCAGTGGTCAACCTCGACGTCTAATTTCCTCGGCCAATAACGTTTGCGCTGGATTTCGCACTTGCCATGCTGACAGGAGATCGCAAGCGCTGCCGCTGGTGTACTAGTGATGCCTTATATCAGCGCTATCACGACGAAGAGTGGGGAGTGCCGGTTGTCGACTCAGTGGGGCTGTTTGAAAGGTTGGCCCTTGAGTCCATGCAAGCAGGCCTGTCGTGGATAACGGTACTCAAAAAACGCGAGCATATGCAGGCCCAGTTTCTGGGGTTCGATCCGTTCAAACTGGCTCGTTGTGATGAACGCCATATTCAATCATGGCTATTGGATGCCGGACTCATTCGGCACAGGGGTAAGTTGCAGGCACTTGTGCACAACGCGCGATTGACCATTGCCGAAGCGGATTTTTCAGGGCTGTTATGGCAATTCGCCCCTGATCTGAGTCAAAGGAATCGACATGCAGTCCAGCCACCCAGCCAAACCGCAGAATCCCAAGCCATGGCGAAAATGCTCAAACGCAAAGGCTTCCGTTTTGTTGGGCCGACCACTTGCTATGCATTCATGCAAAGTGTTGGCATGGTGAACGACCACGCTGAAGATTGTTGGCGCTTTGCGGCCTGTTCGAAACTGCAGCGTGGTAGTGGTGCAGACCAATGAGTGGCTGGGTGATCAACTGTCTGCTTTGGTGTTTGAGTCGAGTGCCCACCCGTATGGTTATTTTCATGTGTCGGTTCATGGCCCGGCGCATGTTTGCCTGGAACACCGAAGCCGCAAGGGTTTCTGCAATAAATATTGATTTGTGCTTGCCGCACCTCTGCGCAGGTGAAAAACGTGAGTTGTGCTGGCAAAGCTTGATGAACTCGATGCTTCTGGTTTTCGAGTTGGGCCAGATGCGTTTTCATAATATTGCTGACGTGCGTGAACGCATTATAAGTGTTGATGGAGCGGAGCTGTTGCATGACGCTTGGCAGCACGGTCAAGGGGTATTGTTATTGACACCGCACCTAGGTTGCTGGGAAATATTGGGGGCCTATCTTGGTGGCACTTATCCGCTCTCTGCCCTCTATGACCGGCCAAATTTTGCGCCTTTAGAGGAGCCGATCTTGAACGCACGGCAGCGTTTTGGTGCCACCATGCATGCGATCGGTGGTGCGGGCTTACGTCGGATCATGCGGGCAATGCGTGAGGGGCATTTAGTTGTGCTGTTGCCGGATCAAGTGCCCGATTATCAGTCCGGTGGAGAGGTGGCGCCGTTTTTTGATCAAGACGCCTATACCATGGCGTTAGCCCATCGACTGTTGCAAAGGAATGCGCCAAAGGTACTGATCGCGTCAGCCCTTCGGTGCATAAGCGACAACCAAATCCGTTATCGGCTTACCCTCGCCGAACCTGAAAGCGGTATTTTCGACAGCGACCCNGTGGTGCACGCTACTGCCCTCAACGCGAGTATGGAAAAGGCTATATCCTTGAGCCCAGAGCAATACCAATGGTCATACAAACGCTTTAAACGCTTGAAGAAGGGCGAGGCTAATATCTATCGGCGCCAATAAGCGGGCGTTAGCAGCACCAACAGCGTGAAGATTTCCAGACGNCCGAGGACCATGTTGAACATCAGCACCCACTTCACGTCTGCTGTGATGCTGTTGTAGTTGGCCGCAACATCTCCCAGCCCTGGGCCTAAATTGTTCAAACACGCCCCTACGGCCGAGAACGCCGTAATAAAGTCCATATCACTCATTATCATGAGTGTGCATACCGAGAGCAGAAAGAAGAAAACGTAGACGCTAAAAAAACTCCAAACCGCGTCGACCCTGCGGTCGGGCACTGACTCGCGGCCCAGCTTGATGGTAAATACGCCATTTGGGTGAATCAGGCGCTTTACCTCGCGCATGCCCTGCAGGTAGATCATCAGCACTCGGATCATTTTGATGCCGCCAGCAGTTGAACCAGCGCAGCCACCTGCAAAGGCAGCAAAAAGCAATAGAATGGGTGCGACGGACGGCCACGCGGCAAAGTTGCTGGTGGTGAAGCCTGTGGTGGTAGTTATGGACACCGCCTGGAAAATGCCGTCGCGCAGGGCGTCGTCGGAACTACCCGGGTGCCACCATAGAATCGCGCATACGATTGTCGCCACCAATGCCAAGANGAACAAATAAACCCGCACCTCGACATCCTGAAAATAATGCAGCGGGTTGCGGCGTCGCCACACCAGAAAATGTAGGGCAAAGTTAATGCCTGAAAGTGTCATAAAAATTATGGCCACCGTCTCAATAGCTCCACTATCGAAATAGCCCATACTGCTGTCGTGGGTAGAAAACCCGCCGATAGATACGGTGGAAAAACTATGGGCAATGGCGTCGAAACCGCCCATACCAGCGTACCAATAGGCGAGCGCGCAAGCAGCGGTCAAACCAATATACAAATACCACAGGGCTTTCGCGGTTTCGGTGATTCGGGGCGTAAGTTTATTGTCCTTCATCGGCCCAGCCGACTCGGTCCGGTACAGTTGCATGCCNCCAATACCCAGCATGGGATAGATTGCCACCGCGAGAACGATNATCCCCATCCCGCCCATCCACTGCAGCATCTGGCGATAGATAAGGAGGGATTTAGGTAACTGATCTAGGCCGACAATGGTTGTTGCACCGGTTGTAGTCAGACCTGATATTGATTCAAAAACGGCGTCGGTGAATGACAGCTGTAAGGCGTCGCCGAGCCAGAAAGGGATGGCGCCAAACATCCCGAGGCCCAAGTAAAATAGCGCGGTAACTAAAAAACCGTCGCCGCCGCGGAGTTCGCGTTTGCCGCGCAATGGTAGCCACAGCACAAGACCGCTTATCAGCGTAATCGCAAAAGCCGATAAAAAAGTAGTGAGGGTGGTTTCGGCAAAGAACAAGGCAACCGCAGCGGGCAATAAAAAAGAAAAACTGAACAGGGTCAGTAATGTGCCGGTAATGCGTAGGATAACCGTAAGGTGCATGAGGTATTCGAGCGCTTAGAAGAACGTTAAACCGACTTGGAATAATCGTTCTACGGCGCCAATTTGCGCTTTATCAACGAGAAATAGAATCACGTGATCGTCGGATGCCACGATGACGTCATCGTGCGCGATCAACACTTTATCGTCACGCACTATGGCCCCGATCGTGGTCCCAGGGGGCAGTTTGATTTCATTGATGCGTCGACCTACCACCTTTGAGCTCTTTCTATCNCCATGGGCGATGGCCTCAATCGCTTCGGCCGCGCCGCGTCTAAGGCTGTGTACTCGAGCGACATCTGCTCTGCGTACATAAGATAGCAAGGTGCCGATCGTGGCTTGCTGAGGGGAAATTGCCACATCAATCTCGCCACCTTGCACGAGATCAACATATGCCGTTTTGCCAATTAGCGTGATTACTTGGCGGACCCCTAAACGTTTTGCCATAAGCGAGGACATGACATTAATTTCGTCATCGTCTGTTACGGCACAAAAGGCATCGCATTGATCAATGTTTTCCTCCAGCAACAGCTCTCGATCTGTTGCGCTGCCCTGGATTACCACCGCGGAATCTAATTGGTCTGCCAAGTTCTGAGCGCGCTGGGGATTAAGCTCCATAATGCGGACATCGTAGCTGGTCTCGGTAGCGGCAGCTAACCGTGTGCCGATATTGCCGCCGCCAGCAATAATCACCCGGCGAAATGGCTTTTCTGCCTTGCGCAATTCACCCATTACGGCAGTTATGTGTTCTCTTGCGGCGATAAAAAAGACCTCGTCATCGGTTTCAATGACGGTATCCCCGGATGGGATAATAGGCTGACCGCGGCGAAAAATTGCCGCCACGCGAGTGTCAACACTGGGCATGTGCTCGCTGAGAAAACTCAGCGCCTGGCCAACCAAAGGTCCACCCAGATAGGCTCGCATCGCTACCAGTTGG
Organism: Gammaproteobacteria bacterium; assembly: GCA_002684495.1. GTDB lineage: Bacteria > Pseudomonadota > Gammaproteobacteria > Pseudomonadales > Azotimanducaceae > UBA4421. The sequence goes on along the minus strand of NYVG01000005.1, from coordinate 97,590 downwards.
GCGCGGCCGTCTGCGAAATCTAGAACCTCTAACGCGCCTGGGTGCGACAATAGCTCGGTGATCTGTTCGGTAACCACTTGTTCAGGGTTAATTAGGCGATCAATAGGGACGTGGTGTTTATCGAATAGGGCGTTCTGGTTCAGATAGGCGCCAGAGCGAATCCTCGCTATTTTCGTTGGCGTGCGAAACATCGAGTAGCAGATCTGGCAAGCAACGATGTTTACTTCGTCGCTGGAGGTCACCGCGACGAGAATGTCTGCATCATCAGCACCGGCTCGTTGTAAAACATTGGGGTGCGAAGCAGCGCCCTGGATGGTTTGAATGTCGAGGCGGCTGCCGAGTTCGCGTAAGCGGTCGCCATCTTGGTCGATGAGAGTGATATCGAAGGACTCTTTTGCCAAGCTTTCAGCCAACGTGCCCCCGACTTGTCCTGCCCCTAGGATCAGAATTTTCATTACATTTGAGCCTTATGAATCAGCGCATAATAAAAACCGTCNGTGGTTGGCTCGCTGGGTAGCATCTGCCAACCAAACTTAGTTGCTGCGCCCAGCGGCAGCTGNAAGGGTTGAATATGGGCGTCGGAATGTTCGCGGACAAACTGCTCAATCACCAGATCGTTTTCTTCGTCAAATACAGAACATGTGGAGTACAACAGGGTACCCCCCTGCTTGAGGCCATGCCATAGGTTAAATAACAGCGCTAATTGTAGCGATTGCTGTTCTGGGATTTGTTCTGGTTGCAATAATAAGCGGATGTCAGGGTTGCGCCGGATCGTGCCGCTCCCAGAACATGGCGCGTCCACGATTACCACGTCGAAGCTCTCTTCCGTCATNGCATCGGGCGCCGTTGCATCGACATTTTTTAGGACGATCTTGCGGTCATCGCTGTGGCCAAGGCGCTGGCCGATCTTCACGGTTTCTTCGAGCCGCTTGGGGCTTTTGTCGTTACCCACAAGCTGGTGGGAAGCGTAGCGCTTACTCAGCAGTTCGTGCAGTTGATAAAGTTTGCCGCCGGGCGCGCAACAGGCGTCGAACAGTACCGGTGAGTCAGTGTGTGTGGGGATATTTTGCAGCACGATGTCTGCGGGAAATTGCGCAGACAGTTCTTGTACCGCAATTTGACCCTCAGCCCACCCGGGTAAACTGGCCGCAGGCTGTGGTGTTGTTAAAACAATCGCTGCATTGGGTTCGGTTAAGGCGAATGGAATCTGCTGAGCCCTTAACTCGGCGCAATACTCGGCCACGCTGATTTTTGAGGAGTTAACGCGCAGCACCATGGGCGCACGCTGATCGTTAGCGTGCAATAGCGCTGCCGCCTCATTTGGATATTGTTGGGAAATTTTTTCTATCAGCCACTGGGGATTGTTTGTGACGGTGGTTGTTGCCCGCGGTTCCGTGTTGCGCTGCATTTGGCGTAACACACCGTTGATTAGACCGCGTGCCCAGGGCTTGCCCAGTGGCTTGCAGGCATTGACCGTATTGTTGACTACAGCGTGAGCCGGTCGGCGCGAGAATTCTAGTTGGTAAGCGCCGACTAACAAAAGCATCTCGAGGTCATGGTCCTTACTCCGCAGGGGCTTGGCCAGATATTGAGAAATTTGCTGCCGGAGCGATAGGAAGTGGCGCACAGTGCCGTACATCAGCTCTTGATGCTGGGGTGAGGCTAATGCCTTAGATTGTCTGGAACGCAACCAATCAAAAGTCCGCCCCTTCAGAACGACTTGTTCCAAGCCTTTGCATACTTGGGCAATAACTTGGGCATCGTCAGCCCTTGGAGCGTCTAAATTTTGCCTAGCCATGGCTTAGGGCTCNATGATTGCATCGATTTGGGCGCCGGAGTGCAAGATATCCGGATAACCGTTCAGCGCCGCTGCGGCATCCATCGCTTGGCCCTTGCCGCGATTTAATTTCAGCCGGGTGATCACTAATTCATCTTGGCCGCATTGCACATAGAGTCCATCCTTTGATGCCTTGAGTAGCGNACCGGGTTTCGGTTTTGTGGCTTCTGGGNCATTTNGACTAACGACTCGGCTCGCTAGGATTTGCATCACCGCACCATTTATTGCGCATCGAACCGGCATGCGATCGCTCAGAGCTCGGACTTGCTGGTGCACAGCCTTAGCACTTCCTTGCCAGTCAGCAATACGGTCTTTGGAGGTTAATTTATTTGCGTAGGTTGCGCCTTCTGCTGGTTGGGGTTCTGCTGCAACGGGCAGTTTTTGCAGTGTTGCTAGCAACAGTTCCGAGCCGGTGTCAGCTAAAATTTGCTCCAGCGGCTGGGCGGTGTATTCCGGTTTGATACTGACGTGCTGTTGGGCCATCACGGGTCCTGTATCTAGGCCCTCTTCCATCTGCATGATACAAACCCCCGTCTCTTTATCCCCGGCCATGATGGCGCGCTCGATTGGCGCTGCGCCGCGCCAACGAGGCAACAACGACGCATGCACATTAATGCAGCCAAAGCGCGGCAAAGACAGTACCGAAGAGGGCAAGATCAACCCGTAGGCAGCCACAATCAAAACATCCGGCGCCGNTTCTTGCAATGATTCTAGATTCTCTGCATCACGCAAACTCACTGGTTGCGCAAGGGGTAGCCCGAGTTCCTGGGCAAGTGCCTTTACGGGGCTTGCCTGCACTGTTCTACCCCGCCCCTTGGGCCGGTCAGGTTGTGTGAGCACGAGGTTTGGGGTGAACTCGCTCTTGCAAAGTGCGGACAAGATTGTCCGCGCGAAAGTGGGCGTACCTGCGAAGGCTATGCTTAGATCAGCCACGATCGCTTGCGAGTTGACGAAGCTTTTTGTTGATGCGGCTGCGTTTCAGGCTGGATAGATAATCGACGAACAATTTGCCGTCTAGGTGGTCGCACTCGTGTTGAATGCAAACCGCCAGTAAGCCTTCGGCGCTCATTTCCATTGGCGCACCGGTTACATCTTGTGCCTGCACATTAATCTGCTCGGCGCGCTCCACCCTCTCATAGAATCCAGGTACCGACAAACAGCCTTCGTCGGCGGACACTCTATCGCCCAACAGTTCCAACTTGGGGTTCACTAAGATATGGGGCGCGTTGTTGTCTTCAGATACGTCAACAACTATGAGCCGCTTGTGCACATTCACCTGCGTCGCAGCCAGACCTATGCCAGGCGCCGCATACATTGTCTCCAGCATATTCTCCGCCAAGGTGGCTAGCGCATTATCGAATACCCTTACCGGGGCCGCCTTGGTGCGTAACCTCGGGTCAGGATGATGCAGTATGTTTAGCAGTGACATAGGCGCGTCAGTATTTCGTGGCGGGGGATTATAGCGCCAAGCTCTAGCTTTTTTGGAACAATTCAGACTCGCGTGGTTTGGTTGCCTAAACGCCTCTCTGAATGGCGAAATGCGTACAAAATTTTCATCCTTTTGCCACTATGGGACGCTTTCATCGGTCGGTAGCATCACAGGCTTTCTGCATAAGAGCCAAGCGTGTGAGTTCGTCACTCAGTACGGCTACGATCGGTGGCCGTCCCAGTTCCCAAACTCAACATCTTCTTAAGTTGCTAGCACGCTGGCCGCGGCGCTCGTTATCGCGGTGGTTGTTTGCGGATGGTGGGGAATTTCTGAAGTTACAGCGTCAATTGCTGCCAACGGCAATGGCGCCGCGACCAACACGAAGACCGGAATTTTTGACGCCCGCAGTTGCAAACGGTGTTGCGGTGGTGGGTATTACCGACGACCACTATCCTTGGCTGCTCCGGCAAATTCCCGATCCGCCATTAGTACTGTTCTACAAAGGATCACTTGATGTTTTAGCTCGGCCCTGTGTGGCGGTTGTGGGTGCCCGTCGCTGCAGTTCCCATGGGCGGGTTTTGGCCCAGCGTATGAGCGCAGATCTGGCTGCCCATGGCGTCTGTATTGTCAGTGGATTGGCGCTGGGCATTGATACGGCGGCTCACATTGGGGTTGTGCAAGCAGGGACTCCGACGGTTGCTTTCCTAGGTTGTGGCTTGGATCAAGTCTACCCGCGCTCAAACCGTGGGCTGGCGCAACAAATAGTCGATCAGGGTGGCGTGTTGATAAGCGAATACCCCTCTGGAATGCCGCCATTGGCCCATCACTTCCCGGAGCGTAACCGCCTGATTAGCGGTGCTGCAGCGGCGGTGGTGCTTATTGAAGCTGGGGAAAAAAGCGGTTCGCTAATCACTGCGCGTATGGCGCTCGAGCAAGGTCGCGAGGTATTTGCGGTTCCCGGTTCACCATTAAGCGAAGTCAGTCTTGGTTGCCACAGATTGATTCAGCAGGGCGCTGGCTTGGTTATTTGTGCGCAAGATGTGCTGGACAACCTGCCAACGTTGAAGATCTTGCCTAGGTCNGAGCATTCGCAGGAAGCGATTACCGTNGTAAGTCCATCGCAGGCGCAATTGTCGCCCATTGCGTTATCGGTGCTAAGACGGCTTGATGGCTACGGCCAGTGTTTAGATGACATTGCATCGGCGGTTAGGCGAAAACCCCATGATGTCAGCTTAGCGATGGTTGAATTGGAGTTAGCAGGGTTTGTGAGACTGGGCGGCGACGGGTATATTCGCGCTTCCTAAATTTGAGGTAAGAAACATGTCTTGGGTGGCTATTTTAATGGGTTCCGAGTCTGATTGGCCGACTATGCAGTCGACCACATCGGTTTTAGAAGCGTTGCAAATCAAGTTCGAGGTAAAAGTAACCAGTGCTCACCGCACGCCGGCTGCAACTCAAGAATTTGTTGCGGACGCTGAGGCCAGAGGGTGTAGAGTCTTTATTTGTGCCGCGGGAATGGCGGCCCATCTCGCGGGTGCTGTGGCAGCCCATACTCAACGGCCGGTTATCGGTGTGCCGATAGACAGTGGTCCACTGCAGGGATTTGACGCGCTATTGTCCACGGCGCAAATGCCAGGAGGTATACCGGTGGCAACTGTAGCGGTAGGTAAGGCGGGCGCGAAAAACGCCGGATACCTAGCGGCACAGGTGTTGGCGACTGCTGATGATGCGTTACACGAGCGAGTCGTTGCAGACCGAGCGGCAAATCGTGACAAAGTCGCAGCGCAGGATGCTTCGGTTCAGGCTTCGTTAAAAGAGTAAATGCAAGAGATATACGCGGCTGCGCAAAAACTGTCGTTAGGCGGCGTTGTTGCCCATGCAACTGAGGGAGTTTGGGGATTCGCTGCTGACCCAAACAACGAACAGGCGTTGCTGCGCATCTTGGGTTTAAAGCAGCGTAGTGCAGACAAAGGGCTGCTGTTATTGGCTGCGCACGCGGATGAGTTTGCGCCAGCGCTGGAACTGGTGGCCATGGATGTTAAGCATCGAGTGCAGTCCACCTGGCCCGGGCATATCACCTGGGTGTTACCCAACCCTGGATATAATGATTTAGTCACCGGCGGCCGCGACACCGTGGCATGCCGTGTACCAGCTCATGAACAAGCACGGCAGCTTGCAGCGGCTTTTGGTGGCCCAATAGTTTCGACGTCACTGAATCGAGGCGGCCAGGCGCCAATTCTCAACTATGTGGACGCACAGGTAGAATTCGGCTCCAAAGTTGATTGGGTGCTAGAGGGAGAAACTGCAGGGGCTTCGGGTCCGAGTAAAATTCTTCAGGCAGATGGTCAGGTGCTGCGCTAAGACTGCTCGGGGGTGGTTATGCCAATAAAGTCTCGCAAATTTGCTGTCCTGGGTAATCCTGTGGAGCATTCCCTTTCGCCAGTTATTCACCAACAATTCGCCCGGCAATTTGGCCATAACATTGAGTATTCAAGACAACGCCTCGAAACGGAGTCATTTGCACAATATGTTCAAGATTTTTTTGCGGCTGGGGGCGGTGGCTTAAACGTAACGGTGCCGTTCAAGTTGTTAGCCCATGCATGTGCAGACTCGCTGCACGCATCTGCGCAGCAAGCGGGCGCCGCGAATACGCTTGCCCTGAGGGAAAATGGCATAAAGGCGTGGAACACAGATGGCGCGGGGTTGGTGAACGACCTGACACGGCGTTGCAATCTGGCTCTGGCGGCGAAGAAAATTTTAATCCTTGGTGCAGGTGGTGCCGCCCAAGGCATTATCGGTCCGATATTGGACTGCGGACCTATGTCGCTAACGGTGGCAAATAGGACTCAGGCTAAGGCAGACCAGTTGCTTAGTCGTACAGTACCGCGATACCCAGAGGTCTACTTACACGCAGACTCACTTCAGGGTCTTGCAGCCGGTGAAAGATCTTTTGACCTGATTATCAACTCTACTTCACTCGGGCTGGATGGCAGCCAAGTCACTGTGGCGGCTGGTGTCGCTGCAGGGGCCTTTTGTTACGACCTGAGTTACGGCAAGTCGGCAGTGTTTGCGCAATGGGCGAGGCGCGCTGGCGCGAGCGGTGTTGCAGACGGCTTGGGTATGCTGGTCGAGCAAGCGGCATTGAGCTATGAAATCTGGTTTGGAGTGAAACCGGACACAGCAAAAGTCTATCAACTATTAGCGGAGCAACTTGATTCAAGTGACTGAATCTCACAACTTAAAACGTCGCTTTATCGCCGGAGCGGTATGCCCGCAATGCAGAGCATTAGACAGATTAGTGCTGGAATCTTCGGCGGATGGCTCCCAACAGCGGCGCCGCTGTGTTGCCTGCGGTTTTAGCGAATCCATGGATGCTCCAAACGCGTCTGCGGGTGCGATGCCCCGTGCCCGGTTCGAGCGCTCCCGGGCGGCATCAGTAGAGCATCAGCCAGTGAAAATTCTAGATCCAAGTTTGACCCAACGCTCGGGCAAAAACGATGACTAAGTACCTCTCGATTTCACAAATCGTCTAAAGATTGGCGAGCTTTTTTCCTGCCGCTCGCAGTATGTTAAGTGTATGTTTGTATTGCTGAATATTTTTTCGTCGCTATACTCTGCGCGCGGATTTGACTGTTGCGCAAGTAAGGTCTGACAAGAAGCAATTATTAGCTAAAAATCATCTGGGAAAAGACCAAGTCGCACTGAAAACGCTGGTCTTAATAGAGCCAAGATGAGGGCGATTAGGCAACAGTCCCAGCAGTTAGACGGATTTCTGGGAGCAGAATGGCAACGTCTAGCTAGCCAGCTTAGAGAAGAGAGGGAGAGCAAGGCAGGAGCCTTGGGCGTCAAAAGCTGGACAGCGGTTGTGCGAGAGGGCAAAACCGCCGAAATAGTGACATAGCGCGTTGCCGTAAGTGTTCACCACGCCGAGCAACAAAGGGCGCTGTTAAAAAAGCTTCGCATAAGACAAAAGAGCTGCGGATTTAGGCTAGCCAGCGGAAGCGTAGAAGCAGAATTCATTAGCAAGATACACGATAGAGAGAGACACACCGGAATGAAGAAAATAATTTTGCAGGTTGTCGGCACATTGTTCGCGTCGTTTGGCGCTCTTTGGGTGCAGGCTGATGAACTTAATTTGCGAGCCGGTGTTACAGAGATAAGCCAAGACGTCTATAACCTGCATATGCTGATCTTGTGGATCTGTGTCGCCATCGGTGTGGCGGTATTTGGCGTGTTGTTTTATTCGGTATACGCGCATCGGAAATCTCGCGGGGTCGAGGCCGCACAATTTCATCACAGTACCAAGCTAGAGCTAGCGTGGACGATTGTTCCTACCCTTATCTTAGTGGGCATGGCTTATCCGGCCACGGAATCACTGATTAAAATGTATGACACCGGCGGCGAAGATATGACCGTTGAGGTGCGTGGTTATCAGTGGAAATGGCAGTACAAGTACCTAGACGAAGACTACAACCGCACATTCTCTTTCTTCTCAAATCTGGCAACACCCCGATCACAGATCAATAACCGGCAGGTAAAAACCGATACCTACTTACTCGAGGTTGATGAGCCGCTGCGAATTCCAACCAACCGCAAGGTGCGCTTTTTGATCACGGCTGAGGACGTCATCCACGCTTGGTGGGTTCCGGATTTCGGTATTAAGCGCGACGCGGTGCCAGGGGTGGTCAACGACCTGTGGACGGTTGTTCCGGAGCCAGGTATCTATCGTGGCCAGTGCACAGAACTATGCGGCAAGGACCATGGATTTATGCCTATCGTGGTAGAGGTGCTTCCAGAGGCTGAGTTTGACGCCTGGTACGCAAGTCGGGTATCCACGGAGGTTGTGCGCAGTGAAAGCTTCGGCGATACATTTTCTCACGAGCAACTGATGGCCAAGGGGGAGGAAGTTTATGGAACCTACTGCTCTGCTTGCCATCTCGCAAACGGGCAGGGTATTCCCCCAGCATTCCCAGCAATTGCTGGCTCGGTGGTTGCTACAGGATCTAAGGAAGAGCATTTACGACTGGTAATCGAGGGCGTAACAGGAACTGGTATGCAAGCTTTTGGCAAGCAACTGGATCCAGTTGAGCTTGCCTCAGTCGTTCACTATCAACGCCATTCTTTTGGCAACAATGCAGGCGACATCTCGCAGCCTGAAGACGTAATCAATTTATCAGGCGGACAATAGTAAGGAGCCGTTATGAGTGAAGTAATACACGCAGATCACCAGGACGATCACCACCACGGCCCCGAAAAGGGCTTACTTAGATGGTTGTACACAACGAACCATAAGGATATCGGCACACTGTACTTGTGGTTCAGTTTTGCCATGTTCTTGATTGGTGGNGTGCTCGCCTTGGTGATCCGGGCGGAACTGTTCCAGCCGGGNCTGCAATTTGTTCAGCCGGAATTCTTTAACCAAATGACCACGAANCACGGGTTGATCATGGTCTTTGGNGCGATCATGCCGGCCTTCGTCGGGTTGGCAAANTGGTTGATTCCGATGCAGGTAGGNGCGCCGGATATGGCCTTGCCGCGAATGAACAACCTGTCGTTTTGGATCTTGCCGTTCGCCTTCGGTATGATGATCTCTACTTTGTTCATGGAAGGTGGTGGTCCGAACTTTGGTTGGACTTTCTATGCGCCGCTGTCGACCACATATGCGCCAGATTCAGTAACCTACTTTATCTTCGCTGTGCACTTGATGGGGGCGTCCTCGATCATGGGCAGCATCAACATCATCGCCACGATCCTTAATATGCGCGCACCGGGCATGACGCTCATGAAGATGCCGTTGTTTGTATGGACTTGGCTTATCACTGCCTACCTGTTGATTGCGGTAATGCCGGTGCTTGCAGGCGCGGTGACCATGATGTTGTTCGATATCCACTTTGATACCAGCTTCTTTAATGCTGCCGGTGGTGGTGACCCAGTCATGTTCCAGCACATTTTTTGGTTCTTTGGTCACCCAGAGGTATACATCATGATTCTGCCGGCTTTCGGCATTGTTTCGCACATTATTCCGACGTTTGCGCGTAAACCACTCTTCGGCTACTCGTCGATGGTCTATGCCGTAGCGTCCATCGCGTTCCTGTCGTTCATCGTTTGGGCGCACCACATGTTCACGGTGGGAATGCCGTTGGCAGGGCAGCTGTTCTTTATGTACAGCACCATGCTGATTGCGGTCCCCACAGGGGTGAAGGTATTCAACTGGATTGCCACCATGTGGCGCGGGGCGATGACCTTTGAAACGCCCATGTTATTTGCGATCGCCTTTGTGGTGTTGTTTACCATGGGTGGATTCTCAGGACTAATGCTGGCGATCACCCCTGTTGATTATCAATACCACGACACCTACTTCGTGGTAGCGCACTTCCACTATGTATTGGTTCCCGGCGCGTTATTCTCGATTATTGCTGCGGTTTACTTCTGGTTGCCGAAATGGACCGGCAAGATGTACGACGAAGCNCTGGGTAAATTACACTTTTGGTTGTCATTTATCGGTGTGAACGTCACATTCTTCCCCCAGCACTTTTCTGGTCTGGCAGGAATGCCGCGACGAATTCCTGATTATGCGCTGCAATTTGCCGACTTCAACATGGTGTCGAGCATCGGTGCGTTCATATTCGGGTTCTCGCAGCTGGTGTTCCTGTACATCCTGATTAACACCATCCGCAGCGGCAAACCGGCGGAAGGGCGTTCTTGGGAAGGCGCTAAAGGTCTGGAGTGGACATTGCCCTCACCGGCTCCGTATCACAGCTTTACCCATCCGCCGAAGGTGACTGAGGCAGAAATACAAGGCTAATCGCCAAGAGCAAGACATGTCAGATCGCGATACACAACAGTCCAATATCAACAAAACAGTAGGCAAGCTGTGTTTGATGGTGTTGGGCATGGTGGGATTTGTGATTGCCTTGGTGCCGCTGTATGACTTGTTCTGCGAGATTACCGGGCTGAATGGGAAAACCGGCGGCCCGTATACGTTTNATGAGGCAAAAGCGGCCCCTGATACGTCACGCCTGGTTAGGGTTAATTTTTTGACCAACACCAATGAAGGCATGGTCTGGAAGTTCTGGCCAGAAAAAGGTGCGGTGCGAGTTAATCCCGGTGCAGCAAATACCGTGAGCTTTTTCGTCAAGAATACCACCGACAAAGTAATGGTGGGTCAAGCGATTCCCTCTGTCGTGCCCGGTGCAGCTGCGGAGTTCTTTCACAAAACAGAGTGTTTCTGTTTTGAACAACAGGTATTGCAGCCCGGTGAAGAGATGGAAATGCCCATGCGCTTTATTGTTGGTCACGAATTACCGAAAAACATCAGCTCAATCAATTTGAGTTACGCGCTATTTGACGTAACAGATAGTGTTAAAGTAGCGCAGGTTAACACTGTGTCTATCGCCCCAGCTGCAGGAGGCTAGGGCTTATTTACTTGGAGGAGACAAATGTCTAGCGCATCGGATGCGGATAGCTCAATTTATTACGTACCGGAAAAAGGCTGGTATCCGGTCTATTTGGCCTTCGGCCTTATGGTGTTGGTTACCGGTGCAGCGGGCTGGTTAAATGATATTCGCGCTGGCGACGGCGGCAGTGGAACCCAGAGTTTGATCGGCTTAGCGATCGTCGCGTTCGTGCTCTACTCGTGGTTCGCTAAAGCCATTTCTGAAAATGCTCAAGGCATGAATAACGCAATGCTCAAACGCAGTTATGTTTGGGGCATGGGCTGGTTTATATTCTCAGAGGTGATGTTTTTTGCCGCATTTTTCGGCGCGCTTTTTTACGTGCGCGCGTTAGTAGTTCCGTGGATGGGTGGCGAGGGTGGGAAGGCGCTCACCGGCACCTATCTCTGGCCCGAGTTCCAAGCTGTATGGCCGGTGGTTAACAATCCGGATCCGGCTATATTCGTAAACCCTGGCGAAACTATGGCGCCGCCTGACGCAGCAGCGAAATGGGCGACCTATTTGCCGTTTCTGAATACGGTGATTCTCTTATCTTCAAGCGTAACCGTGCATTTCGCTCATACTGCAATCAAGAACGAGAACAGAAAGAAATTGATAGGCTGGTTNGCCTTTACNGTTCTGTTAGGCATAGTGTTTTTGGGCTTGCAGGTCGAAGAATATATTGTTGCTTACCGTGACATGGGTCTTACTTTAGGTAGCGGTATTTATGGTTCAACTTTCTTTATGCTGACAGGTTTTCATGGATTTCACGTCACTATGGGAACGTTTATTTTATTGGTTCAGCTTTTCCGGGCGATAAAAGGCCATTTTACCCACGAAGATTGCTTTGGTTTTGAGGCAGCCAGTTGGTATTGGCACTTCGTTGATGTGGTATGGGTAGGATTGTTTATATTCGTATACGTGCTGTAACGCACACAAAAGACNAAACAAGGGNCCTTCGGGGCCCTTTTANNTAGCTGCCGCTAAATTATTCTCCAGCGGCTTGCGCGGCGTGCCAGGGCGCATTAACGCCCATACGCAATTCACCTGAGTAAAAGCCGTAAGCTATTGTGATGAGTAATAACGACGCAAAAGTGATGCGCAAACCCAGAGCATAGAGGGTACGCTTCGAGTCAGGGGTTTCGGTGTCTTTGAACAAGAAAACCAAGCCGCTACTTAGACTTAGAATGACGCCGATAAGCAAAAGGATAATAAGGATTTTAAGCACGGTTCGGCCCTTTAAAATAAGCCGNTAATGTAATGGATTCACATGTGAGCGTTAAGTGATGAAAGCCTTCAAACCAGGTGTTCGCATGAGCGTTTTTGTACTACTCCTCCTACCTCTGTTACTGGCGTTGGGTAATTGGCAGCTGCAACGGGGCGCNCTGAAGCGCGATTTAGAGAGTGACTACCTGCAACAGCTCACACAGTTGCCAAAGGATTTACAGAAGTTACTCAGTGACTCTGGGGGCGAAGCAAATGCAGCCCTGCCGCTGGCGCCCTTTGTCCGTGTTCGGCTAACGGGCCGTTATGGCGAGGAAATGTTTTTTCTCGATAATCAGATCAGTGACGGACAGGTGGGTTATTGGCTGTTCCAGACATTTATCATGACGGATGGCGGTAAGGTGCTCGTTAATCGGGGTTTTGTAGCAGCACCAAGCCAACGTGATGCCCTACCGTTGGTAACAACACCAGCGAATCAGGTAACAATTATTGCGAGCGTTTGGCCAGATTTAGGCCTGCCACCGTTACTCAAGGAGCAAGAGTGGGCGGCAACTTGGCCGAAGAGAATTCAGCGCCGCGATCTTCCGCGCATGGCAGAGGCAGCAGCAAGCTGGGCCTCNGAATTGCGTTTAGAGCCGGGTCAGGCGGGAGAATTGCAAGCTGCGCCGTTTGCTGAACGGTTATCTGATGCCAAGCATCGCGGCTANGCACTGACCTGGTTTGGACTCGCCGTGGCGCTCGTGTTGGGTTTCGTAGCCTTTGGTTTGCGCCGACCGGCAATTGACACTGCGACGACGGATTAACTTTGACCATAAGCGGCCGCAAGATAACGACGAGCCGAGTTACAGAGAGAAAACNATGCCAGCACAAGCACCAGAGGCGAAGAATCGCCGCCAACTGACGATCATCTTGATTACCGCCACAATCTCGCTGCTTGGGAGTTATGGTCTATTTTGGGTCGCCAAGGCTGGGGTCGGTTGGGGTACGACGAACAACGGAGCGTTTGTGACCCCCGCGACTAACCGCAGTGATCTTGGTTGGCAATTTCAGTCAGATCTTGAACTTTTGCAGGACAACTTGTGGTGGTTGTGGTTAACAGTGGATAACTGCGACGTCGCCTGCGAGCAAGCATTGAAAAACTTAAAGGCGACCCACATCCTGCTCAACAAGGAAGCNGAACGGGTGCGCGTGGCGTACTCTAGCGCTGACCAAGTAGCCCCAGGTACTGCNGGCGTTNTTCGTGTCCGGCCGACCCAGCGCGACATGCCTGCCGGCATATACATCATCGATCCCTTAGGCAATCTAGTATTTTTCTATCCCGTGGACGCGCCGCCGGAGGATGTTCTAAAGGATCTCAAACGTTTATTGAAGGTGTCTCAAATTGGCTAATGCACTGATCACGCGGCTCGTTAGTTTTGCCGTTATTTTGGCATTGTTCGTGGTGGCCGTAGGCGCCTACACGCGACTTGCAGACGCTGGCCTGGGTTGCCCAGATTGGCCGGGTTGTTACGGATTTTTAACCGTTCCGGAAGCGGCGGCAGACNTANGCTTGGCGGAGGCTCGGTACCCTGATGCGCCAGTGGAAGTAACCAAGGCTTGGTGGGAAATGGGTCATCGCTACATTGCCGGTGCCTTATTGTTACTGGTCTTAGCGATGTTTGTAATTGCTTGGCGCGGACGCGAAGAAAATACGCCGACCACGTTCATGGGCGCGCTATTAGTGATTATTGTTTGCCANGCGGCGTTTGGCGCCTGGACGGTCACACTTAAGTTATGGCCCCAAGTGGTCACCGCGCATTTATTGGGCGGCTTCACCACTCTTAGCCTGCTTTGGCTGGTATTACTGCGCCAGGGTGTCTTTGCCAGNGTCCATCGTGGCTTGCCCAGACCTGGAAAACATGCGGCCATTGCCCTTGGGGCGGTGGTGGCGCAAATTGCCTTGGGCGGCTGGGTGTCGTCGAATTATGCGGCATTAGCGTGCCATGATTTTCCCAGTTGTGACGGCTCTTATTCACCAACCATTGACCTGGCTGCGGGCTTTAATATTTTTCAAGGCGTCGGCCCCAGCTATCTGGGTGGTCTCATGGACAATGAGGCCCGCAAAGCTATCCATTGGGTGCATCGCCTCAGTGCAATTGGGGTGGCGGTGATTGTGGTGTCTCTGGCCTGGCGTTTGATGCGCGCCAACCGGCTAATTGCCTCGGCCATGGTGGTGGTGCTAATCGCGCAGATAGTTCTTGGAATCTTAAATGTGGTCTGGGTTTTGCCGCTATTTAACGCAACACTNCATAACGTTGGTGGTGCGTTGTTGCTGATTACCTTAGTTACAGTAAACTTCGCACCGCGTTTGCGCATCCAACAAGTGATCCCAAATGCCTAACGCGAGAGCTGTTTCTATTCGGATACCCAATATGCACATTGCTGCCCAGCCGCTTTGGCGCGATTACTTAGAGCTATGCAAACCTAGAGTGGTGTTGCTTATGCTGCTTTGTGCGGCGGTGGGTATGTATTTAGCAACGCCTGAAGCCGTCGCTTGGCAGACCCTCGTATTCGGGCTGCTTGGTATTGGGCTGGTAGCGGGCTCTGCCGCAGCGGTGAACCACATAGCCGATGCGCGTATTGATGCCAAAATGGCGCGAACCGAACAGCGGCCAATTGCCACCGGGCGGGTCAGCAACACTGGTGCGATGGTTTTTGCTGCGGTTACCGGGGCGGTGGGCCTTAGTGTTTTGTGGTTCCTGATAAATCCCCTTACCGCTTGGCTGAATTTCGCGTCATGGATCGGTTACGGCTTTATTTACACCATGTTTCTGAAACGCGCGACGCCGCAAAATATTGTCATTGGCGGCTTGTTTGGCGCGGCCCCCCCGCTCTTCGGCTGGACTGCTGTCAGTAACAGTGTCGACCCCGGAGGGTTGTTATTGGTGTTAATCATCTTTGTATGGACGCCACCGCACTTTTGGGCGCTTGCGTTGGAGCGCAAAGAAGAATACGCGCTGGTCGATATGCCAATGTTGCCAGTGACTCACGGCGAATCATTCACACGGCTGCACATTTTGTTGTATACGATTTTGCTTATGGTGTGCTCGTTGTTGCCCTTTGCTATTGGTATGTCAGGGCTTTTATATCTTGTTGGGGCATTTGCCCTGGGGCTTGGCTTTTTATATTGGGCGGTAGCACTGGTGCGGAATCGCGATGCCAAAGCGCCTATGGCGACATTTCGTTACTCGATCATTTATCTGGGGTTGTTGTTTCTGTTTCTGCTCGGGGACCATTACCTGATAAACAGTGAAGACACTAGCAGCCCGCTATCCGCTCCAATAGAGATGCAGAAAATAGAGGTCTAAATCTATGGCGACGATTCGCTCCACTGTATTACTGTGCTTGGGATTCATTACCATCGTAGTGGGCATGTTTGTGATCAGTGTTACCCGCACACCACAATTGTCTGACGAGCAGTTACGTGCGGCCGGGGTATTTTTGTTGCCGCAGCCGCGGGCGCTTGCTGAGTTTCACTTACAAGACCAATTTGGCGAAAACTTTGCGCTGGAAAATCTTGAGAATAAGTGGACGTTTATCTTTTTTGGGTTCACCAACTGTCCGGATATTTGCCCCACCTCAATGGCAGAGCTGGGGCGCGCTGAACGAGCGTTGCATAATGCGGGCGATATGGCCGCGCAACCGCTGCAGGGCGTTCTTGTCTCGGTGGATCCTGATCACGATACACCAGACCGATTGGGTAAATACGCTGAGGCATTCTCGCCGCGGTTCTTGGGCGTTTCGGGTCAACGAGAGTCTNTAGTAGCGCTCACCCAACAGGTCAATGTTGCGTTCGCTAAGGTGCCGATGCCGATGTCACGACAAGNGCCGGATAGCGTGCCGGGGTATACGGTGGATCATACGGGCAATTTGGTCATCATTAACCCGCGTGGGCACTATCACGGGTTTATAAAGTTGCCGCATAAATCTGAGACCATTAGGCTCACCTACCAGACCCTAGCCGCGCAGTTTTAAAAGCGCCTTGGCNTTCTAGGAAGCGAGCCTGTACATGGATGATGACCAAACTCTAGCTATGGCAGTGCGGCGTCTGCAGGAACTGCAGGGCAGTTTTGACGCAGTGCGTCAGCGCACCCTGCAACTGTGTGAACCACTCGTCCTTGAAGACTATGGCGTTCAACCCATGGCTGATGCCAGTCCGCCGAAGTGGCATCTTGCCCACACCAGTTGGTTCTTTGACACGTTTATATTGAGTCCGTGGCAGCCCCATTACGCCACCTTTCACCCGGCCTATGCAGAACTATTTAACTCCTACTACAACGGTGTCGGTGACCCATTTCCGCGCGCCCGTCGAGGCAACTTGTCGCGACCAACGTTAGAGGAAATTCTCGCATATCGGCGTTTCGTCGATCAGGCGGTGGCCGAGTTGATCGAGTTATTTCTCAAAGATCCGCCCGCCCGCCAGATCGCAAAGATGGTGGAGGTTTTAGAGCTTGGAATAGAGCATGAGCAACAACACCAGGAATTGTTGCTTACCGACGTCAAATATAATTTTGGCCACAACCCATTGTATCCGGCGTACAGCAGTACAACTCTTGCAGAGGGCGTAGCGCCCACCGTCATGCAATTCGAGGCTGTCGCACCGGGGTTGATCCTTATTGGCGCCGATGCTGAGGGTTTTGCATTTGATAACGAACGCCCGCGACACGAGGTGTTTCTACAGCCTTTTCGGGTCGCGAACCGGCTTGTTACAAATGGAGAGTTTCTACAATTTGTTGAGGATGGCGGTTATCAGCGACCGGAACTATGGCTTGCCGAGGCGTGGCAGCAATTGCAGGCAGGTACTGTGGCAGCACAGCCTCTTTATTGGCGGTTAATACATGGTCAGTGGAGCGAGTACCGCTTGGACGGTATACAGCCCCTAGATCTCCACCGCCCGGTTGTCCACGTTAACGGTTTTGAAGCTATGGCCTATGCCAGCTGGGCTGGTGCGCGCCTGTTAACCGAAGCCGAGTGGGAGTTCACCGCTGGCAGCGAGGCCGTGCAAGGAAATTTTGTCGAGTCTTTGCAATTCCACCCCGCAAGCCAGCCCCTCGGGTCTCGGCAATTGTTTGGCGATGTTTGGGAGTGGACGAGTAGCAGTTACTCCCCCTACCCCGGTTACCAGCAGTTGTCTGGTACCTTGGGGGAGTACAACGGCAAATTTATGAGCAGCCAACTAGTGCTTCGTGGCGGCTCTTGCGCGACACCGCAACAGCACATACGTGCAAGTTACCGCAACTTTTTCTATCCTGCAGATCGCTGGCAATTCACCGGCATACGCTTGGCGAAAAACACATAGGAGGTCGATTGACCATCGCAGAAGGTAGTGGCCTACACGATTACGAACCACAGGCTGGTATTTTCGCTGCCGAGGTACTNGCGGGCCTGCAGCAAACGGTAAAGACAATCTCGCCAAAGTACTTTTACGATGAGCGTGGCTCCCAGCTCTTCGATGCCATCACCCAGCTGCCCGAGTATTACCCGACCCGTACAGAACTTGGACTGTTCGAGCGGTATCTGCCGGAGGTAAAGCAACAGGTGGTGGCACAGCCTTTTTGTGTTGTGGAATACGGTAGCGGTTCGAATAAAAAAATCCGGCGGGTGCTGGATGTATTGCAGCCTGCAGCCTACGTTCCAGTAGATATTTCTCGCCAGTATCTGCTGGACAATGCGCGCCAGCTAAAAACTGATTTTCCTGAGCTTGCTATTTATCCTGTTTGCGCAGACATCAGTACAAGTTTTACTCTGCCTGAAGAAGTTCAATCCATGCAGAAACTGGGATTCTTTCCTGGGTCCAGTATCGGTAATTTTACCCCTGCAGAGGCGATAGAGTTTTTGCAACGCTTGCGCGCTACATTGGGTCGCGGTGCTCAGCTTTTGATTGGCGTTGACGCAAAAAAATCTGTCGCTGTGCTAGAGGCTGCCTATAACGATGCCGCCGGCGTTACGGCGGACTTTAATCTCAACGCGTTGCAGCATTTGAATGAGCAGTTGCAGGCCAATTTCAAACTTGACCAATTTACTCACGAGGCGCGTTACAACACCGACCTAGGCTGCATACAAATGTTTTTACGCAGCCGTATTGCTCAGCAGGTGGAAATAGGCGGCGCGGTGATCGAGTTCGCTGCCGGGGAAGTGATTCATACTGAAGATTCGTATAAATATCATCCTGAGGAGTTTTTGCGTATTGCCCAGCAAGCGGGCTTTACTAAAACTGCGCTGTGGCAAGACCCTGACGCTTGGTACTCATTATTCCTGATGCACGCTTAGGGTTTTTTCCGCTCGAACTGCCGTAGCGTCCAGCTCGGGACTAACGCCCCAGCCTGTTCTAAATCGCCGTTGCCCCGGGTTGGATCCTCAGGCACTAAGTAATAGGGTTTGCCCCAATTTGGCACCACTCTAATCATTCTTAACACGCCGTTCTGGCGGAACTCATAGACGACCTCCTCCTTGCCAGCGATGATTGTAACGTCAGGTCCGGCATTGGCGGGATCAGCAAATACCTGATTGCTCAGCAGCGCCAAAAACAAAATGCTGGCGCATAGAAGCCTGTGTTGCGTTGGTTGCTGTAGTAAAGTGTTCACAGTCAGTGTGTAAAGGCCAGAATCGTGTCCAATCTAAAGCCTAATCAACCCTCAGAGCAAGCTCCCCTAGTATTAGTAGATGGTTCGTCGTATTTATTCCGAGCTTACTATGCGCTGCCGGATCTAACGACTAAGGCTGGCGAACCAACCGGGGCAATTCGCGGCGTCATCAGCATGATTCGGAGACTGACTAAAGATTATCCGGGTAGTTTGGTCGTGGTGATATTTGATGCCCCAGGTAAAACATTTCGTGATGATCTTTATAGCGAATATAAGGCCAATCGATCGAGCATGCCGGAAGATTTGCGTGAGCAGATCCCGCCCATTCATGATCTTATTCGGGCCATGGGCTTACCGCTTATTTGTGTTGAGGGTGTAGAGGCCGACGATGTCATTGGCACCTATGCCACTATGGCAACGGCACAGCAGCGTGACACCGTTATCTCAACCGGTGACAAAGACATGGCGCAATTGGTCACGGATCACGTGTCTTTGGTAAATACCATGACAGAAACTTATATGGATCGTCAGGGTGTGATCGACANATTCGGCGTAGCACCCGAGCAAATTGTGGATTATCTGGCATTGATGGGGGACAGCGTAGATAACATACCCGGTGTTCCTAAAGTGGGGCCGAAAACAGCAGCAAAGTGGCTCACTCAATACGGCTCGTTAGACGCACTCATGCAGAGCGCTGAAGAGATTAAGGGCAAAATTGGCGAGAACTTACGCGCGTCGCTAGAACAATTGCCGCTGTCCCGCGCATTGACGCAGATTAAGTGCGATGTGGAATTGGCTCTGAGTTTAGACCAGTTGCAGCAAACCGAGCCAGATCACGACTACCTGCGCACGGCCTTTACCCGATTGGAGTTCAAGTCGTGGCTTGAAGCTCTAGATACTGGCGCTTCCGCAGTGGACCCAGCACCAGCCGCAGAGGCCNGTGCGGTAGTACGCGACTACCACCTGGTTACCTCGGAGCAAGAGCTTAAACAATGGATCGATGAATTGCGGGCGGCTGGCGAGTTTGCGGTGGATACTGAAACCACGAGCATCAATTACATGCAGGCAGAATTGGTTGGGTTTTCGTTCGCGGCCACGCCCGGTCGTGCAGCCTATGTACCGGTTGCCCATGATTATCCGGGTGCGCCGGAGCAATTGTCTCTAGATGTCGCTCTGGCGTTGCTAAAGCCGTTATTAGAGGATCCGAAACTTACCAAGATCGGCCAAAATATTAAGTACGATATGAGTGTGCTGGCGCNGTATGGCGTTACCTTTGCCGGGCCATTGTTTGACACTATGCTGGAATCCTATGTGCTTAACAGCACCGCCACGCGCCACAATATGGATGCTTTAGCCGAATATTATCTCGGGCGCAGCACGGTGCACTTTGAGGACATTGCGGGTAAGGGCGCAAAACAGCTTACGTTCAACCAAATCTCCCTCGACGTTGCAGCAGACTACGCTGCAGAAGACGCTGATATTACCCTGCAATTGCATCAACACTTGATGCCGCTGTTACGTGCACAACCGCCGCTGGAGCAGGTGCTGTTAGACATTGATCTGCCATTAGTGCCTATTTTGTCGGCGGTCGAACGCCAAGGCGCATTAGTGGACGGGCGTTTGTTGAAACAACATGGCGCCGAACTTGCTGAGCGGCTGCACAGCTTAACCGAAGCGGCCTGGGAGCAGGCGGGTGAACCGTTTAACCTCGACAGCACCAAACAGTTGCAGGCGATCTTTTACGACAAATTAAATCTGCCGGTATTGAAAAAAACTCCTGGTGGTAAACCGTCCACAGCAGAGCCGGTATTAGTTGACCTTGCCCAAGACTACGAGTTGCCCGCGACTATTCTCCAGTATCGAAGTCTGGCGAAACTCAAATCTACCTATGCGGACAAGCTACCATTGGATATCAATTCTGCTTCTGGCCGCATCCACACGTCCTATCATCAAGCGGTTGCTGCTACTGGTCGGCTCTCGTCTTCAGATCCAAATTTACAAAATATTCCAATTCGTAATGCTGAAGGACGGCGTATTCGCCAAGCCTTTGTTGCTTCTGCTGATAAGGTCATTATGGCATCGGATTATTCCCAGATTGAGCTACGCATCATGGCGCACCTATCTGGTGATACTGGATTGCATGTGGCGTTTGCTGAAGAGCAGGATATTCATCGCGCTACCGCGGCTGAGGTCTTTGGCCGTACGTTAGACGCGGTTTCTGAGGAGGAACGCCGCAGTGCCAAAGCCATTAATTTTGGTTTGATCTACGGCATGTCGGCGTTTGGCTTGGGGCGTCAGCTGAACATTTCCAGAACCCTAGCCCAAGACTATATAGATCGATACTTTGCCCGCTATCCTGGCGTTTTACGCTATATGGATGAGACCCGCAGCGGAGCGGCCGAACGCGGATATGTGGAAACGGTATTTGGGCGGCGCTTGTATCTGCCGGAAATAAATTCCCGGCAGGTGATGCGGCGCCAAGCAGCCGAGCGCACTGCGATCAATGCACCTATGCAGGGCACAGCGGCGGATATCATCAAGCGCGCGATGATTGCGGTGCAGGCCTGGTTAGCTGAGAGTTCGTTGGATGCCCAAATGATTATGCAAGTGCATGACGAATTGGTATTTGAAGTCAATGCAAGGGATGTTGCCGAGCTGCAACAACAGATTGAAATATTGATGTGCGGCGCGGCTGACTTAACAGTGCCCTTAACTGTGGAGACCGGCGTAGGAGCGAACTGGGACGAAGCCCATTAGCGGCTAAGCCATTGGGGCAACTATCTGCCGCGCTGGGCGCGTTATTGCTCTGAGTCCTCTGAGGAAGGCAGCGGCGTTGNCAACCACGGCAAAAGAGTACTCATTAACTGCTCTTTGCCGTTGCCCTTAGCCGCTGAAAAACATTGCATTGAGACGGTTGGGTACTCTGCGTATTGGCGCTGCAGTTGCGCTAGTGCTTTGTACTGAGCGTTGCGCCCGAGTTTGTCGGCCTTGTTCAATAAAATATGTATCGGCAGTTCGGAATCGCGACTCCAATTCAGCAGATCTTGGTCAAACGGTTGGTTCGGGTGACGAATGTCCATGACCAGCACTAATCCAACCAGACTATCGCGGTAGGATAGATAGTGGTTGACGGCTTTTTGCCACTGCTGCTGCGCGTTTAAGGTGGCTTTTGCGTAGCCGTAACCGGGCAAATCGACCAAGCGTCCGCCCTGACGTACCGAGAAAAAGTTGAGTAATTGTGTGCGTCCAGGGGTTTTACTGACCTTGGCCGTGCGCCGATTGCCAGTAAGTTGGTTCAGGACAGAGGATTTTCCAGCATTTGAACGTCCGGCGAACGCGACTTCCGGCATGTCAGCAGGAGGGCAGCGTCGAAGATCTGGTGCACTAGTTAAAAAGGTCGCATCGAGGCGTTCGGGTAACAACACTTGCTTGTCTTGATATATAATCGCGCCGCGCCAGCATCGCTTGGCGCAGTGCTAAGAGCAGAGCTAGGCTCAGGTTTAGGTGGTACACAGTTTAGCATCAACCTGCCGCTTCGGCTGTTCGGGTTGGCTTTAGTCGAATGACCCCAAAATACGGAATAGATTAAATGGAAGTTGTTGTGCGCATTACGAAATGGATCATGGTTGCTGCTGCAACCTTATCGGCAGTGGCCGCTCACGCAGCAGGCAACGTAGAAGCCGGTGCGGCCCAAGCGGCAACCTGTGCTGCATGTCATGGGCAGGACGGTGCTACGGCGATCGATCCCTCTTATCCAAACCTCGCTGGACAGAGTGCGAAGTACCTTAATCGGCAATTGCAGATGTTCCAGTCTGGAGAGCGCGATGTGCCACTGATGACGGCGCAATTGATTGGCAAAAGTGCCCAGGATCTAGAGGATCTCGCTGCCTACTACGCCAGCTTGCCAGGCAAGGTCGGTGAAGCCGTTGGCAGTGATGAGGACATTAAAACTGCCCGCATGATATACAAGGGCGGTATCGCCGACCGCGGTGTCGCGGCCTGTGCCGCTTGTCACGGTCCAGGTGGCCTGGGTAACGATCAAGCTGGATTTCCANTGATTGGCGGTCAGTCAGTCGGCTATACAGTTGCGCAGCTAACTGCATATCGCGAGGGCCTACGGGCTTCAGATGAAGAATATGGGGCAATGATGCGTAATGTTGCATCAGGGCTCACCGANGGCCAGATCAAGGTTTTGGCAGACTACATCCACGGTTTAACGCCCTAACCCGCAGCCGCGAGTTTGAGAGAGACATGATTCATTTCGGACGCAAGATTCGNTGCGGCGTAAAGGCCCTAACGCTTATAGCAAGCGCCACTTGGGCGCTCGGGTTACAGGCAGAAACTTTTGGCCAGGCAGAAGATGCGGGCGAGCAATTTATCGCGGGCCAGCATTACGCGGTATTAGAAACGCCGGTGGCCACAGCGGCTCCTGAGTCAGTAGTGGAAGTGGTCGAAGTATTTTCATACATGTGCATCCATTGTTATACCTTCGACCCAATGTTATCGAACTGGCATAAGGCCCAAAGTGATAAGGTGGATTTCGTGCGTCTGCCAGCAGTCTTCAATCCAGCTTGGCAACTACTGGCCCAAGCTTATTACACCGCTCAGTCGTTAGGCGTAGAGGAAGAAATGCACGAGCCCCTGTTTAGAGCGGTGCATGTAGAGCGCCTAGACTTTCGCGATGAAGATGCCATGGCGCAACTATTTCAGCGTCATGGTGGCGTAGATGTGGATACGTTTAAGAAAGTGTTTCGTGCCTTCTCGGTGAAAAGCCGAGTGATGCAATCTCGTGGCAAAAGCCGTAGTTACGGCATCACGGGTGTGCCGACTATGATCGTCAATGGTAAGTATCGAGTTGACGCAGAGTCAGCCGGCGGTAACGTGGCGATGTTGAAGGTAGTGGACTTTTTGGTNGCCAAAGAACAGNCGGCCAACGGGGACTGAAGGGGCAAAGTTTACCGCGCCTGTGCTGCGGTACAGAGCGGCATAATAATCAGCACCCAGCACCCAGCACCCAGCACCCAGCACCCAGCACCCAGCAAAATAGAAAGCCCCGCAAACCTGGAGGTTTGCGGGGCTATGCGCTTAGCTAGCGGCCAGCAGACTCTGCGGTAGTCGCCACTGACATCTGACAGGCAGGATTCAAGAGCTCTGGGTATTGAACCAGCAGCTCAGATTCACACAAAGCGATAGTGTTCTTCGCAGTATCAATGACATAAGCCCGAACCGCCTGGGCGCCTGCCGCATCCATTGCGTGGTCGAACTTAGGCATGCCTTTGTGCGCTAGCGCGCCGCCTACGACGATACCGTCCCAGATTGCGTGCACATCCTCACCGGAGTAAAGAAGATTTGGAATCGGTCCTACGGTACCCGCGCCAGGGCCATGACAGACCGCGCAGTAGCGGGCGAAGAGTAGCTCCCCCTCTGCTCGTTGCTCTGCCGTATAGTCCATTTTTTGTGGTTCAGGCACATTCAGATAGGTGATTTGTGTCTCTGGAAGTTGCGCTTCACCACCTAACTTAAAGGTCAGAATTCGGCCTTCGGTAAGCACATTACCCTTATGCCGTGGCGCACCTGAAGTAAGTGCATAGGCGCCTCCCCACCCAGCGACCACGGAAATGTATTGCTCGCCGTCAATGGCATAACTCACCGGCGCGGCGATGATGCCCACATCAACGGGTGATTCCCAAACCAACTCGCCGCTGTCAGCGCGATAAGCTGCAAATTGGCCGTCCGCCCGGCCTTGAAAGACCAACCCACCGGCAGTGGACAGTAAACCGCCATTCCAAGTGGTGGCGTGTTCAACACGCCAAACTTCTTTTTGCGATACCGGATCCCAAGCAGATAGGAAGCCGCGAATGCTCTGCAGATTATCAATTAGCTCGGCAGGGTCTGCAGTGGGGATGGTTTCCTTAAAGTCGGTACCGAGGTTCCAGTCTTTGGGGGAATGCTTGAATGCATTGTCTTGTGCATAGTCAAAGCGCAAGTCTAATGCGGGTATGTACACCAAGCCGGTTTCCGGATGATAGGTCATGGGATGCCAATTGTGCCCACCCAGCGGACCTGGTTTTACCCGCTTGCTGTCGTTTGCGTAATTTCCCGCTGGGCTTTCTACCGGGCGGCCGGTTTCTGGATCAACATGGGTTGCCCAGTTCATTGGCACATAGGCCTCGGCAGAGATGAAGTCGCCATTAGTTCGATCCAGCACGTAGAAGAAGCCATTTTTCGGTGCTTGCATGATGACTTTTCGAGGTTCGTCATTGATCTCGATATCAGCAAGGATCATGTGTTGGGTCGCGGTGTAGTCCCAAGTATCGCCAGGCGTGGTTTGATAGTGCCAGACGTACTCACCGGTATCCGGGTTCAAGGCGACGATAGAGGAAAGATATAAATTGTCGCCGCCGCCGGGGCTTCTGATGTATCTGTTCCACGGCGCACCATTGCCGGTGCCGATATATAACAGGTTTAACTCGGGGTCGAATGCCATGGAATCCCAAGCGGTGCCGCCGCCCCCAACTTTCCACCATTCACCGCCAATCCATGTTTTGGCCGCTTCGCGCATTGCGTCGGATTCGAAGCCATCGGCCGGATTGCCGGGTACCGTATAAAAGCGCCATTCTTCGGCACCGGTCTCGGTGTTGTAGGCCGTGACGTAGCCGCGCACCCCATATTCCGAACCGCCATTACCGATCACGACTTTGTCTTTAACGATACGTGGCGCCCCGGTTATGGTGTATGGGCGATCGGGCAAGAGGGTATTGATGTCCCAAACGGGCTCACCGGTGGCCGCATCTAAGGCGATCAAACGGCCGTCGATGGTGCCAACGTAGATCTTGCCCTTCCATGCCGCCACGCCGCGATTCACTACGTCACAGCAAGCGTAACGTGCCCATTCGCGATCGACCTGCGGATCGAATTCCCACAGCAATTCGCCGGTTTTTGCATCGTGTGCCCAAACCATGGACCAGGCCCCGGAGTTGAACATCACGCCATCGATAACGATGGGGGTGGACTCTAAACCGCGCTTGGTTCCAGTACTCCAATACCAAGCAAGGCTCAGGTCGTTGACAGTTTGTAAATTGATTTGGTCCAGCGGGCTGTGGCGTTGTTCATCATAAGTGCGGCCATTGGATAGCCAGTTGCTAGCTTCGCCGCGAATAATGCTTTCGCCATTAATGCCCGATGCCGCATTGCTTGTTACTGTGCTTGCGGCTGCTGGACTCTCCGAGCTGTTGTCCTCAGCTGCACCGCAGCCGACTAACAACGATACGTAGACAGTTAGCGCGCCGATGCGAGCCAACCATAATGATCTGGTGTTGTGCAACACAAACCCCTCCATTTTTAGTTTTCCTCGAATCGGAGTGTACCTATGGGGCGTTGCTAGGCATAGCCGGTATTCCTACCCGAGTGTGGACATGATTTGGATGTAAGCCGGCCTCACTGCGACCATTAACCGTCGACAGAGGGCTTTTGTCTTTGGGTTTTAACGCTGCCGCGCCGCTTTTTTTTATCAACGCGGCGGCGTTTGGAGGCGGCAGTCGGTTTAGTCGCCTGTCGCTGCTTTGGTACTTGATATGCGGTCGTGATGAGCTTTTCCACCCGGCGCACCGCTTCCTCTTTATTTTGCAGCTGCGAGCGGTGGCTACTCGCTTGCACGATAAGCTCGCGCGCTTTGTTTATGCGGCCTGACTGTTGTGCCAGTAGGCGCCTCATGACGCCTGGTGGCAAACCGAGTTTCGGCAATGGCACGCGCAATTCCACAGTGGTGGCGGTCTTGTTGACGTGTTGACCTCCGGGGCCAGACCCCAGCACATAACGAAATTCGCAAACCTTAGTTGGCAGGATGTAGCTGTGCATTATGAATTGCGCTATTCGGCTTGGGCGTTATTTTGCGGCCACTCGATCGAATACCCTGCGAAAGGTAAGTTTCTTGGCTTTTTTGTGCTTGATCGCCACTTCAACTAATAAGCGGCCATCTTTGCGCATGGACCACTTCTTACTGACGCTGCGTTCGGAGGTTTTATATTTCTGCTGCAGGCGTTTTCGACTCCATTTGCTGTCGCGACCGCGATAGTGGCTGGCACGCAGGGTTTCCCGCTGTTCCTGTGGATCCAAATCGGGGTAAAAGAGTTCAATAAGGTTCTCGCGAGCGGAAATTGTCATTGTTTTACAGCGCAAAACCTCGGGCTGTTTGGCGGTAAGCGGCGAGTGGCCGCTGCGTGCACTGCCACCGCCGCCAGGTAATGGAATACCCATCACTGAAATTTGCGCGCGTCCAGCGGTAGGGATTTTTAACGTTTTTTCGTCTAGATCATCGCGTAATAGCTCGGTCTCGGCCTGATTTAACGCCCAAGTGCCGACAAATTCAGGCGGCTGTTTGGCTATGGCGTTGACGCTAATTGCGCATAACAGCAAACCTGTTAATGGGGCCGTGAATTTACGCAGAAGAATGGCTAGGTAATGAAAAGTCATGGACCAATTCTGTGCGCTTGCTGGTGGTGGTGCAATTGTTCTGTGACGGTGGTTTTTGTCCCTAGCGGTTAGAACGTTCTACAATATAGAGATTATCCGGCGCCTGATAATTCATGGAAAAAGACTTATGAAAGAATTGACGAGAGCGGTGTTGATTGAGCACCTATTGGCATGGCAGGCCGAGCAATTAGCCAGCGAAGCAATGTGGCTTTGGGCTTTAGAGCAGCGGGCTGAGTGCAAACCCAGTGACACTGCCGTGCGTGATGCTCTAGATATGCTGTGTGCGATTCCAGAGGATTTGTTTTTGCCCGAAGATGCTGAGGTCATGCTCGACGCTTTGCACAACCCGCTCCATCAAGCAGATCTTTCGTCGAATCTGCTGTGGAATTATGCCGATATGATTGACCAGAACGGTCGGCGCCAAGTTCTTGTCGATGACCCGTTTTACGGTCCGTATTGCGGCAATTGACTCTTAGCGTTGCCCGTAGTGATGAGTGACAAACTGACGGAACTCCTAGACCTGCTGGAACTAGAGCAGATCGATCAAAGTATTTTTCGAGCTCGCCATCCGGCCAGTCGAATAAAACGCCTGTTTGGTGGTCAGATCATGGCTCAAGCGCTTATGGCGGCCCAGCATACGGTGGAGTCAGAGCGCTGTATTCATTCTTTGCATGGCTATTTTCTGCGACCAGGAACGCCGAAAGTGCCGGCAATAATTCGTGTTGAGCGAACCCGCGATGGCGGCTCTTTTTCTACCCGTCGGGTATTGGTGACACAGAATGGCGAGATCATATTCAGTATGGATGCATCGTTTCAGAGGCTACAGGATGGCCTCAGCCACCAAACTCCGATGCCCGACTTAGAGCCGCCTCCGGCCGAGAAAATACCCGCCAGATTGCTGGAGGACGCGTTCATAACTTGGCGTCACGAATTTCGCAGATTGCAGTCGGAAACGCCCCAGCCGCCAGAGCAGTTTATTTGGTTCAAAGTTACCGGTGAAGTGCCAGCCGACCCGGCATTGCACGCCTGCCTATTGGTCTATGAGTCGGATACTGCGCTGTTGGGCACTGCGCGGCTACCGCACCGTGGGCGCTTTCAGCGCGATCAAATGCAGGTGGCCAGTCTTGATCATGCGATGTGGTTTCACCGGCCATGTGAGATCAATCAATGGCTCTTATACGCAGTGGATTCGCCCAGCACCGGTGCTGCGCGCGGGTTCACCCGCGGCAACATTTTTAGCGAAGACGGTACTCTAGTGGCGTCTACTGTGCAGGAAGGACTGATCCGGGTGCCCGGATCCGACCCCTGAGATTAAAGCGCGTCGACCAGGTTGCGTAACTTTGCGCATTGCGCAACCCGTTCTTTGGCATCTGCTCCGATGAAGCTGACGTTCAGTGCGTTGACGCCAGATTCCTGCAGCGCGTGGAGGCGCTCGCGCACAAATCCCTCGTCGCCGATGAGTGCGCTTTTTGCTAGATAATCTTCTGGAATCGCCGCCGCGGCCTCATCTTTGCGGCCAGCCAAATACAAATCCTGAATCTGCTTGGCCTCCGCAGCGTAGCCGCTCTGGGAGAAAATATCGTTATAGAAGTTCTTAGAACGCGCTCCCATGCCGCCGATGTACAGCGCCGCCCCGGCTCTTGCTCGCTCTCGATGATGCTCCATACCCGGGCCGATGGCGACGGAGCCGCCGGCAAATACTTCCAATGGTGCGCGATTGGGATCGCGTAGCGCGTTGCCCTTACTTAGGGCGTCGCCCCAAACCGCCTGCGCTGCTTCAGGAGTATAAAAAGCCGGTAGCCAGGCATCGGCAAGTTCGGCTGTAGCAGCGACACTGGCCGGACCCAAGGAGGCGATGGCGATCGGAATTTCATCGCGCACGGGGTGATTGATAAGTTTCAGCGGTTTACCCAAGCCAGTACCTTGGTCTTGGGGCAGTGGAATTTGATAGTGGTTGCCCATGTGCTGAACCCGCTCGCGGCGCCAAACTTGGCGGCAGATTTCGATCACTTCGCGCGTTCGTGCAACTGGCGCGGTATACGGGACGCCGTGGAATCCCTCTATAACCTGGGGCCCGGATGCTCCCAATCCGAGCATTGCGCGTCCGTCGGAAAGGTAATCGATGCCTGCCGCTGTCATGGCGAGCAGGCTCGGTGTGCGGGTATAAATAGGCAATATGCCAGAGGCGATGGTGACCCGTTCTGTTTCAGCAGCGATATAGCCCATGGCGCTTGGCGCGTCGAATGAATAGGCCTCGGGTACCCAAACTACGTCCAACCCCGCTTTCTCCAAGGCTTTAACTTCGGCGACGGCTTCTTTAAAGCCGCCGGCATAACTCAACAAAGTTGCAATGCGCATAATAATTCCCCTTATGATTGAATGCGGTGCGTGGATGCATGATCGTTACTTAAACACAGTATAGTGGCATCTGTGCGGCAAGGTCTTGTTGTGCTCGAGACTCGGAGGTGGCCGGTGTTCGTGGAATTTTCGCCAGGGTATTGTTTGCGCAACCTTGGACTCGGCCCAAATGTTAAAGGAACAACTTAATGGCCCAAGTTAAGCGGATAGTACTGGCGCTGTGTATGAGTTTAAGCGTCACCACAGCGGCTTATGCAAAGACCATAGATGACTATGCCAACGAGGCGGTTGAGCGGCTCTCTGCCTACCTGCAAATTGACACGATCAATCCGCCAGGTAACGAGTCTAGAGGTGTTCGTTACATCAGTTCGCTGCTAGACGCTGCTGGCATAGCATATGAAACTGCGGAGTCTGCGCCCGGGCGTGGCAATCTATGGGCACGCATACCCGGTGTCGCGGCGGCTGGAGAAGATAAACAACCGGCCCTTGTCCTGTTGCATCATATTGACGTGGTGCCTGCCAATCGAAAGCACTGGAGCTTTGAACCATTGTCCGGTGATGTAGCGGGCGGCTTTGTATATGGGCGTGGCGCCATTGATACGAAAGGCTTGGGTATTGCTCAGCTGCAAGCCTTCCTCGCCTTAGCTGCCAGCGGCGCGGAACTGAATAGAGATGTTATGTTGCTTGCTACAGCGGACGAAGAAGCCGGTGGTTTTTTCGGTGCTGGCTGGCTGATTGAGAACCGTCCTGGGCTGTTTTCTGATGTAGGTTATGTCCTTAATGAGGGAGGCTCAGGCCGTGTATTTGGTGATCAAATCGCGGTGTTAGTCGAGGTGACACAAAAAGTGCCATTGTGGCTGCGGCTGACGGCGACCGGCCGCCCCCGCCATGGCTCCGCGCCGCAAATGCAGACCTCAGTGACACGACTTGTTCGCGGTCTCAAGCGCATCAGTGAAACAGAGTTTCCAGTGCGGGTAATTGAGCCTGTCGCCACAATGTTCGAAGGCTTGGCACCCTACCAAATTGCAATTGGCCAGCCTGCTGCGCCGAATATTCGCGATGCGGTTAACGACAGTGACTATCTCCTAGAAATGAAATTGCGCAATCCGGGTGGCCATGCGCTGTTGCGCAACACCTGCTCTATAACCACTTTACAGGGCAGCTCAAAAATAAATGTGGTTCCGGCTGAAGCCCATGCCGAATTAGATTGTCGGCTCTTGCCTGATCAGGATCCCGACGCTTTTCTGCAGGAGTTGACAGCAATCATTAATGACCCGCGCATAACCATTGATAAAATAATGGGCTTTACGCCGGCGGTTAGTAGAACGGATACGCCATTATTTCAGGTGCTTGAAAACGTCGCGGATGAGTTTTTTGGTGCTACGGTGATTCCAACTGTAGCGGGCGGTTTTACCGATTCGCACTTTTTTCGGGATCTCGGCATCACCAGTTACGGCTATTCGCCGTTTGCTTTTGCACCCAGAGAATTTAGCGGCGTTCATGGTAACGACGAGCGGCTTGCGGTGGAGCAGCTGCGACGGGGAGTGAAAATCTATTACACCGTGCTGCAGCAATTTACTGCGCGCCCTTAACGCCAACCTAGAAATTTTAAAAGGGATACTGGAATGGACATTAAAGCCACTGCACTTGATTTTACGCCCATGCATGAGCGGATGGACGCTTATGTAGAGCAAAATATCCTGTCTTGCTGTGCCACCTTGGTAATGCAGGGACAGGAAATTATCGACTACAAAACCTTGGGTTATATGGATTTGGAGAGTAAGGAGCCGTTGCGCGCCGATGCCATTTACCGAATGTATTCCAATACCAAACTGGTTACCTCGGTGGCATTGATGATGCTCTACGAAGAGGGTCTATGCGATCTCGACGATCCCCTGGCCAAGTACATGCCGCAATTTGACGGGTTATCGGTCTTGAAGCCCGACGCTAAAACCGCAGAGGATACGATTGCGGCTCAGCAGCTGATCTTAATCCGACATATTTTGAGCCATAGCGCCGGATTTTCTTATGGTTTTATCGAGCCCAATTCGGTCATCGATCAAGCTTATTTGCAGGGCGGGCTGAATGTTTTGGCTGACTCCAGCATTGATCTAGAAGAGTTTTGTGACCGCGTTGCACGTTTGCCCTTGGCCTATGAGCCGGGTACAAGTTGGCGTTATTCGGTAGCCACGGATGTTTGTGCGCGGCTGGTCGAGGTACTTTCTGGCCAAAAGTTCGATGAATTTCTGCAACAGAGGATCTTTGCGCCACTAGGCATGGCCGATACAGGGTTTTGGGTGCCGCCTGAAAAAACCCACCGCTTTATCACGCAATATGCACCGACGGATTTTCTTGACCCAATGAAACCGGGCTTAGTTAAAGCTGACGATCCGGTTAATGGCCAGTACAACAAACTGCGACCTTTATTGAGTGGTGGTGGTGGCCTGGTTTCAACGGTTGCGGACTATGTGAAATTTTTACAAATGATCGTAGGCGGTGGCGCATACGGGAGCGTGCGTTTATTGAACCCTGCCACCCTCGAGGCAATGCGCAAAAATCAATTAGCCTCGGGGGTTCATGTGACTTTTCCCATGTGGTCAATGCCCGGGACCACGTTCGGCCTAGGCTTTGCTCTAAAGCAAACGCCGCAGCCGACAGAACCGTCAACGGCCCAAGATGAATATCATTGGGGCGGTATGGCGGGCACTCACAGTTGGATGGCGCCGAATGCTGGCATCACTGGATTCTGCCTGACCCAACGGATGCCGGGTTTTTGGCATCCGTTCAGTCATGAATTTAAGGCCCATGCTTATGCCATTGCAGGGGCATAGCGGATTAGCCTTGCAGGTCACTGCTGGCGGGTGGCGCGAATCGTGGCCTGTAGGCGGTCGGCAATAGACACAACGGTACTGGCGACCAGTGCCCAGCTGAACATAGGAATGATGCTTTGCAGCCAAGTCCACTCTAAAAGGCGACTGCCAACGGCGCTGCAGACCAGCACAAAGTAACCGATGCCGTTGGCGCGACCTAGGGCACTGCTGCGCAGCGCATGACCAGAAAGAATTCGCGAATCTAGGCTGTATTGGACGAAGGCGATGGGTATCAGCCATACCAGCCAAAAACTTATGAGTTCGGACTGGGCTAAAGCTAAGCAGCCGGTGGTTACAAAGAGCGCGTCGGTGGCGTGATCGAAAAAGCCGCCTAAGGGGCTAGTATTACCTTGCTTGCGAGCGACTTTGCCATCAAAAATGTCGCTTACTACTGCGAAGAACAGACAAATCGAAGCCCACAGCCACGACTCACTGCTTATTAGAAAGTACAGGGGTAAGCAAAGCAGCAGGCGGTTTAAGGTAAGGGCATTCGCCCAAGTTAAAACGCCGCTGGCACTCACAGGCGTTACTCAGGCTCAGGGTTTAGGCGGTAAATTACACCCTTGGCCTCTTCGCTCTCCTCGAGATAGAAATCATACTTGAGCGAGTATTTTTCCAGCACTTCGGCAATTTCTGTTGGGTCAGCGACACGCTGTGCTGCGCCAGCGTATAAATTGCCCTCTATGCCCAAGATAATGGCTGGGTCGTTATCCAGGTTGGTTGCCCACTTTGTGGCTTGGTCACTGGAAGCGACATAGAAGTTTTTGCCGATACTGACGCCCCACAAGGTAACGGAGTAAGGATCGGCAGAATTGGTTTGTAAAAGCACGTTTTCGCAATCATCCGCAAATTCCCACTGTTGCGGCCAAGGCTGTTGATTACCCTCCAGCGCGCCTCCTGCGATAGGGCCTATTGGGCCGGAACAGGCGGCGGTTGCAAAAGCGCAAACAAAAAAACCAACGTTGAGAGACAAAGTGCGCATGGTTCAGTGACTATCCAGGTGGGGGCAGTGAGAATAAGCTTAAGACAGTCGCCGATCATACTTAAAATAACTCGCAGGTCGAGTTGTCATAACTATCAGGTCATTTTTTGAATAGGCGCTATCCTCGACTTTTTTGCGAAACCTAGGAGTAATTCATGCACAAGGCAGATGCGCAGCAATGGCTAGTTACCGGCGCAAACGGCAATCTGGGTCGGCGGTTTATTGCGGCGACCCTCAGCGCCACTGAAGATCGTATTTGCGCCGTAGTGCGCAGCGACCGCGCGGCCAGGCAGTTGGCCGCCATTGAGTTAACAACCGAACAGAGTGCGCGGCTGGATGTGGCGGTATTGGATTACACAGATCAGGCGGCGTTGTTGGAGGCGGCTCAAGGGTGTACCCGAGCGCTGCACTTGGTTGGCATTTTAAAGGCGACTAAGTCGGCCACTTACGCTGAGGCCCACGAAGCAAGCGCTGGGGTAATGGCGAAAGTCTGCGATGGAACCAGTATTGAACATCTCACTTACTTATCGATATTGGGTTCACGTGCGGTTTCGTCCAATGCCTGTTTGGCGTCAAAAGGCCGTGCTGAAGAAATTCTATTGAGCGCCAGCACCCCTACCTGTGTGCTACGCGTACCCATGGTGCTGGGGGAAGGCGATTATGCTAGCGGTGCTTTGTTGAGCCGTGCAGCACAAGTGCGTAGTTTCGCATTTCGCCCGACGAGTTTAGAGCAGCCAATTTATGCCGGTGATGTGATCACGGCCATCGGCCAAGCGGCAACTCTGAAGTACGCCGGCGGCCTGGATCTCGCAGGAGCAGAATCTCTTAGCCGCAGGGAGTTACTGCAGCGCGCGGCACAAAGCATGGGCCGAACTACTTCGGTGGTGGGGTTGCCGATTACCCTTGGCTACGCGCTGGCTGCAATTATGCAGGCGTTATTGGCGAACCCACCGTTAACCACTGCCATGCTGGGTGTTCTTGATCATGACGACGCCATTGATCCAGCACCTGCGCTGCAAGCGCTGCAAATGCCGGCGCTTTGTCGCATCGATACGACCCTAACTAAACTGCTTGCTGCTAACGCAAACGTTTAGCTAAATACGGCAGACTGATATCAAGACGGTGATCGATACCGGAATGGGTACCGTCGAACTCTTCATAATGATGCTTGATATCGGCCTCAAGCATTGCTTGTGAAAGCTGTCGGCTGCCGTAGTGAATATGAAACTGGTCTCGGCGACCGCAATCCATGAATAAACCACTTAGTTTTTTCAGGTTGGGTGCATAGCGTTTAATCTGATTAATGGGATCGTGCTTTAACCAAGCGCGCCAACGCTCTGGAATTAGCTGACCTGATTGCAGGTCGAAAGGCAGGCGAAAGCCATTCTTTGCTTCCGGATCTGGGTCATAGCTTGCAGCCATCCCAAGAAGCATTAGCGCCATCATTTCATCGCCGCTAAGACGCTCGGCGCCTCCGCGGGGTCGGGACCAAACAGTATTTAAAAAGCGCTCGACTCGTCCGTCGTCCTCGCCCAATCGACCAGCCTGACCCAAACCGGTAGTGCGCGACTTTCCTCGCGGTGCAGCAGCATAACGTTGCAGATGAGTCAGCACTCCGGGCCAGTCGCTGCGATAAACAAAGTCAAAGTAGGCGTCGCCACTGTGATTAGCCACGCCACCCCAGAGTTTTGGGTAGCGCATTGCCAACATCAGTGATCCATAGCCACCTGATGATTTGCCAAAGCAACCACGATGCTCGCGTGCTGCCTTAGTGCGAAATTCTTGATCGATCAACGGCACTAATTCTGTGTTGATGTAATCTGCATAATTACCGACGGCACTGGAATTGATGTATTGAGTACCGCCGAACGCGGTAAAGCAGTCAGGAAATACGACAATGCTAGGTGCCATTTGATCGCTGCTGATCAGGCGTTCCAACCGCTCTACTAGGTTTTCCTCAAAGCCCTTCCAATTTAGTTGACCGGGCCCAGCACCGGTAAATCCCGCCAGACTGTACAGTACGGCGAAGCGGCGATTTTTGCGTTGGCGATTGTAATAGGCCTTGGGTAGGTACACATTGATCGGACGCCGACTGGGGTCGCCCAGTGGATTGTTCGCTAATACCGACGAGTCGTGTTGCAATGTGATCACGCGATTTTCAAGACTCGGTGCAGTTGCGGGTTGCTGTGAAGGCATAAAGACATCCGTTGCAATGGTTGTATGACGGCCAATAGCCGAGTGGTTAGGTGGTACCGCAAAAGGGCCATCGTTATAGTAACTGACAGTCTACGGCTCAGCCGCCTCGGGGTTAAGAGTCGCAATGAAAATGAATAGGAGCTTTAGCAAAAAGCCATGAGTAGATCACTGCTTTGGATTGTTTGTTGGTGTGTGCCGTTGGGCACGCTTTTCGCCAATGAAGCCGGTAATGCCGACCGTGGCAGAAGTCTTTATCCAGTATGCACTGCATGTCATGGTGTTTCAGGCGCCGGTAATCCGGCGATGAAGGCGCCAAAAATTTCCGGTCAAATGTCTTGGTACGTGTTGCGGCAGCTAGAGTTGTTTCAACAGGGTGCTCGGGGTGCAGCCTCAGGTGATATGCAAGGTATGCAAATGGCAGCAATGTCCAGAGGCCCGCAATTTCGGGACGAGCAGGCTTTAGCAGACCTAGTGGCCTATATAGGCACGTTCCGAGATCAGGCCCCTAAGGCCACCATCACGGGGGATATTGAGGCTGGGAAGAAGCTTTATGCCACATGCGCCAGTTGTCACGGAGAGCAAGGTGCAGGGATCGAGGCGATGGCTGCGCCCCGGCTCGCCCGCCAGAGCGATTGGTATTTATTGGCGCAGCTGCAGAAATTCAAAATAGGCCAGCGCGGCTACCATGACGCGGATCACGGCGGCAGACAAATGCGCAGCATGATCATGACGCTGCCGACCGAACAGGCAATGCGCGACGTGGTCGCTTACATCAACACCCTGCCTTAGTGACGTGAGCGGACGTCTGCAAATAAACCTCGCTGCTGTAGCGCACAATTATCGCGTGTTGCAGGCCGGCAATGGGCAAAACTTAGCCGCGGTGGTCAAGGCCGATGCCTATGGTCTAGGCGCTAATGAAGTCGCCACAGCGCTGTGGGCTGAGGGGTGTCGTGAGTTTTTTGTCGCTCAGGCTGCAGAGGGCGTGGCATTGCGTAGTGTGTTGCCGGACGCGCAGATATACGTTTTAGAGGGGGTATTTTCATCCTCCTTCGCCACCCTGCGCGCGCAGAATTTATGTCCAGTGCTTAACAGTGTTGATCAGTGTGTTTTGTGGAGTCCAAGTGGTTTACCAGCGGCGCTACAACTTGATAGCGGCATGGCAAGGCTTGGATTGAGCGCCGAGGAAATTGCTCTGGCGTTGCAGAATCATGCAATAGATGTATGCCTGTTACTGAGCCATTTTGCACGAGCGGATGAGCTTGGACATGACTTTACTCAATGGCAAACCGATCGCGTAATAGGTGTTTATACCGAGCTTCTACAACACCGGTCTGGATTACGCTTGAGTTTGCATAACTCGGCGGCGTGCATAAGTGGTGTTGCGCTGCCAGCGGGGATTCAGCAGCTGGGTCGAGCGGGTATTGGTTTGTACGGCGGTAATCCATTGGCTACTGGCCGTGCCAGTGATGTCGGGCTTCGGCCTGTCGCGAGTGTGTTTGGTCAGGTTTTGCAGGTGCGAAATCTCCAAACTGGGATGCCGGTAGGTTATGGCGGCACCTATACAGCTATTGCCGACGAGCGGATCATGATTGTTGGAGTTGGCTACGCCGATGGCGTTCCTAGATTACTGTCCAATCAAGGCCATGTTTTTGTGCAAGGGCAACACTGTGCTATTCGCGGCCGCGTTAGCATGGATATGCTGCATGCAGATGCGTCTGAAGTTGATGTCGCGGTGGGTGATTGGGTCGAGGTTATGGGTGCGAATATTTGCGTTGACGACATTGCCACTCAAGCGCAAACCATTCCCTACGAGGTGCTCACTGGGCTGGGCAAGCGTTTACATAGGGTATACCTTAACGACTCTGAAGCCAGACAGTGGATGCACTAGCGAACGCAGCAAAAGATTAGCGAGGGGGGAACAATGAGCGAGTCGAGCAAGAGCAAGGTAAATCCGGCCGGTCTGCTGGCCGGCAAGGTGGCAGTGGTAACTGGTGCCAGTAGAGGCATTGGTGATGCCATTGCGCGGCGATTTGCCATGGAGGGGGCCAAGGTTGTTGTTTCCGC
Source organism: Gammaproteobacteria bacterium (assembly GCA_002684495.1). Lineage (GTDB taxonomy): Bacteria > Pseudomonadota > Gammaproteobacteria > Pseudomonadales > Azotimanducaceae > UBA4421. The sequence continues at coordinate 60,102 of NYVG01000005.1, read as the reverse complement.
ACGCACTGTTGACAGTGGTGAGCACTACCTACCCGGAACTATTAATGAAACCGTGGCGGCGATTCGCGCAGCAGGAGGCGAAGCCCTAGGGGTCAAAGCCGATCTGGCAGCGGCGGAAGATCGCGAGCAGTTAATCGCTGCTGCTGAAGCGGAGTTCGGCTCGGTAGACATTTTAGTCAACAATGCGGCCATCACGTACTTTATCCCCGTGGAAGATTTTCCTGAGAAACGCTTCCGACTCATGACCGACGTGCAGGTTTGGGCACCGTTTGAATTGGCACAGCGCGTGCTTCCCGGCATGCAGGAAAAAGGTTTGGGTTGGATCCTAAACATATCTTCCCACGCGGCGATTCATCCCGAAAAAACACTATCCGGGCGTGGCGGTACGGTTTATGGCATGTGTAAAGCGGCATTGGAGCGCTTTACCACGGGTCTTGCGCAAGAAACCTACGACCAGGGGATTGGCGTGAACGTCATTTCTCCGGGGCTGGTGGCAACTCCAGGCGTTATGCACCATAAGTTAATAAATTCGGAGAACGAGGACCGAGTAACGCCTGTCGAGCATATGGCCGAGGCCTGTTTGAGATTGTGCCATGGGGACTCCCAAGCACTGACTGGCCGCATTGACTATGCGGACGAAGTGATGCGGGAATTCGACCTGCAGGCCGCCGAATTGATATAGCGAAAAAATTCAGGAGTCAGAGCATGACTTACACCACTCCGCGCACCGGATCAGAAAGCCTTAACCTGCATAACGAATTTGCACCAGACTCTATTGAGGCCAAAGATCTGCGCACGCTGTTGCATCCATCGACAAATTTAAAGCAGCACGGTCAACAGGGTCCGGTAGTCCATGAGCGGGCTGAAGGGGTTTACCTTTGGGATAATAAAGGTAAGCAATATCTTGAGGGTATGGCTGGGCTCTGGTGCACCGCCCTGGGTTACGGAAATGACGAGCTTGCGCGGGTTGCCGAAGAGCAGATGCGCAAAATGAGCTACTCCCAGCTATTTGCCGGGCGTACTAATGAACCCTCAGTGATGTTGGCAGAGCGCTTACTCGAAATGGCGCCAATGGATGGTGGGCGGGTATTTTTCGGCTTATCTGGAAGCGATGCCAACGATACCCAGATTAAGCTGCTGTGGTATTACAACAATGCTATCGGTCGGCCGGAAAAGAAAAAAATCATCAGTCGTAAGCGTGGTTACCATGGCATTACCGTCGCCAGCGGTTCTCTTACGGGTATTCCTACCTTCCATAAAGAGTTTGATTTACCCCTGCCGGGGATTATGCATGTGACCTGTCCGCACTTTTACAGTGAGGGCATGGCCGGCGAAACCGAAGCACAGTTTGTCGACCGACTACTCGCTGAACTCGAGCAACTGATCCTGCAAGAAGGCCCTGACACCATTGCGGGGTTTATTGCCGAGCCTATCCAGGGCGCTGGTGGCGTGGTGGTGCCGCCTAAAGATTATCTGCCGCGCGTAGCGCAACTGCTGGGAAAGCACGACATCATATTTATTGACGATGAAGTAATTTGCGGTTTTGGGCGTACTGGCCAGCCCTTCGGTGCCCAGACCTTCGGCATTCGTCCAACCACCATGAGTCTGGCGAAAGCGTTGTCGTCTGCCTATTTGCCAATTAGTGCGGTGTTGTTACCCGAGTATATGTACGACGCCTTTGTGAGCCGTTCTGATGAATTGGGTAATTTTGGCCATGGCTTTACCTACTCTGGGCATCCGGTATGTGCGGCGGTGGCATTGCGAAACCTAGAAATTATGGAAGAAATGGACCTGTATACTCATGCGGGCAAAGTTGGGCAAATTTTCCAACAGCGGTTGCGTGAGTTTACCGACCATCCACTGGTTGGAGAGGTGCGCGGTGAAGGTTTGATTGCCGCAGTAGAGCTTGTAAAACAAAAGCAACCGCGCACACCGTTCGAACTATCGGCAGGCGTAGGCGCGTACTGTGCTGCTGCGTGTCATGACGCGGGCGTTATTCTGCGTAACCTCGGTGATAGTGTTGCGTTCTGCCCGCCCCTCGTGATTACTGAAGACCAGATTGATGAACTAATAAGTAAGTTTGCGATTGGTTTGGACGCGACTCTGGAGTGGGCCAGCAAGAGCCGTTTGATCTAAGGTGCAGCAAGATCTCAAAGTTAACCCGCTCGACAGGATCAATGATGGCAATGTTAAGTAACGTGCGTATCGCCGTGATCACCCTGCTTTTCAGTGGTAACGCCTGGGCATTAGAGTGCGCTAGCGCCCCCAATACAGAAAAATTTTTCCCACCGAGCTGGGGCATTGATGTGGCGAATACGCGTTACGTGACCTCTGAAAATAGCCAAATCAATGCCGACAATGTGCATCTGTTGCAACTCAAGTGGGCCTACGGGCTCAGCACCCAAGCACCGAGATTTTATCCGCTGGTCACCGCAGACACTATTTATATTGGCGATGGCGAAAACGGCTTGTTGGCACTCGACCGTGAACGCGGTTGTGTGCGGTGGCGTAATAAAGAGGCGGCAGGCGGTGCTGCCAGCAGTATTGTCGCTGCGAATACCCGTTTTGGACCGACCCTATTCTTTGCGCATAGAGAAAAAGGCGTGTTTGCGATTCATGCCGCAAGCGGTGAAACGCTCTGGCAGCGCGGCACCGACAGCGAGCCGTTGCCGTTGTATTCCGGATCACCGCTGATTGCCGATGGCGTAATTTATGTTCCCATTTCCAGTCAAGAAATCGGTTTAAGTATGTTGCCTTTCTATGGGTGTTGTACCACTAGCGGCGGTATGGCGGCACTTGATGCTGAAACCGGCGAGCAGCTTTGGTACCTCCCGACAATCGAGCAAGAGGCACAAGTTACCGGTAAGCATTTACTGTTCGTGCAAAAGTGGGGGCCAAGCGGCGCGCCGGTATGGAGCGCGCCGACTTTGGATCGCCGGCGTGGACTGCTTTTTTATGGCACCGGTGAAAATTATTCGGCTCCGGCAACCGATACCAGTGACGCTATTTTTGCGATAGAAGCGGACACGGGCCAGCGACGCTGGGTAAATCAGTTCACCGCCAATGATATGTTTAACATGGCGTGCGTTGCTGGCGGCCTCAACTGTCCAGAGCAAGAAGGTCCAGATCTAGACTTTGGTGCACCGCCACTGTTGGCGAAAGATAGTCAGGGCCGTGAACTGCTGTATGTTGCGCAAAAATCTGGTGCTGTAAGCGCCCTTGATCCAGCAACCGGTGAACGTATCTGGAGCCAGAAGTTTGGTCGTGGCGGATATCTGGGCGGTATTCATTGGGGTCTAGCTGCGGATATCCAGCGTGGTCTGCTGTATGTGCCAGTAAGCGACTTCCCCGCAGGTCTAGAACTTACTACAGCTCCAACCCCAGGGCTGTATGCTCTAAGTCTTGATGACGGATCGGTGCAGTGGTTTGCGGCCAAGGACTTTAGTGAACAAGCCCAAGCCGAGCTAGGGTTTTGGCCGGGGCTATCGGCGGGAATAGTGGCGGCCGACGGTGTTGTTGTTGCCGGCGATCTTGCTGGACAACTAGAAGCCTACGATGCGCTGAGCGGCGCTGTTTTATGGCGCCACACAACGGCGCAATCTTTTACTACGGTCAACGGGCGCGATGCCAAGGGCGGCAGTATTGACTCTCATGGTCCGCTGCTTGTTGATGATTTATTACTGGTCAGCTCTGGTTACTCTGGGGTTGGCATGAAGAGCGGCAACGCGTTCTTGGTTTTTCAATTAGCTGAGCCGGCGGATGCTGCAGGGTCGGGAGCGCGGTGATATGAATGCTGCTGTCTGGCGTCGTGTGACTGCGGCTGCTGTAGATTTCGTTATCGTACCCAGTGTATCGATGATCATTATGCTGATCACCGGCGCGCTAGAAAATGCCGAAGCATGGACAGGCGGGTTTCCGTGGCTTCGGGTGGGTCTCCTAGGAGTAGTTGGCTATTTATTAGTCAATGGAGTACTGCTTTGGCGGTACGGCCAAACCTTGGGTAAGAGGCTGGTGAAGATTAAAATCGTCGACCACGAGTCAGGACAGGTGCCTGCTATGTGGAAACTGATTGTTGTGCGAGCGCCTTTTTTTCCACTGATGCACGCAACGTTGATTGGCTTTTGGTATCTGCTTGCGCTTGACCTGCTTACTGGTCTTCGCGCGGATAGACGCTGCATTCACGACTGGGTCAGCGGTACCAGAGTGGTAGCAGCGGCCGGCGATAAAGACTAACTAATACGGAACACTATGAGCTTACCGGACTTTGATTTTGGCCTAGGTGAAACCATAGATGCGTTGCGCGACAGCGTGGCAACCTTTTGTGCGCGTGAAATCGCGCCGGTGGCGGCGGAGATAGACCGGAGTAACGAGTTTCCCCGCGAGCTTTGGCCCAAGCTCGGCGAGTTAGGTGTTCTTGGCATGACGGTGGCCGAAGCCTATGGAGGTGTGGATCTTGGATATCTTGCCCATACGGTAGTGATGGAAGAAATTAGCCGGGCTTCGGGCGCGGTTGGTTTGTCCTATGGCGCACACTCGAATTTATGCGTTAACCAGTTGGCCCGTTTCGGCACAGATGCACAGAAGCAAGCCTATCTGCCTAGTTTGATTAGTGGCGAATATGTTGGTGCGTTAGCGATGAGTGAACACAATTCTGGTTCCGACGTGGTCAGCATGGGCTTGCGAGCCCAGCAAGACGGCGATGACTACATTTTGAATGGGGGCAAGATGTGGATCACCAACGGCCCCCAAGCAGACGTGCTCGTTGTCTACGCCACAGTTGACCCAAGCTTGGGGTCAAAAGGCATCACAGCGTTCCTAATCGAAAAGTCACAAATAGGTTTCAGTACAGGAGCCAAGCTCGACAAACTGGGCATGCGCGGTTCTGACACTGCGGAACTTATTTTTGTAGACAGCCGTGTTCCAAAAACACAAATTCTCGGCCGTGTTGGCGAAGGCGTGCGTATTTTGATGAGTGGTCTCGACTATGAGCGAGTGGTGCTGGCCGGTGGCCCGTTGGGCATCATGCGCGGGTGCTTAGATCTGGTGGCACCCTACCTTAAAGAACGTAAACAATTTGGCCGTCCCATTGGCGAATTCCAACTGATGCAGGGCAAGCTGGCTGATCTATACACTGAAACAAATGCAGCGCGTGCCTATGTATATGCAGTAGCAGGGGCTTGCGATAACGACAGAACCACCCGAATTGATGCGGCTGGCTGCATACTTTATGCCGCGGAGCGCGCCACCCAACACGCGCTACAGGCCATTCAGGCCTTGGGTGGTAACGGCTATATCAACGATTATCCTGCGGGCAGGCTATTGCGAGACGCCAAGCTCTACGAAATCGGCGCCGGCACCAGTGAAATTCGGCGCATGTTAATCGGTCGCGAGTTATTCGACGCTTCGTGAGTCCGGAGGTATAATAACGAGTCCGCTCGATGAAGTTGCTCAGTCTTTAGAGATTAGAAAAAGCCGGTAAAAAACGCGCTCAATGTCGCCTGTCAGGCTTAATCGTTTGAGAACTTCCTCAGCACACCACTAGATATAAATCAGCCAGGAGAACTTGATTGAGACGCCCATTATTTTTGGCCTCCGGAGTAGCCCTTTTTGTTGCGGGATTAGTCGTTAATGCTGCGCCTCCAGGGACCGATGCGGAAATTCGCCAGCGATTACAGCCCATTGGCTCTGTTAGCAGGTCTGAAAATAGCGAGGCGGTTCCTATTGCCACCCCGGCGCCGACCTCTATGCAAATAGAGAAAGTAACTCTGTCCAAAGGTTCTGAACACGAGGTCAAGATGCTTAATTCTGGGGCTGGTGGCAGCATGGTCTTTGAACCGGCCGTATTAAAGGTTTCTGTCGGTGACACAATACATTTTAGGGCGACGGACCTCGCTCATAACGCAGCTTCAATAGTGGGCATGATTCCCGCCGGAGCGGAGTCTTGGTCGGGGGAAATGAGCCAGGACATCAGCGTTACTCTGCAGACCGAAGGCGTTTATGTATATCAATGTGACCCTCACGTCGTTATGGCCATGGTCGGCGTGATCCAAGTTGGCGACGCAGTAAATATTGGGGAAATCGAGCAGGAGGCAGAGCGCATGAAATCCACATTCGCGATGAATGGCGAGCGTTTGGAACAATACCTATCAGCTCTGTAGATTTAAATGCTGCGTGGATCGGAAGCTGCGCTCGATTTAACCGAGCCGCCGCCGCGCACAACAATTGTGCAAATATCTAAAAACCAAGCACTCAAACAGGGCAGCTACCGCAGGTGTTTCCCAGAGAATTGGCTTAAACCCCTGAAATAAAGGGAGATTCAAGAACTGGCATCGTATTTGCTTTGGGGTAGTGCGCGTGCTCTCGCTATGACAAAAAGGGGCACACTTCGCGAAAATCCTTAGGAGAAACTATGAAAACAATGGCGAAAATCTTATCTGTAGCTACCGCAATGGCTGGTACTGCTATGGTTCCCGTTGCTGCTCACGCAGACGTGTCGTACAACGTTGGCTTTGCATCTGAATATTACTACCGCGGCTTTTTCCAAAAGAGCTCATCAGCCAGCGCAGGCATCGACTTTGAAGAAGGCGGTTTTTACGCGGGCGCTTGGACCGCAGATGTGGGTGAGGGCCTCGAAGTCGACGGCTACTTAGGCTACGGCGTTGAAATGGGCGATGTCTCTGCTAGCGTTGGCTTTACCGGTTATTACTACACTGGATCATTCGACAACACCTACGAAGAGATCAACTTTAACGTCGGCTACGGCCCTCTTAGCCTTGAGTATTCTGTGGGCACTTATGACGATCCAGCTGGCGAGCAAGACTATAGCTTCACGGGTCTGTCTGCAGATCTCGGTGCTGGATTCTCCGCGACCTATGGCAGCTTCGGTCAAGACTTTGCAGGCGCGTATTTTCAAGCGGACTACGGCTTTTCAGTGGCAGAGCTCGACTTTGGAATATCTTTGATCTTTCCAGATGACGACATCGTTACAGAAGATGGCGAAGCAATCGTTCTCTCTGTTGGTAAAAGCTTCTAGTCTCTCCCCCCCTCAGCTTTAACAACAGATCAAAAGGCCTCCTCGGAGGCCTTTTTTTATTGCAAAAATTCCTCTGATTATCTCAGGCCTTGATCCCAGGGCAGAGATCTAAACCCCAGCGCTTCAACCATATGTGCTTGGCTTATCTTATCTTGGGCCTCTAAATCAGCGATGGTGCGAGCAATCCTCCATACCTTGTGATAGCTCCGCGCAGATAGTTGAAACTGCTGCAGTGCCTGGGTTAGGAAATCCTTGCTCAATCCCGCTTCAGTCATTTCATGCCGCAGATGTTTGGCGGCCAACCAGTTGTTTGTGTGACCCTGACGGCGCTCTTGGCACAGTCGTGCTGCTTGCACTTGGTCGCGCAGAGCGTCAATGGTCTCGGCGCGGTCAGCTTGCTGTTCGAGTCGGGTCAAGGTTTCATGCTTAAGTTGGGGCACTCTAACCTGTAAGTCGATGCGGTCGAGTAATGGACCGGAGACGCGGCTTTGGTAGCGTTGGACTTGGTTTGGTGCACAACGGCAGCTTGTTTCGGAACAGACACGCCCAGCAGGACAGGGGTTCATTGCGGCAATTAATTGAAACTTGCATGGATAACGCACCTTGTACCGGGCCCGGGCAATCACCGCTACGCCGCTCTCAAGGGGCTCCCGCAGCAGGTCGATTGCAGAGGCGCGGAAGTGCGGTAACTCGTCCAAAAACAACACGCCATGGTGGGCTAGTGCGCCCTCGCCGGGTGTAGGGGTCTGGCCGCCACCGATCAGAGCGGCATCGGTGGCGGAATGGTGCGGCTCTCGGAATGGCGGCATGTGGTAGTTGGGCCTAGGGATCCCCGCTGCTGAATATACGGCTGCGACTTCAAGCATTTGCTGATCGGTGAGACTCGGAAGTAAGTCCGCCAAGCTTTTTGCCAATAGGGTTTTGCCCGTTCCCGGTGGCCCAACCATCAGCAAATGGTGGCCGCCTGCTGCAGCAATGAGTAGTGCCCGTTTGGCGGCGCTTTGTCCGAGGATCTGGGTATACGTGGCTTCTAGTGGGTGCGGATGTGTAGCGGGCGCTGCCGCTGGTGCCTTCACGCTTGATGATGCCTTACCGCTTAAGTGGCCGCACAGGTCCAGAAGGTGGGCAGCAATGCGTAATTTGCCCTGTTTAACCAATGCCGCTTCGGGCTCATTGGCGGCGGGTAAATACAACCCGTGCTGCGCTTTCTGGCACGCCAATGCGCAACTCAATAGCCCGTCAATGCGGCGAATTTCACCAAACAAGCCGAGTTCGCCAACAAATTCTGTTCGCGCGGCATCGCTTATCTCAATCTGATCGCTGGCACATAGAATTGCCAGAGCAATGGGAAGGTCATAACTGCTACCGCTCTTAGTGAGATGGCTTGGCGCGAGATTGACGATGACGTGACCTCGCGGAAAATGGAACCCGCAGGTTCGAAGGGCACTCTTAATGCGGTCTCTAGACTCTTTAACTGCACCCTCAGCAAGACCCACAATGGTGGTTCGGGGTAAACCTGCTGCAATATGACATTCAACGGTTACCGCATGAGCCTGCAGCCCAACCACTGCTCGTGTGAGAATTGCTGTGGCGCCCATCGCGGTGGTGCTGCTGGTGCAGGCGTTCAGTCCGCCTGTTCTTGCTCCAAGACCGCAAGCCGTTCTTCTAAGTCTTTAAGTTGGGCCTGCATATTTTCAAGAAGCGCTACTTGGGCTTCGTAATCAGCCTTGGCAACCAGTTCAAACTTATCCAGAAGCCCCTCGCGGAGGGTTTCAATCGCATGACTTATGCTGTCGTCGACAGCAGTGCCTGTATTCGGCATGCCGCCAATAGTGGAATCGAGTTTGGCTTTCAGATCCTCGCGCAGCATGTCGAGCAATATTTTTAGGGACTGGGAAGATTGCATAACTACGTTACTCACTGTTCTTAACTCCCAGTGTATGCGTTGCGCTTGCCGGTAGAAATATCAGAAACACTGAAATGCCGGTCTTAGTCCGCTTACAGCGTGTAAGCCAGCATCCCCCGCTACCCCCGATGTCCTTACCATCCGCGCTAATTTGACGCACCGAGTTAAGGCGCACGCACTATTTTAGCGCATATGTAAACTGTGCCAGCAACTGGATTCTTCTAAGCAACTGAAAAACATAGGAAATTTATTTGGCATGCAATCTGCACTAACGAGAAGCGACCAACTGAGTTCGGCGGTTAGACCAAAGTCTGCACGTCCAACAGTTGGAACTGGTCAACCATGCTCGGCACGGTTGGAGTCAACGGGCTTTGCAGCTTAGATCGAGATGCCCTTCCGCATCTCATTGATGGAGAAAGAAGTTGGAAGATTTAGTTCAATTAGCCTATGCAGTAGACACGTTCTACTTCCTAGTCATGGGCGCCTTGGTCATGTTTATGGCCCCTGGGTTCGCTATGCTCGAGGCGGGCATGGTTCGAGCAAAAAACACGTCAGAAATCCTGACGAAGAACGTCGCGCTATTCTCGATAGCCTGCGTAATGTACCTGCTGATTGGGTACAATATAATGTACGACCCTGCGGGAACGTTCCTCATAGGCGCGGAAAATACCGTTGCAGAAGTTCTGGAGTCGGAAGGCGAAGTGTACTACTCCGCGCGATCAGACTTCTTCTTCCAAGTGGTCTTTGTAGCCACGGCCATGTCGATCATCTCGGGTGCGGTAGCTGAGCGCATAAAGCTTTGGTCTTTCCTGCTGTTTTCGGTGGTTATGACCGGATTTATCTACCCACTCCAAGGCAGCTGGAGCTGGGGCGGAGGCTTCCTGTCTGATGCTGGTTTCGTTGATTTCGCCGGCTCAGGTATTGTGCATATGTGCGGCGCTGCAGCAGCATTAGCCGGGGTGATTTTGCTTGGACCACGTGCAGGTAAATACGGCGACGACGGCTCGATTAACCCCATCAAAGGTTCGAACATGCCGCTTGCCACCCTCGGAACATTCATTCTCTGGTTTGGATGGTTCGGGTTTAATGGCGGCTCGGAACTGAAATTGAGTAACATCGACGAAGCGAACGCGGTAGCTCAAGTGTTCGTAAACACGAATATGGCAGCGGCGGGTGGTTTGATAGCCGCCATGTTGGCGTCGAAACTATTCTTCGGTAAGGCTGATATCACGATGGCGCTCAATGGCGCTTTGGCAGGGCTGGTATCGATCACAGCGGAGCCGCTATCCGGTACTAACATCGAATCGATGTTAATCGGTGCGGTTGGTGGCGTGATCGTGGTCGCTTCAATCACATTCCTCGATAAGATTAAGATCGACGATCCAGTAGGCGCGATCTCAGTCCATGGTACCTGCGGTATTTGGGGTCTGCTAGCGGTGTTAATCACCAGCGCAGATGCAACTCTTGTTGGACAGCTGACAGGGCTCGGAGCGATCTTTGGATTCACCTTTGTCGTGTCGCTCATCGTATGGTTCATTATCAAGGTCACAATGGGTATCCGCATCAGTGAAGACGAGGAGACCTTGGGCAGCGATATGACTGATATCGGCGTCGAGGCATACCCTGAGTTCACTCGATAGCAGTCAACTGGCACTGTAGAGGCCTGTACCCCAGAGCCTGGCGGCGCTAAAGTAAAGTCTTTAGGCAACGTCTCCTGGCTCTGGTCACCAGCGGCAAGCGCGGTCTCTACATAAGCCGTTAGAAACAATAGGTTTGGAAGGAAAAAACATGAAATTATTAACCGCAATCATTAAGCCCTTTAAGCTCGACGATGTGCGCGAAGCGCTTTCTGAGGTTGGGGTTCAAGGGATGACCGTAACCGAAGTACGTGGCTTTGGTCGACAGAAGGGTCACACTGAGCTTTATCGTGGTGCCGAGTATGTGGTCGACTTTCTACCAAAAGTGAAAGTTGAAGTAGCCATTGATGACGCTCTTTTAGAGGGCGCTATTGAGGCGATCACAAGTGCGGCTGCTACGGGCAAGGTCGGTGACGGCAAAATCTTTGTATCTTCCTTGGACGAAGTTGTGCGTATCCGTACGGGTGAAACTGGCGCTAGTGCCGTATAGGCTCCACTATGTTGCGGCCTTGCTGCCGCACACTCTGAAAAGGCTGCTTCGGCAGCCTTTTTTGTGTCCGTAATGCTATGCGCCGCTGCCAAAGTCGCGGCGTCTGGCATAAAATAGGCAATCCGAGATTTAGACGACGGCCCGACTGTTGCGATTAACGAATTATGAAATATAAAAGTACCCGCGGTGGCGTGGCTGGTCTGGGTTTTACCGACGCTCTGTTAATGGGATTGGCCTCTGACGGCGGCCTGCTTGTTCCTGAGTCGATCCCAGATGTTACTTCCCAGCTCGAAGACTTGGGTCATTGCTCCTTTGTCGAACTGGCCCAGCATATCGTTGGAATGTTTGTCGACGATATCGATACGATGACACTCAACCGGCTCATTACCGAGGCTTATAGCACTTTTGATCATCCAGAGGTGGTGGGGTGGCATGCACTAGATAACCTCACGGTGGTGGAATTGTTCCATGGCCCGACCCTGGCATTTAAAGACGTTGCGTTGCAGTTGTTGGGGCGGTTATTTCAATACGTGCTCGCCACGCGCAATCAACGTCTAAATATTTTGGGCGCTACCAGTGGCGATACCGGCAGCGCTGCTATCGCTGGGGTGCGCGGCCAGGATAATGTCGACATATTCATTCTTTATCCAAAGGGTCGTGTCAGTCCGTTGCAAGAATTGCAGATGACCAGCGTTCCCGACCGTAACGTGCACTGTATCGAAGTTGACGGCACGTTTGACGATTGCCAACGTTTAATGAAAGAGACATTCGCCGACCTTGACTACAAGGCAAAATACCAACTAGGCGCCGTTAACTCGGTCAATTGGGCGCGGGTGCTCGCGCAGATTGTTTACTATGGTTACGCTAGCTTAAAAGCCCCGGCAGCGGCACAATTTTCAGTGCCGACCGGTAATTTCGGTAACGTCTTCGCCGCGTACTTAGCACAAAGAATGGGGTTCCCCATCGACAAGTTGATTATTGCGACTAACGAGAATGATATTCTCGCGCGTTTCTTCGCGACCGGTGAATATGCTGTAGGCGAAGTACATCAGACCGTATCGCCAGCCATGGATATTCAGGTGGCGAGTAACTTCGAGCGCTTCCTTTATTATTACTTTGACGAAGACAGTGAGCGTCTTCGTAGCTTCATGTCTGATTTTTCGGCGACCGGCCGCGCAAGTCTTGATGCAGCACCAGACACCGAACTGTTTGCAGCCGTAGCTATTAACCAACAGCAAACTCTGGCGGCGATGCGCGATATAAAAACCCGGTTTGGATATGTGTTGGATCCGCATACTGCGGTAGGCGTGGCGGCGGCTCAGCAGTTGTGTGGCGCAGAAGAACCAATCCTGTGTATTGCCACAGCGCATCCGGCGAAGTTCCCGGAGGCGGTTGAAGAAGCGACAGATACTGTGCCAACGCATCCGAGCCTAGATGCATTATCTGGACTGGCTCAGCGCAAGAGTTCTCTCGATGCTGATCTTTCAACAGTTAAGCGTTTTCTAGCGGAATCAGTGCCCGCGTAGCGACATTATTTCAGGTTCTCGCTCAATGTCGTCTCTATCGAGGCAACTGCACTCACAATCTCGCTGAGGTGATTGACCTCGAAACTTGGCTTAAGAGTCTTCTCAATCGACTGGGTGTGGTGCAGATTTACCCAGATGCTGTGCATGCCCACGGCATTTGCGCCCTTGATGTCGTCATCAAGGTGGTCGCCAATGTGCACACATCGGTGTGCTTGTACCCCAGCTTGATCGAGTGCTGTCTGAAACATGCGTGGGTCCGGTTTGCTGGCACCAACTTGGGCGCTTGAAATTGCGCCCCGTAAATATTGGCTTATGCCTGTGCGTTTGGTGTCAGCGTTACCGTTGGTTAATGCATAGATGGGGTAGCGCGCACTCAGGGTTTGCAGCATTTCCAATGCATGGGGAAAGAACACGACCCGATTGCGCCCTGCGAAAAAAACCTCGAAAGCGGCTTCAGCTAGTTTGCGTGCCTCATCTGCCGGGTACTTTGCCGCGCGCATTACATTGAACAGTATTTCGATCCGTAAACGACTCAGGTCGTGACGTAAATTTGCATGCTGCTGCAGCGTCTGGTTACGTAACTCGAGCATGTCGGATGACGAATAAATTTTGTGTGCTGCACCTGCGTGTTGCGCTAGCCATTGCACTAGGTCTTGTTCGGCCGCGCGTATGGTCTTCTCCACATCCCACAGCGTATTGTCCAAGTCTAAAGTTATCAGTTGGAGGCTATTCATTCTCGAGGCTCAGTGTTGCGTGCCCTTGGATGGGCGTTGTCGTAGACCTTTGCGAGATGTTGGAAATCTAGATGCGTATAAATCTGCGTTGTTGCTATGTCTGCATGACCGAGTAATTCCTGCACTGCCCGAAGATCACCTGAAGATTCAAGCATGTGAGTCGCGAAGCTGTGCCGAAGCATGTGTGGATGCAGCGAATCTTCGCCTAGTTGCCGCTGCGCGACGCGTTTGATTCGGCTTTGTATTGTGCGCGGACTGAGTGGCTTGGTGCCCCGGCCAGGTAACAACCAGCTGTCAGCGAGCGGATTCGGATGTACGTTTAACCAACGCTTTAGCGCTTTTACGCAATGTCGTCCCAAAGGTACAAGCCTGCGTTTATTGCCCTTGCCGAGTACATTAACAAAGCCCTGGTTAAGGTCGAGATCAGCTATCCGCAGGTTCACTACTTCGCTAAGGCGTAAGCCGCTGCCGTAGAACAGTTCTAAGATTGCTTGATCGCAGATTGCGCGGTCGTCATCACAATCTGCCAGGTCCAGCAGCTGTGACGCTTTATCAGCATCTAATACTTTCGGCAGATTACGCGTGGCCTTGGGTGCTGAAACCAACCTTGCGGGATTCACGGAAATGAATTTTCGTTTCAACAAGTATTCGTAAAAGCTGCGTACTGCAGAGAGATTGCGTTGAATGGATTTGGCTGTCAGTTGCTTGTGGTGTAAACGGCTTATGAATTTCTGAATGTCCTTTGCATCGGCCTCTGTACAATCCTGATCAAGCCCCGCGATATAACGTTGCAAGTCGCGCTTATAGGCCTCTAGGGTATGCGCCGAGTAACGCTTACTGTGCTGTAGATGATTTAAGAATTCTCTAACCAAGTCTGAGTTGGTGATCATTACGCACCGAGCCGGTTCATAACTTTGGCCAGAATGTCAGCAATGTACTGCACGAATAAAGTGTCCATGTTTTTTGCAAAACGCGTCGGGCTGCGGCTACCAATGCATAGCACGCCGGTGCCTTCGTGCACCTTTAAGTTCAGCAATACAGCGCTGCCGGTTTCGTCGTGATCGGACATGGGAAACAAGTCCTGCAATTCGTCTTTGCGCAGGACTGTGCATGTGGCTTCACCGCCGTTTTGCAAATGCATACAAGGCAGTTGCTCAACATGATGCTGGATATGGTCTAGCGCCAGGGCGAGTTTGGCTGCGGCCAAATGCGCGCATACAAAATCCGCTTCGAAGTCCACTAGAACGTGGGTCGCCAGAACCTCGTTCAACTCATGCCAAGAGTTGACCTCGAGTAATGCCAGATTAAGCGAGCGGGTTTTGGCGAAAATTTCGTCATTACTGCGAGCCGCCTGCAGCAGTTCGTTCATGCGGCGGCGCATGGTCATGTTGCGCTCGCGTAAAATGGCAACCTGATGCTCGATTAGTGATACCGCCTTGCCGGACTCATGGGATAGGCTCAATTCCGCGATAGCGGTAGCGTGCTGCTGAAAAAAATCTGGGTTAGTCCGCAGGTAATCCAGCACTTGTTGATCCGTTATGGTATCGCCAGCTAAACGCAGGCCTGGATCTTTTGATTTCGAGTCACGTGGTCGAAACGGCATCAAGTTACTCCTTCAGAACTAGCTCTCCGGCGAACACTAGGGTGGCGCCGCCAGCCATGGTAATGGGTTGATCCGGTCCAGACCAACGAATTCGCAGCTTGCCACCCGGTAGCGAAACCTTCACCTGTGCGCCTACTAAATTGTGACTGCGTGCGGCGACTACTGCAGCGCTGGCACCGGTGCCGCAGGCGCGGGTTTCGCTGACACCGCGCTCATATACGCGTAAGCGCATAAAGGAGCGGTCCACCACCTGACAGAAGCCAATGTTCGCGTGGTTGGGAAAGGCTTCATGGGTGCTCAGCGCAGCCCCAATTGTTGCTACGTCGACCGTGGCGATGTTGTCTACAAATATCACACCATGGGGGTTGCCCGTGGACACCGCGGTGACCTCAAAATCGTTGCCGTCAGCTTCTAAAACAGCGGTATTGGTCTGGCTATTAGCAACAAAGGGGACATCACTGGGCGTGAGTGATGGCGCTGGTAATGTAGTTTCGATCACTGTGGGGGTGCGCCCTTCGAGCAGCTTTGTCTGTAACATGCCGCCCTTGCTGTGCCAGGTTAATTGCGGTTTATTAATCAGGCCCAAATGCCGCACCAACCATGCGACACAGCGGGTGCCGTTGCCACACTGCTCGGCTTCGCTGCCATCGGCGTTATAGATCATGTAGTGAAAGTCAGCGTCTGGCTGTTTTGGTGGAGCGATCACTAACAGTTGGTCAAATCCGATGCCCTCATGACGCTGGGCCCAGCGTTTTATCATTTCGTCAGAAATCGCGCACTCATGGGTAACTGTGTCCAGTACCATGAAGTCATTACCGAGGCTGTGCATTTTATAGAACTTAACCATAAATCACTGGCCCTGAGGCAATTCCAGCCGCAATTGATCCTGAATTGTTTCTCGCCGCCGTATGCACTGAACCTCGGTACCGTCGACAAGGACCTCCGCTGCGCGCCCGCGTGAGTTGTAATTCGATGCCAAGGACATACCGTAGGCGCCGGCAGAGAGAACCGCGAGCAACGAATCCTCGCTCAACCGAAGCGCTCTGTCCTTGGCAAGAAAGTCCCCGGACTCGCAAATGGGTCCAACAACGTCCAGTCTTTGCACAGGGTCCTGTGGACTAAAGCCGTCGACTACCACAATGTCGTGCCACGCTTGGTACAGGGATGGTCTTAGCAGGTCGTTCATTGCCGCGTCTACGACCACAAAGCCCGAAGTATCGCCTGGTCCGGGCTTTATATATTCGACTTGTGTCAGTAACAACCCAGCATTGGCAGTCAGCGACCGACCCGGTTCCACCCGCAAGGGTAATTGACGCGGGCCGAGTAGCTCCTGTAACTGCGCGCCATAGGCGTCCAGATCCAATGCTTCCTCATTTTGATAGCGCACACCAAAGCCGCCGCCAAGGTTAACGTGCTGGAGTGCGACACCTCGGGCCGACAACGTATCGACAAGATCAAGAACACTATTGAGCGCCTGAAGCAATGGGTTCGCGTCAGCGATTTGCGAGCCGATATGGCAATCGATGCCATCTATGCGCAGTGCGTTCGCCTCGGCGGCGATGGAATAAAGCGTTAGCGCTGTCTCTGCATCGACCCCAAACTTGTTGTTTTTTAATCCGGTAGAAATGTAAGGGTGTGTCTTGGCGTCAACATCTGGGTTAACCCGTATCGATATGGGCGCAATTTTTTCTGCTAACTCGGCGCGCTGTTGAATGCGGATTAACTCGCTGTGACTCTCGACGTTAAAACAGCCGACCCCAACTTTAAGTGCCAGGTCAATCTCAGCTGTGGATTTGCCGACGCCGGAAAAGATGACGTCTTTGGGATCGCCGCCAACCGCGAGAACCCGGCTTAGCTCGCCACCAGATACGATATCAAAGCCCGCCCCTAAGTCTTTAAACACTCTTAGGATGCCCAGATTTGAATTAGCTTTCACCGAGTAGTGAATGCGTGAATCGATTGGCTCGAGGGCTGTGGCCAGTTGTTGATATTGAGTGCGCAGTGTCTGCGCAGAATACACATAACAGGGCGTGCCAAACTGATCGGCGATTTGCCTAAGCGGCACTTGTTCTACAGCAAGCGCGCCGCCGCGTTGGGTCAGTGCATGACGCGGCTCACAGCTCATAGTTGTAGCTCTCCGATGGCTGCTGATACGGCCAGCGTATTTGTCTCAGCCTCTGGCAGTTGCAGCGGCCCTTTGTGCCCGCAAGTCGCGACCAACGCGCATAGGGTTATAACGATCGTCCAGGATATTGACATAAGTTACTCTTGGGGCCTGCTTAGCGCGGGTCGTCACGTGTCTTCAGGCGCGACAGTGCAGCTTGAGCCTGAGCTCGCACCTGAGTCGGTGCCGTGCCACCGAAGTGATCGCGCGCTGCGATTGAGCCGTCTAAGCTCAAAACGTCGTAGACGTCTGCTTCTATTGGTCCGTCTATAGCGCCATTTAATTGCTCTAAGCTCAGCGCCTCAAGCGGCTGGTTGAGCTCGACGGCCCGTTGCACAGCGCCCCCCACCAGCTCGTGGGCATCACGAAAAGGCACCTGCTTACGAACCAGGTAATCGGCTAGATCTGTAGCGGTGGTATAACCGGCAAGCGCTGCTTCACGCATCTGCTCTTTATTTGCTATCAGATTTGGAATTAAGCCGTTGAGTGCGATCAGACAGTCGCGCAATGTATCGATGCTATCAAATAGTGGCTCTTTATCTTCTTGATTATCTTTGTTGTAGGCCAGGGGCTGGCTCTTCATCAACGTCAGCAGTGACAGCAAATTACCGTTAGTGCGGCCAGTTTTTCCGCGAATTAACTCCGGGACATCGGGATTCTTTTTCTGCGGCATGATGCTGGAGCCAGTGCAAAACCGGTCCGGCATGGTGACAAAAGAAAATTGTTGGCTGGACCATAAGACCAGTTCTTCGCACCAGCGTGATAAATGCGTCAAGGTAAGGGCCGCCACCGCACAAAACTCAATTGCGAAATCACGATCGCTGACAGCGTCTAAAGAATTTGCGCAAACTCCATCAAAGCCAAGCAATTCAGCTAGATAGGTGCGATCCGGACAATAGGGTGTGCCAGCGAGGGCTGCAGCACCCAGTGGTAATTGGTTGGTACGCCTACGACAGTCCTGCAGGCGATCTAGGTCACGCTCTAACATAGCAAACCATGCCATCAAGTGATGACCAAAAGTGATTGGCTGTGCCGCCTGTAGGTGGGTAAAGCCTGGCATCAGCGTATCGCTGTGATCTAAGGCCAGGATTGCAAGCCCACTAAGCAAGCGCACGCCCTCTTCGCTGATTGTGTCGATACAGTTGCGCAGATGTAGACGAATATCTGTAGCGACTTGGTCGTTGCGCGAGCGTCCAGTGTGTAATTTTTTTCCCGTCGCACCGACCAGTTCGATCAAGCGGTGCTCAATGTTCATATGGACATCTTCTAATTCGACCCGCCAGATAAACTTGTTAGACGTTATTTCCACAAGGATGTCCGCGAGGCCGCCAACAATAATGTCGCATTCCTCTGGACTGAGGACACCGATTTTTTTCAGCATCGTGGCGTGAGCAATGGAGCCAGCAATGTCTTCTCTAAACAGCCGGCGGTCGAAGTCTACGGACGCGGTAAAGCGCTCGACAAATTGGTCTGTCGCTTCGGCAAATCGTCCGCGCAAGAGCCCTTCCGTTTCCATAGGCGAAGTGTCGTTAACAGGTGTATTATTCTCGGTCATCTAGGTGTCGACTTTCTCTGGATAAAGGCTGGTCACGTCATTCATGGTTGTTGATCGCAGCCTTGGGTGTTCTGGTCAGGGGAGTATAGCAACCTTGGCAATCTGTCCGCTCGCTTTGTTAATCGACAGTGTGTGCTCATAGAGCATACAAGGAGACTGGTGTGTCAATCTTAAGCGATAACTCATTGTTGCGTGTTCGGGAAAGTTCTGGATACAAATTTCCGTCGCTAGTTACGATAGACAAGCTGGGCATTATGTTGGTGTTCAGCGGCGCGGTTGGTGTGGTCTTGTTGTTTAATATCCCGGGCGCCTCTTTCGAGCACTTTCGTTTTGGTTTTGTTCTCAGTTTCTGCCTGCTGCTGAGCTGTGCCTTGCCATTAACGCTGCTGCGGCACTGGTTAAACCAGATGCGGGTGCGAATGGCGACGGCTGTGGTTTTGCTGCTGTGTTTGAGCATGGTGACGCTGGTTCATTTCGCGACCTTCGATCTTACCCCTGATGCTCTTGTAGATTTTATTGGCCTGAGCCAGCGTATGGTTATTACTGCGGTCATAGTCACTAGTTACCTACGCTACAACTTTGTCCGACAAAGCATCCAGCGCCGCGAGGAATCCGAATTGCATGCGCGCATTCAGGCATTGCAGTCGCGTATCCGCCCGCACTTTTTATTTAATAGTATGAATATCATCGCGAGCCTCATTCCAGTAGACCCTGATGCCGCCGAGACCGTAGTGGAAGATTTGTCAGAGTTGTTTCGTGCCAGTCTCCAAGAAGAGGGTAGCGATGTCAGTATCGATGATGAACTAGCACTGTGTCGCCGCTATATGCGCATTGAGTTTTTGCGTCTGGGCAAAAGACTCAATATTGATTGGCAAATTGAGATGGCTACTGATTCTGTAAGGATTCCGTTGCTGACATTACAGCCGCTGTTAGAAAATGCTGTTTATCATGGAATCCAGCCCTTGCCCGAGGGCGGCACGATAACGGTGTCGCTCGCGTATATGCGTGACACCTACACCATAACGGTGACCAACCCGCTACCGGCTGAAGACTTGAGTCAACCGGTAGATAGCAAGTATCCTTCTACCCATGACAGAGGAAACCGGTTGGCGATAGAAAATATTCGTTCGCGGTTGGATGTACTGTATGGCAATGGAGCTCAGCTGGATACGCGAGTGAGCGGCCAAGAGTTTACGACTCAGATCACTCTGCCGAAAAACCCGGTTGCCCGTTAGGTGGGAGGGCCAATGCGAATATTAATCGTAGACGATGAAACCCTGGCACGAGATCGCTTGTTGAGGATGTTGCAGTCAGACGGGCGTCATGAGGTCATAGCTGATGTAAGCACTGGGGCAGAAGCTTTGGAGGCAAGCGAACGGCTACTACCGGATCTGGTGTTACTAGATATTCGCATGCCCGGCATGGACGGAATCGAAACAGCGGGCCACTTTTTGACACAAAAGGAACCGCCGGCGGTTATTTTTTGCACTGCCTATGAGGAGCATGCTATTCAAGCCTTTGAGTTGCAGGCGGTCGGGTATTTGTTAAAACCGGTACGTAAGGCAGAATTGATGGAAGCGCTGGAACGCAGCACGTCCCTCAACAGATTACAGTTGTCGGCTCTACAAGCAGCCAATGATACGCGACGGATTCACCTCTGTGCGAGGACCTACAAGGGCATGCGTCTGATTAACGTAAAAGATATCCGCTACCTTCAGGCCGATCAAAAGTACGTTACGGTTCGGGATGAACAACAAGAAGTGATTGTCGATGAAACCCTCAGGGAGCTTGAGCAGGAGTTTGCCGACATATTTATCCGAGTACATCGTAATGCGCTGGTTGCGCGCAAACACATCGTTGGTCTCGAAAAAGGCGTTACCGGACAAATTGTCATGCGCCTAGATGGCGTTGCAGAAACGGTCGATATCAGTCGTCGGCATTTGCCTGCAGTTCGTAAAATCTTAAAAAATATTTAGGCCAAGTTAATGCAAAGCCTGCGTATCGCTACTCGCGAAAGCCCTCTTGCCCTATGGCAAGCCGAATTTATTCGCGCTGAATTGTTACGCCATCATGAAGCGTTGCATGTGGAACTTATAGGGATGACCACAAAAGGCGACCAATGGCTAACGTCCCCTCTTAGTGAGATTGGCGGTAAGGGGCTCTTTATCAAAGAGCTTGAGCAAGCCATCTTGTCGGATCGCGCGGATATTGCTGTGCACTCGGTAAAAGACTTGCCTGCTGCGTTACCGGGCGAGTTCATATTGCCGGTAATCGCGTTTCGCGCTGATCAGCGAGATGTGCTTGTTAGCCCTTTAGGCGGCATAGACGACTTACCGGTAGGTGCTCATGTGGGCTCGTCCAGTCTACGGCGGCAAGCGCAGTTATTGAGTTATCGTCCGGACCTGCGCATGTCCTCGATTCGTGGCAATGTAGGAACTCGCTTGAGTAAACTCGATAGTGGTGAGTTTGATGCGATTGTCCTAGCTGCTGCAGGATTGCAACGCCTTGGACTGAAGCGCACCGACGTCCACCCGATTGCGATCGAAATTTGTCTGCCGGCGCCTGGTCAGGGCGCACTGGGGATAGAGTGCGCAGCCAATAGTCGGGCGCTGGAATTTTTACAGCCGCTCTATGATATGGATACAGATCGTTGTGTGCGCGCCGAGCGGGCCGTGAGCGCTGGCCTCGGCGCTGACTGCGCCTTACCCGTCGCAGCGAATGCAGTGTTAACAGAGTCTGCAGAAATTTCGTTGTCAGCCCTAGTCGCTGACGCTTCGGGGCAGCGGATACTAAGAGCCCAGGCGTCGGGTAATGAACCAATTGCCGTAGCTGCAGACGTGGTGGATCAGCTATACACAGCGGGCGCCCAAGAAGTTTTAGATTCGATACGTCAAACTCAGTAGTGTGGGGCCCAGATGATTAAGAAGGTCTGGATTACGCTCAGCCAGCCGGGTGCTGAGCGTTTAGCTCAGCAAATGCGTGATGCCGCCTACGCGCCCCTTGTCGAACCCGCCACAGCCATCCAGTTTTTGCCTTGGTCGCCGCCGGCGCAAGTGCCGGATCGATTGATTTTTCTGTCCCAGCATGCAGCGTTAGGGTTTTTGCAAGGGTCAAAGTCGCTGTCCGTTGCCGCGCAATGCGAATTCGTGGCGGCTATTGGTGAGCGTAGTGCGGCTGTCTTACGTAGCTCTGGTGTCCGCGTAGTCGTACCGGATTTAGAGCAATCAGAGGGTTTGCTGGCCATGCCTGAGCTTGTGCCACTCGACGACGGAGGATTATTGCGAACCACCGACCGGGTCTGGCAGGTCGGTGGTAAAGGCGGGCGTGATCTTATTGCCAATACCCTGGCGGACAAGTGTTGTTGGGAGCGCTGCGACGTGTACGAACGAATAGACGTAAATCTTGATCATGTTGATGTAGCGGATATCGATGCGCTAGTGGTGGGGTCAATCCATGGCCTCGAACAAGCAGCAGCCCACTGGCGTGCTTGCGGTGGCGAGCAGTCCGTCATTGTTATTGCGCCTTCGGAGCGGGTAGCTGTGCGCTCGGAGCAGTTGGGTTTCAGTCGCTGCTTTAATGCCCAAGGTAGTGGTGGGCGGTCCATAATTGACGCCATAAAAACGGCTCTGGTTTGAACAGAAGTACCGGTTTCCGGTGAATTGTTGTCGGCTTTATGTTGAAGTACGAAAAATAATTTTGAGCAGGTAGGTACAACCGATGGCTGATCTTGCGCCAGAGCCCTTGGACCTCTCCAAGGGCGATTCTGTGGCGGCTCGACTCTCAGGCAGCGCCAAGTTTTTTATTGCGCTGAGTATTCTTTTAGGGGTCTTAGCCGTGTGTATGGTCGCGTGGACCTACACACAGGTTGCCGGGCTTGAAAGTGCATCGGAACAGCGTCAGCAGACAGCACAAAAAATTTCGGCATTGCAGCAGCGCTACGAGCGTAGCGCCGCTGATCAAGTTGGTTTGGAAGAGCAAATGGTGGGATTAGGCGTCCAGCTAAAGGCGTTGGAGTCTGGGTTTGCCCGTACCGGACTAGAACTAGAGCAGCGCCTCACCATGGTGAGCACTGAGCTCAGCAGCGAGATCCAAAAGCTCGCCCGCGATTCTGCTCAAGGGTCTCTGCTTCTGGAGTTGTTAGAAGCCCGTTATCTGCTGCGCTCCGCTGAGTTAAGTATGCATTTTCAACAGGACTTCGGTACCACGACATTGTTGATCAAACGAGCACTCGATCAGCTCAATACTCTAGATGATCTGGTGTTGTTGCCGTTAAAAGCACAACTCGACAAGGACCTGGAGGCGCTTAAACAACTCGACAATAGCGGTATACAAAGTACGCTGCTAAAACTCGAAAGTATTGAACAAGCCTGGCCCGACCTGCTGCCGGATATGAGCCTGCAAGCCGTTCCACCGGCTGATACTGGGGCTAGTTCATTCACTCAGCAGTTGCTGGGCGAGTTAAGGCAATTGGTTCAAATTCGTTATCTCAGCCACCCCGACGAAGTCCAGTTCGATGCCAATGCTTACTTGAGTGAAGCAGAACGTGACCTGTTACGCATGAAGTTTGATGTTGCTTTAACCCAGGCGAGAGTGGCTTTGATGCGCCGTGATACGGTGGGATTGCAAGAAAACCTAAGCTCTTTGAGGCGTTGGCATCAGCAATTTGCCGATGTCGAGAGCGCGGCGACTCAGGCGAATTTGATCGCCCTAGAAGATCTCCAGCGGTTGAATCTTGCACCTCAACACTATGACTTAAGTGTATCTACCGAAATCATTGATACCTTGTTGGACAATCGCAAGTGAAGTGGCTGTGGTTACTGGTCGCTGTGATCGTTGGCGCAATTGCCGGCGCAGGCTGGTTGCTGGACCCAGGATTTCTGTTGGTGCGGTATGGCAATTTGGTGCTAGAAACCAGCATTGCTATTGCGGCGTTTATACTCGTTGTCGGGCTATGGGTGTCGATATGGGTAGTGCAGTTGTTGCGGCGTGGGCTGAGATCCACAACGCGGCTAGCGGACTGGCAGCATAGCAAGGCAATGTTGGCGCAACACGAACTACAAAAGAAAGCACTATTGGCGACACTAGGTGGTGATTGGGAGCAGTCCTTTAAGGCTTTGCGCACCGAGGATCAGACACTTGGCGACAGTTCTGAAGCGCAGCAGCGAAGGTTTATTCACACAGCACTCGCCGCGCATACGGCCCATGCCAGAGGCGATTTTGCCGAACGGGACCGAGTTTTGCGGGCATCGGAGGATGCCATTCTGCAGCTGCCAACACTGGGTTCGCTGTTAGTCGCGCAGTGGTACCTCGAGTCTGGAGACATCAAAAACGCCAGCAAGCCACTGCATCAAGTGCTTGCCGTGAATAAGAAGAGTGCTCGAGCTTGGTCAATGCTAGCAAGTGTGCATATTGCGTCTGAAGACTGGGGTGAGGCGGAAAAATGCTGGAGTATGCTGAAAAAATTAGGCCAACCTTATTATACGGGTGTGCGCTTGCATGCCTTCGACTTTCAGCGCCAAGACGTTTTTTCCAATCCCATCGCTGCAGATTCGTTAATGCTGGCGAAGTTGTTGGCGCGACGCGCGGGTGCACTAAAAGAATATAAAGAGTTGGCCCCGGCGCAGCGCCGCAATATTGCTTTCCTTATCGCGTGGTCCAGAGAACTAGGGGTATCCCAGCGTGGCTCTGAGGGGGCAGCAGTTTTGGCAGCGGCATTAGATGAGGCCTGGGATTCCTGGGTATTTTCTCAATGGTCAGAGCTGGTACTTGCAGCTCCAGAGAATGGCTTGGAACGGGCATCAGGCTGGGCAAAGGACCGCACTCAAGATGCGCATATCCAAGAGGTCTTGGGATTGTTGGCCAGTCACACCGAACAGTGGGGCAAGGCGAAAGATTATTTCGAAGCTGCGCTAAAGATACTGCCAGAAAAAGCGCACGCGAAGGTGCGGCTTTATCGGCAATTGGGGATCGTTTGGAAAGCGCTTGGCGACGACCACCGCGCGCTGCAATATTTCAGTCAAGCCGAGGCGTTAGCGACGCATTGAGTCGAAAAATTCCCCATTTGTTTTCGTTTCTTTTAACTTGTCCAAAATAAATTCGATGGCAGCGATATCGTCCATGTCGTGCAATAGCTTGCGTAAGATCCATACTCGCTGCAGTTCATCTTCACTCATGAGCAACTCCTCGCGTCGCGTCGCCGAGCGCCGGATGTTGATTGCTGGGTAAACACGCTTTTCGGCAATCTTGCGTTCTAGGTGTAATTCTTGGTTACCCGTACCCTTGAATTCCTCGTAAATTACCTCGTCCATTTTTGAGCCGGTATCTACAAGTGCGGTAGCCACGATGGTCAAACTGCCACCTTCTTCAATGTTGCGGGCTGCGCCGAAGAAACGCTTGGGGCGTTCCAGTGCATGAGCATCCACACCGCCGGTTAGAACCTTGCCAGATGATGGCACGATGGTGTTATACGCCCGTGCAAGACGGGTGATCGAATCCAATAGAATGACCACATCTTTTTTGTGCTCAACTAACCGTTTCGCTTTTTCGATGACCATCTCTGCAACTTGAACGTGTCTAGACGGTGGTTCGTCGAATGTGGATGCCACCACCTCACCGCGAACCGAGCGTTGCATTTCGGTTACCTCTTCTGGCCGTTCGTCAATCAATAAAACGATCAGAATGGTTTCGGGGTTGTTTGCTGCAATAGATTGGGCAATGTTTTGCATCACCAGTGTTTTACCGGCTTTGGGTGGCGATACGATCAGCGCGCGCTGGCCTTTGCCCACGGGCGCTACCAGATCGATGATTCGTGCGGTCAAATCCTCGGTACTGCCGTTGCCGCGTTCCAGTTGTAGGCGGTCATTCGGAAACAGTGGCGTAAGGTTTTCAAATAAAACCTTATGGGTCTTGTTATTCGTTTCGCTGAAATTTATTTCGTCGACTTTAAGCAGTGCAAAATAGCGTTCACCGTCTTTAGGGGGGCGGATTTTGCCGGCAATGGTATCGCCAGTGCGGAGGTTAAATCGACGCACTTGGCTTGGAGAAACATAGATATCGTCCGGACCCGCAAGGTACGAGCTGTCTGGTGAGCGCAGAAAGCCGAAGCCGTCCTGGAGGATTTCAAGCGTGCCTTCGCCATAGATGTCCTCGCCGCTTTTCGATTGTTTGCGCACTATGGCCGCAATAACCTCTTGCTTGCGAGATCGCCCTACATTGTCGAGGCCCATTTCTCGAGCCATGTCCATTAGCTCGCTGACGGGTTTACGCTTCAAATCTGAAAGATGCATTGCCATTGTTTTAGCCGTTGTTATTTTAGTATTCATGGTTGCGCTCGGTGCCAGCGAGTTTGACAGGGTCGCTGACCAATAATGAGCATAGGGAGTAGTCGGATTCGACCAATAAAGTTAAAACGCTTGCTAGGATTCCTCCGCCCCAGAAGCGAGTACGTAGAGTTTAGAGAAATGTCGCGCTAGGTCAAGGCGCGTAGACTATAGTTAAAGCGCAAAAAACGGGCTTCTTTGGTGATATGAAACCCGTCAGCGCATGTCCTCTATTAGATGTTACTGTCCAAGAAGGCTTGCAGTTGGGATTTCGATAAAGCGCCAACCTTTGTCGCTTCTACTTCACCGTTCTTAAACAGCATTAATGTCGGTATACCGCGAATCCCGTACTTGGGTGGCGTTTCTTGATTCGCGTCGATATCGATTTTGCACACTTTCAATTTGTCCGCGTACTCACCGGCAACTTCCTCAAGTATGGGTGCGATCATTTTGCAGGGGCCGCACCACTCCGCCCAATAGTCTACAAGCACTGGCTTTTCTGAGTTTAGGACGTCTTGATCAAAACCGCCGTCAGTTGTGTGAACGATATTGTCGCTCATAGTTCAATCTCCAGTATTAAGCCGTCAGTTTATCACCTTCGTGTGATTAGTCATGTTTAAAGACGGATATTAGTAATAGCCAGCGCCTCAGCGCTGGGTTTGTGTTTCCAGCCAACGTTTTGTGAAGTAACTCAGAATGCCGTCAGCGCCTGCGCGCTTGAAGCATAATAATGACTCATGGATTACCGATTCTCCCAGCCAGCCGTTTGCAATTGCTGCAGCGTGCATGCTGTATTCGCCGCTTACCTGATAAGCGAAGGTCGGCAGCCGATAGGTCGCTTTCACTCTTTGTAATATGTCCAGATAGGGCATCCCGGGTTTAACCATCACCATGTCAGCACCCTCTTCGATATCGAGTCCTACCTCGTGGATTGCTTCATCGCCGTTTGCTGGATCCATTTGGTAAGTTTTTTTGTCGCCGCTGCCAATGGTGGAATTTGAGCCCACGGCGTCGCGGAATGGGCCATAGTAGCTAGAGGCGTATTTCGCCGAATAGGCCATTATGCGAGTGTTGATAAAAGCTTGGTCGTCAAGGAATTCGCGAATCGCACCAACGCGACCATCCATCATGTCTGATGGCGCAATCACGTCCGCGCCTGCAGCTGCGCAAACTGCCGCTTGTTCGCACAGCGCCGCAACCGTAACGTCGTTAGCCACATAGCCGTTATCGTCAACAAGACCGTCCTGCCCATGGCTGGTATACGGATCCAGCGCCGCATCTGTTATCACGCCTACTTCTGGCACCGCTGCTTTCAGTGCCGCGACCGCGCGGGGCACCAATCCCTCAGGATTGTATGCTTCACGCCCGTCCAATGTGCGTAGGTTAGGTTCGACGTTCGGGAACAGTGCGATGCTGTTCAATCCCAGCGCTGCCAAGGACTCGACCTCTTTCACCGCTAGGTCAATACTAAGGCGCTCAATGCCAGGCATCGAGTCTACTGCAGAGCGTTGATTGTTGCCGTCAATGATGAATATTGGATAAATCAGGTCATCGGCGGTCACTTGATTTTCGGCAACAAGGCGCCGGACGAAGGGCTGTTCGCGATTGCGCCGCAATCGAGTTTGAGGAAATTGTCGCATGTTGTGCTGCTCGCCTAGCTGAGAGTTGGTAAAAGAAAAATAAACATCAGGTTAACTCGGCTTCCAGTTTACTGCTAACGGAGAGCCATGCCTCCTCTAACGCTTCAATGTTTTTGCGCGCTGCTGCTGCCTCTGTAAGCAAAGCATTCAAGTCATCGGCGGGCATTTGAGCGTAAGTTTCTTTATCGGCTAGCGTCGCTTCTAGAGATTTTAAGGTCGCTGTGCCCTGCTCGATGTCGCGCTCGAGCTGCTTGATCGTCTTGCGCAAATCCTGCTCTGACTTTCGAGCTGCGGCACGTTCCTGGCGTTGCCGCTTACGCGAGTTAACCGCGTTTTTGCTGGTGGGCGCCGCTAGATCTGCTTGTTGTTGTCGGCTCTCGGTGTAGTCGTCTAAGTCGCCGCGATAGGTGGTCAGAGAGCCGTTCTCAATCAACCAAAATTCGTCGACGATCTTCTCCAGTAAATTGCGGTCGTGGGCGACTATGATCACCGCTCCGCTATAGGCCTGCAGCGCCAGCGCCAAGGCGTCGCGCATGTCCAGATCGAGATGGTTGGTCGGTTCATCGAGCACCAAAATCGCCGGCTGTTCGGCAGCCAATAATGACAACACCAGTCGAGCTTTTTCGCCGCCGGAAAGACTGCTAATGGGCCGCTCAATCATTTGTAGACTGAAACCCCAACCGCCCAGGTAGTCGCGGCATTGTTGAGGTGTCATTGCAGGATGAATTTCGATAAAGGTCTCGTAGGCGCTGTTACGGATATCTAGCGACTCCAGTTGATGTTGTGCGAAGTAGCCGATTTCCGCGTGTTGGCCTTTTTCCATCGTACCGTCGAGGGGCCGAAGGTCGCCAACCAAAGCTTTGAGCAGTGTCGATTTGCCGGCTCCGTTTGCGCCCAGTACGCCGATCCGTGCTCCGGGTAAGATAGTCTGAGAGACCTGCCGCAGAACTGTGTTGTCCTCATAGCCGAGTACAAGGTCGCGAAAGCTAAATAATGGGTTAGAAACTTTTTCCGGGTTGCTGAAGTTCACCCGATAGTCGGAGTCCACATGCAGTGCGGCCTGGGTTTGCATCCGCTCTAAGGCTTTGATGCGGCTCTGTACTTGTTTGGCTTTACTGGCCTTGGCGCGAAAGCGGTCAACGAACTGTTGAATGTGCTGCACCTGAGCTTGGTGTTTCGCTGCCATAGCCTGCTGGCGTTCCAACTCGCCGGCGCGCTGGCGTTCGAATGCGCTGTAGTTGCCCTTATAGAGCTTGCCGCCGTTGCCTGCCAGATGCATGACCGATGTGGCGGTGCTATCGAGAAAGGCGCGATCGTGAGCAATGATCAACATGGCGCCAGGAAATCGATTTAGCCAACCCTCGAGCCACAAAATAGCCTCTAAATCCAAGTGATTGGTTGGTTCATCGAGCAACAGTAAGTCGCTTGGGCACATCAAAGCTTGGGCTAGATTCAAACGAATGCGCCAGCCGCCTGAAAAACTTGCGTATGGCTGATGCACCACTTGGTCATCGAAGCCAAGGCCGTTGAGTATTTCGCCTGCCTTGGCCGAAGCCTGATAGCCGCCAAGATCCTCGTAACGACTGTAGAGGTTGGCCAATTTTTCTGCGTCTTCGGTTTCTGCGATCTGTGCTTCCACGTGGCGCAGTTCGCGATCTCCGTCAATAACGTAGTCTAGTGCCGGGCGCTCGTTAGCCTCTACCTCCTGGGCCATGTAGCCGACCCGCCAATCCTCCGGGAATTCGACACTGCCGCGGCTGCTCTCAAGTTCGCCGAGAACCAGTTTGAATAGGGTAGATTTGCCTATGCCGTTTCTGCCCACAACGGCCATCCGTTGACCTGGATACACCACGCCGTCGAGGCTGGAAAAAAGCACATCGTCGCCGCGTTCGAAGGTTAGGTCTGTCAGGCGGAGCATTAAAAGATGATGTAGCGACAGCGTGTTGAGCGCTGTCAGTATTCGACCTCAGGCGTTGTTTTTATGGGTCTGATCTATCGGTGCGGCGCGGTGTTGGCCTTTACGCCCAGCAGCTCTTGGTCCTGCTTGGGTGTTAGTAAATTGGCGCGGCGTCTGCTCGTCGATCCATGAGGTCAGAGTATGCCATGCCCTATATTCTCGACGCGCAGCGCGGTTATCAGACATCTCTATTACTCCGATACCCTGGTCTGCGGCTTCGCTGTAGACAGGGGTATCGCGGAATTGACTAATGGTCGCAATCCCTGAGCAAGCCAGAAATTGTTCAAGCTTTTCGTAATTGGCGGAGTATGTGGCGATGCGATTGCCAACAACGCCAATGGGTCGAGGTCGGGCCCGGTAAATTCGGTGGGTGAGTAAATCGGTGATGAACCGTTTGCTGGTACGAATGTCGATGGATGATGCCATTACCGGCACCACGATAACGTCACTCATGCGCACTAAGTTTTCGAATTGTGCGCTTGTAGTGCTAAGGCTCGGCGCGTCGATCACAATGACATCACAGCCCTCAGAGGCGCGGCGGCTAAACGACAGTGTTTCGCGCAGTCTTGGTCCTTTGAAGCTGGCAAGTGCTTCTATACGCGCACAGGCTTCCTCTCGCGCATGGCGAATCTCAGCCCAGTATTGGGTACTGGCTTGAGGGTCATAGTCCCATAGTGCAACCTGTTGCGCAGCGCTGGCATAAGCAGCAGCTAGGTTAGTGGCTACCGTAGTTTTGCCACACCCGCCTTTGCCGTTTGCCACCAAGATGTGGCGAGGGGCCGAAATTTTTGTAGAGTCCATGTTCCCTTTCCTGTACCTAAGAACGCCGGCGTTGATGCGAGCGCAGTCCCGAGGGAAAGTATTAAGCCCTCGGTTGTAGGTCGACCCATGCACTTTGCAATGGGCTAAATAGCTGTTGTGGTGAGCCGAGCGCGGTTAAATTTAAGCGCTGAATATTGTTTTTGTGGTGCTCACCATAACCGATCGACAGTGTCCAAAGCGAAATATATCAGGGACTTACGAGGCATTCTAGGGCCTCGATTGCGGAGTTTAAGCGCGGCTGCCCTGACGAATTTGCATAACGTTCATCGCTAGTAGGGCGCCAAAGAACAATAACAGCCAACCTGGAATGCTGATGCCCAGCAACGACCAGCTGATTTCGGCGCAGTCGCCGGTTCCAGAGGCCATGGCAGCAATAACGTCGCTTAGGGGAAAAGCCTCAAGCATGTAGCTGAGGTCCGGTCCGCAGGCAGGAACCTGATCTCTGGGTAAACTCTGTAGCCACAGTTGACGAATGGAAAAGCCAGCCCCGATGATTGCAGATATTGCTCCCAATAAGGGGTAAATACCCCACCGAGGGTTATGTGCGAGGCTTGCGTATGCGAGGAGTCCGGTCAGCGCGAGCCATATTCGCTGCATCATGCAAA
Source organism: Gammaproteobacteria bacterium (assembly GCA_002684495.1). Lineage (GTDB taxonomy): Bacteria > Pseudomonadota > Gammaproteobacteria > Pseudomonadales > Azotimanducaceae > UBA4421. The sequence continues at coordinate 29,111 of NYVG01000005.1, read as the reverse complement.
GCGGACAAGGTGATAAAAATAACGCGTACTCCATAACTAGTGCGACGCAAAGTAAGGCCCCTGCCGTTATACAGACGGCCAGTGCCCAGTGATCAGCTTTCCAAGTCGATAACATAGTTGCTCTTTTTTACAGGTTGACGACGACTTTGCCGACCGCCTTGCGTTCGGCCAAACAATTCAAAGCCGCGGCATAGTCGGAAAGTGCAAACTCTGCACCAATCAGTGGGTCGATTTGACCCTGCTCGAACATAGCCATGATTTCTTCGAAGTTCTGTTGATTATCTTGGGGGAACAGCCCCGAAAACGCGCCGTAAAATACGCCGACCACCTGACAGCTTTTCAGCAGAATCAAATTGGTCGGAACTCGAGGGATATCGCCGCCGACGAAGCCAACTATGAGCACGCGACCGTACCACGCAACACACCGCATACACTGGTCAAACAGTTCTCCGCCTACTGGATCGTAGATCACGTCGGCGCCGCGATTGTCGGTCAGCGCTTTGACCTTATCCTTCAGCTGGCCGTCACTGTAATTGATCAGTTCGTCTGCACCGGCAGCTTTGGCCACAGCTAATTTTTCGTCACTAGAGGCAGCGGCGATAACCCGTGCCCCCATAGCCTTGCCCAATTCCACAGCGGCCAGACCTACACCGCCCGCAGCACCCAGGACCAATAGCGTTTCTCCTGGTTGCAGGTTAGCCCGCTGTTTCAAAGCGTAGTAAGAGGTGCCATAGGTGGTGCTGATGCCGGCGGCTACGGCAAAACTCATGGAAGCGGGTTTGGCACGGAGGGCCCGTGCATTTACGACTATTTTCTCGGCAAAACAGCCGTGACCCAAACTGCCGAAAACTTCGTCGCCGACGTTCCAGCCTGCTACGTCCTCGGCGACCTCGGTAACGATACCGCTGAATTCGCCGCCCGGAGAAAAAGGAAAGTCGGGGCGTGACTGATACTTGCCCTCGATCATCAGCACGTCGGGAAAGTTCACGGCGCTGGCATGGACGGCGACAATAACGTGGCCGGGTTTTATGTTCGGCTCGTCGATATCCTCAAGCGAGAGGTCTTCAGCACGACCAAAGGATTTGCACAAAACAGCTTTCATAGACTTATTGGCGTAATTGAAAAGGGCTGCATAGTACCTGTAACTCGGGCTGAGGAAAAATTTGTCGCATCGACGGGGTTATTTTGTACCTAATAGGCTCGACCAATTGCCGAGTTGTTGGCGGAAATCATTGTAGTAGCTGTGAAAGTCCTCGGCCGCAGCCGCTGCTATCTGCCGGGCGGTCAGCAAAGTGTCATCGCTTAATTCCTCCTTACCAAGACGTTTTAATGAGAACAGTAAGGCGCGTTCGATCGTGGCCCAGTCATGATAGCGGCCCAGTAGATTTGTTTCGCTCATATATCCTATGAAGTTATGGCCTTGTTGTGGCGCGTATTCTTGGTACTCAGCGATTGCTTGGTAACACCGTGTGGTAAATGGGCCTAGGCGTTCTTTGGTGTAGTCCTGCCAGCTTAAACTCAGGTAATGATCAGCCAGAATGTCAATGAAAATAGGCGCGAAGCGCCGCAGCGATTTCGGGAAGCGCTCGCAACTTGTGCGGATACTCGGGTGTTGATTGGATACGGCGTCTATACGTCGATGCAGTCGTATACCCGCTTGTAGCGCGTTTGGCCACATGGGGTTAATGCGACCCTTGGTAAAATCCGCGATTACCGCCCCGGCCAGCAGACCCTTATGTTGCTTTGAATCTACTTGCCAGAGGCCGCTCGCCTCATCTGCCAGTGCGCAGTGCGCGAGAAAATTCACGGCCGTTCAAAGCGCCAGATAGTCATGCAGGAAATCTGTAAAGCTCATGTTGTCAGCCGTTTCGATCTGATTTTGCTTTATTAGCGATTCTCGTGCTTCGGCATATAGTCGCGCAGTACTTTCGGCGTTGGCCGGTTGGTTTGCAAAAAATTCCCCATGCTGCCGCGCCTGCTGAATGGTGAACTGAAAAAAAGATCTGCTCTTGCCTAATGCTTGGATTACTTTTGCTGAAGGCGTCAGATCTGGGTTTTCCACCTTAGCCAGTTGTGCATCGACAGCTGAACGATAAAGGTCACGATCGGTATGCTGATCCATCAGGTCGGCGACCTTGGCGCATTCGGTTAATAACTCAGTAGCCCATTGGCGCAGAGCGATGGATTCGCCATCGCGCTCTAGTTGTTGGCCCAATCGACGCCCATTTTCTACCACCGCGGTCTGGTTCTTCACCATGCGCGCTGATTCCTCACGGCTGTCTGTTGGGCTTTCAGTGAGAAGGCACACCAACAGGAAGGTATCTAAGAAACTCATGTGACGATGATCGATGCCGATAGGCTCAAACGGGTCTAGATCAACACACCGAACTTCAATGTACTCAACGCCGCGTTTGCCCAATGCCGCCAGCGGACGTTCACCGCTTGCTGCGCTGCGTTTAGGCCTGATGGTGCCGTAGAACTCATTTTCGATTTGTAGAACTGAGTCGTTTAATTGTTGATAGTCGCCGTTTTCATTAACTGGAATATGTGCGTAGCCCGGAAAACTCTTGGAAAGGCCGGCCCGCATTGTGGTGGTGTACTCTGCTAAAGAGTTATAGGAGATATGCAGGTCGCTTTGAGCATCACTTTGATAGCCCAGCCGACCCATGCGCAGACTCGTGGCGTGGGGCAGATAAAATGTGCCCTCGCTGAACTCTTGTAAGCCGTGGTCGGGTCTTTGCAGGAAGCTCCTGCATACTGCCGGTGAAGCACCGAACAAATAGATTAACAGCCAAGAGCAGCGCCGGAAGTTTCGAATTAAGCTGAAGTAGGCAGCGGTTTTTTGTTCTTGGTTGTTGATGCCTAACCGTTGCCAGAGATCATTCGGAACTGAAAAATTATAGTGGATACCAGAAATTGTCTGCATTAGGCGGCCGTAACGGTGACCCAGACCACGACGGTATACCGTCTTTGTTTGGCCGATGTTTGAGGTGCCGTACTGGCCAATCGGTATGGCATCGTTTTCTGTACCGAGGATGCAGGGCATGCTGCTGGGCCACAGTAACTCGGCGTCAAGATTTGTATGAACAAAGTGATGAATCTCTGTCAATTCTTGCAGGCAAGCTTCCGGACTGTCGTGAACTCCGGTAATAAGCTCCAGTTGCGCCTCGCTAAAATCGGTTGTGATGGCGCTGTGGGTTAGGGCTGATCCTAGCGCCTTGGGGTGCGACAACTTCGACAGACTGCCGTCGGAGGTAACGCGCAAGCTTTCTTTTTCGATGCCTCGCTGCAGCTGATCGAGTCCGATGCCGGTAGCTTGCAGTATTTCGAGAGTGCGCTGAGTTATTCGCATCCGCCGTCCTCCCCGACCGCGCCTGAGCCATCTATTTGGTTGGCATGTCGGCCGATTACCGGCCAGCAATCATCAAACCAGAAAGAGGCCAAAGCGTCTTTAGGCCTGGGGGCCAGCCGCGATAATGCTGTCCTCAACTTCAAACTTGGCGAAGTTCGCGACGAATTTGCTCACCAGCGCTGCTGCAGCCTCGTCATAAGCGTTGCTATCTGCCCAGGTTTCTCGGGGGTTCAGTAGTGCGCTGTCTACCCCGGGCACAGCTTGAGGAATATCCAGGTTAAATCCCGCTAAGTGGGTAGTGGCGGTTTCGTGTAACTGACCGCTCTGAATTGCTGCGATGATCGAGCGGGTTACTGGAATTTTGAACCGGCTGCCGACTCCATAGCTACCGCCCGTCCAGCCAGTGTTAACCAAGAACACCCTAGAGCCGAACTCTTCAATGCGTTTGATTAACAGCTTGGCGTAGACACCTGCTGGGCGCGGGAAAAATGGTGCGCCAAAACAAGTAGAAAACGTTGCTTTATAGGCTTCAGTCGACCCGACTTCGGTTGATCCGACTTGGGCCGTGTAGCCTGATAAAAAGTGATAAGCAGCAGCTTCCTTAGACAAAATCGCCACTGGCGGCAGCACGCCGCTGACATCACAGGTCAGAAAAATAATGTTGTTAGGCTCACCGCCGCGGTTCTCCGGCACTTTCTCTGCGATATTGGTGCGCGGATAACAGGCTCGGGTATTTTCGGTCAAAGAACTGTCGGTATAGTCTGGTTCGCTGGTTTCTGCATCGATGATCACATTTTCCACGATAGCGCCAAAGCGAATAGCGTCGAAAATTACCGGTTCATTCTCGCGACTTAAGTCAATGCACTTTGCATAGCAGCCACCCTCAAAATTGAACACCGTGCCGCGCCCCCAACCGTGTTCGTCATCGCCGATCAATAGCCGGTTCGGGTCTGCGGACAAGGTTGTTTTACCGGTGCCAGACAACCCGAAAAATAAGGTCACGTCGCCCTCGTCGCCCATATTTGCTGAACAGTGCATTGGTAAAACATCTTTCTCAGGCAGTAAGAAGTTCAGCACTGAAAACATAGACTTCTTCATTTCGCCGGCGTAGCGCATACCGGCAATCAATACTTTGCGCTGGGCAAAGTTAATCATAACTGTGCCATCGCTATTGGTGCCGTCGCGTTCCGGCTGGCACTGGAAGTTAGGGGCGTTAAAGATCTGCCAGACTTCTTTGTTGTGCGGATTGTAGTGCTCTGGAACGATGAACAAAGATCGCCCAAAAAGGCTATGCCACGCGTATTCCGTGTTCACCTCTATTGCCAAATAGTGTTCCGGATCCGCCCCCACATGCAGGTTGGAAAGAAACGTTTCGGTTTCATTCAAGTGCACATGCACACGGTCCCATAGGCGATCGAAAATTTCACCGTCGATGGGCTGATTCACTTCACCCCAATCGATAAATTCGGATGTGGAAGGTTCGTCTACGATAAATCGATCCTTTGGCGAGCGGCCGGTGCGTGCACCTGTTTCCACCACGATAGCGCCATTGCTGGCAAAAGTTCCTTCGCTACGCAGGATAGATTGCGCCGCCAGTTGGGCCGAAGATAAATTCTCGTGGGTGCTGGTTGCTGGGTTTGAATCTGTATTAACAGCCATGATGAATTGCTACCGGTAAAGGGCACGAGATTATGCCAGAGGCATTCGTAATGAGAACAGTTGTTATTAACTAAATTCTATGTTTCTGACCATATTACTGCAGTGTAAATCGTGCTCAGGCTGTTCTTTCCTCACTAATGTAGTGCGGCAGCTCGCTTTGCCAAAAGTGCATCCACCGCTGTTTGGTCGTAGGCATAGCGCTTGCCGCAAAATTCGCAGTCCACGTGTATTACGGGCAATTCGGCGGCAAGTGTCAGTAAGTCTTCGCGTCCGAGCACCATCAATGTCTCATCGCTTTTTTCTGGCGAACATGTGCAGCGAAAACTCAAGGCTCGAGGGCTATAGAGTTCGCACGGGTATTCATGGAATAGGCGGTTGAGCATTTGTTCCGCTGGCAGACTGACCAGTTCTGCCTCTGTTACCGACGCCGCCAAGGTGGTCAATGTTTGCCAGTCGTCCTCTGCTTGGGTGATTGTGGCCTCTAGTGCGTCGGGCGCATCTGGCAATCGTTGTAATAGCAGGCCGGTGGTGGCACCACGAGCAGAGGCGAAGTGCAGGCGCGTTTGCAGTTGCTCTGAGTTTGCAAAATAACCTTCTAAGCTCGCAGCCAGACCCCTTGAATCGATCGCGACGAGGCCTTGGTATGGGTTCATACCAGTGGTTTTATCTGGTAACAGCGATAGCGCAAGCTGGCCGTTGCCGAGCCAGTCGGCAAGGCCATTGTTACTGGGTGATGCTGTTAAGTCCTCTGCCAGATGGGCAATTCCGCGCAGATATTGCTGATCGCGACACTCGGCTAGGCTACGAATCAATGCCCCATCGCCCTGAGATTGCAGCGACACTGCGCCCGAAAATTTCAAGTTGTCCGCAACCATGGTTACCGCGGCGAACATTTCCCCAAGCAGCGCCTGTACCTCGGGCGGATAATTTTGATACTGGGCAATGCCACTAAGGGTTTCAGTTAGGCGCACCCATTGGCCGCGAATAGGCAGTCCCTGAAAGCTGAAACGTTGAAGTAAGTCCATTGTATAGCGCCTCGATGATAGTTCAGTGCTGTGTTTCGTCGGACCAGTGCTGATCAAGATCGCGCAGTTGATTGCGGGCGCGTCGGTCGCGTTTATCCGGGCGTTGTGCGGGAATGTGTAATCCAGCCCGGCTCATGCGCCGCTCGCTAATCGCTGCTTGACGCAACTCGATGCTGTCCGCTGTTTCTTCGTAAAGTGATTGCGCTATCGTCGCTGAGCCTCGTTGCTCGCTTAGTACTTGCACAACAACCGTGAAAACTACTCCGTCCTTGTTGATGCGAACCGTTTGGCCAATGCGTAGTTCTTTAGCAGGCTTAACCCGCTGATCGTCGACGTGTACTTTGCCGCCGGCGACCGCGGACTTGGCCAACGATCGCGTTCGGTAAAATCGCGCGGCCCATAGCCAACGGTCAATGCGTACGCTCGCGGTCTCATCCATGACTGACATGAGGACTAAACGGCAGGATAGATTTCATGAAATTGATCTAGGCTGGGATGGATAGATTCTGGTCGTGGGCCGCGCTGAGAATCGGGGGTGCGGACATGCCATACCTCGCGGATGCCGAACTCAGCGGCGGCATTTAGTACGCGTTCGGTGTCGTCCAAAAATAGGGTTCGTTGCGGGTCGAAGCCGCATTGTTTCTGTAATTGTTGCCAGAAATCCTGATTTTCTTTAGGGCAGCTAAAGTCCTGGCTTGAGTAGATTTGGTCGACTCGTTTGGACAGCCCCATCACGCTTTCTTTTATCTGCAATGAGTTGTGGTCGGCATTCGTCGCTATGATTGCGCGAAGCTCGCTCGCCCCGAGCCAATCAAGGAACGTTTCCGCGTCAGCACGGAAGCCAATGAGGCGCGAATGTTGCCGATGCAGGTCGGTGATATCTAGCCCCGTCTGTTGTTGCCAGAAGTCAAAGCTGTAGAACTCTATGCTGCCCAGCACTTGGTGCATCTGTGCAAATAGCTGCTCTTTAGCTTCCGCATAGGATAACTGTTTGAGCCGTGCATAGGCTTCAGGTACGACCTGATCCCAAACGAAGTTGTCGTAATGCAGGTCGAGTAAGGTGCCGTCGATATCGAGTAGTACGGTATCGATGTCCTGCCAATTAATGGCTGACTTGGTTGCTGACAAAAAAGTGCTCCGATGATTGGGAGTGGCAGTGCGATATAGTAACGCTCGCAGGCGTGCAGGTGTCTATACTACCGAGCTGGCGGATCAGAATGCTGATTCGTAGTTCCAAAATAGACCTAAAGCTTGCCGAGCCACCCGTGTAGAGACTGTGATTTAGACTATGCCGTTACCCGAGATTATTGCCACCGAAACTCTTGCCACCACCCGGTTCTTCAAAATAGAAGCGCTCGACCTGCGTTTTAGTAATGGCGTGGAACGTCGTTACGAGCGTCTGCCAGCCGGTGGCGCGGAGGGCGTCATCGTTGTCGCGGTGAATGCGCAAAATGAACTGCTGTTGATACGCGAGTACGCTGCCGGCTTTCATGAGATGCAGCTGACGTTACCAAAGGGCTTGGTCGAGCCGGAAGAAAGCTTGGAAGCGGCGGCCAGTCGTGAATTAGCTGAAGAAGCAGGCTTTGCCGCCAAACATGCCGAGTTTATAAAGCGCCTGACTTTGGCTCCCGGCCACATGGGATTTGCTATCAACGTAGTTTTTGCGACTGATCTTTATCCCAAGCAGTTGCAAGGCGACGAACCTGAACCCATTGAATTGGTGCCTTGGCCGCTGCAGCGTCTGGATGAACTGTTAAGCAGTGAGGAGTTTTGCGAAGCTCGAGCGATTGCGGCCCTAGTATTATGTCGACCGTTATTTTCGCAGCTACTGGATGCCTCGAAAGAATCAACAAAACGAGAAAACTGATTATGAATAGCCCAACGACTATGGCGCTCGCAGATGAGCACAATCCAGCGTTAATGGACATCGTGCGTCGTGCTGGGGAAGAAATTTTACAAGTCTACAATTCAGACTTTGCGGTAGAAACTAAACAAGACGAATCGCCATTGACCCAGGCAGATCTTGCTGCCCATGCCGTCATTGCAGAAGGTTTGCAGCGCTTGGCGCCGGATATCCCTATTATTTCGGAGGAATCAGCACTGCCGGATTTCAGTGAGCGCAGCGGTTGGGCGCGCTACTGGCTGGTAGATCCCTTAGATGGAACCAAAGAGTTTGTTAACCGTAATGGCGAGTTTACAGTGAACATAGCCTTGATAGAAAACCATACGCCAGTGCTCGGTTGGGTAGGAGTGCCTGTTCAAGATCAGGTTTATTTTGGCAATGTTCCAGCGGGCTCCGCGTGGGTTGAAAATGCTCAGGGGCGCACGTCTCTACAGGGCAAACAACGCTTTGAGCAGGACACCGAGCTGACCGTGGTTGCGAGCCGTAATCATGGCGGCGCTCGTTTAGAGCGTTATCTGGAAATGATTGGCGAACAATTTCCGGCAATGCAGCGAAGACCAGTGGGCAGTTCGCTAAAGTTGTGCGCACTTGCTGCTGGTGAGGCTGACATCTATCCCCGCCTGGGGCCCACAAGTGAGTGGGACATTGGCGCTGCTCAGGCGGTGCTGTGCGCGGCCGGCGGCCGGGTGTTTTGCGGTGACGGCTCCGCGCTCACCTATAACAGTAAAGAGAGCATCTTGAACCCCGAATTTATTGCGGTTGCGGATGCTCAATTTCCTTGGTCTCAAGTATTGCCACCGCTACCACCACAGGCTCAAGACTGATCGCCCGATGAAGGCCGCATAAACTGGAGCGTATGGGGTGTTACGGATGCAGGAGAAGGGTTGGCCTCAGCTAGCCGAACTGCATGTCGTGTAATCGCCCTGCCGAGGAAATTAGCACTGTATATGCATACAGCTGCGGCTAGTGAGGGTTCAAAGAATACGGAAGATGTATTACAAAAAGAAGAGGGCAAATGCGTTTTTGTAGGAGCACAAAAAAATTTTGTTATGCGTCAGCGTGTTAGATGAACCCAATCCATAATTTCTTCACTTTGTGGAGGTCTAGATGGCCTTCATTGGGTGCGTTTTGAGTAGTTTATCCGTGATGAGGAGGGACAATGACGTTTGATCGCGCTGAGGTTTTGGAACGAATCGGCTCGGTATGCGGAACCATCGAGCAGTATGCGGGCTGGGCCGAGCAACACTGCCGTTTGCATGATGCTGCGTTTCAGGCGCTGATTGACGCACAAGTGCCTAGGTTGTTTTTGCCACGTTCTCTCGGCGGCCTTGAGGTTGATCCAGTGACCTGTGCCTTGGCTTGCGAAAAGCTGGCAGTCGCTGACACCGCTGCGGCATGGCATGTCATGGTCTTTAATGCCGCTCGATTGATGGCCGCGCAATGGCCCCAAGCGTTAGTCGAGCGGCTATGGGCGGATGATCCAGATACGCTGGTGGCGGCCAGCGGCCACACGCCTTTGCAGGCTGTGCCATGTGATGGCGGGTATGTCATTAATGGTCGGCAGCGTTTCGTCAGTGGCTGTGATCATGCGACTTGGCTGCTGTCGCCAGTATTAATTGACAATACGCCTGGGATGGCAGTGATGCCATTAGCGCGATGTTCCATCGAACAAAATTGGGACACGCTTGGCATGCGCGGTTCTGGCAGCAGCGATGTAGTGGTAAAGGAATTAGCAGTGCCGGAATTACAGGTGGTAATTCCTAACCCTCAGGCTGGTGCCAATGCTCTTTATCAGGGCACGCTATACCGTTGTCCGTCAAGAATCGTCTTCGCCACATACGTCCCGGTCGCTCTGAGTTTGGCTGCTCGCAGTCTCGACTTAGTCGCGGCGATGGTGGGCGATAAAACACCCGGCGGCAGTGCCGGCAAGTTACGCGAGCGCACTATTGCACAAATGCATTTCGGCAAGGCTTTGGCCTTATACCGCTCGGCGCGACTTTTGTTTTTTCAGGGCCTAGAGCAGACCTGGGCGCGGGCGGAGTCGGGTAAGGATGCCATTGATATTGACCGTGCGGATCTTTACCTAGCGGGTACCCATGCGGTGCAAGCCAGCGCCGAGGCCGTTCGCCACGGGGCTGACATTGCTGCCACTACTACGGTGACCAAGGGCGAAACGCTGGAGCGCATTGGCCGCGATATGGAAACGCTCAGGCACCATGGCTTCGTCAATGAATCGCGCTATGCCAGTGTCGCCCAGGTGCACTGGGGGGCAGAACTCGATTACCCGCAGCTGTTGCGTTGACGTCGCCTACAGGCTCGCAAGCCAATCGTCGTCCGATCCTTCATTGATGTTGGCGAATAAGGGGGTCGAAAGATAGCGCTCAGCGGTATCGGCTAGCATGGTCAAAATAACGCTGCCTGGCTCGGCATGCTCAGCAATTTTCAACGCAGCATTGAGTGTGCCGCCCGCCGAGATACCCACAAATATGCCCTCTTCCTGACCAAGGCGAAGGGCACATTGCATCGATTCATCTTCGTTTACGGGAACGATTTGGTCGGCGATGTCACGATCGAGAACGTCGGGGATAAAGTCAGGTGTCCAGCCCTGGATTTTATGTGGAGACCAATCTCCACCGGATAACAGCGCCGCTTGCTCTGGTTCGGCGGCAACAATCTTAAGGTCGGGGCGCGCGGCTTTTAGGGTTCGACCGGCGCCAGACAACGTGCCGCCGGTGCCCCAGCCGGTTACCCAGTAGTCGAGTCTGTCCCCTGCGAAGTCACGCAAGATCTCGGGCCCGGTGGTGCTTGCGTGATAGGTTGGGTTTGCTGGGTTCTGGAACTGCTGTGCCAGGAACCAGCCGTGCTGTTCTGCTAACTCTTCGGCCTTGCGCACCATGCCACTGCCACGCTCTGCTGCGGGGGTCAGGATGACCTTGGCACCTAAGGCTCGCATAACCTTGCGCCGTTCGATGGAGAATGTCTCAACCATGGTGGCAACAAATGGGTGTCCTAGTACGGCACAGACCATTGCTAATGCTATTCCCGTGTTGCCGGAGGTGGCCTCAATCACGGTTTGGCCAGGCTCTAGGGCGCCGCTGTCTCGCGCATCTTTAATGATCGCGTAGGCGAGGCGGTCTTTTACCGACGCCATGGGGTTAAATGATTCTACCTTCACGTACATGTCAACATCAGCAGGTGCGATGCGATTCAGTTTAACCACGGGCGTATTACCAATGGTCTGTAGGATATTGTCGTATCTCATAAGTGCTCCAAAAAGTTAATGCGGGCGTTAGGTTTTGGCATGTAGCGCTTGATGTCCGAGGAGGTTACGCAGATGTGCAAACAGCACTGCGGTCACACCGATGACGGTCAGTAGAACTTCCATTTCGCGACCAAAAACATGGCTCACGGCGACCAGCATCAATAGCAAGCCGATGCCGCCGAGTAATAGGGTCATTATGCTACGCAGACGCCGATAGCCTTGCGCCAGAGCGATCACGCTAATCGGTATAGCGATACCGAAAAGTATCCAATGGGTTGCGGTTTCTGTAGCTTCGAGCCATTGGCTCATGGCTGGCGTTAACAGCACGGCCAGCGGTAGTGCCAGACAATGCACTAAACACAAACCCGACAACCACATAGCGGCGCGATCCAGATAGTGTTGTGGCTGTGATTTGGTTGCTGACATGAGCCCGGCAGAATAAAAGGGCGATTAACCTAGCGTTTCGTTATCCTCTAAGCAAGTGGGGACCTGATCTAGCGATATAACCGAGGTGAGCTTTGGCATTATCAGATCGACAACTTTGGGATGCCCGATACCGCCAGGGCGCATATTCAGAACGCTTATGGCCCGGCGCTTACTTACAGCAATGCATGCCGCAAATCTTGGCGCAACAAACGCCTGAACGCGCGCTTGATGTTGCCTGCGGGCGCGGGCGCAACAGTATTTATGCCGCCCAACAGGGTTTTAATGTCGATGCGGTAGACGTATCGGCGGCGGCGCTAGCTCAAGGCGCGCGGCAAGCATTTCATGCAGGAGTAATGGTTAACTGGCGTTGTCAAAACTTGCTTGGTGCGAATGTAGGCGGCGGATGGCAGCGCGATAACAAATATGGCCTTATTATAATGTTTCGATTTGTGGCCCCGTCGCTGTTACCTACGCTGGTCAGTAACTTAGCGCTGGGTGGGCATTTGTTGATTGAGGAACATTTACAGTGGTCGGGACCTGAGGCTGTGAATGGACCCAACAACCCTGATTTTCGGGTAGCGCCCCAGGCGCTAAAAGAGGCACTATTGAGTAGCCCACAAGGATTGGACATTGTGGATGAATTCGAGGGGCTTGTTGAGGAGCCAGACCGCAGTCAGGCCGCTCTGTCGCGTATATGGGTGCGACGACAAAGATAGGAACAATCATGCAAGAGCAAATTCCGACAATAAATTTGGCAGACTTTTTGACCGAAGGTGTTACTGCGATTGACCAGCAGGCGTTGGCTGTGGCCTGTGAAGATCATGGGTTTTTCCTCTTGGCGGGGCATGGCCGCGACGCGCTGGTGAATGAAGTATTTGCACAGGCGCAAAGTTTTTTTGGCCAACCTACGGCGGTCAAGCGTAGTGTTTACAGAAACGAAAGTAACCCGCTGGGTTATTACGACCGTGAACTCACCAAGCAACGACGAGATCTAAAAGAAGTATTCGACTTTAAGACCGGCGGGCATATTTCAAAAAATCCGCTGCGACACAGTCGTTGGCCAGCGCAACCGCAGCAATTACGCCCAGTATTAACTGATTACTTCAGCGCTTTTACCGAGATGTCAGAGCAGGTTATGGCGATGGTGCTGATGGCTTTGGGCCTGCCGGAAACCGCCGCGCGCACTACTGTTGCAGACAATTTCGGCCTTAGTCATACCAGTGCCGCGCGGTTGAATTTTTATCCGGCAGAAGACCCTGTAGCTGAGCAAGAGCGGGATGGCCTAACACCGCTTGGTGATATGGCATTGCATCATCACACAGATCCAGGCGCCATCACGCTGCTATTACAAGATGATGAAGGTGGTTTGCAGGCGCAATCAAAACGCCATGGTTGGGTCGATGTGGCACCAAAGCCAGGCACCATCGTCGTTAACATCGGCGATGTGATGCAGGTATGGAGTAACGACCGCTGCACTGCTGGCTGTCATCGGGTATTGCCCGTTAAATCTGCAGCTGGCCGTTTCAGTGTGCCATTTTTCTTCCAGCCAAAAGTAGATGCAATGATCGAGCCGTGGGTGGCTGATAGCGAGGTACCGCGCTATGAAGCGTTTTCATGGCAGCAATATATTCGCGGCAGGGTAACGGACAATTTTGTGGACTATGGCGTTGAAGATATCCAAATTGAGCGTTACCGAGTGGCGTCCTGACGCCCGATTACCGGTATTAGAAAAAATATTCGGGTTCCGGGGCGAACATAATCAACACACCAAGCAGCCCTGCGGCAACGCTCGCGCAAATAAACGCGCGTAAAACGTCTGACGACGAGATGCCTTGCTCGGGAGTGTAGTGTGCGTGCCCTGTAATCATGGGTGCAACCAGATTGTGATTCTTGTGCACTGCATACCACAGCATCACGCATAAATGCGCACTAACGGCGATGATCAGTAAATTGAAATTGAAATTGTGGAAGCTGCCAAGCTTATCTGCAACGGCACTGCTGACAATGCTGTTGTAGGGGCCGCTGAACAAAATATCGTCGGTGATAAACAGCCCCGAGGCCGCTTGGAAAAGCATCAGTACGATGAGCACTACTGAGGCCCAGCCACCAACGGCACTATGTCCTGGTGCTGCAGGCGCAGTCTTTTTGACTATGTGACCGAGGCCCGCGATCAGCGCACGAGGCCCGCGAATAAAGTTCCTGAAACGTGCGTGGCGGGTTCCGACAATGCCCCATATGAGCCTGAAGGTGATTAAACCAAGAACACTGTAGCCGCTGTACAAGTGCAGATCGGCCCATTCGATCCCCGCCTCTGCCGTAATCCAGGAAACAACAAATGCGATCGCTAGGCCCCAGTGAAAAATACGCAGTGGCAAGTCCCAGACCAGCACCCGCTGATCTGGGTGCAAGTTACTTTTTGCGGTATTCCTCATGGCAACCCTTGCACGCTGAGCCCATGCCACCCACGGCCTTCAGGAAGGCGCCCTGGCCTTCGCTGGCTGCTGCCGCTAAGGCTAGGGCACGTTCGGTTGCGGTTGTTGACTTACTATTAAAGTCGGCCATATCTTCCCAAATACCGTCTAATCCGTCCGACGCCACACCACTGCTTCTAGTATCGAAAGCAAAGACATCTGGAATCATAGGTGACAGTTGGGCGATTTTGTTGGCGTTAGCGCTAACTAAATCCGCATCGAAAGGCACTTGGCCCTTGGCCATGCCAACAATCGGGCCGAAGTAGTGACCAACCACTTTTAACAGTCCCTGGCGAGTCTCGACCGCTTTCTGGGCACGCTCGTCAGCGTAGGCCGTGGTAGTGCATAAGCTGACCATTAATGACATTGCCAAAGTCGTTAGATTACGATAGTTCATAGCTGCTCCCCTTATTCTATGCGTTTATCTTAACTCGGTTCTTTGGCAAACACGACACAGCCGGCTGCGCCAAACATGCCACCAACTCCGAGGCAAAGAGAAATATTCACATTGTCGACCTGTGCGGCTGCGGTGCCGCGAACCTGGCGCACACTTTCCTGCATTGCGTACATTCCGTACATACCCGAGTGCATATAAGACAAACCGCCGCCATTGGTGTTCATTGGCAAGCTGCCGCCAGGCGCGGTGTTTTGTTCCCAAATGAAGTCAGGCGCTTCGCCGCGTTTACAAAACCCAAGATCCTCAAGGCCGTAAATAGGTAGATGGGCGAATGCATCGTAGACCATTAAGTGATCTACATCGTCGTGGCTGATTTTTGCGTCCGCCATTGCAGCCGGACCGGCGACTGCAAAAGCGCGGGATGAAGTGAGATCTTGCATTTGGCTGATCATTGGTGTTTCCACGCTTTCCCCAGTGCCTTGGATATAGACCGGTGGTTGAGGGAAGTCGTTAGCACGCTCAGCTCGCGTCAGTATCAATGCGCCACCGCCATCGGTTACCAGGCAGCATTCCAAAAGATGGAAGGGATAGGCGATCATTTTTGATGCCAGCACGTCGTCCACAGTGATGGGATCCTGAAAGCTCGCACGCGGATTCATACTTGCCCATTGCCGTTGGACTACAGCGACCATGGCCAATTGTTCGTGACTCATGGCGTAATCTTTCATGTAGCGGAGCACGGGCAGCGTAAATAACGTGGGTGGGCCCATGGGGCCGAAAGGCATTTCGAATTGACCACTTAAGGAGGCGGGCGCGCGCGCGAAGCCCTCGCGGCCAACACCTGAACGACCGCTTTCTCCGTGGGTAATAAGCACCGTTGAGCACTGGCCAGTGGTGAGTGCCGCGACCGCATGGCGCACGTGCAACATGAATGAACAGCCACCGACAGCGGTACCGTCCACCCAGGTGGGTGTTATGCCCAAATAATGCGCAAGATCGGTGGGGCGGCTGCCGGCAGTGGCGATACCGTCAATGTCTTTGGCGCAGAGACCGGCGTCGGCCATGGCATTGAGTGCCGCATCGGCATGTAACTGGATCTGACTTAAGTCCGGGATTTTGCCGAGTTGCGTGGTCTCAGCAGCACCGACTACCGCTACCCCAGTCATGAAGATGCTCCTGTGGGGGTGAATAGGGGTAAATGAATATCGGCGCTCGCGTCTTCGAAAGTCACTTGCAACGGCATATCTAGCTGTAAGGCCTCTGGGGTTTGCTCGCAGCCGACGATATTCGACATCATCCGTGGCCCCTCTTCTAACGCCACCAGCGCGATTGCATAAGGGCCCGTAAACGCTTTATGCGGACGATGACTGATGACATAACTTTCAAGTGTGGCGCGCCCACTGGCGACTACAATCTGCACGTTGCGACTACTGCACTCCGGACAAAATGGACGGGGCGGAAAGTAGGTGTGTTGACAGTCGTTACATTGCTGCAAGCGTAATTCACCGACTCGGGTGCCATCCCAAAAATGCTGGGTTTCGGGTGTAGGCGCCGGCAACGGGCGAAGAGATTCGGACATGTTTTGCTCCCTGCATAAACTTTTAGTATGTCGGAACAGATGCAGATGACCAAGCACCAGTGGCTTGCTATGGTCAAAGGCAGAACAAAAAGGAAGAGAAGCAAGCATGCGCGTACATGGCAGTTGCCACTGTGAACACATCACATTCATCAGCGAGGCAGAGCCAGCGCTCACGGTGGTTTGTCATTGCCGGGATTGCCAGGTGATGTCTGGTGGGCCCTATCGCAGCATCGTGCCGTCTGACGAAGATGCTTTTCAGTTGCTCAGCGGTGAGCTGACGATCTATAACAAGATAGGCGACAGCGGTAATGCGCGAGAGCTGGCATTTTGTAATCGCTGTGGCTCACACATTTACGCGACCTCTAAGGCTAGTTCTGAACCTGGTGTCGTCCGATCTTTTGGCTTGCGGACCGGAGTGCTGGCGGAAGTTGCCGAATTTGTGCCAACGTTTCAGGTCTGGTGCGATTCGCGTCTACCCTGGGTCGATGAATTTAGCGCGCTTCCGGGTAAGACGAAGCAATAAATAATGACGATTTTATATAGCTTTCGTCGCTGTCCTTATGCCATGCGTGCGCGCATGGCGTTGGCGTGGAGTGGCATTGCCGTGGAGTTACGTGAGGTGCGATTGCGCGACAAACCGCCGTCAATGATTGCGCTATCGTCAAAGGCAACTGTGCCGGTTTTGGTCTCTGAGCAAGACGGTGTGCTCGACGAAAGCTTAGACATTATGTTGTGGGCACTGCTTCGTCATGCGCCCCATAGTTGCGCCTTGGGGGGTGGTGTTGACCATCAGCGTGTGCTCATCGAACAGTTCGATGCACAATTCAAACCGCTTTTAGATAAATATAAATACAATGGCGCAGACAGTGATCAGCCGGCTGGTTATTACCGAGACCAATGCGCTGATTGGTTGCAGCGCTTGGATACTATGCTGGCGCAGCAATTCTATCTATTAGGGCCAGAACCCCAATTATTGGACATGGCGTTACTGCCGTTTATTCGTCAGTTCGCGCACGTTGACCGCGACTGGTTTGCGAGCACGCCCTATGAAAACTTACAGCGCTGGCTTAACGATTGGCTGGAACACGAATTGTTTACATCTATGATGGGCAAATATGTGCCGTGGCAAGAGCATACTGAGGGCATTGCCTGGTCACCACAATTGTCCTGTCGGACTAACTGAGGGAGAAAAATATGCAACAGTGGATTATCGGAATTGTGAGCGTGGTTACGGTGCTGCTGCTGGCTTGGGGGGTGTCGATAGCGGGCGCTGACCAAGGTAAGCAATACGCTGATGTGGCGGTATTTGTGTGGTGCGGTATTTTCGCGTTTGGCGTGCAGTGGCTATTGTTTATTCATGCATGGTTAGCGCATACAGAAAAATTTTTCGACCTCGCTGGCAGTCTGACCTACATAACGGTATTTGTTGCCGCAGTGATATTAAGTTCGGCCTATGACCCTCGATCCTTGATCATCGCAGCGGTGATTATTGTCTGGGCCCTACGCCTCGGCCCGTTTCTTTACTTCCGCATTAAAAACGCTGGGGGCGACCGCCGTTTTCATAGCATTCGCAATTCGTTCCCAACCTTCTTTATGACTTGGACCTTGCAAGGGTCTTGGGTCTACCTAACCAGCTGTGCAGCTCTGGCGGCTGTAACCTCCTCAAATACAGCTGCCTTGGATGCGATGTTCTTTGTGGGTCTTGGTATTTGGGCCTTTGGATTTGTAGTGGAGGTTGTCGCCGATCGACAAAAGACCGCATTTCGCGCTGATCCGGAAAACGCTCGGCGCTTTATAAGCAGTGGCCTGTGGGCGTGGTCCCGGCACCCGAATTACTTCGGCGAAATCGTTTTGTGGGCAGGCGTCGCAGTAATGGCCTATCCGGCGCTGGTGGGCTGGCAAATATTGACCCTATTCGCACCGTTATGGGTGCTGTTACAGATGACTGCTATCAGTGGCACGCGCATGCTCGAGGCCAGGGCGAATAAATCCTGGGGCGACGACCCCGATTATCAGGCGTATAAAAAGAGTACCCCGCTGCTGATGTTATGGCCGCCGCGTAAGCCGGCCGCCTGATGTTATAAGCCCGGTGGCCAATCAGCGCCGGGCTTAATCGCCAGTGTAGCCATGGATGTGGGCATATAGCTGTTGAGTGGTGTCTCTTCATCGCTCCACTGGTCTTCGTAGAAACCGGTAATCACTAGTCCTGCGGCGAGCTGGCCGCCAATTTGAGCGTCAAAGCTATGACTAAACTCCAACGCGTGCTGGTCTGCTATGCGTTACTCGAGGACGGCTGTATCCACATGGGTTAGATCTGAGTAGGATAGTTGAAACTTCACTTCTAACGGGCCACCTTCGTCGATTTCCCAATGGTCGAATAGAAAAAAGTCCGGATTCATAAAGCCACTGAGCAGGCGACCGCCGGGGCGCAGTACCCGCGCGCAGTGCTGCCATACTGGCAGAATATCGGCGGCGAATACGTTGGACACCGGATGCACGATCAAATCGAAGTTTGCGTCATCGAATACCGACAAATCGGCCATATCTCCTTGCAGGCACCGAATCGACAAATTGTCGCGTGCCGCCACGTCAGCGTCTTTGCGCAGTTGCTCTGGGGACTGATCAAAGCTTGTCACCACGGCGCCAGCAGCGGCTAAAATTGGCGCCTGTTGGCCGCCACCGGAGGCCAGACAGAGCAGGTCTTTATCTTTCAGGTCGCCGAACCACGATCTGGGCACGGACTTGGTAGGCGTTAGAATAATCTGCCAATCGCCGGCCCGCGCTGCATTAACGGCATCGGTGGTCACTGGCTGTACCCAGGGGCTCTGGCCGGCTGTAGACTGGCGATCCCAACTGAGTTGGTTGTGCTGGTTAATATCGGTCATGGTATTTCCGACTTGGCCTCTGAGTCATTTAAATCAGCATTCGGTAGTTTTGGCACCTGCTGCAGAAAAATAGCGAGTGCAACAACGGTCAACAGCGCGGCGACCAAAAAGGCACTACCGGGTAAATAAACCGGCGCGTCTTCGGAGGTAAAGAAGGCAAAGGTTTGGGTCATCAGTAATGGGCCGATAATGGATGCCAAACTCATGGCGCTAGCCATAATGCCCTGTAGCTCACCCTGTTCATTTTGCGGCAGTTGATTAGACATTATGCTAGTGATTGCGGGCCCGGAAAGTCCGGCAAATGCGGATACCAAAAACCATAAATAGACGCTCATAGCTGAGGCGGCGAAAGCGATGCCCAAATAAGCGGTAGCGGCGCAAAATAGCCCGAAAGCTGCACAGCGTACAGTGCCGAATTTGGGGATCACCACCCGAATCAGTCCCCCTTGCACGATTGCCGCGAGTAGACCCACAAAGCCCATAGATAATCCTACTTCGATGGGTGTCCAGCGGAATTTTTCGATGGCATAGAAGTTCCAGTTAGCGGGATAGACATGATGACCGATGTTGAAAATGAACATGCCAATAATCAATCCGAGCAAAATTGGATAACGCTTAACTTGTCGGAGCGCGCCGATTGGGTTGGCGCGCCTGAGTTCGAATGCTCTGCGGTTGTTTGCGCTTAAGGTTTCCTTGAGAAAGAAAAAGCCGTACGCCGTATTAATAAATGTCAGCGCGGCCGCGACGAAGAATGGCGCACGCAGGTCCCAAGCGCCTAGGATGCCGCCAATTGTTGGGCCAAAAATAAAGCCTAATCCGAAGGCTAAGCCGAGCAGACCGAAATTTTGTGCGCGCTGCTCAGGTGGACTGACATCTGCAATTAAGGCGTTGGCGGTGGCATAGGTGGCGCTCGTTACACCGGTCAGGAAGCGTCCGATAAATAACACCCACAGTGCGGTTGCAAAGCCCGCAATGAGATAACTCACACCATAAAAAAATAGCGACAGCATTAATACCGGTCGGCGGCCATAGCGATCACTTAAACTTCCTAGTAGCGGCGCGAATAAGAAATTAGTAACGGCGAAGCTGACCATTAGATAGCCGCTTATAGCTGAGGCCGCAGATAAATCGATGCCCGCTAATTGGGTCAGATATTCAGGCATGATGGGCACGATGATGCCGAAGCCGATGGTATCTAGGAAAACGGTAATGGTGACAAATGTCAGGGCATGTTTACGCTGCATGGGAATCGCTACGAACCCGGCTCGATAGGACTGTTTGCCACAGAAACAAAGCGTTAGCTTTTGGTATCAATGACTTTCGCGTGATCTTCCACCGATGGCGGCGCCATGAGGCGTCGTTGTTGCGCGGTCGCATCAGGATAGTCATTCAAATCATAGCCCTGTTTCGCCCAACTTGAATGGGGTGGGCTGTATTTGAACAGTAAGACCCGGCGCTCGTCGCTGCCCTGCCAAGCTCGGGTGCCATGCATCAGAGCCTCGGTAAATAAGATCACATCGCCTGCGTTTACTGCCGGCTGGCGCACATACTCTGGCATAGCGTCTTGGGACTGAGCGTCCTCGGGTAATAAATTTATAAAGTTTGTTTTATGACTGCCGGGTACGCATACGAACCCGCCGTCCCCAGGCTTGGCGTCTGTTAGCACCCAAGTTGCGACCATCAAACCGTTGCGCATCACACCGTCGTTATAGTGATACCAGTGGTCACTTTCATAGCGCATGGGTCCACCGTGAATTGGCTGGGAGGGTGCGCCTCTTTGCATATAGATGGCGTAGTCGTGGTCCAGTCGCGCTCTCGGCCCGATTAAATCAATCAGATAAGGCAGCACTTTCGGATGGTCCATAAGATTGCTAAAGTTGTTACCCCACAAACTTACTTGGGCAGCCCGTCGAAAAGCTCCGTCGTGAGGCTGTTGGGGCCACGCGGCATCACTCAGCTCGGACAACTGAGCACACTCTGCAAGTGACAGCACCCCGGGAATAATCAAATAGCCTTCCAGATCAAACCGGAACTTTTCTTCGTCGCTGAGCATCGGACTGCCGTTATTTTAAGAGCGCCAAACACTATAGCAGTGGCGCTGAGTTTGCTAAGTTTTAGTCTACAAACTGAATTGTTATTGACGAGCAATGTGGAGGCCCATGGACAGACTATTGAATCGGGATTGGAGCCAGCCTGTGCGCTACCCAGATCCGGCTATAGAAATACTGGATAAGCGGTTTGCCGGGTGTGTTCCTGGCAGTGCCGCGTTAGAGCGCCTTTGGGTCGGTGGGCGATGGAATGAGGGCCCCGTTTGGTTTGGCGACAGTAATGCTCTGCTGTGGAGCGATATTCCTAATAATCGTCTATTGCGGTGGCAGGCAGATACTGGCGTGGTGGCAGAATTCAGAAATCCCTCGAACTACGCAAACGGTAATACACGCGATCGTCAGGGTCGATTGGTCACCTGTGAACATGGCACAAGGCGAGTAACTCGTACCGAATATGACGGCTCGCTGACGGTATTACTGGACCGATATGACGGCAAGCGACTGAACGCCCCCAACGATGTGGTGGTGCACCCGGACGGTGGCATCTGGTTTACCGACCCGGGGTACGGCACCTTAGGTCATTATGAAGGCCATAAGGGTGAGCTTGAATTGCCCACTCGGGTTTATCGGATTGATCCTCTTAGTGGCGACGCCAGTGTCGTGGACGAGTCTCTGGAAAAACCCAATGGATTGGCGTTTTCTCCGGATTACAGCACCCTGTATGTCAGCGACACCGGGGCCTCGCACAAACCGGGGTATCCCCGCCAAATCCACCAGTTCAAGGTGCAGGGGGGATCAGCCCTCAGCGCCGGATCTGTTTTTTGTGATCTGGGTGATGCGATGCCTGACGGTTTTCGGGTAGATGTGTTGGGTAATGTCTGGAGCAGTGCCGGGTGGGCGGGTCCCGAACAGGATGGGGTACAAATCTTCGCGCCGGATGGCGATAAAATTGGCGCCATTCATTTGCCGGAGGGCGTGTCAAACCTGTGCTTCGGCGGCCTTAAACGCACCCGTTTGTTTATGACCGGTGGGCAGTCTATCTACAGCCTCTATGTGGATGTTCAGGGCATGCCATACAGCTAGCGCTCTGACAGATAATGAACCATTTGCCCAAGTTCTTGTTCGCCAGCCTCTAATCTGGCTATAGTCTGTAGATGCACCTCATCAGGGCCGTCGTAAATCCGAAAAGCACGGGCTTTGGCAAAAGCTCGCGCTGCGGGGGTATCGTTAGTCACACCGCGCGCGCCGTATAACTGAATCGCGCGATCGGCGATGTTCTGGTAGCTGTTCGCCACCGCGACTTTGATCATAGAAATCTGTTTCCGTGCCGCTTTGTTACCCATGGTGTCGAGTAGATGGGCCGCTTGCTGAACTAGTAACCGGCATTGGTCGAGTTCTATGCGTGAAAAGCTTATTGCCGCCTGAGTTGAGGAGTATTCGTCAATGCGTTTGCCAAAGGTCGAACGCTCCTGGCTGCGCAGAACCATTAGCGAAATCAGCACCTCACATTCGCCGATGGCACGCATGCAATGATGTAAGCGTGCCGGTCCGAGACGAGCCTGGCCGATGGCAAAACCCGCACCCTGCTCTCCGAGAAGATTGGCTATCGGCACGCGAACATCGGTTAGGGTAAATTCCGGGTGGGTATTCGTTGGCGATCGATGGTCGAATACTGGCAAGTCGCGAACCATTTCCACGCCTGGGGTGTTGCGTGGCACGAGCACTAATGACTGGCGCTTGGACCGAGACGCTTCGGGATCCGTTACGCCCACTACCACCAAAAGCTCGCAATTCGCATGCGACGCATTAGACGCAAACCATTTGCGGCCGTTAATCACGTACTGGTCGCCTTCGCGGTGAATACGGGTGGTGAGGTTTGACGGATCCGATGACGCTTCATAAGGCTCGGTCATCGCAAAGGCGGAGCCGATATCGCCCTCCAAGAGAGGATATAACCAGCGCTGTTTCTGTGCATCGGAGGCGAACAGCTGCAATAATTCCATATTGGGGACATCGGGGGCGTGACAATTAAAGACCCGGGACGCCCACTCTAGCCGCCCTAAGACCTCTGCAACGCCGGTAAATTCCAGGTTAGACAGCCGCAGCCCAGGCTCGTCATCGGCCAGTCGAGGCAGCGCCATGTTCCAAAGCCCTAAGGCTTTGGCTTCGGCACGCAAAGTTTGTTCTATTTCAGGTTGAGCCTGTCCTGCCGCAGCTTGTTCAAGCCACAGACTGTGATTTGGCAAGATTCGGCGCTGAAAAAAATCGTTTACTTGATCGCGTATTTCCAACGCGCGTTCGGGTAGCTCGAGCATTGCGGTACTCCTGGTAAAGAACTGCTGGGTCGGCTACAGCCCAGCCAATAGGTTTCAGTCAGGGCGATCTGATGCCGCAACTGCCTTGCGATAAATTTTCTGATGGTGTCGGTGTGACTGTCCTATCTTCAGTCCACGATCGCAACACAGCGTGTCCAACCTGCCGATGCCGCTGTGATCTTGACCGGAAAACACGCTACCGTAAAACCGTGATCGGGTAGCGCTTCAAGATTGTGCAGCTTCTCCATTTGCCAATAGGGAATCTCGCGTCCAGCTTTGTGGCCCTCCCAAATCATTGCTGGGTCGGGATTTTCAGCCCAACGTTTAGCCGTATGATTAAACGGCGCATCCCATGACCAACCGTCGGTGCCGACTACTCGTACGCCACGCCCGGTGAGATACATGGTCGCTTCTCGGCCCATACCGCAGCCTGCGTCGACGTAGCCGGGCTGGCCGAAGACAGAGCCTGCACGAGTATTGACCAAGACGATATCTAGCGGCTGCAGGTCATGGCCAATGCGCTGCAATTCCTCCTCAATCTCGGCTGCTCCTATGAGATAGCCATCCTCATAGTGACGAAAGTCGAGCTTTACGCCCGGCTTAAAGCAGTACTCTAGGGGGGTTTCGTCGATGCTCGGTGCCCGGGTCTTACCGTAGTCTGTAGTGGAGTGGAAATGCCAGGGCGCGTCCATATGGGTGCCGTTGTGGGTCGACAGAGTAATAGTTTCCACTGCCCAGCCCTCGCCGTCAGGCAAGTCGCTGGCCTGTAGTCCCGGGAAAAAGTGTGCCAGCCCGTTGGCGGTTTCCGCATGGTTTTGGTATTTCACTTTGGGGCTTCCACCCGGATGGTCCGAATGTTCGTTGTTGTCTATAGCGACGGATAGATCGATGAACCGTGACATAACTCCCCCCTTGGTGTGTGTTAGTTCGGTTGCTGGCGCTGAAGTAGCGCCGGCAGAAAAAACTCTTCTACCAGCAGTTGGTGCTGATGAGCTTGATGACACCACAAAACTGCTCGGCCCGGAATATCTGTGGGAGCCTGCAAATGTACGGTTTGAGTCGCGCGCTGCCATAATGGATCTGTAAACAGCAGCTGCGCCAACGGTCGCTCACCCAGACCTTGCATCAGTGCAACTATCGGGCTGTCGGCGGCAACAATGGATCTTGCGATAAGACGAGGGACTTCTGCTACGGACAATTCAATGTGCCGTATGTAGATATCACCCGGTGTGCAAAGTTGATCTTGCTCCCAGCATTTTATCGGACCGACGCCTTCTCCAAGCAATCTGACACTGGCTTGCCCACGACAATGGTGAGCCACCGCCGCGGTCATTGATTCTGTTAGTTCTGACCAAGGTCGAAGATTAGCGTCTGGTTCGTCGGTGGCGAGTTCGGCCATTGTCATAAGATCAACGAAGTCAGGTATTGAGTTACTTTGGGTGTTCATTCTTGATTGAGCGCACGCAGGGCGACGCGGCGAAAGTCAATTGGATGGGACTCACTTTGCAGGGCAATAAAGCCTTGGCTGAGTGCCAGCTGGGTATTTGATTTTGCGTTCGCTGTGCCAGCAGAGAGCTGCGGGCTGCGGTAGGTCATTACGACTTCGTTGTTGATGCGATGTTGGAATTCCCGATTTCCGTCTACGACGATACGCATCTGCACCCATTGATCACCATCAAAGGTCGCGCTGGAGGAATAGCTACAGTGCTGCTTTGCCAGAC
The DNA here is from genome assembly GCA_002684495.1 of Gammaproteobacteria bacterium. GTDB lineage: Bacteria > Pseudomonadota > Gammaproteobacteria > Pseudomonadales > Azotimanducaceae > UBA4421. Next base: position 4,068 of record NYVG01000005.1, on the reverse strand, counting down.
TGTCTCCTAACACGATATCGGTACCGGGTGTGCAGACGCTGCCGGTTGGACGACGTTTGTTATCGCTAAGGCCGCCTAAAAATTGCGCTTCGATGGAAACTGGAAAATCCTGATCGAGCTTCATCGCAGCCGGATTTTGGGCATGTAACATCACCCCACTATTGCGCTGAGCCCAAGCCGGGCCATCAGGAACCTGGGTGCCGACAAAGCGGTATTCGATCAACAATTCGTAGCGACTAAAGGGCTGCTGAAAAAAAATATGGCCGAATTGATCAGCAAAACCGTCATAGTTGTCATAGCGGACCTGTAAAAGCCCGTCTTCGACTCTAAAGGTTTGATACTTGTCCTGACCAACCGGTTGGCCGGCGATCTTCACCGTCCAGGCGTCAAGGTCCTTGCCGTTAAACAGCTCCTGCCACGCTGCCGGGTTTCGATGGTCATCGGCAAAAGCGACAGACGTCGCTGCAAATCCACAACAAATACTTAGGAATGCCCGTAAGAAAATCAAAGTAGTGCCCATGTCTGCCGTTAGCTCAATTCGCTGGAGCAAGGCGTAGCCACCACCGCGCCGTCGTTGACTAAGGTTTCGATTTCTTTGTCGGTCATACCCAGTTCGCCAAGAATCTGCCGCGAGTGTTCACCTTGGGCCGGAGCCCTGACCGGGCCAACCTTAGGCAAATGCTCCACATTTATCGGGTGATTAATGATCATAGGCACATCGATACTTTTATCCTCAGGAGGTGCTGCCATGTTGTTTTCAAGAATCTGGGGGTCAGTAGCCAGCTCCTCAATTTCGGCTATGCGATTGACGGGTAGACTAAAGCCCGCAAAGACCGCTAGCCATTCATCTGATGTTTTCGAGCTAATGCGAGTTTGTAATTCGTCGCCCAACGCTTGCCGATGAGTCCACATATCCTGCAGATCTCCAAACCGGGGATCCGCGAGCAAATCTATGGCGTCTAACGCCGCCAGTAATAGCGACAGTGTTTCCTCATCGCGGATCATATTAAATTGTAGCCAGCGCCCGTCGCTGGCCTGGTAGGGGCGCATCGTCGCCCCGTTAACCAAATTGTCATCACGATATTCGGCCATATCAGCACCGGCTAGGGCGCCCTGGGCGATGCCGGCTGCAGACCAAAGCCCGTTGGCCAACAGCGACGTATGTACTAAACCGCCCTCCCCTGTGCGCTCGCGATGCAGTAGCGCGGTGACGATCGATGCGTATAACGCTACACCTGTTGGATGATCGCCCATCCCCGGAAGTCCTTGAGTGGGTGGTGTGCCCGGCGCGCGCATCAAATCCATCAGTCCGCTACGAGCCCAATACGCCAGCTGATCGAAACCCTTGCGCTCGCGCTCCGGCCCAGCTTCGCCATAAGCTGTCAGCGAGGCATAAATCATGGATTTATTGAGTGGCGCTAAATCAGCGTAATTCAGCCCAAGGCTATCCCTAACATTAGCAGGGTGATTGGTAATAAAGACATCACATTCCGCAACTAAGCGCTGCAATACAGCCATACCGTCAGGATGTTTAAGGTCTAAACACAGTCCGCGTTTGTTGCGACCGTCGAGTTGCCAAAACCAATCGTTTCCGGCTTCGGGTGTTGTCGCGACATGGGACAACATGCGTAGCATGTCGCCGTCGCCGGGCTGCTCAATTTTTATGACGTCGGCACCGAAGTCGCCGAGCATCATGGCCGCTGTGGGTGCGGCGATTACGGTGGCGCAGTCGATGACTTTAAGTCCGGAGAAAATATGTTTCATAGGGTGCAGGATAGCGTAACCTAGGACCGGGCAACAAAGTTTCACTTTGGGCATGGGATTGATCAGCGACACTAGCGCCTTCCCGACACGAGGATGGAAACTGTTAAGCTAACGCCTATGTCGTCAGCCATTGCCACATCTTTGGAATTCCTAGTCCGCGAGTTGGGAGATCCGCAGACTCGAATATACGAGCGACTGTATCGCCAGCACCCAGAGGTGCAGTCGCTATTTGTGCTCGATGCGGATGGCGGCGTTCGCGGCTCCATGCTTCAGACAACCTTGGAGACAATCCTCGACTACGCATCGAAGGGTCGTTTAGACCTCGTTAGTCTGGGCGCTTGGCGTTCTCATCATCTTGCCTATGAGGTGGATGCAGAGTTATTTACGCGCTTTTTTGTCATCATTCGTGATTGTGCCAAAGACTCGCTGGGCAGTGATTGGAGCACGGAAATGGAGACTGCCTGGCAAGATTTATTGGTGCAGGTGCGGGCTTCGGAGGCGGCCTAACACCGTTAACTTTAGATAAACCAAAAAGTCGCTGCAGCAAATAAAAAGGAGTAGATTAGGAGGATGTCTGGAATTGGGGGGCTTCAATGATGTACCGATCTTGCGCTGGAATCCTGGTGATTTTGACTGGTCTGGTCGCAGTCTATTCCCATGCAAACGCACCGTTGAGCGCCCAGGTCACTGTGTCTACCGGGGAGCTCTCGGGCATTCGCTCGGCTGATGGCTTAAAGCAATTTTTTCATATTCCATACGCTAAAGCGCCCGTGGGTGAGCTGCGCTGGCGGCCACCTCAGCCTGCGGAGCCGTGGACGGGTGTTCGCGATGCCAGTAAGGCCGGGCCGGCATGCATGCAAGTACCCGCCCAAGAGGGTGAATTTTTTGGTGAGGCGCTTAATCAGGGTATGGACGAGGACTGTCTGCACCTGAACGTTTGGAGCCTGGCTGAGTCGGCAGATGAAAAATTGCCGGTTATGGTTTGGATACACGGAGGCGCCCTGATTACTGGGGAGGGCGCCGCTTACCCGGGCGTTGAGTTGACCAAGAAAGGCGTAGTCCTTGTCACCATCAATTATCGGCTAGGACTATTCGGTTATTTGGCGCACGAAGAATTGAGCGCACAGCACCCCAAGGGCGTTTCCGGCAACCAAGGTGTGCGCGATCAGATTCAAGCGCTGACCTGGGTCCGCGATAACATCAGCGCATTTGGCGGCGACCCAGATAACGTAACCATCTTTGGCGAATCTGCAGGTTCCTGGAGCGTTTCCTTACTGCAGGCGAGCCCTTTGGCTAAGGGTCTTTTTCACAAAGCCATAGGCCAAAGTGGAGGGCTGTTTCGGCCGCTGTGGCTACGCGACCAAGCGCAAACTTTTGCCCCTGCCGCCGAAACATTTGGTGCCAAAGTAGCTACTGCGGTTGCCGGTGAAGGTAGGGATGCGTCGATCGCCGCGCTACGAAAAGTTCCTGCGGCCCAAATTATTGCTGCTGTTCAGGCAGATCCATCGTTAAACAACTTTGAAGCCATGCCGATTGTCGATGGCGAGGTGATTCCGCAAGAGCTGGAACAGATCTTTGCCAACGGTGAACAGGCTGACGTTCCTGTGCTCATTGGTTCTAATGCGGACGAGTCGACAGTCTTTATGCCCTATTTTGAGCCGCTGTATGGGACAGGCGAGCAGGGTTTCGATAGGTATTTAAGCGTGCAGCTCCCAGAGGTGAGGGATCAGGTCGCGACAGCCTATCCAACGTCTACCTTTGCGGATTTAGGTGAGCGTTGGGCGGCCCTCGATACGGATGTCAACTTTACTTATCCGATGCGGGTCTGGGCGCGACATATGCAGACCGTAAAAAGTCCGGCCTATTTGTATTTCTTTACGTGGCGGCCGCCTATTGCACAGCGCGACAGTTATAAGGCGTTTCATGCGGCGGAAATCGGCTACGTATTTGGTGACTTGACAATGTTTGGTGCTCAACCAGTCGCCGCAGACTTCCGCTTTTCTAATGTAATGATGAATATCTGGAGTACCTTCGCTAGAACAGGGAACCCCAATGTTGCCGATTTGCCGCATTGGCCTGCATTCACTGCGGAGGGCGAGGATTATATGGAATTGGGTCCAACGCTCAGTGCAGGCAATAAGTTGCGCATGCCGCAGATGCGCCTAGTAGAACAAGCGTGGGCCGCCCGACGGGCTGCTGCGCAAATTGTGGAAGTTAGGGATTAGAGAACGCTTATCAATGGCAATAAAAGAGGACAAATGATGCGAAAGTTAGTTGCGATCGTGATGGCTAGTCTGATGGCTA
>NYVG01000047.1 GCA_002684495.1 Gammaproteobacteria bacterium | reverse complement strand
ACGTGCCAAGGCAAACAAGGCCATTGGGTTTGCTGGGTAAAACTCCAAGGCGCGATTGAAATCGCGCAAGGCGGATACCGGCATGCCCTCGGACGCAAAAGAAAAGCCGCGCAAATAATAGGCACGAGAGCGCGCCAGGGCAGAGATACGCGGATTGATTAAGGCTGGAGCAAGGTAGGCTCGGGCAAGACTGTTTTCGCCCTGATCGATCAGTTGCACAGACTTTTCAATGGATGCCAAGGGATCGGCCGCCAGCACTGGCAACACCCAGATGGACAGCGCAAAGGCGCAAGTGAAAATAAAAGTAAGGCCCGACATTGTGCGGATCATAACACCGCGAGCTGACACCAGCTTGGACGCCGCTGACAAGGCCTTTACAGCCATCGTTTTGTCGGGTACTTTTCCGCCGTTTTCCTACGGTGAAGCGTTGTGATTTCACGCCTGCAGCACATTTTTGGCGAGCGCAGATGGCTAAGCAGCCTGTTGTTGCTGGCCTTTTTGTGCCACCAGAGCATTGCCCTAAGTCACGATCATCAGCACTCTCACCACCATGACTCTCAGCACAGCTTTGCAGAGCACCTGGACGGCGCACCTGCCGATGCAGAAAACCCCTGCGGCCCCTGCACTGCATCAGAACACACCCCCGCGATCGGATTCGCAGATATTCAATTTGCAATCCAGGGACTCACCAGCAACGTTGAGAGCGCCGCACCACGGCCCGCCTGGGTTAATGTAGGCGAGCAGTATTTCCCTCGGGCTCCGCCTCAAAACCAAGAAGCCATTTGATCTTTTAATTGCAGGCGCCCGGCGCCCGCACTAAACCGCCGCACTATAGCGGCACCAGCTTGTTGGTAAAAACATGAAAAAATTTAGTCCATTTGCACTGATGACTCTGTCTCTTTGCTATTTAACCGCACCTTTCGTTGCTCATGGCGACGATGAGGAGCAAATCATCGACGAGGTGGTTGTCACCTCTTCTTACGTACGTTCGACTCAGATCGAAAAACACTCTTTAGTCATCGACGGCAGTTCCATCAATGAGGGCGCGAGCCAAAGCCTTGGTGAAACCCTAGATGACTATGCTGGCATTTCGTCCAGCGATTACGGCGCGGCCGTTGGTCAACCGATCATTCGCGGCCTGTCCGGCGACAGAGTGAAAATCCTATCGAATGGTCTCCCTGTAAGAGACGTGTCTGGTATTGGCGCTGATCACCTCAACGAGGTTGACCTGTCTAGCGTCCGCCAGATCGAGATAGCCAAGGGACCGTCTTCCTTGCTGTACGCCAGCGGCACCGCGGGAGGCATCATCAATATCGTGGATAACGCCATCCCGCGGACCGATTTGACCGAGAGCGCGCTGCGCATTGGCGCGGAAACCCAGACAGTCAATGACGGGTCGTCAGGCTCACTGTCTTACAGCGGCAATATTAATGGTCTGAACCTGACCTACAGCTTTAAAGATGAAGACTATGGCAATTTCGACATCCCAAGCGGCGCTGTTCTGCACTCGGAGGACGAGCACCACGATGAGGAAGACCATGAGGAAGAGGAAGAGCATGAGGAAGAAAATCCCAGCTTCCTAGAAAACTCAGACTTCACATCGCGATCGCATAAGCTTGGCGTCTCCAAGGTCGGCGACTGGGGCCATTTAGGCATTTCTTACTCAAATATAGAGAGTGTCTTTGGCATTCCTTTCCATGGCGATGAGCATGGCGACGACCACGATGAACATGGCGATGACGATCATGGCGATGACGATCACGGCGATGACGATCACGGCGATGACGATCACGGCGACGAACACGGCGACGAACACGGCGACGAACACGAAGGCGAGCGAATTTTCTCAAACACCGAGTCAAAGAGCTTTGATATCGATGGTTCTTTCAATTTAGATCTCGGCCCGATCAATAAAATGGCCTTCACCTTCCGTGACTCTGACTATTCGCACACTGAACAACATGCCGAAGAAGCAGGGCATGGCGACGAGCACGAAGACGAGCACGAAGACGAGCACGAAGACGAGCACGCGCCAACAACCTTCTCCAACGACTCACGAGAACTGCGGGTCGTGGTGAATCTTGATAACGACAGTTTCAACCAAAACATCGTTTTCAACATGGTTGACGAGGACACCTCCATAATCGGCGAAGAAGCTTTCATGAACCCAGTCGACGCTTCTGAAACTTCATTCGGCTACTACTTGTCTAAGGACTTCGCGAACTTGAATTTCGATTTCGGCGCCCGCGTCGAAACCATCGAAAAGGATGGGTCGATGACCGAAAGAGAGGAGCATCATGACGATGAAGAGGAGCATGAAGAAGAGCACGAGGGTGAAGTTACGCAACACTCCTACAGCACAGAAATGATCAGTTTTGCCGCCTCAATCAGCAGAGATTTCGGCGATGCATTCAGCATTACTGCAGGTGGCGCACGGGTTAATCGCGCGCCCTCCGCATCGGAGCTGTTTATGAATGGCCCTCATCTAGCGACCGGTCGTTTTGAAGTCGGTGACCCTACTCTGGGCACGGAGACTCACAACAACTTTGATATCGCGTTTAATTATGCGGCTAACGGCTATTCGGCTTCTGTGACTTTTTTCAACTGCTCGGTGGATGACTTCATCTATTTGGTGGATGAGACCGAAGAAGAGCATGAGGATCACGATGACGATCATGGTGGCTTGGTCATGGCAGAGTACAAACAGCAAGACGCCGACTTCAACGGGTATGAGCTCGAACTTAGCAAATCTTTTGACTTGGCCTCGGGAGTCGTCAAATTGGCTTATGCTCGGGACACTGTGATTGGTGAGCTAGCTAACGGCAGCGATGTTCCAAGAATCGCGCCGGCACGAAACATCTATTCGGTCGCCTTTGGCGGTGAGTCTATCTCTGCCAGCTTGCGCCTGAAAGACGTTGAAGAACAGACGCGCATAGCTACTAACGGAACGTCTACAGATGGTTATCAAATGCTTGATTTTTCGATGACAAAGTCATTTGACCTCGCAGGTGGGCCGTCTCTTAACGTGTCTATTTTTGGCAACAACCTTCTGGACGAGGTCGCTAGAAATCACACGTCTTTTGTGAAAAACGAAGTGCCTCTGCCTGGACGAAACTACGGTCTGAAATTTAATTTCGAGATTTGATCCGCTGATAACAAAGTGGCGTGCTATCATGCCGTCACTTTGTTTTGACGGAGCCCTAAAACAGCAAGTCAAAAACGCGCTCAAAAGTAGCGCCCCAAAGATTTGGGGGCGACATGGTTTCGACGCGGATATCAAAACTTGCGGTGCATGCCGAGAGGGTAGTGACTCTCGTAAAAAAATCGCTGTAACTTTTATAGTTGCCAACGACGAAAACTACGCACTAGCGGCCTAAAAAACCCGCTTACGTCCATGATTCGTTTCTTGCTAGGAGAAATGGACGGCAAAGCAGCAAGATCGCGCGGATGTCTCGCCCGGGGCTGAACCGTTAAAACCAATCGGGATCGCTGAAAGTACCCTGACCGTCGGGTCACTGGATGCTAAATCAATAGACGGACTCTAAGCATGTAGAGCCAATAGCGGCGAATCAGCGGACGCGGGTTCAACTCCCGCCGCCTCCACCAAACTACAGCTCCGCAAGGGGCTTTAACGCATTGATTTAAATAATTTTTATCGATCTTTCAGGGCAGAGAAAGATTCATCCAATATTGAGAAAATAGACGATTTATGTGACGACTCATGCAACACATGAAAATAGAGCTTAGTCCTTTTCTTACACACCCAAATTTACCAAGCCACTTACCAGCACTGAAGTCATCAACATAAGAAGTAAACCGAAGTAATACCACTTTGGTACTGCGGCATTCTGTGGGAACCACTTAATAACTGCACCTAGCCTGTGATTGAGCACTCGAAAAAACCGTTTTCCGAATGGAGAGATGTTGCTGTAGTTGACGCTCGGGTATTACGTGGCAGTGGGGGAGCGCGTGATCAGGAGTTGCAGCGACTTCGACAGGCGGTGGAACGTTGGGGGTTTTTTGAATTACAGGGGCATGGCGTTGAGCATCAGCGCAGACAGGATTTGTTCGCCGCCCAACGTGGTTTTTTTGCCTTACCCGATGCCGAAAAGCTCAGCTTGCGTCGCACTGCCGTCAACGCTCGTGGCTATAATCCGGAGGAGTTGACAAAAAATAGCTTAGACGCAAAGGAGATACTAGATATTGGACACAAGCCGGATCCTACGGCGGCGGATGATGCCTTGGTCAATCGGGTAGCAGACGGTTGGAATCAGATGCCCAAGGATGCGGGTATTAGCGAACCAATATTGAGCTGGTTGGATTTGTGTGAACCATTAGCGATTGAGGTTTATGGCTGGTTGTTGTGTGCAATGGGTGCAGATGAGGATCTTACTTCTCTGTCTGATGGGCACACTAGTTTTTTGCGTCTTAACGCTTATTCAGATGCTTACCAACTGACTCAGCAGAAAAGCACAGGTACCGATTCGCCAGCACCACTCGGCATCCATCGGCATACCGATGCGGGATTACTGACATTGTTAGTTGAAGACGGACACCATGCACTGCAGGTTTTGCATGAGGGGCAGTGGCGTATGATCGAGCCAGCCCCAGACGCCTTCATCATTAATACGGGTGATATGCTGCAGGTATTGTCTAATGACTGGTTTGTAGCACCCGAACATCGCGTGCTCGGCTCTGTTGGTAGCCAATACCGACTCAGTGCGGCGTATTTTTTCAACCCGCCCTACGAGCAGGTGATTCAACCGAAACCATCCAAGCATGTTGACTCAAACAATGATCAACCGCGGTATCGCGGGTTTACTTGGAAGGAGTTTCGTGGGCGTCGTCAGGCGGGCGATTATGAAGACTTGGGTGAAGAAGTGCAGATTAGTCATTATAGTATTTAGAGAGGTATACCCAGTCACAGTTACGTTTGTAGACTGTTTTATCTGGGGCGAGGTGCTGCTTGCACTAGGCACAACGGACACATCAACAAAGGCTTTCGTTTCCTCTGGCGCTGTGGCTTGCGTATCTGGCTGAAGGCTGTGGGACTTTCGAATAATAGGCGATTCTATTTATATCGATTTACTTGGATACAGCCGTTATTCGGTTGCGCTCTCACCCTGCCGAGGCGCGTTTACAATTAGCCGGTTGCTGTTGTCTATATCGTACTTAGCAAAATACTGGTTTCACTATTGGCAATGCCGTCAATCAGCCTGACTTCTCTTAGCACGTTATCGAAATCAGCCAGGCTCGACGCTTGAATTTCAGCGACTAAATCCCACGAGCCATTGGTGGTGTGCACTTTTTGCAGTTCCGGTAGCCCCCGCAATTTCCTTATAATGTCAGCGGTTGATTTGCCTGTAATTTCAATCAACATAATGGCGCGAATAGCACCATCGTCAATACTGGCACTGGCTCTAATAGTAAACCCAATAATAGCGCCAGTAGCGAGCAGTCTATCTAAACGGTTTTGTACTGTTCCTCGCGATACCTTTAGGGCTTTGGCCAATGTTGAAATTGAAGCTCTGCCATCTGTTCTCAGCAGTGAAATTAGATCTCGATCTATTGAGTCATAACTTACTGCGCGATTATTTTTCGCCATAATTTATACGAAGGTTATTGGTCGGGGGGTGAGTAACACCCCCAATTGTGCATTTTTACTATTATAGTTGTTCAAACTGTCAAATTAATAGTAAAAATATACAACTTATTGCTATATCGCTTAACTCCATCTTCGTTAAACATACCGTTCCAATTAATGTCTGAGTGACGATGGGCGATGAGCAATCTGGCGCAGATTGATGCTGACTCGATTCTACATCCTGCAACTAATGCCGATGATTTTGCACGTTCAGGATCCAAAATTATTGAATCCGGCAAAGGGATCTATCTGCGTGATCGCTCGGGTAAAGAGTTAATCGATGCTGTTGCCGGTTTATGGTGCGTCAACGTTGGCTACGGCCGTGAAGAACTGGCACAAGCTATGGGCAAGGCGGCACTGGAACTGGGCTACTACCATACGTTTTCAGGCATGTCGAATGCACCACAGATCCAGTTAGCTGCACGTCTATTAGAAAAAGCCCCCAAGGGATTATCTAAAGTCTTTTTTGGCAGTGGTGGCTCTGACGGTAACGACAGTCTGCTAAAAATCGTTTGGTACATTAATAACATTCGTAACAAGCCACGTAAGAAAAAAATCATCTCGCGATGGCAGTCTTATCATGGCACTTCGGTGGCGACGGCTAGCCTTACCGGCTTGCCATCGTTTCATGCAGACTTTGACTTACCGTTGTCGAACATCTTGCATACAGAGTCTCCAGACTTCTTTCGTTACGGTTTAGCCGACGAAACCGAGCTGCAATTTTCCTTACGCAGAGCACAACAGTTAGAAGATCTGATTCTAGAGCAGGGCCCAGACACCATAGCGGCCTTTATCGCAGAACCTGTCATGGGGGCTGGAGGAGTCGTCCCTCCGCCGGAAGGCTATTTTGAGGCTATTCAGAAAGTACTTAGGCGCCACGATATTCTATTTATTGTCGATGAGGTTGTTTGTGGTTACGGGCGATTAGGCAAATGGTTTGGGAGTGAATTGTACGACCTGCAGCCGGACATGATGACAACAGCAAAGGCTTTAACCAGCGGTTACTTCCCATATTCAGCATCCTTTGTTAGCGACGAAATATGGCAGCTAATAAAGCAAGCTTCGGCAAAGTACGGCAACTTTGCCCACGGTTATACCTATGCCGGCCACCCTATTGGCGCCTCTGTGGCCATGGCAAATCTGGACATTATCGAGAAAGAAAATCTGGTAGAAAACGCCAGTGCCGTGGGCAAATATTTCCACCAGACGTTAAACCAGCGATTTGCCAACGATAGCTTTGTGGGAGAAGTCCGCGGCATAGGTATGATCGCCGCGGTGCAATTCTTAAAAGATAAAGCTGACAAACTATTTTTTGATAAAGGCACAAAAATCTCAGCCAAGATAGCGGCGCGCTGTTATCAAAATGGCTTGATCTCAAGGCCGTTGCCCTCGTTAGATTCCATGGCGTTTTCCCCGCCGTTAATTTGTACCACCCGTGATATCGACAACATTGTGGATATCTTTGAGACCTCGGTGCGCGCCGTTATGTCTGAAGAGTTATAGGTAATTGCGGGTGAATTTAACAACGCGAACACTCATGCAAGGCGCTCAATCATGCTTATCGTAAGGCCGGTTAAAGCAGATGATATTTATGGTCTGGTAAGCCTGGCAGAAGCCGCCTATCCGGGTATGACAACCTTACCGCCCGACCCCGAGGTGCTGGCCAAGAAAATAGAAAAATCCACCGCTAGTCTAGCAACGCCGGTGACCCAACCCGGACGCGAGAATTATCTGTTGGTGATGGAAGACACGGACGCCAATTGTCTGGCCGGCACAGCCGCCATTATCGCCCAGCTCGGTGAGGAGGATCAGTTTTATTCTTATAAAATTAATAAAGTAACTCATTGCCACAAAGCGCTAGACAAGAAAGTAACGGTAGAAACCCTGAATTTATCAAACCATTTTGAGGGGTTTTCTGAGGTGGCGACCCTATTTTTAGATGATGCCTACCGGAAAAATGGCAACGGTAAACTACTCGCCCGGAGTCGTTACTTATTTATGGCCGAATTCAGAACGCGCTTTCCTGATCAAGTGATGGCTGATTTACGCGGCTATTTCGATGCCCGTGGCCGTTCGCCATTTTGGGAGGCCTTAGGTCGGCACTTTTTTGACATGGGCTTTTCGGAGGCTGATTTATTTGGCGCCATAAACGGCAATCAATTTATCGCTGACCTCATGCCAAAGCAGCCCATTTACGTGAACTTGCTGCCGCGCGAGGCGCAAGAGGTCATTGGAAGACCTCACGATGACGGCAAGCCTGCTCTGGCGATGCTTGAGAAAGAAGGTTTTCATTGGCGCGGTCAGATAGATATTTTTGACGGTGCTCCCAGTGTGGATGCGTTTATTGATCAGCTGATAACCGTCAAAGAAAGCGTCCGGGGCCAAATTACCGAGTCCACAGATAGCCATAGTGGTGATGACTATATCGTTTGTGGCGGTGACGCCGCTAATTTCGCGGCGTGCATTAGCAAACTGAAGATTCTAAGTAATGGCGCCGTTGCTCTGCCCGAGCAAACCCTACAAGCGCTTAGTTTAAACATTCATGACTCCATACGCTTCATAGCTCTGTAAGAACAGCAGAGACCATATGACGTTTATGGCCCGTTCAAGTGGTAAAAAATAGGAAACCAAGCGTGCCCACTGTGGTTGAAATGAACTTTGACGGGCTTGTCGGCAGCACCCACAACTATGCGGGCCTAGCAGACGGCAATTTGGCCTCGACAAAGCATGCCAAATTAGTATCGCATCCTCGTCAGGCAGCTAAAGAAGGGTTATCGAAGATGCTACGGTTGCATCAGTTGGGATTAAAACAGGGCGTTTTAATTCCCCAAGAGCGCCCCCACCTTCCCACCTTGAGGCATATGGGCTTTGTTGGCACAGATCGAGCGATTATCGATAAGGTGTCAAACTCCGCGCCGCATCTTTTAGCTATGTGCTACTCCGCTTCATCAATGTGGGCGGCAAATGCTGGCACCGTATCGCCGAGCGCTGACACGGCTGATGGTCGCGTTCATTTTACTCCCGCAAACCTTAAGAGCATGTTTCATCGCTCCATTGAAGCGGATAGCACCAGTAAGCTATTCCAAACAATTTTTAACAACCAGCAGTACTTCGCCCACCATGACGCACTCAAAGGTGGCGTGCATTTTGGCGACGAGGGTGCCGCGAATCATAATCGGTTCTGCACGAGCTACGACCAGCAGGGAGTCGAGCTATTTGTCTATGGCCGTCGCGATTTTGGCGAACCCAGGAGCAGTACCAAATTTCCAGCTAGGCAGTCATACGAAGCGTCCACGGCCATAGCGCGCCGACATGGCCTGCGGGCGGATAAAACGGTGATGGCCCGTCAAAGCCCGCAAGTGATCAACGCCGGCGGGTTCCATAACGATGTGGTTAGCGTTAGCAACAAAAATGTACTGTTTATGCATGAGCTCGCATTTGCCAACAAAGACGATTTGATAAAACGCCTGTGCAACGCTTTGGGGGATGTGCCTCTACACGTTATTCAGGTTCCAGACAGCACCGTATCGTTAGATAACGCCATACGCTCCTACCTCTTTAACTCGCAATTAGTGAATGTTTCTGACAGTGCAGATATGACCCTGATATTGCCGTTAGAAAGCCGAGAAAACGCCAAGGTATATGAATACCTACTCAATCTTGTCGATCAAGATACGCCGATTAAGAATTTGGAGTTTGTAGACGTAAGACAAAGCATGCGCAATGGCGGCGGGCCTGCATGTCTGCGACTGCGTGTGGTTTTAAATGAACAAGAGCTAGCACAGATTAATCCTAAGTTTATTTTAGACGGCCCGTTGTTTTCGATTTTAGATCGATGGGTAGACAAACATTATCGGGATGAGCTGCGAGCCGCAGATTTAGCAGACCCAGATTTGTTGAATGAAAGCAGGGCCGCGTTGGACGAGCTGACCCAAATCATGGGGATAGGCAGTTTTTACCCGTTTCAGCAGGCCTGAAGGCATGACCAGTTACCAACAGCAATTATTCGGCGATCAAACGTTTCTCGAATTTACGTTGGATAGCCAGGCAACGGTCGATAAAAAGCGCCTGCTACTGCCGAATAACGTCTCGGTCGAGGTGTGGGACAAGGGCGTCCTGTATTTCCACGCTGAAGATGGGGCATCAGCCGATTCAATTTTGTTATCGGTGGGGGTGCACGGCAATGAGACAGCACCAATTGAAATAATCGACGATTTAATAAGGGATATTTTGTCAGGAAAGATATCGCTTGCGCATAATTTGCTGGTAGTGATTGCCAACCCAGAAGCCATAAACGCCAGAAGTCGGGAATTAGACGAAAACATGAACCGTCTTTTCATTAACGGCGCGCACCATAAGCATGGCGATAGCGTAGAGCGCCATCGCAGCATTCTGTTAATGAATTATTCCAGGAATTTTTTTAGCCGCCATGCCAAACAAAAATTTCACTACGACTTGCACGCCACCATCCGAGATTCTGCCTTTGCAAAGTTTGCTATATCGCCAAACGTTGCATTGAGCTCAATCGTTGAGGCACAGGGACACCTTTTAGGGCTATGGGGTATAGAAGCAATATTAACCACAGATAAAAACAGCGCGACGTATTCATCTTTTACGGCACAACACTGTGGCGCTGTTAGTTTTACCTTGGAACTAGGCAAGGCAAGGCCCTTTGGCGAAAACGATCTAAAAAAAATGTCTTCTGTGGCCGTGGGGCTGCGGAAAATGATCAGTGGCAATCTGCAAGCCCCGCCTGAAGCAGAGGCACCCATTCTTTTTAGGGTTGTGACTGAGGTTATCAAGCGTAGCAAAGAGTTCCGGTTGTGCTTTCCGAGCAGCACAGCCAACTTCACCGAATTCGCGGTTGGCGACCTGTTAGCCGTGGATAACGACTATCAGTACAGGGTAACCAATGATGGAGAGCGAATTCTTTTCCCCAACGAAGCCGCTACCGTAGGCCAACGAGCACTGGTCATTATTAGGCCTAGTAACGTGGCAAAGACGAGGTGGCATGACTAAGACGAAAGTTTCGATTATTGGCGGTTCGGGCTATCTCGCGGCTGAGCTTATAAGGAATTTGTTGAGGCGTGACGACGTGGAAATCCTGCGTGTCAGCAGCAAAGACCATATAGGCAAGCATATAGGTGAAGTGAATCGGGCTTTTTGGGGGCGCAGTGATATTGTTTTTGAAGACCTATCGCCACAAGCATGTGCTGCTGGTGCAGATATTGTGTTTCTGGCCATGCCCCATATCGTAACTGCGCGTGTGGCCATGGCGCTATTTGATCAAGATGTACGGATTATTGACCTATCGGGTGATTTTCGTCTTCGACAGATCGGCGATTACAGGCGCTACTATGCTGACCAGCATCCTTGCCCAGAGCGTTTAGGATCGTTTACCTACGGAATGCCCGAGTTATACGAAGAACAAATCAAAGTGGCTAACTATGTAGCTAATCCCGGTTGTTTTGCCACTTGTATTGCAACAGCGTTATTACCGCTCGCTGACTCCGGGCATTTGCAAAAAGCCACAGTTAGGGTCGTCGCGTTAACCGGTTCAACGGGTTCCGGCGTTCACCCTCAAGTGGGAAATCATCACAGCGTTCGCAGTAACAACATAAAAACCTACAAACTTTTTCAACACCAGCACACCCCGGAAATATTGCAGACCTTAGCCGCAGCGGGAGCTGACGAGGTCAATCTCGACTTTGTACCCGTATCCGCGCCGATTACTCGTGGCATGATGTCAATCTCTCAGCTCGACATGCCGGCTGGCCTTACCGAAGACGAATTACGTGCTAGCTACGAACGCTATTACCGCGACTTTCCGTTAATTTCCGTATTACCTAGGGGCGTATCACCCGAGGTTGTAGCGGTGAAAAACTCTGCTCGTATCGAGATCGGTGTTGATATCAGCGAAGCACAGGCTGACGGCACACAAACCCTATGCATCACCAGTGCGTTGGATAATTTAATAAAGGGCGGTGCAGGCCAGGCAATGCAAAACTTCAACCTGATGACAGGTAAGGAGCATTACTATCAGTTGGATGATCTGGGGATGTGGCCATGATTTATCCACCCAACGCCAGCGCCGAGCACCAGCCCCTTGCGATCATCAAGGTGGGTGGCGATATCTTGCTTGATGAAAGTCAGCGCATTGGTATCACGAAGAACATTCTGCAGCTAAAAGAGAATGATTGGGATGTGGCGATTTTGCATGGCGGCGGCCCTCAGGTCTCTGCAATGCAGGCTCGCTGTGGCATAGAACCCCGCAAGGTGGCCGGACGACGTATCACGAGCAAAGAAGATCTAATGCTGGTGAAACAGGTCTTATGCGGTCAAGTTAATGTAGATTTGGTTGCTATGTTACAGGCGCAGGGTGCTAACGCATTTGGCTGCCATGGTGCTTCGGGTAGGCTTATTGTCGCTGAAAAGAGGCTCCCTATTTGGGTTTCTGGCAATAACTGTGGCCCTGTAGATTTCGGTGAGGTTGGGGATGTAACAACGATTAACACCGAGCTACTACGCAGCTTATTGGCGGCCGATCAGATACCGGTTATCGCTTCTTTGGGAATAAATCATAGGGGTGATATTTTTAATATTAACGCCGACACTACTGCCGCGCAGATTGCTAGACAAATGTCTGCGCAACTACTTATTTTTGTAACAAGCATTGGCGGTATATTTGCAGATATGAATGATCCCGCCAGCCGTTTTTCCCATCTATCCGCCAGGACCGCGAAAAAGCATATTGATACTGGTGCCATTGCCGGAGGTATGATCCCGAAGGTAGAAGCGGCGCTATCACTGTTGGAATCTGGGATAGATACCATTGCCATCGCAGACGCGCGAAATACCGCGACGTTTATCAGCATTGCGAATGGTGAAAATAATTACGGAACGTTAATTACAGCCCGTTGAAATCCGTGCGTTAACCTTACCTTGGCAACTGCCTCAACATTACATAGCTTCGCGAACGCTTTTTTCAAGATTTGAAAAAAATACGATCGCCAAAAGACCTTGCTTTACTAACTGGGTTTGTTATTGCTTTTGCGGCTACCAAATATCTGCTTGGCTTTCGGTGCAGCTTATCCTGAGGCGGCTAATGCGAAGTCCAGCGGATCTTGACTTAGCTTAAACACCTAAGGTTAAAATTACGCCCCTTCCAAAGGCGATCAGCTTTAGCGTCTGAGATAGGACACACCCGTTTTGTATTGGTAACGAGACAACTTTTTACCTTAATCGATAATAGGATCTAATGAATCTCAGAGAAACCAACAAGGCTAAGCGAAAGAAGCGCATTGTTAAAAATGCCGCGCGCCTTTTTTCTTCTGTAGGTTATGACCTGACCGCAATAGAGGCGGTGGCAGAACGGTCTAACGTTTCACCAGCAACCATCTACAATAATTTTGATGACAAGATAGGGCTTTTGCTTGCGGTATTAATTGACGAGTCGGAGGATATTCAGCAAATAAGCAAACGGCTCATTGCACAGCGTCAAGCAAATGACGTTGGTGTTATTTATGGCTTGATCGAACTGTATATCAATCACCCTATGGAATTTATGAATAAGTCTTGTTGGCGGCAAGCGCTCGCTGCATCCACGGCGTCTTCAAATAAAAAGTTCACCCAAGAGTATCAAAATGTTGATAAACAGCTGAAGAGCCTGCTTGTTGAGGTCATGCATGCACTTCACGATGAACAGGTTTTTAAGGCGGAGTCGGACGTGCAGTCATTAGGCGAACTCATCTGGAATAATGTTAATCAGATGTTCACAGATTTTATTTCCGACGAGGCCATGCCGTTGGTTGAGTTGCGAGATGCTGTGAAGCGGCAAACCGCCGCCATACTGATTCTGGCCGAAGAGCAGGCTTAAGCCGCTTATGAGAGCCCCTTACGATGTCTGGCAAACTGGCCAATTCAGCTCAAGGCAACCAATAGACCAAACCAACTTCTTTACGACCCTTACGTGATCTAAGTAGGGGCCCCCTCACCTCAGCAGGAACCGCATACTTGATCGTCGGAACGGACCAGGTGTCTTATCCGTTCAAGTCATAGCGGTTACTGAATCCCTGTCAGGCTTAGACACTGCCAGCCGACAACAGCAAAACCTTCGTTATCTGTGCCACTGTAGCGCAAGGAGCGTTAACCCCGATCCTAGCGGATAACGGATCGCTCAATGAAACCAGGTTTTGCTGGAGAGATATTCCTCAAGCTGTTTTCTTTTAGAGCCCAAAAGATCTATGGGGCGAGGCACATATCATTCATTACTTTTACTTATGGAAGGGTCGGTGCAACTCTAATAGGAAGCACGAGATGCGACGGCGTCTTTGCAGACCGATAAATCTTCTGAGTCGCTTTGTTGTAATCGTTCTTTGTCGCGTGATAGATGTCCATAAATTGCTGTGGATTACGGTCATATGCCGGGAACCATGAGCTGTGCACCTGAACCATAATACGGTGGCCCCGCTTAAAGGTGTGAAACTTATCCCAGATGTTAAAAGATATTGGCGTGACTTCATTGGGCGTCATCGGCTCAGGATGGGAATAGTCGTCGCGATATTTTGCGCGCATCGTTTCGACCCCTACCAACATTTGGTAGCCACCCATTCGCGCACCGGTAGGATTAGGGTCTGGATCGGGGGTGTCCCCCGGAAAAACATCAATCAATTTCACGAAGAAATCTGAGTCGGTGCCCGTAGTCGAGGCAAATAGATTTACCAGAATCGGGCCGGCGATTGTGATGTCCTCCTCCAACACTTCAGTTTGGTAGACCAATACATCGGTACGTGCAGACGCAGAACGCTGGTCTTCAATCATCCAAGTGTGACCTGGCCACCCGGCGGTAAAATCAGACGTGAACGGAACCGGCTTATTGGGATCACTGATATAGTCGTCAGCCGCGGATTTCTGCGCTTTCGGCCTATCAAATGAGAGCTTTCCATCGGCCTGAAAATAGAGATTTTTAGTTTTGTTGTTTGCTGGCGGCCACTGGTCAAACCGGTGCCAGCGGTTACCACCGGTTTCAAATACGATCGCCTCTTTGGGGTTCCATTCACCTTGGCCCTTTAGGTGGTAGCGAAAGAAAGGAGACACGATATGCTTTTGGTAGTATTCCGAAGTCTTGGCCCCAAACTGTATATCACCCAAGAAGGACCCATCATCGCGGGCCCATCCACCATGACGCCAAGGCCCGGATACAAATGTACTCTGGTTATCTGGGTTGCGCTTTTCAATCTCTTGGTAGATGGATACTGGGCCATAGAAGTCTTCAGCATCAAACCAGCCCGCCACATTTAGAACTGGGTGCTTGATATTTTCTAGGTATTGCAAGGCATTCTGGCGCTGCCAAAATTCATCGTAGTTGGGGTGATTGATAAAATCCTCCCAAGCAGGCACTTGGCCCTTAAAGTATTTCTGGTTCAACTCTGAGGTTGGGCCGGCATTCAAGAAAAACTCGTAACCCCACGACGTTCCATAGTCGAACGGTTCTGGTGCTTTTGCCGTGGGTGTATCGCGCTCTTGCGCAGTATGATTCATCCAAGCAAAAGCATAGGTGAGCCGAAAAGCGCCATTGTGGTGCCAGTCATCGCCAATGAACATATCGGAGGGCGACGCTTGGGGCGAAGATGCTTTCAATGCAGGGTGCGGATCGATCATGCCTTGTAGAGTGGTCCAGCCGGAGTACGAAATACCCCACTGGCCAACCCGACCGTTGTGGCCCTGAACATTATTAATCAGCCACTCAATGGAGTCGTAATTGTCGGTACTTTCATCGATAGCTAACGGGTCTTTTTTATCCTCGCGGATAGCGCGAATCACCTCGAACTCACCCTCGGACTTATACGTACCCCGAATATCCTGAAGCACAAAAATATAACCCTCTTCGAGCATCTCTAACGCAGGTGCCAGCTTTTCAGCAGGCCGGTGCTCTTCTCCGTAGGGCTCGATGGAATAAGGTGTACGATAAAATAGGATCGGATAATCCTTGGACCGATCTTTTGGTGAATAGATTGCGGTAAAAAGCTTCACCTCATCTCGCATGGCGATCATCACTTCAGACTTATCGTAATACGCCCTCACATCATACTCTTCTACGCTATTTTGAATGTCGGTTTGGCTATCTGAAGATACAGCCGTAGCCGGTGCGTGAGCGACCTTCGCGGCATCCTTTTTCGCCCCTAGCTCTTGAGCCTGCACTATGCTGGTAACCAATAGAGCAATAATAGTAGTGCACGTTGGAAATATATGTTCCATACCGCTTTCATTTTTCGTTTATCTAATCTGGGTTTAGGATAAGGGCCATTAATTGATTTCTTCTGTCGAAGCATCGGCATCAAACCTTTTTTTAATCTGAATCCGCTACATCGGGCGCTATCTGCAAGAGCCGTCGGTAAACGTCGAAATAAATATACAGCGCCACAGCGGTCGCCAAAGCGCACATTATCATTACTGAACTGAATCCCAGTTGGTACGACAACAATATGCCAGCCATCGTGGGTGCAATTGCCTGAGCTGCGCCCTGACACGCTGGAACCATTGCCGCATAACGACCGGAATGATCAATATTCGACAGGGTACCCAGCTGAAATACGTCGATAAATATCCAGAAAAAGCTAAATGAAAATACGCTGAAGAAAAAGGTTATTGCATCAACGCTAACGGCCAATATCAGCATCGTGATAATCATAATCATCAGGGCAAATAATAAGGGTTTTGATTGGCCAAATCGTCGCGCAAGCCAAACAGCTAAAAGCGTTCCAGTGAGGCTAAATATTTGACCCCATGTGAGTGTTCCAGAGATGAATTCTGAGCTGAGATCGGCAGCCACACCGGCGCGCTCAATGAATGCCCAGTAGGCCCCTACTAGTATGTAAAAGCTGAACACGGCAACCAAGCATAGGCGCGGCAATAATTCAGGTATCTTTGATTTAATGCTAGAAGCATCTGCATCAGCCATCGCTACGGCTGTATTTTCCTCTTGCGAACAATAGCGAGGAAGCAGGGGAAGGATTAGCAGGATTGGCACAGCCTCGAAAAGATAAAACATAAACAAGCCGTTGACGCCCCACCGCTCATTGATCATCGGAAACACATAAAAGATAAAGGCATTCATTACCACCAGCACAAAAAGTAAAATGCTAAATGTCCGCGCCGAATTGTGACTGCCTGCAAGGCTTGCGGTACAGGTGGAGTAACAAATGCCCGCGCCAATGCCGGCGCCGAGGCGACTCATCATCAAGGGCACAAGATCAGTGCTTTGAGTGGAGAAATAGTTAGCCAGTATCACCAGAATCAGGCCCACCGCTGCGAGCGTGCGGCGATTAGCTCTAGCTACAACAAGCGAAGTGAGCATAGAGCCTATTAACAACCCGGTCATATCAGAAGATGCCAGCCAACCCAATTCTTGCTCACCGAACCCAAGAGAGTCGGCCATGGCACCGACCAGCAACGGCATACCCATTGCCACACCTGTGCCAGCGAAACCAAGGATAACTGCAGCGAAAATTGCTGCGGGCTTGTCAAAAGGACTCATATTCTGAGGGGAGACACCCTGCTGATAACCAGTTGATGTATTTTCCAAAATTAAATTCTTCGCTATTAGTTAATTGTCCGGGGATACTCGGGCGCAAGTGCTGATAGACCCAAAATGCTATCGGCGATCTTTTCGGCAATCATTACGGTAACGGCGTTTAGGTTGCCTGTGGGAATAGAGGGAATGATTGAGGCGTCTACCACCCGCAAATTATTGAATCCGTGTACCTTTCCTGTGTCATCGGTAACCGATTGATCATCAATGCCCATGCGACAAGTCCCGCAGGGATGATAGTTTGACTCAACATGAGCATAAGCCCATTGCATAATATCGCGGTCCGACTCGAGCTGGTCACACCCGGATAACTCCGACGTGAGTCGACCATTCCAAGCTGGCTGCTGAAATATTTCTCGGGTCGCTTTAATTGCAGCTATGGCTAGCTGTTTATCCTCGTCGGTAGACAAATAATTAAACTTGAACTTAGGTGCTCTGGCGGGATCTACACTGTCGATCCACACCTTGCCGCGGCTACTGGGTCGCTGAATACTTGTGAAGCATTGAAAGCCTGGTGCAATGCTAACTCCCTGGGGAGCAAAATCGCCTCTCATAGCGATGCATTCCATCTGCACATCTGGGGTGGTCTGTCCTGACAACAGACCTAAAAAAGCCCCTACTTCGAAGTGGTTAGATATTCCGAATCCGCGTTTTCTAAGCAACCATTCGATACCGATTTTAAGGCGTCCTAAGTAACTGAGTTTTACGGCCAACGATTCTCGCGGGTTCGTTGCGCCATATTCGAAACACCAGGCGGGATGATCTTGCAAGTTCGCACCGACACCAGGCATATGTTGCTGCACCTTAATACCCAACCCACTGAGCATACCGGCGTGGCCAATACCGCAAAGCATTAGAAGCTGCGGTGACTGTATCGCGCCCGCAGATAAAATTAACTCGCCGACCACCTCCACGGAAAATTTCTCGCCTCGGCGACTGAGGTGAACTCGCACCGCATCAGCTCCAGAAAAATCGATTGCGATGCAACGCGTCTCCAGCAGAATTTCCAAATTCGGCTTATCTGGTTGGTCAAATAGATAAGCCTGGGAAGCACTGTGTCTGATGCCGCCAGCAACATTGCGTTGAGTCTTGTGTGCACCAACCTGGCTGGCTCCATTGTGATCAGGGTTGAGTGCCAATCCGTACTCCTTAGCGGCATCGAGAAATGCCTGAAAGAGAGGATTGGCTGCATCCGCCGTAACAATGTTGGTAGGTCCGCTTCTGCCCCGATATGCGGGGTCGCCATGTTCATAGCTTTCGCTACGTTTAAAATAAGGCAAGCAATGAGCGTAACTCCAATTAGTGAGACCGCCATCACTCCAATGGCCGTAGTCGGCCTCATTTCCTCTAACCCAATTCATACCATTGATGGAGGACGAACCACCGAGCACGCAGCCACGTGGGGTATAAGGACCTTCGTCAGTTGCAGAAAAGTCTTCTCTTTCGGCAAAAAATTTCCAGTTATAACGATCCTGCATAAGAGGTATGCCCAGACCAGCTGGCATTTGAATAAAGATATTTCTGTCGCTAGGACCAGCTTCGATCAATAGAACATTCTTGGCGCCATTTTCTGCGAGCCTCGCTGCCAGGGTACTCCCCGCTGACCCGGAGCCTACAACAATATAGTCATACGCCGGCTTCGACGGACGCTTACCTATTCGTGGCATGGTGTAGACCTAATCATGGGATGAAATGCACCTGAATATATTGGTTAGTATTAGTTGCTGTTGCTCGAGGGTTAAATTTGTTCTTGAGCCATAAACCGCGGGCACGTTTTTTTGTAGTCATGACTAATAAAGATCAACTCTTGGTCAGAGCTAGACTCATAAGCGCTGCAGTCTGTCTAGCGATTGTTGATTTCAGTTCCTCTAGAGACATACCCTCATCAGAAATAAAATCAGTGAACATCTGATCAACGTTATTCCAAATGATCTCGCCCAGCGATATGGGATCTACCTTTGATGCAAAAATATGCTCTTTGTGCAGCGCCTTCATTGTTGCTACCAGCTGGGTCTTTAGCTGCTTGTCGACATTCTGATAAGCACGAGTAAATTTTTTGTTTGAAGATGCGGTTGAAGCCGCGAGCGCTTGCCGCCAACAGGACTTATTCATGAATTCCATTGGATAGCTGACGTAGTGTTCAATCAAACGATAAATAACACGCACGTCCTCTGCACGATGTTGGGTAATTATTTGTTCCCCAACGTCTTTAACCCCCTCGCCCTCGACCGTTAGCACGGCTAATAACAGACCAATCTTATTTTCAAAGTTATTGTAGATCGTAGCGGGCGAAACGTTAGATCGCTCAGCGACCATTTCGATTCCAGTGAGATCGTAACCAATAGATGAGAAAAGTCGGGCCGCGTTAGCAACTATAACTTTTTGTCGGTTCGCTTTGTTCTTCTGCCTTAGGCTCATGGATTCTCTTAGGCGACTCATATCTCCAGTCTTAAAAGTGTAGTTGACTACAATTTTTTGCACAATTAATATTAATTATTGTTGCTAACAGATAACCAACAATGGTTCGTTTTGGGTTCGAGGGCGCAATGAAGAATAATGGAGAGAGATTATGAATCTGAGTAAGAAGGCTAGGCTAGCTACTTTAATGGGCGGCTTGTGTGCTGGCTTAACCGCGCAAACAGCAAGCGCGGACAATTCTGTGATTGAAGAAGTAATTGTCACCGCGGCCAAGCGAGGTGATGCAAGCACTCTGGATATTCCAGCAAGTATCTCCGTCGCCAGTGAAGATCTGATTAGCAAGCGTGGCATGGTTGGTATGGAAGACTATCTGCGAACATTACCCTCCACTAATTTTTTAGATCGTGGAGCCGGTCGCAATGGCATCATTATCCGTGGTGTAACAGCATCACCACAGGATGACATTGCTGTCGGGGTCTACATAGATGAAACGCCAGTAACTGGCCTCGGTAATGAATTCGGTGGCAACCCAGATCTAAAATATGTGGATGTGCAGCGAATTGAAGTGCTGCGTGGTCCACAAGGTACTCTATATGGTGATGGCTCGATAGCGGGAACGGTTCGGGTCATTCCCAATGCTCCAGATCTAAGTGTTTTTTCAGCGGAGATTGCGGGCTCCACTTCATCCACTGCCGATCTAGGTGGACGCAATAACATGGTGCGAGGTGTGCTTAACTTACCTGTGATCGAGGATACGTTCGCCATTCGCGTCGTCGGCTACGATTATGATAATAGTGGCTACTATGAAAACATCGCTGGCGATAATGCGGATAAAGAAATCTGGGCAGACGCATTTGGTGGTGTTGTTAGCCGCGGTAGTGTGGGTGATGATCAGTACGCTGGAGGGCGTATAACAGCGGCGTGGCAAGTCAGCGAAGATTTTGATGTGACCCTAAGCCATATAACTCAGGACATTGATCAGTCAGGTATTCCAGAGTCCATGTTAGCTCTCGGGGCTACTCGGAGGGCGCCGTTCCAAAAGCAAGATGGCAGTGGTGAGGCGTTGGGGATCGATTTAGATGTTACCAATCTGAAGATGAACCTTAATATGGGTTCCTATGAGCTTTTTTCTTCTACTTCGCTAACAAAATCAACGACTTTACAAGATCGCGATCTTGGCGGTTATTTCGGGCCGATGCTCGGGGTTGATGATATGCCTATTTATCTGACCGATTCAGCAGACGCTGAAAGTTTTACTCAAGAATTTCGGTTAAACACCAATCTAGATGGACCCTGGCAGTTTTTGGCGGGTGCCTTCTATCAGGATTATGAGAGAACGCGCCATCAAATTTTGAAGTTTGAAGGAACATCAGCGCTAGATCCGTTCGGCGGTGCGCTGCTGTTCGAGAGCTTGGTTGTAGAGAACTTAAAGCAGCTCGCATTTTTTGGCGAGGCCTCATTTGAGATAACGGACCAGTTGACCGCTATTGCTGGTATGCGGCGTTACAACTACGACAAGGACTCNCCAGANGNNAATGATGGTNNNTTCAATGGNGGNNNTTCGGAAGGTTTTGTAGAAAACGATGACTCGGGNCAGACNTATAANCTNAGNTTGAATTACAGGNCTGATGANNCAACNTCNTTTTANGGNACNTTTTCTCAAGGATTTCGTTTNGGTGGTCCNCANCCTNNNATNCCATCNGATATNTGTGATACNNNNGGNGTACCNNANCAGATTGATTCNGATGAGCTAGATAGNTTTGAAGTCGGAGGAAAGTTTGCCTTTGCGGATGGACGTGCAACGCTGAACGTGTCTGCTTTCCTGGTTGATTGGACAGGCATCCCGGTCAAGCAAATCCTCGCATGTGGTTTTGAAACGACTGTTAATGCCGGCGAGGCGCAAAGTAAGGGTGTGGAAGTTGATGGCCAGGTGTTGTTATCTGACGCATTGCGTCTAGATTACGGGTTATCCTTAACGGATGCGGAGTTATCCGAAGATAGTGCAGCGCTTAGTGCTAAATCGGGCGATCGGCTTCCTGGATCGCCTGAATTCTCGGCTTCTCTAGGTATACAAGCTGACTTTAGTATGGCCGGACGACCAATGTTTGCGCGAGCTGATATCGCGCACGTTGGTGATTACTACAACAATCTACAGCAGTCGGGTCTGCCTGCCGGTGACTTCACCACAATCAATCTATCCCTTGGTGCCGACATTAACGACCTTGTATCGGTTGATATATTCGCACGCAACCTGGCCAATGAAGAGGGGCTTACATGGATTGAAACGGAGCTAGGCGACGGCCGCGCCAACTATATTCGCCCCCGCACGATTGGCATTGAAGTGCGCGCGCAGTTCGGCCAATAGGCAAATAAAGTACGGTAATAAATATCACCCTTTTGCAAGGTCATGGACGATGCTTGCTGGGGGTGATATTTTTTTAGTGATCTGATGACTGATTTTATATCACAGACCCCGCGCGCCACTATTTTTCGTTAGTGGCCACGAGGCAGAAATGTACTCCCCACAAGTTTTGAAAAACGCAATATTCCAAATCCTACTGACTAGTTTCTCTACCTTGTTATTTAGCAGCGTAACCCTGGCTAAAGAACCAATCTCAGCGATGGATGTCTTTAAGATAGCCTACGCCTCGAATCCGGTTATTTCCTCAGACGGCAAAAACATCGCGTTTCATCGCTACGCAATGGACGTAATGACCGATCAGCGCAGGAATGAGCTCTGGGTCATCGATTCAGAGGGCAAAAATATGCGCCAGGTGTCGAAAGGCTTCGATGCTGTCGGAGCCGCCACATTTACCCAATCTGGCGAAGCTATTGCATTTGTCGCCTTTAAGGGAGACACGGCGCATATTTATCTACAGCAGTTAGACTCGTCTAAAAGAATAGAGTTGGGCGAAGGCCTCTCAGATCCAGCTAATTTAGCCTTTTCACCCGACGGTAAATGGTTGGCATTTACCATGTCGGTTACCTATGAAGCAGAAACCATGGGCAAGCTACCCTCTCCACCAGAGGGCGCCGAGTGGGCAGAGCCTATCGTGGTTGAAACNCGCAGTCAGTTCAGAGTGGACGGCGCTGGATATTTGCCGTTTAGCCGTCATCAAGTGTTTTTAATACCGACACAGGGTGGCAAGGCACAACAACTGACTCAAGGACAACAAGATCATAATAGCCCTCTGGAATGGATGCCTGACTCTTCTGGTCTATTGCTGAGTATTAACTTTAAAAATAACGTTAATAAGCCTTGGGATACCGATGTTGTTAAGTTAGATCTGAAAACGCGCCAACTCACCGCCGTTACTACGCAGTCTGGGCCGGATGCGGCGCCAAAAATATCCCCTGATGGCAAACGTTTAGCGTGGGTCGCCCACCAAGATAGGCCTAGCATTTACCACGAGTATCAGCTTTATACCGCTAAGCTGGACGGATCAGATATCCGCGAATTGACCACAGATAACGACTTGAGTGTTATCGATTTTGCCTGGCATCCAGATAATGAGCGGCACTACATCCAGTATGAAGATCGGGGGCAGGCTGTTTTGGCACTGCTCTCTAAAGATGGCTCTGTTTCGGTATTGACCGATAAGCTTGCTGGCTGGGAGCTAGATCAACCCTATGTCATGGGCCAATTTTCGGCGAGCGCGGGCATTGCGGCTGTAACTCTGGGTGATACCACAAACCCCACAGAATT
The DNA here is from genome assembly GCA_002684495.1 of Gammaproteobacteria bacterium. Lineage (GTDB taxonomy): Bacteria > Pseudomonadota > Gammaproteobacteria > Pseudomonadales > Azotimanducaceae > UBA4421. The sequence continues at coordinate 49,248 of NYVG01000047.1, read as the reverse complement.
AGGTGTTGTTGATCGCCATAGGCGCACGAGGACAATCACTGACCTTAATCGTTCACTGCATGACACTGTGCGGCTAGCCACTGTAGAAGAACACACGGTTGAGTCGAGCTTTGACCAACGTCAGATACAGTATTGGGTAATGCGTCCTCCGAACTTTGATAGCACCAAAACCTACCCCATGATGCTGCAAATACATGGGGGGCCTTGGGCGGCCTATGGGCCCCAATTTGCGGCCAATAATCAGCTCTATGCGGCCGCAGGCTATGTTGTCGTATACGGTAATCCTAGGGGGTCTACCGGCTACGGTGCAGAGTTTGCTCATACCATCGACTTCAATTTTCCGAGTCAAGATTATGACGATCTTATGGATATCGTTGATGCAACAGTTACGATGGGATTTGTTGATAAAGAGCGGCTCTATGTTTTTGGCGGCAGCGGTGGTGGCACTCTGACCGCATGGATCGTAGGTAAAACAGATCGCTTTCGTGCAGCCGTCGCTGTTAATCCCGTCATCAACTGGACCAGTCTCGCCTTAACATCCGATCTTGATAAGCTCATGGCAAGTTACTGGTTTACTAATCTGCCCTGGGAGAAGCCCTCGGACTATTGGTCATACTCACCTCTCTCGCTTGTTGGAAATGTGACTACGCCCACCATGCTGATGACTGGAGAGGCGGATTGGCGCACGCCGATTTGGGAAGCAGAGCAGTATTTTAATGCGCTGCAGATTGAAGGTGTCGATACGGCGTTAATTCGAGTGCCCGGTGCTAGCCATCATATTGAATATCGGCCCAGCCAGTTGATCGCCAAAGTCAATGCAATTTTGGCCTGGTTTGACCGTCACTCGAATCCTACCGACGCCGTCCTTGAACAATGAGATTTGATATTACGACCCTGGGTTTATAGGCACTTTCGATCTAGAGCTATTGCACAACTAACGTATCAGTTGCCAAGGGTAATTTACAGGGAGACAGCGTATGACAGTGGCTAGAGATAAATACGATTTAGACGCGTTTTATATCAATGGTGAGTGGCGAAACCAAAAAACTTCGGGAGATACCGTTGATATTGTCAACCCAGCTAACGCTGATGTGATCGGACGCGTGACACTTGGTACGGCTGCGCACGTTGATGAAGCAGCGTCGGCGGCTAAGGCTGCATTCAAAACCTTTCAAATGACCTCCAGAGCAGAGCGGATTGATTACCTGGAGAAAATTCTTGCTGGTTACAGATCGCGCTATGATGATTTTGTTGAAGCGATTTGTCTTGAAATGGGCGCTCCAATTACCCTTTCGCGCGAGGTTCAGGCTTACACCGGAATTGAGCATCTTGAATCAACAATTCAAGCCCTCAAGAACATTGAGCTGACAGAGTCGTGTTCAGGATACAGCCTTTATCACGAGCCCATCGGTGTCTGTGGTCTCATCACACCCTGGAATTGGCCGATCAGTCAGCTGGTGGCAAAGGTTGCTCCCGCAATCGCCGCTGGCTGCACTATGGTGGTCAAACCATCAGAGTTCTCATGTTTGTCAGCACAGTTATTCGCCGAAGTCATTGATCATGCTGACTTACCTAAGGGTGTTTTTAACTTGGTTTATGGCCAGGGGCCGACGGTAGGATCGGCGATTAGTCATCACCCGGATATCGATATGGTGTCGTTCACCGGTTCGACGCGCGCTGGTATTGCTGTGGCTCAGGCGGCAGCAACTAATGTCAAACGTGTATGCCAAGAGTTGGGTGGAAAATCTCCAATGATTTTAACTGAGGGCATCGATCTTGAAGCAGTTGTTCCTGAATGCGTATGGCTGTGCATGGAAAACACTGGCCAATCTTGTAATGCGGGCACGCGCTTGCTGGTACCTGAAGATTTGCATGATGAGGTGGTTGAGATAGCTAGGCGAACGGCGCTGTCTTATGTTGTAGGAGACCCTTCTGATGAGGAGACGCAGCTTGGTCCAATGGCCAATCAAACCCAATTTGAAAAAGTCATGGGGATTCTAAAGGACGCTGCGAGTGACGGTGTTAAACCAATATTGGGTGGCCCTATGCCAGAACCTAGCGGTGCGAGTGGCTACTATATTCAACCCACAATTTTTGCCGGTTTAAGTCGGGATCATATGCTCGCCAAAGAGGAGATATTTGGTCCTGTTCTAGTGGTGATCCCTTATAAAGATATAGAGGAAGCGATCGCTATAGCAAACGACACGCAATACGGACTCTCATCGTATGTCTATGCAAGTACAGAACATACGGCAGAAAACATTAGTAGGCGAATGAAAAGTGGAATGGTCCATATTAATGGCGCTCCGTTGGTCGCCGAAGCGCCCTTCGGCGGTTACAAGCAGTCGGGGAATGGCCGTGAGTGGGGCCGCTACGGAATTTACGAATTTTTAGAAGTAAAAGCCGTAATGAAAATTTCTTAGTGTTAACTGTGGTTAAGCATACGGCCGAAGACGACTAAAAGCTGTGGTGGTGCCTATAAAGTAAGGATTAATTCGCGTTGGTAAGTACTTAGATGTGATGGCGATTAGGAGCGATGCAGGGTGATTTTTAATCGGTAAAAGGGCAGATACATAATGCATATCGCATTGAGCGAAGAACAAACATTCATTCGAGATATGGCACGAAAGTTTGCGGTTGCTGAAATAGCGCCTATCGCTGGGCAGCTTGATCGAGATGAGAATCCGGCTAAAAACCGAGAGTTATTTTTGGCTAACCTGAAAAAGCTCGCTGAACTCGGCTTTATGGGCCTGAATGTCAGTTCCGATTTCGGAGGCAGCGATGCCGGTGTTGTATCTTTTAGTGTCGCCATCACAGAAATAGCCAGAGCCTGCGCCGCAACTGCAGTGACCATGTCGGTGACAAATATGGTCAGTGAAGTTATTCAAGTTGTGGCTAACGAAGAGCAAAAGCAACGGTATCTACCTAAGTTGTTGTCTGGCGATTATGCTGCTGGAAGTTTTTGTTTGTCTGAACAGGGCGCTGGTTCTAATCCTGCCGCTATGCAAACAAAGGCGTTAAGAGATGGCGATCAGTGGGTGATCAACGGCAACAAGGCATGGATAACCAGCGCTGAATACTCGGGCCTGTTCGTGGTGTGGGCGGTTACCGATGCCGATGCTCCAAGTGGCAAAGGCATTTCTTGTTTCTTAGTTGAGGCCGATACGCCAGGACTAACCATTGGCAAGGCTGAGCGAAAAATGGGTCAGCATGCGTCCACGACCAATATGGTCAGCTTTGATAATTGTCGAATTCCTGATTCTGCGTTGATGGGTGAGCTGAATGACGGATTTCGTATTGCTGTGGCAGAGCTAGCTGGTGGACGAATTGGGATAGGTTCTCTGGCACTGGGGGTAGGTTTTGCTGCTATGGATTATGCGCGTCAGTATACAACTGAGCGCGAGCAGTTCGGTCGCAGTCTTGCCGAGTTTCAAGGTCTGCAGTGGATGATATCGGATGCTTATACACAGCTTGAAGCATCGCGCTTGCTATTAATGAACGCCGCGTATTTAAAGGAAAGTGGCAAGCCGTTTAACAAGGCGGCGGCTATGGCCAAACTTCATGCAACGGAAACTGGTAATAAGGTCTGCTATACCGCTCAGCAATTACTGGGAGGTATGGGCTATACCCAGGACAGCCCGCTGGAGCGTTATGCCCGAGATGTGCGAGTGACTTCCGTCTACGAGGGAACCAGTGAAATTCAAAGAATTATTATCGCGCGTGAATTGTTTAATGAACTGTGAGCGCGCTGATATTTTAGGTTAGGGGACATTACAAAGAGGAATAGCCTTTGAGCCGGATATTTAATGTCTATATTGTGCCAGCGGCAGTATTTATTTCCGTTGTTATGGGGGGAGGCTATGGCACCGGTAGGGAAGTAGTTGAATTTTTTACTCGCTATGGGTTGTTAGGGGGTCTTTTAGGGACCGCTACCGCGGCCTGTGTATTCGCGCTGGTGCTAGCCTGCACTTATGAATTTGCGCGTGTCTTCCAAGTCTACGATTACCGGTCTTTTTTTAAGAAACTTATTGGCCCATTTTGGGTGTGCTTTGAAGCCCTCTACCTGCTCCTGTTTCTGCTGGTGCTTGGTGTGGTGGGTTCTGCGGCTGGCAACATCCTAGAACAAGAATTCGCAATATCTAGTCATTTGGGTATGGCGGGCGTGTTGGGGCTTGTAGTCTTACTCGTATATTTCGGGCGCGAGGCCGTAGAGAAAGTACTCACGTTTTGGTCGATTGGTATGTACCTCGTGTTCGCCTACTACTTTGTTGAAATACTTAATAATGGCCGCATTGATATCTTGCAGTCGCTAACTGGCGGCGGCATTGAATCTGGCTGGTTACAGGGCGGCATCCTCTATGCCATGTACAACTTGGCTGTTGCACCAGTATTGCTGTTTTCCACTCGTTCGATCCAGACGCGACGCGAAGCTTTAATGGCGGGTGTGATCGCCGGCATCGCCGTGATGGTACCCGCAGTGCTTTTCCACATAAGTTACGCGGCAGGCTATCCCGATGTATTAGAGCAGCCGGTCCCCAATTACTGGATGATGTCCGAATATTCTACAGCGCTACTACTCATGGTTTTCTTGGTGGCACTGCTGGGCACTCTGGTAGAGACCGGTGCTGGGTTGGTGCAAGGTCTTATCGAGCGCATCGAGATGGTAGTGAAAACGGAAGCAGATGGTGCCCTGAGTCAGCCCACCAGAGCCGCTATTGCAGTTGTTACTCTGGTCTTTGGCGGGTTGGTGGGTTCACTGGGTATTGTGGCTCTCGTAGCAAAGGGCTATTCAGCGCTCTCTGTAGGCTTTGCCCTAGTTTACATCATTCCGGTGACCACCTTGGGCCTAGTGAAAATCATAAAGTCTTGTTAGCCGAACTTTGATATGCGCATCACCTACAGAGCGAAAATTGAATTCTTGAAAGTACACAATATCTCGCTGGTGACCATTTCCCAGCCACGCAAGTAACAATGTCTTTTGGTGCTGACGGCTTGTTTTCGCTGACCACCTTAGCGATGTCCCATTATCTTGCAGCGGACGAAGTGTGATGAAGAGCAAATTTGGTATTAATTGACGCAATAAAAGTCGGTCTTAACGACTAAAAACGAGACTAACCAGCGAATTGGAGCTTACCTGTAGACCCCTCGCCCTCGGCCATCCGCCTTATTAAAGATGTTACTTTTGTTGCCTATTGCCCTAATACCCCACGACGCTATTTGACAAATACGGCGATCTTCGACTGGCTTTTTAGAAGTGGATAGGAGTGAGGGAGTTATGTCTGAATCACCGAGTGATACAACCACCGCCAAGAATCTTACGATACTCGTCGGAGGCTTGGTGCTGCTAACCTTTGGGATCGCAGGGCTTGTTGCCTTAATTGTTTATTAGAACGATTCTGTAGCATCTATCGCCAACGATGCCCACGGCGCCATTTTACCAAAGCTAACGCCTTGTTGGAGAGCGCGGCTTCTTTTGGCTTTATTGCGTTCGTTTAGTGGGCTTTTAGAAAAGGGAATTAAACTCGGCCGCTCCGCCAATGCCAGAAAAAGGCGCCACTGAATAAATATCTACATGCGAGTTGACTCTGACCACTTGCACTGAGCTGCAATGCCCGGTGCGCAAATGCAGTAGCACGCGCACCGGTCTTCTCAATTGTTCGAGACGCTGATTTGAGAATCAGTATTGAGATCCCCATTTGGATCAACTAAATGCCCCGCTGGAAAGGCAACTGCAGTGGCGGGTACGGTCGTGTCTAAGCATAAATAGTGATTATTATCGCTGTCTCCCAACTCCGCCAGTGCTGCCGGGCTGGTCTGCTCCTGGGAGCCATCGGGTGCCGTCAAGGTAACCCGATAGAGCTTCCGCTCAACATCCCCCGGCTCTTCACCGTTGGGCAATCTCACACCGCCTGTCCAAGTGACCCGCACCACCTGTTGGGTATCGGCAGGGCATGCCGTGCCACGGCCGGTCTGGGACCATATTTGCGCAGGCACTACCCCAGCCCAAATAAGTGCTGGGCCAGCTGCGAGGGGAATAACCGGGGTTTCGGCCCCATGAAAATTAACCCGCGGACCATCGACACCGTCAGACATCAGGTCATCAACGATAGCCACCTTAGTTGGCGGATCATTATCAGCATTACCGAACTCACCAATCATGAGTACGGTGCGTTGTTCGCCGATATCCGCGGCAGGTCTCAGAGTTACGCACATTGGGGTACTGGACGCACCTGACTGCCGCACTACGCTGAAGTCTTCAGCCTGAAGTGATTCCGGATCAACGGTATGGGTCAAAACCACGGGCATGCCGTCCTCTCCGGAAGCGCCCAGACAGAGGACATTTGCGCCAAAGGGCAACTTGTTATCGAGCCCAAAAAAAGCCGAAAGAATCGCCGGAGATGGCCTGCCCACTTGGTCGTGGGCATCCTGGACGGCCACTGCGGAATCGATCTCGCTAAATACGGCAGACATCGGAATCATCCCAGCCAGAACTATTGCGGCGACGCGACTATTGCTTTTCCAGTTCATGCTCTCCCCTTGCAACCTTTAAAAACTGAGTACTGCATAAAGATCAGATATCTGTAGATTAACAATGTTATCCCCACGTAGTGCAGGAAAAAGCCGACACAGCAGGGACACCGAACAGAATCGAGCGAATCTTATTCGGCCAAAAAATCAATTTTCTCAGCAGCCGAGCAGCAGTCCGAGCGAGCACGCCCCAATATGATTCCATTGTTGTCGTGCGTCCAGCTATACTCGCAGTGAATACGCTGGACGAAAAATACCAGTACGCTCGACCAAACCACTGAATTTACGACTATCCAAGCCGCTATCAGACCGAGCGAAGGTACTGCTCAAGCAGGCTGAGCAAGCCATTAATAAAGCGGTCCGTCAGGGGATATGAGCCCTGAGGCGAGCGTGCCCAATGTTTGGAGAGGAATAATGAGTGAGCCGATGGAAATTAATGTGTTCTGGTCTTTCCGCAGCCCCTGGTCCTATCTAGCGACCAAGCGTTTGCGCGACTGGCAGGAGCAATATCAATTGAAAGTCAACTTGCGCGCGGTGTACCCCATCGCAATACGCATGCCCGAGTTCTTTGATCAAGTGCAGCCCCAGTGGTTTAAGTATTTTGGTACAGATGTCCGCAGAGTCGCCGAGTTTCTCGGTCTACCCTTTGGCCCAGCACGCCCCGATCCGGTTAATCAAACGGTCGATCAGCTGGGTCGGCGCCAGACCGGGGTCGAGCAACCTTATATCTATCGGCTAACTCGGCTCGGCGCGCTGGCAGAAGAACTGGGTTGCGGAATCGAGTTCGCTGACGAGGTTTCTTCGCTCATTTGGGGCGGTACCGATGGGTGGGATCAGGGCGACCTGCTAGCACAGGCAGTGGGAAAAACTGGGCTTAAACTTGCGGATATGGATAAGCGCATCGTCGCTGAGGCGCAGCGCTTGAATGCTGTTATTGAAACCAACCAAGCCGACCACGACCATTCTGGTCACTGGGGCGTACCGACCTGCACGTTCAATGGGGAACCCTTTTTTGGACAGGACCGGCTAGATGTGCTGCTTTGGCGATTGCAGAAAGAAGGTTTGGAGGCGCGTTAAGCGGCCTCAATCGCTAAATCACACCGCTTGATCTTAGGCGTTCCAGCTCCTCTGGACTTAGATTCAGAGCACCATAGATTTCGTCGTTATGGGCGCCAATCTCGGGGAAGAACTCCGGCTCGGTCAGGTCATAATCAGAGAAGCGGATGGGACTGGTAGGCAGCACAATCTCACCTAACAGCTCGTGGGTTCTATAGCGCAACATACCCCGCTCGTGCAGATGCGGGTCGTCGCGCACCTCATCAATGGTGCGTATGGGCGCCACTGGAACACGATTTTCGCGCAGCTCTTTGTATGCTTCGTCCCTGGTTCGCTCCACACTCCAAGCATTAATCATGGCGTCTACTAGATGTTCGCGTTTTTTTCGAGCCCTGGAATTACGAAAGTCATGATTGTCGGCTTGATCCGTACGGCCCACCACTTTTAACACGCTGTACCAGTGGGCTTCGGCAACACAGATAATAACGATCCACCCGTCTTTGCAGGGGTAACGCCCATAGGGGCAAACGTTGGAGGGTGACCGGGCGCTATTACGCGGCGGTAGCTCGCCAGTTTCGTGGTGAATGCTCAGCTCTGAGCATAGGGTAAAAAACATCGACTCCAGCATGGAGACTTCCACTCGAGTGCCTTGGCCGCTTACCGCGCGGCCCTGCAATGCTGCCAAGACACCCGCGTATATATGAATGCCTCCCATGATGTCGCAGGGCGCACCACCGGATCGACTTGGCGGCGCGTCAGCATCGCCGGTTGCACTCATAACTCCTGAGGCGGCTTGAATGGTGTGATCCATGGCGAGCAAGTCGCGGTCCGGTCCAGACAGCCCATAGCCAGTTCCAGAGCCGTAAATGAGTCTAGGGTTAATTTCTTTTAGTGCATCCCAACCCACACCCAGACGATCCATTACGCCCGGTGCATAGTTCTCCAACAGGACATCTGCGTCTTTTACCAGTTCTCGCAGCAGCTTTTTGCCTTCTTCGTCCTTCAGGTTGAGCGTGATGCTTTTTTTATTGGAATTCAGCATAGCGAACGACAGGGGTGTTTTTGACCCTCCTGCACCCCGCAACCGCTCGCCTTTCACTGGTTCTACCTTGATGACATCAGCGCCGGCCATAGCAAATAAAAACGCCGCATATGGACCCTGGTAGATTTGTGTCAGGTCAATAACCTTGATCCCGACCAGCGGCTTTTTATACTCTGTCATTGGTGCAACTCCCCCGTTAACGCCCGATCAATTCCCCGGATATAGACCTTAATTGGTCAGCATGACCAGGATCAATGGCGTAGTCGCGCACACCACCACAAAAATTTGGATCGTCGGCTACAACTTGAGCGATTTGGCAGTCTTCTAAATAGGCGCCAAGCCTGTCGTAGTAGCTTGGGTGCCCGTTTTAATCACTACTCTTTTTAGGTTTGCGAACTACAATCGCCAATCACTGGGGGCTGAGTTTCTTGCTCACAGTGTCGTTTTCGGTCATCTTTCTAAAAAAAGACCGTCGCGCATCCCTAACCAACGAGCCCACACAGTATAAAGGACAGCCCATGGCCCAGACCGCAACCCAACGACTGAATCGAGCTAAGGCATCGAAACGGGTGATCTTACAGTCAGATTTTGCCGGCATCCGCGCCGGCAGTTCCATGTTCGTCGCAACACCAAAAATCGTCGACGACTTCGTGAACCAGTTACCAGTTGGCCGCTTTATTTCGATGCCAGAACTGCGTGCCGATTTGGCCATAGAAAACGATTGCGACGCCACCTGCCCGGTATCCACAGCAATCTTTTTGCGGGTAGTAGCCGAAGCTGCACTAGAGCAACTTGAGGCGGGGGCCACGATCAAAGACATCACGCCGTTTTGGCGGGTTGTGGCACCGGGGGACAAAGTAAGTTCACGCCTGCCTGTTGATCAACAATGGTTGCAGCAACGCCGGGAAGAGGAACTCACAAGCAGCGACTAAGGAAAATTGCCCCGGGGTTAGCAATACCGATAGTTTTCGCCTCGTCTTGCGCCCTAACATTGTCTTATCATCCAACCCTGTTGCTTGCTGCGGTTCTACCGCACAATGACTCTCGGCCGAGCAAATAGGAGCGGTGTTTAGGTTCTGCTGTCCGGCTGTTTCTGCTTTTCATTAACACGGGTTTTCTGCCTTGTTGCAACAAGTGCAGGTCTCTAGCGCTAAGGCTTTTTATGCTCAGTTCTGTTGATCGTTTCTTTGGTTTGTCGGCAAACGGCACCAACTTCTCTCGCGAGGTCACGGCTGGCCTCACTACTTTTTTGGCCATGGCCTACATCACGGTTGTGAACCCCTTGATTCTGTCCGATGCGGGGATGGACTTTGGCGCGGTATTTGTTGCCACCTGCTGCGCTGCGGCCTTTGGTTCCTTAGTTATGGGCTTGCTCGCCAATTATCCCATCGGCCTAGCACCGGGTATGGGCCAGAACGCGTTCTTTACTTACGCTGTGGTGGTCGGCTCAGGGCATCCCTGGCAGACTGCTCTAGGCGCGGTTTTTCTCTCTGGCATTTTATTTGTTGTGATCAGCCTGCTGCCTATTCGAGCCTGGTTGATAAACTCAATTCCGCGCAATTTGAAACTCGGCATGGCTGCGGGCATTGGCTTTTTTCTCGCCTTTATCGCCATGAAGAACGCCGGCATCATCGAGGCCAATGCTGCGACCTTCGTGACTCTGGGGAACCTCATCACCTTTGGTCCGCTGATGGCTTTTGCGGGCTTTTTTGCCATCACCGCCATGGCCGCTACAGGCTATCGCAGTGCTGTGATACTGGGCATGGTGCTGGTATCGGTGATTGGCTGGATCACAGGGCAAGCGGACTTTGTCGGGTTGGCTTCCGCACCACCCTCCGCCGCACCGGTATTTATGCAGCTGGACATTGCCGCAGCATTAGATATTTCAATGCTCAGTGTTGTGCTGACTCTGTTGCTGGTGGATGTTTTCGATACCGCCGGAACACTTGTCGGGGTCGCCACCCGAGGAAAGATGATGGACGAAGCTGGCCGCTTGCCGCGCCTAGGGCGCGCCTTAGTCGCTGACTCCAGCGCCACGGCTGTGGGCGCACTGTTCGGCACCTCTTCAACCACCTCGTTTATTGAGAGTGCGGCAGGCGTTGAGAGTGGTGGCCGCACCGGACTCAGCGCTGTGGTTATTGGTATCGCCTTTCTGCTGTGTCTAGTCCTTGCACCGTTAGCTCAGAGCATTCCCGGTTACGCAGCTGCTGCCGCGCTGCTGTTTGTATCCGCCTCTATGGCGCAAAGTTTGGTGGACGTTGACTGGCCGGACATAACCGAGTCCACCCCCGCGATTATTACTGCATTGGTTATGCCGCTGAGCTTTTCTGTGGCCAACGGCATCGGGGTGGGCTTTATCAGTTACGTCGTCATCAAGCTGCTTGCAGGGCGGGTCAAGGAAGTGCCCGCGGCAGTGCTATTAGTCGCTCTGGTATTCGCCGCTAAATTCGTATTTTTATAACGCAAAAAAAAGCGGCCCGTTTGGGCCGCCTTTTAATGCTTTAAGCACGACTGCTTAGAAGGTGTACTGAACCTTTGCTAAGAAGTGTCGTGGCAATTCTGGCAATACGATATTGCTGCCAAAGAGGTTGGGGAAGTTAGAGCGGAAGTATAGCTCATCCGTTAGATTCTTGCCCGTTAGCGACACGTTCCAAGATTCAGACTCCCAACCAATGGTCATATTCAGCAGCGTATACGCCGGCAGGATAATGCTATTGGAGAAACCTGAGGGCGCCGATTCTACATCGGTGACGCTAGCGCTGATGGTCAGACCGTTATCAAACAGATACGTTCCGTACGCCGAAAATATATTTTCTGGCATCCCTGCACGACGGCCGCCGCTGGCTGCGACGTTCACCGGGCCACCAATCTGCCCGCCGAACACCAAGTGCGGTGGCACCAATGGCAGATCGTCGCCACCGTAGAAGCTGAAACGATTGCCATCGGCAACACTGCTTAAGTTGATGGCTTCCACATTGGTATAGGTCGCACCTACGAATAACGCATCGTTAACGGCCCAGCGCACTTCAAACTCTGTACCCTTGGTGCGAACGGCTTGGTTGGTCACAATGGATTGTGCAGAGAAATCTGTGCGCTCCTGCTCATAACGAGACAATGAGAAATACAGCCGGTCGTCTTCTAACAGTTCACCTTTGATACCGTATTCGGTGAGCTCTGAAGAATCAAAGGCACCGCCAGACGCTACGTTGCTCACGGTCAACTCAGCACCCTGCCCCGCAATAACTGTGGCCTGTTCTGACATAGTGACGTAGGGAATGATGCCGGAATCGGCCACCTCGTAAGACACACTCACCGTCCAAGAGGTACCCGACACTTCATTGTCTGCCGCAACGTCAATGCAACTGCCATCAGTACAGAAGTTATTGGAGCTCGCCAACAACAACTTATCAACGGGCTGACGGCTTTCCATTTCTATTGTGTCGTAGCGGGCGCCCAGTAGCACCGACAAACCATTTTCCCAAGCCAGGTCCGTTAGAAACGCCAGCCCCAAGTCAGTGTATTCACCGATGTAGTATTCGGTGTAGTCATCGTCGATGCGCGTGGCCAGCAATCGCGCATCCAGCGCCGTGCTTGGCCCGGTTAGATCGCGGCGATGGAAATATTCATTGGTGTAATCGTCACCATGCTCGAAGTTGGTATAACGCAATGATGGCGACAATTGGACTGACGCAACGAGACTGTCGAAGATAAACGACTTAGCTACGATCAACTTCTCTTCGAATACATAGGTTTCGTGGAATTGCGAAAAGCCGTAGGCATTTTCGTTCAGGTTTTCATAGGACTCGTAGAACATTTGATTGGTCACTTCCCAACCTGAATCCGTATCGATAATCACATCCAGATACAGGGTGGTCACTTCGTTGGTCAATTGATCATCAGCAGCGATCAGGGTGGCCGAAGGGTCTAACTTTGCAGTGCCCACATTGGTCAGGGCCATTAAATCGGCATCAAAGAAGCCACTGATATCCGCATAGGTCAGTGGCGAATTTGCGGTTAGGCCACCTGTGCCAAAGGTCCAGAATGCGAATGGGTTGAGGTCAGTAAAACCGTCGCCGGTGACATCAAATTCCTGATGGGAAATTTTACCGTCGCCATTTGTATCTAATGGCGTTGGCGAACCAGTGATGTAGGTACCGTTGTCAACTAACTCTTGGGTAATACGGTTCCATCCGGCATTTTGTGCACCTGAGTAGTCGTGGTACATACCGCCAAACTGCAGCTGTACCCTGTCATTCAGATCGAGATCGAAACTCGCTTGCAACAGCGATTGCTCAACACCTGGTGCGTTTGTGTAGAAACTGTCCGAATTTTCTAGCTCGCCGTACAAGTAGAAACCCATTGGCTTGCCGGCCAATTCAGCGGGGCCACCGACCTCAGCGGTCAATACGCTCTTGTTCCAACTGCCTGTTGTGTAGGCAATCGCCCCGATGTTTTCAGCAATATATGCGCCCGTCTCTTCGATACGCGCTGACTTAGGATTGAAGTTTAGATAACCACCAATCTTTGACGGGCCGTAAATCGGCGATGCTGGCCCGCGTACGATGTCGACGCGGTCTGATGCTCCAATGGGCGTTGGGTAGTTGCCGGGATTGTCCAAACGACGAATACCACGGAAATAAGTCTCGCCGGGCGTCCCCCGAACATCCAAACCGCCAGCCACGCCAAAGAAGGACTGGGTAAAGGAGCCAGGAGATACCGTGATCAGTTCATCGATGTCCTGCATATTCATGCGGTCCATCAATTCTTCGCTCACCGTTGATACGCTGCGCGGCGTTTCTAAAATAGATTTATTGAAACCAAAAATTGATTCCACGTTCTCGCCGGGCAAACTGTTCAGATCGCCGGTTACAACGACCTCTTCAATAACGCCTTCTTCTGCTTGGGCAGTCTCCGCTTGCGCAGAAGTGATTGGTGCCATGGCAGCAATCGCCGCAGCAATCGATACGCCGTATGCATAAAGAGACCGTGACTTTGAAAAATACATGCCTTCCCCTTGTATTGAGTTAAGTGGGTTTAGATATGGTTACTACTGTTTTTATTATTATGCGTTAGCACTGTAGATTGATGATCAGAGGTTCGACCCTCGGTTCAAAAAAGCGATCGCCCTATATTGCCCCCCTTCCCGGGTGCTTGTTGCGGTTTGCCTTTACCTTCCTACTACTTTTTTTGCTCGTTTTTGTATTTATCTTTCTTTGTATTTATAAGGTGCAATTACTGTGCCGTTTGCGCTCACGTAAAACTGGCAAATGAGGTAAGTTTTTTACCTCCTAGCGAGCCATAAATGTGCGCCGGTGCGAACTCTGCACCATCGTGGAACACGGGTCTAGGACTATGGGCTAAGAATCTAAAACTTTTTTAAATTTGACCATTTATGGGGCGTTTAGGACTGGTAAATGCTGGCGCAAATTACCAAACTGATCGCTCAGCTAGGTTATTAAGCCGCGCTAGTTAAGGAAACCCAATGCACCAGTTAATTTCTTCTTCCGTATTCGCAAATAACACCATCACTGGATCATTTCTCTTAAAAGTCTTCGCACCACTGCTGCTGTTGATCGGAACTACAGCCTGCACGTCCACTCCAGGGTCAGCACCCCAGTCCCTCGAACCCGCACCGCTACCGGTGAAAGTAGTGGTAGTGACCATGTTCGAAATTGGCGCTGACGAGGGCGATACCGCAGGCGAGTTTCAGTTATGGAAAGAGCGCCGCAATTTAAACCAACGCATCCCCTTTCCCCAATCTCACCACGACCTTTATTACAACAGCGACTCACAAATTCTCGGCATGGTTACGGGGATAGGCACCGCGAAGTCTGCAACTGCAACTATGGCTTTGGGCCTAGACCCGCGCTTTGACCTCTCTCAGGCCTACTGGATGGTTGCGGGTATTGCCGGCATCGACCCAGAGGACGCGTCAATTGGATCCGTGGCCTGGTCTTCCTATCTGGTAGATGGCGATCTCGGCCACGAAATAGACGCGCGGGAAATGCCTGATGATTGGGATACTGGATTTTTCGCCCGCTATACAAAGTATCCTTACGATCCGGCACGGCCGGAACCCACCGGCGAAATGTTCCAAGCAAATCCGGCCCTGCGAGATTGGGCCTATGAACTCACCAAGGATGCACCGCTGGTGAACCCAGAAACGCTGGCAGAAACTAGCAATCTCTATACCGAGCATCCTAACGCCCAGAAACCACCGTTCGTGCTTACCGGCGGCCATATCGCCGCCATGACGTTTTGGCATGGCGAACTAATGAATGATTGGGCTAACCGCTGGGTCAGCTATTGGTCAGACGGGGCCACGGATTTTGTTACCTCCGCGATGGAGGACACCGGCACGTACCAAGCCCTGCACTATCTGGATAAAATCAACAAAGTCGACGTCGATCGGTTCTTGGTCTTGCGCGGCGGCAGCAACTACACCATGCAACCCCCCGGCGTGAGCGCTGCGGAAAACCTGCTGAAAGAGAATGATGGATATGCTGGTTTACAGGCGTCGTTAGAAAACATTTACATTACCGGCTCCATGGTTATCGATGAACTGCTAGAGAATTGGGATCGCTATGCCGTCTCGGTGCCGGGTAGCGCCGAGTAATGCCGGCAGCACCGATCACAACTCGTTGCGGGTGCTGAGTAGCATGAGAATCACCGATTGCGCCATAAAACCATTTGCCGCCATGAAGACCCTGCTCCTGCTGTGTCTAACAATTTCAGCGTGGCCGGTGCTGGCCAACAATGCCGCGAACTATTTTGAGTCGATCAAACAAGATCCGGTGAAACTGCGCCAGTTTTTACAGCAATTCCCGAAAGGCGGCGATTTGCACAACCATCTTTCCGGAGCGGTCTATGCGGAGTCGTACTTGGAGTGGGCCAGTGCAGACGGCAAGTGTATTGACCTCAACACCTACATCATCACCCCACCGCCCTGCGAGGGTACCAAGCCGCTCCGCCAGCTAATGGCAGATACGTCCACGGTGCCGTTAGAACCCATTATCGATGCATTGTCCATTCGCAACTACGGACGTCGCCCGATTTCTGGCCACGACCAATTTTTTGCCACATTCAACCGCTTTCGTTCAGCTGCGACCGGGCGCTTCGGCGATATGGTGGCTGAAGCGCGACGACGCGCTGGGCGTCAGAACATGGTGTATTTGGAACTAATGCTGAGCCTCGGCATGTTGGAAGTCACACAGCTGGCTGCAGAATCCGGCAAACTGGACGCCCCATTTGGCGAGCGCATAGACCACACCAAAGTCGACACTATCGTCGACACGGTGATCGAACATTTTGACGCCATTGAAAAACGTCAATCCGAACTGCTCGGTTGCACCGCCGACGCCGACACCCAGCCGATAGGATGCGATGTCATGGTGCGTTATCAAGCTCAGGTGCTGCGCACATTTGCACCCATACAGGTGTACGCCCAAACACTTCTCGCCGTTAAGCTCATGCAGGCGGATCCGCGGGTTGTGGCACTGAACTTTGTCGCCCCAGAAGATCACCGCATCGCACTACGCGATTATCATCAACATATGCAGTTCGTGGCTGAACTGAGTGCGGCGTTTCCGAGTCAGCCAGCAGGGATAACCTTACACGCAGGCGAACTGACCATGGGTTTAGTACCACCCGAGGATCTGGGCTGGCATATTCGCGATGCCATCGAAACTGCCGGCGCCACCCGTATTGGCCACGGGATTGATATTGCCTATGACGACAACATGGACGCGCTGCTTAACTCTATGGCACAGAGGGGCATTTTGGTTGAAATTAACCTCACCAGTAACGACGTTATCTTGGGCATTAAAGATGCTGACCACCCACTGCCGACCTACCTCGAATACGGCGTGCCGGTAACGCTGTCGACAGATGACGAAGGGGTATCACGCATCGACCTGACCCACGAGTATCAACGTGCCACAACAACTTATGATCTGAGCTACTCACAACTTCGTTACTTCGCACGTAATTCTCTGCAATACAGCTTTTTGTCCGGGGCACCGTTATTCAAGGACACCGCTGACGACAGCGCCATCGCGGCATGCGCCACTGATGATTTGGGTGCAGTAGCGCCTAGTAGCGGCTGCGCAGAGTTTTTGGCCCAGAGCCCGAAGGCTATGCTGCAGTGGGAATTAGAACGACGCCTTAGCGCCTTTGAGGCAAACTTTTAGCCAAGGCGAACTGCAAAATTTAAAGATGGCGATTAAGGACCGCATATAGGTCGGGTTTGTGCGCTTTGATTTCTGCTGGTGTTAAGCCTTCGACCGAATGCGGGTAGATAAGCCACTCATCGGTTTCATGTAAGAAATATTCTGGCAGACGATCGGTTTTATTGCGGCTGGGTTTGAAGTACGGCACTGCAACGCGAATATCTTGGGGGAAATTGAGTTTGAGCTGCGCCTGCATTGTCTCAATGATGGCATTTATGGTTTGACCGGTGTCGAATACGTCATCAACGATCAAAACACGATCCTCGGCGGATAAATTTTTCACCAGGTAGCTCAGACCGTGAATGATGACATTGCGCGATTGCTGGTCAATTCCATGGTAGGAGCTTGTCCGAACCAGGATATGATCGGTTTCGATATTTCGATAAGCAAAGTATTCTTGCACCGCCAACCCAATGGGCGCGCCGCCGCGCCAAAGCGCCATAATAAAGGTAGGCTCATAACCGCTTTGGTGAACTTGCTGGGCAAGGCGAAAAGAGTCTGCAAGTAATTCTTCGGCGCCGATATAGAATTTGTCTGTCATACCGCCATTATCAATAACAGTAGGCTAACAACACAACGTACAGTTGCCCAAAAGAATTAAAAATTTACGCTAAAGATGCCAACCGCCCTATGAATTCATCCACCAACGACAAGTTATTCGTTAACGAACAAGCCCATATCGCCGATTCCTACCGCCTAGGTGAGATCATTTACGCCAGCGGTTACCGACCTACATTCATTGTAGGCCTGTGGCGGGGCGGCAGCACCGTGGCACTGGCAGTGCAGGAGTGTCTCGCCTACCTAGGCGTGGCAACCGACCACACCACCATTCGCACCTCCTACGAAGGCCGCCACCAATACGAGCGCTCGACGGCAGCGAAAGAGGGTATTCGCGTACACGGCAAGAGCTATGCGTTAGAAGCCCTGAGTGCAGACGATCGACTGCTGATCGTCGACGATGTTTATCGGAGTGGCCGACACACCAGGGCCGTAGTCGATCAGTTGTCTACTGGATTACGCCGCAATATGCCTGAGGATGTGCGGGTCGCTGCGCTGTGGAAACATACCGAAGTCAGCGCGCCCGATCCCGACTATTTTTTGCATGAGACCGACCAATGGGTAGTCCTACCCTACGAAATGCGCGGAATCAGCGAAGATGAGTTACGCACACACAAACCGTTCTTAAGTGACCTGTTGAGTTAAAACTCGCTAACCACTGAGTCCCAGCAACTGGGACAGTTGCTCGTTGACCTGCTCCTCGGTGTAGCCCGCGCACCAATGGCTCCAGATACGTCTGGCAGACACAGGATTTTCTGGCTCACCTGGCAGCGGCGTCACTTGAGTTTTGTTGTAGATGAATAAACCTGCCAGACCCAAACCCGGATCCTGGGGGTGGCGCCAGTTTTTGCACAACCAGCGCCCATAGTATCTCCGATATTCCTTATGCCGCTTACCAGCGAGTCGCTGCAAATATTTACGCCAGCGATAGTTATCAAACACCTGAATATTTTTAAGTTCGGTTTCTACTTGTTCGCTCATTGCTGGAGATCCGGTTTCCAGATACACCAGTTCGCCCTCAGTTGTCAGCGCCGGCACGACCAGCCAGGAGTCCCTTTTGCGCGGATAAGGCGCAAACATATTCCATGTGTGGGCAAGGTTGAACAATCTCAGCATTGGCTCGAAGGGTAAGCGAGTATCCTGTTGCAAATTAAATTGTTCAATTACCGCTGTGCGCCATGCTGGAATGGTCTGAATATTCCAAGTCAGAACAGCCAACAGCATCACTGCGACAAACGCCTGAGACCGTGCGCCCGGGAATTTGCTCGGGTCGCGCCAAGGCAACACTATCGAAAACAGCCGACCAAAACCCTCACGGTGACGACCAATCCAGTGGTACACACGGTCACCTATGGGAGCAGCAAACAGAATGAGAGGTACGAGCAAGAAAAACACCGGCGACGCCCTAAACAGGGCTGCCAGCGCAGCGGTCTTGGTTGTTAGCGCACCCGCGCTATCTTCTACAACCCAGCTAAATTCTTGCTCTAGCAACTGTGCAACGTCGGCCCTGCTTTGTGCGGGTAAAATTTCCGCTTTGTCTAAGAAAAGAAAGGTTCGCAGCAGGTGGCAACTTTTTTCACAAAACGAGCAAGGCTGATCGTAATAGATGGTTAGACGCTGAGCCCGCGCCCGGCGCGGAGTGAACAAATAGGCTTGCACCCGATCCCAAAAGCTTGAGGGCAGAAACAACAGCACCGTCGTGATAGAGACGTATGGGAATAAGCCGATTTGCATGTTGAACAAAAAGCCCACTTCTAGACTTACGAATGCTAGAACGCCTAGGTAGCGGAACGTGGGGTTAAGCCAGGGCGAAAATATCAGCACAGGCCCCACCAGCTCCAACCACCAGACATAATGCGTAAGTGGCACAGTCAAATGGTGCCAATCACGCCACTGTTGCGCCAACCAAGTATTTAAGTCATCGAGGTGTAAGGCATAGTAGATGGCGGTTCCGTCAACTTGCCATTCAGCACCGGTCTTTAACCACGCGGAAAAGAAATATACCGCCATGGCCTGCAACAAAATTGCCGCCGTGGCGACACTCAAGTAGGTATTGGTGGAGTTCAACGGCACAGCAGCACTCGGGGTTCTATTGCGCACTAAGGTGGCGTCTACGGAATAACGTGCACCCAATGGCAAAAACATACTCCAGAACAACATCGCAACCAGCAACATGTCGCCACCCTGCAAGAGCATGGGGGCACGGAAATGCAGGGATCCCAGAAGTACAAAACTAAACAGCGTGCTCAGGCGTGTTCGATAACCGAGCATCAAAGCCACAGCACTCAAAAAGGCCACGCCATTGAGCAGGGCCGCCCACAGCCAATGGCCATGGGCAAAATACAAAGAGAAGCGCCAATCGTTGTTCCACTGAATAATCCATTCTCGGGGCGCGACGCCTTCGTCACTCAGCCAGAACACAAGATCCGGCGCTCTGATTAACAGATCGGCAATTAGAATCAGCCCAAGAGCAATACGAAATAACGCCAACCCGCGTAAATCGATACTGAATACCGAGCGTATGTCAGGGGCAAGAAAGTTGGATGTCACAATGGTTCCCAAAGTAAGTCATGCTGGTAGCTGTCTTAGTGGCGGCAAATCACCGGCTATGTTCTAAGGATTACGCAACCGTGCCCGATTGCTCGCAATGGCCCAATTAACGCGGTGCCAGAATTCTAGGATCATAAAAACCCAGACCACGCCCGTTGTAGTCCATATCAAAACCGAGGCGGGTGCGAGTTTTGTCCGGCAATGCAAGGACATCCGCGATCGGTATCGACAGGTGTTGATTTTCCTCGGTTCGCAACCAGCCCAGAGTGTAGGTGAATAAAACACCATAACGCCACTCATCGCGGGTGACGTTGGCACCACCGCCGTGGAGTGTTCCCCCCAACCAAAAAAGCACCGACCCCGGTTGCATTTGTGCACGAACAACTTCGTTTGGCTTAGCCACTCGGTCAGCATCCCAGCGATGGCTTCCGGGCACGATTAGCGTGCCTCCATTCGCCGACGTGAACTCACTTATCGCCCACATACTGGCCAGAATTAAGTTTGGCCGAGGCGGCGTCCAGTAGGGGTACAAATCTTCTTCGCGATGCAGAATCTGATCTCGAGCTCCCGGCCCGATTTCCAGTGCCGCCGTAACGTTGAGCTGCCACTTGACGCAATTCTCTAGCAAATGGCGATCACCTAAATGCTCAACGGTCGGGTGGGTCATGAGCTGACAAAGCGTCGGCGACCGATGCATCAGCGCAATGACACGGCGGGTATGACCCGGATAGAACGCCTCGGTATCATCAGCTTCAACCTTGGCCGCTTCAAGATAAGGGTCCAGTTCCGACCTAACGGCCTGCAACTCAGCAGGCGTTGCCATTCCAGTTACCACGAGACAGCCAGCTTCGGCCAATAGCCCATACATTTCATCTGGCGCAGTATCCACTGCGCAGCTTGGTATTTCGGCACCACCACTCATATCTTGCTCCCCCATAAGAGCGCCCAAGGATCTTCTTCACCTGAGCAAACTCCGTGATCGCTAACGCCACAGGCTGACAACCTGTAGCACAACTATCCCCGAAGCCCCGTACGAAGGTACGCGAAAGGTCGCTGATTGGCTAACCGACTATTACGGCCAATTCTTTCGGACCACCTAAATCGCCGACAGTAGCTGTCTCAGGCTTAACCAGTGCTACCTGGGAATAACGCTCAGCCATTTGCTCTACCACGATCTTGCCCTCCAGCCGCGCTAGATGTGCGCCCAGACAAAAGTGAATACCAAAACCCATTCCCAGATGCGGATTTGGACTACGCTCGATCACAAAGGTGTCTGGCGCATCAAAGACCCGCTCATCGCGGTTTGCCGATGCGATCAAAGGCACCACGAGTTCACCGGCGCCAATGGTCTGGCCAGCAAGCTCAACTTCTTTAGTGGTACGCCTGACAGTAGCCGAGAACGGCGAATAGTAACGCAGCGCCTCCTCAACGAATGCGCCACTAAGCTCTGGGCTCTGTCTCAATTGCGCCAGAGTTTGCGGCTCTTCATGAAATATTCGCGCAGAGGCCGTAATCAGACCAGTGGTGGTTTCGTTGCCGGCGATCAACAACAGCCGACAGAAGCTCAATAGCTCTTCATCATCCAACCGCCCATCTTCAGTTTCTACGGCCACCAACTGACCAAGCAGATGATTTTTCGGATGGCGCCGAATGTGATTGATGCGTTGCAAAAAATAAGCGTTCATTTCTGCGGCTGCGGCCTCAGATTCAGGACTGGGCGTACCAAACAGAATCTCACCAATATTGCTGAAGATTTCATCTGACCAGGCCTTAAATGTGGCCATATCACCGTCTTCTACCCCAAGCATTTCTGCAATAACCATCACCGGTAGAGGCGCGGCGACGGCCTGCACCAGGTCCACCTCAGCATCAATGGGCATGGCGTCAAACAGCGCCTTGCAACGAGCGCGGATTTGCGCTTCTTGTTTTTCGATCTGACTGGGCTTGAACGCCACACTTACCAACTTACGCAATCGATGATGCACGGGCGGATCGCTGAACAGCATACTCGGAGCGCCACGCTCTTCGGGTGGTAGTGCCGAAACGTCCGATGAGAAGGTGGCATGATCGCGCATAACAGCGTGCACATCTGCGTGGCGAGCCACCTGCCAAGGGCCATCGGCTTCGATTCTGGTAACCGGCGCGTGGTCGCGCAGCATCTTAAAGCCATCATAAGGGTTCATTGGTTCTGCAACTTCACTCATACGTGTTCCGATTACTCAGCCATGGAAATTGATGGCCAAGGATTATCGAGCACCGGACTACATAGGGCAACGCCAAGCGCAGCTCGCTGTCGAGCATAGCCTACCCCACCTAGCCTTACAGAAATGCTCCAGCGTATCCTTGCACCGCTTAGAGCAATTGTTTATCCGACAGGTTCCTGTGCTATTGTCTGGGCATTCAGATTTTGCATAGTGAAAACCACCCGTGTCTTTTACGACCAGTCCAGCACCGCAATGCCACAATAGTTTTACCGGCTTGTTCGCGCTCATCTTCGGATTTTGCCTTAGCGTCGGCGCCCATACGGCAATGGCCCTATCGGCTGCTGATGCGCGCAGCACATTTGAACTAACCCATGCAGCGATTTACCAGATTCGGGTTATCGACATCGCGGCGAACAACAAAACGTCGACGGGGTCGGGTTTCGTTATCGATTCCAATGGCCTGATTGCGACCAATTACCATGTTGTATCCAACGCCGTGAATACACCGAGTAAATACCGGATCGAGCTTTTGCAGAAGGACGAGTCTAAGGTCTATATCGCCACGGTAGAAAATGTTGACGTGGTCAATGATCTGGCGCTATTGCACGTGAAGGAGCTGCAAGGGCCAGTATTGCCCTTAGCCAGAACAACCATGGCCCAGGGAGATACCGCCTATGCCATAGGTTACCCGTATGATCTGGGCATTACCGTAGTGCCTGGCACCTATAACGGTTTAGCGCCCCACAGCGCCAGTGACCGCGTACATT
Source organism: Gammaproteobacteria bacterium (assembly GCA_002684495.1). Classification (GTDB taxonomy): domain Bacteria; phylum Pseudomonadota; class Gammaproteobacteria; order Pseudomonadales; family Azotimanducaceae; genus UBA4421. The sequence goes on along the minus strand of NYVG01000047.1, from coordinate 26,315 downwards.
TTACCGGATCACTGAACCCGGGCATGAGCGGCGGCCCGGCGTTTAACAGCCTCGGTGAAGTGATTGGCATAAACGTAGCCAGCGCCGGTAACCAGGTGAGTTTTTTGATTCCTGTGGAGCGTTTGCAGTCCTTGTACGCCGGAACACCACTGGGCCAAGAACGCGACCTCAAGGACACCATGCGCCAGCAATTAGTCGACAACAGCACCCGCATGATCGACCAGATGCTTAACGGCAATTGGCGACTGGTGCCCCTTGGCCGCGCCCAAGCACTGGATGAAATTACCGGTTTCCTGCGTTGTTGGGGTGATTCAAAGAATCAACAGGAACAGTTGGATAACAAGCCTTTCTGGGCCCAGCGCAGCTGCCAAACTGACCACAATATTTTTGTCAGCCCTAGCCTTATGACCGGCAAAATCGAACTGCAGTTTTACTGGCTAGAAAGCGAAGAGCTGAATTCAGCACAATTTTATGAACACTACGAACAGATATTTTCGCGTTTCGTTCCGGGCAACAGTGGTCGCGAGGAAGATCTGGGTCGTTGGGCTTGCGAAGACGCCTTCGTGAATCCTGCAGCAGAGGTCACCAAGGCAGTATTTTGCGCACGCGGCTACGATGCCATGGCTGGACTTTATGACGTACTGTTTCTTCAAGGCAGCGTCAGCCGTGCCAATGAAGCGCATATCATCCACTTCACCCTCGCCGGGACAACTCGAGAGCTTGCACAAAAGTTCACCCAACGCTTTATTGAAACAGGTGCCTGGTAATGGGTCTGATTATTGAGGTCACCGGGGACGCACGCACCACACGGCTGGAAAACTTCAGCGCCGTTGCCACTGGACTGTTGAGTATCGGCCGTGCCCGAGACAACGACTTAATTTTAGACGACGCCTATATCGACCCCTATCACGGGCAAATTATCCTTGGCGAAACTGGAACGTGGTCGTATCAGGATTTGGGCTCTGAGAATGGCAGCAGGCGCGACAAAGAGTCGGTCACTCATTGCGCCTTGGCATCGGCAGATGTATTGACGCTTGGCAAAACCCAGCTGCAATTCTTCCATCCGAGTCACCAAGTAGCACCGGCACTGTCATTACACAACTCACGCCAGCGCTTGATGTCATTAAATACATGGCCGACCAGCGGCCTACTAGTCGCCGGCGCGATATTGATGCTCGCATTAAACATCTATGTGAACTATACCGGCGAGAAATTCGACGCCGGCATGCTGATGGGAATGTTCTTAGGCGCATTCTCATTGCCGCTAATCGTCAGCGCTGCATGGTCGCTGCTGGCAAAAATTTTGTGCGGTCGCTCGCATTTTCTTAGCATTGTTAATGTGGCATTACTGGCGCTGATCGTTTTGGAGTTATCCCTGTATCCCTTTCTTGGCTTGGCGTATAACTTCCCAGCCATTGACCGCGGGTACCTGGGCATTTTTTTGAATTTGCTGGTATTCGGTCTCTATCTCTACGCCACTTTACTGATCTGTACCCGACTTAAAGATCAGACCAACAAACTCATTGCAGGACTAGTGCCCGCCGTGGTCTTTTGTGCCTATCTGGTTATACAAATATCCAGCGCTGATGAGCACAATAATGCCCCGAACTACAACGGTCGCCTGCTGGCGCCAGTGGTGCTGCTGCGCAGCGGTGAAACGCCGGATGAATTTATTCAACGACTACCTGATATATTTGATAATGCGGACGAACTCATTGACTAATTAGGTGCTCTTTAATGCAACAACCTGGGCCTTCTGCGAACTTTCAACCCCCCAAACAAAATTGGCCAACCCCAGTCACGCCACCGCAAGGCAGCCCCAACATCGTGCTGATGATGCTCGACGACGTGGGATTTGCAGACTTTGGCTGCTACGGGTCAGAAATTGATACACCCAGTATCGACCAGGTCGCGGCCCGTGGTGTGCGCTACAGTGGCTTCCACACGACAGCGATGTGCTCTACAACCCGTGCCGCTTTGCTTACCGGGCGCAATCACCATGCGGTGGGGGTCGGCTGCCTAGCTAACTTCGACAGTGGCTATCCCGGCTATCGAGGCAAAATTGCCAAAGACGCACCAACCTTGGCCGAGTCCCTGCGCGAGGTCGGTTACCGCAACTACATGGTGGGCAAGTGGCACGTTACACCACTTACCGAAACCGGTCCCACCGGGCCTTTCGACGGGTGGCCACTGGGGCGTGGCTTTGATCGATTTTACGGATTTCTAGACGCCGAGACCGATCACTACTCGCCAGAACTGGTGCGTGACAATAGCCATATTCAGGCACCCGGCACGTTCGAAACAGGCTATCACCTAACCGAAGATTTATTTGATCAAGCTATCGGCTATATCAAAGGGCATATTGCTGCGTCGCCACAAACGCCCTGGTTTTTAATGCTCACTCCGGGGGCCTGTCATGCTCCCCATCAGGCACCTAAGTCATTAATCGACAAATACGACACGCTTTTCGCCAAGGGCTGGGATCAGTGTCGTGAAGACCGGTTGGCGCGGCAAATCGCCATGGGCATCGTACCAAACGGCACCCAACTGCCACCGCGCAATGACAACGTCAAAGCCTGGGCCGAACACAGCAGCGACGAACAGCGAGTGTTTGCGCGCCTGGCCGGAGCCTATGCCGCAATGCTGGAACATACAGACCAGCAACTGGCGCAGCTGCTAGATTTCTTGCACAGCGCCGAGTTGAGCGACAACACTCTGGTACTACTGCTATCGGACAATGGTGCCAGCCAGGAAGGCGGCCCTAACGGTTTCGTAAATGCCATGGGGCCGTTCAATGGCCAACCCGAACCTTTAGCAACCAAACTTGCGCGGTTAGACGACATCGGCGGGCCGGATACGCATACCAACTTCCCGTGGGGCTGGGCCATGGCATCGAATACACCGTTGAAACGCTACAAACAGAACACCCACGGCGGCGGTATCCGAGATCCGCTGGTTATTTCCTGGCCGGCCAAGGCGCCCACTGATGGCAGCGTGCGCGAACAGTTCTGCCATGTCAGCGATTTGGCGCCCACCATTCTTGATCTGATTGGCGTTACCGCCAAACCTGCGGGCGTTGCCGGCACGCCAGGAGTGAGCTTTGCAGCGACACTATTCAACCCAGCCGCCGAAACAGACAAAGACGTGCAGTACTTTGAGATGTTCGGGCACCGTGGTCTAGTACACGACGGCTGGAAAGCGGTTGCCTATCACCAACCGGGCACACCCTTTGATGATGACGAATGGGAACTCTACCACCTCGATCGTGACTTCAACGAAACCCAAAATCTAGCTGCTGCAGAACCAGAGCGACTGCATGCTCTGCAAACCCTGTGGTGGCAACAAGCCGAAGCCAATCAAGTTCTGCCCTTGGATGATCGTTTTGCACCGCGTTTCGCAGAAAACGCAGAGCGCCACCGTGGCGGCCGCAGCCACTACACCTTTTGGCCCGGTATGGGCCATTTGCCCAGCGATGTAGCACCAGATCTGCGCAGCCGCAGCTATCGAATAAGTGCTGAGATCGATACCCTAACCGAACATGACAGCGGCGTTTTGCTGAGTCACGGTGATGCCACCGGAGGTTATTCGCTGTATCTCGATAATGGCCATCTAATCCACGATCTGAATATTGGCGGGACGCATCAATTACTGACATCCCCACAGCCCATTCCTCCGGGCCACCATCAAGTGCAGTTCAGAATGCGACGGCATAGACAGAGCGACGGTCAGGTAAGAGGTATGGCAACACTATGGGTAGGTCACGAGCAGGTAGCCGAACTGGCAACGGACAAGATCTTCAATCTGATGATTTCGTGGTCCGGCCTAGATGTGGGCTTCGATCGCGGCACCACCGTGGGAAACTATGCCTCACCCTACAAATTCTCCGGCAAGCTGCATAAAGTGACCGTGGATCTCGACGATGATCAAGAACTGGATCACGAAGGTGCGGGGCGCGCGGAAATGGCCCGCGAGTAATTCCACTAGAGAGCGTTATGCGACAGCACCTAGCCGCCTGCGGCGTTAACCCCCAAGTTGTTGGTGACATTGCCGACTTGCAGCCACTACTTGAAAGAGACGGCGCTGCAGTGATCGACGGCCCGGAGTGCGGTGCTGAGGCTACCCGCACTCTGGCGCGACAGATCTTTACTGAAAAGACTTTGGCAATACCCGATGCTGCGCGGGTATTCGAGGGTGGAGAGTTTGATCACGCCCGGGTTCAAGCCAGTGTGCATACTGCAACCCCTGCCCACACCGACGGATTTGCCTACGGCGATTTATACCCAGACTACATGCTGTTGAGCTGCGTACATCATTGCACCAAGGGCGGTGAAAGTGTGCTGATTGACGGCTATCGCATAGAACAATATCTGCAGGCGCACGCTGATTTTAGCTGGGCAGGCCACGCGCTTCGAGACGTCGTGATCGATCAAACCGAGGACAATATGCAGACCGCACTAAGCCCTATCATTATGCACAACGGCCGCGAGCGCATAATGGTGCGCAAAACCTTGAACCAAAAACCTTGTGCAGACAGCAGAGACAGCGAACGAGATGCGCGCATGATTGCCCTGTGGTGCGACACCATTGATGCCGCCTACGAACAAGCGCCGCGTTTTAAGCTACGTGCAGGACAAACGCTGATAGTAGACAACTATCGCCTTATGCACGGCCGCGATCCCTACGAGGATTTACAGCGCATGTTATGGCGAGTATGGGTTTGGACCACAGATGCCCTAGGCGTACCCGATCTACCATTAGCATCCGATACTCGCCATGCGGTAGCGAGCACAAGCTAACTTAGTGGTCTGGCGCTCGGGTCGCTTGCTCCTCGCGCACCCAGCCGAGCATCAAGCCGCCCAGTAGAATAAGCGACACAAGAGACGCAAAGCCAAATCTTTGGGACTGGGTAATATCTGTGACTATCGCGACCAAGAGCGGCGCTAAAAAGGCAGTGACCGACCCGCTAAGGCCGTATAACCCGAAGAACTGGGTCGCCATCTCTGGCGGCGACAGCTTTGCCATGAGTGTACGCGAAGCAGACAAACCCGTGACAAAGAACAAGGCAAAGATCTGATTAGTGCCAAGATAGGCCAGCTCCGCCAAGGTACTGAAATAGGGAGATGACCACACCGCCTCCACTGACACCGGGATAACAAAAAACAGCGTATCGGGCGTAATCGAGGTCAACACTACTAAAATAAGCGCGCTGATAATGATCGAGACTTTGAGCGTGCGCATAGAACCTAAATGATCGTCCAACAAGCCACCTATATAAGCGCCGATCATTGCAGATACACTCGTGGTTAAACCGAAGATCAGTAGCGTTATGGTCTCCCAACCAAAATTTCCGGCAGCGTAGACGCCACCAAATATCAGCACGCCCACCATACCGTCGTTGAACAACATCCGCGCTACCAGATATACAGCGATATTGGAGTAGTGCTTAATTAATTGGCGCAGCGTCGATATCACCTCGCCCATGCCAGCACGCGCGGCCTGCTGCCAAGTGACACCACTTCTTTGGCCATCCGGCGTGAACAGCAACACCGGCAAGATAAACAGCAACAGCCATATGCCCGCAATCGGCCCAACGATTCGATCATGCTCGTTAGAACTGTGGTCAATCCCAAATAATGGTTGATCGGGCAGGAATGACCAGTCCTGCACGCCTGGCAGGGCGAAGGCGAAAAGCACCAAGACCATCATTGATACTGCGCCAAAATTACCGAGGGCAAACGCTAAGCCCGAGACTTCGCCTGCTTTCTCGGCCGGGGTGACGCTTGGCAGCATGGCATTGTGGAAGACTTCCGCATAGGCGAAGGCCACCATAATTATGAATATCAACCCGACACTAGAGTATAGCGACAGGCCCAAATCTCCCGGCTTGACCCACCACAATAAGAATCCTCCAAGCGCGATAGTTCCGTATGTGACTAGAATCCAAGGTTTACGTCGGCCGACGGTGTCGGCGATAGCGCCGAGAAACAAAATCGTTGCTGCTAACACGAACCCTACGGAAGCGTTGATATAACCAATGAGCGATTGACCGCGAACCGGGTCACCTACCACCACACTGCTGAAGTAGGGGAAAAAGATGTAGATCACCACCATGATGTAGAACGGATCACGCGCCGCCTGGCCAAAGGCCCAGCTGTAGTAACCCAAAGGCGATGCCGCAGGAGTTCCGGCCAAAGAAAGGGGCTGATTCATAATTGTTGTCCTACTCAAGCCTAAAGCGCTTCCGTGAGCACGCCAAGCGCACGCCAAGTTTCTCCGAACAAACCAAGATCCGAAGGATACGGATGACTGGATAGCTTCACAATCACAACCCCAGTGTTCTGATTAACGTGGATGGTTTGTCCGTGGATGCCCACACACAAAAGAATCCCAGCCGCTGCATCACCCCAGGTTTGATTATGGTAGTGGCCGCCCTGAATCATGCGTGCGTAGTCAGAATGCGCAAACAGATGCCGCAACTGATCACTACCACTGCGGGTCTGCTGAACCCAGGCCGCGGGAACAATTTGCTGACCATTATAGAAACCATCGTTGCGCAGCAATTCGCCAAAGCGCGCTAGGTCTCGCGCACAGGCGCTCATGCCCGCACCCATATAGGGAAAACCCATGGGGTCTACCACTACGGTGGCGTCCTGTTCAGGACCCATGGGCTGCCATAACCTCTCTTGTAATAGCGTTTGCAACGGCTGCCCTGCGGCGCGTTCTACCACCATACCCACAACATTGGTCAACACCGTTCGGTAGTGAAAGTGTTCGCCATCTTCATGCTCGCGGACATTCAAAGACGCTGCATAGTCCACTAACGAACGTGGTGAACTAGACGTGACTAGCTGGGGACGCCAGCCCACCACCGCCGCTTCATGCCAAAAGTCATCGCCGGCATTATCATAGTCTTCGCCATAACGAACCGCGGCGGTCATATCCAAAGCGTCCTGTACCCTACTTTGAGCCAAAGCACTGTCACCAAGTTCAGGTAAGTAACTGGCCACAGTTCGCTCAGGATCCAGCAACCCGTCGCGGATAACGATACCAGTCAACATGCCCAAGAAAGATTTAGACACCGAATTGAGCAGATGGTGGCTGTGCGGCGCCATATCGTTAAAGTACTGCTCGCATACCAGCACACCATCCTTTAATACCAAAAAAGCATCGGTGTAGGTGCTGTCAACAAAGTGATCAAGCGTATGACTTTGGCGGTCCATGCCGGTGTAGCTAATCTGACTTAGGTCAGCAGCCGCTACCTCAAAGTCAGTAGCCGTTGCACTACCGCGCGCAAGGCGGGCTGTGGGGAACAACTGCTGCACGCGTTGGAAACTCGAACGGTTATGCGCAGGCTGGTTCCAATTAGCTGTGTTGGTACCCTCTTTGCTCACTTCCACCCCCTCATTTGCAGTAAATCCAACGCGAGAGTATAGAGCGCGCAATGCCTTCCAGCATAGCTAGAGGAAAAATAGAGAATTCAGCGTTAGACGCAGCAGATGGCTATTTCAACCCACCCAAGACCGGCGCTTAGAACTCGTCTTTCGCCAACACGCTGATCGGCATTCCCAGTTTCTTCTGGACAACTACTGTGCCTTCTTCCTGCATTAAGCTACTGCTGCAAGCTGTTCCAACAGGTCTGGCGGGAAACTGCCTTTGAACGGTGTTATGCCATGGCGTGAACGAATTTGTTCCGGAGTCTCATGCCATTCACTCTCCCAGTGAATTGGCATTAGTGCCGGCGTGGCGCGGCCGTGGCGCCAGGCCTCAGTGATGTTTTGCATGAGTAGCCCAAAACCTGCAGGTGTTTTGCAACAACTCATAGTGGCCACCGTTGCCAAAAACATCGACGAATAATTGTGACCAAACTGCGCCAATTGAAACGCCGAAATAGCAATCTCATGCAGGCTAGTGGTTTGGTATCCGGCCACTAAGTGCCAGACATCATGCATCTGTAAAATTCGAGTATTAACGTAGCGCAACGCCGGAGTAAGGTTCGCCAGCCCAATAACCTCTCGGTCCAACACTTCCGCATCAAAATTGTTATCTACCAGCATGCGATACAAATCATTACCCAAACTGCCCTCAGGCAGCCTGCCTAACGCGTTAATGTCCGTAAGGTCGGGGATTGCCTGGGTCGCCGCATCGTTGCTGCCGGGATGCTGTTGCGCTGCAGACTCTGCTAGCTCTGCAAATTCCGCAGCCACACTACCCCCAAGCGCGGCAACCGCAACAGTAATCGATGTAGCGTCGTAGCCCTGCTCTGGCCCCGCAAGTGTTTCTGCAAAGGTTTCCCAGAATGAATCTGGTATTGCGCACTCCTCGGCTTGCCATGAGGTGGAATCCAGCGCCTCCCCAGCAGCCCCCGCAGCGATTGCATCATAGACCTCGGTAACCGCCCCGGGTGCAGCAAACGCGGTCCACAGTAACGCGCCACATATCTGTTGTTGAGCGGCGACATCGCCCTGCATGGCAGGCTGCAAACGTTGCGCAAGTTCGGGCAAAGACGGCTTGCATACCCAATTACGAATTTCTGCTAATTGTTCCACAATCGCTAGTGCTCCCTATTATTCTTGTTTCGACACCAAGAGCTGTTGAATTAAAACCCGAGAGATTAGCGTTCCCGACTGCCTAAGGCAATTTGCGACTCAAGCATCGATGCGCCCAAACCCGACCACAGAAACATGCGCCGCCATCATATCTAACGCAAAAACTAAGCCCCGCTTATCCGCACTTACCTACCGCCTATCCTAAATCGTTAGATTAATTAGCTTCAGATCTAACAGAATATCTTTGTTGATCGACATTGAGCACACTTCACCCTGCTGAGACCGGAAATAAGACCTCACTTGTTCAGCTGCAACTCACAAAAGCGCCGAATAAAGCCGACCACTAATGAATAGACTCATCGCGGTTTGCGTGTTGCTAGCTGTTGTCGGCTGCGGAGGCGGCTCCAATCCCCCCGAAAGCATACTTTCGGCAAATACCCCGCCCATTATAAGCGATCCAGGCGACGTTGCCGTGACCGGGCGTGAACTGACCGTAACCACGATCAGCGCCAGTGACTCTGACGGTGACTCCTTGAGCTACTCATTAAGCGGTGAGGACAGCGCCCTTTTTGCCATCAGCAACGCCGGTGTATTGCGCTTTCTAAAGCCGGCCGACTACAGCGCACCCGCTGACGCAAACCGAGACAACATCTACAGCTTCAGCGTGAGCGTTGCCGATGGCGAGGCCACATCCAAACTGGAAGTTTCAGTTACCGTAGTAAAAAAGCTTACTGATTTTGGGCAGGGAATCTTTCAAGACGCTTCCGTCTATCAGAATTTATGTGGCAACCCCCGTACCGGCATCGACTCATTTGATGGTTCGACCTATCCGGATCAACAAGGCAGTTTCGCCGACGAAAACAACTGGCTCAGAGCGATAAGCCACGATCGGTATTTGTGGTACGACGAAATTGCAGATGTAGACCCTTACGCCTATGCCAGTTCCGCATATCAAGTGCGCGAATACTTTGGATTGATGAAAACCTCAGCCACTACTTCGTCTGGAAAAAAGAAAGATCAGTACCACGGCGCCGTCGATTCTCTGAAACAGAAACAGTTCGACCAGTTCGGCGTTAAGTCTGGCTACGGTGTCACATGGTCAGTAGTGCAACAAGCTCCGCCACGGAAAGTTGTCGTGGCTTTTGTTGAACCCAATTCGCCGGCCAGTACAGTAGGCTTGTCCCGGGGTGCAATGATTATCGCCGCGGATGGAGTAGACATGGTCAACGACCGTGATACCGCAACTTTAAACACCGCCCTCTATCCTCCTACCGCTGGCCAGTCGCACTCGTTCGAAGTACTGGACCAAGGCAGCACGCGACCGCACAGCATCACTATGACGCCTACAGAGATCACCAAAGACCCGGTACCACATGTCAGCGTGATCAATACGTCCAGCGGCTTGGTGGGCTACCTTATCTTTAACGACCACATCACTAAGGCAGAGCAGGCGTTGATCAATGCGGTGATATGGTTAAGAGACCGCAATATCACCGATCTAGTATTGGATCTGCGCTACAACGGCGGCGGAGCAGCGGAGATTGCGAGCCAACTTGCGTACATGGTAGCCGGGCCGAACGCGACATCAGGCCGCACCTTCCTTTCTCAACAAGCCAATAACAAACACCCGGCGACGGATCCGAACACAAAAGAAACGCTCACGCCCATGCCCTTCTTTACCACAGCCTCGGGGAAATATTCTGCGGAGAAGGGCACAGCCTTTCCCTATCTGAACCTTGACAGAGTGTATGTGTTGACCGGCAGCAAAACCTGCTCGGCGTCGGAGGCGGTTATCAATGGTCTGCGCGGCGTCGATATTGAGGTCATCCAGATTGGCAGCACGACCTGTGGCAAACCCTATGCCGTATATCCCTGGGAGAATTGCGGCACCACGTACTTACCCATTCAGTACCAAATCGTCAATTCAAAAGGTTTTGGCAATTACACAGACGGCTTTTCGCCATCGAACCTAACCACGGTTGAGGGCGAGCCGGTACCCGGTTGCTCTGTGAATGACGACTTCTCCAAGGCCTTAGGCGACCCTAGCGAGGCCATGCTCAGTGCTGCACTCGCATACCACGCCGATCCCGGCACCTGCCCCGCACTACCAAATCGCTTAGCAAGGCGCGCACAGGCACCTACATCGGTGATGGGTCTTGGTTCGCACCAACAACTCGACAGAATCACCCCACCGGCCTTTCCGGGCGGGCTGCTTTTTTTGCCCCAGCCGGACCATAATTAGTTACGAATAGCACGCGCCCCAAGCACCAAACAGCTTTTCGCCGCTGTTGTAACTGTGCCCGCTGTATCGCTAAGCTTTTGCGATACAAAGGCTGACATACACGAGCAAGCGCCAACAGCAACCCAGGCTGGGACTAAAAGCCCTAACGCGCCTGAAAACTAATCTTCGCGACGCTAACGAAACGACACTGCTTCGAATAATTCTTTACGTATACCAAAAATATACCACTCCGGTTACTGTGTACCCGTTACATCGCGAATTCGGGTACAGGTCTCAAATGAATAAACTCATCGCCGTGGCTTCTTTATTCCTTGTAGCCAGCTGCGGTGGCGGTGGTGGCAGCGGCTCAAGCTCAGTAGGTGGTGGAGGTGGAGGCACAACCAATAACGCACCTACCATCAGCAACCCTGGCAGCCTTTCGGTTGCCGAAGGGGAAACAGCGATCACCACCATCAGCGCCAGTGACTCTAACGGAGACTCCTTGAGCTTTTCTTTAAGCGGTGGCGACAGCGACTTCTTTGCCATTAGCAGTAACGGTGTATTGCGCTTCCGCGAAACCCCTAATTACGACGCACCCGGAGATGCTGACCAAAATAACGTTTATACGTTTTCCGTTACCGTATCCGACGGCCAAGCAAGCACCAACCAGGATATTTCAGTGACTGTGGTTAATCGGATCACCGACTTTGATCAGGGCATCTTTCAAACTGCAGGCGTGTATCAGAATTCATGTGGCGTCCCGCGCTCTGGTAGAGACCCTTTCGACGGATCCACTTATCCAGACCAACAAGGCAGCTTCGCCGACGAAAATAACTGGCTAAGATCCATCAGTAACGAGCTATATTTGTGGTACGACGAAATCAACGATGTGGATCCAGACAACTACGCCAACTCCACTGACCAAGTACTCGACTACTTCGACCGAATGAAAACCTTCGCCATCACGCCTTCTGGAGCCCCCAAGGACCAGTACCACTTCACCTACGATTCTCTGGAATGGAAGCAGTTATCGCAGTCGGGCATCGCAGTGGGTTATGGCGTCCAATGGGTTCTATTGCAAAGCGCTGCGCCAAGAAAAATTGTCGTCGCTTTCGTTGAATCCAATTCACCGGCCAGCGCCGCAGGGTTGGCCCGCGGTGCCGAAATCATTACCGCCGATGGCGTCGACGTAATGAACGGCTCAGATACCGAAACGCTGAATAATGCCTTCTTTCCGGCCGATGCCAGTCAATCCCATTCATTTGAAGTATTAGACCAAGGCAGTTCTACCCCGCGCAGCATCACTATGACGCCCACTGAGATCACCAAAGACCCGGTGCAGAACGTCGACGTGATTACTACGGCCAACGGAGCGGTGGGGTATCTAACCTTTAATGATCACATTGCCACGGCTGAACAAGAGTTAATCGATGCGGTGACATTCTTAAAAAACAGCAATGTTACGGATCTAGTGTTGGATCTGCGCTATAACGGCGGCGGGTATCTGGATATCGCGAACGAAATGGCATTTATGATTGCCGGTCCGAATTCAACTTCGGGGCGCACATTTTCACTGCAACAGTTCAATGATAAGCATCCATCAATTAATCCGGTCACGGGCCAGGCTTTGAATCCTCGCACCTTCCACGATAGGGCGCAGGGATTTTCCGCCAGCCAAGGCATCGCGCTCCCATATTTGGGTCTATCAAAAGTATATGTGCTGACTACCAGCAACACTTGCTCGGCGTCGGAAGCCATCATTAATGGTTTGCGCGGCATCGATATTGAGGTTATTCAAATTGGCAGCACCACCTGCGGTAAGCCTTACGGATTTTACGGATTAGACAATTGCGGCACCACGTACTTCACAGTTCAGTTTAAAGGCGTGAATGCCAAAGGTTATGGCGATTACTCAGACGGATTTTCACCATCTAACCTAGCTACGGTTGAGGGCGAGCCGGTACCCGGTTGTGCTGTGGACGACGATTTTTCCAAGGCTTTGGGCGATCCTAACGAAGCTATGCTCAGTGCTGCACTCGCGTACCGCGCCAACCCGGGCACCTGTCCGGCACTACCCAGCGGCATGGCGAGGCGCACACCAGCACCCACATCAGTGGTGGGTTTTGGTTCGTACCAACAGCCCGGCAGAATCATCGAGCCCGCCTTTCCGGGAGGACTTGCGCTGCCTTAATCCAACACCGGTCATGCCTGTGTCTATAATTTTAATAGACAAAAAATGGACATTTATTGACGAATACCCCCTAACTCAAGCCTGCGCGGGGTGGCCTCAGCAAAACCATTGGCAAGGCTGATGGTTTGTGTCAATGTCGTTCGATCACTATTTGATTGATGACGCATATGGCTAAAAATTCCAGCAGAAGTGTCCTCCTCGTGGAAGACCACCAGGAACTTGCCGAAACTGTTGGCTCTTATCTTGAGGCCTCAAACTACATCGTTGACTATGCCAGTGATGGTCTTACCGCCATGCATCTGGGCGTTACCAATACCTACGATGCAATCGTTTTGGACATTATGTTACCTGGTGTAGATGGCCTAACGGTTTGTCAGAGATTGCGCGATGACGCCGCTGTTACCACACCAATCATCATGCTCACCGCTAGAGATCAACTTGACGACAAGCTCAAAGGGTTTGAATCGGGCGCCGACGACTACTTGATAAAGCCCTTTGATATGCCAGAGTTGGAGGCTCGTTTAGATGCAGTCATACGTCGTAGTCAGCACTTGGAAAAACAATACGAAGTCAGTGGCCTGAAGCTGAATTTAGACACCATGGAGGTTGCGCGAGACGGACAAAACCTACTGTTGTCGAGGACGCTGTTCAACATACTGCATGTGCTTATTAGAGAATCGCCCAAGGTGGTCACCCGGGCGGCGTTGGAGAAAGAGTTGTGGGGGGATGAACCGCCTGACAGCGATACCCTACGCAGCCACATTTACAACTTGCGGCGTATTATCGACCGCCCCTTCGAAGTGCCTTTACTGCAAACCCGCCAGGGCCAAGGCTACTGCCTACGCGAACCCGCTGCTGAATAGCCGCTCTGCGTAAACTTATATGAGACAACTGGTTTGGTTGCGTAGCGACCTGCGCGTCAATGACAATCCGGCACTGCACGCGGCCTGTCTACGAGGGCCGACCACCTGCGTATTTCTTGTCGATGCAACCCAGTGGCAACGTCATGATATGTCGCCGTGGCGTGTGGCTCTGACTCTACGCAGTGTAGATTGCGTCAGTCAGCAGTTGGCTCAACTAGGGATAAAACTCGTCATTCGTGGCTGTGATTCTTTCGCCGAAGCACCCGAAGTCATACGACAATGCGCACAACAACTCGGCGCAAACTGCGTATTTTTCAACGCAGAAATAGCGCTTAACGAACAACGTCGTGACGCCACAGTCGAAGCAGCGCTGACACAATCTGGTATCCAATGTGAACGTCACCATAGCTTCACCCATCTACCGCCAGATGCGGTAACCAAACCCGATGGCAGCGGCTATACGGTATTTACGCCATTCAAAAAACGCTGGCTTGCGCACCCATTGGCGCTACCCAATCCACCACTGCCCCCACCAAAATCCCAGGGACCAGCTGTGGAGCCAGAGCAAACGCCCAATAACGTTGGCGGTATCGTAAAAACTTTTGGCGCCGAATTATGGGAGGCCGGGGAAGCTGCCGCAAAAAAGTGTTTGAGCAATTTCTTGCAGTCACGCGCCACCCTCTACAGCAAACATCGTGACTTACCCGAGCAACCAGGCACCAGCCAACTGTCCCCACACCTGGTAAACGGGAGCATTTCTGTGGGCCAATGTCTTTATGCGGCCTACAGTGCTAATGAAAACCGCCTGCATGGCGGCAATGAGGGTGTCGACACTTGGGTTAGCGAACTTATTTGGCGAGAGTTCTACAACCATATTCTCGCCGCCAATCCCAGATTGAGCCGCGGAGAGGCGTTTCGTCGTGAAACCGAGAAACTTGAATGGAACCACAATCCGGAATGGCTGGAGCGCTGGCAAGCTGGGAAAACAGGCTTTCCCCTTGTTGATGCAGGCATGCGCCAACTCAACACCAGCGGCTGGATGCATAACCGACTGCGCATGGTGACCTCGCAATTCCTCGTCAAACACCTTTTTATCAACTGGCGCGAGGGCGAGCGCTACTTTATGCAAAACTTGGTTGACGGTGATTTAGCTGCGAACAACGGCGGCTGGCAGTGGAGCGCTTCTACCGGCACAGACGCGGTGCCCTATTTCCGCATGTTCAACCCAATCAGGCAGGCAGAACGCTTCGACCCCAGCGGCACTTTTGTGCGCGCGCACATCCCTGAGCTGGCGAATGCCCAGGGTAAGTCTGTGTTCACGCCTTGGCAGTACACGGACACATCGCACTATGTGAAACCGATTGTTGATCTTTCTGTAGCGCGGGATGCGACTCTGGCAGCATGGAAACGCATGCGGGCGACCCTGACCTAACCCCGTCGCTAAGCAAAGTTAATGGTGACTTCTGTACCCTCTCCAACGTTACTCTGAACGCTGATCTTCCACTCAAACTGATGCACCAAACGACGCACGATCGATAAGCCCAAGCCATGCCCTGGGCTATTCGAGCGACCACGTTCACTGCGGTAGAACGGCTCAAAGGCCTGACTCAGCTCACTGGATGTCATGCCGATGCCAGTGTCTTTAACGGTCACCGCCTTATTCTGAATTTCCACCTGCACCTGCCCTTCTGGTGTATAGCTGATGCCATTACGCAGTAGATTGATCAACAAAATCTGCACTACTCGATCCGGTGCTTGCACCCAAAGTTCGGCAGATTCCACTAATACTAGTTTGATTCCTCGATCCGTTGCCAAGGGTGCAACCTGATCAATTAGGTCGGGTATCAGATCATTCAAGCGCACCCGCACACCGGGCTGCTGCAGTTCTTCTCCACGCGCCAACAACAGGAGGGTTTGAATTAATCCTTCCATGTCTTCTACCGTTCGGCGCATGCGCGCGAGCGCCCGTAAATCTTCCTGAGGCCGCTCAGATTGCCTTTGCAAAAGGTCTAACGAACCCTTAAAGACTGCAATAGGAGTGCGCAATTCGTGACTCGCGTCGCGGGTGAAGATTCTTTCACGCTCAATATAGGCGTCCAATCGCTCAGTAAAGCTGTCGATCGCGTCAATCATCACGTCTACTTCAGCATTGGCTAAGGTACGCAGCTTTTGTAAATCCTGGGCAGAGGTCGCATGGGACGCTTTTTCAAACGGAAATCGTTCCAAATAATCAGCGAGCTGCACAATGGGCGAGATTGCTCGATGCGATAGTCGGTAGGTTAAGAACGACAAGCCATAAATAAATACCAATGCGATGGAGAGCGGCAGAATGCCGAAAAAGAATGCAAGTTCCGAAACGTTTTCACTGGCGAATATTAGGTACAGACGCGCTTGATCGAACTCGGTGACGTAAAGTATCGGCTCGGCATCGCCAAACTGTACTCGACCAACATAACCCGGCGCATAGTCGTGAAATTGCCCCGGCACCGCTGCCATTTGCCCATCTGTCGCCAAGTACCCCAACATATTCGCGGTATTGGGGAGCGCCTGTTGCGGGTTCTGTTGGTATAGATTCCAAAAGTGCGCAGCTTCATTTTCCAACGCCTCGTTAACCAGCGAGTCTTGGACAATGGTATTGGTTACATAGATACCCGCGGCTACGGTGACGCTGATTAATGCCACTTGTAGGACCAATACGCGCCCTAACTTTGCGACCAACCCTGTGTTGCGAATCCTCATGCTGCGTATTCGTTTCCATTTTAAAGCTCGGCGTTTTGCGCGCGCCTCGCAAGTTCAAAAACTATACCGAACACTACCACCCAAACTAGGGCTATCACCATCAACATTGCGGTGGAGGGTATAACTACTGCGCCAAATTGCGCGCCTGTCGAGTATGATAAAGGCGCAGCCGCACCGACGATAACCGCGCCTAGGATGGGTCTTCGAACGAAAAAGCTCAGAGCTTCGAAAAGCGATAGGCCCACTGCAACCCACAAAAGTATTATCCATAGAGGGGCTAGCGCTAGATTGCCAAAGTGCAGGGTACCTGAGCCAAAATCGAGAATACCTAGGTGAATCCAAATGCTGTCGAGTGTCAGGCCCAACAGTGCTAAGCCAACTACGAAGCTACGCTCGCGTTGCCAACGTCCCTGATAAAAACACAGCCCGCACATCAAGGCGATTACTAGTGCGCCTGGCAATGTGCCGCCTAACACACAGGCCACCCACGCTACTTTAATCATTAGGAAGTTAATGACCGACAACCAACGCGGCCGAACCTCCTCAGTCATGTTGAAGCTCTAACGCGAGAGAGAGGTAAGAGTGCCGCATGCGTGCGCTAGGGTTATGCATTAGGTCTGGTTTTTCGCCGCAGCGATAATCGCGTCGATCTCGCTCGCACCTGCGTTGTTGCCGTCTCCTGCTCCAACAATGCTAGGCTTGCCTTTTAAGCTAGTACGCAAACGTCCTGCCGCCGCAACACCGCTACTGAAGCCGTCCTCGTGCAAGCCCCAACCCCAATAGGAGCCGCAGAAAAATACCCCGCCTATGCCATCAATCTCCTGCAGACGCGACTGTGCCTGCAGCGCCGGCGTATCGAATATCGGGTGCGCATAGCTACGATCGGTCCAAATCTGACGCGGAGTGGTTGCAGGGTTCAAAGTCAGAAAAAAGTCTTGGCCGCGGATCGACTGAATTTTATTCATCCAGAAACTTAGGGTGGCGGGCCCATCAAGCTCGTGAATCTGCGCATTCCAACTCGCCCATAACGATCGTTTGGTCGGCATGAACGATTCGTCACTGTGCAGCACTACGCGAGTGGACTTATATCGAACCGCGCCCAACAACTGCTGTTCCAGCGATGTCGGTTGTTCCAGTATGCCCAGGGCTTGGTCGCTGTGACAGGCGATAACCACAGCATCATAATCCGTGCTGCCCTCGTCGGTTAGCACCTCAACATAGCCGTTTGTGCGCGCCACCTGCCGAACTGGTGTCTGCAGTTTGATGGTGCCGCGAAATTGACGCTCAAAAGCCTCTAGATAATGGGTTGCGCCGCGCCGAATCACCCGCCATTGGGGTTTATCATCCATTCTCAGCAATCCATGTTGAGCGACAAAGGTTGCTACATAACGCAGTGGCATCTGCAATACATCGAAGGCAGCTTTGGACCACTGGGCCATGCATAAGGGCACGATATGGCAATTAATGAAGCGCTGGCTGTAGCTTTGCCGGTGCAGGTAGTCACCAAGGGCCTCATCTGGGTGATTCTCTACCGCTTGCCTAATGGTGCGGTTGAAGCGTCGTGTATCCGCTAGTAACTGATATTGGGCATAAGATGAAAGGACTTTGAACGATGGAAATAAGCTGCGCAGATCGGTGGTTGCGTATTCAAAGCCCTGGGGCCAGCGACTCACGCTGAGGGACATTTGCGCTGGTTGAGAAGTCACGCCGAGATTTTCCAACCAGGATGAGAAGAGTGGATACTCGCCGTTGAACGCTACAAAACCCGTATCGACACTGTATACCTGATCACTAAGTAGGACGGTATGGCTGTCTGTATGTCCCCCTAGGCGCGGGTCTGCCTCATATAGCGTCACGTCGGCAGCCTCGGACAGGGCATCCGCAGCAGCGATGCCGCTGATCCCTGCACCTATCACTGCAATCCTCACGAACGCCCCCTACTGAGCGCACGATCTCTTGCCGACACGCTCAAATGGCGCGTTTCTGGCGGGACTGCAAACATGACTTTGCCTATCTGAAAGGGTATGTATAGTTGATAAATATTAGTGAATCAGTTGTGAAAGCGTCTACCGGATGAATTCACTGGCCATTCACGCCGACACAATTAGCTTCGTACAGTGAAGTTTTACCCCCGCAACGCTATTTTAATCGCCTTTTTGAGTCTGCTTACGAGCGGCTGTGCCGGTGTTATCGCACCCGACTCCGAGCGTCTTGGCTACCCTGCCCAGTATCGGCAAGCACTCGATGACTTCGCCGGACACCGCAACGTCAACCCCGAATCCATTGAGCGCTTCGTCGACTTCCTCGCTAATTTGGGGGATCCGGCCACTGGGACGACCGCCGCTTCGTTATACGCTGAGGACCTGCATTTCAGCGACGCTCTTATGGTTACGCGCGACAAAAAGACCGTCGTCGATCACTTCACCCGACTGAGCGATGCGGGCACGCGAGTGGACGTGCAGATTCACCAGACACTACAAAGCGATGCGGACGTTTACCTTATCTGGTCAATGCAGGCGCGCTTCACCCCTATTAATAAAGAGGTTACCAGCGACACCTTAGGCGTTACTCATGTGCGCTTCGACATTACTGGCCAAGTCATCTTGCATCAGGACTTCTGGGATAGCGGACTCGGTTTCTACTCTCATATACCAGTGCTGGGTGCGGGCGTCCGGGCTGTTGGGCGGCGCTTCGCTGCAGATAAACGATGACTATCTTACTCCAAACTGCGCCGTGGCTGATCTTCGCCGCAGCGCTACTCTGGTTGCACTCTTTGCGCAGCAACAACTTAGGCCACGTGGATATTTTATGGCCACTGCATCACGTCATGGTGTGCTTTGGTGTTTGTGTTGCTCTACCACAGTTAGAGTGGCGCGGAATATTACTACTGTTATTGGTAGCTGTCTGGGGTATTCGCTTGGCCACCTACTTGGCAGTGCGCGCAGCCGGTCGTAGCGAGGACCGGCGTTATACTGAGATCCGCGCCAATCAGGGACCGCTGTTCAAATTCACCAGCCTCTTTATCATCTATCTACTACAGGCATTACTCGCACTAGTCATCAGCGCCGCTTTTTTACCCATCGTCGAATATGCTGGGCCGTGGCGACTGATTGATTCGGCCTTGTTCGCGCTAATCCTGTTTGGGCTGCTGTACGAGGTTATTGCCGACCTACAACTAAGCGCGTTCCTAAAACAGCAGTCTGCACCCGGCCAGCGTGAGACCCAGTTGTTGCGCACCGGTCTGTGGTCGTTATCGCGTCATCCGAATTACTTCGGCGAATGGTGCTTCTGGTTTGGCATTAGTCTGCTTGCCCTCAGCGCGGGAAGTTGGTTCGGCTTGGTAACGATCGGTCTGGTTAGCTGGTTGCTGCTACGTTTCACCGGTGTCGAGCGCATGGAGTCAGGCGCACCAGCGCGACGCCCTGACTATCAGAACTATCAACAGCAAACTCCCGCTTTTTTTCCGGTGTTTTTACAGCCACAGCGTCTACTGCAACGCAGGAAAAACCCCGCAGCCAAAACACTCCTTATGCTTCTTTGCTGCGCACCTTTGCTGCTACTAAACCAGCCGAGCTTGGCGATTCCAGCATCTACTGAACATTGGTACTTCAAGGCCTTTATTGACAACCGCGAGGTTGGTTATCACTCCTTCGACGTAACTAGAGACGGGCAGTCGATTTACCTTTCAAGCCGCGCCGACTTTGAGTACCGACTATTACGCGTGCCCTTATTTTCATACACCCACGAAGTGAAAGAGCGCTACGACGAAAACCTTTGTCTAGAGTACATTGAAAGCTCGACAGAGACCCGTCGGGAAAAAATTGCGCTCAACGGCCAGCGCACCCAAGGAGGTTTTGCGGTCAACACAATCAAAGGCGAAGCTAGTCAAGACCTTAACGTCCCTTGTCTCACAACCTTTGCCTACTGGTCTCCTAAACTGCTGACCCAGACCCAGCTTTTGAACGGTCAAGACGGCCGCCTAATGCCTGTCACGATAGAGCCAATAATTACTGACGGCACCGCAGACAACACCCGAAAATCCTATCGACTGCAGGCCGAGTCGTTAGATCTAACCCTGCATTACTCGGCCAATGGCCAGTGGCTGGGGCTGGAGTCGTCGCTACCCGCAGGCCGCCGGCTTATCTACAAACTTGAAAATTACCGTGCGGCGGCTGCCCTCACGGAACAAAGCTCCCTGAACCAATAACGCCGAGCAGACTTCAACTATTGCGCAGAGTTACCGTGGCCAATTCGACCTCGATCCGAATGTTCATGTGCTGTTACAGTATATTTCAAAATCTGGCCGAAGCTAGTGAGTCATTAGTTGCAGGACACGCGCTAGATTCCTCAATTCACTGCAATGTTTTAGTGCCTTTTCCATTAAATTCGCCAAATTTTCATGGGTGAATTTTTCGTCAAAACTCTTGAATTTTGTAACATTTTCTTACACTCTGTGCCCGTTAACTTTTACTAAGTTAGTAAATTCCGAGCCTGTCCTTGGCACGGATATTGAGGGAGAAAAAAATGTTTAGATTGGCTGTAGGCTTTATTGCCGCATTTTCTATTGTTCTACCTGCTTTTGCGGATGAAGACGACTCAAAGAGACGAATCGAGGAGGTAATCGTTACCGCGGAGAAAGTAGAATCGACGGTATCGGACACTTCTATTTCGATAACCGCGATTGGCGCGGATATGATCGAAGATCTGGGGATACAGTCGGCAGACGAGTTCGTGAATTTCATTCCTGCGACAACTCGCGATAGCTATGACATTCGAATTCGCGGTGTTGGAAGGAACTTCCGATCTTTGGGCGGAGACCCAGGTGTTGCGACCTATTACAACGGCGTTTATTCAGAGGACGCATTGATAGCGTTGACCGAAAACGCTCTATTCGACGTTGAGCGTATCGAGGTTCTGCGTGGCCCACAGGGAACGCTGTACGGTCGAAACTCTGTCGGCGGGGCGATCAACTACATCACAAAATCACCGACCGAAGAGCTTTCAGGGTCTATCCGAGCCCAGTTCGGTAGTCATCGTAACCGCGAATACTATGGAATCTTGTCAGGCCCCATAAACGTCGAGAACGGCTCAGCAGGCTACCGACTGGTAATTTCTGATCGCAACCGAGATGGCTGGATGAGCGGACAATATGGTTCACCCGACACCGACAGCACAAACGATCAGAACGCAAGCCTAACCCTTGAATTTGCGCCCACGGACAAGCTGGAAATTTCCACACGCATCAACAAACGTAATTCCTACCGAGTAATCGGTAATGGCGTGCTGATTGACCAAGGCTGGGGCGCAGATCGTGGAACACGACGAACCGACCTTTACGCCTATGGGATGAGAGCAGCAACAGCGACAACGCCTGGAGCGACGATGTTCACGCACCCAACAACGGGAGAGGTTGCTTATGGAGCGCCTGTTAGACCTGGTGTCGACGTAGCAGCAAGCTCAGTCGTGAACCAAGCCTACGCCAGCAACGCCTATATTAATGGCTCAGGAGACTTAGAAGCCGTAGACGCGGAAGCGTTGACCAACGGGCTTACTGATGAAGGATTTGATCAACAGGGCGCATCGTTGAACGTTAGTTATGAGCTCAACGATAATATGACCTTGAAGTACATATTTGGTTACGGCGACTTCGATTACACCTATACAGTCGACTATGACTATTCAGACAGCGAAATCGCGAACTCCGGGCTGACCGTGCTAGAAGACGTATGGAATGCCTCGCACGAAATCCAACTGCTATGGGACGTTTCAGAGAACTTTTTCCTGACCAGTGGTCTGTACTACTTCGCGAGTGATCGAAAGCAGGACTACACGATATCGCACTTCAACTCCCAGGGTAGGATCGATCAAGCAGCAAACTATGGCGGCCTCGCAGGCACCATGGCGGCCTTCGGTCTTACAGATTACACGCCAATTGCGAATGCTCCGATGGGCTTCCAAACTAGTGGACTTTGGACTGGTGACCCGGATGGGCATGCGTATCACCACATCAACACTAACTATGTTGAACAAACGGCAATATTCAGCCAAGGCACGTACACATTTAATGATGAATGGGCACTAACTATCGGCGCGCGCTACGCGGAGGACGAAAAAGAAGTGCTAGAGCGACGCGGTGGTTATTTCGAATCGCTCTTCCCCTTCGATTATGGAATTAGACCTGGAATCTTGGCCGCCCTCGGAGTCAACGAAGCTACAGCAACCGCGTTGGGTTGGTCCAATCTGGCGCTAGCCAACGTTCTGATGGGAAGCGCAGTGCCTACCATGGATTTCACAGGCCAAAACCCAATCGCTCCGACCTGCGCTTTCACCTCTGTTGAGTGCGCAACACCAATGTATCTGACTGGAATTCCTTTCGGATTCTCCAGCCTCGCAACTGAAAAGAAAAAGTGGAGCAAAGCGACTGGCCGAGTAGTTCTAGATTGGACGCCTGACGAAGATACATTGGTATACGCATCGTATACCACTGGATACCGAGCTGGCGGATATGGCCTAGGCACACTGGATGCTAGAGACTTGACTGGGGCAGTGTTTAACTCAATCTATTCTTACGACGAAGAAGAAGTTGCTCACCTTGAGCTTGGCTTCAAGGGAACCTTCGCAGACGGAACCTTGCAATTATTCAGCTCAATCTATAGCTACCAGTATGATGGCTATCAGGACAGCGTAACGGTTTACGACGATGTTCAAGCAACCTTCTTAACATTGCCAACCAATACCGGAAGCGCTGTTAATCAAGGCTGGGAGGCAGAGGGCACATGGTTGGCGACCGACGAACTCACGATTAACGCCAACTACAGTTTGACGAAGACTGAATACCAGGACGAAGTCTATCTCCTCGAGGATGACAACCCATTTGCGCCGGTGCCGCTCTATGGCGAGGTCAGCCATCAACTAAAAGGCAGCTCGCTCAAAGGTATTCCAGAGCACAAGTTTACCGCTTGGGCTAATTATCGCTTCGACCTTCCAAACAGCACTTTGATTGCTGCGGCCTACTATTCGTTCACTGGTGAGTACAATAGTGAATCCATTGATCGCGAATTCGACAAGATGCCTGCTCGGCATCAAACGGATGCGTCATTGATTTGGAACAGCGGTGACGGGTTGCTGACCATCCGTGGGTTCGTCGACAACCTGTTTGACGCACGCAAC
Source organism: Gammaproteobacteria bacterium (assembly GCA_002684495.1). Classification (GTDB taxonomy): domain Bacteria; phylum Pseudomonadota; class Gammaproteobacteria; order Pseudomonadales; family Azotimanducaceae; genus UBA4421. The sequence goes on along the minus strand of NYVG01000047.1, from coordinate 2,585 downwards.
TTCCGTTCACTCAGTGCTGGAAGTCTCGGAAACAACTATCAGCTAACCGGTACATTGCTTCGAACCAGAAGCTTTGGCGTTGATATTACTCGGCGCTTTGGCGAAGGGTAAGTTTCCAACCCAAAAAAAGCCCCGCATATGCGGGGCTTTTTTTTGCCTGGGGATCAGGGCTCAACAGTTCATTGCCGGACGAATTCTTCATCGAATTGCAGTACTTGATCACTATGCAGCTGGCTGATCTGCACAGCACTCTTGCCCAACCAATCTTCAAGCACCACGCTGTTGTGCTCTCCGCGATGAGGCGCAGGACCACGCACACCGCTGCGCGCGCCAGAGAATCGATAAGGCGATTGAGTGATTGGCCGAGTACCGCCAACTCGGTCGTCGACCTCTGTGATGGCCTTGCGCGCGGCAATGGTGGGCTGTTGTTGCAGCGTTACTGGATCGCGCACCCGGCCCCAGGCCAGATTCATTTTCGCCATGGTGTCTTCTACAGAAGCCCAAGTGTCTAAATTCGCCAGATACTCGCCGACGACCTCGCGACGCAGGCGAATCTTCTCTGGCAGCGGCGTGTCTTTTGTCGTCGGATCATTAACGCCCATCTGACTTGTTAATAATTGCCATAGGTAGCGGAAATCTGCCGAGATCAAAATCGGCCCAACACCGGTCTCCCAAGCATCGTTACGCAACGGACCAGTACCCTCGGCGTCCTCCAACGCGTAATGCACTTGATCGTCGGTCGCTAGAGTGGCGTCGATCATGGCAATGTCGATGTGCTGCCCCTGATCGGTTTGTTGTCGCATGATTACAGCAGACAGCAGACCCACCAAACCATGCAGAGACGCATTGGTATCCGCTACTGACAGCGGCAAATCGGTAAACGGAATATCTCCGCGCTCGGCCTGCCGGTGCATTAGACCGGCTTCAGCATGCACGATGGGCGCGTATGCAGGCCGATGAGATTCCGGGCCGCCATGACCAAACCCCGAGATCGACAACATAATTAACCGTGGATTTACCTGGCTGAGAACATCGTACCCCAAGCCTAATCTTGGCATTACATCTGGACGATAGTTCTCAATCAGTATGTCTGCTTCGGCGACCAATTCGAGCACTAAGGCTTTGGCTTGCTGGTGGCGTAAGTCGACACAAATATTGCGCTTGCCTGCGTTTTGCTGGTGATAATATCCGGGCAGTCCCGCCACCACATGCCCCCACAGACGCGTGACATCACCGTCTGGCGGCTCTACTTTCACCACATCAGCGCCCAAATCAGACAACATACGGCCGGCGAACGGCCCTGCGAGCACACGCGAAAAATCCAGCACCTTTAGCCCGCTGAGCGGATATTGTTGTTCCATCGGTTTCCTCCCCTTGCCCGCATCGAGTATAACTGCAGCCTAAGCAATTGGTATGGGCGTACATTTGGGGGCTTGAAAGTATGAAAAACCAATCTAACCCCGAGGCACAGGCGACGCTTGCGCCTGACACAGAGGTAACTGGCACGGCATTAAATGATCTCGGCTGGCGCGCTGGGGATGCCCAGGCTTTTGCACAACAACGCGACTACCTCGCGCAAAATGCGGGCATCAAGGGCCTAGCCTTGGTCACCGCAAACGAAGTCGAAAAAGCCCGAGATCTGTTTTACCGCGATGGCTTTGTTGTCGTACTGGACGCTCTTGCAGGGGAGCAACTGGCAGCTATGCGCGCCGCTTGCGACCGCACAATTCATGAGATGTTATCCTTGGACAAACATCGCGTCGGCAATCGCGGCTCCCATCGGTATTCTTTTGGCTCAGCCAGTAAAACCGGCCATATGATGCACGAGCCAGAATGGACTAGGTTGTTAGATTTACCCACCGTGACACCAATCCTTACCGCTATTTTTGACTCCTCTGATTACATCGCGCGAGGCGGTGGCGGCGACTTTTGTTTGCCTGGGGCAACTGAATATCAGCAGCTCCATTACGATATCAGCGACCGCATGACCCTCAATGGTCGGGAGTTTGGAACATTCTTTGACCCCGCTGGCCGTATTAGTCTACGCGACCTGCCGTGCCCCTATGTCTGCTGCAACTTCTTAATGGTGGACTTTACGGCAACGAACGGGCCAACACGGCAAATACCAGGAACCCAAAACAGCCATACTCGGATTCCTCGGTTAGCCGATGAGCCAGAGTGGATGAAGTTGAGTGCCGTATGTCCAGCGCCTGCAGGTAGCGTGTTGATCCGCGATCCGCGCGCTTGGCACGGCGGCACACCGAATCTGTCTAATGAGGTCCGCGCGATTCCTAACGCTGAATTCTATGCCCCTTGGTTTCGCGAACCAATGCCTCGCAGCATGCCGAAAGTGCTGTACCAGCAACTTTCAAAACACGGCCAGAATATCGCTCGATATATCGTCGCGGACGATGGCGCGGAAATTGATACTGGCTTTCGCCAGGATCTGGGCACAACTCCTCGGCTGTTTAAGAAACCCAGCTAGGGAATCTCTGCCGCATCGCCCTGAGCTTGGCGAAATTTTTCGATATTAAATCCCGGCTGCTGGGCTGCTTTAATCAACACCTGCTCGCGCCTAGCTATTT
>NYVG01000046.1 GCA_002684495.1 Gammaproteobacteria bacterium | reverse complement strand
AAGTAATCATCTCAGATGTAATCATCCCGAATCGAATGGCAATTCATATTAATTAGACAAGAGCGTTTTCAACCAAGAGGCAGCCAGCGCATCCGCCCAACATCCGGCTCGTCCGTGAAAACCGTTGTGACCACCCTCGCGGGTAAAGATCAATCGAATGGGCCCATCCGTAGGAACAGCCTCCTCAAGATCGAGGGCTGAGCAAGCTGGCACCCATGGATCATCCAGAGCCTGAAGCATCAGGGTGGGCGGCAGCTTCTGGGGGGATTGGATTAAATGCTGAAGAGGTGAAGCCTCCCGGTAGTAGGCATCCACGTCCAGAAATCCCCAACGCGGAGCGGTGACAGCGCTATCGAAAGCACGAATGGTGCGTGGTTGCTCAGCACCACTCAGTCGCCCAAGATCCAAATCGCTCACACCAAAGGGATCGGCGAGCGTCTGAGTCACCAAGCGCTGCAGCAACCAGCGTTGGTAAACACGGTTGCGGGGACGTTCAATTGATGCACTGCAGGCCGCCAAATCCAAGGGGCTACTGGCGCAGAACAATCCATCCAAGGGCTGGCGTGCTGGGTCGAGTCCAGCGGCAACGCGTTCAGATTGCGCTGAAAGGCAGGCATTCAGAAGCATGGTCCCACCCAGGGAAAGCCCAGCTCCGAACAAGGGCAAAGGCATCCCTGCTTTGTTCAAGGTGACGCAGAGCTGACGCGCCCGATGCAACACAGGAAGAAGGTCGCTGTTGCACTGGGCCGCATAGGTTCCTCCTGCAAGATGTCGGCCAGGATCGGCGCCACGCATATTGAGGCGCAGCACCGCATATCCCGCCTCGTACAGGGCAATGCCAAGCCTGCGCAGACCTTCTCTACGACTCGAGCCCCCCAGTCCGTGCAACACAACCACTAAGGCCTTAGGAGCTGGTGGACAATCCAAAAAAGCCAACAAGGCTCCAGAGCCAGCGGCCCCGCTCGTCAGAGCAGGCACTTGGATTTCCAAGGGTTGCCCCTGATCGATCGGCAGATCAACGGGACGGAGGGTATCCCTCAAGGTTTGAAGGTCGCCACCCCACCAGGGAAGACGCTGTTGAAAGGGATCAACCCCCAGGAGCTTGAGCAGCTGGGGGTCTGGGTGTGGATCAGGCCAGCTCACAGGCGAATCTATTTCTTACCGACACCTAACTCCTTGAGCTCTCCCAGCAGATCTCCAAGCACCTTCTTGGCATCGCCAAACACCATGGAGGTGTTGCCGAGTTCAAACAGGTCATTTTTGATCCCCGAATAACCAGCACTCATGCCGCGCTTGACCACAAACACGGTTCTCGCCTGCTGAACATCCAGCACAGGCATGCCATAGAGCGGCGAATTGGGGTCGGTCTTGGCCTGGGGATTAACCACGTCGTTGGCACCCAACACAAGCACCACATCGGTGGCAGGGAAGTCAGGGTTGATCACATCCATTTCCTTGAGCTGCTCGTAGGGCACATCGGCCTCAGCAAGAAGGACATTCATGTGACCGGGCATCCGACCCGCCACAGGGTGAATGGCGTAGGCCACTTCAATTCCAGCGGCTTCGAGGGAGCGGGTCACTTCCCGCAAAGTGTGCTGGGCTTGGGCCACAGCCAAGCCATAGCCGGGAACAATGATCACGCGTTCTGCCGCTTCAAGGGTGAGGGCACACTCCTCAACACTGCAACTGGTGATGTTGGTGTATTCACCTCCACCACCGGAAGCGGTGGAGGAGGCGCCAAGCGCTCCGCCAAATAGCACCGACACCAACGAGCGATTCATGCCGTTGCACATCACCTGGGTGAGGATCAAACCAGCAGCTCCGACCATTGCGCCAGCCACGATCAGCAGCTGACTGCCCACAACGAAACCAGCAGCAGCAGCAGCCACACCGGAATAGCTGTTCAAAAGGGAAATCACCACTGGCATATCAGCTCCACCAATCGGCAGGGTGACGCCTACTCCCAGCAGCGCAGAAGCCACAACCAGCAGCCATAGGCCGCTTCCACCGTTGCGGATCATCTCCACCGCTGCGATCAACGACACCACCGCCAAGGCAATGTTCACCACATGGCGCGCCTTGCTCTGCATCCATGGCGGGGTGGACAACCAGCCCTGAAGCTTGGCCATGGCAACGATCGAACCGGTGAAGGTGATCGATCCCACAAACACCGAGATCACAATCGAGACCACAGCGACAATTCCAGTGGCATCCAATGCCGCTGGATAGAGAGCTGCCGCCAAGGCAACAAGCAACGACGACATGCCGCCACAACCGTTGAACAAGGCAACCACCTCCGGCATGGAGGTCATCGGCACGCGTTGAGCAGTGATCGCACCAAGCACGCCACCAACGGCCGTACCCGCAATGATCCAAACCCAAGCCTGAGCATTAAGACTGGGCTGTCCGAGATAGCTTCCGAGCAGTCCGATCACCGCCAAAGCCATCGCCACGGCAGCCAATTGATTGGCTCCACGCGCAGAACGCACCTTGGATAGCCCCTTGATGCCGAAGGCCAACAGCAGAACCGCAACCAGATCGATGGCGTATTTCAAAAAGTCAGACATCAGCGGTTCTCCTTACGGGCGGGCTTGCGGCTGAACATGGCCAGCATTCGATCGGTGACGAGGAATCCGCCAATCACATTGAAAAGAGCAAAACCAAGGGAGATCGAACCGAGCACCAGCAGTGCCTGATTGCCATCCGCCTTGATAATTGCCGTAAGTGCGGCCAACACCGTGATGCCCGAAATCGCATTCGCACCGCTCATCAGCGGCGTGTGCAATGTGGGGGGCACTTTGCCGATCAGTTCAAGGCCTAAGAGGCTGCCTAACAACAGCACCCAGAGAAATTCAACGAAATTCGCATCCATTTAGTTAGCTCCAGGGGTAAGAACATCGCCACGGCGAATGCTGCCGTCATGAGCGATCAAACAACCAGCAATGAGCTCATCTTCGGTGTCGAGCGNGAGCTGGCCGTCTTCAAGGGTGGGCTGCAACAAAGCCAAGAGATTGCGGGCATACAACGAGCTGGCGTGATTCGGGACGCTGCAAGGAAGTTCGTTCGCACCAATCAGCTTCACGCCTTTGCGGTTCACCGTTTCGGACGGAACGGTATCGGCACAGTTACCGCCTTGAGCAACGGCCAGATCCACCACCACCGATCCGGGGCGCATGCGATCAAGCATGTCCTCACTGATTAAACGTGGAGCTCGCCTGCCTGGAACTTGGGCTGTACAAATGGCCACATCAGCCTGGGCGAGTTGGTCAGACAGCTGTTGTCGCTGCGCGGCCAGAAATGCATCCGAGGCTTGCTTGGCGTAACCACCCGATTCGGCTGGCTTGTCGTCCATCTCCGGGGGATCAATGAAACGGGCCCCCAGCGACTCCACCTGCTCTTTCACCGCTGGGCGAATGTCGCTCACGTAAACGACTGCCCCCAAACGGCGAGCGGTTGCCACGGCCTGAAGACCTGCAACGCCAGCACCCAACACAACAACCCTGGCGGGCTGCACTGTGCCAGCTGCGGTCATCAGCATCGGGAAATAGCGATCCAAGGCCGCAGCGCCAAGCAACACGGCCTTGTAACCAGCGATGTTGGCCTGAGACGAAAGCACATCAGCGGACTGGGCACGGCTGATCCGGGGCAGGAGCTCAAGGGCCATGGCTGAAAGACCACATCCTTTTAAAGCTTCCGCTAGGTCGTGATTGCCATAGGGGGCGAGCATCCCCACCACCAGAGCACCCCGTCGCAAGCGACTGAGCGATACCGGACTCGGGCTTTGCACACAAAGCAAAACGTCAGCCTGACCCCAGGCTTGAGCCTCTCCTGGAGCAACCAAATCGGCTCCAGCACTGGCGTAAGTCTCGTCAAGGAAACCGGAGGACAATCCGGCACCACGCTCGACAGCTACAGAGCAGCCGAGGGCAATGAATTTTTTAAGGGTCTCGGGTGAAGCCGCTACACGGGTTTCAGCCGCTGCGCTTTCAATCGGGATAAGGAGTCTGGGCAAGTTCGTTGTGCCGCCACCCAGCTGAGATTACGAGGTCGTGTCTCCCGAAACGCATCTTTTCTGTAGAAGCTGACTTAGTGAAGCAGCTGTGGCTAATCAGGGGATTCTGTCTATAACCGCATGGGCCTCTCCGCAATCGAATGTCCCGATGGCGTTTGCCATAGCCATCACGGCGGGCATGCCGTGAATCGCGACACCATGGAAGAGCTTCTCGCCGAACACGGACGGGAATGGTGCGAGCGACTCGCGGAACGGATCTACGAAATGTCGGTGGACACGTTCTCCCAATCGGTGATGCCAAGCCTGCACGCAGCCGGCTGGCAACGACGCCACCTGGATTGGGAGTTCAAATTGCAAAACAAGCAGTCCGACTCTGAGGCTGAGCCTGATCGGACTCTTGTGGATGGAATGATCAACGCCACCGAAAGCTTCCTGCGCAGCAGCGAAGTGCACCGCCTATTCATTCAAGAACTCGTTCAGGGAACGTTTGACGAAGCCTCAGACGATCACCTTCGCAGCAACGCCGTGCGTCAGCTGATCGAAGACGAAATCCTGACCATGCTTCAAGAGCAGAAAACGGCCATGTTGGAGCGCGTTGTCTCCCAACTCACCAGTGCAGCGGGCGGCGATTCCCAACGGGCGCAAACAGCTGCAGAAGAAGGGTTCATGGAAGTAGAGCGCTTGCTCTACAACCACAGCGAATCGCTTTAATCCTGGTTTCGACCCCGGTTAAAACAGCGGAAGTAGCTCTTGCTCAACCGCCTGCACCAGGGGCCATTGCCTCTGGTGCTGCAACCAACGCAGCCTCAGGATCAAGGGGTCGATATCGCACTCAAGTGGCCAACAATGCTCAAGCTGTTGGCGCTGATCAGGGTTGGATGGGTAACGAGGACGGCTTTTGGCCATGGCGGCAGGGGGCCGGAAACCCCAAGAGCTGATGGCTGGAAGCTAAGGGTGGCATCNACGGATGGAATGGTTAGAAAGACCTAACTTTCGCGGCTGACCGATCGCACGTCCTTCGTTTCAGCTCCCNGGAGANGNCCCACGAGGCAGGATCCAACCGCGTCAGTGGCAACAGCAACTCGTTCAGNTNTTGCGCAGACGACTGGATCCAGANGCNNGCNANGGNCGCGACGTGNTNATCCATGCAGGNCCNGGTGCNGGCAAGACCCTGGGNGCCCTGCTCGGNTTCCANGCCATGCANCAAGAGGGNANGNTGAAATGCTTTTTGGTGATGTGNCACCGCACATCNATCCTNNGCCAATGGCGCACAGCAGCCGAACGNNTGGGGTTGCGNCTNGAGCACTGGAATGAATCGACNCCCAACATCCANAGCCAANCCCTNCAGANCGCCGATGGTTGGCTCGTNACNTACCAAGGGGCAGCGAGTCAGCTCGANGGNCTCAANCAGGCGCTCGAGCCATGGGCTGGTGATCAACTTNTAGCGATTGCNGANGANGCNCATCACNTGGGCGTNGACCCNGATGANCCAGATGGNCCNGTCTGGGGACGNACNTTTTTAGAGCTGAGCAGCCANGCTCGNCTCAGGCTNGGGCTCACAGGAACCCCCTTTCGAGCCGACAATCTCGCCTTTTGTGCCGCGAGACGGATNCGAATCCAGGAGGGNGGTCAGCTGGTGGAGCANATCAGCCCTGACCTCTGCGTTGAGCCCCGAGAGCTGATTGCAGCTGGCGANGTACGACCACTNGANTTTCGCTTNCAAGANGGTTGGGTNGAGCACAGNCGNGCTGGGAAGCCTGATCGCGACGTGTCNCCTCTCTCAGAAGAGGTGCGTGAAAGCTGGAGAGCNCGCAATTTGCGCAGGGCGATNCGACTNTCCGANAGCAGCAGCATTGCTCAGCAACTCTTGATCAGGGCCAGGAAAAAGCTGGAGCAGGTGCGTGAACAGCACCCTGGTGCTGGCGGTCTCGTGATCGCCAAAGACATTGCTCACGCCCGATCGATCAGCTCCCTGCTGAGGGAACAGGGTGATCGAGTGGACCTGGTGCACTCGCAAGATCCAGAGGCCGCCCACAGACTCAGCAGCTTTCAAGAAGGTGGTGCCGACTGGCTCGTCAGCATCGACATGTGCGCCGAAGGCTTTGACGCCCCAAGGTTGCGTGTTGTGGCTTACCTCACCACAGTCGTTACCCGCAGTCGGTTTGTGCAGGGCATCACCCGCGCTGTACGGATGTGCAGCACCAGAGCAGCCACTGAAACGGTGCCAAGAGACCCTTCTTATGTGTTTGCTCCAGCTGACCCATTGCTGATGAGCTACGCACGCAGTTGGTCTCTCTCAGAGCCCTATCGGATTCAAGCCCAACAACAGGAGGCCGATTCCGATGACCCGCTGCAGTCAAACGCCGGGAGAGGACCAAGCCTTCCCTTGGAGGCCGTCAATGATGGAGCTGGTGCCGTGATTCGACTCAGAACGCCTGAATTACCCAATTTTTTGCATCAATGAAAACTTCTCCGCAGAAAAAAAAATGCGACGTTGTGCGAAATCACACACGATGTTGGTCCTCCAACAGGCAATGTGGTCTCTATCTGGGAGTCAGTCATGGATGCAGCAC
>NYVG01000045.1 GCA_002684495.1 Gammaproteobacteria bacterium | reverse complement strand
GCTTCGATGATGAAGCAAACGCCGGATCAGCGCCAACACCTCTACGTAGAAGCGACTTAATCACTCAAGGCGATGAAATGCTGACGACCCTACAATGGGATCAAGAAACGGCAAAAAATTTCTTGCAGACAAAGCTAGGAGCAACATCAAGGCAACAACTCAGCGACGAACAACTATTTGAATTCAACATGCTGCTGGAGGAGCAGCTGATAGCGACAAGGTCCTGACTGGGATCTCAGCTGTGAAATGTAGTACACAACAGGGTTTGAGGGGGCTATGACTAACCGCTGATGGGTCTTGGTGCAGCGTGGTTGGTTGACTCTGCGTACATTCCTGCGTACGCTGGCGACAACAGTTAATCGTTTTCCCGTACGCAGATGGCAACACCTACTTGGGTATCCGCGCTGCGTCACACCGTCAAAGATGCAGGCTTCCGCGAGGGGTGGTCTGTTCTTGAACGACGTGGTCGAGTTGGGATCCAGCGAAGTTGGCAGGGTCCAGATGGAATTCGCCAGAAGAAATCAATAAGTACCCAGATCAATTGGGCTCCTGGTTGCACATCAGCGGTGCTGGACGTCTTGAATCGCCTGAAGGCTGGAATTGATCGTGGTTTATCGATTGATGAGGCAGCCGGGCTGCTACTGACGACAGAAGCCACGAACAGCACTCATCAGCGGTCACAGATTGATTGGGATGCAGCGTTGGAGAAGTGGCGTAAAGAGAAGCTCTCGATGGGAATGAAACCCCGAACATTCGAGCGGAATGATTGGATGCGGATGCAATATGTTCTGAAGAGGGTGAACAGCAGCCACGTCGAAAACGGCAAGGCATTTGTTCGTTTAGCGCCGTTCAATCCGCAAGGGGTTGAGTATCCAGGTGGAAGTACATCGAGGCGGTGCTACGTCAACACTGTTTGCCAGTTCCTGCAGTTCTGCGTCGAGGAGCTTGGTTTCGATGAGAAATGGAATCCACCGCTTAGTCGCCGCAAGCTGAAAGGCAACAACATCAATCCCAACATCAAAGGAATCGACAAGCCAGCCAATTCCGGCAAGGCAATTCCATTCCCTGAGGATGCAATCAAACCGCTGATGGAATCATTCCCCGATACATCCATCGGCAGGAAGTGGAGATTGGCCACGGGGTTGATTGTTTGTTATGGGCTGCGGGGTGTGGAACTGAACCATCTGCGGTTTGAGGATGGTCAGCTCTGGTGTGATTACGTCAAGCGGAACAGCACCGGCCAGACCAAACCACGCATCTTGATTGGGGTTGATCCTGAAGATATGCCTGGGCTGTCGAAGCAATTGTTGGCGGAGTGGCTGACAGGGATGACCACTATCCCGAGGGCGATTCAGCGTGAGGATGCTGAGGCGTCGCTTTCGATGTCCATCTACCTAGGACGCCGACCACTGTGGGTCGGCATGAAGAAAGCAGCGAAGGAGCAAGGTCGCCGGTTGAGCATCTACAGCTTCCGTCATCGTTACTCCAAGGCGCTCGATGCCAAGGGGTTTACTGCTCGCACATCAGCGGTGTTGATGGGGCACAGCCGCCACACGTTTGAGACGCATTACGCCGATGGGGAGTTGAATCCCCAGGAGCTATTGAGTCAGGCTGCAGCGCTGCTCTGATCGGTGGGTTCATCCCAGTTGGATTGAGTCATCTCCTCCGCTCTTTTGGCCATCAACGCTGCGGCGTACTTCTTGCCTTTGCCTGAAAGTATCCAGTTCCCTCTGTAGGTGTCAGTTAATTCCTGTTCAATGCGAAGCTCGGAACAGATGCGACGGACTTTTGCACGGGTTAGACCTTCGCCCAAATTTTCTGCAATACAGGTAGGGCTCATTGCGCCCTGTTCGTGATACAGCTCAAGCACAATCCTGTCTCCATGCAGCTTTGCTTCATCAGCGAACGTTGCCACCTTGATCCCTTCCGCCTTATCCATCACGTAGTGGACTCTGCGTGTTTCCTGTTGCCCCCGGTGCTTCTTCGTTTCGAGCTCGGCAACTTCACGCCCAGAGGTATCCATCTGTTTGGTTCGTCTTAGGAAGTGATTCGAGTTCGTCACCCGCGTGATTTCCGCTGATGCTGCTGCAATGTCTTTGCTGTCCTTGGTTGTGTGGTGGAGCCATATCACTGATGCGCCGTAACGCTTGCAGATCTCCTTCATTAGGCGCATCACCATTCCCATAGGGCCAATGCCCGTGTTTATCCCAGCTCCCGATACAACAGCTTCGAGGGTGTCGATTAGCACCAGACGAATTGGAAGATCGGTCTTGCTGTGAAGCTCCAAATCTGCAATCAACGCCTTCAAACCCCTTACAGAAAAAACCCAACTCAACTGTTGTCTTTCCTCATCGGCGGCATACGTCAGGAGGGTTTCTTCCTGCTTGTGCTTCACAACGTCGATGCCCGCATTAACGGCGTAAGACGTGAAAATTGTGAGCGCATCTTCGCCGCCATCGGAGAGGATCGCAAGGGCTTTACCTCTTTTCTTTGGGTCGATCTGCCCTGATGCCAAGGCGCAGTCCTTAAGCGTAGAAACCCGATCACACAAAACTGCTCCAGCCGTTGTTTTGCCTGCCCCTGGCTCGCCGATGATCACAGCATCACAACCCTCATTGACGATCCCAGGAATTAATTGAGGGATCGACAGGTCGCCACTCATCCTGAGAGTCAGAGTTTCACGCTCTTTCTCATTGTCTTGGCTGACTGGTAGCTGCAACTCATCGGCGATCATCTCCAGTAGATGGAAATCAAGATCGGCGGCTTTGATGCCGAACGCCATGCTGAGACGACTTTTGATCGCCTGTATTTCGTGGCGGGTTCCTTTGCCGATAGCGCGAGACGACAACTCATAGAGCTCTGAGTAGAGCTCACCCATAGTTGCTGCATCTCGTTTGGTGGCATCAACGATTGATTCCCCCTCACGCACAAATGTCAGCCCCTTGCCGACCTTGCTTGTCGTTTCGGGTTTCGTAAGGCGATAACCGCATATCTGGGCGAAGTACCAAAAAGTATTTGGTGCAATCGATCCATCAACGCCATTCAGTGAATCGACAATCCATGCCTCGCTGACTTCGGTCCAGCGTTTGGCGATCTCAGCCACCAGATCATCAAGATCCAACCTTCTTTGGATCCACGAAGCCTTCAATCCAGCCAGCACTGAGAAATACTTCACATGCACCTCGCGACCATCAGCGAGGGTGACGGGTTCATCGCCTTTGAATGTGCCGTTATTCGGGACGAACGGAGGAATCACATCAAGTGCTGCTTCGTGCTCTTCACGCGAACGGGAATCCAGGTAATAAGACCAAGAACCCTGTGATTTCTTGATCTTTTTGCTCAGTGGGAAGAAGGAATTGAACTCTTGCTCGATTTCGCTCCCGAAATTATCGATAAATCCGCTGATGAGACCCTTACGGCGTTCGGGACGTTGGGTTTGACCAACTGGGATGGCATCGAACGGATCCATTCCGCAGGCTTGCTCAAAGGCAAACAAGGCATCCTCAAATTCATCGATGGTGCATTTGCGCTCTGGGTGGCAAAACAACAGGAGTGATCTTCTTTTGAGTTCACCATCAGCGTCGGTGTTGAAGAACTCTGGAAGCCGCATCACGCGGGATAGGTCAACAACAGCAGAGTCAGCCCCGAGAATCTGTGCGAGGCGGCACTGATTCACATACCAGCGATAGGGGTTCTTATATGACTCACTCAACCCGAAATAGAGCTGTGGACTGAAGCTGCCGCTATAGACGCAAGCGGTTGGTTCCTTGAATCCAATTCCGCCGATGGTGGACCAATCTGTGGCTAGAGCATCAGCGACGGTGAAATTGTGCTCGCGATCGAACTCACAGAAATGAGCAATGCAGTTCCCAGGCTTGGAGGCAACTGCATCCCAACTATCACCGCCTTGGTTCACGACAAAGTAAACCCGACGCCCTGCAGAATTTTGTTTCTCTAATCTGCTTACCCACTCGCTGTGGTTATCAAGGCGATAACTGCCTTTGATTGCATCAGCGGCACCGTTGGCACGTTTTGCTTTGGCGTGCCCAGCGGGGAAAAAAGAGCGGGAGTTGAATGTTTCCTTGCCTAGGGCTTGGAGTAACACCGCTGATGGATGTTGATCCCATTTAGGGGCGTTGGGCTCGAACTCGGTGTACCAAGATTCGATGTCAAAAGATTGTGGTGCTGAGGAGCTATCCATTAAGCTGAGGTTGAAAAACAAATGACTGCGGGCTTCTCTTGGCGGGGATGCCCGTTTTTTATGTGCGTTAGAAACAGGGACCGGCAGGTATCTCTCTGATGACTTGTTTCATCGGCGGACCTCCTCTGTCTCGGTCGTAACCGCAAACGTGANANGCAATTANGANCAGCTCAGCTTTCGCGATTGGAAAGTCGTAATCGGAGTGATTGACCCACATCGGCGTTTTGCCCCAAATACGGCGATAAGCCCAGAGAATTGTTTGGTTGTCGAGTGACAATGCGGTTTGGAGTCCTNGTGATCCGCCCCAAGCGCACATGCGCCAACGCTTTAGATCGCGTTTGCTGTCGCAACAGACCANNGGNCGGGGGCAACCTGTGAAGTCAGCGTCTTGGCGATTGTCAAAGACGTGGCGACCNGTTTTGTTGTTGAGGGAGCGGCGGAGGTGTTCGCGCTCGGTTTTGACGAANTGGTGCATGACAAAGGCGGGGGTTAGATGATCTGGTTGATGTCGAAGCCGTAGTGCTCTCCGCCTTTGATCAACAAGAGACGNATCACTTCGGTGACGCTGGTNTTGTTCATCAGCGCTCGGGTCATTAACCGCTGATGCTGAGGTTTAGTGAGGCGAATGCTGACCACGTTGTGGAGCGGAAGCAAATACTTGCGCTCCTTCTCGCGTAGGGCGAGGAGATCTTTCTCCATTTCGGACATGGCGGGTGAAAAACAAATGACCGCGTAAACACAATCTAGGGCGAATATTTACAGCAACAAGTGGATTTAGGAGGGAATATCTGCTTCGGTAGGGATCGTTTACGGATCAGAGAGTNNNGNACAGTTCTTCCATAGCATTGAACAACTTGGCGGCNCAGTAGAAATTAACTTCGCCACAACTGCCNTTTGCCCGCTTTACTGTGAGATAGAGCTGGATGGCNTCGTGGGCGGAGATCATTTTCAGCTGCATTTGTTCTGCTAATTCATCAGGATCGCTGATGCCCGCACTGAGGCGGGCCCATTCCTGATCGACATCAGTTGTGGAGATGTGGTCAAGCGACATTTTGAAAAGCNGTGCGAGTTTCTTCGGGAATGTAATAACCTAGCCGGCTCAGAGTGGTTACGCACACTGGCAGATTGAAGATTTTTGCAGCGTTGGCGTGCCTGGTTCGGCGGCACCAATGCTCACCCTCCTTGAGAGTACCTGCATCGGCGCGGCAGAGCCGATTGAGTGTGGTGTTTGATATCCCCAGGGCAATTGCTGCCTTGGGAGTGGAGAGGTGGGTCTGAAGATCGTTGAAGGTCATGGGGAAAAGGATTTGGGGGCTTGTTTTGTACTACAACTCCGCTATTGGAGGTGCTCCTCTAAAAGTTCGTTGAGGCGGAATTGGTAGAAACTGATGCGGGCTGCACAATCAGCGGCGGTGTCTTCCCAGCCGGGGCGGCTCCAATAGGTGTGGCGGAGTTGTTCCCAGGCGATCGCTGATGGCAGCAATTCAGCTGGGCATTGTGTGCGGTGGATGGTGCTCATCAGCCCNGGTCTCCGTTGGAGATCTTGAGCTGGTTGGCGACTTCTTGGAGAGCAACGCGAATTTCATAAAGTTCGCCACCGAGACGTTCTTCGAGTTCTCCGATTGCACTGGCAACAACATCGAACTCATTGCCGCAAAACGCAGAGCTAGAGCAATCGGCAATGGCGTTGAGTCTGCGATCAAGCATGTTGTGATCGGCGTCATCTAAAGGCATGAGAAAAGAAGCCCGCCGATGGACGGGCGCGAAGGTTTGCGGGGGGTATTAGTTATTGACGGGGTTTGTGCCAGCGCGGAAGCCTCTGAGCATCAGCGCGTCGAAGTTGTCGCGGAACCAGGCTCTTGCTTGGGGAGATAGTTCGCCTCCAGGAAGCTCATCGGCGCGGAAGTCGACGCCATCCTCAAAACCAGCGGCACGAAATTCGTCGAGCACAGCCGACGACGCGGCTGCATTATTGAAACCAGGCATTTGAAACAAGCCCGACTCTTGTCGGGGTGAAGTTGATTAACAACGACCTGGACGGAATCCTTCTCCGCTCCACTTGCTCAGGCTTTTGACGGGGACTCCCTAGGGCCCACCGGTTGATTGATTTACTGAGACGAATCTCTCAGTCCACCAACACTAAACATTGGTTAGTCAACTCTGGGGTGAGAGAGACACTTCTTTATGTGGGTAACGCTGATGGGCTGGAATTAAGACTCTTGTTGTGTATTACAAAAGAAAGAATAGGGTTGTTTTGGGGTGGTTGGAAAAATAGGTCGGTACAAACCCGTCGGTCGGTCTTACCCCCCCCCCACCCTATGCTTCCCTTTTAAATTCCTCACTTAACGAGACTCTGGTTTGAGTGTCAAAAAAGTAGTAGAGAGATAAGTATCTATATATAGAAAAAACTTAGTTATACAACTGTTTGTTTATTTCTATAGTAATAGAAAGAGGGATATTCGACCGATCTTCCATCAGCGGAATAAGGAGGAATTGGGAGGGATTTTTATAGGTCGGTCTGAACCACTTGGGTTGCTACCGACCTCTTTTTGGAGGTGAGAAAAAGAAACGGGAATGTAGGGGGGGGGGTCGTACCGACCGATGGGTAGCGACCGACCGATTATTTGGAGAGGTGAAAATGAGGGATAGTGAGCGTTACTGTGCTATGCCCCATCAGCGGAATAGTGGATAGTTGTGGTGGGGTGGACCACTGGTGGTCGGTGGTGGCTTAGGCGATTTGGGATTGATAAGGCCTGCCAATGCCCAGGCTTTTGATGCACAAAATATTATTATTTAACTGAAACTAAGTACACTAGAAGTAGTTACCTCCCTGAGTATGCTTGCCGTGACTGATAATTCAGACGATAAAGTGCTATGGGATAGGTCCAATCAAGTAGTACATCAGGCGAAGAAAGCTAAACCACTGACTGCGAAACAAAAGAAAGCAGTCGAACTGTTGTGTGCTGGTTTATCTCCACTTTGCGTATCTGAAACGATTGGTATATCTACGGTCGCATTAAAGACATGGAGGAAACTTCCAGCCTTCAAAGTTGCTGTATCTGAAGCACTAGAGGTAGACGCAGACCTGCATGGGGTCCGATTACGTGCCCTTTATGGCAAAGCAATCGATCGAGTATCCGAGTTGCTCGATGATCCATCGCCCCACATCCGCGTCCAAGCAGCAAGATTGGCATTCGAAGCCGAGCAAAACATCATGCGAGTTGCCGAGGAGCAGCAAATGATGAGAGCACTCGAAGAGAGAATGGACCAACTGGCAGCCGGTGGTGCCCCACCCTCACTATTTGAACCGATCGAGGATGCTGAGATCATCAGCGAATCACCCGCCGATGACGACTGAGCGTACGCCACTGCGTACCAATCAACCCCCCGAAGCGATAGCACAATAGACAGCCCAAATGCACTGCAATAACTAGCTTTCTGCCCAACAATTACACAATTTGCCAACGATATGCTGCTATCAAAGCAGTCATCAATCATCCATCAGCGGCACCATCAACAGCCGGCAAATAACGGGCACGGATGGCGGGGCGGGGTAGGAGATTGTGAGAGCGGGGGCTACCGGCAAGGACTCCCTCTATTTTTCTGCCATTCTCAGGAATCATCTCTACTGTGCTATTCCCCCAGTCCCAAATCACGCTCTAGAGTGTTACAAACCCCCAGCCAATCCCTTGGCACCAGTAACGAACCCACTCGACAGCCGACGCCACCGGCTGAAACTGCTCCATCAGCGAATTGCTGACCTGGAACTGCAAAACCAAGTCGCAAAACCGATCCCATCGATCAGAACCCGCACCTGCAGCCACCCCGAGTGCGGAATCTTGCTCACATCAGCGTCTAAATACCCCCCAGACGCCTTGATTATCCAAATGGGCTGTCGTTATGAATCCCCCAGCCATAAGCCGGCAGAACAGCCCCCAGAACCCTCTCCAGCGCCATCAGCGGAATGAATCAGTCATCTCTATTCAGCACCGGCAACGGCTTACCTGAGCCCAACTGGCAACCCATCAGCAAACCGACCGCTGGTGGTCCGATAACCCAAGCCATCGACCGCGAGGCCAAGCAACTCGTCATCCGAAACCTCGGTCGCAAGTGGACGCGCAAACACGACGTGGCCTACGTCGCCTACATGGTCCGCAATAACTACTTGCCCGCCGATGCACTGGAGCAAGCCCGCGAGGAGTACGCCGAAGAACGCGCCACCAAACGCGAACACCGCCAACAAGCCGGCCACCCTCCCAACCACGGCGTCAGAGTCTGGTGATCCTGTTGCTGCCCTATTCAGTAGATGACGGCAGCTGAGAATTGCTATCAATTAAATAGACACTCATACATAAATAAGTGAGAAAACCATTGATGTTGATCCAAAA
>NYVG01000044.1 GCA_002684495.1 Gammaproteobacteria bacterium | reverse complement strand
TCTACCACACCAACTATATGAATTTCCTGAAGCTGAAACAATGTCGGAATGCCTACGAATCACCCGCGAAAGCAAAGTCAAACCGCCACCTTGTGTTCCAAGTAAAAAAATTGGTTTATCTATACTTATATTATCTAGAGATTGAAAGAATCTATGGTGTGTAAAATTTGGAAGATTTTCCCAGTACAGGCGATTTAATCTGGCAATTGCTTTGGATAGATAATTATTTTTCATAGCATTAGAATTTGATTTTAAAATCCTGAGAATTTAACATTATGAATGAGGGTTATAAAGAGCACTAATTTTAGCGAAGTGCAAGAACACAAGAAGGAATCACAATAAATATTAGAAGTAAAAACAGACGCATTAGATCTTTTAAAGGGGAATGTCAAAAACCTCATCTATTCTCACACACCAGCTAGAGATGAAAGAATTGAATAAACCTTAACAAGATTTGAAACCTTACTTAAAGTTTCTGTTAGAGCAAAAACCGAAGGCTAATGAAGTGGAGAGTACGGAAAATGGCTCAGAGAGACCTGGTTTTTTTGAAGATTAAACATAAAATGACCTCAAAAATATTAATAAATGCAAATTATTACTTATATAAGTAATTTCACCTTATTCTAGAAAGCGTGTCATTTATGCCTTGAGAAGCTCCTTGAAGTAAGCAATCGTGGGCTCCAAACCTTTCTCTAGCGCCACCGCAGGCTCCCAACCCAACTCTTTCTGTGCAAGATCAATCACCGGTTGGCGTTGCAGCGGATCATCCTGCGGCAGCGGTTTACAGATCAACTCCAGATCTGGATTGATCTTGTCTCGCACCAGCTCAGCCAGTTGGCGGATTGTGAATTCGGTGGGGTTACCGATGTTGATCGGGCCGGTGTGATCTCCATTCATCAGGCGAATCATCCCCTCGATCAGATCATCCACAAAGCAAAAACTCCTGGTCTGGCTTCCATCGCCATAGAGCGTGAGCGGCTCACCTTTGAGGGCCTGCACGATGAAGTTGCTCACCACGCGGCCATCATCCGGCAGCATGCGCGGGCCATAGGTGTTGAAAATCCGCATGACGCGGATCTCTAGGTCATGCATGCGCTGATAGTCGAAACAGAGCGTTTCAGCGATGCGTTTGCCTTCGTCGTAACAGCTACGGATGCCGATCGTGTTCACGCAACCGCGATAACTCTCCGGCTGGGGATGCACCTCAGGGTCGCCATACACCTCGCTGGTGCTGGCCAAGAGCAGCCGTGCCCCCACCCGCCGGGCCAGGCCCAGCGTGTTGTAAGTCCCCAGAAAACTGGTTTTGGCGGTTTTCACCGGGTTGAACTGGTAGTGCACCGGTGAGGCCGGGCAGGCCAGATGCCAGATCCTATCCACCTCCAGCTTGATCGGCTCGGTGACATCGTGGCGGATCAATTCAAAGCGGGGATGTCCGATCCATTGAGCAATATTGGCTTTCCGGCCTGTGAAATAGTTATCGAGGCAGATCACTTCCTCGCCCGCTTCCATCAAGCGATCGCAGAGGTGGGAGCCGAGGAAACCAGCGCCACCGGTGACGAGATTGCGCATGAGAGAGCTAGGCATCAAAGGCGGACAAGTTGGTTTGACAGGTTCTGGCGCAACTGCTCTTGAAACAGGGCCACCGTGCTGGCGAGGCCTTCCGCCAGAGGAATTCGAGCCGACCAACCCAACGCCTGCATCCGGCTCACATCCAGCTGTTTCTTGGGAGTGCCATCGGACTTGGTGGTGTCCCATTGGATCACGCCTTTGTAGCCCACTGCTTCCGCTACAGCCTCCTCTAAATCCTTGATCGGCAGATCAACACCTGTGCCCACATTCAAGAACGCCAGCGGTTTGTCATGATCATCCTTGGGTGCATCACTGGAAAGAGCGCTCCACTGTTCCAGCGCAAACACGCAGGCCTCGCCCAGATCATCCACATGCAGAAACTCGCGAAGCGGTGATCCTGTTCCCCAACAGATCACAATGTTTGCTCCTGACTGCTTGGCTTCATGGAAGCGGCGGATCAGTGCTGGCAACACATGACTATTGTCCGGGTGATAGTCATCACCTGGCCCATACAAATTCGTGGACATCAAACTGATCGCATCAAAGTCGTATTGCTGCTTAAGCGATTCACACAACTTGATTCCTGCAATTTTTGCAATCGCATACCATTCATTCGTTGGCTCCAGCGCTCCGGTGAGCAACGCCTCCTCTCGAATCGGCTGGGCAGCAAACTTCGGATAAATACAGCTGCTACCTAAAAACAGAAGCCGCCTCACCCCTACCCTCCAGGCCCCCTCGATCCCATGGGTCTGAATTTTGAGGTTATCCAGCAGAAAATCAGCTGGATACGTGTTATTAGCATGAACTCCGCCCACCTTGGCGGCCTCTAACACCACCACAGTTGGCTTATTCGCTTCATACCAAGCCCGGACCGCTCCGCCATCCAAAAGATCAAGCTCCTGCCGCGTTGGCGTCAGCAGTGCACCCCCGTTGGCTGGATCGCCATAGCCCTGCATCTGCAGCGCCCGGCAGATCGCACTGCCCGCCATACCGCGGGCACCAGCCACAAAGATGCGGTCTGCGGGGGTGAGCAGAGAGCTCACGCTTTGCCTCCGGCAGCCTTGATCGCCTCAGCATTGGTGGGCGGATTCTCCATCGAGCCCACCACCTCAAAGCCTTCCCGTTTACAGGTAGCTTCTTTTTTGGCTTCCTCTTTGTCTGTTGCCACCATTTCCGCCACCAGCTCCTCCAGCGTGGTAAGGGGTGTCCACCCCAGCTTCTCTTTGGCCATGGTTGGGTCTCCCAGCAGCGTTTCCACCTCTGCAGGCCGGAAGTAGCGCGGATCAATCCGCACCACCACCTCACAGGTATCGTCGCGCTTACCTATTTCTGCCAATCCTTCGCCGGACCACTGCATCGCGCCCCAACCCAGCTCGGCAGCAGCCAGCTCAATGAACCGCCGCACACTTTCCTGACGCCCCGTCGCGATTACAAAATCCTCCGGTGGACCCTCCTGCTGCAGCATCCGCCATTGCATCTCCACGTAGTCGCGGGCGTGGCCCCAATCGCGCAGCGAATCGAGATTGCCCATGTACAGGCAATCTTCTAGCCCCGCATCGATCCGCGACAGACCCCGCGTGATTTTCCGGGTCACAAACGTTCCGCCGCGCCTTGGACTCTCGTGATTGAACAGCAGCCCATTGCAGGCGTACATCCCATAGGCCTCGCGATAATTCACCGTGATCCAGAGGCGTATAGCTTGGCAACGCCGTAGGGGCTGCGCGGATAAAACGGGGTGCTTTCTTTCTGGGGCACCTCCTCTCCTGCACCAGGCCGAAGAGCTCACTGGTGCTCGCCTGGTAGATCCGGGTTTTGTTGGTCAACCCCAGCATGCGCACCGCCTCGAGAATCCGCAGCGTTCCTAGCGCATCACTATTCGCTGTGTATTCCGGTACTTCAAAGCTCACCGCCACATGGCTCTGGGCACCGAGGTTATAAATCTCATCCGGCTGCACCTGCTGGATGATCCGAATCAGATTGGTGCTGTCGGTGAGATCGCCGTAGTGGAGCACCAGCCTCGGATCACTCTCATGCGGATCCTGATACAAGTGATCAATTCTTGTGGTGTTGAAACTGCTCGCACGCCGTTTGATGCCATGCACCTCATTTGCCTTTTCTAATGACAACTTGGCTAAATAACTTCCGTCCTGGCCTGTGATGCCCGTAATTNCGTTGAAGAGGGCGGNTTTGGGTTTTGGTGGGGGTGGAGATAATAACAGTGGTTAATAANTTATCATAATNTTTTATGNGACAACATTTTTGNCTNCGGTCANAGCGGACGGGAGCGGANCTCAACCGTCTCAACTATTCNCNATNTTATTTATACCACACGGTGTTGCTTTCTNCCACACGGTGTTGCTGCACAGCTATGTCATATACTNTTNTANACTGTAAAAAAGCGNACNGTTGTTTTATNTGGGCTTAACANCCTTTCACGTAGCGGATCAAAACTTGAGTTCGTAAGCCTTAGATGCAGCAGCAGTCAGTAGCCTATGGCCGATTGGTCTTGATGGCCTAAGGGAAGGGTAAAGTCACCCCATAGCTCGGTGCTCAATCAATCCTTATCCCTCGCCGGTTGGCCGAAACAATTGCGAGGGAAACAGTTCCAACTTTTGAGAGAAGGCCTTTATGAACAAACAGTGGCTTCTTAATGTGAAGCAGATACGTTGGCTTCCATGACAATCGCCGCTCCAAAAATCACGTTACGCAGTCTGGCCTGCTGCGTGATTCCGTCTTCCTTTTGAATGGCAGCAACCAAGGCAGGAAGACCGCCGGTCGCACCTCGAACACCTTGACTGCTTCCAGAACCCCCGCCTGAGCTTGATGCCAATGCAGCAACGATAATAGCCCTGTCCGCTGAACCTGATCCAATAATCGAAACTTGCATCGGACGAGGTTGAGAATCCGATCAGCGCAGGTCATTTCGCAGTAATTCCCTACTCAGCAGCTGCTGGGTGCAAAGCATCGCCTGCTGAAGAGTGATGCCTGCTAGGCGCACAGAACCCAAATATGCGAAAGAAATACAGCCANCACTCAAAATAGTGAGCGGACCTGACAGCTCCTCAACGCCAAATGCCACCCGATCAAGTTGATCGTCTAGACCGATGATGTAGACATCAGCCGAGGGATCAAGTCCTTCATCCCCAACGGCTTGCGGAAACCGTTCTGAGGATCCAAAACAATTGCGGGAGCGACATGCTCCACGCGACCNCCACTGCCCCAGCATTGACTTNGGATACGGNAACAGTGGNTAACATNGTTACTGCTAACGAACGACGAATCGAAAAANCCAATCCGTCAGAAAGAGANAATATCACGAANTGTCCCACNTGTTCTCTCGAGGAGAAGCTTGGCAGCGCCTATAAAGCTATTGGTAGAGTTATTGGAAAAAAATATGGCCCCGAGCAAAAGCCCCCTTGACATAGAAAAGAAACGAGATCATGCCACAGACCAATCATCAGGAAATGAGGGTGAAAGCTTAGAAGGAGGTGCATCCTATAGTGAATTTCGACAAATTATTTATAGGCGGAAAAAACTAATTGCCATCTCAGCTATCGCGATCACGTCGGCAATAACGGGCCAATTAATATTTCAGCGCCTATTTCATCCAGTCTACGAAGGAACTTTCAGCCTCCTGATCAAAGATCCAATCAACAACAGCTCGTCGTCAAATAACAGTCAGAGTGCTAATACAAATTTTCAAAATCTTGCACTTAATTCTATCAGCAATGACTTGCCAACTTTAATTTCAGTCATGAGAAGTCCTCTCATCCTCAGCCCAATAGCAGAGAGTTTTGATCTTAGTGAATTACAACTCGCAGGACGCATCACAATCACCCCTGTGGGTGAGGGAAGGACCGGTCAAGGAGCCGGAATCCTGAATGTAAAATTGAAAGGTAAGGATCCAGATAACGACAAGATCCTGCTAGATCAACTCGCAGACGTGTATTTGGAAATAGCTCAAAGGCAGCGCCAGCAGAGCCTACGCGATGGCTTGGCCTTCCTCGATCAACAGAAACCAGCCCTAGAAGCAAAGAGCACTGCGTTACTCACTGAACTAGAAAACTTCCGCAAGCAGAATCTCTTAATCGATGCATCAACGGAAGCATTGAAAATAGAAGCCAATCTTTCCAGCACTGAACAATCATTACTCAGCTTGCAGAATACCCGGCGAAATCTCGAGCAAGTGCGTAAGCAGGTGGCCGCAGGCAACCTAAATTCTTTTGATTTCCAAGGCAGCATCATTAGCGGCGGCGGCGCTTCTACATCCGGCACTACAGAAACGGCTGGATCCTCCCTCAGTGGAAGCATCGGCATTTCCGGAATCGACTCCANCTTGGAGGAAGAACTCACCACATTGAAAGAAGCTCTATATGAAGCTCGAAGCATTTATCAGCCCGGCTCCTTCGCTATGAAAAGCCTGGAACAAAAGAAAGCCGCCCTTGAACCATTGTTACTGGCAAGTCAGTTACGCGCGCTCGATACAGCACTACAAGTAAATTCCAATCAGATTAATTCTACAAAATTAGAGCTTAAAAACCTCATTCAGAATTTTTTGCGTCAGCCAGCTCTCATGAAAGGTTTCGAAGAGCTGCAGAGCCGTCTTNCATTGGTGCAAGGAAATCTGGCCGCACTCACCTCCACCCAAGAATCCTTCCGTCTCGAACTTGCTCAAAACAGCGTGCCATGGCGCCTTTTATCTCCTCCTCGAATGAATCCCATCCCAATCGAGCCGTCAGTTAAGACGGGATTTCTAAAAGCAATATTAATTGGAGTGGCCTCTGGGCTTGGAATTGGCGTACTACGTGATCGAATCGATCATGTTTTTCACACCCCNGAAGAGGTAGACAACGATCTCAAACTTCCCTTACTCGGCCACATTCCCTATTTGAAATTATTCCAAAATATTCGCGAAGAAAAGCGCTCTCTTCTCTCAGAGNTCGACGCTAACGCAATGAATAGCAGTCCTAACTATCAAGCGGAAAATAAACATAATACAAGTCAACAAAGTTACGAACATTTTTTCTATCAGGAAGCATTCCGCAATCTCTTCACTTCCATTCGTTTTCTCAACAATGATCAACCCATAAAGACCATCGCTCTCACAAGTTCTGTCCCGGCAGAAGGAAAATCCTTGGTGACCATTCTGCTCGCTAAAACACTATCTGAGATGGGGCAACGCGTGCTCTTAATTGATGCTGACTTGCGCAAACCGCAAATACATACCCGGTTAGGAATCAATAATCTGATGGGTCTTAGCAATATTCTCGCTAATAACAATGAGAATTGGCAAGATGCCTTACAATCTGTTCCCAACTATAGCAACTGGTTTACAATCACTGCTGGCCTTCGANCNCCTGATNCCACGCAATTGCTTAGTTCCAAACGCATGCACGAGTTTGTAGAGAATATTACTGAAAGCGGCAAATTTGATCTCATTCTTTTCGACACCTCACCAATTCTCGGACTCGCAGATACCGCTCTTGTGACCGAAAAGTGCAATGGAGTAGTGCTGCTTGTGAGTCTTAATCGAGTGGATCGGTCATTACCAAAACAGGCGGCAAATAGAATCTTTTCAAGTGGTGCAGAACTTCTAGGAATTGTGACCAATGGCTTCGGTGCATCCACACCATCCAATGCCTTCGGTCACAACAGGAAATACGGATTCAGAAAATACAGCTATGGAAATTATGGATATGGGGCTTACGACCCCACGGCCACCTATGCCTACTACGCCAATACCGAAGACGAGAACGCTGCAGATCAANAGAATTCTGTTAGAAATAAACGCAGAAATTGGCTAAAATCTCTATCAAANCAAGCAGAACGCCTCATGCGCTGGATTGATGGTTAATTTCCATGCAAGAGCGTTTTAAAATTGATTAGGTACTAGTGGATGAGCTGGCAATTGGTCCAGCTCCCCGCATCAAAAGACATGTTCTACGTCTTCAAGACGCCGGAATCAAGGCGATCTTTAGCCTCTGTGAAAAGGAAGAAGCCCAACCCCATTCCTCGATGGAGGAGCAATTTCCTTTCCATAGGATTGTGCTGCCCGATCATCGCAGCGCGCGCCTGCCAAAGCCAAACGAACTCAGCGAGGCACTTGTCCTGCTCTCCGAGCTACATCAAAAGTATGGATCTGTTTTTGTGCACTGCGTTGCAGCCATGGAACGATCACCTCTGGTTTGCATGGCTTGGCTGGTACAGCGTCACCGGCTTAGCCCAGAGCGAGCACTCGATTACATGATGCAAGGCTCGCAGGCGGAAGAAGTCTGATTCCACTTGCTTGGACCCCAGCTCCACCGCCTCCACCTCCGCCCATCATTGCTCCAGTTTTCATCTCAAACGAAGGGCCTCGCTGGCTGCAANCAAAGGGAGCAGAGCTAAAAGAAGCGGAGCTGCTTGAGGGCCGGCAATTACCAAGCAAAAGCATTTACGTGGTATGCCTCAAGGTCGTGACCAGCCGCGCCAGCGCAGAAGCGCTTGTGGGGAACACCGTGATCGTTCTTGCCGCAGACCGAGCAGAGCTGAGCGATGGGGAGTTTCACCTGCTCGATATGGTGGGGATTAGAAGCCCGCTTAGCAGGCAACAACGATTCCATTGGCACGGTGAGCAACCTGATCAGCGGCGGCAATGACCTACTAGAGATCAATCTGAATAGCGGCAAAACGGTGTTGGTTCCCTTCGTGATGTAGCCATCACGGCTCAAGGCCTGCAGATTGTCATCGCTCTGATCACCGCGATCGGGCAGATAACGGCCAGCAATCACCAGATAGCAGGCACCAATGAGCCACACGGGAATACCGATGGCCGTGAAGGAAAACAGCTCAAAGGAGCCATAGCCCAGCCGGGTGACCACATCACTGGCGAGCAAGCTAGTGGAGGTGCCAATCAGGGTGATCGTGCCGCCGATCAGAGTCGCAAACGACAGCGGCATCAACACCCGCGACGGGCTGATCCCGCGGCGCTGACACCAGCCCTGCACCACCGGCAGCAAAATCGCCACGATCGGCGTATTGGGAATAAAGCCGGAAATCGGCGCCACCACAAAACCAAACACCAGCATCAACTGGCTGGGATTACGGATTCGCGGCGATGCCAGCAATTCTCGCAAGCGATCCAAGGCACCGCTGTGCAGTAAGCCATTGGAGAGCACAAACAAGCCCACCAAGGTGATCAGGGCTGGGCTGCCAAAGCCAGCCAAGGCCTCACTGGGACCAGCAAGACAAAGACGTCTTCAGCATCGGACATCACACTCCTCCAATTGCACAAGCCTCAATTAAAAGGAGGTCCCAGACAGAAGCGGATCTGTCAACCACCGGCGTTCCTCATCGGGGAAAAGGGTCAGTACTGCCTCAGGCATTCGCTACGGATCAAACCACTGCCATAGCAGCAGCTGACTGTCGAGCAGGTAAACAGTCGTGATACTTCTGGGTGAGGAGGTGCCCAGGGCAGCAGCAAATCATCAATAGCAGCCATGAGCCGCAGCCGATCTCGATGGCTTAATCGAGCAGCATCGACGCACAAATCGATATCCGATCCAGGGCGTTCTCGCCCCATCGCCCGCGAACCAAACAACCAGATGGCATCCACATCGGCTTGTTGGATCAATACATCCATCAATCTCTGTTGCTGAGGCCCGGGGATTCCCGGGATATCTACGGTTTGCATCTTCTCGCTGCTCGCAGGATCCATCAGCGATCTTCTTGCTCTAAGCGGAGCTGCAGGCGAGTGCGCAAGCCCTGAAAACAACTGAGGTAGTGCTTCTGAATATTGGCGGCAATCGCATATGCGGTCGCGCGGTTGTAGGTATGGCTGGTGAGATTGCGGTCTTGAATCAATTCAAGGCGGAAGGCTTCTCGCAAGGTGTCGCGGGAGCCGAGCAAGCTTTCA
>NYVG01000043.1 GCA_002684495.1 Gammaproteobacteria bacterium | reverse complement strand
CCGGGCAGCTACGGCTTGAGTAACGCAGAATTAGGTGCGCCCTGGCCAAAGTGCGTTGATGGGGCGACGGCCATTGCCAGCCTCACTGCAGACCACTGCGGAGTCAACGAACTGCTGGCGCAGCTGACCGACAGCAGCACCCCGCCAGACGAGCGCCTGCCCAATCGGCAACGCGACATCGAGTTTGAGCGGCGCGTTGCGCCCTGTTTTATTGTTGGCGACGACTACGGCACCCGCGCCAGCAGTGCCGTGATCTTTGATAACGGCCACATCTATTTTTCTGAGCAAACCTATCTCGCTGCCGGACAAGTGGGCGAGCGCGTGGACTTCGACTTCCCCCAACAGCAGACCCAACAGCAGGAGCGCGCCTAATGGACACTTCACTGACCGCGAAGACTGCACTCATCACTGGCGGCAGCCTCGGCCTTGGGCTGGCCATGGCTAAACATTTTTATGGCGCCGGAGCTAACGTGGCGATTCTGGCACGACGCCCGGAACCTCTTGTTGAAGCCGCTGCAGAGATCGCCGCACAAGATGGCGAAGGTGATGTGGCTTACTTCCCCTGTGATGTCACCGACCCCGGCGCTGTCATTGCCACTCATAAGGCGGTGGTAGAGCGATTCGGTGCAGTGGATATTCTGGTGAACAATGCCGGACAGTCCGCGGCAAAACCGTTTACCCAAATCACCGACGCAGAATGGCAGGCCGATCTGGATCTAAAGCTGATGGCAGCCGTGCGCCTCACCCGCTTAGTGTGGCCCACCATGCAGGAACAAAAGTGGGGGCGCGTGATTAATTTATTAAACGTCTACGCTAAAACTCCCGACGCCAACACCGCACCTACGTCCATCTCCCGGGCCGCGGGCATGGCGCTCACAAAAGTGCTGAGTGCCGAGGGTGCTGCAGACAATATCTTGGTCAATGCACTGTTGATTGGATTCCTAGAGAGCGACCAGATCCGCCGCCGCCACGTCGCCAGCGGCAGTAATGATTCATTAGAAGAATTTATCGCCAAAGCCGGCGAGCGCTTACCCATGGGCCGTATGGGCCGGGCCGAAGAGTGCGCCGATCTGGCCCTGTTCCTTGCCAGTGAGCGCGGGTCTTATATCACCGGATGTGCAATCAATATGGACGGTGGGCTATCGAAGGTGGTTTAGCCTTTTAGCCCATCTAACCCACCTGCCTAGACGGCACCACTCGCTCTAAACCCGCATCAATTAATTGTCGGTTTACATAGCGCCTGACTTCTTCGGCCGTATCCATTTTCAATACTCGCGCCAAGATGCGGCGCGCATCCCGGCGCTTAATATTGCGGATCACCCATTTCACCTTCGGCAGATGGGTCGCGTTCATAGACAGCACGTGATAACCCATGGCCATAAGCAGCACAGCACCGACCGGTGTACCCGCTAACTCACCACAGATACCTAATGGTTTCTCCTCTGCATGGGTGGCCCGCGCAACTTCGCGTAGGGCGCTGATCACTGCCGGATGCACTTCTTCGTAGAGGGCGGCAACTCTGGGGTTATTGCGATCCACCGCCAGCATGTACTGAGTCAGGTCATTAGATCCCACCGCAATAAAGTCTGCAGCTTTTGCCAGTAAGCGCGCCTGATAAACTGCCGCCGGCACTTCGATCAACACCCCTACCTGGGGCCGTTTTACCCGAACCCCTTCTTCAATCACTTCTTCATAGGCTTGAGCGACTAACTGTTGGGCTGCTTGCAGTTCGGTAAGGCTGGAGATCATGGGTAGCATAATGCGCAACTCGCCAAGCAGGCCTGCATTGGCTTTGAGCATGGCGCGAATCTGAATCAGAAAAATTTCCGGGTGATCCAATGTGACGCGTATGCCGCGCCAGCCTAAAAACGGATTTTCTTCGCTGATTGGAAAATACGACAACGCCTTATCACCACCGATGTCGAGGCTACGCATGGTCACCGGCCGCGGATCAAACGCTTCCATATGCTCGCGGTATATCGCCCGTTGTTCGATCTCGGTGGGAAACCGGTCTTTCGTCATAAAGGGTACTTCGGTACGAAACAGTCCAATGCCTTCGGCACCCCGATCCAACGAACGGGTAATGTCGCCGCTCAGCCCGATATTCACCCACAACTGCACCCGCCAGCCGTCCAGGGTGATGCAGGGCAGATCTTTAAGTTCTTCTAATTCTTCTTCGAAGAGCTTTTGCTCAGCGATTTGGTTACGGTTTTCCGCCAGTCGCTCTTTACTTGGATTGGTATAGACCTCGCCATAGTGACCATCGACGATCAAGGGCACACCTTCCAAATCGTAGCCCAGCAGGTCCACCGCACCCATCACCGCCGGGACGCCCATGGCCCGAGCCAAGATCGCCACATGAGAGCTACCGGATCCTTGCACGGACACAACACCGCACAAGCGATCCGCCGGAATACTGGTCAGCATCGAGGGGGTCACTTCTTCGCCGACTAGAATGGTGTCTCTTGGAAATTGGGTTTTCTTCTCGCGGATACGTTGCAGATATCCAAGAATGCGCACACCGAGGTCTTTTACATCGCTGCCTCGCTCTTTTAGGTACGGGTCGTCCATTAATTCAAAACGGCCGACGTGCTCTCGGATAACTTGCTTTAATGCGCCTTGGGCCCACTGTCCCAGAAGCACGCGCTCACGAATATCGCCGGCCAGGGCGTTGTCATCCAACATGTGCAGGTATGCATCGAAAAGCGCCAGTTCTTCTTGGGGGAGACTATTTTTGAACTCTTCGATTATGCCGCGGATATCGTTGCGCACCGCCTCCACCGCTCGCTCGAGGAGCGTTAATTCCACGGTGATATCGCTCGCCGGACGCTCTGGCACCGACTCGAGGTTGGCAATGGGGTGCAATACCACACTGGAACCGATGCCAATGCCCGGAGAACCCGGCAAGCCTCGGAAGTAACCCTCCACATCGGTTNCACGCCCACTACTAAACAACCTGCTGTCGCCGACTGCTTGTGCATGAGCCACCACAGTAGCCAACTGGGCCGACAATGTGACCATAAAGGCTTCTTCGCCTTCGTCGAAGCGCCGCGTGTCACGCTGCTGCACCACTAGCACACCGAGTACCCGGCCCTGATGGATAATAGGTACGCCGAGGAATGCGTTGAAGGGTTCCTCACCAATTTCCGGCACGAAGAAAAAGTTAGGATGAGTCTGGGCAGCATCCAGGTTTAGCGGTTCCGCGCGCCGGCCCACTAGCCCTACCAAGCCTTGATTCTGGGCCAGTATCACCTCGCCAATTTGCGCTTGGTTCAAGCCTTCCGTCGCCGCAAGACGGTAGCCGTCGCGGCTCTCGTTAAGCAGGTAGATACTGCACACCTCAGTACCCAGCGCTGCACGTACTTGTTGGACAAGCAGGCGTACCGAGGCCGCGAAGTCTGCCTCTTGGGCAAACGCTTGAACAATTTGCCGCAGGATATTAAGCATCGTTAGTCAATACTGGCAGATGCGGCGCCAGACGCACCAGCGCCTGTCGATAGACTTCACGCTTGAAGTCGATGATTTGTGAGATCGGATAGTAGTAACTGACCCAGCACCACTGATCGAATTCTGGTTTAGCTGACTGGTCCAGCGCAATTGCGGCGTCATCGTCGACGAGCTGCAATAGAAACCACTTTTGTTTTTGACCGACGAAACCTGGTGTCGAATTATTCCGGCGCATGTACCCCGGCAAGTCGTAACGCAACCAATCGTCTGTTTGGCCAAGCTGGCGCACGCTGGCGCCGCGCAACCCCACTTCTTCGTGCAGCTCACGATACAACGCTTGCTCCGGCGTTTCGCCTTGGTTCACTCCACCTTGGGGAAACTGCCAGGCATTCCGGCCACCCACACGCCGGGCCCATAATACTTGGCCTGCAGCATTTGCCAGCACAATGCCGACATTCGAGCGGTATCCGTTTTCATCAATCATCAGTGTGATTCTACCCGTTCCCATTAGGTGTTCACCAACATATTTTTAGCGTGTCACCGATACATGTTCGCATAAGCGACCANAGCGATACTATGCAACGTTGTTTCAAATAGTTACCGCGCTTGCAATATAAGTTGCCTCTTCTTGGCTAAATATTAGCTGCACTAAATACTCGTAAACGTGCGAAAATTTCGTTTTAACCGCGTTAAATCCAACCATGCCCAATGAGCTTGCCCACGCCACCAGCGAATATTTACTCAACCACGCAAATGACCTTGTGGAATGGTATGAATGGACTGAAACAGTCCTAGACAAGGCACGCAGCAGTGACAAACCGATCCTCTTAACCATCGGCTATCAAGGCTGCCGAGGCTGTGAGGCAATGGCGCGAGAGTCGTTTCTCAACGCTAATACCGCGGCGGTGATGAACGAGCACTTCATCAACATTAAAGTTGATCGGGACGAGAGACCGGATCTGGACAAGGTCTATCAGAGTGCGTTGCAGCTTATCGCACCCAAGAGCGGTGGTTGGCCTCTGACCCTATTTTTAGAACCCGATAGCCAACTGCCGATTTTTGGGGGCACGTATTTCCCGCAACAAGCGCAACACCAAACACCCGGGTTCGCAGATTTATTGCTGCGTATTCTCGAAACCTTCAACACCAAACGTGAAGAGTTGGACGAACAGTCCCAGAAACTGAGTCAGGCACTCGAACAATTGACACCGCCGATGCTGGATCCAGGGGTAGAAGATTTCGCCCTACTTGAGCATGGTCGTAATCAACTATTGCAGCAACATGATCCGGCCCAAGGTGGTTTCGGTAAGAGCGTCAAATTTCCCATGCCCACACGCCTAAAGCGGCTGCTGCGACATTGGGCCTACAGCCGACGAAGGAGTGACAATGACCGAGAAGCCTTAGACGCGGTAATGACCACGCTGACCAAGGTCGCCCGCGGCGGTATTCACGATCATATCGGTGGCGGTTTGTTCAGCTACGCCCATGACGCGCAGTGGATGGTGCCTACCTTCGAGAAAAAACTTTACGACAACGCTCAAATGCTGCCGGTATTTGCTGCCGCGCTGACCTTGGGCGAGGACGATTTATTTCATGGTGCTATGAGCGGTATCGCCGACTGGATGCAACAGGTTCTGCTGACACCGGAGGGCGCTTTTATGGCGGGCGAGGACGGCGAGAGCNGCGGGCAAAATGGTCGGCATTACCTGTGGCGTCGCGAACAATTGAAAAAGCTGCTGAACGAGGACGAGTACCTCCTAGTGGAAACTCTCTTTGGTTTAGACAAGCTCGCCAACGTGGAAAATTACTGGAATCTGCATCGGCATGACTCCTATCGATCCGTGGTTGATCGACTCTCTATGACTGCTGATGAGGCCGATGCATTGCTAGCCTCGGCAAAAAGCAAAATGGCAGCGGCACGCATAGAGTCTCAGCCTAGGCCGGTTGTCCACCATAAAATCATTACCGCTTGGAATGGTCTGGCCATCAAAGGTCTCGCGGATGCAGGCCGTCTTGCCGAACGGCCTGACTGGATAAACCTTGCCCGCAACTGCACAGACTTCATACGCAATAATTGTTGGGACGACGAACAATTATATAGCACCTGGCATACCTCCGGTCTTGGACATGCGGCTTGCCTAGATGACTACGCCAACGTGCTGGCGGGTCTGGAGAGTCTGTTGCAATGCCGCTGGAGCGATGACATCGCCAGCTTTGCCCGGGAACTGGCAGACGCGACACTGAGGAAATTTTATGACAACGACAACGGTGGCTTCTGTTTTGCAGCAGCTGACGTAGAGCCGCTTATTTACGCACCAAAACCGACATTGGATGAGGCTCTGCCCCCGGGTAACGCAACACTGGCCTTAACACTGCACCGGCTGGGTCTGCTATTCGGCGAGCAGCGTTATCTTGACGCAGCAGCTAATACGCTGCGCTGGGCTCGGGCCGTGATGGAGCATCTACCTACCGGGCATTGTGGCTTATTAACAGCGTTGGAGGACGCGCTGCTGGTACCCCAAGCTGTGATCCTGCGCGGCCCAGAGGCTGAGATGGCGACTTGGAGTGCGGCGCTAGCAGGCACCTTTGCACCGTGGCGCAGCGTCTACGCGATCCCATATACTAGCACCGGACCGCTGCCTAGCTTTCTGCCACGCTTGGTCAGCACTGGGGTCCAAAATAGTGTCAGCGCATTCATTTTTGATGGGTCGGAATGTGCTCCAGCACTGACGGATCTGGATGCTTTACAAGAACAACTCAGCTAACACACCTACAGAGGCCAGCTTAACGTTTAGCAGCAGCGGCCTCATCACCCCAGGCCAAATCTAAGTCGCGTGCGGCTTTGACATCGTCTAAGCGTCTTACGGTGGTGGTATAAGGGGCTTGCTGAACAAATTCAGCGTCACGAACCGCCTCATCACGCACTCGGATCAGAGCGTCGACGAAGCCATCTAGCTCAGCCTTGGTTTCGGTTTCCGTGGGTTCAATTAAGAAACATTCCGGCACCAACAGAGGAAAGTATGTGGTCGGCGAATGCACACCGTAGTCGAGTAATCGCTTGGCCAGATCCATCGCACTGACACCCAACTCTTTCGCTTCTTTTTGGAAGGTCAAAATAAATTCGTGAGTGGCACGCCGTTCTGGGTACGCCAGCTGGAAGCCTGCTTTAGCAAATCGCGCCGCCATATAGTTAGCGTTGAGGGTCGCATACTGTCCAACTCGGTGCATACCCTGACGACCCAGCAGCAGCGCGTAGGCCAGCGCGCGGATAAGAATGCCGGCATTTCCCGCAAATGCCGACAGAGTGCCAATACTGCCAGGCAAATCATCAGCACCCAACCAGCGATACTGTGATCCATCATCAGCGGTTTCTTTGGCCACCACAGGCAATGGTAAATGCGGTAGTAACCGCTCGCTGACGCCCACCGGGCCGGCGCCCGGGCCGCCGCCGCCATGAGGGGTAGCAAAGGTTTTATGCAAGTTCATGTGCAGCACATCAAAACCCATATCACCGGGTTTAACCTTGCCTAAAATCGCATTTAAGTTCGCGCCGTCGTAGTACAACAGACCACCGGCACCGTGGACGGTTGCCGCGATCTCTTTGATCTGGCGCTCGAAGACACCGCAAGTGGACGGGTTAGTCATCATCAACCCGGCAGTCTGCGGCCCGACACAAGCCTTAAGTGCGGCTAAATCCACGTCACCATCGGCGGTCACCGGCACTTCTGTCACTTTGTACCCGCACATAACCGCAGTGGCTGGGTTCGTGCCATGGGCAGCATTGGGCACAATAATCTCGGTGCGCGCATCATCACCCCGGGCTTGGTGATAGGCACGAATCATGGCAACGCCGGCAAACTCACCTTGAGCACCGGCCATCGGCGCAAGGGATACACCCTTCATTCCAGTAACGTCGCGCAAGATCTCTTGGAGGTCGTAAAGACAGGCCAAATGGCCTTGGCTTACCGATTCAGGCGCCAACGGATGGCGACCTAGAAAGCCCGGCAGACTGGCGGCTTTATGCGCCCCACGGGGGTTGTACTTCATGGTGCACGAACCCAGCGGGTAAAACTGCGTGTCGATGGAAAAATTCTTCCGCGACAAATTGGTGTAATGCCGAACAGTCTGCAGCTCAGATACCTCCGGCAATCGCGGCGGTTCGGTGCGCAGTAAATGTTGCGGCAGGTCGCTTAGGGATTGCTCGTCCGCACCATCAACCCGCTGGGCACCGGCTC
The DNA here is from genome assembly GCA_002684495.1 of Gammaproteobacteria bacterium. Classification (GTDB taxonomy): domain Bacteria; phylum Pseudomonadota; class Gammaproteobacteria; order Pseudomonadales; family Azotimanducaceae; genus UBA4421. The sequence continues at coordinate 69,117 of NYVG01000043.1, read as the reverse complement.
GTCGTGCTTGGCTGCCTAACTCAAAGATCGTTCGACCTTGCTGGCCCTGATCCTTAGGGTTCAATTGATTTAACGGGTTCATCTGATTCATCGGTTAACTCTCTGTCACGGTAGCCAAGGCGCGGGTGAACGCTTGGACATAATGCTGCAATTCAGCTTCGGTGCGCTTTTCGGTAACAGCGACCAAGAGGCCATTTTCCATGCCGTCGATCCCTGCAGTAGGAAAATCTGCCAGGTTTAACCCAGCCAAGACGCCTTCTTCGATCATGGCATCAATTACTGCCTTGGCCGGTACCGGCAACCGCAGCGCAAATTCGTGGAAAGTCGGCCCCGGGAACATCGCCTCTACGCCGGCACATTTAAGCAACCCATCGCGCAGCCAAGTCGCTTTTTGATGGCTTGCAACGGCGGTTTCGCGGATCCCCTGATAGCCCATCAAACTCATGTATATGGTCCCTGCGGTCACCAGCAAGCCTTGATTGGTGCAAATATTCGACGTCGCCTTACCGCGCCGAATGTGTTGCTCGCGAGCTTGCAGGGTTAGGGTGTACCCAACCCGACCCTCAAGATCCTGAGTGCGGCCGATAACTCGGCCCGGCAACTGACGCATCAACGCACTGCGACTACATATAAATCCAAAGGACGGGCCGCCAGAGGCCATGGGCACACCGAAAGGCTGGCCATCGCCACAGACAATGTCTGCACCTTGCTCACCCCAGTTCCCCGGCGGCTTCAACACCGCAAGGGTCATTGGATTCACCACCGCAATAACCAGTGCACCTTGGGCATGAGCCCAATCGGTCAGCGCATCCACTTCTTCGATAAGACCAAAAAAGTTTGGCTGTTGGATCACCACCGCAACCGGCGGCACAGCATCCGAGTCCAAACCATCAATAGCCATTACCCCATCGCTGCTGACGGGGAGCATGGCTAATTCGACATTTTGGTTATGGACAATGTTGCGAGTCGTTTGCACATAGTTCGGATGTACTGTTTGTGCGACCAATACCCGCCCGGATTTGTTTTTCTTATTTGCTCGCACGGCCATCAGCACCGCTTCAGCCAAGCCACTGGCACCGTCATACACTGAGGCATTGGACACATCCATTGCCGTCAACGCGGTCATCATTGACTGATACTCATAAATCAGTTGCAGCGTGCCCTGGCTGGCTTCCGCTTGATACGGCGTATAGGCGGTCATGAACTCGCCTCGGGCAGTAAGGTCCCATACCGCCGCAGGAATATGGTGGTCATAACTCCCCGCACCGATAAAGCAGGTATAGCCCTGATCCTGTTCCGCCCGCGCGGCCATAAACTGCAGCATCTCCAGTTCGCTGCGGCCTTCCGGTACCGAATTAAGCTGATCACTAACAAGATCTGCCGGAATTTCATCAAACAACGCATCAATATCGGCAACGCCAATCTCGGCGAGCATTTCCGCAACGTCTGCTTCGGTGTGAGGGATAAAGGGCATGGTTTCTCCTAAAACTGGTACAGCATCGGNACCAAGGAATGTGGGGCCATAAAAAGCACAGTGGGGCTAGTGCTCCTCGGCTTCACAAACCTCACTGTAGGCTTCAGCATCCAACAACTCTTCTAGCTCGCCCACATCTGCTGGCTGCATTTTGAAGAACCAGCCGTCTGCATAAGCGTCCGAGTTAACCGTCTCTGGCGCGTCTTCCAACGCCTCATTGACCGCACAGACGGTACCGCTGATGGGAGCATATACATCCGAAGCCGCTTTGACCGATTCCACCACACCAGCCTCATCACCTGCCGTAATCACTTGATCGATTTCTGGTAACTCCACGTATACCACATCGCCAAGCGCGTCNTGGGCATGATCACTGATGCCCACGGTGACCGTGCCATCTTCTTCTAAACGTGCCCATTCGTGGGTCGCTGCATATTTTAAATCGCTGGGTATTTCGCTCATCGCCTTGTCTCTGACTTATCAATTAACACTACAAACCGCACGCAAAATTAGGCGTGCATTACCTTACCGTTGCGCACAAACGGTGGCTTACACAGCGTTGCCGTTTTGCGCTTACCGCGGATGTCCACTTCACACTCACCGACCGCCTTTTTCGGCACTCGTGCGAGCGCGATACTGTACTCCAAGGTGGGCGAGTATGTCCCGCTGGTAATCACACCTTCGCCTGCATTTGTATGCACGACTTGGCCATGCCGCAGGATTCCTTTATCACGCATTATCAGGCCCGTTAGCTTTTGCTCATTGTTTTGGCGCTGCTGTTCCAGCGCATCGCGACCGATAAAATCACGCTCCGCAGGCACCCACGCGATGGTCCAACCGATATTGCTCGCCAATGGTGATGTGGCTTCGTCCAAATCTTGACCGTATAGGTTTAAGCCCGCTTCTAGCCTCAGGGTATCTCTGGCCCCTAGCCCTGCGGGTGCCACACCCGCTNCGCGCAGCTTACGCCACAGCTCAATGCCCTCAGCTTCGGGCAACATAACTTCAACGCCATCCTCACCGGTATACCCGGTACGCCCGATCAGCCAAGAACCGTGGTGCATAGCATAAAACGGTGCGAGCTCTGCCAAACCGGACACAGCTTCGACCTGCAGTAGCCGTTGTATCGCATTCGGACCCTGAACCGCGATCATCACCTGGGGTTTATGCTCGAAATACGCTTCGGGCAAGCTATGTTGTTGCATCCATGCCAAGACTTTATCGCGGGTTGAGGCATTTACAACGCAGCGATAGCCCTGGGCAAGGCGATATACAATCAGGTCATCCAATACACCAGCTTGGTCGTTGAGTAACGCTCCGTATAAGGCCTGATTGAGGTTAAGACGCGCCACGTCGTTAGCGACCAGGCGCTGCAAAAACGTTTCCGCTTGGTCGCCCCACACATCAATTATGGTCATGTGGGAGACATCGAACATGCCTGCGTCGCTACGCACCGCAGTGTGCTCTTCTATTTGCGATCCGTAATTGACCGGCATCAACCAGCCCGCGAAGTCCACAATTTTGCCACCGCACTGCACATGCTCTTGGTACAGGGGCGTTTTTGCGGGTGTTTGTTGTTCTGACACTGATTACTCCAAAGCTATTGCTGCAAGGTGTCGGGGACTCGGTTCGGTGCGAGTTTTAGTTTTTTCGCGCCAAAACTTCGCGCCCTCCTAGGGCTTCAATCATGATTTGGCGTTTTAGCCAGTCAGACTGATTTACTGCGCCTACGCCTACATTACGAATCCAACTTAGTAGCGGTGCCGGTTGCCCGTATAGCGTTTTCAGGCCTGCCATAATGCGCAACATCAGCTGTGATTTTAGCAAGCGTTGGCGAGCAAATTTCGTGAAACATTCTGGGGCTAAATCTGCGGTTGTTTCATCTACCCGCTGCAGTAACGCACTGACGTCTTCCAGCCCGAGATTTACACCCAGACCGGCGAGCGGATGCACCACCCGCAGCGCATCACCAATAAGCAATACCCGGGGACGCGGCTGTGCGCTACGCGCCAGCTGCTGCTGCAGCGGGAAACTCAAGCGTTGCCCGACTTGCACAATGCGGCCTAACCGATTCTCCAATGCCGCACCCAAACGTTGAGAAAATTCGTCGTCAGCGAGCTCAAGGTTTGTCTCTAGCGATGCCGGCGATTGGGACCAAACCACTGAACAACAATGCTCGTGCTTGCTGGGCAAAAACGCCAACGGTCCGTCAACTAGAAAACGCTGCCACGCTGTGTGCTCATGGCTGTGCTCGGTTTCAACAACTGTGGTCAAGGCGCTCTGGCCGGTGGCCCAAACCTCGGTGGGCACCTCTAACAAATTGCGCACGGCCGAGCGTGCTCCGTCCGCTGCAAACAAGAAATCAGCATGCAGTGTTTCTTCNGCAACCTTCANAATCACGCCCGTAGCATTAGCCTCTACCGCCTGAATGTCGCCTAACACCACGCGGATATCTACATTAGCCTCTAGTNGTTGCCACAACGCCTGCAGCAATGGCGCTACCTCAGCGATCCAGCCTAGGCAGTCGCTGCCCAGTTCCGCGGCATCAAAATTTAGCGCGTTGACACCCCACTGCTCCCAAACGTGCATCGTTTTAAACATGCCTGCTTGTTGTGGCCAGGTAATTACGCTCTCAATGAGTTGGCGCGATCCCTGAGACAGCGCCACATTGCGTATATCCATGCCTAAACCATGTGGACCAGACGTGGGCTTTATACGATCAATAATGGTTACCGCAAAGCCACGTTGCTGAAGTGCCAGTGCGGCTACCGCACCTACTGGACCTGCGCCTGCAATGGCAATGTGTTGACCACTACTCACGCAGCCCTCATTAGCGCTTCGATCTCATCTGCTGTTTTGGGAACGCGCCGGCTTAAAACCTCACACCCGGACACGGTAATCAGTACATCATCTTCAATCCGAATACCCGTGCCCCGAGCAGCCTCGATCGCAAACCCTCTGGTTTTGCTCGATTGCTGGTTATCGCGCACAGTGACGTCGGCCGGGATGTAGATTCCAGGTTCCACGGTAAGCACCATCCCTGGCTGCAGCGGCCGCCACTCGCCAGCAAGGCGGTAATCGCCAACGTCATGGACATCGAGGCCCAACCAGTGGCAACTCTTGTGCGGACAAAACTGCAAATACGCCTCGCTGCGGATAATATCCGCGGCCGAGCCTTGCAGTAGGCCTAGCGCTAGCAAGCCGTCGACCATGGTTGCTATCGCGGCTTCGTGGGGTGCATTAAACGGTGCACCCGGGTGACACTGGGCAATCGCCGCTTGGTTCGCCGCCAGCACAATGTCATAGAGGGCGCGCTGGGTTGGTGAAAATTCGCCGGAGACAGGAAATGTGCGGGTAATGTCNGCGGCGTAGTGCTGGTATTCGCAGCCGGCATCAATCAGCACCAACTCACCACTTTGTAGCGTCGAATCATTATCGGTGTAGTGCAGTATGCAGGCATTGGCGCCGCTGCCAACAATACTCGGATAGGCACTGTGCCGGGCGCCGCTGCGCATAAACTGATAGCTCAATTCCGCTTCGAGCTGCGCCTCGGTAGTGCCGGCCTGGCAATTTTGCATGGCCCGAATATGCGCCTGAGCACTGATATCTGCGGCCTCGCGCATTATTGCTATTTCAGCCTCACTCTTAATCAGGCGCTGTTCGTGCAACAGATGTTTAAGGGATACAAATTCCCCAGGCGGTATCGCGCCCCCGGCTTCGCGGCTGCGAATGGTGGCCACATAGCTTAGAAGGCGCTGGTCAAAAGCGGGGTATTCACCCATGGTTAAGTAGATACGACGGCGCCCCTCCAACAGCCCCGGTAAAATGTCATCCAGATCGGCAATTGGAAAGCCGTCGTCGACCCCATAACGCTCGGCAACGCGCTCAGGGCCACAGATGCCGCCATCCCACTGCTCTGCCCGAGCATCTCGATCGCGGCAAAACATAATGACTTCGCCCTGGCTACGTTCAGGGACTAAAACAAGCACCGCATCCGGTTCGTCAAAGCCACATAGATACAACAAATCGCTGTCTTGGCGGAATGCATAGTCGATGTCGCGATTACGCCGCTGCATAACTGCACCAGGCACCAGAGCAATGGAGCCCGGTTCCATCGCGTCCATAAGTTGACGCCGGCGCTGCGCAAACTCAGCCTGACCAAGTTGCATCACTGCACAAGGTCCTGTTCAGCATCAGGCTGATCTTCATCGAGCAATGCCAGCACCAATAGCACACTGACGCGAACGTATTCGTATATTTCACTAAAGGACTCTTCGTCTTGAGCCGATTCGGCGTCTGCTTCTGCAAATTCCACATCAGACCCCATTGCAGAAAGGGTCGCAAAGTCGCGGATAATTTCTTGAATATCCACGGGCAACTGATCACGACCCGTTGCATTCGCCGCCGCAAAGCCACTGAGAAAACTGCCACACCATTCTGCCAACTCATCAACTCGCTGAGCCAGTGGTTCTTCGTCATCAGCGATGAGTGGCGCAAACCCCATATCTTCGTCACGCAGGTTGGCTAGGCTTGCTGCAACAAAGTCCAACACGGCCTGTTCGTCTGTTAACGCCTGATCACCAGCCAGAGCGACTAGCTCGCTCAGTGGAAAATCCTCCACCGTGGGACAGGCTGATGCGGCAAGAAAGCCCGCCACCATGCCATGGAGTTCTTGACGAGACAGCAGTACGGTCGCCAGTTGCGCTTTATGATCTAAATCGGACACGGTGGTAGGACTACACAATAAACATTAAAGGGCGCAAACTATTGCGCACTGTCCGCCGAAATACCAGTGAAGCTACATGAACGATGCAAGTGATCAATCCGCGCAGCTCGATCAACTAACCCGTCGCGTTGACGACCTGATAGCGCTGACTGAGGTGCTGACCAATGAAAATCGGGCGCTGCGTGCACAGCAACAGCAATGGAGCCTTGAGCGCGCCAAGCTACTCGAGAAAAATCAGACTGCCACGACCAGTGTTGAAGCGATGATTACACGCCTCAAATCCTTAGAGCGCAGCTAATTTATTGCCTTATACAGAACATCGTTCGGAGACAATCCAGTTATGACAGCAGAAACCAAGACGCTCACTGTTTCTATAGTCGGCAAGGACTATCAGGTCGCTTGTCCGGCGGGCGAAGAAGAGTCGCTACGCGAAGCTGCCCATTATCTGCATTCGTTAATGGAATCCATTCGTGCCTCTGGGCGCGTGGTCGGGCTTGACCGTGTGGCGGTGATGGCCGCATTAAATGTCAGCAACGAGCTATTGCAGAACAAAAATAAGCAAACTGACGCCCAAGCCAAAGTAGCAGCGCGAGTGCAAAAGCTCAGTGATCGGGTGGCGGATGCGATTAGCGCTAATAAACAGATGCAGATCTGACTTTTGGTCAAAAATCACCACTGGTGGCCAAGCCATTAGCCGTTATACTCTGTGGGTTCCTGGGATGTTAGCCAGTGGTCGCGTCCTTGAGCCGTTATAAAAACCTCAGGAGGTTCTTTCGCTACGCCAGTGTGCATACCCAATATTATGGGTCGCCTTCGGTTTAGCTGGGGTCTCCGCCTTGAATCTCAACGGTTCAGGGCAAACCAACAGCGGCATCTCCGGGAACATTAATTCTGCCAATCGACGATGTAGGCATGACCAACCAGCCCACGCTACGCGCCCGTTACCGATCCTTGCGTCAGCACTTAGACGCCCCTTCCCGCAGCCGCAAAACTCAACGCATTAACCAGCGTCTTGAAGACCTAGCTGTACTGACCAATAGCCAACGTATCGCAGCCTATTTAGCGAGTCCGGAAGAGGCATCGGTTGATGCTTTTATCAAGCTCGCATGGCACCGTCTGCAGTCTATTTTCTTACCCTGTATCGATGACGAGCGCGGCCACATGACCTTCACCCAGTATCACCCAGACGCCCCTTTGAAAAAAAACCGCTTCGGCTTGCTGGAGCCAGCAGACCGAACGGATATAGCCCAAGCCAGCGATCTCAACTGCGCCTTGGTACCCTTGGTGGCGTTCGATGGGCAGGGTAATCGGCTCGGCATGGGCGGCGGCTATTACGATCGATTTTTTGCGGAACCCACAGAGCGGCCGACCCTGATAGGCATTGCCTTCAGCGAGCAACAGACAACAGCCCCATTGCCTTGCGAACAATGGGACGTACCGCTGGATATGGTGGTAACAGACACGACCATCGAGAAGTTCACTAGGTAAGACAGCATGGCGATAAGACAAATTTTACGTATGGGTCACCCGAATTTGCGCCAGGTAGCCCAGCCCGTTGACATAGCGCATATCGACAGACCAGAAATGCAGCGTCTAATAGAGGATATGGTGGATACCCTTGCGGAGGCTGGCGGCATAGGTCTAGCGGCGCCGCAAATTGACGAGGATCTGCGCGTCGCCATCATCGAAATTCCCGGAGGGCCCACCCGCTACGGTGACATCGAAGCAATGCCGCTGACGGTATTTTTCAACCCCGTTATCGAAGTGCTAGACGACCAGTGCGAGGGCTTTTGGGAAGGCTGCTTATCAGTGCCCGGGCTACGCGGCTTCGTCGAACGGCCACAGCACATCCGGGTAACCTATACCAGCGCTGCCAAACAAACTGAGGAACTCGAACTGCGTGGTTTCTTAGCTACCGTTATGCAACACGAATTCGATCATCTCGACGGCAAGCTGTACGTTGACCGAATAACCGATACCACTCTGCTGGCATTCGAGGACGAATGGCTAAAGCACAATAACGCCAACTGACGCTGCTACTGCAGGAACATTTTGTACGCCGGATTATCTTGCTCCGACCAAAAACGGTAACCAATCTCTTTTAGGTACTTATTCAACGCCGCCTGATCTTTTTTCGACGCCGCAAAGCCGACTAATACCCGCCCCCAGGCCGAACCATGATTACGATAATGGAATAGGCTGATGTTCCATCGCTGCCCGAGGCCGGTCAAAAACTGCAATAAGGCTCCGGGGCGCTCGGGAAACTCAAAACGGTACAACAGCTCGTCAATGCCTTCGGGGCTTCTACCGCCCACCATGTGGCGCACGTGCAACTTAGCCGCTTCGTTATCAGTCATATCAAGCACGGTATAGTTCTTTTCCTGTAGGCTCTCAACCACTGCTGCTCGATCTGCCTGAGAATCCACACCAAGACCTACATAGATATGCGCGCTGCCCGCGTCGGCAAAGCGGTAATTGAATTCAGTAATTGCCCGGCGTCCCAGCGCTTTACAAAAACGCAGGAAGCTCCCCGCACGCTCATCAATCTTCGCCGCTAGGATCGCCTCGCGTTCTTCACCCACCTCAGCGCGCTCCGAGATGTGCCTTAGACGGTCGAAATTAACATTGGCGCCACTGACGATGGCGACTGCCGAGTTAATACCCGTCACCTGAGCCAGATAGCGTTTCATCCCTGCGATAGCTAACGCGCCAGCAGGTTCCGAGACACAGCGTGTGTCCTCAAAAACATCCTTAATGGCCGCACAAATTTCGTCGGAATTCACCACCACTACATCATCAACATAGTGCTTGGCAATCTTGAACGGCGCTGCGCCCACTTGAGCAACGCTGACTCCGTCGGCGAAGAGATCCAGTGTTTCTGCCGGCAAGCGCACGCGCTTACCGGCCTGTCGTGCCGCGTATAAACACGCCGACCCTTCAGCTTCCACGCCGATGATCTTAGTTTTTGGACGCAGATATTTGACGTAAGCTGCGATACCCGCAATTAAGCCACCACCGCCTACAGGCACAAAGATTGTGTCTAGATCCCCAGGGTACTGATTGACGATTTCCATACCGATGGTGCCTTGGCCAGCAATCACATCGACGTCGTCATAGGGCGGAACATAAACCAGGCGTTCAGCAGCCGCCAATGCAGTGGCATGAGCAGACGCTTGGTCATAGCTGTCGCCATGTAAAATCACTTTTGCCCCGCGCGCGCGAACCGCATTCACTTTAATACTCGGGGTATTGCGGCCCATCACAATGGTCGCTTTGATGCCCAAACGCTGAGCGGCCATAGCAACACCTTGGGCATGATTGCCAGCTGATGCGGTAATTACCCCACACGCGAGCTCGTCAGCAGATAATTGGCTGATCTTGTTGTACGCACCGCGCAGCTTGAAGCTAAATACTGGCTGCAAGTCTTCACGCTTCAGACGCACATCGACACCGAAACGTCGACTCAACGTCGCAGCCCGGGTTAGTGGCGTCTCATCAGCAACTTCGTAAACTCGCGACGACAAAATTTTCTTTACATAGGTCTCTAACATGTCACCATTTTCCAACTTATCGCCTGTAGGAACCAGTCATTAGCGAACTAAAATCAGANGCTGTCGATCCCGCCCACCAGCAGAAAGTAAAAGCGGCGGCGGCAGCGATCAAAAAAATTGCGCCATTGCTCTCAAGCAAGAGCATCGTTGGCGTCGGAACAGGCTCCACAACCAATTGTTTTATCGACCAATTGGCGGCAATAAAACACACCTTTGACGCTGCGGTTTCTTCAAGCGACGCCTCAACCGAGCGCCTGCAGAAACTCGGCATTACCGTGCTCGATCTAAATGCCGCGCCCGCCGTTGATGTTTACGTGGATGGCGCCGATGAGTTGAACGATGCAAAACAGTTAATCAAAGGCGGCGGCGCGGCTCTGACCAGAGAAAAAATTGTCGCCAGTGCCGCGGAGCAATTTATTTGTATCGCTGACATCAGCAAGCGGGTGACCCAACTGGGCGGCTTCCCGCTACCGGTTGAAATCATACCTATGGCGCGCAGCGCCGTCGCTAGACAATTAGTGGCATGGGGCGGCCGCCCCGAATGGCGCGAAAACGTGGTGACCGATAACGGCAACTGGATACTTGATGTGCATGACATGCGCATTGAGCGACCCGAGGAGATGGAGTCCAGCATCAATGATATACCGGGCGTGGTATGCAATGGCTTATTTGCGCTGGCACCAGCGGATTGCATTCTGCTCGCTACCCCTGATGAAATTATCGAGATTGACTAGTTTTTTGCTGCCGCCAATCCATCGTCGACGGGCAATAACTTATTCGGATTGAAAATTTCATGGGGATCAAATAGTCCCTTTAATCCGCGCATCAATGCGATTTCTTCCGGACTACGAGAAAAGTCTAAGAAGTCTCGCTTTAACAAACCAACCCCGTGCTCCGCAGAGATGCTGCCGCGCCGCTCAGCTACCAGAGCAAAGATTTTTGGACTCATGGCATGCCCGTGATGAAAAAACTCTTCAACACTCATATGTTCTGGACGCAAGATATTCAGGTGCAAATTGCCATCGCCAATATGCCCGTACCAGCAGACTTCGAAGTCGGGGAAACTGCTGGCTACATAGTTATCGACATCCGCTAGGAATTCCGGCACGTCGCTAATACGTACCGACAAGTCATTCTTATAGGGCGTATAAGGTGCAATGGCTTCAGATATACCCTCACGCAATTGCCACAACGCAGCGGCCTGACTTGCCGATTGACTAACCACTCCATCAGTCACCCAACCAGCTTCCATACACGACGCAAAAGCAGCTTCGGCAGCAGTGTTNGCGGATTCATCAAACTCTACCAGGGCATAAAACGCTTCGGGCTGGCTCAACGGTGCCGGCAAGCTGCGATGGTCGCGGACCTTTTGTAGGGCAACGTCAGAGAAAAATTCGAATGCCGAAAGAGTCAGACCGGCATTAAAGGNCTGCAGGATTTTCAATAGATCACCCACGTTGGGCACGCCCATGACCATGACCACCTGGGGTTCCGGCATTGCGGTCAGTTGCACATCAAGCTCTGCCAGCAGGCCCAGAGTACCTTCGGCACCAATCATTAAATGTCGAAAGTCGTAGCCTGTGGCGTTCTTTACCAGGCCCGCGTTGCAATCCAATAAGGCACCGGTTCCGGTCACAACTTTTAAACCCGCAATCCAATCCCGGGTAAGGCCATAACGAATCACTTTGATGCCACCTGCATTAGTCGATACATTGCCGCCTATTTGGCTCGAGCCAGAGGAGGCAAAATCCACAGGATAGAAAAGGCCCTGTTGCTCTGCGAAATCCTGCAAATTGGCGGTGATCACTCCCGGTTGGCAAGTGACAATGCGATCCTGCTCTGAGAAATCCAGAATCTTGTTCATGCGGTCAAATGACACTACCACCTCACCATTGCTCGCCACCGCACCACCAGAGAGCCCAGTTCGACCGCCACTGGGCACTAACTTCACACCCGCGGAAATAGCATAGCGAACCAGTTCCTGAAGCTGCTCGATGGTTTCCGGGAATACCACCGCACTGGGCGCGACCGTAAAACCATTGGTCCAATCCTTACCCCAATGTTGCAGGCTNTCTTGATCCGTTCGGATCTGTTTATTACCGAGGATCTCTGCGAGCACTACTCACCTCCTGAGACTGACCCTAATCGAATTCACCATTGGCACTCATTATCTAACCAGGCCCATATCTGTTGTTGTAAGGCATCCACTTCATTCACTAAGTGATGTCGCGCGCTGGGCAGAGTAAGCATACTGGCACCTTGATAACGGCGACTTAAAACCGGCAGATCATGACGATAACTGACCGTTTTATCCGCATAACCCTGAACAATCTTGGCATTTACCTTACTGCCTGGATAGGCCTCGAACTGGGTAAACCAGTCCACCATAGCTTGCACCCACGCCACCGGCAGCGTGTCTGCTTGAAACGGGTCTTTGACCAAAAACTCGTTGAACTCCGGTTGCATATTACTGCGCATATCCCGGGGTCTTGCCGTGACCCAGCGCTTAATTAATACGAAATACCACTGCAGTAATGGCCAGCCATAGGGACGCACCAGTGGCGCCAACAAAATAAATTCGCCNCTAGGGCAGAGCTGCTGTTGCTGCTCGTACTCCATCAGCAGCGCACCACCCATGCTCTGACCAATCCAATGACTGGGTTCACAGCCGATAATGTCATCAGCCAGCGCGTGAATGCATGCCAGAACGTCAACGTAACTTTGAAACCGATCAATGGTCGCCGGTTGGCCAGTAGACAGTCCGTGGCCGAGATGATCGAAAATCAGCACCCCTACACCGCGCCGCAACAGTTGTTGAATCAGGTGCCCGTATAAACCAGCATGGTCATAATAACCGTGACTGACCAAGGCCCATCGACCATTATGACTATTAGCTGGCCGAAAGGTCTGCACAGCAATACGCTCTCCGGCCACCCCAACAATGCCCATGGTGGCCTCCGTAGCCGCAAAGTTGAGCCCGTAGAACGTATAATACTCTGCTAACGCTAGACCATCTGCCTGACTGTAGCGGCCGTCATCCACGGGATAACAGGCCAGCGCTGCCAAAAGATTGGCGTCATTGAATGGACTCTGACCGCGCGTTTCTGTCACGTCACTGGTTCTGCGTGGTTATTGAACCACCGGGTTTAGAGCACCAGACGCATATTGATCGTGCATGCCGTCAAGGGAATAAGGCTTGAGTTTTTGCGCCTGACCCTCGGTGCCGAACGCTTTATAGCGGTCAATGACCACTGCCTTCATAGCCTCTGTGGAGGCAGTGAGATATTTACGCGGATCAAACTCGGATTTGTTGCTCGCCAGAAATTTACGAATCGCCGCTGTAGACGCAAGACGCAGGTCTGTATCGATATTTACTTTGCGCACCCCATGTTTGATGCCCTGCTGAATTTCGGCAACCGGCACACCATAGGTTTCCGGAATTTCACCACCGTATTGATTAATTTCTGCAAGCAATTCCTGAGGCACCGACGAACTACCGTGCATCACGAGGTGGGTATTGGGCAGGCGGCTATGAATGGCTTTCACCTGCTCTATTGCCAGAATATCTCCCGTGGGCGGCCGGCTGAATTTGTACGCGCCGTGAGAGGTGCCGATCGCAATCGCTAGAGCATCTACCCCAGTTTTCTGCACGAAATCTGCGGCTTGCTCCGGATCCGTGAGCATCTGTTCCATGGATAAAACACCTTCCGCACCGACTCCATCTTCTTCACCAGCAGTGCCGGATTCCAATGACCCAAGACAGCCCAGCTCGCCTTCAACCGAGACACCACAAGCGTGAGCCATATCGACGACCCTACGGGTTACGTCAACGTTGTAATCATATTCAGCGGGTGTTTTTTGATCTTCCAGCAGCGACCCGTCCATCATCACTGAGCTGAAGCCTAATTGAATCGAGCGCTGACACGCCGCAGGCGAGGCGCCATGATCTTGATGCATAACCACTGGAATATCGGGAAACTCTTCGATCGCTGCAAGGATCAAGTGCCGCAAAAATGTCGGCCCCGCGTATTTTCTTGCGCCTGCCGATGCCTGCACGATCACCGGCGACTGGGTTTCATAGGCGCCTTCCATGATGGCGCGCATCTGCTCTAAGTTATTCACATTGAAAGCTGGTACGCCGTAATCGTTTTCCGCGGCATGATCCAGCAATTGACGCATACTGATTAGAGCCATGATGTTCTCCTGCTCATTAAATTTATTGTAGTGAGTTCATCCATCGGATTACTCTGTGCTGCGCTGTGCCAGTATATCCACCGCAGGCAACAACTTGCCCTCGACAAATTCTAAAAACGCGCCTCCTCCTGTGGAGATATAAGAGACACCCTCGGGGACAGCATATTTATCGATTGCCGCTAATGTATCGCCACCTCCGGCGATGGAAAAGCCTTGGCTTTGCGCTACAGCCTCGGCCAAAACTCTGGTGCCTTCACCAAACTGATCGAACTCGAATACTCCCACAGGGCCGTTCCATAGGATTGTTTTAGCGTCCAGCAATTGTTGCGCCCAAGCACGCGCTGTCGCCGGACCAATATCTAAAATCATTTCATCCGCCGCCACGTCACTGATATTGCGCACCTGAGCCACAGCAGATGCGGCGAATTCTTTGCTCACAATGACATCCTCGGGCAACGGCACCGCCACTTTTTGCATAATACGTTTGGCGGTCTCGATTAGATCAGGCTCATGCAATGACTGACCTACCGAGTATCCTGCAGCGGCGATAAAGGTATTGGCAATTCCGCCGCCCACCAAAATCTGCTGAGCAATGCCCGCCAGGGACTCTAATACTTCCAGTTTGGTGGATACTTTGGCGCCACCAACAATCGCTAACATCGGCACCTTGGGCGCAGCCAAAGCATCCTTTAACGCTGCAAGTTCCGCTTGCAGCAACAGACCCGCACACGCAACCGGTGCAAATTTCGCAATGCCATGGGTCGACGCATGAGCGCGGTGAGCGGTACCAAAGGCATCCATCACGAAGACATCACATTGGTCTGCAAGCCGCTGGGCTAGATCGTCATCATTGGCTTTTTCACCCGGGAAAAAGCGAATGTTTTCGAGCAACGCCAGGCCTTGGTTGTCAGCGCAGTCCTCGATGCTGTGAATCAGTGGCACATCGGTTTGCAATAATTCAGCTAACCGTTTTGCCACAGGCTGCAGCGAAAATTCTGCCTCAACCTGACCTTCGGTCGGACGTCCAAGATGCGACATCACCGTTACACTGGCCCCACTGGCCAGCGCCTGTTTTATCGTTGGCAGCGACGCAACAATGCGCGCGTCACTGGACACCAGGCCCGCATGCACCGGCACATTAAGGTCGGCGCGAATAAAGACACGCTTGCCGCTCAAGTCCACTGCAGTCATGGGTATGATTTGGGGTGTTTGCATGGTGCCTACAACCTATAACTTCTTATCGCTGCTGTTTCTTATAGCTTCTGTGCCACTCACACTAGGATCATGCATCCATTACCCGCTTGGTTGCGGCCACTACTGCAGCTGGGGTGATGCCGCAGACTTCCAGTGCCTGATCTCCGGGCGCCGATAACCCATAACGGTCGATACCGACCACTGCTCCGTCGAGCCCAACAAACTTATGCCATAAGTCTGGGTGTCCGGCCTCTACTGCAACCCGAGCCCTAACCGAGGGCGGTAATACCTGCTGTTGATATACGGAATCTTGAGCACTGAAGAGTTCTACGCAGGGCATTGATACCACCCGCACAGGCACTCCTTCTGCAGTAAGCTGCTGAGCCGCAGCCACCGCAACCTCGACCTCTGAACCCGTAGCAATGATTATCCCTTGAGGTGTCTCATCACAATCAATCAGCGTATAGCCACCACGCTGAATGTTGTCGAAGGTTTGCCCATCCCGCATCTGTGCCTGTGTCTTTTGCCGAGTAAAAATCAGTGCCGTTGGTGCGGTGCGGCTGGCGATTGCATGTTTCCAAGCCACCGCAGACTCAACGGTATCGCAGGGCCGCCAGGTAAAGAGATTCGGCGTGCTGCGCAGATTACTGATCTGCTCTACGGGTTGGTGAGTGGGGCCGTCTTCGCCCACAGCTACCGAATCATGGGTGTACACAAAAATATTAGGCGTTTTCATCAGAGCGGCCAAACGCACTGCATTTCGCGCATACTCCATAAAGATCAGAAATGTGCCGGTGAACGGCCGATAGCCGCCGTGCAGCTGCAGCCCGTTGCTGATCGCCGTCATGGCAAATTCTCGCACTCCATAGCTCATATGCTGAGCATCGGTCGCGCCATCCCAACGGGTATTGTTCGATCCAGTTAAATCTGCAGAACCACCAAATAACTCGGGAATACCTTGGGCTATCGCGCCAATACAACGCTGGGAGGCTTTACGGGTTTCCGTAACGGATAACGCTTGCTGCTCTGCCACGGCAAAGGCGTCAATCGCCTCAGACCAATTTTCTGGCAGCGCACCAGCCATACGACGTTCGAACTCAGCGGCCTGGGCAGGCTGGTCGGCAGCAAAGCGCTCATATTCCTGTTGCCATTTTTGCTGACTGTCTTGACCACGCCGGGTTTGATCCCAAGCCTCATAGTATTCCGCTGGAATATCCCAAGCCGCATGGGACCAACCTAGGGCCTCGCGAGTAGCGGCGATTTCATCTTCACCTAACGCCGCTCCATGCACACCAGCAGTGCCTTGTTTGTTCGGCGAGCCGAACCCGATCGTAGTGCGGCAACACACTAATGTGGGGCGTCCATCCGAATCTGTCGCTGTCTGCAGCGCTTGGGAAATTTCGTCTGCATCGTGACCGTCCACATTACGGATTACACGCCAGCCATACGCTTCAAAGCGCGCCGGGACATCCTCGCTAAACCAGCCGTCCACTGCACCGTCGATTGAAATGCCGTTGTCGTCGTAGATGCAAATCAATTTGCCCAGACCCAGGGTGCCTGCCAAAGAGCCAGCCTCGTGGGAAATACCCTCCATCAAACAACCATCACCGACAATCACCCAGGTCCGGTGATCCACAACGGCGGTATCTGCTTGATTGAATTCAGTGGCAAGCTTTTGCTCAGCTAGAGCCATGCCCACAGCGGTGGCAAACCCCTGGCCAAGCGGGCCGGTAGTAGTCTCAACACCTGGGCATTCACCAAATTCCGGATGCCCTGCAGTCTTGGCGTGGAGTTGCCGAAAATCTTTTAGATCCTGCAAACTGACGTCGTAGCCGGTTAAGTGCAGTAACGCGTATAGCAGCATGGAGCCGTGGCCATTGGACAATACAAAGCGGTCACGGTTGACCCATTGAGGATCCGCCGGATTATATTTGAGGTAATCTCGCCACAACACCTCGGCCACATCGGCTAACCCCATGGGCGCGCCTGGGTGACCGTTTTTTGCTGCCTGCACAGCGTCCATGGCCAACACACGAATCGCGTTGGCAAGTTCAAATCTTGATGGCATTAGAGCTCCCAGGAATATGCGCGAACATTGTCGAACTTTGTCTCCGTGCACGCAATTGTTTCATGCAAAACTTGAGCAAACTGCCACGCCTGGTTCTATCCAAATACTTGCCATATGGCTTAATATCCCTCGCTCCTCGCCTACGGCGATGCGCCCGGCACTCTATTTAGTAAACCAGTGTGAGTTCGAACTATGGCCGATAACAATCTTTTTACTTCTGAATCTGTCTCGGAAGGTCACCCCGACAAAGTCGCAGACCAGGTATCAGACGNGGTCCTCGACGCCATGCTTGCTCAGGATGCAGAGTCAAGAGTTGCCTGCGAGACCTTAATTAAAACCGGTCTTATCGTAGTTGCCGGCGAAGTACGCAGTAACGCCCAAGTGGACATAGACAAATTGGTGCGCGAAGTGGTGGCGGATATTGGCTATAACAGCCCTGACGTTGGCTTCGATCCTGAGTCCTGTACCGTGGTTAATGCTTTAGGCCAGCAGTCCTCCGATATAGCCATGGGGGTGGACGAAACCAACGACCATGAGCAAGGCGCCGGCGATCAGGGCCTGATGTTCGGTTATGCCACTGATGANACCGATGTATTAATGCCTGCACCGTTGACCTACTCGCACCGTCTGGTGCAGCGGCAGGCAGAAATGCGCCGCGCCTCGTTGTCCTTTCTACGACCCGATGCCAAGAGTCAGTTGACCTTCCGCTACGATGAGGACGGCAACCCAACCGGCATCGACGCCGTGGTGTTGTCCACACAGCACAGCCCTGATATCAGCCAGCAAGATCTGCATGAAGCGATCATGGAAGAGGTGATTAAACCAGTGCTGCCGCAAAATTGGATTTCTGCGGACACCAAAATTTTCATCAACCCAACAGGGCAATTTATCATCGGCGGCCCGGTGGGTGACTGCGGCCTAACAGGGCGCAAAATTATCGTTGACACCTATGGTGGTATGGCGCGCCACGGCGGCGGGGCCTTCTCTGGTAAAGACCCATCAAAAGTTGACCGCTCGGCCGCTTACGCCGGCCGCTATGTGGCGAAGAACATTGTCGCCGCCGGCTTGGCAAAGCGCTGCGAAATTCAAGTGAGCTATGCAATCGGTGTCGCAGAGCCCACCTCAATCAGTCTTGATACCTTTGGCACCGGCAAGCTCAGCGATGACAAGATCGTTCAACTTGTGCGTGAACACTTTGACTTGCGACCACGTGGGCTTATTGAGATGTTGGATCTGAAAAGACCCATCTATCAAACTACCGCAGCGTACGGTCACTTTGGCCGCACCGAGGAGAGTTTTAGCTGGGAGCGAACCGATAAAGCCGAATTACTCGCGCAAGCTTTGGCCTAGCATTTTTAAGGGCCTATCCGAGAAGGACCATGGCCCTAAAATCAATGACTCCCGTTAGCTTCGAATTTTTCCCGCCCCGCGATACCGCAGGGCGAGAAAAGTTAACGGCCGGCACTGCCACAAAACTCGCGGCTCTTNGCCCTGAGTATTTCTCCGTAACCTACGGCGCTGGCGGCAGCACCAAGGAAGGCACCAAACAAACGGTAACCGATCTCATGGACCGCGGTTGGAATGCGGTGCCGCATTTATCAGTAGGCGGCACCGATCAACATGGCACCCTGGATCTGGTCGCCTACTACAAAGAATTAGGCGTAAAGAAAATTCTGTGCCTACGTGGCGACCAGGCAGAATCTGATGCACATAACCCGCAATACGCTGAAGATTTGGTGCGATTAATCCGCCAACACTTCGGCGACCGCTTTGAGATCGTTGTTGGCGCCTATCCAGAGGTGCATCCTGACTCCACTTCAAGCCAGGACGATCTTATGTTTTTCAAGCGCAAGGTGGACGCAGGGGCAGACGTAGCGATAACCCAATATTTCTACAACATTGAAGCCTATGGGTATTTTATCCACCAGTGTCAAAGCCTAGGGATTGATATTCCAATTGTTCCGGGTGTAATGCCCATTACCAATTACGCATCTCTGTGCCGTTTTTCTGAAAAAGCTGGTGCGGATATCCCACGCTGGCTCGATCGAGCGATGGCCCAGCGCCAAGATTCTGACCAAGAGCTGGGGAAATTCGGTGTCGAAGTGGTGACGCGTTTGTGCGAGCAGCTGATCGAGCTGGGGGCACCGGCCCTGCACTTTTATACGCTAAATCGCTGGGGCGCGACCACTAAGGTGTGCGCCAACCTTGGTCTTAACGTGAGTTAACCATCATGGCCCAGCGCTTTTATGTGTTTGGTTCCCATGCTGTCGAGCAGCAGCTGTTGCTAAACGCAGAACGCTCCAATTACCTGTGCCGAGTGCTGCGCCTTGTCCGCGGCGACGCAGTAGAAATATTCGACGGCGCCGGTAACGTCTTCGCGTGCGAAATCGTTGCCGACAACCCGCGTCAAACTGAGCTGAGGATCTTAACCCAGACCGTTACCGCGCGACCGCGAAGCTCGAAGCTGGGTGTGGCGATTGGCCTCATTAAGGGGCAACCAATGGACCGGGCGATCGCACAGGCCACAGAACTTGGCGCTACCGACATTTACTTACTCGAGGGTCAGCGCAGCAACGTTAAACTGAATAAGCAACGAATGCTGGGCAAACTCGAACATTGGCATAAGGTCATTGTTGCCAGCTGTGAACAGTGTGGGCAGATAAATCTCCCGACTCTGCATAATCCGTCACAACTCGCGCCCATGCTCGCGCAACTGAGCCAGTCCGATAGCCACTTAATTTTTTTTGATCCTCAAGCAAATCCAGCGCCGAACCAACTTGCTCCACAAGATCGGGTAGTTTTTATTGGTCCGGAGGGCGGCTTTAGCCCGGAAGAACTCCGCGCTTTCGCTGATTATCAGGCAGAAGGCTATCGTATGGGTACGCTGACCCTGCGCGCCGAAACCATGCCCGCTGCCGCACTGACCTTGATTCATCAGGCAGCCNGATGGCCAACAAACACCGACGATTAGCCGCTGGGCCTATAAAGAACCGACATCGCCCCCTGACGCCAGCAAGTCTGCATCTTCAATAGTTTGGGCGTACTCCCACTCATCCTCGGCACTCCAAACTTGGAAAACAAAGGCGATGATCAGCAACTTAGCGGCGCGATTAACAACGTCTTTGAATTCCTCAGTCAGCGCTAATGTGCCGTCTATAACGCGATCCAGCATGTTCGCGGTGGCCCAGGCTAATTCCATGATCCGCTGATCTTGGTGCTGTTGCGCTAGACCTTTGAGCGCCAACAAAGCGTCACTTAATTGCAGCGGACTAGCGCCGGGCTGAGTCGACCATGCTGCAAAGGCGTCCAACATGTGCACTACTCTAAGGCCAAATTCGGAATCCTCCGCATCCCCAGAGGTTATAGGCTCAATCAAGCCTTTAACTTCCAACTCCGTCAGGGCCTCCAGCAGCTCGTGCTCGGTAGCGGAGAACTCGGGAGCATTCACCGATCCCATACCCCAAAGGCTCAAACATTTGCTCAACTGACGTAGGCGCAAGTGGGCAGCCCGGTCCAATGGCACCGCCCCCCCTGCAATTGCTGACAGATAACTCGCCGCCAAAGCACAACTACTTTGCCCATGGGTGGACATTGGCACCACAGATCTCCAGCGCAGCATGTAACCCGCATGGACTTCGAGCTTGTCCAGCAACTCTTTTTGCACCCCAGATGTCAGGCATTCAAGCAGCAAACGCTCAAAGTCCTGACGTATGCGTTGGTTAATCACTTGCGCTTGCATGGGACAATTGTAGCGTTTTATTTTCGCCGCATCGGCTCCTCGGGTCAGGCTTCAACTCGAGTTTTTATTGCCTAGATGTCTGTGCAATGGGAACCTTAACCCCCGCGATTTACCGAGCGACAAAACGATGCCAAAAATAGCCTTTTTGATGGACCCGATTGAAACCGTGTCCGTGAAGAAAGATTCNACACTGGCCATGATCGCAGCGGCCCAGCAACGCGGCCTCGAGGTCTTTTATTTACAACAAGATGGACTCGTGCTGAGTGCGGGGGTGGTCACCGCCCTGACCCGCGCCCTAAAACTTCGTGATGATTTTTGCGCAACGCTAGATCCGAACACCGCGGGCGATGATTGGTACGCGCTTGGCGACGAGCAAGCCGTTGCCTTGGCAGAGATGGACATCGTAATGATGCGCAAAGATCCGCCCTTTGATATGGAATACATTTATACCACCTATCTNTTAGAACGGGCCGAAGCTGAAGGCGTGNTGGTAGTGAACNGCCCCAGTGCNTTGCGTGANTGCAACGANAAACTGTTTGCGACTCTGTTCCNNCAATGCTGCCCCGAGCTCATTGTCAGCCGCCGCATGGACCAGCTCAAAGCATTTCATAAACAACACGCAAACGTGGTGTTCAAAAAACTCGACGGCATGGGCGGCGCATCGATTTTTCGCGTTATGGAACAGGACCCAAACCTCAGCGTCGTCTTGGAGACATTGACCAATAGCGGGCGCGAACAAATTATGGGCCAAGTGTACTTGCCGGAAATCGTTGATGGCGATAAGCGCATATTGCTGATTAACGGCGAACCCGTCCCTTACGCCCTAGCACGCATCCCTTCAGCCGGTGAGACCCGCGGTAATCTCGCCGCTGGTGGACGCGGCGAGGGTCGGCCATTAACCGATCGCGATCAATGGATCGCGCAACAAATCGGGCCTGAGCTAAAACGCAGAGGCTTGATGTTCGTTGGTATAGACGTAATCGGTGACTACCTCACAGAGATTAATGTTACCTGCCCCACCTGTATCCGCGAGCTTAACGAACAGTTCGGTTTAGATATCGCCGGCGATCTAATCGATACCTGTCTGCAGCAGTTGGAGAACACCCAGGTTTGACATCCGGCACGGCGATGACAAGAGCGGCTAGCCCAATAGGACCAAAAGATCGGCTATGGTTTGGGCTGTTTNTTGCCTTGGCAGCCCATGCAACACTGATACTCGGTATAGGTCTGAGATCCACCGAACCCCAACCGCATATCGCCTTGTCCGTATCTATTGCAGTTCCGGAAAGCCGCAAATCTCAAAGCCAGTCAGACTTGCCAGCCAATACTGATCGCTCTGCACCTGTTAACAAGGCCGAATTTCAATCGCAGGAGGATTCGCTACAGCCAGAACCCCAGCCGGCGATCTCGGCCCGCAATAATCCAGCAACGCAAAATGCCACCCTACCCAAGGGATTAAATCGCAGCCAGCTAATAGCGGCCATCGCCGATACCCCGATTGAAGATCCTGCAGTACTTAACCAAGAGCGGATTCGACGCCTCGATGAAGCATCTCTGACAGCGGCAACAACAGACGCAGAAACTGCGTACCTGGCAATGTGGCGACGCAAGTGCGAACGTCTGGGACGAGTCAACTATCCACCCAGCAATGTTCAGGGCGAACTGATCATGCGTGTGAGCATCGCCAGCAGCGGCCATCTCAACTATGTACGTATCGTGCGATCATCTGGATCCACTTTGTTGGATGAAGCAGCCCTAAAAACCGTTCGGCAGGCCGCACCCTATCAGCCGTTCTCGGTAGAGATGCGCAAAGCCTACGACCAACTAGAATTCACCCGCACCTGGCAGTACTCAAAATACGGCACAGGTATCAACCGGTAGCATAATTAGTATCCAATGAATCTTAAAAACCATTTCCTTATTGCCATGCCAGGCCTGTCTGGCGACTACTTCGCCAACACACTGACCTATATTTGCGAGCATAACGAAGATGGGGCTATGGGGATCGTGGTTAATAAGCCTTCAGATGTATCGATTCTCGAACTACTCGCGCAACTGAATTTACCAGTAGACAAACGCTGGCTCGACACACCTGTATTGTTGGGCGGCCCAGTATCTCGAGAGCGCGGTTTTGTACTGCATAGCCCTTATGCGCATGCAAAATCTGAGCACTCGATTGAAATCTCCCAAGACATATTTTTATCTTCAGCNCTGGAGGTGTTGAGCGATGTCACCGAGTCGGGTGGCCCGGATCATGTACTCGTCGCGTTGGGCTATGCCGGTTGGCAAGGTGGGCAGCTAGAAGACGAAATCAAACGCAACGCCTGGCTGACCACCGAGGCTACTGCAGATATCTTATTTGCCAGTGATTTTGACCAGCGCCTGGATCAAGCGGCGGGGCTGCTGGGAATCGATATGCGTGCTCTGCTTGCTAGCGTCGGACACGGTTAACTGGTGACTAGAAATAAGGAACTGCCTGAGGGTTACGTGCTGGGCTTTGACTTTGGCCTAAAACACATTGGCGTTGCTGTGGCACAAACGGTGACAGGACACTCAACCGGCTTGCGCACCTTACTCGCAAAAAATGGCAATCCTAGTGATTGGCCGCAGTTGAAAGCATTGGTGAGCGAATACCAACCCATCGCGATCATCGTTGGCCTGCCGTTAAATATGGACGATAGCGAATCCGCTATGGCACGGCGCGCGCAGAAATTTGCCGATGCTTTAGCCCATCGCACCGGATGCGATGTAATCATGAGCGACGAGCGCCTCAGCTCATGGAGTGCGGACCGAAAGGATGCCAGCGCTCAAAACACCGATCTGCACCAAGAGTCTGCATGCCGGATCATCGAAACCTGGCTGCGCAACGTTGGCCACCAACAATAAGCACTGGAACCAGTCCATGAGCAAACGCATCGCCATAGGATGCTTCAGGCAATATCAATATATTTTGACTGACTAAGATGCATTAACCAGTTGAACATGAGGCTGTCACAACAATTACACCACTATTGCCCTAGCGTATTATTGTGCGGGGCTGTGATGGCGATCATTGTGCCATTGTAAATGCCGTCAGCCGCTGCCTGGNTCACTAACCCATTCGCGAATAGACATTAATGCCCATGCCTGATCTATCCTCTCGTCATGCGCTGCTCTCAGAGCGGATCCACGCGGCCTGCAAAGCGGCACAACGAGAACCCAATACTGTGGAGCTACTGGCGGTGAGCAAAACTAAGCCCCCAGAGTTGATCACCGAAGCCGTTGCCTTGGGTATGACGCAATTTGGTGAGAACTATCTGCAGGAAGCTGTTGAGAAAATTCAGCACCTCCAACAATTATCTTTAGAGTGGCATTTCATTGGACGCATCCAATCAAATAAATGCAAAACCATCGCCAACGCATTCTCTTGGGTACAAACTCTAGATCGCTCTAAAGTCGCTCAGCGACTCAATGAATTCCGTACTCTCGCCGAGCCGCTAAACGTACTGATTCAGGTCAATTTGGACGATGATCCGAATAAAGGCGGTGTGGATAAACAAAACGCCGAACACCTTTTAGAGCAGCTTCTCGCTCTGCCCAATCTGGCGCCCAGAGGCCTAATGACCATATTGGCGAAATCTACAGATTCTAGGGTGGGATACCAATCCGTGGCACAATTGCACCACGACTTGTACGAAAAGTACGCGAGCGATCTACCTCAGTGGGATACGCTGTCTATGGGTATGAGCGCGGACATAGAGGCCGCCATTAACGCCGGAGCGACGATGATCCGCGTCGGCACTGACTTATTTGGCGCCCGCACAATCTAGGAGAAATAGTTTGACCATCGCGTTTATCGGCGCCGGTAACATGGCCATCAGCCTGCTTCGTGGGTTGGTACACAACGGCATGAGCGCCTCAGATCTGACCGCCGCAGACCCGAGCGATGCCCAGCGCGCTAGAGCTGCAGAAATCGGCATACGCACTGAGGCGGACAACAATATTGCGATTAGCGGCGCTGACATTATCGTGGTGGCGGTAAAGCCGCAGATCGCCGGTCAGGTGCTTAAGTCCTTAAATACGGTAACAAAGTCTCAATTGGTTATATCAATTGCCGCCGGCATTAGCCTCGATAGTTTGCAATCCTGGCTTCCCAGTGGCCAACCCATTGTTCGATGTATGCCTAATACACCTGCTCTGGTCGGCGCAGGCATGACCGCGTTGTACGCGAATGATCAGGTTGAAAGCGAACAACGCCAAGCCGCAGAGCATGTATTGCAGGCGGCAGGCGAGGTGGTTTGGGTACCGAACGAAACCCTTTTAGATGCGGTAACCGCAGTCTCCGGCAGTGGCCCAGCGTATTTTTTCTTGCTCATGGAACATATGGCAAAAGCCGGTACCGCTCTGGGCCTAGATCCAGCGACCAGCCGCACCCTAACGTTGCAGACAGCCCTCGGCGCAGCGCTTATGGCGCAACAATCCACCGAGCCACTTGCGACATTACGCCAAAACGTCACATCGCCCGGAGGCACTACCGAAGCGGCAATCAACACAATGCTCGAGCATGGCATACCTGCAACAATTGCATCGGCACTGCAGGCAGCACAGCAACGCTCAGTAGAGCTGGCAAAGGAATTTGGTGACCCATGATTGGACAATCGCTCTACGCAATTATCGACCTGGTGCTGCGTCTGGCAACGCTGCTGTTTCTACTGCGCTTCTTACTGCAAGCAGTGGATGCTGATCGTTTCAATCCTCTGAGTCAGGCAGTGGTGAAAGGTAGCGATCCTTTCGCTCAGCCATTACGCAAATTGTTGCCCAATCTCGGCCGTTGGGATTTAGCTTCGCTATTACTCGCTTGGGCGATGGGCGTGTTATTTGTTTATATCGTCACACTGGGGAACGCTGATGTTGTGCAAGCGCTCACTATCGGCGCAACACGCACTGCACTGGTATGGGTGCAATTTTACTGGTGGTCGATTCTGGTCGTGGTGGTGGTGAGTTTTATCAATCAGGGCTCTTACCACCCGGTGGTCGGGCTGCTCGACCAACTGCTTAATCCTTTACTAGGGCCACTAAGAAATACCCTGCCGACCCTTGGGTCGCTGGATTTTTCACCACTCATCGCCTTATTGCTGCTATCAATTTTAGAGGGCGCGCTGCGCACCGCGTCCTTCTCCCTATGACCACTACCGCCCCAGATAGCGTCGGTATCATCAGCCCGGCCACGTTTCATCACACCCAGCCCTTTGCGCTACAAAACGGTGATGAATTACCGGGCTTTGATCTGGTCTACGAAACCTATGGCGAGCTAAACNCGACGGCGAGTAACGCCGTTTTAGTCTGCCATGCCTTGTCCGGCCATCACCACGCTGCGGGTTATCATAACGACACCGAAAACAAGCCTGGCTGGTGGGACAATTGCATCGGCCCAGGCAAGGCCATGGACACTAACAAGCTCTTTATCGTTAGCGTCAACAATCTCGGCGGCTGCCACGGCAGCACTGGTCCGGAGTCGCTTAACCCGGCTACCCAAGAACCGTTCGGCGCTGAATTCCCCCAGGTGGTTGTGAAAGACTGGGTCGCCAGTCAGGCGCTCTTAGCCGATCACTTGAACATCCCGCGCTTTCTCGCCGTTGTCGGCGGCAGCCTGGGTGGCATGCAAGCGCTGCAGTGGAGTATGGATTTTCCAGACCGGGTAGCCAACGCCGTTTTGATCGCGACAGCGCCAAAACTCACCGCTCAGAACATCGCCTTTAACGAAATTGCGCGGCAGGCGATCACCTCGGATCCTGAATATCGTGGCGGGCGCTACCGACTGGAAAATACCAACCCTGACCACGGTCTAATGTTGGCACGCATGATTGGTCATGTGACCTATCTATCCGACGACGGCATGGCAACGCGCTTCGGACGCGAATTAAAGTCTGGAGACATCGACAAAGACGAGGATGTGGAATTTCAAGTAGAGAGTTATCTGCACCATCAGGGTCGCTCATTCACCCAACGCTTTGATGCAAATACTTATCTACTTATGACGCGGGCACTGGACTATTTTGATCCGGCGCGGGATACCAATGATGACTTGGTAGCTGCCCTCGCTAATACAAGCGCGCGTTTTTTGGTAATGTCATTCTCCAGCGATTGGCGCTTTTCTCCCGAGCGCTCGAAAGAGATCGTCAACGCGTTAATCGCCGCCGGTAAAGATGTCGCCGCCACGGTGATCGAGTCGGAACACGGCCATGATTCATTCCTGCTGCCTATACCGCGCTATACCCAGGCCCTAAGCGCTTATCTGAACCATGCCGTTGAGCGAGCAGCCGAGCCAAGGACAGGTTAACTATGCGCCCCGATCTCGAACTTGTAGCAAAGCTTATTCAACCCAACGCCCGAGTTCTCGACCTCGGCTGCGGTGATGGTGAGCTACTGAATCATTTACAACAGGCTAAAAGCGTAATCGGCTACGGGCTTGATAAGGATGAGGAAAACATCCGACTGTGCCTGGCCAAGGGCGTGAACGTAGTTGAGCAAGACTTGGACGACGGCCTGGGCAATTTTCAAGATGATGCATTCGATATGGTCATCATGACCGACACCATTCAAGCCGTACACCAACCACAGCTGCTGCTGCAAGAAATGCTGCGAGTCGGCCGCGAATGCGTAGTGACATTTCCAAATTTTGGTCATTGGCGCTGCCGGCTGCATTTGGCAACTACTGGTAAAATGCCGGTATCCAAACATCTGCCCCATCGCTGGTATGACACGCCGAACATACATTTATGTACGTTTAACGATTTCGAGGCGCTTTGTGCAGATCTAACCATGCCAATTTTACGGCGTCGGGTCGTCAACCAAAGGCATGCCGAACGCTCATTGATCAACTTGGCGCCAAATCTGCTAGGCAGCTACGGTTTTTATCATCTGGGGCGAACAGCATGACGCAAAGCGTATTCCATCCATTAGCCAAATTCGGACGACGGTGGATCACCGCACTTGTTGGCGGCTTTTTAGCATTTGCCTGTGTCACCGGTCACGCGGAGCAAGTCCATCGGTTCGCCGGTCACGAAGTGCACTACATCATTATCCCGACGACGTTTCTCGAATCTGAGATAGCTGCGCAGTATGACGTTGCGCGGGCGCGCAATAGAGCGTTGATCAACGTGTCAATTCTGGACGCCAACAAGCAAGCAGTTACCGGCTCGGTAAGTGGCAGCAGTAGTAATTTGCTCGGTCAGACTCAATATTTTGAGTTTCGCCAAGTGCGCGAAGGCGATGCAATTTACTATCTTGCGGAGCTACTGCATTCCGACCAAGAATTGCACAGAGTTACCCTCGACGTTACTTTAGCCACAGGGCAGAAGGACCAAATTAAGTTCAATCAGAAAATGTATTGGGAAGACTGATGAAGGTGATATTTGCCAGCGGCAATGCCGGCAAGGTCGCTGAAATGCAGCAGCTCCTCAAACCGGTAGGTTTTGAGCTTACGAGTCTGCAAGACTTCGGCTTGGAAGGCGCAGAAGAAACCGCCACCACGTTTGTCGAGAACGCACTTATAAAGTGCCGCGCCGCCGCACACCAGACCGGCTTACCGGCTATTGCCGACGACAGCGGACTCGTAGTTCCCGCTCTGCATGGCGAGCCCGGTGTGTATTCCGCGCGCTATGCCAGCGCCGATGCCAGCGATGCCGACAATAACTCGAAGTTACTGACCCAGATGGCCCAGTGCACTGACAGAAGCGCTTTCTTCTTGTGCTGCATGACCTATATGCACAGCGCCACAGATCCGACACCGATCATCGCCTTCGGCCGATGGCACGGAGAAATTCTGCACGAACCCCAGGGCACAGGGGGTTTTGGCTACGACCCGTTATTTTTCGTGAAGGCGCATAACGCCACTGCGGCGGAACTGCCTGCTGATACAAAAAATCAGATGAGTCACCGGGGCATGGCTTGCCGAGCGCTGTTGGCGCAATTACAAGACCGCTCATAGCACTATGCTGGACGAGGCTGGGCTGTATATTCATTACCCCTGGTGTGTGAAGAAATGCCCCTACTGCGATTTCAATTCCCATCCAATCAAAGGCGAGGTAGATCAACAGGCTTATTGCACAGCGCTGTTCGCCGACTGGGAAACGCAAAAACGCCCGGGCGATTACTTTCATAGCGTTTTCTTTGGCGGCGGCACACCAAGCCTTATGCATCCTCAGAACGTAGGACAACTGTTGGCGGCACTGCCCATAAATCCAAATGCTGAAATTACATTAGAGGTCAATCCTGGCACCCACGAATATATGGACTTTGCAGACAGCCGCAAATCTGGAGTGAATCGACTGTCCATTGGTGCGCAATCATTCGATGATAAACAATTGCACAATCTNGGCAGAGTGCATCAAAGCGACGAGATCATCGTCGCGTTTGGCAAAGCTCGCGCTGCTGGCTTCGAGAATATCAATCTGGATGTTATGTGGGGTTTACCAGAGCAAACCGTTGCTGAAGCCCTGCAGGATCTGCAGCGCGCCATCGAATTACAGCCAGAACATATTTCCTGGTATCAGCTGACCATTGAAGCAAAGACCGAATTTGCCCGACGCACACCGATCTTACCGGTGGAGCAAATAGCCTATGAGATTGAAACTGCAGGCTTAGAACTTCTGGCAGCACACGGCTTTAAGCGCTATGAGATTTCCGCGTTCGCGCAGTCTGGCCAGCAGTGCCGACATAATTTGAATTATTGGCAGTTTGGTGACTACCTAGGTTTGGGGGCCGGTGCCCACGGCAAACGTTCTCCAGCAGACTGGAGTAATAAGACCGAGCGGCCAAAAAGAATCAGCAAGGCCAGCCAACCTCGCTTGTATCTGGCAGATCCAAACGCGTCGACCGAACACCTGATAGACCCAGACGCGCTAGCCCTAGAGTTCATGATGAACGCACTACGCCTGGTCGATGGTGTTGAGTGGGCGCTATTCGAGCACCGTACCGGCTTAACGAAGAACGACATAGAAGCGCAGTGGTCGCAACTGCAGACTAATGAGTTAGTGGCCACCACACACTGTGGCACAACCAAGAAAGGTTTGAGGTATCTAGATTCGATCTTGCAGGCGTTTATTTAGCGATTTGTTGGTTTTCGTAAACCAGATCGCGAATGGCGTGGCCAAGTCGTTCGCCTCTGGCTTCAAATTTCGTGGTACCACGAATGACCGCTGTTTCTTCATCGGCCCGACGCACCTGATCCTCAATCAATTTAAACGCTTTGACTGTCGAGAACTGCTCGANCATCCATTCCCCATAGGGCGCCCAATCGGTGGCAAGCCTAACGAGTGCTCCAGGCTTCATCACCCGATGCAGTTGCTGGAGAAATTCAGTCTGGATGAGGCGCCGTTTAAAGTGTCGCTTTTTCGGCCAAGGGTCGGGAAAAAAGATACGAACCTCACTGAGCCGATGGTCCGGTAATGCGGTCAGTACCTGCTGAGCAGGCTGATCGATTACCCCCACATTATGCAGCTTACGGCCATGCAGGCGCGTCAGCATGGCACCAATTCCCGGCTGGTAAAGCTCAATACCACAGAGGTACCAAGAGGGAACCTGTTGCGCCCAATCCAGTAACTCAGCGCCCATGCCAAACCCTATTTCCATGGCCACGGGTTCAGTACGACCTTGCAGCTCTTGGGGTGACGTGCGATAGCGTTCGAGGAGGTTCGCGTAGGCACGGGACTGTGCCTGGGTAAAGCGACCACGGCGTCGAATATAGCTGAACGCCTGCTCAGGCAAGTTCGCCTTGTCAGTCATAGGATCGGTCATGCAAAGAGGTTACTGCTGCAGAAAAACGCCAGCATAAATCACCGCCAGCCATCCCACCATTAAGAACAGTCCGCCGAACGGCGTGACCGGGCCAAGCCATGACGCTGAAGTCAGCACCAGTATGTAAATACTGCCGCTGAACAGGGCAACACCCACCGCGAAAAATACTCCAGCGTAACGCAGGGCACCTGCACCGGTTTGCAGAAGCCAAACACCAACGATAAGGAGGGCGATTCCATGAACCAGCTGATATTGCACCGCCGTCTGCCAACTGCTGAGTTGGCTGGGATCTAGGCGGTCACGCAACCCATGGGCACCGAATGCACCCAGAGCCACTCCTAGCAAACCATATAGGCCGCCAACAGCAAGAAAAATCTTCGGCCACACGGCAGGTATCAGTCGGCTATTGCCAGTTTTAGTTTTTTCATCGCATTCTTTTCTAACTGCCGAATGCGCTCAGCCGATACGCCGTATTCGTCTGCCAATTCATGCAACGTAGATTTGGCATCGCTTAGCCAACGCTGCTGCAAAATGTCGCGACTACGTTCGTCCAATCTCGCGAGGCCTTCGCTCAGACGCAGACTAACGTCCCGTTGTGAATCCGCATCCGCAACCAAATCCGCCGGATCCGGTGCTGCCGACGCGAGGAAATGCACCGGCGCAGACGCCGTGTCGTCGTCGGTTGCGTAGCCGTCAAAGGCCATATCACTGGCACTCAGGCGCCCTTCCATGCGGTTCACTTCTTCAGCCGTTACGCCTAAATCTTGCGCAATTGCTTGGGTTTCTTCAGCACTGAGCCAAGACAGTGATCGCTTAGCACCGCGTAGGTTGAAAAATAGCTTGCGCTGGGCCTTAGTCGTGGCGACCTTAACAATGCGCCAGTTACGTAGGATGTATTCGTGCATCTCAGCTTTAATCCAATGCACCGCAAAGGAAATGAGTCGCACACCCACAGAAGGATCAAAACGCTTCACCGCCTTCATCAAGCCCACATTACCTTCCTGAATCAGATCAGCATGAGGTAATCCGTAGCCCTGATAGGTGCGCGCAAGGTGCGCAACGAAGCGTAGGTGACATAACACCAGTTGCCGGGCAGCGTCGAGATCGCCGTCGTTATAAAACTTTTCAGCCAATGCCCGCTCTTCCGCGGGTTCGAGTATCGGAAATTGGCTGACCGTTCGCAGGTACGCGTCGAGATCAGCTCCTGGGGCGATGCTCGGCATGGCCATAATATTTGTGCTCATGTGATACTTCCGGTAACACTTGAGCCAATATTAGCACTCTCTGTTGTCGAGTGCTAATACCTTTTAAACCAAAGTTAATGCCTTGAATGCGCGGTCTGGACCATTAATAGGCCATTTCTTGGACGCCACGGATGCGCTGACGGACTGCCACCAAGGCACCAATAACACCCAATGCCATTCCCACACCCAGTAAGGTGAGCAGAAACGCCACCCCGAATCCATGCACCTGCACCGGAATGTCATAACTGCCCAGTAATGCGGTTAATGGTGCCTCGATCGCTGTTAATGTAATGGCCAGCAACATTGCTGCCACGACGGCGCCACCCAGCCCATAAAATACCCCAAAGTATAAAAACGGCCGACGAATTTGCGCCCGGGTAGCTCCAACCAGACTTAATACACGCAACTCTTCCAAGCGACTTTCTATGGCCAAGCGGACCGAGGCGGCAGTAACCAGAACCGCTCCAAGCGCAAACAGCGCACCGAGGATCAAGCCCAAGCGCTCAACTAATTGGGTCAAATTACGCAGCAACTCAAGCCAGGTGCGCTCAATAATTACATCATCTACGCCGTCAACACCCAAAAGTTCCTCTCGTAAAGCGGCCAAGTCCTCAAGAAATACATCGCTGGCAATAGACACCTGTAGGGATGCGGGTAAAGGATTTTCAGACATGCGTTCCAGGGCAGTTGTCAGACTGCTGGACTCCGCACTCGCGGCCATAAATTCTTGCAACGCTTGTTGCGCATCTGTGAGCTGCATCGCCGCTACCAACGGAGATTGTCGCAGCTGTGATTGTACAGCGGCTACGTTGTCCGTCTCGGTTCCAACCATAAAGTACACTGTTAGGCCGGGTTGACCCTGCCAACCGTCGTCTAAGGCAACAAAATTCTGTTGTGCAAGGCGCAGGGCTGCAGGCAGCGCCAGCGCAATACCCACCAACAACCAGACAAACAAACTGCTGCCAAGTCTGAGGCTGACAAATTCAAACGTTTCAGCAATTGCACGTCTATGGTCGGAGAGCCAATCGCCCAAACGAAATGCCGGGGCTGGCCAGCGCTTACCCCGATTTGCCGAGGATTTACCAGCCATCCGCAACTCCGCTCGCATCAGCAATCCGTCCTGCCGCCAGATTTAGGGTCGGCATTTCCATGGATTGAATCAGTGCGATGTCATGGCTCGCAATCAAGACTGTGGNGCCCAATTCATTAAACCGGCAAAACAGTTGCATAACGCTGCGCGCCAAATCTGGATCCAAGTTGCCTGTGGGTTCGTCGGCCAAGAGTATCTTCGGTCTGCCAACAACCGCACGAGCAATGCCGACGCGCTGCTGCTCACCTGTCGACAATTGGCTCGGCATCAAATGCTCTTTACCCAGCAATTCAACGGTGCCTAATGCGCCGCGCACACGACTGGCCACCTCTCTTTCTCCAAGGTGATTGATACGTAACGGCAAAGCAACGTTGTCAAAAACACTGTGTTCGAGGAGCAAATTATGATCTTGGAAGACCACGCCAACCTCGCGCCGGTACCATGGCATTCGTCGTGCACCCAAGCCACTGATGTCCACGTCATCGACATAGATGCGCCCGCGGGTTACTGTTTCTGCCCCAATCAGCAATCTTAAAAAAGTACTTTTTCCAGCGCCTGAATGACCGGTCAAAAAAGTCATCGACCCTGATGCAAATTCAACGCTGATCTCAGATAAAGCTTCCTGACCGTTGTCAAAACGTTTGGTAACCCGTTCGAAGACAATGGTGCTCAAACTCAGCTCTCCTCTGCGGCATCTGTGGCCAATAGAGCTTGTACAAATTGGTCTGCAACGAAGGGCCGCAAATCATCTTCGCTCTCGCCAACCCCAACGAAGTAAATGGGTAAACTACTTGCATCCGCCGCCAAGGCTCGTTGCGAGATCGCGAAAACCACACCAGCCTTGGCTGTGCCATCTAATTTTGAAACAACTAAGCCCGTTACGCCCACGGCCTCATGAAATAACTCCACCTGACTCAAGGCATTTTGGCCAACCCCTCCATCCAAAACCAAAACAACCTCGTGCGGCGCTTCAGCATCAATGCGTTGTACCACCCGACGCACCTTAGCCAACTCATCCATCAGCTGGGTTTTCGCTTGCAGGCGCCCTGCGGTGTCCACGAGCAAAACATCGACACCCCGCGCCTGGGCCGCCTGTACCGCATCAAAGACCACCGACGCCGAATCGGAGCCTTGGGATTGGGCAATCACCGGCACCTCGTTGCGCTCACCCCAGGCCTGCAGTTGTTCCACTGCGGCAGCGCGAAAGGTATCTCCGGCGGCCAGCATGACACTCCGACCTTCGGCTATTAGGCGCTTGGCTAATTTGCCGATCGTGGTGGTTTTACCCACGCCATTTACCCCTACGAAAAAGATCACCTGAGGTGTTGCCGAACCCAACTCCAAGGGCTTTTCCAGGGCGCGCAACCGTTCCACCATAAGTTCGTGCAACGCCTGATAGAGGGCGTCCATATTTGCCAGTTGTTTGCGTGAGACCTGAGCGGTGAGTTCGTCAATAATGCTTCTGGTGGCCTCAACCCCAACATCCGTAGTGAGCAGCGCGGTTTCAAGGTCGTCTAACGCTTCAGTGCTGATTTCTTTTTCACCGAGCAGCAAGTTGCCCACGCCGGTGGCAAGCTGATTCCTGGTCTTGGCCAGCCCCTTGCGCAGGCGCCCAAAAAAGCGTTGCTCATCTGCCGAGGAGTTATTGTTGCTGGTCATCCGTATTGAGCTCCAAAATAACGCGGCATGGAGTGTGTCTCTGTCGTGCTTTGAAGTCGCACATTCTATAATGACTCGCCTATGAAGTACGCTAAAACCGCCGGTAGTCAGAAACATTAGTCGTTCGGCCAAAGATCGTCAGCAAAAAGTGCGCATAATCAGCGGCACTTGGCGCAGTCGCATGCTCAGCTTTCCAGAGACTGCTGGGTTGCGTCCAACTCTGGGCCGCACTCGCGAAACTCTATTCAATTGGCTGCGGCCCGAATTGGCAGGCGCTCATTGTTTAGACCTGTTTGCCGGATCCGGGGCACTGGGCTTTGAGGCCGCTTCTAATGGCGCGCAAAACGTCACCTTCGTTGAGTCAAGCAGAGCCGCCGCAACAGCGCTTTCTGCAAATATCCAGCAACTCAATGCGAGCAACTGCCAGGTTGTACATACTCAGGCTGAACGCTTCCTTGAAACTGCCGCCAACCCTTTCGACATCATCTTTTTAGACCCACCCTATCAGCAGCCAGAGTTGTTGGATTACGCGTTAACCGCTATGTTCGCGCGCGCCCTGATTAGCGGCTACGTATATCTTGAAGGTTCAAGCGAATCTATGTTGTTAGATCTATGCGCCCGCTTTCAGCTGTCTGCGCACAAGACTACTTCTGCAGGCACAACATCTAGTATTTTGGCAACCCCGGGTTAAGTTGCGGCGGGTGAGGTGCCCAGCTACCATGATTCCTTGCTTTTTTTGAACATAAACAATAGGCGTGGCTAATGGGTGCGCAGCAACATCAGCCTCTGCAAAGAAACTAATCTATTCGAAAAATCCGCTTAAAGGACAGCACCAACATGAGCAAGAATATCGTCGTTTATCCGGGCTCTTTTAATCCTATTACCAATGGCCACACCGATCTGATTGATCGAGCATTACATTTGTTCGACCACGTGATCCTAGCGATCGGCACCTCAGCGCAAAAGGATCCCAAGGTCGCCCTAGCTGATCGCATCGAGCTGTGCCAAGACGTTGCTAAGCAATACGGCGACCGCGTCTCGGTTGAGGGCTTCAATACCCTGCTAGTGGATTACGTTGCTGCCAAAGGGGCTCGCTTTATTCTACGTGGACTGCGCAGCGTTACGGACTTTGATTACGAATTTCAAATGGCCGACATGAATCGATCCCTAGCACCCCATGTCGAATATGTATTTCTGCCTACATCTAAAGACTGCTCGTTTATCTCATCAACGTTGGTGCGAGAGATTGCGGCCATGGGTGGCGATATTTCGCAATTTGTTGACCCGAANGTGGTCGCCGCTCTGGTTGCCCAATCAGACGGAAGCTAACGCCAGCCGCTGGTCTTTTGACAGGTGGGGCAATAGACCGTGCTGCGCTGGCCTAATACCATCCCTTTGAGCGGTGACGCGCACACCCGGCAGGGTTGACCAGCGCGGCCGTATACATTGAGACTTTGCCGGAAATACCCGGGCTGACCATCGGAGCCGACAAAGTCTCTTAACGTCGTGCCNCCAACCTGAATCGCGCGCGCTAAGATCTGTGAAATCTCTGCTGCCAGCCGCTCATAACCCACCCGCGTTACCCGGCAGGCTTGTACCGTGGGCCGAATTCCAGCACCAAACAGCGCCTCAGCTGCATAAATATTGCCAACACCGACAACAACCTTGCTGTCCATAATGTGATTTTTTACCGCGATACGGCGGCGCCGAGCCTGTTGAAATAGGTGCTCCCCAGAAAAGTCATTAGCCAATGGCTCAGGCCCTAGATCGGCCAGCAACCAATGCTCCGCTGGATCAGCCTTATGAAAGTGAAAGCTACCAAAGCGCCGCGGGTCGTTGTAGCGAAGACACTGGCCAGAGCCGAGTTGCAGATCAATGTGGTCGTGGGTCTTTACCGCCGCCTCAGCATCCACCAAGCGCAGACTACCGGACATCCCCAAATGCACGATCAGGGTGCCCAACGGTGTAGTGATGAGAAGATATTTAGCGCGACGACCAACGTGGGAGATCTGCTGGCCAACTAGACTGCGTGGAACCTGCGCAGGCCAGCGCAGGTTTTTGTTACGAACCACTACCCCGGTAATGGTTTCACCAACAAGAAAGGGCTCTATGCCCCGCTTGGTTGTTTCAACCTCGGGGAGTTCAGGCATACGCCTTACTTAATTTTGCCTTCCTTGTAGATGACATGCTTACGTACGACGGGATCGTATTTTTTGATCTCCATCTTATCTGGGGTATTTTTCTTGTTCTTGTCGGTGGTGTAGTAGTGGCCGGTGCCCGCACTTGATACCAGTTTAATTTTATCGCGCATGGTGCTGTCTTCCGTGTCGTCGAATGTTAAGCGAATTGGCGCCGAGCTAAACTTTTTGCCCGGACGCGCGCATGTCTTTGAGCACTTCGTCTATGCCCTTCTTATCGATAATGCGCATGCCGTTAGAAGACACTCTTAACTTCACATAACGCTTCTCTGATTCCACCCAAAAGCGATGATAATGCAGGTTTGGAAGAAACCTTCGCTTGGTCTTGTTTTGCGCGTGGCTAACGTTGTTGCCTGTCATCGGCCGCTTGCCCGTGACCTGACATACCTGAGACATGGTCGTACCCCAAAAATTTGAGGCGAGTTTATACCAGAGGCGCGGTTTAACAGCAACCGGTGATGCTACAACAGGCCTCTCTGGGCAAAGGAAACGCACGCACCAGCGGCAACCACAATATGATCCAAGACGCGAATATCTACCTGCTGTAGAAGTTCGGCCAGGCGCCTAGTCAGGTGGATGTCTGCCTGACTGGGTTCAGGGGAACCCGAGGGATGATTATGGGCCAGCACCACAGCGACAGCATTGACTTCAATGCCACGTCGCAACACTTCTCGCGCATGCACATGGGCGCGGTCCACAGAACCGCGAAACAGCACCTCAAAAGAGATAAGCTGATTACGCGCGTTGAGAAACAAACAGGCAAACGTCTCGCGTGGTTCGTGACCCATACGCCGGCGCAGAAATCGCGACACTGACGCTGAATCAGCAAACTGATCGGCATGGGCCAGCTCATGCTCAACATCACGCAGGCTCAATTCCTGAATTGCCTTGATCACCGAAGCCTTCGCCGAACCCACCCCATGACATTGCAAAAGCTCAGGCATTGGTGCCGAAAGCAGAGCGCCAATGCCGCCAAACTGTTTCAATAACCTTCTCGCCATAGCGACAGCATCTTCACCAGCAACACCGGAACCAAGACAAAGCGCCAGTAATTCCGCGTTGGCCAGTGCTTCAGCCCCTTCATGTAAGAGCCGATAACGGGGCTGTTCCTGCAGCTGCCAGTTTGCAATTGATTCAGATTGGGGGGATTCCGGTTCCCTGTCGACGCATTCACCGTTAAGCTCGCGCCCTACGATCGGTGCATCATCATTATTGGCTGATGTATTCATTAATACTCATATTGCGAAAAGGTGTTCTATGAGCCGCTTAGAGGGCCAAAACATCCTGCTGGGAATCACTGCCGGTGTCGCTGCGTATAAGACACCAGCGCTTGTGCGTGCCCTGCGAGCCGAGGGCGCAGAGATAAATGTGGTTATGTCCGCCAATGCCCATAAGTTCGTGACCCCAACTGCGCTACAGGCAGTGTCTGGCCATCCAGTGCGGGATGATCTGTGGGATCCCAGCGCCGAAGCGTCGATGGGACACATCGAACTCGCCCGGTGGGCCGACCAAATCTTGATTGCGCCAGCCACCGCTAATTGTGTCGCCGCCTTGGCCCATGGCCAGGCTTATGACTTACTGACCACCCTATGTCTGGCCACCAATGCCCAAGTGGTAGTTGCTCCTGCTATGAACCAGGGTATGTACCTGCACCCGGCAACTCAGCGCAATTTGCGCACTTTGCAAGACTTCGGCTACCGAGTAATCGATCCCGACCACGGCGAACAGGCCTGCGGCGAATATGGACCCGGCCGCCTGCCCGATCCCGGCGATCTCATCAGCG
Source organism: Gammaproteobacteria bacterium (assembly GCA_002684495.1). Lineage (GTDB taxonomy): Bacteria > Pseudomonadota > Gammaproteobacteria > Pseudomonadales > Azotimanducaceae > UBA4421. The sequence goes on along the minus strand of NYVG01000043.1, from coordinate 30,420 downwards.
CCCTTGACCAGCCTGTTTTGGCGCCAGATGCGGNGGCGGTAATAGAGCAGTTAAACGTGATGATCACAGCCGGCCCCACTCGCGAGGCCATTGATCCAGTTCGGTTCATTTCCAATCACAGCTCTGGCGTACAGGGCTTGAGCTTGGCTGAGGTCGCGGCCGCTGCTGGCGCCAACGTGACCCTGATCGCCGGACCGGGAGTGCCCGACAGCCGTGCATCGATCACACGGCATGATGTGGTAAGCGCAGTAGACATGCATAACGCCGTGCATGAGCAGTTGCAGGGTATTGATCTGTTTATTGGCGTCGCTGCAGTGGCAGATTATCGGGTTGCTCAGGCGGCTGAGCAAAAGATCAAAAAAGCGCCATCAGATGATCAGCACCTGGATCTGCGTTTGGTCGAAAATCCGGACATCATCGCCAGTGTGGNAAGCAGCGCACATGAGGTCGTGGTGGTGGGATTTGCCGCAGAAACTCAGGACACTTTGAATTACGCCAGAGAAAAACGGCAGCGCAAAGGCCTGCACGCCATNGTCGTCAATGACGTATCCGATGCAAGCATCGGCTTTAACAGCCCAAACAACGCTGCCACGTTTATTTGCGACAGCGAGGAGGTGTTCTTCGAGCGCCAAAGCAAGAAACAGATGGCCACACAATTATTGCAGCAAATTGCAAAANCCCTGGGCAATGAGCTCACCATCCGAAAAACCACTCACAGGAACTGACTTCTTTAACCATGCAGAACAATGGCTTCACCCCAAAACCCTTAAACACCCTGGAACTGGACCCAGGCATTTTTCGCGCCTATGACATTCGCGGCATTACCAGCACCAACCTTACAGAACAGGTTTGTTACTGGATCGGCAGAGCCTTCGCTGCTCAAGCCATCAGTCAATCCCAGCACCAAGCGGCCATCGGCCGCGACGGGCGCTTATCAAGCCCAGGGATTGAACAAGCTCTGAGCCAGGGTTTGGTTGATGGCGGCATGCACGTCACCCTAGTGGGGCAAGTACCCACCCCGGTTCTTTACTTTGCAACTCACGCGCTTGAAACCGGCACCGGCATCATGATTACCGGCAGCCATAATCCGCCTGAATACAACGGCCTGAAAATGATGATTGGCGGCGTAACCCTAGCCGAAGAGTTGATTCAGCAGCTTTACCAACGACTGCAAAACAACGACCTGAGCTGTGCCGAGGGCGCGCTTAAAGAAACAGATTTATCCACTCAGTACATCGATGCTGCACTGGCAACGACAACACTATCGCGACCGTTAAAGGTGGCCGTTGACTGCGGTAATGGCGTGGCGGGAGAACTTGCGCCCAAACTCATTCAAGCCATGGGTTGCGAAGTGATTCCGCTGTTTTGCGAAATCGACGGCAATTTCCCAAATCACCACCCAGATCCTGCTGAACCGGAAAATCTGCAGGATTTAATCGCCGCGGTGCAGAGCCAGCAGGCCGATATTGGGCTGGCATTTGACGGTGACGGCGATCGACTTGGCGTGATAACGCCAACGGGTGAAATCGTCTGGCCGGACAAAATGATGATGTTATTTGCCCAAGACATTATTAGTCGCAACCCGGGCACGCCAGTAATTTTCGATGTNAAATGCAGTAAGCACCTCGAACGTATTATTAGCGAGGCTGGCGGTGAGGCCATTATGTGGAAGACCGGCCACTCCCATATCAAAGCCAAAATCAAACAAACCAAGGCTGCTCTGGCAGGCGAATTCAGTGGGCATATCTGCTTTGGCGAGCGCTGGTACGGCTTTGACGATGCCCTGTACACTGCGGCCAGACTGCTGGAACTACTCAGCCAAACCGAGCTTGACGCCGATGCGCTGTTCGCCCAATACCCTGTGACCTTCAGCACACCTGAGATCAAAATTCACACCACTGAAACCAGAAAATTTGAAGTCATGGATGCGTTGGTTGCAAACAATGGATTCAGCGACGGACGGCTGACCGCGATCGACGGAATTCGCGTCGACTTTGACGACCGCTGGGGTTTAATTCGGCCCTCGAATACCAGCCCAGTACTGTCTTTACGATTTGAGGCAGACAGCGCAGAAGCGCTAGAGCGCGTGCAAGACGAATTCCAAGCGCAACTGAGCGCAGTAGACAACACGCTAAGCTTTCGATGAACATGACGTTATGAACACCGACACCAGTGCAACTACGGCTCAGGTTCTAACCGAGGCCTTACCCTATATTCAGAAGTTTCATGGTCACACCGTTGTTATCAAGTACGGTGGCAATGCCATGATCGACGAGCAGTTGAAAAATAACTTCGCGCGCGACGTCGTGCTTATGAAACTGGTGGGTATAAACCCCATTATTGTCCACGGCGGCGGCCCGCAGATCGGCGATTTACTTAATAAGCTCGGCATTGAATCCAAGTTTGTAAGTGGCATGCGAATTACCGACGCCGACACCATGGACGTGGTGCAAATGGTCCTTGGCGGACTGGTAAATAAAGAAATCGTATCGCTCATTAATACCCATGGCGGACGCGCGGTTGGTATTACCGGAAAAGACGGCGGCTTACTCAAAGCACGTAAACTGTCAGCCCAAACCGTCGATGAGGACACAGAAGAATCCGTCGATATAGGACAAGTGGGAGAAATTACCGAGGTCAATGTGGACGTTCTTGAAACGTTGACCGAGTCGCAATTCATTCCAATCATTGCGCCCATCGGCGTTGGCGAAGATGGTGAGTCCTACAATATCAACGCCGATATTGTTGCGGGCAAAGTCGCAGAGGCTCTGTCGGCCTCTAAACTCGTTTTACTTACCAATACTCCGGGCATTCTGGATGCTGAGCAAAAAACTCTGTCAGGCCTATCCAAAACCGATGTGGAGTCGTTGATCAGTGACGGCATCATTAATGAGGGCATGCTGCCAAAGGTCGACTGCGCACTCAGTGCCGTGTCGAGCGGTGTACGCAGTGTGCAGATCATAGATGGCCGGGTGCCCCACGCACTGCTATTGGAAATTTTTACCGACAGCGGAGTCGGCACGCAAATACTCGCCGATGGCTAAATCTAACCGACGCCAAGAGATTCTTCGCGAACTTGCCGGCATGTTGCAGGCGCATCCGGGGGGACGGATTACAACGGCAGCACTCGCGCAACAAGTAGGGGTGTCCGAAGCCGCCCTGTATCGCCACTTTCCCAGTAAGGCGAAAATGCTCGATGGGCTTATTGAATACGCCGAGCAAACGCTGTTTGATCGTATCGGCCAAATTATGCAGGAACAGGACAGCGCTGAGCTGCGTTGCCACCACATCGTGCTGCTGTTGCTCACTTTCGTTGAACGCAATCCTGGCTTTGCACGGTTATTCGCCGGCGACGCTCTGCAAGGCGAAACCGAGCGTTTACGCAATCGCGTGTGTCAATTACTTGATCGCATCGAGACCCAATTGCGCCAAATCCTCAGGGAGCATCGTGCCCAGCTAGCCGTGCTGCCGGACTACCAGGTGAATCCTACCGCCAACCTCATGCTGGCATTGGCGGAAGGTCGTATCCAACAATTTGTGCGCTCAAATTTTCGTCAGTTGCCTACCAGCGGCTGGCCAGAACAGTGGGCCTTGATCGAACAGAACGTTTTTACCGAGCCCGCGAATTAGATTTTTGATCTAGGCCGTTATTTGCACGACCAGACCATTAGCTAGGTTACCCGACAATACTGTTGCTGATATTCGACCATGCGCTGTTGCAAGGACGGGTCATCTACTTGCTCGATAATATCTGCTACTGACGCGATACTCACGATCGGCACGTCCAGGTCGCTGGCTAATGCCTCCACAGCGGTGACACCGCCATCGAATAGCTCAGCCCGATCTAGGGCGATTACCGTGCCAACAATACTTGCATCCGTCTGCGCGATCAGATCGACACTCTGCCGGATGGCTTTGCCAGACGTCAGCACATCGTCCACTAACAGAACCCGACCCGCGACTTCGGCGCCTACCAGCATACCGCCTTCGCCATGATCCTTAGCTTCTTTACGGTTGTAGGCAACACCCACATGCATACCGCGCTCGGCAAGGGCCGTGGCAGTCGCTACCGCGATGGGAATGCCTTTGTATGCAGGGCCAAACAACACATCGAATTCGATCTCGGCGGCTAAAATTGCATCCGCATAAGCACGGCCCAGCTGGGCAAAACCCGCTCCGTCACTGACCGCCCCGAGGTTAAAAAAGTAGGGGCTCACGCGCCCAGAATTTAAGGTAAATTCGCCGAACTTTAAGACCCCCTGCGCAACCAGGAAGTCGATGAAGGTTTGTTGCTGCATAGATCCCCCTAGGCCAGAGCGGCTTGCTGCAACACCAACAGTTCGCTCGTGCCTTTTTCCGCCAAGGCGATCAATTGTTGCAACTCATCACCACTGAACGGTGCGCCCTCGCCAGTACCCTGCAACTCGATAAAGCCGCCGCTACCAAGACAGACCACATTCATGTCTGTTTGCGCTTTCGAGTCCTCTGCATAATCCAAATCCAACACCGGCGTATTGTTGTATATGCCTACGCTCACAGAGGCGACTAAAGCCACTAAAGCCGACTCGGCATCGATTTTTTTCAATGCGTCCACCAAGGCCACAGCAGCACCAGTTATTGATGCAGTGCGCGTACCACCGTCGGCCTGAATAACATCGCAGTCCAACCTGATGGTGCGCTCTCCAAGTTTGGTCATGTCTACCATCGCACGCAACGAGCGCCCGATAAGGCGCTGGATTTCTACGGTCCTGCCATTTTGCTTACCCCGCGCCGCCTCGCGGTCATTCCGGGTATTAGTAGCGCCTGGCAACATACCGTACTCTGCAGTGATCCAGCCCTCGCCCCGACCGCGCATGAATCCAGGTACAGAGTTTTCTACTGCAGCCGTACAGATGACCTTGGTGTTACCAAACTCCACCAACACCGAGCCAGCCGCATGCATTGTGAAATTACGGGTGAATTTGACCTGCCGCAGTTCGTTGGCGATTCGTCCGCTCGGGCGCATGAGCAATCCTTAATGTGAAANCCACATTATAGTTTGATGTTCACTGACGCGTCAGGAAATTCGACACTAATTGCAGCAACGGCCGTAGTAAGCAATGTACAGTGCAGACTAATGATTGGATAATCCGTCCTCTTCAATTTGCGCCTTGGCAAAATTCTATGAGCCACCTTTCAAGCATGACGGCATTTGCCCAAGCAGCAGCGGTCAGCAACGGTTACCAGATAAGTTGGGAACTGCGCAGCGTTAATCACCGTTACCTGGAGAATCAGTTTCGCCTGCCAGAAACGCTTCGGGCTATAGAACCTACCGCCCGGGAGCTGATCCGCCAGCACCTAAAACGCGGCAAGATTGAAGCAACCTTAAAGCTAGAACCAGAAATGTCAGAGCCAACTCTGGCGCTGAATAAAGCCCTGCTTAGCCAAGTCGTGGCCGCGACCGAGGAAATTAGTCGCACAGTACCAAGTGCCACCCCACCGAGCACACTTGATCTTTTAAAGTGGCCCGGTGTGCTGACGAACGCCCAAGCTGATCAGGCCCAGTTGATGAGCAGGGCAGCTGAACTTTTCGAGAGCGCCTTGCAACAGCTAGTGCAAGCGCGTAATTCCGAGGGCAAGCGCCTATCTAGCCTGGTCGAACAACAACTCGCTAGCATTGACGAAATCGTCAACTTCGTCCGACCACTGGGCGATAACATCATGCAGCTGCAACAACAGCGTCTGCAACGTCGGCTTGCAGAGCTGGAGGCCCAAGCAGACCCGGCACGCTTGGAGCAAGAAATCGTACTGCTGGCGCAACGCGGGGACATTCGCGAAGAGTTGGATCGACTGAGCATTCATGTCGCAGAGGCGCGCCAACTACTCAGCGCCAATGGACCCCACGGTCGCCGCTTAGACTTTTTATCCCAAGAATTAAACCGCGAAGCGAATACGCTCGGCGCCAAAGCCTCGCAAACCGAAGTTTCGCAGAAGGCAATTGATCTGAAAGTCGTCATCGAACAGATTCGCGAACAGGTGCAGAACATAGAATGAATACCGGCAGTTTAATTCTTATCTCGGCACCATCCGGAGCCGGCAAAACCAGCTTAGTTAAGTCAGTACTGGACGATGACACAGAAATTGTCGTCTGCGTGAGCCACACCACGCGCGCTATGCGCGACGGCGAGCGCAACGGCGAAAACTATCACTTTGTCGAAGACACTGAATTCGACAGCATGATTGCTGCAGGCGCATTTTTAGAACATGCCGACGTTTTCGGGAAACGCTACGGCAGTTCGCGCCACGAGGTAGAGCGCTGTCGCGCTGATGGCAAAGACGTAATATTGGAAATCGATTGGCAGGGTGCTGATCAAGTGCGCGATATGTTGGCCGATGCTGTTAGTATATTTATTCTGCCGCCTTCCATAACAGAGTTAGAAAAGCGCCTGCACGGGCGCGGCCAAGACTCTGCTGACGCCATCCAACGGCGCCTCGCCGAGGCGAAAACGGATATGGCCCAGGCTGCCCGATACGACTATTTAATCGTCAACGACGACTTCGACCGCGCCCAGCGCGAACTGCTGTCCATTATTCAAAGCACGCGGCTGCGCCGCGAGCGCCAACTGCAGCGGGTCGAGGTAATAAAACTGCTGCAATAGGGCGCCACACCACCTTGTTCGCGCGGGCATCGAGCGGTAATATACGCGCTCATAAATAGCTCCGATCTCGCTATTTTTTAAAGACTTTTTCAAAAGGATTAGTAGCCATGGCAAGAGTCACCGTTGAGGACTGCCTAGAACACGTCGATAACCGCTTTGAGCTGGTTATGCTCGCAAGTCGTCGCGCGCGCGGATTGCGCCGTTACAGCACCGAGGCTCTGGTAGCCGAAGAGAATGACAAACCCACGGTAATTGCGCTGCGGGAAATTGCTGAAGGTTTAATCAGTCATGAAATTCTCGACAGCCAAGAAGTCTATCTTGAAGAAGACGACGAAGAGATCGAGATGAGCTTTAACATCGCGGCGATCAACAGCGGCGAGCCAGGAGCGGATGAGCCAGCAGCCGGCTGAGCACGCCCCTGAATCCTTTTTCGTTGCTCAGCTTGCTGAGCGCGCAAAGCAGTCCAGTGTCGCTGCACCTGCGACACTGGCTTCATTAGTAGACAACCTCAGTTACCTTAGTCAAGACGAGCTTAGCCTAGTCGAGCAAGCGCATGCCTACGCGACCCACGCCCATGAGGGTCAGTCTCGTCGAACCGGGCATGCCTACATCACCCATCCCACGGCCGTAGCCCATATCCTTTCCGATATGCATATGGATCCGCAGACAATTATGGCAGCACTGCTGCACGACGTAATCGAAGACTCCGCGGCAAACAAACAAACGCTGGGCGAGAAATTTGGCGACTCCGTTGCAGAAATTGTTGATGGCGTTTCCAAGCTAAGCAAAATATTTTCCAGCCGCGACGAGGCCCAGGCAGAAAACTTTCAAAAGATGGCCATGGCCATGGCCAAGGACATCCGGGTGATAATAGTTAAGCTCGCCGATCGCCTACACAACATGCGCACTATTGGCGTTATGTCATCGGCACAGCGGCGACGGATTGCTAAAGAAACCCTAGATTTTTATGCCCCTATCGCGAATAGATTGGGCATTCATACGCTGAAAACAGAGCTGGAGGATTTGGGCTTCAAGGCACTTTACCCGCTGCGCGCCGACTTGATTCACCAATCCGTTATTGCTGCACGCGGGAACCGCAAAGAACTTATGGAGGAGATTCGCGAAACCATTACCGCAGCAATGAATCGCGAAGGCATTGCGGCTGACGTGAAAGCGCGGGAAAAGAACAGCTACTCCATCTACCGTAAGATGAAGTCCAAACATAAATCTTTTGCCGACATTATGGACGTCTTCGGCTTCCGCATCGTGGTCGATCAGCCAGATGCCTGCTATCGCGCGCTAGGTGTAGTGCATAACCTGTACAAACCCGTCACTAGCAGATTCAAAGATTACATCGCGATTCCGAAAATAAACGGTTATCAATCGTTACATACGAGCCTATTCGGCATGCACGGCGTACCCATCGAGGTGCAGATTCGCACCAAGCAAATGGACGCCGTTGCAGATAATGGCATTGCCGGACACTGGCTGTATAAAAGCGACGGCGATTTCGACAGCAACCAACAAAGAGCGCGGCAGTGGACTAGGGATCTGTTAGAACTGCAGAAGCGCGCTGGCGACCCGCTGGAGTTTATCGAGAGCCTGAAGATCGACCTGTTCCCGGACGAAGTTTATATCTTTACCCCGCGCGGCGAGATTATGGAGTTGCCCACAGGTGCCAGTGCGGTTGATTTTGCCTATAGCGTGCATACCGATATTGGTAATCAGTGTGTAGCGTGCCGGGTTGACGGTAAGCTAGCGCCGCTGTCGCAACAGCTAGAAAGCGGGCAACGGGTGGAAATAATTACCGCTAAGGAATCGCGACCCAATCCCGATTGGTTAACCTTCGTAGTGACATCACGTGCAAGATCTGCGATTCGCCACGAACTCAAACATCAGAAACAAGGTGAATCGATTCGGCTGGGTCGAAAACTCTTAAATCGTGCTCTGGCGAATGCCAATACCAGCATTAACACTCTAGATTTCCGACGTCTGCGCCGAGTATTTAAAGAGCTGGGCGTACGACGACTGAACGAGCTATTGGCAGCAATCGGTAATGGTGACCTACTGGCCTATGTGGTGGCACAAAAGCTGCTGGCAGCTGACGATCCGGAATACGCTGCGGTAGAGGTAGAGGGCGGTGGACCCATAGCCATTCGCGGCGGCGAAGGCTTGGTGATGCAGTACGGGCGCTGTTGCGGGCCGGTACCCGGGGATCATATTGTTGGCCATATGACCCCTGGCAGAGGGTTTGTTGTACACATAGAAGCGTGCAATAACATGGCGGAAATTCGCCGACGCACCCCACATGAAATCATCCCGGCACGCTGGACGAGCACAACGTCTGGAGAATTTTTGACCACACTGCGTATTAATGTGCTGCGCCGTAACGGCGTCGTCGCTGAGATTGCCGCAGAAGTAACCGCAACCGACGCGGGTGTGGACGCAATTACCGTGGAGGAACGTAATGCCGAGGCCAGCACACTGGTTATTGGCGTGACCGTAAAGAGCCGATCGCATCTGGCACGGCTTATGCGCCGATTACGCAATGTTGCGGTAGTGATTAATTTGGCACGCAGCGGCCATTAAGGAGAACGCACNTTGACNAAGACCATCATCCAGACGCCAGAGGCACCAGCGGCTATTGGCACCTATTCCCAAGCCGTGCAAACCCCTGCAGCAACGATGACCTTTATCTCCGGACAAATACCCCTCGACCCAGACTCCATGACCCTGGTCAGCGAGAGCTTCGNGGATCAGGCTCATAGAGTNTTCATAAACCTCCGGGCGATCGCCGAGGCGGCGGGCGGCCGGTTATCAGACTGCGTNAAATTGACAATTTACCTCACCGATCTGGGTCAATTTGCCAGCGTTAATGAAGTTATGGCGACTTATTTTGCCGAACCCTATCCAGCAAGGGCGGCAATAGAGGTCAGCGCACTGCCCAAACATGCGCAAATCGAGATTGACGCAATCATGGTACAAAATCCCGGCAGCTAAACTAGCCAGCTACCCACACCATGGCCCTGGACCCTAAAGGCCCAATAACCCAGCTGCACGGCATAGGGCCGCAACTGGCACAAACCCTAGCCAAACTTGGACTGCACAGGCCCATCGATCTGTTACTGCATCTGCCGTTTCGGTATCAGGATCGATCTCAAGTACGCCCTATCGCCAGCCTAAACCTGGGTGATGAGGCGCTTATTTCAGGCCAAATTATTTCTACCCGGGTAATATTCGGGCGGCAGCGCAGCCTGGAGCTAGTAGTACGCGACGCCAGCGGCGAAATCCGCTTACGCTTCTTCCATTTTTCCAAATATCAGCAGGCGGCCATTGAGCGCTCGGACTATATCCNGGCCTTTGGCGGCGTACGTTTCTATGGCAATAAGCTGACCATGAGTCATCCGGAATACCAGNCCTTTGCGGAAGAGCCNCCTGCTCCGACGCCGGATCTCACACCGGTGTATCCAACTACCCAAGGTCTGGGGCAACAACGCTTACGCAAACTCTGCAAGCAACTTTGCGCACTGCCCTGGCCTGATATTGCCGGTGCGCCGTATGCCACCCTGCAAGCACTGCACGCACCCACCGACCTTGAGTCTGTTCCCGCACTGCAGGAACAGTTGGCTATTGACGAGCTGAGCGCTTTCTACGTGCTTATGAAGGGCCGCGCGCTAAAACGCAATCACGAGCGCGCAACAGCGCTCACCGAGAGCAGCCCTTTGGCCGCTCAGTTAACAGCTAACTTGGGCTTTACGTTGACTGCAGCGCAGCAGCGTGTCGCTGACGAGATTGCCACAGATCTGGCAAAGCCATTACCGATGCTGCGTCTGGTGCAGGGCGATGTGGGCTCTGGCAAAACCATCGTTGCCGCATTTGCCGCGCTGCGCGCAATCTACAACGGTGGCCAAGCCGCGCTGATGGCACCAACGGAATTATTGGCCGAGCAGCACGCGCAGAACTTTCGCCAATGGCTGCAACCCTTGGGCATTCAGTGCGCACTATTAACTGGGCAAATGTCCGCAAAGCAGCAACGCGAGGGACTCGCCCACGTCGCAGATGGCACGGCCCAGGTGGTGATCGGCACCCACGCATTGTTTCAAGAGCGGGTAACGTTCCATCGTCTTGTGCTGGTCATAATTGACGAACAACATCGCTTCGGCGTGCACCAGCGTATGTCCTTACAGGGCAAAGGCGGGCATCCACATCAGTTGGTTATGACGGCAACCCCCATCCCTCGCACGCTGACTATGACCTTGTATGCCGATATGGATGTGTCGGTCATCGACGAACTTCCCAAAGGCCGTCAGCCCATTACCACCCACACCGTATCCCAGGACAATCGGCCAAAACTGGTGGAACGTTTGCATCGAGTTTTGCAGTCGCGACAGCAGGCATTCTGGGTTTGCACCCTAATAGAAGACTCTGACGAAATAGACGCCCAGTCCGCTGAGAGCACCTTGGCCGCGCTTACCCAAGCATTACCGGAACATCGCATTGCGCTCTTACACGGGCGTATGAAGGGCGATGAAAAAGTAGCACTTATGCAGGCGTTCAAACGCCACGAAATCGATCTCTTGGTAGCAACCACTGTTGTTGAAGTCGGGGTCGATGTGCCAAACGCAACCCAGATGATTATTGAGAACGCTGAGCGCCTGGGGCTTGCCCAGCTGCATCAGCTGCGCGGTCGGGTCGGCCGAGGGAACTTGGCCAGCCGGTGCTTTTTGCTCTTCAAACCAGGACTAAGTGCAGCGGCCAAGCATCGCCTGAACGCCATGCGTGATAGCCAAGACGGCTTTTACCTTGCAGAGCAGGACCTAAAGCTTCGTGGTCCGGGTGATATTTTAGGCACCCGCCAGGCTGGGGAAGAGAGTTTTCGTATTGCCGATCTAAGCGTGCATGCTCATCTGATGCCGCGAGTGATGCAACGCAGCGAGGCCCTGATGGCGGCGGACGAACATTCCCCAGCTGCAGCGGAATTGCAGCAATTACTCGAAATGTGGGCGCCGGCTGATGATCGGCACCTCAACGTTTAGCGTGCCAGCGCTAGATTTTCCANATCCGCTCCCGCAGTCGGATTCTGCAAAGTCTCCATATCCAATTGATCCTCGCTCTTGGCGACGATCGTGGCGACGGTGCCATCACCGGTGACATTAACCACTGTGCGCAGCATATCCAATAATCGATCAACGCCAATGATCAGGCCAATGCCCTCTACCGGCAGCCCTACCTGATCGAGCACTAGGGTAAGAGTAATAAGCCCAACGCCCGGTACTGCCGCTGTGCCTATGGACGCCAGCGTGGCAGTAAGAACGACCATCAATAAGGCATCAACACCCAACTGATATCCGAAGAATTGAGCGATGAATACGGTAGCGACACCCTGCATGATCGCAGTGCCGTCCATGTTAATGGTGGCGCCAAGGGGCACTGCGAAAGCGGCGACATTATTGTTCACACCAATCCGGTGCTCTACGGTGCGCAACGTAACCGGCAAGGTCGCACCACTGGATGATGTGGAAAAAGCCACCAGCATGGGCTCACGCATTTTGCGCAAAAACATCAGTGGATTGATGCCCGTCAGGACTTTTAGCAAGGTTGGATAGACGATGAGGCCGTGCAAGATTAACGCGCTGGCGACGGTCAAAAAATACGCCAGCACCTTGCCTATTTCTACCCAGCCTANGCTGGCACCAAGCTTCACCATTAAACAAAACACACCATAGGGCGTAAGTTGAATCGCCATGGTGATGAGCTTCATCATTACGTCGTTGAGATCGGCAAAAAATTCACCGATGCGGTCCCCGGCAGCACCTGCTCGGCTCAGCGCCAGCCCCAACAGCAGGGCGAACACGATAACCTGCAGCATTTTGCCTTCTGCCATGGCCTGAATCGGGTTAGCGGGAATGATATTGACCAAGGTGTCTTTGACACTCGGCGCCTCTTGGGCCTGATAGGCGTCGTAGCTGAGTGCTGCCTTGTTTTCGTCACTGGCGCTCAAGCCAGGGTCCACAATCAGCGCCAGCATTAACGCAAAGGAAACCGCTAACGCGGTGGTGAGCAGATATAAACCAATAGTCTTGCCACCCAGTCGGCCAACGCTACCGGTTGCTCCAAGGCTTCTTGCACCACAGACCAGAGATACAAAGACCAAGGGCACAACCATCATTTTCAGCAACGTGATAAAAATTTTACCGCCGGCGTCTATTACGCCATTGATCACGTAGCCGCTGATGAAGGAATTTGTGACTAGATCAGTTACTTGAAATAGCACCCCGAAGGCCAAACCCAGGGCCATGCCGATAAGGATTTTCTTCGTAAGGCTCATGCTGCTCCTGATCTAGGTTGTTGGATTCAAATACACTTGCTGTAATGTAGTTGAATATCAGTCAATTTCAATCATTTCAAAATCTGCCTTACCAACACCGCATTCAGGGCATACAAAGTCATCGGGGACGTCCGCCCACGCGGTGCCCGGTGGAATACCCTCTTCTTCGCAGCCTTCCTCTTCATCGTAAATCCATCCGCACACTATGCACTGCCACTTCTTCATTTAGCGCTTACAATCCCAATTATATAAAGCCGCGTACGCTACTTGGCGGTTCGCGAAAAAGCAACGCGGAGACCCTCTGGCTAAGGGCTAGTTTTGAAACTAACATCAGCGCTTTTGACACATGTGCTCTAGGTTCTAAATAACTCGTGAAAGACTACCTCGCTCTAATGCGCCTCGATCGCCCAGTCGGCACGCTACTGCTGTTGTGGCCAACCCTAGCCGCCCTCTGCATGGCTGCCGGAACCCTGCCGTCATTGTCACTGCTGTTGATCTTTACCCTAGGCACTTTCGCTATGCGCAGCGCCGGCTGTGTGATTAACGATTACGCCGATCGCGATGTCGACGGCCACGTTAAACGGACCAAACAACGGCCCTTGGCTACCGGCGCCATCCCGCCTCGGCACGCGCTATGGTTATTCGCAGGCCTGGTGGCGTTTGCCGGCATATTAGTTTTGTTTCTTAATCGCGACACTCAGCTACTCGCCATCGGCGGTCTCGGCCTCGCGATCCTGTATCCGTTTATGAAACGATGGACCCACCTACCCCAAGTGGTATTGGGTGCTGCATTCAGCTGGGGCATACCCATGGCTTGGTCGGCTCAACAAACCAGCGTGCCCAGCGAGGCCTGGCTCATGTTCGTTGCCAGTCTGTTGTGGATCGTCGCCTATGATACGGAGTACGCCATGGTTGACCGCGACGACGATGTGAAAATAGGTGTAAAAAGTACCGCCATTCTATTCGGCGACCTCGACCGACTCATGATCGGTATATTGCAGGCCGGTGCTTGGCTGGGATTTCTGCTACTGGGCATTGAACTTGGTTATCAACACTTATATTACGTAGGCCTTGGGCTGATGACGCTACTGTTCAGTTATCAACATTGGCTTATTCGTCACCGGCAACGAGAAGGCTGTTTTGAAGCCTTTCGCAGTAATATTTGGGTGGGCGTCTGCTTGTTGGCAGGCACACTTTTAGAGCTACTCGTGGGTGCATGGACCGGATGAGCACCATCGGCCGCTGGCTAGAACAACTGGAGCGTCTCGGCGACTGGATCACGCGGCCACTGCGCTGGCTGGTGCTGCTGATGGTGATTGCAACCGTTGTAGTGGTGCTATTGCGCTATGCATTCGACACCGGCGCAATTTTTTTGCAAGAGTCGGTCATGTATCTCCATGGCCTGTTCTTTATGCTGGCACTTGGGTTTGGAGTTGCCGAGGACAGTCATGTGCGGGTGGACATTCTTTACAGTCGCCTACCCGCTCGGCGCCAGCAACTGATAAACCTAATCGGTCACTGTGTATTTTTACTGCCGGTGGCCATACTTATCTTTGCCACGAGCCTGCCCTACGTCAGTGCCAGTTGGCGAGTTCTCGAGGGCTCATCTGAAGTCGGCGGCATTCCTGGGGTATTTCTTCTGAAGACACTACTGCCAATCAGCGCGATATTACTGATGTTGCAAGGTTTGGCGAGTAGCGCACGCTTGATCCGACAACTAATGGATGCGCGGCAATGAGTATGGAATTTATTCCATTTCTGCTATTCCTAGTGACCTTCTTGGTGCTACTGGCAGGCTATCCGGTGGCCATTACCCTTGCCGGTGTGGCCCTTATTTTTGCAGGTTTCGGTGTCTGGACCGGCACTTTTAATGGCAGCGACCTGGGCTTTATTCCCGGGCGGTTGTTTGGGGTGGTCACCAATCAAACGCTAATTGCCGTGCCGTTGTTCGTATTTATGGGCGTGTTATTAGAAAAAACCAAAATCGCAGAGGACTTGCTCACCAATCTCTCTGAGCTTTTGGGTCATTTTCGCGGCGGCCTAGCGATCACCGTGGTCCTAGTGGGCATGCTCATGGCCGCCAGTACCGGCATTGTCGGGGCTACCGTTGTCACCATGGGCATGATGTCCCTACCGATCATGCTGCAGCGTGGTTATCAGCCGAGCTTAGCCACCGGCACCATCGCCGCTACCGGTACTCTGGGACAAATTATTCCCCCATCCATAGCCCTAGTATTGCTGGGCGATGTGCTGTCTAACGCCTATCAACAGGCACAGTTAAATATGGGTATCTTCGCGCCGAAGTCTGTATCCGTTGGTGATCTCTTCGCCGGCGCATTGATCCCCGGCTTGTTGCTGGTGGTACTGTACTTACTGTACTTGATGCTGCGCGCAGTATTTTCTCCGTCAGCAATGCCGGAACGCCCGAAAACAGCAGCTATCGCCTTAAGCTCAACCCTCAGCGCCTTAGTGCCGCCACTGTTACTCATTGTGGCAGTCCTCGGCTCCATCATCGCCGGCTATGCCACGCCTACCGAAGCCGCAGGCGTGGGGGCTATGGGGGCGTTGATACTTGCTTTTGCCTACGGGCGATTAACTGTCGATACCTTACGCGAAACNTGCGCAGCCAGTATGTCCACCACCGCCATGGTGTTCTTTATACTCATCGGCGCATCGATTTTTTCTCTGGTTTTTCGCGGCTTCGGTGGGGACGAGATCGTCCAAAGCGCTTTTAACAACATGCCCGGGGGCATGTGGGGCGCCCTTGCCATTGTCATGCTGGTAATCTTTCTGCTGGGTTTCATACTCGACTTTATCGAGATCACCTTTGTCGTCGTGCCCATCGTTGGGCCGGCACTCATGGCTATGGGTGTGGACCCTATTTGGCTAGGAGTGCTGATCGCCGTGAATCTGCAAACCTCGTTTCTTACCCCACCTTTCGGCTTTGCCCTGTTCTATCTGCGCGGCGTCGCTCCCAGCAGTGTGGCAACTACAGAAATTTATGCCGGAGTTGTGCCATTCATAGTGCTGCAGTTGCTATTACTGGTACTTTTGCTGGTTTGGCCTGCCCTGGCGACCTGGCTGCCGCACATGATCTACGGCTAGCAGCTTAGGGCTTTTCCAGCGATGGCCACTGCGGCGGGCGCTTTTCTATAAAGGCTTTTACGCCTTCGCGGTAATCGTCCTCACGCATCATTGCATCCAGCAACTGCTCGGAGGTATCCACCGAAGATGCGACATCCCCGTGTAAGTCTTGGTAAACCTGCCAGCGCGTCTGACGTAATGATTCTGGTGCCACCGTGGCGATTAAGTCACATGCGTAGCTTTGACTCGCGGCCAACAATTTTTCAGCTGGGAACAACTGGTTTATAAAGCCTATGCGCTCAGCCTCTTCTGAAAAAAACACCCGACTAGTCAACAACAGATCGTTAGCACGACCCAATCCAACAATACGCGGTAGCATCCACGACAAGCCGTACTCGGCGGGCAGATTGAGTTTGCCATGAGCGGTGGTGAACTTTATGCCTGGCACCGCAAACCGAATGTCAGCAAAGCAGGCCAGTGCTAATCCAACCCCCGCCGCAGGCCCATTTAATGCCGCTATAACCGGCTTAGACAAACCAAAGTGATAAGCAAAGGCAGCATCAAAGTTCGCATTGACGCCATAGCCTGGCTTGGCGATGTCTTGGGGCGTGCCGGCGTCGTAGCTGCCGCGCTTGCTGTGACCAGATAGCGCCTCAGAGTCCCCACCGACACAAAAACCACGCCCGCGGCCGGTGACCACAATGGCCCCCACCTCAGTATCGTCGTTCGCTTGCTGCAACAAATATCGATATTCAGTGTGCAAGCGTCCGGTCCAGGCATTCATGCGGTGCGGGCGATCAAGCCATATGGTCGCAACTCTTTGCTCGACTTCGTAAGCCGTATTCTTGAGTTCCATAGTTATCCCTTCAACGCGCATTCAGATAGGCCTGTTCACTAATCTTGTGGTAGCTCTTAACCGCCTTTGCATAAGCCATATAAGAAGCGTAGATCCGTTTCGACAACTCATCTTGTTGCGCAGACTCTGCCACAACCTCGCCCGATAGCGCTTTCAGTCGCTGCATAACGTCTTCGGGCAATTCACGTAGCTCCACGCCATGCTCCTCGATCAGTGTTACCAGTGCGGCGTTGTTACGCGCGGTAAATTCACTAAGCATGTCTTCGTTAATCGCACGGGTCGCCACAGTAATCATTTCTTGCAGATCTGGTGGTAGCGAATCCCACGCATCCTTGTTAACAAAAGCTTCAAGTGTTGGGCCTGGCTCATGCCAGCCGGGATAGTAGTAATACTTTGCAGCCGTATGCAGGGACAACGCCAGATCGTTATACGGTCCCACCCATTCGGTGGCGTCAATCACACCCGTCTGCAACGCGGTATAGACCTCAGACCCCGGCAACGAAACGGGCACACCGCCCGCCCGGGCCAGTACCTCGCCACCCAATCCGGGGATGCGCATTTTTAAGCCCTGCAGATCTGCTAGAGAATTGATTTCTTTGTTNAACCAACCCGCCATCTGCACACCCGAATTGCCAGCCGCGAACGGCACCAGATTAAAAGGCGCATACAGCTCTCGCCATAGCTCCAGGCCACCACCATGATGCAGCCAACCATTCATTTCTTGGGCGTTCATGCCAAANGGCACCGTTGCAAACATTGCAGCAGCCGGTAATTTGCCACGCCAATAGTACGCGGCACCATGCCCCATCTCTGCCGTGCCCTGAGACACTGCATCAAAGATTTCAAACGCACCAACGAGTTCGCCAGCCCCATAGACCTTAATGTCTAGGCGACCATTACTCATTTTGCGCAAGTGCTCCGCAAGCCGTTCCGGCGCCACACCTAAGCCGGGTAAATTTTTCGGCCAAGTAGTGATGAGCTTCCANCGGTAGACCTTAGTCTCCGCCTGCTGACCAGGATCCGCGCTACCGGCGGGTTCCGCACTACAACCTAAAAGACCTAGTATCAGCCCAAGTCCAACCCACTGCCGTAGCAAATTACCTCGCTGCATAACCACCCCTTATGTGTCCAATATCTGCAAATTCGCATAGCTGACCATTAGCCACTTTGCACCTTCAGAAAAATTGACCTGCACCTTAGCGCGCTCGCCTGCGCCTTCGAACTGCAGCACCACGCCCTCACCGTACTTGCCATGCAGTACTCGCTGACCCATAGCCAGCCCATTTACGCCGGGGGTATCCGACAATAAGCCGGACGCGCCGGAGCTCTTTGGCGCAGCACTGAACTGCAACTGGCCACGACCGCTGACGCGAATCTCCTGGAGTAATTCTTGAGGAATCTCACGTAAAAACCGACTCGGCCGGTTATAACTGTCCTGGCCGTGCAAACGACGAGTTTCGGCATAGGTCAAATATAATTCGCGCATCGCCCGGGTGACCCCAACATAAGCTAGTCGCCGCTCCTCTTCCATTCGGCCCGGTTCGTCTGCAGACATCCGGTGCGGGAACAAGCCTTCTTCCAGCCCGCCCAAAAACACCAGAGGGAACTCCAGACCCTTTGCCGAGTGCAAAGTCATCATTTGCACACTCGGACCTTGGGGCCCTTGGCGATCGCCAGCGTCTAACGTCATCTGATCGAGAAACTCCTGCAGAACACTTACCTCAGCGCGATCGCTGTCTTCAAAGGGGAACACCAAATCACCGGCAAATTGCCCGCAAGCTGCAACCAATTCCTGTAAGTTCTCTTTACGCGCTAAGCCACGTTCACCGCGTTCCTGGCTATGAAAAGTCATCAAGCCACTAACATCCACCACATGCTCGGCCAACTCTTCCAGTGTCAGAGAGGCTACCGCCTCCGCTAGGTCATCGATCAACTGAATAAATGCGCCCACAGTTTTTTGTACTCGGGCTGGGAACACACCTTCACTAATACCCGACTTAGCGGCCGTCCACATAGACAACTGGCGAGCGCGCGCCAATTGGCGAATGCTTTCAATACTTTTGTCGCCAATACCCCGTGGCGGCGTATTCACCNCCCGTTCAAAAGCCGGATCAGAATGCCGGTCTTCGATCAAACGCATGTAGGCCAGTGCGTTTTTGATTTCCGCACGTTCAAAAAACCGTTGGCCGCCATAAATCTGATAGGCGATGTTGGCACGCAATAGCGCTTCTTCAATAACCCGAGACTGAGCGTTCGACCGATACAGTACGGCCACTTCGTCCGCACTGCCGCCGCTTTCCAGCCATTGCTCGATACGCTCAACAATAAACCGCGCCTCATCCAGGTCATTAAAGCCTGCGTAGACTTTTATCGGCTCGCCCTCACCGCCCGCAGACCAAAGCTCCTTGCCCAACCGATCTGTGTTTTGCTGAATCAAGCCATTGGCCGCATCAAGAATATTCTTGGTCGAGCGGTAGTTTTGCTCTAAGCGGATGGTCTGCACGTCTGCGAAATGCGCAGAAAAATTATGGATGTTTTCGATCTTCGCGCCACGCCAGCCATAGATAGACTGGTCGTCGTCACCCACCGCCATGATGCGCGACTGATTACCCGCCAACACCCGCAACCATGCATATTGGATGGCATTGGTGTCCTGAAACTCATCCACCAACAGATGGCTGAACCGCTGCTGATAATGCTGCAATAAACCAGGGTCGTTTAGCCACAGTTCATGACTGCGCAGCAATAACTCAGCAAAATCCACCAAGCCTCCCTGATCGCAGACTTCTTCATAGCCCTGATAAATGCGCTTGTGGGTTATCTGAAACAGGTCATCGCCATTCGGCACCTGATGGGCACGGCGGCCTTCGTCTTTTTGCCCATTGATAAACCAAGCCGCCTGTCGTGCCGGCCATTTCTTCTCATCAATATCCAGAGTTTTCATAATGCGCTTGAGCAAACGAATCTGATCATCGCTGTCCAGGATTTGGAAGTTCTGTGGCAGCTTGGCTTCAGACCAATGCATGCGCAGCAACCGGTGCGCCAAACTGTGGAAGGTGCCTACCCACATGGACCGCGCTGACATATTGAGCAAACTTTCGGTACGCGCGCGCAATTCTGCTGCGGCTTTATTAGTAAACGTTACCGCCAGAATGCTGTGTGGCGAGACGCCTTCGACCTCAATCAGCCACGCAATACGGTGAACGAGTACCCGGGTTTTACCG
The DNA here is from genome assembly GCA_002684495.1 of Gammaproteobacteria bacterium. Lineage (GTDB taxonomy): Bacteria > Pseudomonadota > Gammaproteobacteria > Pseudomonadales > Azotimanducaceae > UBA4421. Next base: position 10,290 of record NYVG01000043.1, on the reverse strand, counting down.
CTACCCGCACCGGCAACAACTAATGAATTACCCAGCGGTGCAGAAACAGCGGCCCGCTGCGGGTCATTAAGCCCGTCGATAATGTGGGTTATGTCCAAACGCTAGATCCCATTGAGCGCATCACCATCATGCAGCGATAGTGTTGCTGTTCGCGAGCGCAGGTATGCGCCGCTAAAGCGCTAGTCTAGCTTTTTCGCGGGACCATATTCTAGTTGTGCGTCACTCGCTTACAGCTTCTTCTCGCAGCCGCTGCAACTCCCGGGCAATTCGTGCTTGTTCAATAAGATAGAGGTCACCGACCTTTTGCTCTAAATCTTCGAGCAGGGCTTGCACTTTATCGTTGCCAGAGCCATCTACATTTTTCAGCGACTCGCCGAGATTCGCCAGCCGCGCATCCGTGGCTGCCTGGTTTTGCAACAGCGCATCCAAACTCTGGCTAAGTCGGCGCAATTGCTGAGAATCAGCCGCACTAGCAGCCGGAGAACTGCCTGCAGCANCTACCGTCAGCTGGGCCTGACCTTCCAATAAAGCAGTTACTTCACCACGAATTTCTTCAATCAGAGCATTAGAGTTGTCCTGATCCCCGGCTTGTTCTGTCAGCAGGCTTAATGTCTCGTCTACCTGGGTCAGCCTTGAGGACAACTGCAAAGCCACCACGGTTATGTAGATCAAGGTGCTGAGCAATGTCACGCCCAACAAGATAAAGGCAAAATTCGTATAACGCCGGGATTTCGACAACTGATCCGTTGAGGCCTTCAGCTGTTGCGCAATATTCGTAACCATATCGGCAACACTGTTGCCCATGGCGTCGATCACATCGACCCGGGGCTTACCGTTACCATTTGTTGGCGCGGGCGCCGGATCCGCCGCAGCAACCGCTGCGGGCGCATTGGAGGGTTCCGCGGCCACATCATTGGGGTCGCTGGCAGTGATATCTGCCGCTTCCTCAGCGACTGCTTTGGCCGGCGCTTCTTTCTTGCCCTTGGGGGCTTTTTTGTCCTTTTTGAACTTGCTTAATAATTTTTCAAACATGTGGACCTCCTAAACTACAGACCACTGAAAGACATCACTTCTTCGCCCACTGCGTATGCAGGGACCAAGAATGCATCCGAACCCCTGGCAAGGGTATCCCTGGCCATTTGGCGATCCGCAAACGGGCCACTTACCACCACAAAGCGCTTGGGGTTAGCGCCCTTAACATAAACCTTCGTTAACAACGTATCTGTTAAATTATTCTGCATCACTAACGCGCCCTGTAGTTGAGCGAAAGAACCATGTTGCACGAAAATGCCCTGAGGTTTCTTGGGCTCGGCCACCACCGGCGGCAAGGCGGCAACTGGCTCGAGCGTTGGCAGCACCTCACTGGCATTTGGCGCTGGTTCAGGTTCGGCGAAAAGCGCCATAAGCTCTACCTCCTCTGCAACTGCAGGGACAATGCTCGTAACCGTCTCTGCAACTGGCTGTTCAATAACATCCAGACTCGGCAGAGNTTCAACCAAAGCCACGGACTCATCCGTGGGTGCCGGTTCAATTACCGGTGCCGGTACTTCAATGGCGTCGACAACTGGCTTATCCGCATCGGTTATCGATGCCGTAGCCGAATCCAGCANAGGCTCCTCAACATCCGCTGTCACTGGCAAGAGATCGAACTGCAGGGTTACAACGAGCCCAATAAACACCATGCCTGCAACCAGCTGGGCTAGGGCGAAACGCTTTTTCGGCGGCTCTTGTGCGGTGGCTGCAACGGATTGGACGCGTTGGTTCTTATTTTGTTTACGTTGCGCTTTCAACAACTGCCGCACATCAAGATCTGTATCCATGCTTGGTTCTAAGTGCGCAGCAGTCTTAGGAAAATTCAACACCTCTGGCGGCGTCTGCAAATTGGCCATCATGCCCATGTCGCGGATCANCCCTTGCACAGCGCCAAAGCTCGGCGTTCCCGCAGCTACGGTCATGGCATGGTCGCACTGCATTTGCGAAGGTGCCACAAAGTCCCATCGCTGAGCCTTGCAGTTATGCATTAGCTTTTTCAGCGCCGCGGCGTTGGTTTCACCTGGGGTGATCGATACCAACAGGCTAATGCCCGCTGCCTGAAACTGACGAATAATTTTCGCGCCAAAGCAAATGCCATTGGCATTAAATGAAGTTAAGCTTTCATAGACCCATATTTCGCGAGCACGATGCCTAGTCCCAGGGCTGGAATCCGCCACATTGGCCAAATCAATGTTGGCCAAACGTTCATTTAGCACCTGCAGAATGCTATCCCGGTCTGCTGGAAGTTTACGAATTTTTGGCGCCAAGTTGCTTTCCAGCGCACTTAATTGTTCAAGTATTCGTGCTACATAGTAGGCTGTAAGCCCCGGCTGATCCGCGGCAACAATCACGGTATTACCGCCCACCTGCAGTGCCGTAGCAACTTGGCGTCGAGCATGTTCATGCTCTACGGTAAAGTCGCCCACNCNAGGCTGCTCTNGTTTATTTCTATCTGGAATCATAATGATCTCCCTATTGGCCGCTCAGTGATCGCGCTGTGGTGCGACCAAATTCATCAAAATTAAATGCCTTCGGCACTTTCGGCCTTGGCCTCGGTGCTTTCGCCGCNCCCTTGGTCATCGCGTTCAAGCCATAGACATAGGCTATGACCTGAGCCACGGCATAAAATAAATCCGCCGGTATGTGCGACCCAATTTCGGTAGTGAAGTACAACGCTCTGGCGAGCGGTGGTGCTTCAAATATTTCCACATCATGCTCGCCTGCCAGTTCGCGAATTTTTAACGCCATAAAACCCTTGCCTTTGGCGACAACTCGAGGGGCATCTTCTTTATCCATTTCGTAGACTAGGGCTACAGCAAAGTGTTGGGGGTTAGTGACGATGACATCGGCATTCGGCACCTCATCGAGCATGCGTTGTTCAGCTATTTCCCGCTGCTTCTGGCGGATCTTTTGTCGCACTTCGGGTTGGCCCTCGACATCTTTCATTTCGTCGCGGACTTCTTTTTTCGTCATCTTGAGTTTTTTCATNAACTCATACTTTTGGTACGGCACATCGATGGCGGCGATAAGCAGCAAGGCAAGACAGGTAATGGTGGCGCCCATCAGCACCAGATCGATGCTGGCGAAAATGCCCGCATTGGTATCAAAGCGCGCGTAATTGAAGAAATCTTCGAGGTTGAAATACAGGAACGTACCGGCGAACACCGCCACGGCTGAAAATTTCAACANCGCCTTGCTCAATTCAACAATGGCGCGCAAACCAAAAATACGTGCCAAACCCTTTATAGGGTTAAGTTTGCTCAACTTNGGCGCCGCCGCTTTGCCTGAGAATACAAATCCTCCCAAAGCTGACGCCGTGCCAACCGCCAAGGCAATGGCAATCAAAAACAGCGGTGTCAGGATGAAAAAGCTTTCCACGAACAATGAACCGAAGCGCACCACACTCTGGTCGGCAGCAAAAACTAAGCCTGGCTCCAGAATCAGGGCGCCTTTAAACAGCTCAACCAATTTCGGCGCAAACCAAAACCCGCCGTAGTACAACGTTGCGATAACACCAAGGGTTACCGCTGCTGTGCTGGCGTCTTGGGAGCGCAAAACCTGCCCGTCTTCACGAGCTTTCTCCATGCGTCGCGCGGTGGGGTCTTCGGTTTTGTCGTCTTGATCTTGTTCTTCAGCCATACCGAATACCTANGCAAATAACGAAGTTTGCAAATAGCGAAAGCCGTCGTACCACAACAGTTCCAGACGGCTGTAGTAGAAGCTTAGAGTTAACGTCATTAGGACTAGGCCAATGGGAATCAGCGCCGGAAAGCCCACCGCAAAAACATTCAAACTGGGCGATGCCTTAGAAATAACGCCGAGACAGACATTGACCATTAGAAGTCCGAGTAATACCGGCAAAACCAGNGATACCGCGCCAATGAACATTTGCGATGACCAACTGATAAACCCGGATATCGCATTGGTTGCAAACAATCCTTCGCCAATGGGAATGTAGCGNTAGCTGTCTACAAGTACAGAAATCAGTACCAAGTGGCCACCGAGACTTAGAAAAGCCAGTAAGCCAATCACCAACAAAAAATTCGCCAGAGTGGGTACGTTGCCCAGGTTCGGATCGATCATATTGGCCATGCCCAGACCCATACCGCCCGAGACAATTTGACCGGATAAAATAACCGCAGCNGCAACAACTTGTAGGGTCAGGCCCATCAAAGCCCCCACCGCAATCTCATGGAACATCTTTGTAAGCGCGGGAAACGTAAATGGGTCTATGTCTGGCACTTCGACGGTCGGGAAAATAAGAATGGTTAGGGCCGCGCCGATGGCCACGCGCAACCGCACATTGATTGCGGTGGCACCAAAGATGGGAGCAGTGAGCAATAATGCTGATACACGAACAAATGGCCACATGAACTGATGGACCATTTCAACGAGTTGAATCATTGCCAGGTTCATCGCCGTACTACCCGTTGAGAACCCGAACTCGTTCAAAAATCGTCTGGAAATATTCCATCATTATGGCCAACTGCCATTCACCGAATAGCGCTACAGCGACCATCATCACCGCTAACTTGGGAATAAAGCTCAGGGTCATTTCCTGAATCGATGTGGCTGCTTGGATTACACCAACAAGTAAACCGGAAAGTAGCGCCGCAGCCAGTATCGGTGCCGCGACTAAAGTAGTGACCGTTAGCGATTCAATCGCAATATCCATAACTGTTGCTGTATCCATGACAACCCCTAACGTAAGAAAGTCGCGACTAATGAACTGGTAATAAGCCCCCAGCCGTCTACCAGCACGAAGAGCAATAACTTAAAGGGCAATGAAATCATCATGGGCGAAAGCATCATCATGCCCATAGACATCAACACGCTGGCCACCACCAGGTCGATGATGATGAATGGGATATAGATCAAGAAACCGATGGTAAAAGCCGTTTTCANTTCAGAGGTAATGAACGCCGGCATCAGCACNGTAAACGGAATGTCTTCAGGCTTTTCAACNGCAGGCTGCTCCGCNAGCTCCATAAACATGAGCACATCCTGTTCCCGAGTTTGGGCCACCATAAATTCCTGCAGCGGAATTCGCGCATTCTCAACGCCCTGCATGAAGGAAATTTCGCCTTCTTGCACCGGCATAAAGGCGTCTTCGTAAACATTCTCCAGAACCGGCGCCATGATGAACAATGACAAAAACAGTGCGATACCAATTAACACCTGATTAGGAGGNGTCTGGGCCGTGCCTAACGCCTGACGCAGCAGTGACAGCACGATAATAATGCGCGTGAAAGAGGTCATTAAAATCAGAATTGATGGCAATAGCGCCAGCACGGTCATTAACAGCAGCAGCTGTAAAGACAGGCTATACTCAGTGCCATCGTCGCTGACTTCGAGCACATTAAGCGCCGGAATTGCTTCAGCCGACGCCGTTAGGGGCAACAGTAACAGCGCCATAACCGCCAGCACNGCACCCAGCAATCTTTGCTTGTTGCGCACACGACCAGCACCAGTTGCTGCTGCTGTAGTTGCCAATTCGGGTGTCACGTGTTGCATGCTGATCCTATTTTATTGACGCTTCGCGCCTTTTGCAGACTGAACTAGCAAGAAAAGTGCCAAAATATTATTCCATACAATTCAAAGACTTATCCCGCCCTTCTGGCTTGCTCAGAGGNTGTACAGGAGCATTGTCGAGGTTCCGACAANGTCTAATCAGGGNGCTGCACAGCGGCGTTGTTCTGACACTTCTGGCAACAAATTGCGCCGTTGCCAGCCCAGGCGGCAATAATCTGCCTTACCGCGAATGTTTTGAGTCCACCGCTAAAACCTATGATTTGGACAGCGACTGGCTTACCGCCATTGCCATTGTCGAGAGCAGTTTGAATCCAAAAGCGGTGTCGTCGGCTAATGCGGTGGGACTGATGCAAATTAAGTGGCCGCAGACTGCAGCACATCTAGGTGTGCGCACTAGGGCAGCATTATTTGATCCCTGTACAAATGTTAACGCCGGCGGTCGGTATTTGCGTGAACTCACAGATCGCTATAAGGGCGATATGCAAACCGCCCTAGCCGCCTATCGAATTGGCCCCACGGCTCTGNCCCGCGCGCCCACCGAACCCGCAGTAGTGGTGGAATATCGTCGGCGGATTAACGANCAGNTGGATATCTTGCGGCCCGCCNCCACCAGNATCTACCCTGNAAGCGGGGCAGCCATTACTGCACCGGTAGCTCCGGCACAGCCAGCCTCAGAAAAAGCGCCCAGCCTTGAGTCCGTTGCAGCCGCAATGCCAACAGCAACGCAGGCCATCGCTGACAGCGCAGCTCCGGAAGTGGCGATTACGCAAGCCAAGACGGCTGAGTCGGTAATTAAGCCCGCAACGGAGAAACCTCCACCACCGCGCTGCGACCTGCGCGAACTGCAGTTGCAGTCACTGAGCACGCATCATCCCGGAAAACGCGAGCAGCGCTTCTTTGAATGGCTATCCGCAAATGGCGGCGTTTGCTCAGAAGCGGGCCTTATCAAAGTGAAAAATCAAATGGCGGTTTGGCTAGGCACCGCCGCAGGATCCAAGCGCATCAACACAACACTCAATGGGCTATTGAATCCGCTGTAGACTATTAGTCTTTATGCTGATTCAGCAACGCCCCAAGCTGTTGCTTGAACGCAGGTTTATTAAGCGCGGATTCGGCTGGTTCCCCTGCCATTTCTGCAGGGTCTAGATCTTGAGAATCCAGTAGAGTTATCGCGCTGGGGCTGATGCCCAGTAACAGGCGTCGATCGCCATAGGCCAATACGCATACGCGGTTTTTAGGGTCAATGCGCAGGGTATCGATTACGCGCATATTGGTTTTACCACTGCTGCCCCCTAGCGCGGTTTTACTTTTCAAAAACCAAAGCGTCAGCAACAACAGCCCGATGACGAATAAGAACGCCAGCAGGCCCATAATGGGGTTAAAACCTTCCACGGTTTATACAGGCTTGATCCGTTCCATCGGCGAAACGATCTCCACCACCGTCAGACCCAGTTGATCGCCCACCGTAACGACCTCGCCCTTGGCAATGACCGTGCCGTTGACTTTAAGGTCCAACATTTCGCCAGCCGCCGTATCCAATTCCAGCACGCTGCCTTGGGCCAAACGTAGGAGGTCTTTCAACTTCAGTTTCGCAGACCCTAACTCAACCGTGAGCGTTACAGGAATAGAACGAATAAGGTCTTGGTCCAAGGACCCCTCGCCAAGGGAGTCGCTGGCTTCCGCCTCTACCGGTTGTGTTGGTTCTTCAACATTTTCACTCATTAGTGGCCCCAGCCATGGTACTTGCTACTATTTTAACCGCGGCGTTGTCACCACGGCTGCCTATCTGCACTTCGTAAATCGGTAATCCGTTTACGCACAATTCTGATCGCCCCATATCCTGCAAGGGGATCACATCACCTACTTTCAAGCCGTTTAGTTTCGCCAGCGACATGGGTAATTCACCAGCGTTGACTACGGCCTCGAACAATACTTCGTCCAAGGAACTGGCCAACCGCGTCGACCACTCTTTTTCTAAACGGTTCTCCGTGCGCTTCGGCACAGTGGTTTTAGTTAAAGAGCCGCGCACCAGATTAATGCTGTCAAAGGGATGCACAATGTCGATTGCACCCAGCGCATCACTGCCGTTGCCGACCTTAAAACGGTTGATGATGACTAAGTCATTATCCGCGGCAATATTCGCTAACAGTGGGTTAGGCTCAGCGCGGACAAATTCGCACTGCACCCGTAACGCCGGTGCCCAGGCCTCGAGCAGCGCCGCATAGACAACGATGCGGACTTTCTTCATCACCACTTCTTCAGTGGCGCTAAATACCCGAGTTTCGGCAACCGCACTCAACGGCCGCGGCGAACCACCGAACCAATTATCCACGCAACTGAACACCACCTGAGGGTCAATAAAACAGATGGATTCGCCCTTTAATGGGCTCATATTGGTCAAATTGAGACTCACCGGCGACGGCAGGTTACGGATATAGCTGCCGTAGTTCATCACCTCCACCGTGCCCATTTCTACCTCAGCGCTGTATTTCAACTCGCGCAGTAGACCAATACGCAGATGCCGGTGAAAGCGTTCATTAATCTGCTCAAGTATGGTGGTGTCAAAACTCGGCCGGTTATCCGCCGCCGCCAGATCAAACTGCTCAGCTGCAGCGCCAACATTGTAACCGCCTTCCTCTAAACCGCCTGAGGCTACCACTTCTTCAATGGCCTGCATCTCTTCATCCGTTAGAAGTTTTTCGCCGTCCGCCATCTTTGTACTCTACTCGACCACGTAGCTGGTAATTAATACGTCCGCAACCAGATCAAAGTCATAGCCTTCATAGTTTCTAATCAATTCGTTAGCTTTAGACTTGAAGTCCGCACGCAGGCTCTGTCTAAAATTCGGTTGCGCAATATCGTCTTCAGTGACTTCTAACATTCGCTCAGTGAAGATTGATCGCAACGCCTGATCGTGGGTTTGTACACGTAACTTCGCGAAAAAATCATGCTTTGTTAGAACCGATAGTTTCAGCTGCATCATTTTTCGGGAATTTTTCATTTTCACCATCAGCGCTGGTTTCTCAATAGCGTGGTATTGAGATTCTCGCAAATCATTCGGTATGCAGCCGTTCCATAGAGTTCTCTCCTCCACCGAAGTCGGCTTATTGTATTTTGCCGCTGTATCAAAAGGCGGACACATTATTGGTGCATTGGGATCTACGTCCTCGCCGCAGCCCGCGCCAAGCAACGCTATAACCACCAGTAAGGGCCAATTTAGTCTGCTCATGTCATCACCTCGGTGTGTAAACTTTGAGTTCACAGACCCTACACAAAAACGCTCAATCCATCACCTGCTTTGAAGTCTGCAGGCAGAGCGTTAGACAGTTCCTGAGCCGACAGAGCGATGGTCTTAAATTCCTCGCTGGCGGTACTAACAATTGGACCTAAGCTTAAAGAAACGGATGCCTGATCAATCTGATCGCCAAGCGCTTCAGCCAGCGCCGCTTGCAGCTTCGGCAGCGAATCCGCTAGCAATTGTCGCACCGCAGGATCAGAAGACGTCACTTGACCTTCGATGCCATCAGCACCAGCGCTCAACTGGATCGCTACCGAGCCGAGGTCCATGGCATCGAGGTCAAGCTGCACTGACCAAGAACCTTCGCGTACCGCGACCGCCAAACGCGCTCCCAACAGCTCGCTAAACCGCTCGCTCCACTCCCGATACTGCTGGGCTTTGGTTTGAGCCTCTTCATTATTTGCTGGATTAGTCTGGCTGAAGGGCGCGTTTTGCTCGCCTTGGCCTGACCGTTGGCCCGACTGCTGCTGGTTTGCAAATTCAACGTCAGCGGCACCAGTATCGCGCTCCGCAGCTTGTGTTGCGGCAACTTGTCGCTGCTCGTCCTGCAACTGCGGCCACTGTGCCGACAAAATATCTTTAGTGCTGGTTGGAGCCACAGCCTCCCCCACAGTTGCATCTGTCCGCATGGACGACTGGGCTTCTGCTGCCAAGGGCAGGGGCCCCTTTATTTCTGGTAACGGTAAGGAATCCGGCTTCGCCGCAGTCCCGGCATTAATTCCAGTTGCAAGAGCCGCTGTTTCGCTCGCTGCCGAAGTTACTGGCGGTATTGCTGCCACTACCGTAGGCACCTCAAGTGCCTCTTCGCCTAGAAAAGCTGGCGAAACGGTCAGCGCTGCAGAGTCAACACCCGGCATATCAGTATTGCTTGCCGCGTCTGCGATAGCCGATCCAGCACCCAACATGGTCTGCTTCATATACCCGGCCATGCCCCCTTCCGAGAAGCCGTGGTCGCGCATGAACTGGGTCAATTGACTGTTTTCCAGCGGAGTCGAGTCCCCAGTAAGTATCACCCGGCCGATCTTTAGGCTCGGGTCATGGAGTGCCAATTTGGGCATGCCTTGGAGCAGGTTTTGTTGACCTGGGAGCGCGTTACCTGACGGATCCAAGGACGCCGGATTTTCCGTTACCTTAGTTGGCGGTATATTGTCTTGAGACGGCGCCTTAGCGGCTGACGCAATAGCCGGCGCTCGATTTGCCGAAGGTATATCTTGGGCCTGACTATCCTGGCTTGAAACCATTTCGCTGGGGATGGGCTTCTTCAACACGGATGCCTGATTTTCCAGCAAATGCCGAAAATCTGCAGTCGACGTCACCTCTCGCTGCAACAAATGTCGAAAGTCACCATTTGGCGATGCAGCTGTCGATTTCGACATTTCTTGGCTGTTAGCCACCCTGTCCGGAGGGGCAATCGCAACGGTTGGTTT
>NYVG01000042.1 GCA_002684495.1 Gammaproteobacteria bacterium | reverse complement strand
TGGAATACCGAGGCTATGATTCTGCGGGTGTCGCGCTCGTCCAATCAGATGGCAAGGTGCAGCGCCGCAGAGAAGTAGGCAAGGTCGTAAACCTTAGCAACAACCTGGATGCCGATCCGGTCAAAGGTAGCCTTGGTATTGCCCACACCCGCTGGGCGACCCACGGTGCTGTGCAACAAACCAACACCCACCCGCATATGTCGGGAGACGATCTTGCTCTGGTGCATAACGGTATTATTGAAAATTACATGGCGTTGCGCGACGAGCTGCAGTCAAAGGGCTATGTCTTTGCATCTGAAACCGATTCCGAAACGATCGTTCACCTGATCCACAGCTGTCTTGAGGACGATGGTCTGCTGCAAGCGGTGCGCCGGGCGGTTAAACGATTGGAAGGCGCCTACGCGATTGCGGTGTGTTTTGCTGATGAACCGGATCGAATCATTGCCGCGCGTTCGGGTTGTCCATTAGTGGTGGGCAAGGGCATTGGCGAGAACTTTTTGGCATCAGACGTTCTGGCTCTTAAAGCCGTGACCGATCGCTTTATATTTTTAGAAGAAGGCGACTTAGTAGAGTTGCGTCGCGACAGCATTGATATCTGGAGCATCGACAACGAGGCGGTGCTCCGCGCTGATGTGCGCATCGAAATGGCAAAAGATGATCTCGACAAGGGCAACTTTCGTCACTACATGCAGAAAGAAATTTTTGCCCAACCCCAGGTTTTGAAAGAGACCATGGAGGGCCGAATTGGCAAGCAGACGGTGTTGGAAGAGTCGTTTGGTGTTGGCGCCAAAGATATTTTTGATCGCACCGAAGCCATCACCATCGTTGCCTGCGGTACCAGTTACTATGCAGCCAGTGTGGCGCGCTACTGGATTGAGGATTTGGTTGGCATTCCGTGTCAGGTCGAAATCGCCAGTGAGTTTAGATACCGCAAAATTGCGGTTATACCCAATACGTTATTCGTCACCATTACTCAATCGGGTGAAACAGCGGACACTCTTGCGGCGTTGCGCATCGCCAAAGACGCCGGCTACTTTGCAACCCTCACCATCTGTAATGTGCCCACATCCTCAACGGTCCGAGAAAGCGATCTCGCGGTGATGTTGCAGGTTGGCACTGAGGTCGGGGTAGCGTCGACCAAGGCCTTTACCGCGCAGTTAGTCAATCTATTGCTGTTGACTCTATTGCTGGGAAGACGCCGCGGTTTGATGGGCGATCAGGAAGCAGAAATCGTCGCAGGGTTGCGACAACTCCCCGACGCTATTGATTCAGTGTTGGCATTAGACGCAACCATTGCCGAACTGGCGAAACAGTTTATTGAAAAGCGTCATGCGTTGTTCTTAGGTCGCGGCAGTCTTTACCCCGTAGCGCTGGAAGGCGCACTGAAACTCAAGGAGATATCCTATATCCATGCCGAAGGGTATGCCGCGGGTGAACTGAAACATGGCCCTCTCGCCCTAGTCGATGACGATATGCCGGTCATTGCGGTGGCGCCGAATGACGATCTGCTTGAGAAGTTGCGTTCGAATTTACAGGAAGTGAAAGCGCGCGGTGGCGAGCTGTTTGTCTTTGCTGATACCGACAGCGCTTTCGAGCCAGAGGCCGGTGTAACTGTTTTGAACGTCCCTAAAATTGACCCCGTTTTGGCACCCATCGCATACGTGGTGCCGTTACAGCTACTGGCATACCACGTTGCTGTGCACAAAGGCACAGATGTTGATCAACCGAGGAACTTAGCTAAGTCAGTCACGGTGGAGTAGATTTGGGTGTGATCTTCTATCTGTGTTCATAGGAGATTAAACTGCTGCCCGAATTTCAACGGGTTCAGTGAATTGCGTCGGTCAACTGCCGCAAAAATCTTAGCGACTCATCAACACTCTGAGTTTACCCGCGGTTTCTGACAGGATTTGGCTCACGCGCGATTCGGAAACATCGAGGATTGCGCCGATTTCTTTGAGGTTCATCTCTTCTTGATAATACAGCGCTAGGATCTGCTGTGTGCGTTCGGGCAATTGTTCGATAGATCCGGCGAGGCTTTCGATAAGTTCAGAATGCTCCAGTGCTTGCTCGGGACTTCTCAGACTCTCGTCGATTTCCTCGTAGTATTCGGGTGCGGCGTCGCTGCTGACCACATCTGCGCCTTCAGCAAACAATCTCTCGCGNTCGTATTCTTCTGCNGTCTTACCCAGCTTGTCCGCGATTTCCTGACCNTTCGGTGCTCGNCCTAGNGTCTGTGTAAGTTCGCTGATGACTTTCTCNTGCTCNCGCTTGGTTGAGACGATTGAGCGGGTNGAGAAAGAGATCCGNCGCACTTCGTCGAGCATTGCGCCGCGAATTCGGGTTTTAGCGAACAGCTCAAAATTTATACCGCGGCTGTGATCGAAGGCTGCTTTGGCTTGGAGCAAGCCTTCCATACCGGCTTGTACTAGGTCGTCGGTAGAAATGTTGCTTGGAAGGCGCGACCGCAGGTGATAGGCGACTCGCTTTACCATTGTGTACTGGTTTGTAACAGAGCTGTCGACATCCAACAGCTGTTTTTTATAGGCGTCTATGTCGGCCATTACACTTACTTCTTATTCGTCTGTGACCAATCCTATTACTCTGGAGCAGCCTTTGCCAATGCCTCAGCCAGAGCGGTGAAATTTTTCGCCGACTTGCTGTGGCTATGATTGGTAAAAATATTCTCTCGTTGGCGTGTCGCCAAAGTTAACACGTTATCCTCTTCGATCGAGTGTATGTAGTTCACGGGTTCCTCCAGAAATCGCATACATACGCCATTCATTTTATTAAACAGCTGCCGCCCAGCTTCCTGGTTTGGGACTCGGTTTGGGACCACAAACAGATCGTTCATACGCTGTTCTTTGCTTTGTAATTTAATTAGGCCGTAGGCATCGGCGATTGATGCCGGTTCGTCCTGAAGAATCACTAAGCGTCGCCCGCATGCGCGCANAAAGGTTAAATTAGACTCAGACAGCCCTGCAGCGGCATCCACCACAATGATGTCGAGATCGCTGTGTTCATTAAATATGCTTTGAATTAAGGATTGAGCCGTCAGCGCGTTGATATTAGCAAGCTCTGCGTTGCCCGACGCTCCGGGGATAAGAATCAAGCCATCCTCGTGAGTGATCGAAACCTCGCTCACGGTCTTGTTACCNGCTATGACGTCGCTGAGGTTATATGGGGCGTTAAGCCCAAGTAGTAATTGCGCATTCGCAAGGCCCAGATCGGCGTCCAGTAATGCAACCCGTTTACCTTGTTTTACCAGTGCCAATGCCAAGTTAACGGAGATGGTAGTTTTACCAACACCGCCCTTGCCGCTGGCCACGCCNATGACTTGGGTTTGTCTTTCATGGTCGGACATATCGGGTCCTGCAATTCTTTAGGTGTAGTTTAGCGCGAGTCTGGTCATCAAGCGGACTATTCTGNGTCAGGCGCTGATGTTATATCGTTGCTCACTGCAATAATCTGCGCCTGCGCTTGGGACAAGGCGTTAAACAATGGGCTCATATCATCCGCGAGATCAGTGCGGGTAATAATGGTGGATTGCAACAGTGTTGTATCTGCGTCCTGGTAGTTGTTAATGGCCTGGGTTGAAAAATCTGCCCCGATGCAGCAGTGGGCGGTGGCCTGCACAGAGCCTGTGAGTTCTTGAATGTCGCTCAGTTGTTCTGTGCATGTATCAATCAACACAGTATGTTGTTCCCCCAATTGCACCACCAGACGTTGCAGATTGGCTATGTCGATGGCTTGGGCGCATGGCATACCGTATCGCTGACTGATTTTTGCCAGCTTTAGCCAGTGCTCTGAAGCATTGTCCGAATTCGTTTCTTCACTACTAAACGCAATTAAGGCGAAAGGCTTCCCTGAGAGGTCGCCATTTTGCGCCGCTGCCAGTAAATGTTCGATGCACTTGGTTTTGCCTACGCCGGGTCGGCCAATAAACAACTGCGCGCCATCCCAGCTGCGCTGCTCGGACATCGGTTTTGTGCGTAGGCTGCCATATTGTTGCCGCAAAGCCCGCTCGCAGAGCGANGTTGCGGTGTCGTTGGCCGTTTCCGGCTGCAGCTCGTGAGGATTGGCATCTACGTGTGCAGCCACGGATTCCCGCAATTCCAGTAGCTCTTGTTGGATGGTTGCCACTAAGTTCGCCAGCCCCGGATCGCTCGCCGCTGGTTTGTTTTCAATAACGGTGCTGAGACTTGCTGAAAAAGGCGCTTTTTGTCCGCTGCTTGCAGCCGTTGGCGCTACCGTCGCAAGATCTTCCTCAAACGCTGCACTGTCTGGTTGCAAATCTACTGCGCAAATGACCTCGGTCTTGGTGCCGATCTTGTTGGTCGAAACAATGAGCGCGTCCTCGCCGTAAGTTGTGCGTACATTTTGCAGCGCACTCTTGGAATCTTCGGCGATCAATCTTTTAAGCTCCATGACTGGTCCTCGGTTATCGGATTAAACCACCGGTTGTTCGGCGTTTTCTCCGGTTCGATTAATTGAAATAGTAGAGATCACACGAATGGCCTGATCTTCTGGAATTTCTACGTACGACATGACCGTTAGATCTTTTGTCACGCGTCGTAATAAGCGCGCTAGCCATGGTCGTATCAAAGGCGAAACAACAATGACGGCGGGCATTTCTTGGTCCTCAAGCTGTTGTACGGACTCGCGTACCGATTGAAACAGGCCGTCGGCAAGGTTCGGTTCCAGCGCAATGTCGTCGGTGTTTTCGCTGCGNCCGACCAGNTCNTTTAGCANTTGCTCNAGGTCNGGNTCTAAAGTCATNACCGGCAGCGTTTCATCGCCGCCNATCAATTGCTGCACAATNAGACGGCCNAATTTCGGNCGCACAGCGGCNGTTAANGCTTGGGGGCTTGTGGTNCGNGAAACCTCGCTGGCNANGGTTTCGAGAATCGTGCGCATGTCGCGCAGCGGTACCGACTCATGCAGCAGGTTTTGCAAGATNTGCACNATGGCGCCCAGAGACAGCTTCTCTGGNACTAAGTCTTCAATCAACTTNGGCGATGTTTGTTCAATGCGGTCNAGNAGNTCTTGAGCGACATCAAAGGTCATGAGNTCAGCNGCNTTATTTTGGATAACGGCATTTAAGTGGGTTGCAATAACGGTNCCAGGATCNACTACGGTATAACCNCTGGCTTGGGCATANTCGCGGTCCGCAGGATCNATCCANACGGCATCAAGCCCGAAAGCNGGTTCTTTGGCCGGNGTNCCNTCAATTTGGGTGAGNACGTTGCCGGGATTAATGGCCATNTCNCGTCCNGATTCAATGTTGCCNGATCCGCGAATNGANCCGTTGATAATGATGCTGTAGCTGTCNGGCGCNTTGTCCAGATTGTCGCGAATGCGAATAGACGGCAGCAAAAAGCCCATCTCAGCAGATAATTTTTTACGAATGCCTTTAATTCGATTGAGCAAGCGGCCGCCGTTGGCCTCGTCAACCATTGGTATAAGGCCGTAACCCAATTCCAGGCTGACCACATCTACCTGGGCGGCATCGTCCCAATCCACCTCATTTGGATCTTTAGCGGTAGTAGGTGCGCCGCTCGGGTCTGTTGGCGCTGCCGCAATGGCACTTTCCTCGCGCTCGATGTCGAACGCCAGTTTCCGCTGGGACATATAGCCAAGGCCCAGAGCGCAAAAGCCCAAGGTTAGAAACACTAAATGTGGCATGCCCGGAACTATGCCGAGCAGAATAAGTATGGACCCAGCGATATAGAATGCGGCAGGGTTGGCCAGCTGATTGGCCGCCTGTTCGGGCGCGGACTCTGTAGTGGTCACACGGGTGACAATCAGTGCGGTAGACAGGGACAAAATAAGCGCCGGGATCTGCGCCACCAAGCCATCGCCAATGGTCAGCAGCACGTAAGCCTTGGTTGCCTGATCGAACGACAGGTCGTATTGCAGCAAGCCAATAGATACGCCGCCAATCAGGTTGATAAGCAGAATCAGGATTCCGGCAACAGCGTCGCCGCGCACAAATTTTGAAGCACCGTCCATGGTGCCGTAGAAGTCTGATTCTTGGGAGACCAATGCGCGTCGCGTTTTCGCCTCATCTTGATCAATGATCCCAGCGTTTAAGTCCGCATCAATCGCCATTTGCCGTCCTGGCATGGCGTCGAGGGTGAAACGTGCCGCGACCTCTGAGGAGCGCCCAGCACCCTTGGTAATCACGATAAAGTTAATGATCATAAGAATGGCGAACACAATAAAACCAACAACGTAATTGCCGCCGATTACAAATGCCCCAAAGGCCTCGATCACCTCTCCTGCAGCATCACCACCCGTATGCCCCTCAAGCAGAACAACCCGGGTTGAAGCGACGTTTAAGCCGAGCCGCAGCATGGTAGAAAACAAAATAACCGTGGGAAAAGAAGAAAACTCCATGGGTGTGGCGGTGTTAATCGCCACCATGATGACCAATAGCGCCAGTAAAATGTTGAGGGTAAACAGCACGTCTAGCATTACTGCCGGCAGCGGCAGAATAAGCATGGTCAGAATCAGCAAAATAACCGCAGGCACTGCTAATGACGACGGCCGAAAGCCCTCGGTTAGCTGTCGAAGATCTGACAATGTAAAAGCGTTCGCTGCCATTTGCGTCTTTAAAATGCTCGATTTACGTCAATTTGTGGTCATTTAGACCTCTGCGGTAGAAGAAGTGCAGGAAGCGTGCCGAAATTTGCGCGCAGCCGTTTTGCATGATGATTGCTCAAGCTTTTGCGGCCCTCGCCGACTCTAAACTCGTAGTGATGACAACCGCCCAGCTTTAAGGACAGAAAAGACAATGCAAAATTCGAGCTCACCAAAAGCGCGGTTCACAGCTCTTCGTTTGTTGGCTCTAAGCATCTGCTTAGGTGGCTGTGTGATTCAGGATATCGAAGAACCGGTAGTGGCCATGGAAGATCCTGCAGTGCCACCACTGATGCTCGAACGGATTGATGGTATTACCGCCACAGGGTATGCCGTGATTGATGTGCAGAAGGGCCAGACCCATGCCCAACGCCGCCTGATGGCAATAAGAGCCTCCAAATTAGACGCCTACCGCAACCTCACTGAACAGGTTTACGGCTTGTATGTGGAATCTGCCAGCCAGATGGGCGATCTGGCGTTGAAGAACGAAAGCGTGCGTGCGCGAGTGCAGGGCCTAGTCTACGGCTCGCGCCTCGTGAGCATCACGCCGTTGGGCGGTGAAACCTATGAAACCAAATTGGCCCTCGAACAGTCAGTGATTGATGAACTGGTTCAAGCCTACCGCAAGCCCGTCAGCCGCCAACGCCGTTCTGAAACGGTGACTAATGTTGTTGCTAAAGATGAGCCTGAAAAGACTGAAAAGAGGGAATTTTTTATCAACAAAAGTTGGTTTAAGAAAGGCGCAAGCTAGAAGACTAGGCAAGGGCGGTATGTTGGAGACTGACAGTTATGAATAGCAAATTTTGCGCCTTGTTGCTGGTTATCGCGTTGGGGTCTGCGCCGATCAAGGCAGATGAATTTTTCCCTAGCGCTGAGCCAATTGATGCGGCTGTGCGGCTTGAGTCGATAAAAACCTCGTTACTGGACTATGCTCTGGATCATTCCGTATATGTGAGCACACAGGCGTGGCTGGACGGCAATGGTGCGGTGGAGGAAAAAGTGCTACTGCTCAGCGGTTTGAATTTAGAGCGTGTGCGGGTGAACGAATATCGAAACGCCTTTGGGGTGGCCGAAGCCGCGATTATAGCGGCGCCCACCACCGCGACTGAGAGCTGGTACGGCTGCCCGGTAACGTCTCCGGTCAAACGTCGTGTCGCGTTGATTAGCCATATTCAACAGACTGGATCGATTGCTGCTCGCAACATCGCAGTGGCTGCTCAAAGCCACGTTATGCAGCATCTGACAGCCTCACAAAATTTGCGGTCTGCGGCGGACCCCTTTGTCCAAGAGCCAGTTGCGGGTTCGGTGTTCGCGCGCTACATGCAACAGCCGGCGGCAAAGACCGCTGATCTTGCTTTGCAGATCAATATTGCCGTGCAACAGCGAGCCTCCCGCTCGTTGCTGGTTCCGAGCCTGCACGCCGCAGGTAACGCGCTGACGATCGAGTTGGTTATGACCGAGCTGGGTGAGGTCATTTATCAAGCCAAATTTGCAGCGGATTTACCGAAGGCCACGTTAACGGCGGCCATGCCCGAAATTTCTCAAGATTTGCTGCGTCAGTTAGACGCGGACTTAGCAGAAGTGGCCTTGCAGCTGAGTGACCAAATTCGTTGCCGCGCCAGCTCGAAGCTCAATGTGGTGCGCTCTCGCGGCCAGTTACGTGTAGATGGTGGCGAGGACTTAGGCGTATTTCCCGGCCAGGAATTTTTGCTTGTACCCAGTAGCCGGGGGTTTGCTACTCGTGGGCTGGACGCGGCGCTTAAATCAATTGCCATAGCGCAAGTGGAGCGGGTTAATCGCCAAGACGCGTCATTGCGGGTAGTTGCGGGTGCATTGCCAAATGCAGTCGGCGCAGAGATGATCGCCGTGCCGTTGGCGAGCATGGACTTTATGTAAGCTCGAATAGATAGGATTAAGAACATGAGAATCTGGGCATTAGTTGCAATATTGGGGTTATCTGGGTGTAGTGCCATGGGTACGGCGCTATTCGGGCCGGCATCCGCTCCAGATCCCGCAGCCGAGCCGGAAGCGCAAACCGCCGCTAATGCAGCAGTTCCGGAGAAGCGCAAGCCGCGTAACGTGAACCCCATTACTGGCCAGACCCTAGGTCAAAGCGAATTGGATCGAGCGCTGCAGCGGTTAGTAGACGATCTGGAACTGGCAGTAACCCGGCTGCCCTCTGGTCGCGCGCGCGGTAGAGATGCTTCCGGTCCTGGTGGCACTCACGTTGTGCAAGAGGGCGAATATCTTGATTTAATCATCGAAAAAACGATTCCGGGTTCGCCCATTCGTAAGGACTTATTGCGCAAAGCGTTTGTTAAGTTAAACCCCTCTGCCTTCGGTGGCCGAGGTAACCCGAACTATATTTTTGCGCGTAAAAAGCTCAAAGTTCCCTCAGTAGAAGATCTTAAAGCCGTGATATTCAACGCTGGCGAGCTAGAACAATTGCGCAGCAACAGCGCAGACCCCCATCAGGGTTGGATTCAATACCCATAGTGGATTAACGCCCAACTCGGCCGGATGGGTGAGCGAGCCAACAGGAGCAGCCAGCTGCGCTAACGCCCATGTACAATCTTGATCCAATTAATCAGCAAGCTCGGCCCAATACGGTATACGTTGAAGGGCTAAGCGCGGCAGCTCGCATAGCGCCAGAACAAGGACGCTTGTTAGGACTGAGGGCGGGCCAAGTTATTAACGGCATCATTGCCCAGCGCCCTGAGGGCAATGTCCTGTTGTTCGATAACAAAGCGTTACCGCTGCCATCGAACATGGGCGCGGTGGGGGAACGTTTGGGCCTGCAAGTGCTCATGCTGGGCGGCAACTTGATTGCTCGTAGGCTTACCGAGTCAAAATCGAACAATGCTGAGCGCCCGCAAATGCCGGAGAGTTCCGGTGCTGCTAGGCTAAGTCGTTTAAGCGCTGACAGTGGCCAATTGCAGCTGGCACGCTTTTTTAGTCCAAGTGCTATGCAAACGCTGACGCAACAGCCAGAGTTGCGACCGCTAATTCAACAACTTAGCCAGTTTCTGCTGTCATCGAATAACCTGCAAGGCGCAGATATCAGGCGTTTGGTGGAGCAGAGTGGTCTGTTCTCTGAATCCATGGTGCGCTTTAGCCAAGCCGGTGCGGGCCTCAGTATGAAGTCGGTAATGATGGAGCTGCGGCGGTTATTGCAAGCAGCTGGCAGTGATACTACGCGACTGAACGGGGCGATTGACGAAATTGAGGCGCGGCAAATCGAAACGCTCGGGCACCATTTGCAACGACAAACCCAGTTGAGCTGGTTGTTGCCTTTTCTTGATCAGCCACCGGTTTTTCTGCAGATCGGCCGCGATCAAGGCAGTGAACAGGGCACGGATCGTGAGCCGAGCCCGCCGAGCTGGCGGGTAGATTTGACCGTACCATGGGGGCAGCGGCAGGTATCACTGAATATTCACTATGCCCAGGAGCAGGTGAGAGTAAAGATTTGGGCGGCGAGCCCAGAAGTTGCAGATCAGGTGGTGCTGGGCGAGGCTCAGCTGCGCCGATTGCTCTATAGAGCTGGTGTAGAGCTGCAGGGTTTCACGGTCTTTCCGGGCGCTCGACCCGCCCCGCAGAGCGAACAGCGACCCCCCCAAAGGCTTAATGTCGATGTCTAACCCCTATAGTCAAGGCGCCAACCAAACCACTGCCGGTAAAAAGGCCGTTGCGTTGTTATACGATCAGCTGCGCGCGCCGGTGATTAAAGCCAAGGGCGAAGGTGAGCTCGCGTGGGAAATTTTGCGACTGGCGGAACAACATGGTGTCCACGTGGCCGAAGACCCGATTCTTGCCGAAACCTTGTCTTATTTGCAGCTTGAAGAAGAAATACCTGAAGAGGTGTATCGATCGGTCGCGGCGATCCTTTCCTGGGTTTATTACCTGCAAGGGCGCACGCCGAATGATTGAAATTGGCTGGGGTTAACGTTTGATACGCCCTAGCTTGTTGTAGACGTCGCCAAAACGCTCTGCCGATTGATTCGTTAAGGTGGCCAGCAAGTTTTTCACGGTCTCCATCTGCCGGCGCAGCAACAAGTCGTTGCGAATATGTTTATCTTTACAATCCGCCATCAGCGCCCGTACCGCTGCCAAGGCGTTCTGGTCATCACCGGCCTGGGAATCAAAGCCCTGCCAGGCTTGTTCAATTTGTGTCAGCAACTCAACTTTTTGCCCTTGCAAGGATTCAAGCAAATCGAGATTTTTTTCCACTAGTGCGGAAAATTCTTTTTCCAGCACAGCAGAAAGCCGCTCACCGAGTTCGGCGAGCAGCTTCAATATTTCAGTGCTGTCGGTCAACGCCGTGCTACAGCAGTCGCTCTAATTCAGCAAAGTTCTCGGCTATTTTTTTCGCGTCAAGCGGGAAACGGCCCGCTTCGATAGCGTCGCGCATTTCCTGAACTTTCGCTTCACGCATCAGCGCTTCTGTTTCAGCGGCACGAATCTCTTCGCTTAATTCGACCTCAACATTTGCATCAGGCGTTGCTTGGGTTTTCACCTCGGCATTATTTGACGGTGCTTTAGCCGCAGACGAGCTGGGCTTATTAGGTACACCACCTGTGACTGAATTTATGCCTTCCATATTTACCTCACATGCCACTAAGTGTGGCTATAACTCCTTGTGCTTTTGCAACAGGACCCATTATTGGGATTTTACAAATAGCAAGTCGGCTGCGACCAGCTAAACTTTAGAAAGTTTTAACGATATTTCAGTAATTTTAGTAACGCAATGCCCGCGTGCGACTAGATCCAGAAACAACAGCCCTAACTATTTGATTGCTATTGATATTTTTTAGTTTTACCTGGTCTCCAAGATAGCCGTCCTGGAGTGCAGTGGCCGTGGTTTCGATAGAATAACGGTCGCTACCGGCGCTTAAAATAACTTCCTCGCCACGGCGTACAAGCTTTGCATTCTTCACATCCCGCTGGCGTAGCACTGAGCCTGGGTGAATCAGGCGGTTCGCGGCTAGGTGTTGTAAGCCCGACAAGTCGCTGATGGCATCGTTAGGCACCTTATAGTCTACTTTCTGCAGTTTCAGATGATCCTCGGAAATCAAATAGCCGGCAGGAATGGTTGTAATCGCTATTGCCACGGTTTGGGCATGGTAAATGTCTGCGGTGGTTAAAATTTGACCTTTACGCAGTGTTCGGGATGCAAACAGCGCTTCTGCGGGCAGAGTGGTTAAAGCGTTCCGAGCCATGTGCTGGCGTGGTTTTTTAATCCTCTTAAGGTTGTCCCGACTGATTGATTGCTCCGCAAGCACAGAGCTTTGTAGCGCATACGCGTAGATATAAGAGTTGCCGGGTAGTGGTTTCGACTTCGAGGGTTTGAGCCGCACCAGGCGCTGCCAGTTATTAGATGAACATTGGGCTTTGATTATTCGTTGGCTGTGATCGTTAAAACTGAAGTCGAACGAGCCTGCACACAAAGGCACCTTGAACCGTTGATCGTTAATGCCTTGCAACATGGCTGGATCGGCAATGTCGGCCGGTAACCAATCAAGCAGCTGGTTAAATAAAATTTCTTTCGCATCGCTGTCTGCCGCAATAGAGCCTTGGGCATACGCCATGCCTGAGCAAAAAAGCAGCCCAATGGCGGCGTACCGCTTTGAAAGAGCGAATATACTCATAAACCCAATTCGACGATCAAAAGTCTGCTGCACGCGGATTGCCTTAGAAATAGTCCTATTGCCCGGGCAACAGCAAAATTGATGCCAGCGATCAATTTGTTCGAGTAAATACCCCTGCAGGCCTTGCGCCTT
The DNA here is from genome assembly GCA_002684495.1 of Gammaproteobacteria bacterium. Classification (GTDB taxonomy): domain Bacteria; phylum Pseudomonadota; class Gammaproteobacteria; order Pseudomonadales; family Azotimanducaceae; genus UBA4421. The sequence goes on along the minus strand of NYVG01000042.1, from coordinate 2,822 downwards.
TAAGGGCAAGGCGAACAAATCAAAAAAATTAAGGAACTTAAATAAGGCCCCATTGGCGTAATCGCTCTTGTCTCCTTATCTTTCTAACCCCCATTGTCGAAAAGCCGACAGAGTTTTTTAGGTTGCTGGAAAAATCAACAAAGAATGACGTTCCAGGCCGGCTAAAACCTGCCTTTTGGGCGCTGATCTGCCGGATAACTATTGCCGCTGCGTTTTAGAAAACAGCTGCTAAAGCCCGCCCTACGGTCGCTTTTATAGCAGGCGATGGTTCATTGCTCTGGGTTTTTGCATTTTGGCACGCTGTTTGCTTCTGACCCAAGCGAACGCTGCAGATTCGATCCAAAAGACCAGATCGGCAGCAATAGTAATAACTTTAGCAAGAACGGCGAACCAAGTTATGGACGCATATAACGACATCTTTGGCACCACGGCGAAAGCACTAGATCTGCGATCTAAACGCATGGAGCTGATCTCATCAAATATCGCGAATGCGGATGTCAACGGCTACAAGTCCAAGGACATCGATTTTAAAAAGCTCATGTCCAAGGAGATGAGCGGCGTGATGAACAATACCCATGCGAAACACCTGGGTGGTGTGGCAAATGGAAAAACAGATTACATCTATCGAGTCCCTGTTAATCCTTCAGAGAATGGCAACACCGTTGAGATGAATTATGAGCAAGCGCAGTTTGGGCGGGAGTCGACACGCTATGCAGCAACTCTGCAATTTTTGGAATCACGAGTGGGCGGCCTACGTCGCGCGCTGCGTGGTGAATAGCGCAAAGAATATAAAGAACCCTTAGCAGATTAGCTTGAAAGGTACCCATACATGTCATTAGTCATAAACACCAACATAGCATCGCTCACGGCCCAACGCGCTCTTCACGGCACCAGTGACGAATTAGCAAGCGCTATCGAGCGGCTGTCTACCGGTTCTAAAGTCAACAGCTCCGCAGATGATGCTGCGGGTCTGGCCATTGGACAGCGCATGACCGCACAGGTTAAGGGCCTAAACATGGCCGTAAAGAATGCCGGCGACGGTATGGCGATGACCCAAACCATTGAGAGTGCGCTCAACACCATATCGGATATGTTACAGCGAATTAGAGAGTTAGCCGTACAGTCCGCTAACGCAACTAACTCGTCGCGGGATCGCTCGTTTCTGCAGGAAGAGGTTAACCAGCTGACTCAAGAGATCAACCGAGTTTCAACCACCTCCCAATTTAATGGCGAAAAAATACTCGACGGTACATTTATAAATAAAACCATCCAGCTTGGTATGGAAGAAGGCGAGCGACTATCAATCAGCGTTCCCTCCATCGCCGCCGATCAGATTGGCGCATACGCCTATACTGGAAACGGCACAGCGGCAGCAGCAGCAGCAGCTACGCCTGCGGCCAACGGTTTAACGGCTTTAGAGGATTTAACAATTGTGGGTCCATTGGGTACCGCGATTACCACTGCTGACGCAGGAGAGTCAGCGAAACAGACGGTCAATCGCATTAACGCCGTGACAAGTCAAACTGGCGTAGCAGCCACCGCGCAAACCTATGCGCAACTTTCTTCAACCAGCGCTGCTGGAGAAAGCTATGCCATTAAGATAAACGGCATCAGCTCCGGCAACTTCACGATCTCCAGCGCTTCAGTTGAAGACGCGGTTCGTGCCATCAACAGCGTCGCTGGATCGACTGGCGTTACCGCAATGTCTACCTCCGACGGTAAAGTGCTAATGTTTGATAGCGATGGCGATGACATCACCATTGAGAACGATGCCGCTGGTACGTCCCTGCGATTACAAAAAATGGATTATGCAGGCACCGCCACGGTTGGTGCAGCAGTTGCCTTGGGCGCCACTGGAGGTACCGACGCCTCGCGAGTAAGCGGTGCGATTAAAGCGGTCTCTTCGGATCCCTTTACCATCACCCAAGCTGGCACAGATGCTGGTAATACCGCCGCGGTCAAGGTATCTAACGCGGACCTTAATGCTTTAGCAGCCGCCCCAACTACTTACAACATTGTGGTGGCAAATACTGGCGAGACAGTGTCAATATCTGTTGCCGCGGCAACTGTAGCCGGCTGGCAGGCGGCAATCGATGCTTCAGCCCTTGTGGGGCAGATCACCGTAGACGCTTTAGAAGTGGGCGGCGCCGACAAGTTACGCCTCACAGGTGCCAGTACCCTCGGGGACATAACACTCAATGACAATGCCNCACCAAATGTGGCAGTTGCTTTAACTAATGCAAGTTCAACTGCAGGCGCTGAGGGCGCAGGCCGGGGATATTTTGAAACCGGCACCGCCACCCTGAGCACTGTTGCGTCCATGAATATTGCTACCCAAGCAGATGCAGGCCTCGCGATTTCGGTGGCCGATTCTGCACTCGACACCGTAGCTCGGATGCGTGCCAATTTGGGTGCGATAGAGAATCGTTTGAACTACACCATGGACAACCTCATCAACGTTTCAGAGAAAACTGAAGCGGCCCGATCCCGAATAGAAGATGCAGATTTCGCCCTTGAGTCGGCGCGTCTTGCGAAAGCCCAAGTTTTACAGCAAGCCGGCACCTCAATGCTTGGCCAAGCTAATCAAATGACCCAAATGGTACTGGAGCTGTTGCGCTAAGCGACGGCGTCTTAAGGAGTAACGCATGAGTCTAGAAAATATTTTTGGTATGGCCGGTGGCGCCATGGATGCGCAGTCGAAACGCTTGGCGTTGGCGGTAGAAAACATTGCCAACGCAGATGTATTGGCAGGTGATCAGGGTTCGGCTTACAAAGCTAAGCGCGTCAATTTTGCCACTATTTTGCAGCACCAAGCGCGGGAT
>NYVG01000001.1 GCA_002684495.1 Gammaproteobacteria bacterium | reverse complement strand
GCCTTCGTCGTTAAAGATACGTGTCATTCCGCTTTTTTTACCAACCAGTCCAAGTGCCATTGGTCTATGTCCTATCCCGTCTTTCTGCCCTACTCGCCGCAGAGCACTGCTATAAAAGTTGCAAAGCCCTACACGAAAACAAAGCGTGCTGGGCTTCCCCTCCAATCCTCGTTGGAAGACGAACCCGGCTAACGCCTTTCGCCGACTCCCTATCGGAGCCTTTTGGTCGTGACCTGATTCTTCGGCTGCCTATTGGGCAACAAACCCGAATCGAGTCCCTCCGCGCTGAATTCGTTCAGCGCGAATTAATTCAAACTAATCTGTACTTCTACGCCGGCCGCCAAGTCGAGCTTCATTAGCGCATCGACTGTTTTCTCTGTTGGCTCGACGATATCCAGGAGACGTTTATGAGTGCGGATTTCGTATTGATCCCGCGCATCTTTATTGACGTGCGGCGACACCAAAATCGTGTAACGCTCTTTGCGCGTCGGCAATGGAATCGGCCCCTTCACTTGAGCCCCCGTACGCTTTGCTGTGTCGACAATTTCTTTCGTCGAAACATCGATCAAACGATGATCAAAGGCTTTCAAGCGAATGCGAATACGCTGATTTTGCACGGACAAACTCCACCCAATCTACTTAAACCCAAACAGCGCCGTTTTGCCGAGCAAAACTGCCGTTCCGGGCATTTCTCCTGTTAAAGAACTGGCGCCCACCGCGTGGACCGCCCACATTTACTCGCTCTCCAAGGCGTTTCTAATCTGCTGAAATCGACCTCTATGCCCCACCCTAAATCGGGTTGAACTAGGCATACCGACGCGCAAAGCGCAGATGCGATAGGCTGGTCAATTCCACTCACCCCTCGGAAAGTGGGACGCGAACTATACAGAGTGATGCACACCCAAGCAACACCACGAGCCCGATAATTAGCTTTCTGTTGAAATTATTGCCGTGATCGGAGAAAACCTATGGCGCGCGCCTTGGGCACAAAAAAAGCCGGTACACGCCCGGCTTTTTTCTGGTTTTAGGCACCCTATTTAGTCGATGACTTTAGAGACAACGCCCGCACCTACAGTACGACCACCCTCTCGAATCGCAAATCGCAATCCTTCGTCCATCGCTATCGGACAGATCAACTCGACAACCATGTTCACATTGTCACCAGGCATCACCATCTCTACACCCTCAGGTAGCTCACATGCGCCTGTGACATCCGTCGTGCGGAAGTAAAACTGTGGTCGATAGCCCTTGAAAAACGGTGTATGACGACCGCCTTCATCCTTCGACAACACATATACTTCAGCCTCAAACTTCGTATGCGGTGTAATTGCGCCCGGCAGCGTCAGAACCTGTCCACGCTCAACCTCTTCACGCTTCGTACCACGCAATAACACTCCAACGTTCTCACCAGCACGACCTTCGTCCAACAACTTGCGGAACATCTCAACACCCGTACACGTCGTCGTCGCCGTCTCTTTAATGCCTACGATCTCGATCTCGTCTCCGACCGTCACAATACCACGCTCAACTCGACCCGTTACTACTGTGCCTCGACCTGATATCGAGAACACATCCTCAATCGGCATCAAGAACGGCTGATCTACCGCACGCTCAGGCTCAGGAATGTAGCTGTCCAGCGTCTCTACCAACGTCTTGACCGCGGTAACTCCAAGCTCGTTGTCGTCTTTGCCTTCCAAAGCCATCAACGCGCTGCCCATAATGATCGGCGTATCGCCTGGGAACTCGTATTGCTCCAATAGATCAATAAGCTCCATCTCTACAAGCTCTTTCATCTCTTCGTATTCTTCGGTGCCTACACCGCCGCAGTCTTCTGCAAGCAGGTCTGCCTTGTTCAGGAATACCACAATCTTCGGTACACCAACCTGACGAGACAACAGAATGTGCTCCCGCGTCTGGGGCATCGGTCCGTCTGTCGCTCCACAAACCAAAATCGCTCCGTCCATCTGCGCTGCACCCGTGATCATGTTCTTCACATAGTCCGCGTGCCCTGGGCAGTCAACGTGCGCGTAGTGACGGCCTTCACTCTCGTACTCAACGTGGCTGGTCGCAATCGTAATACCGCGCTCGCGTTCTTCCGGGGCGTTATCAATCTGCGCAAAATCTCGCATCTCGCCTCCGAAAACTTCCGCACAAACCTTCGTCAGCGCCGCTGTCAACGTCGTCTTGCCGTGGTCTACGTGTCCTATCGTCCCCACGTTTACGTGCGGCTTATTACGTTCAAATTTTTCCTTGGCCATTACCTTTCCTTTAAGTGAATTAGATCTAAGTTCGAATTCGATCCATTACAGACGCCGGCACATCTGCATAGTTTGCAAACTCCATCGTATACGTCGCCCGTCCTTGCGTGCTGCTGCGCAAATCTGTCGAATATCCAAACATTTCGGATAACGGCACCTGCGCGCGCACTACCTTACCGGCTGGACTTTCCTCCATGCCATTAATCATGCCGCGACGTCGGTTCAGGTCGCCAACAACATCTCCCATGTAGTCCTCTGGCGTTACCACTTCTACAGTCATAACTGGCTCCAATAGGACTGGGCTCGCTGCCATCGCACCCNCGCGGAGCGCCATCGCGGCTGCGATTTTAAACGCCATTTCCGAAGAATCCACCTCATGAAATGAACCGTCGATCAAAGTAGCTCTTACCCCAATCAGCGGATGCCCGGCAAGAACACCATTCTGCATCTGCTCGGCAATACCTTTGTCTATGGATGGGATATATTCTTTTGGAATGACGCCGCCGACAATTGCGTCAGCGAACTCGTAGGCATAGTTGCCGTCTTCATCTTGCAGTGGTTCTAGGCGCAACTTGACATGGCCGTACTGCCCACGACCACCGGTTTGACGAATAAACTTGGCTTCGTGCTCTATAGTGGCCTTTATGGTCTCTCGATACGCCACCTGGGGCTTGCCGATATTTGCCGCGACGCCGAACTCGCGCTGCATCCGGTCAACGATAACCTCAAGATGCAATTCGCCCATACCGGAGATAATCATTTGACCCGTTTCTTTATCTGTCTCAACGCGAAAAGACGGATCCTCCTGAGCTAGCTTGCCAAGAGCGACGGTAAGTTTCTCTTGATCCGCAACAGACTTCGGCTCCACTGCCACCGAAATCACAGGATCCGGGAATTCCATCCGCTCTAACGTAATGGAGTGCTCTTTACTGCACAAGGTTTCCCCCGTGGTAACGTCTTTCAGCCCGATGGCCGCTGCAATATCGCCCGCTCTAACTTCTTTTATTTCTTCACGGTTGTTCGCGTGCATTTGCACCATGCGGCCAATGCGCTCACGCTTGTCTTTGATGGGGTTATAAACCTGATCTCCGGTCTTCAACACGCCCGAGTAAACACGGAAAAAAGTTAGGGTGCCAACAAATGAATCCGTGGCAATCTTGAACGCTAATGCCGCAAAAGGTGCATCGTCTTCGGCCTGTCGTGTGGCCAGATCCCCTTTAGATAAGGTGCCCTCGATCGCTTTGACTTCCGTCGGCGCCGGCAGGAAGTCCACCACGGCATCCAATACCGATTGAACACCCTTATTCTTGAACGCACTGCCGCAAAGGGCTGGAACAATTTCATTGGCCAGAGTGCGGATGCGCAACCCCTCACGGAGATCAGCCTCGCTGAGACTACCCTCCTCAAGGTAACGCTCCATGAGTTCTTCGTTAGCTTCGGCCGCCGCCTCCATCAACTCTTCGCGCATATTTTCCGCGGTTTCTACAAGATCTGCTGGGATGTCTTCGGTGCGATGGCTCAAGCCTTGATCATCATCGCTCCAATAAATCGCACGCATGGTCATCAGGTCAACTACGCCAGAGAATAGCTCTTCCGCGCCAATAGCAATTTGTAAGGGCACAGGATTAGCGCCCAATCGGTCGCGTATCTGTTCTACAACTCGGGTGAAATCGGCACCTTGCCGATCCATTTTGTTGACAAAAACTACCCGCGGCACTTCGTACTTGTTAGCCTGGCGCCAGACCGTCTCCGATTGCGGCTCAACACCCGAGGTGCCGCAAAAAACCACAACCGCGCCATCCAATACGCGCAGGCTCCGCTCCACTTCAATTGTGAAATCTACGTGCCCTGGGGTATCTATGATATTGATTCGATGCTCATCGAATTGCTGGGACATACCACGCCAAAAGCATGTGGTCGCTGCAGAGGTGATGGTGATGCCTCGCTCTTGCTCTTGCTCCATCCAATCCATGACCGCTGCGCCGTCATGGACCTCACCAATCTTGTGGGACAAGCCGGTATAGAACAGAACACGTTCCGTAGTTGTGGTCTTGCCCGCATCCACATGGGCGACGATGCCTATATTGCGATAGCGGGCGATAGGCGTAGTGCGAGGCATAGCCAGTGACTCGGTTTAACGGAACAGTAGACTAGTAGCGGTAATGCGCGAACGCCTTGTTAGCATCAGCCATACGGTGTGTATCTTCGCGCTTCTTAACCGCTGAACCACGACCTTCGGCTGCATCCATAAATTCACCGGCCAGACGGGCGGCCATGGACTTTTCACTGCGAGAGCGGGCACTGTCGACTAACCAACGCATGGCCAACGCTTGACGTCGCGATGGACGTACTTCAACAGGCACCTGATAGGTCGCACCACCGACGCGTCGGGACTTCACTTCCACCATGGGCGCTATAGCATCCAGCGCCTTTTCAAAAACTTCGATGGGGTCGGCATTGTCGCGAGCCTGCACACGATCGAGAGCACCGTATACGATGCTTTCAGCAACGGCTTTTTTGCCGCTTACCATGACGTGATTAATAAACTTGGCAACCACTTGGTTGTTAAACTTAGGATCGGGAAGAATTTCTCGCTTTGCAATTACGCGACGTCTTGGCATGTCTTTCTCCTTTCTTCAGGTCTCCCCTGAACAATCAGGGCCTTACTGAGAATATTTAAAGTGCGAGGCTGTCGCCTCAATATTGTTTGGCGAACCCTACTTAGGTCGCTTGGCACCGTACTTAGAACGTCCCTGACGACGATCAGCGACGCCAGAGGTATCCAAGGTTCCACGAATGGTGTGGTAGCGCACACCCGGAAGGTCTTTTACTCGACCGCCACGGATAAGCACAACCGAGTGTTCCTGCAGGTTATGACCTTCACCACCGATATATGAGGTCACCTCATAGCCGTTGGTTAAACGCACACGGCAGACCTTACGCAAAGCCGAGTTGGGCTTTTTCGGTGTGGTCGTATACACGCGAGTACAAACCCCACGCTTTTGCGGGCACGCCTGTAACGCCGGGACGATATTCTTCACCACTTTGCGCTTTCGCGGCTTTCTTACTAACTGGCTAATTGTTGCCATGTTCGGTCATTCTCCACTTTTTCTTCCACTCGGTGATGTGGTCACCCAGTGGGGGGCGCATTCTAATCACGCCCCAGCTATTTCACAAGACTGTTTAGATTAAGCTTCTGCGCTTTTAGGCAGCGGGGTTCGGTCTAGTCCGAACCCTGTGCCGCCAACGCTTCACTCAGCGCCTGCTCGATCTCATCTGCGGTCGCCGTCTCACGCTCGCCTGCAGCCAACTCTTCTTCGCGCTGGCGCTTACGGTCTGCGTGATAGGTCAGACCGGTACCCGCAGGGATAAGTCGGCCCACAACCACATTCTCTTTAAGTCCACGTAAGTAATCCTTCTTGCCGGTGACCGCAGCTTCAGTAAGCACTCGAGTGGTCTCTTGGAAAGATGCCGCAGAAATGAATGACTCTGTGGCCAACGAGGCTTTAGTAATCCCCAGCAATATGCGTTGGAATTCCGCAGGCGCTTTATCCTCTGCCAGCAATGCGGCATTGATTTCACGAATCTGCGTGTACTCCAGTTGCTCACCCCGAATCAGATGTGAATCACCAGAATGGGTAACTTCAACCTTACGCAGCATCTGACGAAGAATAACTTCAATATGCTTGTCATTAATGGTCACACCTTGCAGACGATAAACCTCCTGGATCTCATTAACGATATACTTCGCCAACTCTTCCACGCCTTTAAGACGCAAGATATCGTGGGCGCTGAATGGACCGTCACAGACGATTTCGCCCTTTTCAACCTGCTCGCCATCGAATACGCCGATTGTTCGCCATTTCGGGATCAATGTCTCCACTGGATCGCTGTCCGCGGGCGTGATCACTAAGCGGCGCTTGCCTTTGGTTTCCTTACCGAAGGAGACCGCACCAGTCGCCTCAGCAAGTATCGCAGGCTCTTTTGGCTTTCTTGCTTCGAACAGATCCGCAACACGCGGCAGACCACCGGTAATGTCGCGAGTCTTGGATCCTTCTTGAGGAATCCGTGCAATGATGTCGCCAATGCCGATATTTGAACCGTTTTCGGTATTCAAAATTGCATTATTTGGCATGAAGTAATTAGCAGGCACCTCGCTACCGGGCAGCATCACCGCGTTGCCCTTAGCGTCCACGAGCCGCACCGCAGGCCGGAGGTCTTTGGCAGCGCTCGGACGGTCTTTCGGATCAAGCACTGTAATGTTGCTAAGGCCAGTGAGTTCGTCAGTTTGGCGATTCATCGACAAACCTTCTTCCATTTCATGGAACTCAATAACGCCCGCTAATTCTGCCACAATCGGATGCGTTAACGGATCCCATTGGGCAATAACCTGCCCGGCATCCACTGCATCGCCTTCATTGGCTGATAACACAGCTCCGTATGGGAGCTTATAACGCTCACGCTCGCGACCATGATCGTCAGCTACAGCAACCGCCCCAGAGCGACTGACCGCAACCAGTTCACCACTTTCACGCTGCACGGTCTTAAGATTGTGCAGCCTTACGGTACCGCCATGTTTGACTTGGATATTGTCAACAGCAGAAGCCCGCGACGCCGCACCACCAATGTGGAAGGTCCGCATCGTCAACTGAGTACCGGGCTCACCAATCGATTGCGCAGCGATTACGCCTACAGCTTCTCCAACATTCACAAAGTGACCTCGAGCAAGGTCGCGGCCATAGCAGACTCGACAAACCCCATGTGCTGTTTCACAAGTAATCGCCGAGCGCACCCACATTTCATCAATGCCCAATTCGTCGAGGCGTTCTACCCAGGCCTCATCAATCAAGGTGCCGCGTTCAATGAGGATTTCTTTGCCGTCGGCCGCATGAATATCTTGTGCGACGGTACGACCCAGCACCCGGGCGCCTAGCGGCAAGACCACGTCGCCACCCTCAATAATAGAGGTCACAAACAATCCATCTTTGGTGCCACAGTCCTGGTCTGTGATGACCACATCCTGGGCGACATCGACCAAACGCCGGGTCAAATAACCGGAGTTCGCGGTCTTTAACGCGGTGTCGGCCAAACCTTTACGCGCACCGTGGGTTGAAATGAAATACTCGTTTACGGTTAGGCCTTCGCGGAAGTTTGCCGTAATTGCGTTTTCGATGATCGAACCGTCAGGTCGGGTCATCAAGCCGCGCATTCCGGCTAACTGTCGTATCTGCGCGGGTGACCCACGAGCTCCCGAGTCCGCATAAATGTAGACCGAGTTGAACGAAGTCTGCTCTTCGTCCTCGCCATCTTTGTTTACAACGGTCTCTTTAGAGATGCCATCCATCATGGCACGAGCCACCAAGTCATTCGCGCGCAACCAGATGTCTACCACCTTGTTGTACTTTTCCCCTTGGGTAACCAAGCCCGAGGCGTATTGCGACTCAATTTCTTCAACTTCGGCTTCTGCCTCAGCAATGATCTTGCTCTTAGCTTGCGGGATAACGAAATCCTCGACGCCGATTGAGGCACCCGAGGATGTTGATCGCGCAAAACCGGCGTACATTAGCTGGTCCGCAAAGATCACCGTGTCTTTGAGACCGCAGCGGCGGTAACAGTCATTGATCAGCGTCGAAATCGCTTTTTTGTCCATGGCCTTGTTGACCATTTCGAAAGGCAGCATTTTCGGCACGATATCGTACAGTAAAGCTCGGCCCACTGTTGTTTCATAAACCTGCGACTGGGCTGTAACCACTCCTGCTTCGTCAGCTGAGTGCTCTTCTACACGCACTTTAACGCGAGCATGCAGCGCGACTTGCTGAGCGTGAAACGCCCTATGCACTTCATCGATGTTCGCAAATACCGAACCTTCGCCAAGGGCATTAATTTTTTCCCGGGTCATGTAATAAATACCCAAAACAACATCCTGAGACGGCACGATGATGGGTTCACCGCTGGCCGGGGATAAGATGTTGTTGGTAGACATCATGAGGGCTCGGCTTTCCAGCTGCGCTTCCAATGTCAACGGGACGTGCACCGCCATTTGGTCACCGTCGAAATCTGCGTTATAGGCACTACAAACCAACGGATGCAATTGGATCGCTTTACCCTCAATCAGTACCGGCTCAAACGCCTGGATACCCAAACGGTGTAAGGTTGGAGCACGGTTGAGCATTACTGGATGCTCGCGGATCACGCCAGCCAGGATGTCCCAGACGTCTGCCGTTTCCCGCTCTACCATTTTCTTCGCTGCTTTAATTGTAGTCGCCAACTGCAGCTCTTCGAGCTTGCCGAAGATGAACGGCTTGAACAGCTCCAAGGCCATCTTCTTGGGCAATCCGCACTGGTGCAGTTTTAAGGTCGGGCCACAGACAATCACAGACCGGCCAGAGTAGTCGACCCGCTTACCCAACAGGTTTTGGCGAAAACGCCCTTGCTTGCCTTTGATCATGTCGGCTAGAGATTTCAGCGGTCGTTTGTTCGAGCCTGTAATCGCCCGGCCACGTCGACCGTTGTCCAACAACGCGTCCACTGATTCCTGCAGCATACGCTTTTCGTTGCGCACGATGATGTCGGGGGCAGACAGATCCAACAGCCGCTTGAGTCGGTTGTTGCGATTGATCACTCGACGGTAAAGATCATTCAAGTCCGAGGTCGCAAAACGACCGCCTTCCAATGGTACGAGCGGCCGTAGATCTGGCGGCAGTACCGGCAACACGGTCATAACCATCCACTCTGGCTTGTTACCTGACTTCACAAACGCTTCCATAAGCTTAAGGCGCTTGGAAAACTTCTTGATCTTAGTCTCAGAGTTAGTCGCAGGAATGTCCTCCCGCAACTGGGCAATCTCAGCGTCCATATCCAGATTCAACAGCAACTGCTGAACAGCCTCGGCACCCATACGAGCGTCGAATTCGTCACCGTACTCCTCGAGATTTTGGTAGTACTCTTCATCGGTGAGCAGCTGCCCGACCTCTAGGTCAGTCAAGCCCGCGTCGATGACAACAAAGGACTCAAAATACAGCACCCGCTCAATATCCCGTAGCGTCATGTCCAATAACAGGCCGATGCGTGATGGCAGCGATTTCAAAAACCAGATGTGTGCTGTAGGACAGGCCAGCTCAATGTGGCCCATGCGCTCACGTCGAACCTTGGTCAGCGTTACTTCAACACCACACTTTTCACAAATGACACCACGATGCTTGAGTCGCTTGTACTTGCCACAGAGACATTCGTAATCCTTGGTGGGGCCAAAGATACGGGCACAGAACAGACCATCGCGTTCCGGCTTGAAGGTACGATAGTTGATGGTTTCGGGCTTTTTAACCTCGCCAAATGACCATGATCGGATCATTTCCGGTGAAGCCAAACCAATGCGTAATGCATCGAATTCTTCTACGCCGCCTTGGGCCTTTAACAAGTTAAGTAAGTCTTTCACGATCTTTCCTCATTCTTTTTGGACGCCAGCCAATTAGGCTGAGTTAGGCCTGAGCTTGCTCAGCTCTGGCTACCCAAGGTCATTAGTCAGTTTCCAACTCGATATTGATTCCCAAGGATCTAATCTCCTTGACCAATACATTGAAGGACTCAGGCATCCCTGGCTCCATCTTAAAGTCACCATCTACGATATTTTTGTACATCTTGGTACGGCCATTTACATCATCCGATTTGACCGTCAACATTTCTTGCAAGGTATAAGCCGCGCCGTATGCTTCAAGGGCCCATACTTCCATTTCGCCGAATCGCTGGCCGCCGAATTGCGCCTTACCACCGAGCGGCTGCTGGGTAACCAGGCTGTACGACCCTGTCGACCGCGCATGCATCTTGTCATCCACCAAATGGTTGAGTTTCAGCATGTACATATAGCCAACCGTAACAGGTCGATCAAACCGATCGCCCGTGCGGCCGTCATAGAGCGTTGTCTGACCACTACTTGGCAGACCGGCTAGCTCTAGCATAGCCTTGATTTCCTGTTCTTGAGCACCATCGAATGCCGGCGTCGCAAAAGGTAAACCGGCACGCAGATTGCTGGCTAGATCCAGAACCTCATCATCGCTTAAAGATTTAAGCTCTACCGAACTGCCCACCTGATTATAAACTTCCGTAAGGAACTTTCGCACCTCGGCTGTTTTGCGCTGCTCTTCTAACATCTTGTTGATGCGATCACCGATACCGCGCGCAGCCCACCCTAGGTGGACCTCTAATACCTGCCCAACATTCATCCGCGAAGGTACACCCAGCGGGTTGAGCACTATATCTACTGGCTCGCCATGTTCGTCGAATGGCATGTCCTCAACAGGCATGATCACCGAGATAACACCCTTGTTACCGTGACGCCCAGCCATTTTGTCACCCGGTTGGATACGACGCTTGATTGCCAGATAAACCTTTACAATCTTCAACACACCAGGAGCAAGATCATCGCCGCTCTCTAGTTTGCCGCGCTGGTCTTCATAAATTGCATCTAGTCCAGCCTTACGCTCTTTCAAATGCGCTTCAGCTTTCTCGATTTGGCCATTCAGGCTGTCATCTTGCATACGGATGCGGAACCAATCGTCTGCAGCAAGCGTCTGCAAGTACTCTTCATCAACCTGATCGCCCTTGCTCTTGCCTGGCGCACTAGCAACTTTGTTTCCAGACAACGCGCGTTGCAAACGCTCGTAAGTCGCGGTCTCAACAATGCGATATTCGTCGTCGAGATTCTTACGAATTTCTGCCAGTTGAGAGTACTCAATGTCTTTCGCACGCTGGTCTTTTTCCACACCATCACGGGTAAACACCTGAACATCGATGACGGTGCCCTTGACGCTACTCGGCACACGCTGGGACGAGTCTTTAACATCCGAAGCTTTCTCGCCGAAAATTGCCCGTAGCAGTTTTTCCTCTGGTGTGAGTTGAGTTTCACCCTTCGGCGTAACCTTCCCTACCAATATGTCGCCTGCGCTGACCTCTGCTCCAATGTATACGATGCCGGACTCATCGAGTTTCGATAAGGCGCCTTCACCCACATTGGGGATATCACAAGTAATTTCTTCAGGCCCTAACTTTGTATCGCGGGCAATACAGGTCAACTCCTGGATGTGGATACTGGTAAAGCGATCCTCTTTGACCACGCGCTCTGAGACTAAGATCGAGTCTTCAAAGTTGTAGCCGTTCCAGGGCATAAAGGCGATGCGCATATTTTGACCCAACGCCAGCTCGCCCATATCAATTGACGGGCCGTCTGCCAAAATATCTTGCTTGGCAATAACGTCACCGGGCTTAACCAACGGACGCTGGTTGATACACGTATTTTGGTTGGATCGGGTAAATTTAGTCAGGCTGTAGATATCGACCCCAGCTTCGCCAGCCTCAGTTTCAGCATCTGCAACCCGCACTACGATGCGCCCCGCATCAACACTGTCTACCACCCCGCCGCGGCGCGCAATCACGCAGACCCCAGAGTCACGTGCAACATTTCGCTCCATGCCGGTACCCACCAAGGGCTTCTCGGCCTTTAGCGTTGGCACGGCTTGGCGCTGCATATTTGAACCCATCAAGGCGCGGTTAGCGTCGTCATGCTCAAGAAACGGTATTAGAGATGCCGCTACAGAAACCACCTGCTTGGGTGACACGTCCATAAAGTTGACGTTTTCCGCCGCAGTCTTCGTAAATTCGTTGCGATGACGCACATCCACCATATCAGTGGTAAAGCGGCCTTTGTTGTCCACTGGCGCACTGGCCTGTGCAATTACGTACTCGGCTTCATCAATCGCCGACAAGTATTCTATGTCCTTGGTGACAACGCCGTTTACCACCGGATGATATGGGGACTCCAAGAATCCATATTCGTTAGTGCGCGCATACGTTGCCAGACTGTTGATCAAACCGATATTTGGGCCTTCCGGCGTTTCAATCGGGCACACACGGCCGTAGTGCGTAGAGTGCACATCTCGAACTTCGAAGCCCGCACGTTCGCGGGTTAAACCGCCAGGCCCCAGAGCTGATACTCGGCGTTTATGAGTCACTTCAGATAATGGATTGTTTTGGTCCATAAACTGAGACAACTGGGACGATCCAAAAAATTCTTTGACCGCTGCCGCCACCGGCTTGGCATTGATCATATCCTGCGGCATCAGGCCTTCTGACTCAGCCAAACTCAGACGTTCTTTGACGGCTCGCTCCACTCGGATCAAACCTACTCTGAATTGGTTTTCAGCCATTTCACCAACCGAACGGACACGGCGATTGCCGAGGTGGTCAATATCATCCACCGAACCCTTACCATTACGAATATCTATGAGTGTTTTAAGGACGCTAACTATATCGTCCTTGCCCAGAATGCCCTCGCCCTCTATTTCCTCACGGCCCAGGCGTCTATTGAACTTCATGCGCCCAACGGCAGACAAATCGTATCGGTCATTGGAGAAGAACAAATTACTGAACAAATTTTCCGCCGCTTCTTTTGTCGGCGGCTCACCTGGGCGCATCATGCGGTAAATTTCGACCAAGGCCTCTAGTTTGTTTCGGCTCGGATCGATTCGCAGCGTGTCTGATACAAACGGCCCGCAATCCAGGTCATTCGTGTAAATTGTCTGGAATTCACCGACGCCCAGTTCAAGCAACTGCCCCATAACCTCTTCGGTGATCACCGTATTACACGGTATCGCTACTTCACCGGTGGATTGATCGACTAAATCCTTAGCAGTGACTTGGTCAAGCAGGTACTCATTGGGGACCGATAATTTGATCATGCCGCTGTCCTGCAGCAAGCGGACGTGGCGCGCGGTGATTCTACGACCCGTTTCCACAATAGCCTTACCGTCAGCACCTAAGATGTCGAAGGTAGCTACATCGCCTCGCAGACGTTCAGCAATCAGTTCAACAGACAGTGCCCCGTCTTCGAGGTAGAATGTATTGGTGTCGAAGAACGTTTCTAATATCTCTTCGCTCGTGTACTCCAAGGCACGCAAGATAATGCTTGCCGGCAGCTTTCTACGCCGGTCAATACGGACGAATACACAATCTTTTGGGTCAAATTCGAAGTCAAGCCACGACCCGCGGTATGGGATCACTCGGGCGTTATAGAGAAGCTTGCCTGAGGAATGGGTCTTGCCCTTGTCGTGATCGAAGAATACGCCAGGCGAGCGGTGCAGTTGCGAAACCACAACGCGCTCCGTGCCATTAATCACAAAAGTGCCGTTTTCAGTCATCAGGGGTATTTCGCCCATATAGACTTCTTGTTCTTTAACGTCTTTAACCGTTTTGTTCGAAGATTCTTTATCGTAAATGATCAAACGGACTTTGACCCGCAATGGCGCAGCATAGGTGATACTGCGTAGGGTACATTCCTTGACATCGAAGGCGGGCTCACCCAGTCGGTAATCCACGTACTCGAGCGCAGCACTGCCGGAATAGCTGACAATCGGGAACACCGACTTGAATGCAGCATGCAAACCAGATTCAGCACGCTCTTCAGCATCCTTTCCAACCTGCAAGAATTTGTTGTAGGAGTCGACCTGTATAGCCAACAGATACGGCAGCTCCATTGTCTGGGACAGCTTGCCAAAGTCCTTACGGATACGCTTCTTCTCGGTAAAGCTAAACGCCATGCGAATCTCCTACACTCATTTACGAAACTTTTTAGAGCTTAAGCTCTGGGAAACAGCCAAGGGCCAACGCTCGCTACTCATTAAGAACAGCGAGGCCGACCCTTCGCGCGAAACAAGAAAGCTGATTACTATTTCAGCTCTACCGTTGCGCCAGCTTCTTCAAGCTGCTTTTTGACGTCTTCTGCTTCATCCTTGGTTGCACCCTCTTTGATGGGTGACGGCGCTTCATCAACAAGGGCCTTGGCTTCTTTCAAACCGAGTCCCGTAATAGCACGAACCGCCTTGATGACGTTGACCTTCTTATCACCCGCACCGGCGAGTACAACGTCAAATTCATCTTTCTCTTCAGCTGCACCGGCGTCTCCACCTGCAGCTCCCGCTGCTGGGGCTGCCGCTACTGCTGCTGCAGCTGAAACACCAAACTTTTCTTCCATATCGGAAATGAGGTCGACAACCTCCATAACGCTCATCTCAGCGATTGCGTTTAATACGTCTTCTTTGGACAGTGCCATTTTATAAGTTCTCCTAAATTCTAAAGCGATCTATGTTGAGGTATTTAACCTTCCGCCTGTTTCTGATCTCTGATAGCAGCTACGGTTCGAGTTAATTTGCCGGGTACTTCATTTAGAGTACGAGCCAATTTAACAACCGGCGCTTGCATGACGCTCATGAGCAAGGACCGCGCCTCGTCTAGAGTCGGCAACTTGGCAACGCGATCAAGCTGATCGGCTCCCAACATCTCACCGCCAATAGACAGAGCCTTGATTTCTAGGTCTTCAAGCTCCTTTGCGTAATCCTTTAACAATCTTGCCGCGGCACCTGGATCTTCCTGAGAAAATGCCAGTAACGTTGGCCCAACAAACGCATCGTTTAGGCACTCGTATTCGGTACCTTCAATTGCGCGTTTCGCCAACGTATTTCTGACGACCCTGAGATAAACACCGCTTTCGCGCGCCTTAGCACGCATATCGGTCATCTCAGCGACTGTCAGTCCACGATAATCTGCAAGCACTGCCGACAAAGCAGAGGCGGCAACCTCATTCACTTCAGCAACAATCTGTTGCTTTTGTTCTATTCCTAGTGCCACGTGCTTCTCCGTTAGATGAGGCTTTTGCCTCATCGCGTTTAAAACAGCCTTAACTGTTTCCGTTAACGGCGTTATGCCGTATTGCGGCGAATCTCTTTCGCTCTAAGCCTTTAGCAGACTTAAATCCTTGGAGACGGCTTCCCAAGCTACAAGACACAGGCCTTGTCACTCAATCGACCTACTACTCTAAGAGCAGTTCACCATCTGCGTAGGCAATTAAGCGGTGCTCCTGTTACCAGCATCTTCATGCTTGGCTTAGCAAGCTACTGCACCTACGGTTTTTGACGGCACCAGTTAATGCAAGCAAAAACCGGACCTCCAAAATCCAAACATCTGACCTTAGGTTTCTAATGAACCTTGGTCGATGGAAATTCCTGGACCCATAGTTGTTGATAGGGTCATCTTCTTCAAAAACACACCTTTCGCCGAGGCAGGTTTCGCCTTTTTCAAGTCGCCAACCAAGGCTTCTAAATTTTCTTTGATTTGAGCGATCTCAAAACCTACTTGGCCAATGCTGCCGTGCACGATGCCCGCCTTATCGGTGCGAAATTGCACCTGACCAGCCTTGGCGTTTTTTACCGCAGTCTCAACGTCCGCTGTCACCGTCCCAGTCTTGGGGTTGGGCATAAGACCTCGGGGGCCTAGCACCTTGCCGAGCTGACCGACGATACGCATGGCATCCGGTGTCGCGATGACCACATCGAAATCCATGTTGCCGGCCTTAATCTGCTCACCCAAGTCTTCGAAACCGACTAGATCAGCACCTGCGGCAGTTGCCTTTTCAGCATTATCTCCTTGGGCAAACACCGCTACACGAACTGACTTCCCGGTGCCATGTGGCAGGGTGGTCGCTCCGCGCACTACCTGGTCAGATTTTCGCGGATCGACGCCAAGATTAATCGACACATCAAAGGATTCTTTGAATTTCGCCTTGGACAACTCGTTGAGGAGTCCTACCGCTTCTTCGATCGAGTAGGCTTTTTCCACATCCACTTTTTCTGCTATCGCGCGCATGCGCTTACTCAACTTCGCCATCTATACGCCCTCCACGTCAATGCCAGAAGCACGCGCAGTGCCAGCAATCGTCCTTACCGCCGCATCCATGTCCGCAGCGGTAAGATCCGGCATCTTAATTTTGGCAATTTCTTCTAACTGAGCTCGATTCACCTTAGCGACTTTATGGGTATTCGGTGTAGCCGACCCTTTATCTATATTCGCGGCTTTACGCAGTAAAACAGCCGCAGGAGGCGTCTTCGTTACAAAGGTAAAACTCTTATCTGCATAAACGGTTATTACTACCGGGATCGGCAGCCCTTGCTCAACAGACTGAGTCTGGGCATTAAATGCTTTACAGAAATCCATGATATTTACACCGTGTTGTCCCAGTGCTGGGCCAACAGGTGGGCTTGGGTTTGCCTGACCTGCTGCAACTTGCAGCTTAATGTAGGCATCGACTTTCTTAGCCATTTTCGCTCCTTGTGGGTTCTAACGTGCGGCCTCTGTTCGTTGAGGTCCGTCACTCCCCGTTTTGTTACGAACAATCGTTATTGATTATTCGAATGAAGGCTTTTTAGCCTTTTTCCACTTGGCCAAAATCCAACTCCACAGGAGTCGAACGACCGAAAATTGTAACTGCGACTTGTAACCGGCTCTTTTCGTAGTTCACTTCTTCTACCACGCCATTGAAGTCATTAAACGGCCCGTCAGTTACCCGCACAATCTCACCCGGCTCGAAGACTGTCTTCGGCGTAGCTTTTTCACTGCCGGCAGCCACTCGATCAAGTATTGAGGCAGCTTCCCGTGGCGACAGTGGTGCTGGTTGATCAGCTTTACCGCCGATGAACCCCATAACTCTTGGCGTCTCTTTAACCAAGTGCCAAGTGTCATCGTTTAATTCCATTTCAACTAACACGTAACCGGGAAAGAATTTACGTTCACTGCGACGCTTCTGGCCGCCACGCATTTCTACGACTTCTTCGGTCGGCACTAGGATTTCACCAAAAAAATCCTGGTGCTCGGACAAATTCACCCGTTCTTGCAGCGCTCGGGCAACGTTTTTCTCGAAGCCCGAGTATGCATGAACCACGTACCAATTCTTCGACATCAGGTTATCCGATAATGGAGCTGACGATCCAGCTCAACAGTGAATCCAAACCCCATAAAATCAGGGCGAATATCAGCACGATCAACAAAACAACCAAAGTGGTTTGGGTCGTTTCTTGGTTCGTCGGCCAAACGACTCTACGAATCTCCGTTCTTGCTTCCTTGATCAGAGTCCATATGCCTTGCCCACGCTCTGTTTGAACAGCTATTAGGCCGGCCGCTGTCGCTGCCGCGAGTATGGCGGCGACGCGAATAAGCAATGACACCTCTTGGAAGTACCAATTACCTACTACGCCGGCTGCTAGAAGCGCCACAACAATCGACCATTTAAGCCAATCTAATGTAGTTCCTACACTCTTTTCCGCGCTCATATTCGCCATCTCTTAGGCTCGCCTAATATTTTAGTCTCAGTATCCCCAGCCATTCGCCCCTGCCATTCGNAAATGGCAGGCCAGGAGGGAATCGAACCCCCAACCTGCGGTTTTGGAGACCGCTGCTCTGCCAATTGAGCTACTGGCCTAAACTGGGCTGTGGATTTGCTGAGCCGTTCCCTATTTAGTCGATGACTTTAGAGACAACGCCCGCACCTACAGTACGACCACCCTCTCGAATCGCAAATCGCAATCCTTCGTCCATCGCTATCGGACAGATCAACTCGACAACCATGTTCACATTGTCACCAGGCATCACCATCTCTACACCCTCAGGTAGCTCACATGCGCCTGTGACATCCGTCGTGCGGAAGTAAAACTGTGGTCGATAGCCCTTGAAAAACGGTGTATGACGACCGCCTTCATCCTTCGACAACACATATACTTCAGCCTCAAACTTCGTATGCGGTGTAATTGCGCCCGGCAGCGTCAGAACCTGTCCACGCTCAACCTCTTCACGCTTCGTACCACGCAATAACACTCCAACGTTCTCACCAGCACGACCTTCGTCCAACAACTTGCGGAACATCTCAACACCCGTACACGTCGTCGTCGCCGTCTCTTTAATGCCTACGATCTCGATCTCGTCTCCGACCGTCACAATACCACGCTCAACTCGACCCGTTACTACTGTGCCTCGACCTGATATCGAGAACACATCCTCAATCGGCATCAAGAACGGCTGATCTACCGCACGCTCAGGCTCAGGAATGTAGCTGTCCAGCGTCTCTACCAACGTCTTGACCGCGGTAACTCCAAGCTCGTTGTCGTCTTTGCCTTCCAAAGCCATCAACGCGCTGCCCATAATGATCGGCGTATCGCCTGGGAACTCGTATTGCTCCAATAGATCAATAAGCTCCATCTCTACAAGCTCTTTCATCTCTTCGTATTCTTCGGTGCCTACACCGCCGCAGTCTTCTGCAAGCAGGTCTGCCTTGTTCAGGAATACCACAATCTTCGGTACACCAACCTGACGAGACAACAGAATGTGCTCCCGCGTCTGGGGCATCGGTCCGTCTGTCGCTCCACAAACCAAAATCGCTCCGTCCATCTGCGCTGCACCCGTGATCATGTTCTTCACATAGTCCGCGTGCCCTGGGCAGTCAACGTGCGCGTAGTGACGGCCTTCACTCTCGTACTCAACGTGGCTGGTCGCAATCGTAATACCGCGCTCGCGTTCTTCCGGGGCGTTATCAATCTGCGCAAAATCTCGCATCTCGCCTCCGAAAACTTCCGCACAAACCTTCGTCAGCGCCGCTGTCAACGTCGTCTTGCCGTGGTCTACGTGTCCTATCGTCCCCACGTTTACGTGCGGCTTATTACGTTCAAATTTTTCCTTGGCCATTACCTTTCCTTTAAGTGAATTAGATCTAAGTTCGAATTCGATCCATTACAGACGCCGGCACATCTGCATAGTTTGCAAACTCCATCGTATACGTCGCCCGTCCTTGCGTGCTGCTGCGCAAATCTGTCGAATATCCAAACATTTCGTATAACGGCACCTGCGCGCGCACTACCTTACCGGCTGGACTTTCCTCCATGCCATTAATCATGCCGCGACGTCGGTTCAGGTCGCCAACAACATCTCCCATGTAGTCCTCTGGCGTTACCACTTCTACAGTCATAACTGGCTCCAATAGGACTGGGCTCGCTGCCATCGCACCCTCGCGGAGCGCCATCGCGGCTGCGATTTTAAACGCCATTTCCGAAGAATCCACCTCATGAAATGAACCGTCGATCAAAGTAGCTCTTACCCCAATCAGCGGATGCCCGGCAAGAACACCATTCTGCATCTGCTCGGCAATACCTTTGTCTATGGATGGGATATATTCTTTTGGAATGACGCCGCCGACAATTGCGTCAGCGAACTCGTAGGCATAGTTGCCGTCTTCATCTTGCAGTGGTTCTAGGCGCAACTTGACATGGCCGTACTGCCCACGACCACCGGTTTGACGAATAAACTTGGCTTCGTGCTCTATAGTGGCCTTTATGGTCTCTCGATACGCCACCTGGGGCTTGCCGATATTTGCCGCGACGCCGAACTCGCGCTGCATCCGGTCAACGATAACCTCAAGATGCAATTCGCCCATACCGGAGATAATCATTTGACCCGTTTCTTTATCTGTCTCAACGCGAAAAGACGGATCCTCCTGAGCTAGCTTGCCAAGAGCGACGGTAAGTTTCTCTTGATCCGCAACAGACTTCGGCTCCACTGCCACCGAAATCACAGGATCCGGGAATTCCATCCGCTCTAACGTAATGGAGTGCTCTTTACTGCACAAGGTTTCCCCCGTGGTAACGTCTTTCAGCCCGATGGCCGCTGCAATATCGCCCGCTCTAACTTCTTTTATTTCTTCACGGTTGTTCGCGTGCATTTGCACCATGCGGCCAATGCGCTCACGCTTGTCTTTGATGGGGTTATAAACCTGATCTCCGGTCTTCAACACGCCCGAGTAAACACGGAAAAAAGTTAGGGTGCCAACAAATGAATCCGTGGCAATCTTGAACGCTAATGCCGCAAAAGGTGCATCGTCTTCGGCCTGTCGTGTGGCCAGATCCCCTTTAGATAAGGTGCCCTCGATCGCTTTGACTTCCGTCGGCGCCGGCAGGAAGTCCACCACGGCATCCAATACCGATTGAACACCCTTATTCTTGAACGCACTGCCGCAAAGGGCTGGAACAATTTCATTGGCCAGAGTGCGGATGCGCAACCCCTCACGGAGATCAGCCTCGCTGAGACTACCCTCCTCAAGGTAACGCTCCATGAGTTCTTCGTTAGCTTCGGCCGCCGCCTCCATCAACTCTTCGCGCATATTTTCCGCGGTTTCTACAAGATCTGCTGGGATGTCTTCGGTGCGATGGCTCAAGCCTTGATCATCATCGCTCCAATAAATCGCACGCATGGTCATCAGGTCAACTACGCCAGAGAATAGCTCTTCCGCGCCAATAGCAATTTGTAAGGGCACAGGATTAGCGCCCAATCGGTCGCGTATCTGTTCTACAACTCGGGTGAAATCGGCACCTTGCCGATCCATTTTGTTGACAAAAACTACCCGCGGCACTTCGTACTTGTTAGCCTGGCGCCAGACCGTCTCCGATTGCGGCTCAACACCCGAGGTGCCGCAAAAAACCACAACCGCGCCATCCAATACGCGCAGGCTCCGCTCCACTTCAATTGTGAAATCTACGTGCCCTGGGGTATCTATGATATTGATTCGATGCTCATCGAATTGCTGGGACATACCACGCCAAAAGCATGTGGTCGCTGCAGAGGTGATGGTGATGCCTCGCTCTTGCTCTTGCTCCATCCAATCCATGACCGCTGCGCCGTCATGGACCTCACCAATCTTGTGGGACAAGCCGGTATAGAACAGAACACGTTCCGTAGTTGTGGTCTTGCCCGCATCCACATGGGCGACGATGCCTATATTGCGATAGCGGGCGATAGGCGTAGTGCGAGGCATAGCCAGTGACTCGGTTTAACGGAACAGTAGACTAGTAGCGGTAATGCGCGAACGCCTTGTTAGCATCAGCCATACGGTGTGTATCTTCGCGCTTCTTAACCGCTGAACCACGACCTTCGGCTGCATCCATAAATTCACCGGCCAGACGGGCGGCCATGGACTTTTCACTGCGAGAGCGGGCACTGTCGACTAACCAACGCATGGCCAACGCTTGACGTCGCGATGGACGTACTTCAACAGGCACCTGATAGGTCGCACCACCGACCCTACGGGATCTTACTTCCACTGCGGGCTTGATATTTTCTAAAGCTTCATGAAAAACCTCTACGGGAGCTCTCTTTATCTTTGACTCAACCCGATCAAGCGCATTGTAAACGATTTTTTCTGCCACGGATTTCTTTCCGTCTACCATAAGATTATTCATAAATTTTGATAAAACACGATCACCAAATTTTGCGTCTGGCAATATTTCACGTTTTTCTGCGGCGTGACGACGAGACATTTAATCTTCCTTTATTTTGGACGCTTAGCGCCATATTTAGAGCGACGTTGTTTTCTATCTTTAACACCTTGGGTATCCAAGACGCCTCGAAGGATATGATATCTTACGCCAGGAAGGTCTTTAACTCGCCCGCCTCGGATAAGAACCACAGAGTGTTCTTGTAGATTGTGTTGCTCGCCGGGGATATAACTAATCACTTCGTATCCGTTAGTAAGCCTTACTTTGGCAACTTTTCGCATGGCAGAATTAGGTTTTTTAGGGGTGGTAGTGTATACACGCGTACAGACCCCGCGTTTTTGAGGACATTGTTCCAAATGTTGCGACTTTGACCTTTTAATTTTTGGCTGCCTTGGTTTGCGAATTAGTTGCTGTATTGTTGGCATTCAGGTTACCCCGTTTATTTCAATTTATGGTCACACGACTAAACCGTGCTGTTAAAGCTTGCACTACGCGTCCGCAATACAAAAAACCGCAATCGTCAACTTAAAGCAGACCGACGCGGCGGTTGATCAGAGGATCGGAACAAAAGCTCGGATCTTGTACTCTCC
>NYVG01000004.1 GCA_002684495.1 Gammaproteobacteria bacterium | reverse complement strand
TGATATGTGCCATCCGCCCAGTTCCTTTTGATCTTCGTCGGCAAAAAACTTCTCTACCATCACGGTTGTGCAGTGCTGTTGCTGCAGTAATCTTTTAATTTCGGCGATGTCGGTCTCACTCTGTGCGGCTCCAGCCATTGCTCTATAACGTTGCCTCGAAGCTTGAAATTCTGCCTCAATACCGTCGATGTATTGGCTTCTAATAGTGTCCGATTGCGTAAGCATTTTGAAGTACTTTAAGGCATCGCCAACGAACTGCACCATAATAGCATTGCCAGTATCTGGGTTCAGGTTGCTCATGTATTTTTGCGCTAACCCGTTAAGTTGGATGCGTGCGGCCTCGGCAGACTGACTTTGTTTCAATCGCGCAGGTAAACGCAGTTCATTGAGTTGTTGGTCGATAGCTCTGAGGCTGGTAACGATCGCACTCATATCCGCGTCCTGAAATTCGCTCAAGGCACGAGCACTCATGGTTGAAATAACTGACTCATCGGCGTGCACAAGCGCATGAAAAACACCATTCGGCCTCAACACTCGGATGGCTTCAGGTAAGCTCTTTTGTAGATCTGAATACTCGATGCCAAACACAGAGGCCGCAAGGTCAATACTTTCAGACTCTAGGGGCAGTTCTTCAGCATTAGTGTGAGGTTTCAATAGAGCACTCAATCCGGTGCTTTGTTTAAGTTTTTGTTTAGCAACTTCGTTTAAACGCACGCCAGCCAGATCAACGCCGGTATAGGTGCCGCTAATCTGTAGCTGTAACAGTTCGATCAGTAGTGCAGCGTTGCCGCAGCCAATATCTAGGATGTCGGTAGGCGGCGTGGTTTGTTGAAGAATTTGTTTCCACCATGATTTTATGGCGCCGTCGTAGCCGTCTTTAAAAAAGGCGCCGAAGGTGGTGCTGTGGCCGCGTTCCCAAAAAGAAGTCCAAGGTTCCATGAAAATGATCCAGTTAAAAAAAAGGCCCGCTGAGCGGGCCTTTTTTGTGCTTCGTCAGAAGTCTTACATCTCAACCGAGTAGGTGAGTGTTACAACACGGCCTGAAAGGTCGTAGATGTACTCATTTACCATTGAACCATCATCCAACAACGGATCGCGATCGAGAAGGTTTCGGACAGTAAGGCCTACTGTACCACGCTCTCCAAGGTCGTAACCAACGCGGGCGTTAAATACGTCCCATTGAGGATACTCTTCGCCACTTTCGTTAGACTCGGAAGAACCGATGTAGTTCCACGAAAGACTTGCGAAGTAGTCGTCCATTGACCAACGAATCAATGCATTCGCACGCCACTTGGTGAAGCCCAAGGTGCCCGCAGCGTTGTATAGGTTACCCGTACCGTAGCTCAACTCTTCGTCGTAGTTCAAATAGTGAGAGATATCACCACCGATCAGGAAGCTGCCGTACTTGGTTTCCACCATGCCGTTGACAGTAAGGTCGATGCCGTTTCGCTCAACAGGCACTACCGCATTTTGATAGCCCGCAGAGATCGACTGGACTGCCGCACCGATACGTACGACGTTCGGGTTGTTACCGCCGGTCTGGAAGTCAACATCCAACTGGTCTTGCGCCGTGGTAGAAGCGATCGCATCTTCCAACTTCAGATTGAAGTAGGTCAATGCAGCCTGCCATGTATCGCTGAAATCATATTCAAGGCCAAATGAATAGCTCTCTGAATTTTCAGCTTTTAGGTTAGCGTTAGAGCCAATGTAGGTATTGAATTGCTGATTCGGGCAAGCTGACAGTTCAATGTTATTGAGCTGGCAACCATAGTAGTCAGTACCACCGCTTGCAGAGAAGGCAGTCGCACCAAACAACTCAGATAGCTCTGGCGCCTTGAAGCCCTTACCGTATGACGCTCGTGCGGTCAATGCAGGGAGGCTGGGTATCTGTGCAGTCACACCAACGCGTGGTGTTACCGCAGAGCCTACATCTGAATATTGGTCATAGCGGGCTGCGAGGTCGACTTCCATCCAGTCCGTTACTGGCAAGATTGTCTCTGCAGAGAATGCAGTGACTGATCGGTTACCCTGAGCAGAGTTACCTGCGGAACCACCGACCAATCCGGCCTCAGATTGCGCATCAACCAGCGCGGTGTAGTTTGTCTCAAATTGCTCAATCGCAAAGTACGAAGACGCCTGACCACCGGCCATTTCAAACATATCCCACTGCGCACCCAAGTAGAATTTCTTCATTACTTGGCGATCATCGTTCAGTGTGGTGTGCTTGATGTTGGCTACGAACTCGTCGAAATCTGCAACGTCGGTATTGATGTTGTAGTCGAGACCTGCATAGCTCAGGTAGTAGGTACCCACAGAAGTGGCAACGTACTCAGACACAGTCGCGTAAGCTTCCCAACTGATATTGTCAGAAAGATCGCCTTTCAAGCCGATGTTAATGTCGAGCAAGTTGTCGTTAACCACGTTGTCGCGGAAACCGATGTCCGTCCAGCGAAAATATCCGCTCGTTGCTTGGATTTCGCCTTGAGTTGGTGAAACGATCACGTTTCGCGGATCGCCTGGAATAACTGGGCCAGGCGCTGCAGGCGGTGCGTAACGACCGAAGGACTCTGTTCCAGTCCACACTAGGTCGAAGAACAGCTCTACACCATCAGTGATCTCGTAATCAGCACTGATCCATGCGTTGTTACGATCGAGACTGGCGCGGTTTGCAGATACTAATGCGTATGCGTAGCCACAGTACTTACCAAGACCGAAGTACTCCATTTCGCCTTGGAAACCGTCGCTCTCAGAACAATTCGCACCAGGGTGATAAAGCCAACTGTCAGTATTGTTGGCGTCATAGCCCAAGCTACTGTCATATGCTGGATTCAGCAGTGTATAACCGTAGATGGAAATACCTTCTGTTTCTTGATAACCCTGAATCACACCATCGCCATTCGAATCGATCTTTCTGGCTGCCGTAAATGAACGGTCCGCATCAAAGATTGGATCTCGGCTGTCGTGTTCAAAGCCAGCCACAAAACTACCGCGGTCAGTGCTTGCTCCAGCCAGCAAAGAGACACCAATTTCTTCACCGCCGTCTCTCGAGCGTGAGCCGTAGCGAGTTTTAACTTCCAAGCCCTCGTACTCGTCCTTCATAATAATGTTAATTACACCTGCAACAGCATCAGAGCCGTAAACAGCAGAAGCACCGTCTGGGATGATCTCAATGCGGTCAATGGTTTCCCGAGGCAGCATGTTCAGGTTAACGATACCGCCGCCGCCTAATGAAGGGGAACCAGTGGTTCGTCGGCCGTTCAGCAACACTAATGTTCGCGAGGCACCTGCACCGCGCAAGTTAACGTAGGCATTCGACTGGGCCGAGTTGCCTGATGACTCGCGGAAAGAACCTAGTGAGTTCAAAGTTGATTCACGCAATGCGTCAGCAACACTAACGGCGCCGCTAGCGTCTAACGCTTCGGACGTGATCGAAATCATAGGGCGGGACATTGTGTTACCAGTTCGCTTGATGCGCGAGCCGGTGACAATCACCTCTTCGACGATTTCCTCGGCGTTTTCCTCTTCAGCCCAAGCGACTGGAGCCCCAGCAAGCGCTGTAGCTAGGCCGATAGAGCCAATGGCCGCTGCAAGCGGCTTCACAGTAAAGTTTTTCAATCTTCTCTCCACGAAAATTTCTAAATTCGCTGGAGCTCTGTGTCAACTTTAGAATAACAAAAGGAGAATGAGTCCAGCATGTGTGTACTACACGCGCGCGAAAATAAGACAAAAAGCTAGAAAAAACAACAATTATGTCGAATAGATAGTTGTTAATTTTTGGTGATCAAAATGATGTTTGGCGTCAGTTTTTTGGCCCTGAGAGCGCGCGCGTTAGGACACCTCACTTAGGTGTCATGGGGATTGGCTTAAAAAGACAAAATAATGCCAGCGCTACGCTGACTATGACGGGCGCGATCAGGTTTTTGGTGCTTCTAAAAGCGTTCTGATATTCGGCCGCAAAGCAGATCTGCGGCGCCAATATGACGCCGCAGTTCACCAAGCCGGAAGGACGTCCCAGATTATGCGAACAGATCGCCACCGCAGGCGGCGGCGGTCGAGCCGTCGCGTTCAAATGCTTTGATAACATTCGCTCCGGTTCGCCAGCGGTGTACTTCATCCGGTCCATCAACTAGCCGTTGGGATCTTATTCCCGTGTACCACCGTGCCAGCGGTGTGTCATGGCTGTAGCCTAGTGCGCCGTGTAGCTGCAACGCCGTATCCACCACTTGGTGCACCATATTTGCGAGAAATACCTTGGCGATTCCATTCTCGTTACGCAAATCCATGCCTTGTTCTGCTTTGTAGGCAATATGCAGGAGCATTAGACGCGCCTTATAGATCTCTGACGCACAGTCCGCCAGCATCCAGCGGACACCCTGTCGATCGGCGAGGCGCTTGCCAAAGGTGCTGCGTTGGGTGACATGGCCGGCTGCAAGGTCGAGTGCTCGTTGTGCCATTGCGACGTTGTGCATGCCGTGGCGCAAGCGACCATAGGCTAGCCGATGCTGGCCCATATTGAAGCCTTGGCCACGTCCGCCGAGGATATTGTCTCTGGGCACACGCAGGTTTTCGATTTTGATCTCAGAATGGCTGCCGCCGAGTTTTAGGCCTAAATCGCTGTGGGGTTGCATGGTCTCGATGTTGCGGAGGATTTGGTAACCCGGATTGGGCAGTTCTACAATGAAGGTACTGTACTGCTCATGCCGAGCTGCGTCTGGATCAGTCTTGGCCATGACCACTGCAATGTCTGCAACACTGGCGGAAGAACTGAACCACTTTTCACCGTTAAGTACCCACTCGTCGCCGTCCAGTTCAGCCTTGGTCTGCATGCCCGTAGCGTCGGCGCCGGCGGCTTTCTCGGTCATGGAATAGCAGATGCGCTTTTCGCCGTTCAATAATGGCTTTAAGAAGCGTTCTTTTTGATCGTCAGTGCCATGTTCGAGTAAGGTCAACATTGTGGCATCGTCTGGACCCTGAGTGTTCATGGACAGTGCGCCCAAGAAGCTCTCGCCTAATTCCATTTGCACCAGCGCATTCGCTAACGGACCTAATCCCATGCCGCCGTGTTCTTGGGGTACAAAGGGGCACCAAAGACCTTGGCTGCGAGCCTTTGTGCGCAATTCAGCAAGTACTTCGTCAAAATTCTCAGCGGTGCACTTTTCCTCTGCCGGATGGCACTNCTCGCGCACAAAAGCGCGAACAGTGTCGCGTATCGCTCGGGTCTCTTCGGGTATGGTGAAATCGATCATAAGGCATCTCCTCTTTGGTTTAATAACTCTCCGCGTTCGAGCATAGCAAAATAACTGAAACGGTAATCAGCCCGAAAAAAGGTTTTGGAAGGATTGTTGACTGCGCCATACCCTCGATGCGTCTCCGAAGCGTTTGTTGCCGTTCTTTACGTGTTAGCGTGGTTCGGGCTTGCTGACTGAAGCTGCCATTAACCTTCGCGATCTGGGGTTGGCTGATTCCCTGAAGACTGGGTGTAAGCATGGCTAAGAGTCTGCCATGCCGGCTCCTGCGCTGCTATGTACCACTTGATTGGCCAAAAATGACTCGATCTGTGAGGGGTCATAGCCCAACTCCGTGAGAATAGCGCCAGTATGCTCGCCTAGCTCCGGTGTATGAGCGCGGATATTGCTCG
This sequence comes from Gammaproteobacteria bacterium, assembly GCA_002684495.1. Lineage (GTDB taxonomy): Bacteria > Pseudomonadota > Gammaproteobacteria > Pseudomonadales > Azotimanducaceae > UBA4421. The sequence goes on along the minus strand of NYVG01000004.1, from coordinate 84,397 downwards.
GCGTCTCAGCATATTGTGCCGCGGGTCGTGGGGTGCGAACTAAGCCCGCCCGCGGATGGTCGTAGGTCAATAATGCGTCCATTGCCTCCACCTGAGGATCGTCGATTACCTCTGTGCGGTCGTTGATTAATGAGTACGGAACGTCTTCAAGCTCAAAGCGTTCGCTCAGCTCCTTCGTCGTAAATTGAATATAAGCACCATCCAGCAACTTGCGCAGTTCATCGCGGTGGCGAGCGCGTGAGGGTTGATCTGCAAAGCGTTCATCGTCAGCTAGATGTGTCTGACCTAAGGCGCGGAAACTGCCAAAAATCTCCGAGTCTTGGACGGGCATGGTGGCGATCCAGCCGTCCTTGGTCTGGTGCAAGAATACCGAGTGATCCAGATAGGGGACATGCTCTACATCAGGCTCTAAGAAGGTGAAATTATTCATTGTGTCGGGCCAGAGGAACGACAACGCCGCGTCGAGCATAGAGATATCAACTTTTTGGCCGTTGCCACTGCGTTCTGCCTGAAATAAGGCCGCCACTATGGCTTCAGCTGCTGTCAGTGAGGTGATCTTGTCGCAAACTAAGCTGTTGACCATTTCAGGCGCGGAATCGCCCTTAAGTGCTGCAAAGCCCGAGATGGCCTGAATGACGGCATCATATACGCGGCGGTTTGCATAGGGACCGTAAGCCCCAACACCGTTGATAGAGGCATAGACTAATTTTGAATGGCTCTGCTTAAATTCGTCGTAGCCAAGCCCCAGCCGGTCCATCACGCCAGGGCGGAAATTTTCTAACACCACGTCGCAGCTACGGATCAGTTTGGCGGCGATTCCTTTGCCCGCATCGGTTTGCAGATTCAGACACAGGGAGCGTTTGTTACGGTTCATCGTGGTAAAGGCGCTGCCCATACCGTTGCTCTGGGGTAGGCCGCGCCGCATCATGTCGCCGGTGAATGCCTCTACTTTGATGATGTCGGCACCCTGATCGCCCAGCATTGCGGCGCAAATGGGGCCCGAGAATACTGCCGAGAAGTCAGCCACTCGAATTCCAGCAAGTGGCCCCGTGGCGTCAGCGCCTAAGGTTATGTGTTTGCTCACGCGATCCCCCCTCGTCGTAAACTGATCTCACCTTACTTATAAGCTAGGTCTGCGTCACTAATTATCCACATACGGGCTCATGCGCCGAATGGGGAGCAGACGAATTTTGCAGTTGAGCAGGCTTCGCCTGAGCACTCAGTTGACACGGTGCCATTGACACCAGGATTCGCATATCCAGCATGGTCGCTTTGCGGAGAAGAAAGTTGTGAGAAAGCACTTGTGAGTGCCGCTCATTACGTGCAGATTAAACCTAGGCATTTCATACCAATGGATAGGGGGAGCATAAAGGCATGAGGTACGAAAAACCGGCGACTGCTAGAGAAGCGGCGGGTCTGTTAGCGAAAGAAAAAGGCGCAGCCTTTTTGTTGGCGGGCGGCACGGATTTACTCGTGAAACTAAAAATGGGCATCGTCGAGCCGGATCTGGTTGTTGACGTAAAGCACATAGCGAAAGCGAATGAAATTCAAACCACAGCAAAGGGCTTCAGTATCGGTGCAGCAGTGCCTGGCGCTCGCCTAACCGAGCACAAAGCGCTTAACAAAGCTTGGCCGGGGGTGGTTGAAGCGGCGAATCTAATTGGCTCAGACCAAATACAAGGACGCTGTACGCTGGCGGGAAATCTTTGTAACGCATCACCAGCTGCGGATAGCGTACCTGCGATGATCGCTGCGGGCGCCAAGGCGGTGATTGTTGGTGCAAAAAAACGCCGTACTGTGCCGGTGGAGAAAGTAGCAACGGGGCCTGGACAGACCTGTCTTGGCAGCGATGAGTTGATCGAGTCAATCACCTTACCAAAACCCGGCCCACGCACGGGCGACGCTTATTTGCGCTTTATCCCGCGTACGGAAATGGACATTGCGGTGGTTGGCGTTGCGGTATGTGTGACCTTAGAGCGCGGTCGCGTTAAGACTGCCCGTGTTGCGCTTGGTGCAGTTGCTCCAACCGCGATGTTGGTACCGGCAGCGGCGCGTGCGCTTGTTGGAACGAATTTGGACGATGAGGCGCTGGAAAAATTAGCCCGGGCCTGTAGTGCTGCGTGTAATCCTATAGACGACAAACGCGGTACGGTGGAATACCGCACCCGGCTAGCCGGTGTGCTGGCAAAACGAGCTGCGAAAATCGCGTTCGCAAGAGCAGGAGGAAAGTCATGAGTAATGCCACTTTAGTATCAACAGTTGTTAATGGCGACGCAGTGCAGTTTGCTTGCCCAACCGACGAAAGTTTGATGACCGCTCTGCGAGATCGTGTGGGCCTAACCGGTGTTAAAGAGGGCTGTGGTACCGGTGACTGCGGCGCATGCAGTGTCACTCTTGACGGCCAATTAGTGTGCTCGTGCCTAGTCCTTGGAGTAGAAGCTGAGGGACGTAATGTCGATACTGTTGAGGGTCTGGCTCAGGATGGTCAATTGCATCCGCTGCAAGAACAGTTCATTGAACATGCCGCATTGCAATGCGGCATATGCACGCCAGGTTTCTTAGTCGCGGCCAAGGCCTTGCTTGAACGCAACCCCAACCCAAACGAGACCGAGATCCGCTATGCCCTAGCCGGCAACCTATGCCGCTGTACAGGATACGACAAGATTGTTCGTGCAGTACAAGCTGCTGCAAAAGATATGCGTAAGGCAAAGCGCCGTTAGGCTGCAAAGAACAAGGCAGGAATTAATATGACACACGATAAGAGTTACGTAGAAAAAGACTACAAAGTGGTGGGTTCGCGGGTGAAGCGGCCTGATGGTATTGATAAGGTTACTGGTAAGGCGCGCTATGGTGCCGACGCGAGTGCGCCTGGTGGACTAGTGGGTCGCGTACTGCGTTCGCCGCATCCCCACGCGCAAATTCTTAAGATCAATACAGCTAAGGCGGAAAAGCTGTCAGGTGTTAAGGCGGTTATTACCAGTGCAGATCTTCCGGACCTGACCAATGGTGATCAGGGTATGGCACATATTTTAGAAAACTGCATGGCGCGAGGCCGGGCCCTCTACGACGGTCATGCGGTGGCAGCGGTTGCGGCGGTAGATGAGCAAACTGCGGCAAAAGCCTTGAAGCTGATCGATGTTAAATACAAAAAACTTCCTCACGTTACCGACGTTGATGAAGCCATGCAGCCGGATGCGCCTTTATTACATGACAATATGTTCACTCGCGGTGTTGAGCCTGCGCCGACTAAACCATCGAACATTAGCGCGCGGACGCAAATGGGTTATGGCGATGTTGATGCAGGGTTTGCTGAAGCAGACGTAATTGTCGAACGCTCCTATAAGACTGAGCAAACTCACCAAGGTTACATTGAACCCCATGCGTGTTTGGCATCGGTCAATCCTGATGGCACGGCGGAGCTTTGGGTTACTACTCAGGGCCACTTCACCTTCCGTAATGTCTGTTCAACCCTATTGGGCTTAGATATTGCCAAACTTAAAGTCACCTCCTCAGAGATTGGTGGTGGTTTTGGCGGTAAGACTCATGTCTGGGCAGAACCCGTTGCGTTAGCACTGTCGCGCAAGGCAAATCGGCCGGTGAAGCTGGTTATGAGCCGCGATGAAGTCTTTCGCGCCAGTGGCCCGACGTCTTCAACCTCGATCGATATCAAGATGGGCGCCAAGAAGGACGGCACGATTACCGCGGCCGTAGCAGAAATGCGCTATCAGGGAGGAGCGTTCCCAGGCACTTGGGCAATGTTGGGTTGTATGACCGCATTTGCTTGTTATGCGATTAAGAATAATCGTTCGGTTGGTTGGGATGTTGTTGTTAATCGACCGAAGGTTGCGGCCTATCGTGCGCCGTCGGCACCTATGGCGGCATTTGCGGTCGAGAGTACGATCGATGTCATTGCCAAAGAAATTGGCAAGAGTCCAATCGATGTGCGTTTGAAAAATGTGGCGCGAGAGGGCACCCAAGCCCCCTACGGCCCGACCTATGGGCCGATAGGGATTGAAAATACCTTGGAGGCTGTGAAGGCGCACCCGCACATGCGCGCGAAGTTGAAAAAGAACCAGGGTCGCGGGGTGGCCTGCGGATTTTGGTTCAATATCGGCGGCCAAACCTGTGTTGACCTAAATATCGGTATAGACGGTACGGTGAACCTAAATGTTGGCACGGTGGATGTGGGCGGTGCTCGCTCCTCAATGGCTATGATTGCGGCAGAGGAATTGGGGATATCTTACGACGACGTCAAAGCAACCATTGGTGATACCGCCTCGTTGGGGCATAACGATACCACTGAGGGCAGTCGTGGGACGTTCTCATCTGGTATGGCGACGATTTTCGCTGCCCGTGATGCCATTGGTGTGCTCAAACAACGCGCCGCCACCATGTGGGGTATTCCCGTAGATGACGTCGAATGGCAGGACGGTCAAGCCATTGCGTTAGGGGATATGCACAGTAATCTCCCAGCGTTGACGCTGAAAGAAATTGCCGCCAAGTCAGGTCGCACTGGTGGCCCTATTGCTGGACACAATGAAGTTGTGGCTGATGGTGCGGGTATGGGCTTCGCAAGTCATATCTGTGATGTCGAGGTTGATCCTGAAACCGGTCGGTCGCAGATTGTGCGCTATACCGTTGTTCAAGATGCTGGAAAAGCCATTCATCCGGACTATGTTGAGGGCCAATTCCAAGGAGCGGCGGCTCAGGGCATTGGTTGGGCTCTGAATGAGGAATACATCTATGGCGANGATGGTCGGTTGCAGAATCCAGGATTCTTGGACTACCGCATTCCGGTATGTTCGGATATGCCGTTCATCGATACCAAGATCTTNGAGGTGCCCAATCCTAACCATCCCTATGGGATCAGGGGTGTGGGTGAAACGTCGATTGTTCCACCGCTCGGGGCCGTAGGTAACGCGATTGCTGATGCCACTGGTGTGCGCATGACCCACGCGCCGATGTCGCCACCGCGGGTATTGTCGGCGCTTGATGCTCGGGATGCAGGTTAGCCTCAGTAGTATGTTTCGGGTCGGCAACGGCCCGGAACCCGTACATATTCAGGCGGCCTCTATCGACGAATTGATGCAGGCGTTGCTGCTTCGATATCCGGATTTGCAAACGTACATCGATCAGGGCGTAGCGGTTTCGATAAATGGGCAAATTTTTCGCGACGACTGGACGGTGGCGATCCCTGACGATGCCGAGGTGTATCTTATTCCTAGGATTGAAGGGGGCTAGGCGTTACGCTTTGGCGCTGCGTTGAGCAAGAATTTGCTGCAGCGGACCAAGCCAGGGCTCAAAGGGTTTGTGCGCTTCCAGACTGGTGGTGAAAATTGGTTGCCTGACCTGCTCTGAACTTGGTGTTCTTACGCTGCGCTCGGTGTTGTGAAAGTCCACACAGGCTTGTTCAAACGGCAGCCCGCAATAGTCGAGTAAGCGCCGCACTTGACCTTCCAGATCAGCCACTACGTCTTCGTGTTGTACTCGTAAGATTTTTCCAGGTAAGACCCGGTCCCAATGCTCCATTAGGTCTAGGTAGTCGTTGTAGTACTGACCAATTTGTTCCAAACCGTAAGTAAATTCTTGGCCGCTGGAAAACAGCTGCTTAAAGCCACTGAAACAACAGGACAATGGCTCGCGTCGAGCGTCAATGACTTTAGCGTTGGGCAAGATCAGCTGGATCAAGCCAATATGGCGGAAGTTATTCGGCATCTTGTCGATGAAGAACGGTGCGTCGCGGCGGTGAATACGGGTGTCCGCTAGGAATTGCTCGCCAAACTTCTGCAGTTCAGAAGCATCGATATCCTCTAAGCAGTAGGGGTAGCGTGGTTGATCTGAAATCGCTCGGCGCCCGTCCAACTGATAAGCCAGAGCCCCGATATTGGGCAATTCTTGGGTGCCGTCGACTTGGGAGTGGCTAGCAAGAATCTGCTCCAATAGCGTCGATCCAGCTCTGGGCAGACCCACGATAAAGATTGGATCCGCATCCTGGCAGCCGCTTCCGGCATAGCGGGCAAAAAGCTCTGGCGACATGACCTCACTTTGCAGAGCCAGACGCGAAGACAACAGGTCTGCAGAGAAACCTAATTGTTTACGGCGCAGTTCGTTGCCTCGATTGTAGTAATCAAAGGATTTGGCGTAGTCATTGTTGTCTTCAAAATGCTTGCCGAGGGCAAAGCAGAAGTGCACTTGGTCCTCGACTTCGAGTTCGTCACTGGCTTCTTGGTTGCTCATGGCCATCACCTCCTCGCTACTGAAGCGGAAGGTTTTAAGATTTGCCAGGCTCCAATAAGCATCGCCGCAGCGCGGGTTAGTGGCATAAGTCGTTCGATAGGCTGTGATAGCCTCATCAGTGCGGCCCACGGTTTTTAGCGCATGACCCCGCAGTAAATGCAGTTGTGCGGTCTCTGGGAATCGACCCAGCACTTGATCGTAGACATCTAAGGCTTCGTCAAAATCACCGATGGCCACGCACTGATTAGCGTAGCCTGTTTGATATTGCGCGTTATTCGGCTCTAAAGCTAATAAATGCTTTGCCTCATCCATGGCTTGGGCGTACTTCTGGCGCCGATACAGGACGTTCATGTAGTCGTAGCGGGCGAACCGGTTGTCCGGCTCAAATTCTATAGCCGACTCAAGTAAAAACTCTGCGTCGTCTAAGACCTCAGATCTAACCCCAAGATCGGCAAGCAAGCGCATGGCCTCGACGTGGGTGGGATTCTGCTTTAAAAAAAGTCGGCAGATCTCCTCCGCCTTGCGCAGATTAGCCTCGGCTATGGCATTACGCACCGAGAGTAGGGCGGGGGGTAGTGCTGCCAATTTTTCCGACTGCAGGAGCGCCTGTTTGCGCAGCTGCGAGTGTTCGGGTCGGGCGCACAGTTTAATAATCGCGCGCCAACTCCCTAGCAGCGATTCGTTTAATGCCACGGCGCGCTGGAAGGCGGCCAACGCCTGTTGTTGGTTGCGCGCAGCCAGATAGATGTGGCCGGCTTCTTGAAAACCTCGACCGAATCTTGGCGCCTGTGAGTGTAACTCTTCTATCGTTTCCAGAGCTTGTGGCAGGTTGCCAGCATAGCGGTAGGAGACGGCGAGGAGATATAGGCTCTCGTTGGTGGGCTCATTGTTGGTGTGCCACTGAATAAGTTGAAGCACGGCCTCCTGGGCATCGCCTGCTTGAAGCTGGCGTTGCACGGAGGCGGGATTAAAGGTTTCGGACATTTAGGGAGAGGCTAGCGCGGTCTTGCGACCGCGCTAATATCTCAACTAGTTCAGATCGTAGCTAACCCGAACACCCATTGTGCGCGGTCTGTTAGTGGTAACGCGCTCGAAGAAGTCCTGACGGTTAATGTGCAATTGCGCACGTTCATCGGTCAGATTGTTGATGTAGGCTTCGGCACGCCATCCCTTAGCCGCGTTTTCAACACCAATGCTGGCATCAACTAGGGANTAGGCATCCTGCATGGTATTTGGTTCATCAACGGTGTCCACCAATGAGTTCACGGATTCGCCAGCGTACTTAAAGCCAAGCTGCCAGTGCGCCATCATGTCGCCGCGGAAAGGGTATTCGTAGCGGGCACGAACATTGAATTGCACCTCTGGTGTCAGTGGCAGCATTGTGCCTTCATCTGCAACCACGATGTCGAAAGCGGGATCAACATAAACTAATTCTGTTTGATTGAATGATGCTGCTGCGAAAATCGACAGGCGTTCGCTCGCGAGCCATACCAGGTCGCCTTCGATACCGGAAATTTCCGCGTCGCCGCCATTATCAACAATGGTCAGAATCGAGATGTTTTGAGAATCAAACTGGGACACCTGAATGTCCTTCCAATCGATCATATAGGCGGCAGCATTCAACTGCACGCGCCCATCGGCGAGAGTCGTCTTCAAGCCCAGCTCTAAATTCTCCAGCGTGTCCGATTCAAACACATAGGGCAAACAGTAACCTGGAAAGCCGGTGCCCGCGTTGCTATTGATGGCAGCATCGGTACCGCATGAGGTTCCATCGTCGCGAACGTTATTTGCAGTCGCTGAATATTTTCCTTCTTTAGCCGCTGCACGGTTAAATCCTGGCGGGCGATAGCCCTCTGACCAAGTCGCGTAAATCAGCGTATCGGTTCCTTCGGGAGTCCACGAAGCGCTGAAGCGATAAACCGTGTCGCTGACGTTGAGTGGCTGTAGACCATCGAAGTTCGCTTGGTAATCTCGACCACCTGTTTTCGCAGGACGGATATCATTGCTGGGATCTGCGTCATCGACGAATAGCGGCCGGTTGCCATAGCGCCAAGCACCGTAACCTGTGAAGTTGTAGTCGAGGTCGTAGTAGCGAGCGGCTCCCGTAAGGCTGAAGTTGTCGTTGATTTGGTAGGTTACCTCTGCGAAGAATGCGGTTTGTTCTTCGGTTCGGGTATTGTCATTTCGGAACTGTGTATCTGGAATGACCACGCCTCGTGCATTTGCTTCCGACTTGTCAAAGGCACTGCTGGAGTTGATGTCAATTCCGGCGAAGCCTGCATCGATTGGTGCCTGATAGTTAAAGTCCCCCACGTGCTTGATTTCAAAGTCCTCGTAGAACATTCCTGCCTGAAAATTCAACGGGCCGGCGAAATTGGTGGCAACTCTGACCTCATGGGTCCAGCGTGTATTTTCGTTTTCGATGCGTGCTGCATTCACAGGAGTGCCACATTCTATAACCGCTGGGTCGCCGCCAATAGTGGGGTCGAAGGTGTAAAACGTGCTGGTATCAGAAGACAGGCCATTGTAGTAGCTGCCAACCAAATATTCGCATTGATAGCCAGAAATGAACTTACCGATGTTGGTATATCCGGTGTAGTCGATGTTGGCTGTGACTTCGCGGTCGAGGAATGCGCCAGTATAGATAACATCGAGATCGCCTATACGACCGTTAACGGTCCAAGCGGTCTGATTGAATTCATCATCCAAGTTGTCCGGCGCATACCGATTAACTTCGAGGTCGCCGACGGTGGGGTCGTAATCGAAAACGCCCTCACTCTCCAAGGTCTGCACAGAGTGTTGAACTAGAACGTCCCAGCTGTCATTGACAACGTATTTTAAGCCCAAACGTGCGCCTTGATAGGTGGCGTCGTTAAAATCGTCCTCAACGAGGGCGCTATTGTCGCCTGCAGCTTTGGAAACAGGCACGGTAAGCCCGCCTGCTCCGACCACGGTACCATTGGCGAATTGAGTGCCTTCAGCGAACGTGACGCTGTCTCCTGGGAACGTAGGGTTTACCGAGTTGTCAGCGGTAAATGAGCCTTTGACGTTGTCGATATAGCCACCTTGGCTGTCTCTATAGAGCGCCACGCGGCCTGCGAGTTTGCCATCGATTAATGGTGCATTAATTACTAAGCCCATGTTATTGCTGGCTTCGCCATGAGCGGTGCTGGAGACCCCGCCGTTGAATCGTACGTCCATCTCATCAATTACCGGTTTGTTGGTAATTAAACGCACAGTCCCCGCCATCGAACTTGCTCCGTACAACGTGCCTTGCGGACCGGGTAACACCTCAATACGTTCGAGGTCCGCAACGTAGACGTCAAGATTACGTCCACCTGCAGTGACGGGTTGTTCGTCGAGGTAAAGGGCAACGTTAGGGGCTGAACCCTGGGATTCTGCTACTGTGATGTTGATCGCGTCTACTGCGGCACCGCGAATATAGATCTCATTCTGACCGGGGCCGCGGCCGCCAGCGTTAACGTTAGGCAGGTACTTAACGTAATCAACAAAGCTCTTAATGTTCTGTTCTTGAAGAGAATTTTCGCTCATTACCTGTATCGAAATAGGTGCGTCTTGGAGTGGGACCGCGCGCTTGGTGGCGGTAACAATGACTTCTTCGATCTCTTGTGGTGCGGCGTAAGCCGAGCCGGCTGCGAGTGTTGTGACAATGGCTGCGTTAGCCGAAATTACAGCGGCGCTCAATTTACCGAGACGAAACATAAAATACCCTCATTTATTGCAGTTGGTCACCATACAGACCTATACGGGAAACATCAAACTCGCATATGTTAACGGATATAAAATGTTGTATTATTTTACGCTAATCGACAGGAATGCAAAAAACGCCGATGTATTAGTGTTTTTTAGGGCGCGCCGCTAGTAAATTGTCAAAAACAAAAAAAGTTCGGGTCAAAAAGTTGCTAAAAACCGGTATTTTTTCGCGCTTCGATGTGTGCTGAGCGTAGGCTTCGGTACAGGCTGTACATCATCATGAGTAATATTATGGTAAACGGGAAGGCTGTTGCGAGCGCGAGCGCCTGCAGCGAGGCAAGCCCCCCTCCTAACAGTAACGATATGCCGACAAGCCCAAGGGCGATGCACCAAAAAATTCGTTGAATAACCGGGGTGTCAGTTTTCCCGCCGGCAGTCATGGTGTCGATAACCAGCGAGCCGCTGTCCATTGAGGTAACGAAGAAAATTAGCACCAAGGTGATGCCTATGATGGATGTTAATTTGGCTAGTGGGAGTTCTTGCAGAAAGACAAAAAGCGTTAGCTCTGCTTTGAATTCTTTGACACTGTCGGCAACGGTTACGATTCCCTGATCAAAATATTGAACCATTGCAGTGTGGCCAAAGATGGTCATCCACAGCAAGAATATGAGTGATGGGGCGAGAATGGTTACGACAATAAATTCGCGGATCGTTCGTCCAGCAGAAATACGGGCAATGAACATGCCAACGAACGGTGAAAATGCGATCCACCAGGCCCAGTAGAAGGTGGTCCAGCCGTGCATGTAGTAATCGTCTGTGCGACCTACCCAGGAACTCAGTTGTGGTAGGTGCTCGACATAGCTCCATGCATAGATGGGTAGTTGGCCCAAAATTTCCATGGTCGGACCAACGAGTAGCACAAATAGCCCCAGTGCTGCGGCTAGGCCCATATTGAACTCACTCAAACGTCGAATTCCACCATCAAGCCCTCGGATCAGAGAGAACAGCGCGATGGCCGTAATTGCGGCGACAACGACCAGGTTGGTAAACGCGCCTCCTGGAATATCGAATAAGTAGTATAGTCCTGCTGCAGCTTGCTCGGCGCCGTAGCCCAAGGATGTTGCAAGTCCGAACATGGTCGCAAACACCGCAATAATATCGACAATATGCCCCGGCCAGCCCCAAGTTCGCTCGCCGAAGATTGGGTAGCAAGTGGATCTAATCAGCAGAGGTAAGCCGCGGTTGTAGCAGAAAAAAGCCAGTGCTAACCCGACCAACGCATACACTGCCCAAGGGTGAAATGCCCAGTGATATACCGATGTGGCCATAGCTAAGCGTTTTAGAGCGTCGCCTGATGCTGCCTCGTTTAATGGTGGGGTTAGGGCGTGATTCATCGGCTCTAGGACGCCGTAGAACATAATGCCGATGCCGATTCCGGCTGCAAATAGCATACATATCCAGCTCAGGCGATTGAATGAAGGCTGGGCCTGTTCGCCGCCAATTTTGAGCCGAGCTGCTGGTGATGCCGCGATGAGTACGCAAAACAACAGCACTAGGTTCATGCTGGCCATGAAAAACCAATCGAGGTTCTCGGTTAGCCAGTGGCGCATGGTGACGAAGATCGATGCAGCAATATCCGGCAGGGCGAGAGTAAAGCCAATGAACAGCATTATCGTGACGCTGCTAATCAGGAATACCGGATGATGAAAATCTAAACCGAAGGCGGTGCGGTTGTCGTCGCCAATTGCATGGTTGTGCGTGTATGGGTTGACTGCAGGTACGGGCTTGCTCTGAGACAAAGGTACTCCAATTTGCGCTAAGCAGTAACGACGGTAACAGAAAAATCCAACGAACGGTGCTTTGTGGTGTTGTGCGCCCGCGCAGGCTAGGCCTAGAACATTGACGCTGACTCTTGGTAGTCTGGCTGCGTCCGGGGGGGGAGCTGCTATGACTGCACAGAAAATGAAGAGTGACGAAGTTCAGGGTTTGCACTACAACCCAATCACGCCGCGTTTTGGTGCTGAGTTGGATGCTGGCAAGGCCCTAGTGACACTGAATGACGAGGAAGTGGGCACCTTGGTGCAGCTAGCTGCTGAACGCGGTGTGGTGGTAGTGCGTGATCAAGATATGACTCCGCAGCAGCAAGCGGACTTTGCGCATCGTTTGGGTCGCCCCCTTACCACGCCAATGAACAAAGGTGAACTGCCCGAAGAATTGTTGCTGATCCAAGCCAACGAAAAGTCCAAGGGTGCGGCGGGCACTGGTTGGCATTCGGATGTGTCCAGCGCGGTGCAGCCGCCCGGGCTGTCAATGTTGCGCATGGAGGTGGTCCCGGATGCCGGTGGCGATACGCTATTTGCCGATATGCGACAGGTCTTAGCATCGCTATCGCCAGCCATGCAGGACTTTTTGCAAAGCCTCAAGGCGCGCCATGAGCCGCGAGGACACTATCTTTACTTGAGCGGTGCCAAGCGCTTGGATGAGTTACCGTCGGTGGAGCATCCGGTGGTGCGTTCGCACCCGCTGACCGGCGACAAGGCTTTGTACGTAAATGATGGATTTGTTGCCAAGATCGTTGAGCTCAGCAGTCCTGAGAGCCGAGCATTATTGTCGATGCTTTATGACCGAGTGGCTTATTCCGTGAATTTTCAGTGTCGCGTACAGTGGCGGCCCAACACGGTGGTATTTTGGGACAACCGTGTGGTGCAGCACCATGCTGCCTTTGATTACTGGCCCGAGACTCGTCGTGGTTATCGAGCGACCATTGAGGGTGAGGCGCCGGTACTTTTGCAGTAACTCATCAATTAACACCGCCATTGTCGTAGTAACCCATCCATTAACAGATAGTGCGAATTGGAGACTTACATGACCACAGTCGAGGATGATATTCAGTTTGCGGAACCTCAGGATATGCCTGTGGAATATATGCAACGGCTGCGGGGCTACTACTTGGCTTTAGGCTACGACAATCCCTACCGCTGGGCGCAGTACGCTCAGGTACCGTTTTGCCCATTAACTAAGCCGCTGGATGCAAGCAGGGTAGGGCTGGTGACGACAGCAGCGCCGTATAAGCCCGATGCTGGTGGGCAGGGTTCCAGAGCACCGTACAACGCGGCGGCCAAGTTTTATCAGGTCTATAGCTCTCCCAGTGATCAGGATCAATTTTTAGGCATTTCGCATTTGGGTTATGACCGGGTTTATTCAACAGCCGAAGACATAAATGCGTTTTTCCCGCTGACGGCGCTGCGTCAGGCGGCTGCTCAGGGACGTATTGGAGAGGTAGCGCCACGTTACTACGGCGCGCCGACGAATCGCAGCCAAGCCACCACCATTCGGCAGGATTGCGCTGATGTATTGCAGATGATGCGCGAGGATGAGGTTGATCTGGCTATTTTGGTGCCGAACTGACCCGTCTGCCATCAGACCGTGAGTCTGATTGCTCGGCATCTCGAAGCGAACGGTATCCCCTCAGTTATTCTCGGGTCGGCCAAAGATATTGTGGAGCACTGTGGCGTACCAAGGTTTGTTTTTAGTGACTTTCCACTGGGGAATTCTGCGGGTAAACCGAATGATGTGGATTCGCAAAGCGCAACCCTAGAGCTTGCTTTGCGAGTCCTAGAGTCGGCTCCGGCTCCGAGGACAACGGTGCAATCACCGCAACGGTGGACTGATTCCCTGGCTTGGAAGATCGAATTTCAGAATGTTGAGTACATGTCGGCAGAAGAGATCGCTCGTCGTCGTGCAGAGTTCGATAAGATAAAGCAGGTGGGGCAACGCGTCAGGGATAATACCCAAGCTGCGCGAGCACAGACGCAGTAAACCGTATCAAGGGATCTTGGGGTAAATATGAGAGCCAGCTCATACGCGGGCGGCTGCAGCGTCTGGATGCGGTGGCGTTTCGAAAAAATTTTGTGGCGAAGAGCCGCAAAACGGAAAATTTTTTGCAGGGAGGGGATAAAGCATAATGAGTTTGACAGCTTGGTCGTGGACCTTTTTGGTTGGTTATGTTGGATTAATGGTTGGGATTGGGGTCTATGCCAAGCAGCGCATTAAACATGCCGATGATTTTGCTACCGCCCGCGGTGCCTATGGGCCCGTATTTTTGGCCCTAGCTTTCGCCGCATCAACGGCCAGTGGTGCGACCTTTCTCGGCAGTCCTGCTATGTCCTATGAATGGGGTCTCAGCACCGTCTGGTTGCACTTCCTTTATCCCATCGGAGTCTATGTCGGTATTTTGATCTCGATGCGGCTGGTGGCGACCTCGGGCAATCGGTTTGGTAACCGCTCGATTCCGGAATATCTGGGTGATCGCTATCAGTCTGACGCCATGCGACTGATGGTGTCGCTGTTGTCGTTGGTGCTGTTTTTCTACTTAGCGGGGCAATTGGTATCGGGTGTGGTCATGTTTGAGATCATGCTTGGTCTGGATTCGTCCTGGGCTCTGGGCATTACCGCATTGGTCCTGCTTGTGTACGTGGTGTTGGGTGGTGCCCATGCGGACATTCTTACCGATGGTGTACAGGGCGCGATGATGCTGGCATTAGCAATACTTGTGATCTGTTTAGTTGCGCTAGGGTGGGGGGTAGACGGCGGTTTTGCTGGAATTGTGGACGATCTTGAGCAACAAGATCCGGTGTTGGTCGCGCCCATCAATCCAAACACCTCGCTGTTTCATTCTTGGTGGTCAATCTTTGTTATTGCGTTTGCGCACCTGCCACTCGGTTTATTACCCCACCTAGGGAATAAGCTATGGGCATTGGATACCAGTAAGAGTCGTTTTCAATTCGTCAAACTTGCAGCATTCTTCGGCCTTGCTCTGGGCATGTTGGGCTTGGGTGGATTGTTGGCGCGTGTCTACTTTGGTGATGCCCTGTATGCTGACGGAGCCAATCCCAATCAGGCCTTGCCGCTATTGTTTATTGAGTTGTTCCCCACGTGGCTTGCCGCGTTGATCGGTGTGGGGGTTTTATCGGCCGTTATGAGTACTGCTGATGGCTTGGTGGTGTCTTCCTCGCAAATCATCGCCAACGATATTTATCGCCGCACGTTAGCACCGAAAATGCATCCTAATTTGTCGCAACAGGAGTTAGATGGCCGGGTGCTGAGCATCAGTCGCTGGTCGACGGTGGGGGTATTGGTGATATGTGCGGGGATGGCGTGGTCGCTAATGGACGTCAATGTCTCCTTGGTCGTGTGGATTGGTGTAGGTGGCATGATGGCTGCTTTCGCAGGGCCATTGGTGCTGGGTGCATTATGGCGTGGCGTAACCCTAAAAGGGGCTTATTCTGGCCTCCTAAGTGGCTTCATTGTGTTTATTATAATTCACTCACAAGTGCTTGAACCTGAATGGTTTTTTGGGATTGGCCTCGATGGAGCGGTCGCCTGGTTGCGCGGTGAGGGACCGAATCCATACTCATGTGCGGTGATGGGCGAAATCGTCTCAGTTAGCGTCACCTTTATTGTTTCTAAGCTCACCCAGGCGCTGCCCGAGGCACATCTTCAGGCGTTATTTTCTGAGGCGCAGCAAAACACTGAGGTCTCATCCTAGGGGCTTAATCGGTATGGCAAAACTTGATCATCTTATGTACGCGGTGCCTGACTTAGATGTAGGTATGCGGGAGATATTTGAATTAACAGGGGTGGCTCCTGTTATGGGTGGTTCGCATCCGGGTATCGGTACACGCAATGCGCTGTTGTCCTTTGGTGACGACCAGTATCTGGAAATTATTGCGCCTGATCCGCAACAAGACCTGGCGGGAACCACCGGTGAGATTCTGGCTAAGCATCCAAACTCGGGCATCCGTGCTTGGGCGGTTGCAGCGGATGATTTGTTGGTGGTTCGTCAAGCCGCGGAAGCGGTAAATGTTGCCAGCCGGGAGATCATTGATATGGCCCGTACCACACCTGAAGGAGTCAGGTTGGCTTGGCAGTTGCTGTTCCTTAATGATGCGCGGTGGCCGTTTTTTATTGACTGGCAAGAGTCGCCGCATCCATCGGTGAATGCGCCGCCGGGTTGCTCTTTAGTTGAGTTTTTAATTACTACGCCCGATCCTGAAGTTTATCTGCAGCTTATGCAGCAGTTGGGTATCGAAGTCGCAGTAGAGGCCGGTGAGCTGGGTTTTTTTGCGACATTGCAAACGCCTAATGGACGGATACAGTTGCCGTCTTGGCTATAATTAAAATACATAAAAAACAGAGGTTTATAATAAATATTTAGAATCTAATTAAATAATTTCGGTAGCGCAATTAGTGTGGTGTTGTGACCTGGTTAAGGCAAGCAGGGTAGAGTTGAAAAGCCTTATGTAGAAAAAGGCATTAGTCACTCCTTGCCGTTGTCCGCTGGGGCATAGCCCCAGTCATAGGGACTGAGAGCCGCTTTGGGCGATCGCTGTGGAAGCTGAGACACTCATAGCGTTCCATGTTGGTGGTGAGCACCAAATGCATACCGACTGTAGCCAAACAGGGGCTGAACAGGTCTTGGACTGTCATGGCCGGGCGTAGAAGCCATAGAGCTAGGCGCTAGTTGGTTGCCGAGCTAGATTATCGCCAGACTTGCACGACCGTTCTTCAGTGCCATGACGCGTTGAACTTATCGAGTGCTGCTGTGGTATTCGTCATTGGGGACCATTGCGGTGCCGCTGGCCACACGATTGGTCATATTAAAGAACGCGGCGACGTTGATGATGTCCCAGATGTCGCGGTCGCTAAAACCCACATCGCGTAACGTTTGGCGATCATGCTCTTCGACGGTATAGCTGGCGCTAGTGAGTAATGCGGTAAAGTCGAGCATGGCACGCTGGCGCGGCTCAAGTTCTGCAGTGCGATAATTCATAACCAATTGCTCGCCCAGTGTTGGATTACCCGACAATTCCCGCACCGCAGCGCCGTGGGCCGTTAGACAATAGAAACAACGGTTTATGGACGACACCACAACCGCGATCATCTCTCGTTCCAGCTTACTTAAGCCGCTGTCAGCTAACATAAGTTCGTTATATAAGCCGGTGAAGGCATTAAGTTTGGCGATATCAAAGGCATGGGCTTGTAGCACATTGGGCACCATTCCAAGCTTTTCCTCGCAGATTCTGAAGTATTTCTCAGTGCTCTCGGGCAGCGGATCAACGGTTGGCAGATCTAGTGCGGTAGGAGTTTTCATAGCATTTCCTCTGATCGATAGGTGAAATTAGGCGTTGTTGGCGCCGGCAAGTTCGACCAGCAATTCGCGGGTGTTTTGCCATTCGTCACGTTGCAGACAGTACTCTGAGGGTGCGAAGTCGGTGACCCCGGCCTCGGCGAGGGCGGCAACTTGGTCAGCGACTTCAGCACGGCTTCCCACCACGGCTACGTCTGCAGGTCCATCCGCGCCCTCGCGTTCGAACATAGCCTTGTAGGAGGGCAAGCGACCATACATGCTCAGGCCCCTGCCTATGGAATCACGCACATTTTGCGGCTGCTCAGTGACGCATATGGGCAAGGTTGCCACCACTCGTGGTGTTAGACGTTGGTGTGCCGCAGCCGCTTCATTGAGCCGCGGCACAATGTGCTCGCGAATTGTCTTGGGGCCAACCCAAGCCAAAGTAGTGCCGTCAGCCCATTGTCCAGTCACTGCCAAGGCCTGCGGCCCCAGGGCCGCTACTAGCACCGGAATCTGTTGTCGCGGTTTTTGAAACAGTTGCCCCGAGCAACTTACAGACTCGCCGCTAAATTCTACGCTGCCCTCTCTTAACAGCGGCATCAACACACTTAAGTATTCGCGCAGATGGCGAATGGGCTTATCGAAGCCAATACCCAATTGCGCCAACATTGGCGCATGAGAGAGACCGATGCNCAGTGTAAGTCGTTCACCAACTGCANCGGCGACAGTGAGGCTCTGACCGGCCAACGTCATTGGGTGGCGCGGGAACGTTGGCACAATAGCTGTGCCGAGTTCCATTGTAGTTACTGTTTGTCCGACCAAGGCGAGGGTAGTAAGTGCATCAAGCCCACCGGTGGGGTGTTCGGCAAGCCAATAGTGGGCGAAACCCTGAGCCTCAGCCGTAGCGGCATGATCAGTTATTGCCTGCACTGACGCTTTTTGCACCATGCCGGAACCATTAATGCCTATCTTCATAACTTATTGCTCTGTGTGAATGGATTTTTGGGTGTCAGAAATCGACCTCAAATGAGCCGCATTCGGCTTCGCTACTGTGCTGTCTTATTCTTTTGCTATTGTGCCGCGCGCATTATTGCAATAGGCCAGGATGCTCGAAGAACCGGCCCATTGCCCAGTGGCTTGGTAGGCTTGATTCATAATTATCATGCATGGACGGCATTGCCAGCTTGCTGTCGATATAGGTTGCGGCATGCTCAAAATCAGAAACGACCAAGCCAACCGCCTCCACAGTCAGCACCCTCAAGCACAGTATCGCCGTCCTTCGCGACTATGTCACGCTAGGGTGCGGGGACATGAATAATGGCAGATTGGACCCGGCAAAAGCGCGATTTGCCAACTCTACTTGGCTCTATCGCCCCAGTTCGGTGGGGTAGGCGTTATGGCTGGTCAACATAGCCATCCTGATCGCAGTTTACGCAGCGTACGTCCTCCACTTCCTCACTGTTCGCTAGCGCAGCAACCCAGTCGCGGATACTGGTCCCGTCGGCGGCAAAAGTATAAAACTCAGGTCGGCCAAGCACGGTATGGGATTCGCCGCCTGCAATGAAACTGCGAAAATTGTTTGCCTGGGCTCGAATATCCGCCTGATTGGCGGTTAGCGCATCTAACAGATCGACGTCTTGTTGGCCGGATAAGGCAAGGAAACGTTTTTGCACACTGTCCTGGGCGGCATCGTATTCCGCAAATTGAATATTGGGATGGCGCTGCGCCGCGGCGATGTACAGAGATTCGTAATTCATTGTGTCGCTATCCAATCCATCGAACCCAGCCTCATTGGTGATAAAGCGAAAGGTGCCCCAGGCTTCGTGGGGTCGCGCATCGCTATTCATACGGCGGTAGCCGCCAGCACCGTCGCCGAGTTGGGTTACTGTTGCGTCAGTGTAGTGATCAGCGATTAGCGAAGCATAGAATGGTGAGGGGATGGCGCCTGCTGAGGAGCCTGTCACGAAAATTGTCGCGGGTTCGGTGACATTTGCGTATGTCCAATCGAGCACAGTTTGCATGTTAGCGCGGCCTCGGTGGTAGATAGTCAGCGGTGGCTGATCCGGTCCTACTCCTGGATATTCGGTATCGCTGGCACCGATATGTACGTCGCCGCTGCAGTACGGTGCGAAGACCACGGTGTGGTCTTTGAACGGATTGCTTGGATTGTCCAGATTGAATATGCCAGTTTGGTAACCGCGTAATTGTGCCAGGTTGATATTATAGGTCGGCTTCATCGCAGGATCGCAGTTGCCGCGAAACCAACAGGCACCGCCGCCTTGCAGGTAGACGACTAATTTACTTGGATCGCCTTGGCGGGTTAGGAATTTGTAGGCGCTACCATCTGAGCAGATGGATTCACCGCCGGGTAAGACTTCCTGCCACGCTCCAGCGGCCTCTTGAGTTGGTGCCAATTTGGTAGTTGCATCGGCCTCGCCCGAGGTGGTGGATGCAGGTTGGCTACTGCAACCGGCGCAAGTGAATAACGCTGCCGCCAGACCGAATAGAGTTTTCCATGTGCGCATAATTCTGCTCCGAAAAATTTCAGTCGCTCACGATACCAGCCCGAATCTACCTCCTGCCAGCACTAGGCGGGAATTTATGGCGGCATGGCGAGGGAATTTAGGCTGGTGGCTGGTTTTGACATCATGGGACGGTAATCACATGCTCTCCTGTGATTTAGGAGGTGGGCTATGAGTCTCAGCATTGATGAAATTCGTGCTATTCGTGCTATTCGTGCTATTCGTGCTATTCGTGCGGAGTGTGAACGTTTGTCCGTTGCGTATGCTGTATACATAGATACGCGGCGCTATGCCGAGTTCGCGGCGTTGTTTGGTGAAACCGGCATTCTCGCGGTGGGCGGCAGGCAGCAGGGGCAACAGGCTATTGCTGCTGCTATGGCGCAACGCTCAGATAAGTTGCGCTCGCGACATGTGCTCACTAATACGGTTATAGATGTTCAAGATGCTGAGCACGCCTCGGATGTTTCTTACTTAACACTTTATCGCCACTTGGGTGATGCCAGTTTAGATCCGGGCCCTATTAATTCATTTTCGCCGGCCGCGGTGGGCCACTATACCGACGCATTTGCACTGACCCCAGACGGATGGCGTTTCGCCAAGCGCGAGTTGTCATTTGCGTTTCAGAATATGGAGTACTTCGCACGTCCGGCAAATACAAAGTAATGGAGGTTTAGGGTGGCTAAGCGTTTACAAGACCGTGTGGTGGTAGTGACTGGGGGTGGCAGCGGTATTGGCCGTGGCGCCTGCTTACGCGCAGCTCAAGAAGGGGCGCTGGTCACGGTGGCTGACATTCGTATTGAACTTGCTCAGAGTGTTGTCCAAGAGATTGTTGCCGACGATGGTGTGGCGATCGCAGTAGCCTGGGATGTGGCAGTCGAAGATCAGGTACAAGGGCTGGTGCAAACGACCCTAGATAAATTCGGCGGCCTCTGGGGCATGGTTGCGAATGCCGGCACTGCTGGCAGCGGTTGGATTCATGATACAACGATGACGGACTGGCAATTTGTTCTGGGTGTAAATCTGACCGGGCCATTTCTTTGCGCTAAATACGGCTTGCCTCACATGATGACTGACGGTGGTTCTTTTGTGGTGACATCGTCGATTGCGGGTTCGGTGGTGGCCACCTAGCCGCGGTAATCGGTAAGGAGGGATCATGCTTACATTATATAAGACCCGTTCAATCATCACGATGAATGAGTCGCTGCCTCGTGCGACGGCGGTGTTGGTTCGGGACGGCATGATAGTTGAGGTGGGTGAGCCAGAACACATGGAGCCATGGCTGCGGCATGAAGAGTATGTGGTGGAGGATCAGTTTGCCGAGAAGGTGATCTGCCCAGGGTTCATCGACCCGCACCTGCACCCGAGTATGGCCGCGGTGTTATTGCCAATGGAATTTATCACCGCCATGCGTTGGAAATTACCCTGGGGAGAAGTTGAACCGGTAACAGATGCTGAGGGTTTTGATCGCCGTATGGGCGCGTTGAGCGCTAAAAAATCTGTGGATGAGCCGCTATTTATCTGGGGCTATCACCAACTTTGGCATGGCCCGATGAGTCGCGCGCGTATTGAAGAGATCGTCGGCGATAAACCTACGGTGGTCTGGCACCGTTCTTTTCACGAGTTGTATATGAATGCCGCAGCTATGGAGATGGTTGGCGTGGTCGCGGCGGAAATAAAGCCGGGGATGCAGATTGATATTGAGCGCGGCTGGTTTTTTGAGGGTGGGCTGGGCTACGCTATTAATCGATTGAATCCGTGGATTCTAGCGCCCGAGAAATACGCTGCAGGTCTGCAGCGACTGAAACAAGTAGTGCACCACGGTGGTCATACAACCATTGGTGATCTGGCGACAGGCATGTTTAATTTTAGCGCCGAAGCCGAGGCGCTCAGTCAGCACTTGGAGGGCGACGATGTACCATTTCGTACTCGCTTAGTGGCTCACGGCACAGTTTTGACCAGGGGCGGTGTGCCGCCCCAGCAAGGGCCTGAACTGGCTGAGGCGCTATTGCAGCGCAATAGCCATCGTCTGCACTTTGGCCGGCATATCAAATTGTTTAGCGATGGCGCATTTTTCAGTCAGCTCGCTCAGTTGCAAGAGCCGGGCTACATAGACGGTCACCATGGTGAGTGGCTGACCACCCCTGAGATACTTGAACAACACATAAGATCTTATTGGCATGCAGGCTATCAGATCCATGTGCATGTCACTGGCGATCTGGGGCTACAACTAACCTTGGATATCCTGCAAAAAATGCAGGAAGAAAAGCCGCGCTTTAATCACGGTTTTACTCTTGAACACTTCGGTTTTAGTACGCCCGAGCAGATTCGTCAGATAAAAGCTCTAGGCGCTCAGGTGTCGGCCAATGTTTATTATCTGCATGAGTTGTCAGACAGCTATACGCAAAATGGCATTGGCTACGAACGCGCATCGCAGATGGCTCGACTTGGCAGTTGTTTTCGGGCTGGCATTAACACCACGGTGCATTCGGACTTCACCATGGCTCCAGCAGAACCCCTAAACAGTATGTGGGTCGCTGTGAACCGCATTAATCATGTGGGTGATGTGATGGGCACCACTGAAGCCATTACTCCCCAGCAAGCGCTGCAGGCCATTACTCTGAATGCCGCCCATGTCATAGGTATGGCTGATATCACCGGCAGTATTCGTGCGGGTAAGCGCGCGGACTTTACCGTGTTGGACGAGGATCCTCTGACCTGCGACCCACTAGACCTGCGTGACATTAATATTTGCGCTACGGTGTTCGAAGGCAAGATCTTCCCATTGGCTTGATGATTAAGATGATCACTGAGAAACCCATTACATTGATAGGCGGCTACTTGGGGGCCGGTAAGACGACGTTTATAAACAGGCTTTTGAATAGCGGCGGCTTACCGAGCCGTACCGCTGTATTGGTCAATGATTTCGGCGATATCAATGTCGATGAACAACTTATCCGCAGCGGTTCCAAGAGCGATCAAGTTATCGGCCTAGCGAATGGGTGTGTATGTTGCAGCATTGCTGATGACTTAACGTCTGCCTTGGAAGCGCTTAAAAGTAGTGCCATAGAACGTGTGCTGCTGGAGTGCAGTGGTGTAGCAGAACCGCAAAAAGCACGGGTGCAGTGTCATTATCCGGGCTACTACCCCCACGCGTCAGTGGTGCTGGTGGATGCGCTAAACCACCAGCAACGGTGTAAAGATAAATACGTCGGCACCTTGGTCGCCGCTCAGGTGCAGCAGGCGGATCTGATTGTCATCAGTAAGTCTGCATTAAATCCTGATTTTCGCCTGCAAACATTGCAGCCTACGATTGATGCCGACGATCAGGACGCCTTGGAAGTGGTGCTGGGGTGGGGTAGTGACGCTAATCATGGCCATTCTATTCCGACTAATTTGGCGCCAAGTTTTTTTACCCGGACTTGGCAAAGTCAGTTGCCTGTTTCCTTAGCCGACTTAACCCAGCGTCTTGAAGATTTGCCTAGGTCGGTACAACGGGTCAAAGGTCTTGTCGCAACCAATGCGGGGATTATTGAGGTGCAGCGGGTCGGTACCGACACCCAGCTGACCCCATGGACCCAGCCGCCTCATACCGCGCAGTTAGGCTTAGTAATTATCGCGAGTGCGGCGGACGATTTGGCATCAATCGATTGGGCTAGCTAGTCTTTCATGCGCGCAGATTTAGGGTCATAGAATGGCGCGATTTGCACGCGAACAGGATAACGCTGCAGTGCGACCTCGACCTCAAAATGCCCCTCGCTCAGCCATTCTCGGGTCACCCCCTGGGCATGGGTCAATTCAGCAATAGCAAGGCTTTTGTCGACGCGATGGCCCCAGGCGGCAGAGGTGGTAAGCCCCACGGCCTCGCCGTCTCGGTATACCGGCTCGTCGTGGATCATAAAGGGTGCATTGCTGCTGGTGATTGCAAGGTGTACGAGTCTTCTTGTCATTGGGCCGCTCTGATTTTTTAGCGCAGCTTTGCCGATAAAGTTGTCTTTCTGTTTGGCTATCGCGAAACCCAACCCGGCTTGAGTAGGGGTGATGTGGTCGTAAATATCGTGTCCCCAGTGCCGATAGCCCTTTTCCATACGGCACGCATTCATCGCATGGAATCCGGCTGGGGTGACGCCGAGATCGGCACCGTTGCTCATCAGTAGTTGCCATAAGCTGACTGCGTGATTGCATGGCAAATACAGCTCATAGCCAAGTTCACCGACATAACTTAAGCGGTTGGCGCGAACGTTAATTTCAGCAGACTTATATTGTTGTGATTGATAATAGGCGAGTTGTTCGATTGCGTCGTTACCATTCAGCAATCGCGCCAGCAGTGTGGTGGATTTGGGGCCCATTATGCCGATGATGGCAGTGTCCTGATCTTGCTGTACGCTGCAATCAAATTGCTCAGCGTGGCGATGTAGCCATGTGGCATCGCGGCGCTCGCTGGCGCAGGGTCCTACAACCATAAATGTTTGCTCTGCGGTACGAGTAACGGTGACGTCTGCTTCGATCCCTGCGTCTTCGTTCAGCCATTGGGTNTAAACGATCTGGCCAATTTCTACATCCATTTGATTGGCGCAAATATGCTGCATGCAAGCCAGGGCTTCCCGGCCGTCAATCCAAAAGATCGGATAGCTGCTTTGGTCGAATAGCGCGACATCATTCATTACAGCCATACACTCACGTTGGCAGGCATCAAACCAATTGGGCTTGTGGTAGGTGTACTGGTAGCTGTTTTGGCCGGCAAATGCGTACCAGTTTGGTCGTTCCCAGCCGGCCAGTTCGCCCATTACGGCACCCTGATCCAACAAAGTTTGGTGCAAGGGGCTTAGCCGTACATTTCTACTGGTCGTGTATTGCTGATGCGGCCAATGCATGGCGTAGAGTAATCCCAGAGTTTCCTGGGTGCGTTCACGTAGAAAGTGGGCCTCGGTCTGAAATGCAAAGGTGCGTCGCACGTCGACGTCCCACAGATCCATAGGTGGTTTGCCGTCGCGCATCCATTCCGCAAGAACCTTACCGGCACCGCCCGACGACTGAATACCAATGGAATTGAAGCCACAGGCCACAAAAAGATTGCTGACTTCCGGTGTTTCGCCGAGCAGATAACGATCGTCAACGGTGAAACTCTCAGGCCCGTTAAAAAACAATTGAATGCCTGCGTCGGCTAGTTCAGGAAATCGCCGTGTGGCCTGCTCTAACATGGGTTCGATATGTGCGAAATCGTCAGGCAGTGCGTCAAAGCAAAAGTCTGTTGGAATACCATCCATGCCCCATGGCTTAGCCTGGCGCTCGAAGAACCCAAGCAGCAATTTTCCGGCATCGTACTTGTAGTAAACCTGTTCATCCGGTACCCGCAAGGTAGGGCGCATGCTGGTAAAGGTAGGCAGCGGCTCCGTGACCAGATAAAAATGCTCGGCTGCGTGCAATGGCAGGTGAATATCATGCTGACTGGCAAACTCCCGGGACCACATGCCGCCGGTGATGACCACCTGGCGCGCACGCACGAGAGAACCGTCTTCTAGATAAACGCCAACAACNNTTCTATTTTCTATGGCAAGTCGTTGTACTGGCGTTTGTTCAAAAATCTGGGCGCCACGGTTGCGCGCACCCTTGGCCAACGCCAACGTGGTATCTACGGGGTTAGTTTGTCCGTCTCCGGGCAGGTAAACGCCACCGAGGACATCTTCCGTATCAATGCCGGGCCAGCGTTCTCTGACAAAATCGCTTCCGATCAGCTCGCAAGTCACATTGAACGCATTGGCCATAGTTGCTTGGCGCTTCAACTCGTCCAGTCGTTCGGCATTCAGCGCGAGGGTCATCGAACCAGTGGCTTGGTAGCCGGTTTCCTGACCGGTCTCCGCTGCGAGACCGGCAAATAACTCGGTGGAGTATTGAGCCAGGCGGGTCATATTTTGCGACGCGCGGAGTTGGCCCACCAAGCCGGCTGCATGCCAGGTGGTTCCGCAGGTCAGTTGCTTGCGTTCAAACAACAGCACATCGTTAAGACCCAACTGGGTGAGGTGATAGGCCACTGAACAACCAACAATCCCGCCACCTATGATGACGATATCAGCCTGATCCGGAGGGTTAACCATGACAGCCACCTTGTATATGCAGCATGGACAACATAGCANGTTTCGTTCCTAGGTTGATCATGGATCGCTCATGTGGCTTCAGCACATAGCGTTGGCCAACCATCGGGTAACCAACGCATTTGACGAATGTGCAGATAAGCTCGGTAATCCTCGTCGGGCCGTTTAGCATGATGCACTAACCAATCCTGGCCGTTTTCGCTAAAGAAGTCGCTGTGGCCGGTGCCCATATATTTGCCGTCGCTCGTGATCAGCGGCGTGCCGCCGCCCAGATAGAGCGGCCAATGCTGGGCATCAAAGTAGGGGCCATCAATGTTGCGTGAACGTCCAACGCGCACCTGATACTGAGTATCGGCACCAAGACAGCAGTGGTTGAAAGACACAAACAGGTAGTAGTAACCGTCGCGATACAGCAGATGAGGCGCTTCGATAATCGGGTCATCCTGCAGCAAAAATCGCTGCGCTAATGTTGTGAACTCGGCGTTCGGCAATGGCTTTAACGTCACCGGATCCAGTTCAATTAACTTAATCCCGCCGATAGTCGAGCCAAATACTAACCAAGGTGTTTGTTCCGGATCGACAAAAAAATGCGCGTCGATGGCGTTAAACGTTGCGTTTTCATTGCCGCAGTAGATGTCGATATCGGAGTAATGGGGTTTAGAGCGCAACACCAGACCGTGATCAACCCATTGATAGTCTGCACTCGTCGGATTCAAACTTTTGTTGCTGGCAAGGCCTGTGGCTGCGTTGCAGGTATTGGATATGTGCGATTGATAAAAATACAGGTAGCGTTCTCGGTAAAAAGCTAGATCTGGGGCTCCAATATGATCTGCNTGGGGAATTTGTGCCAATAGCCAATCCGGCAGAGCCTCGAATACCTGGCCTGCAAGGCGCCACTGTTTGAGATTATCGGACTGATAAAAGCTGCCCAAGTTGCTTGAGGAGTAAACGAAGTAACCGCCCGGGGCTTTAATCAGGCTCGGGTCATGGATAGGCGCGGTGGTCGACGCTGGATCAGCGATATTCGGATTCAGCGGGCAGTCGATGCGCGGTTGGGCGCAAGACATCAACAGCATTGAAATAGACAGTAACGACAGCGCTTTTAAATCACGGTAATTTTTCTGCATTTAGGTTTGGTTTTTCAGCTTTGCCAGCGTTAGCCCATTGTGTCGTCAAACTGGCGCACAAGGATAGTGGGGTAATGATGCAAAGTGCGATATAACCGTTATGGGAGGCAGCCAAATTGGCCCTCTGTACGCCGTAACTGGAGGAACTAGGGGATGAACCAAGCAAATAACCCGCAGCCCAATGTAGTAGTGCTTTTTCCTGATCAGTTACGTGCGCTGTCCTTGCCGATGTTTGGTGAGCAGCAAATAGAAACTCCGAACATTGATCGTTTGGCGGCCGATAGCCTGATCTTAGAAAATGCGATTTCGAATTGTCCGGTGTGTACACCTGCTCGGGCCATGCTGTTGACCGGCCGATACCCACAAACCACCGGGCATTTAATCAATACCACTCGCACTCGCCATTCGGAAATTTCTATTGGCGATGCCTTTGGTCGTGCGGGATATAAAACCGCTTGGGTTGGTAAATGGCATTTGCATACAGGTCTGTGGCCAGCATTGGATCGAATGCCCCAGCATCCAGACTGGGTCCCAGAGGGGCGAGACCGCTTGGGTTTTGACTACTGGCGTGCCTATAACCAACACATGGTCTACTTTGACGGTTTTGTGCATAAAGATGACTGGAACTATGAACGCTGGGAAGGATACGAGACCGACGGGTTGCTGAATTACGGTTTTGAATTTATGGACAGCGCCGGTGCCGACCCGTTTTTATTGTTCTTGTCGCCCCATCCACCGCACTACACGCCGTTTAAATTTGCGCCGGACCATTGCTACGAGCGCTTGCCGAAAACCCTGCAATTACCCGCTAATGTACCTGCACACTTACAAAGCTCGTCGCTCGATATGTACCGCCATTATCTTGCCATGATCCTGGCGGTGGACGACATGTTAGGGCGCTTGTTGGACTATCTTGAGCTAAACGGACTGGCGGATAACACCATTGTGTTGTTCGCCTCAGATCACGGAACCCAGGGCGGTGGTCAGGGGGTCAATCCGTGGTCTAAGAAGAATCCATATGAAAACTCTATCCGCATACCGGCGCTGTTACGCTATCCCGGGGTGATTGAGCCTGGGGTAAGTCAGCGCATGACCAGTATGGTGGATTTTTTTCCGACTCTGTGTGGATTGGCTGGTATACCGGTTCCACGGAGTATCGAAGGCACTGATCTATCTGGGCAATGGGTGCATAGCGCTGCAGATGACAGCGCGTTTATTATGAATTTTTCGAAATGGTTTGATTGGTTTCAGGACGGTGCAGAGTGGCGTGGTGTGCGAACCCAACAATATACCTATGCCCAATGGCTGAGCGGCAAAGTTGAGTTATACGACCTCTATGAAGATCCGTTGCAAATGCATAATTTGGCGGGTCAGGCCGGTGCGTTAGAGACGCAACTTCGCGAGATGCTGCAAGCGCACCAGCAACAACGGCAAGATGAGCTGGTGCCATGCACCGATTGGAAGCATTGGTTAGATGAGCAGCGTCGCGTGGTACGCAATGCCCATGGGCCGCTAAGTCATCCAGAATCCGAGCCCGACTGGTCCTTGCTGCGCTAACCCGTTAACTGTTTCCAAATGGATTCGCGTTGCGTTTGCCGAAGTGGGGCAGTGCAGTTGGGTCAACAGCCACCCAGTCTGCGGGGCGTTTTTCGAAAAAGGCTTTATTGCCCTCGGCGGCATCAGGGCCATGAATTGCCCAGGCGATCGCGTCATCGTCTTCGTAAATGGCGCGATACAATTCGCCGTCGTCCTGCATACGCCCCCAAGTCATTTGCTTAACCACGGACACCGCAGTAGGTGAGGAGCCAGCAGCAATTTCTGATGCTAAATTGCGTGCCTCGTCCATAAGTTCTGCCCGGGGTACAGCACGTAGTACCAGACCCATAGCGGCCGCTTCTTCCCCAGATACCTTCCGGCCGGTCAATAAGAGATCGGAAGTTTTCTCGATGCCGATCAATCTTGGCAGCAACCAAGTCGTGCCCATCTCTGGAATAAGGCCCCATTTTACAAAAGAAAAAGCGATATTTGCTTCACTGGCTGCAAGGCGAATATCGCAGGTTAGTGGGTAGGCTGCGCCGAAGCCGCCTGCAGCGCCATTGATGGCGCAAATAACCGGCTTGGAGATCTGATAGGGATAGGTGCGCAGCACTCGTTGAGTCGGGTGGCCTTGGGTGTCTTCGTCTTGGCCCTGCTCACCGCGCTCGCGCACATCGTTGAGATCCAGACCGACACAGAATGCGTCTCCTGCCCCAGTGATGATCACCACTCTTACCTCTGGGTTGTTATCGCATTCGCGCAAATATTGGGTCAACTTAACCGCCATTTCTGGGCTGTAGGCATTGCGTTTGTCTGGCTGGTTCAAAGTTAGAGTAGCGATGTGATCTTTAATGTCGAAAAGTAAATGGCTCATGGTGGTGCCTTAGTTGATTTAAATAACTGCGGATCTATGCGACCAATAGATGCGGGTTTGCTCTTTCGATATGGGGTTTCAGCTCCGCCAACTTATCTCTTAGCGCGCTTATGGCGAGGTCGATATCGTCACTGGTCATAGGGCTGCTTGTGGCATACATAAGTTGCGCCGCCGAACAGATACCGCGGCGCAGCCCTCTCTATAGCAAGGGGGTAGGGCTTGTGGTGGGCGCTGGCTCGGGTGTCGCCCTCCGAGAATACCTGAGCAGCCCGTGCTGAGAATGCAGCTGAGTTCGGGCTGAAATTTCGGTACTCGGTGACTAATGGATGTTCATTCATAGCAACCAGATCTCCCGGGGCACAACTTCTTTGGGCATTTTGGGCTTAAGAGCGTTTCGAGTAATCTACAGCTAACCATTTTTCTGGCGCAATCCGGACTCTAATCTCGTTTGCCACATTACTTGCCCCAGCGTACTTATGTCCTTGTTCGTCGCCAAGATAACGCTGCGCCATGGCAAGCAATGATTCTTTAGTTGCAGCTTCGATAGCGGTCACTGGTCCCTCAATGCTGACATAGGAATAAGGCAGCTTTTCTTCTTGGGCCACTAAACTGATCCGCGCGCCAACCTGCAGTAGCTGGGCCTTGCGCGAATTCGCGCCGATGATGAAACTGACTTCCCCGCCTGCGGTGTAGTCGTACCACAGCGGTGTTGTCAGAGGGCCGTTGCCGGGGTTATTCAGAGCTAATACGCCGATATGTGGCTTACTCAAAAAGTCTTGTTTCTCGGCTTGGCTCATTTGCGTCATAGCAAGTCCCCTCAGTCACTATTGATTCCGCATAATCTGCGATTCCAGGGTTGCATTCAATACAGCCGTGCATCCACTTAGCTGCAGCGAACCTGCTATTTGTATCCGCTTGGGCCATCAGCGAAACTCTCCAGCAGCAAATTAAGGGGGAAGGCTATGAAAATGATTATTGAGGTTTCGCGGATCTACAGGAGAAGCTTGCTAATCATCGCGCTACTGGTTATTGCACCTGCGTTGGTATTTGCAGAGCAGCGTATTTTGTTTGCAGAAAATTTTGAGAGCGGTTCGGCCACAGGCTGGTTATTTGCTGGCAAAGGTAGAAATAAGGTTACTGAATATGAGGGTAATCATTCGTTAAACCTATCTCGTCAGCGCAATGCACAAATGACGGTGGATGTGGAGGGCTATTCTCGTCTTGATATGACCATGCAATTGGCTGCCTTTGATTTAAAGAAGGGCGAAAGCTGTAAAGCAGAGATATCCAGTAATGGTGGCGAACGCTGGCAAGCGCTGTTGACGGTCACGCCGGCGATGGCTGACGGGATTACCCTGCACAGTAATACCGGGCGCATAAAAAATCCCGGCAGCCTTAAGCAACTGCTGCTGCGTTTTCGCGCCGACGGTGGGCGCAAAGCAAAATGTTGGGGTGATAACGTGGAAATACTTGGAAAACGTTAACTTGCTAAAACACCGATTGGCGCGACTGTGTTTTAATAGGTAGATGATACAGGCGCTGGTTTTTACTGATCTTGATGGCACGTTGCTGGATGACCGGTACGATTTAAGCGGTGCAGCTGCAGCCATGGACCGGGTAACGGAGCTAGGTGCTCTCGTTGTTCCTGTCTCTAGTAAAACCTGTGCGGAAATGACGCTATTGCGCGAGCAACAGCGTGTACCCACGCCATTTATTTTTGAAAATGGTGCTGGCATAGATTGGGGTGAGCATCAGCAATGGGGCGCTGGATGGGTAGAAACGCCCTTTGGTGTGCACCTACAAGGATCATCCTACCCGGATCTCTGCGAGCATTTGGTACGTTTGCGTCACCAACTCGGGCTTAACTTCCGTGGCTTTAACGAGTTGAGCGAAAAAAAAATTTCCGAATTAACGAAGTTATCGCTGCAAGGTGCACACTTAGCAAAACAGCGTTTGGCGTCAGAGCCGCTGATTGGGTTAAATACAGAAGAGTCCGTGGCAGCTCTTGAACGCGAACTATCTGAGCGCGGTTTGTTGTTACAAAAGGGTGGGCGTTTTTATACTGCGACCTCCAGGCGGCAAAAAAGTGATGCGGTAGCAGAAATAGTTGCATTGCTGCAGGGGCAAACGAGTAGCCGGATGTCGGTAATCGTTTGTGGCGATGGTCCCAATGATCTCTCAATGTTATCTCTTGGTGACACCGCAATGCTGTTCTCGTGTTCGGCTATGCATGTTTCTGAGCCAGCTGCTCATTTCGAGATGAAAAACTATTTGAGCGATACGCCTACTGTGCGGCGTTTAGTTAAGGTCAGTGGTGCGGGTCATGAAGCCTGGTCGCGAGCCCTCATCGAAGAGCTGTCGCCTTAGCGTTGCACCATTTAGGTTAAAACTGGATATATTTTTTTATGAGTGATTTTTTTCAAAACGGCATCATCACAACACTGCACAATTTGTCTACGCGTTCCCAGGATGCGCTAGAAGCGGAACTCTCGGAGTTTGCCAAAGGCTGCCCGATGACCCTAGTGCTGCCATGTTTATACTCCGAACTGGCCCAGCCGGCCCTTGCAAAAATCGTCCAGGAGCTCGCCGGGGTCGAATACCTTAAGCATATTGTTATCGGTCTTGACCGAGCGACAGAGGCCGAATATCAGCATGCCTTGGACTACTTCAGTGTGTTGCCCCAGCCACATACGGTGATTTGGAATGATGGTCCTAGGTTGAAAAGCCTACAGACGCGACTCAGCGAGCTAGGCCTCGCGCCCACTAGTCTCGGTAAAGGCTGTAACGTCTGGTATTGCTTTGGCTTTGTACAGTCTTTAGGCGATGTGCAAGCGGTCGCCTTACACGATTGCGATATCTCGACTTATGATCGCAGCATGTTGGCGCGGCTTTTTTATCCGGTAGCCAACCCGCAATTCAATTATCAATTTTGCAAGGGTTTCTATGCGCGCGTCGCCGACGGCAAAATGAATGGTCGAGTCAGTCGTTTGTTGGTATCGCCACTGATTCGCTCAATGAAACGAGTTTTTGGCGCTCATCCGTTTTTGGATTATTTAGACAGCTTCCGCTATCCCCTTGCTGGCGAATTTTCGATGCATATTGATGTGTTGCGCGACTTACGGATCCCAGCGGATTGGGGCCTTGAGGTTGGTGTGCTGACTGAGGTCTATCGAAATCACTCTACTAACAGAGTTTGTCAGGTTGAAGTAGCCGACAATTATGACCACAAGCATCAGGAGCTGTCGCAAGAGGATAGCACCAAGGGTTTGTCGCGAATGAGTGTGGATATAACCCAATCGCTGTTCCGGATTTTGGCAACGCTAGGTTTTGTTTTTGAACACGGAACCGTGCGCAGTACCAAGGCCTCCTATCTGCGCATCGCCTTAGATTTGATTGAGTCCTACCATGACGATGCGCGCATGAACGGCCTGCACTTTGATCGTGATTCCGAAGAGCGAGCAGTGGAGTTGTTTGCAGCGAATATCCTAAAAGCAGGTAAGGCCTATCTAGACAGCGGTGAAGAGACACCTTATATCCATTCTTGGAACCGGGTAACCAGCGTCTACCCTGAGGTCTTTAGTGACTTTCAGCGATTAGTGGCCGAGGACCAGATGCAATATACAGGAGCAAAGGCTTAGGCCACCGGCACCGATAACCAGCGCACTTGGTATGGTGCGAGGGCTATGGTCTGGCTCAATTCCNCGGTTTCGTCGGTGAGAATATCCAGCGCACTCCCATTAGCAGCGCCCTTATCGGGTAGTGATGTATCAAGCTTTTCATTGCTAAAAGAGGCGACCACGAAGACCCGTTGATCGTCAGTTTCTCTCTTTAGCCAGAGATGGGTGTTTGAGTAGGCCAGTACCTGCTGCTGTGCTGATGGTGCAAACGCCGATTGGGCACCCCGCAGTTGCAAATTGCGGCAAAGCTCTTTGAAGATAATTGATTGGCTGCTGGCGTCGTTATTCAGCGTTGCTAGCAGAGACTCTAAGTCCCAGTAACCGCGGTTAATAGAGCGGGTGCGACCGGTGCTCTCCACACCTTGCAGGTCATTCAAACCACCAACCAAGGCATTGATGTAAAGCGCAGGAACACCCTGAAAAGCCATCATTAACTGATGCGCGGCGACATAGGCCGGAATGTCCTTGGCTGTGCCGCCAAATGCAGAAAATAGCGCTATATTCAGCTCGTATACCGTGTCCTTGCCATACTTATCGCTGCGCATTGCCGCAAAACCGCCGCGCTCGTGAACCTTGTCGGTCAAGTTTTGAATATCGCAATCGGGTACTAGGCCTTCTAGTGGCCGTAGGCCAATACCGTCGTGGGAGGCGATAAAGTTGATGAAACTGCAACCTTGGGTGGGCGGGCTTAATTGTTGCGCCCACAGTCCCAAGTATTGCCCGTCGTTGAATAGATAGCTGTAAAGCAATAGTGGCGCCAAGCTGAATTGATACACTAGATGCGCCTCGTCTTGAGCACCAAAGTAACTGATGTTCTCTTCATGGGGCACATTGGTTTCGGTAAGCAGTAAGGTCTGAGTTTGCATTTCGTCTATTAACGCGCGCAGAACCCGCACCACGGAATGAGTTTGTTCAAGATTGATGCTGCTGGTGCCCAATTCCTTCCATAGAAACGCAATGGCATCTAAACGAATAAAACGCGCACCCTGAGCAATGTAAGAAAACAGCACGTGGACAAATTCACAAAGCACATCAGGGTTAGCGAAATTCAGATCAATCTGATCATCGCTAAACGTAGTCCATACCCTTTTCACACCTTGGTAAGTATGCACATCAGTAAGTAGGGACGAATTCCTTGGTCTTACCACGTTTTCCAGTCCGATCATGGACTGCATTTCGTGGAAGTAGTTGCAACCAGGCTCTCTGCCGCCGATAAAATCGGCAAACCAGAGGTTTTCTCTGGAGCAATGGTTGATCACCAGATCGAACATTAAGTCGAAGTGCTCCGATAGCCCATGGATGTCCGACCAGTGACCGAGATCAGGCCTGACTGCTTGGTAGTCAATAACTGCAAAGCCGTCATCAGAGGAAGAGGGGAAGAACGGCAGCACATGGATGGTCGATATGATTTGATCCAGATGGGCAGCTGTAAAACGCTTCAATGCGCTCAGGGGGCTGGCTGGTGCATCGCGGATACTGTCGCCGTAGCAAATAAGCATACGATCATTAGCGGATAATAAATTCGGTTTGCGTTGTGTATTTGCTGGGCCGGACATCAATTCGCCCATGGCTATCGCCATGAGACGTTTGGCCAGATAGCTGGCGCCGCCCTCGCCGTACAGCGCGGTCAGGTTTTGCACAAGCGCATATTCGCTTTGCGACATTTGATGCGCGGGTTCGCTACCAATCTTGGCTAAGCTGTCGTCGATCATGCGGGTATAGGCGTCGGGTCCTTGAGGCCAAGATGCATAGGTCCTGCTGGATGGCCAATTATTCTTGTTGTGACACGGCTAAATGAGCGTGGCTCGGTGCGATCATAGCGATCTGTCATCGTTATGGTCACACTACGACCGGCGCATTGGAGTCAAAATAACTTTAGCATGAACGGAGTAATTTGCATCTGTAGAGGATTATTTTGATTTTTCAGGAGCTCTCAGATGCCTGAGTTGTCGCACCACCCGGGCATATTTTGATAGGGTTTTAGCATGCAGCTTGTAGATTGGAGTGTAATCGGACTGTACCTGGCAGCAATGCTGGCCTTAGCGGGTTGGCTGGGCCGGCGTCAGCGTTCAGGCAGTGACTACTTCCTCGCCGGACGCGGGATGTCCAGTGGCAGTTTGGCGGCTTCAACACTAGCGACTCAATGCTCGACGAACAGTCTGCTTGGCGCACCTGCCTTTGTTGGATTTACCGTGGGTGGCGGTATGGTGTGGCTGCAGTATGAGTTAGCTGTGCCTCTGGCAATGGCCGCACTGATATTCCTTATCGTGCCTGCGCGGCAGATGGGTGTCATCTCGGTTTACGAAATACTAGAACAGCGCTTAGGCCGCGAATCAAGAGTGTTGGCGAGCGGCTGCTTTTTGCTTTTTCGTGCGGTGGCGACGGGAGTCACTATATACGGAGTGACGTTGATCTTGTCCCAGCTGCTCGGTGTTGAATACCTCGTGGCAGTGCTATTACTCATGGGTGTGACCTTACTCTACGACCTATTAGGCGGTATGCGTGCGGTCGTCATTAGCGACTTGATACAGCTGCTGCTACTTTCTATTACTGTGGTTTTCAGTCTACTGCTGCTTGGTGATGCAACAGATTGGTCTTTCTTTGCCGTTGCCGAGCGCACAGAGGTAATGCGTGATGATTGGGGATTCGCCGGTCAGGACTATGGCTTTTGGCCCATGTTAATTGGTGGCTTTTTTCTTTACGCGGCCTATTACGGTTGTGATCAAAGTCAGACTCAGAGAATTCTCTCGGCACAGTCTGATGCTGCATCGCAACGAGTTCTACTACTCAACGGCTTGCTGCGTTTTCCGTTAGTGCTCAGTTACTGTTTGCTGGGGTTAGGGCTTGCTGCTTTTGCTGCACAAAATGCTGACTTTATTGCATCGCTGCCACTTACTGGTGCAGGTGAGCCCAACTTCAATTTGGCATTTCCGATGTATGTCATGGGGAACTTTGCGCCGGGTTTTGTCGGGCTTGTCATGGTGGGGCTATTGGCAGCCGCCATGTCGTCCATTGATTCTGCGATCAATAGCCTTTCAGCCGCGACTATGGAAGATTTTGTGCGGCCTAATTGGCAACTTAATGATCGGCAGGTGCTGCAATTATCGCGCTTGCTAACGCTGTTGTGGGGTATCGCTTGTATCGTATTTTCGTTTCAAGTTGAGCGCATCGCGCCGACTATATTGGAGGCGGTAAACAAGGTCGGCTCCATGTTTAATGGCCCGTTGTTAGCCCTGTTTTGCACGGCTCTGTTGTTGCGTGATGTACCGCAGCGGTTTGCCTTGGTGGGATTTGTTCTAGGTCTGTTAGTGAATCTCGCTTTAGCACTTGGTGCACCGCAAATATCGTGGCTTTGGTGGAATGTCGCCGGCTTTTTTGTCGCGCTAATTTATACCCTCGCGGCGATGCTGTTGAAACAGCAGAAAATCGGCATTGTCCGTTACCAGTACCCGAAAATGACAGGCACAATCAGAGCATTGTTGATGATGACGGCAGCAATTTTGCTCCTTTGCTTTATGCTGCAAGCCGCGGGCAGCTGAAAAAAAAGCGCGTATGCACGGTGGGCGGCGTCGGCCGCGAGCACGGGTCGCCGTGATTTTTGCCGATACCGAGAATTTTTTGACTAGGGAGAGATATGGTGGGGTTAGGAAGTACCGAGATAGAGTTTGCGTGCGGAAAGCGCATGAAAAATCGTTTCATGTTGGCACCGCTCACAAATTGCCAGAGTAATGAAGATGGGACTTTGTCCGAGGATGAGTTCAACTGGCTAACCCTGCGGGCCAAGGGTGAATTTGGTCTAACAATGACCTGTGCCGCCCATGTGCAACAGATCGGTCAAGGATTTCCCGGCCAGTTAGGAATTTTTTCAGACGATCATTTGGCGGGTCATCGCCGCTTGGCCGAGGCGATAAAAGCCCAAGATAGTCTCGCTGTAGTGCAGTTACACCATGCTGGCATGCGCTCGCCGGCAAAGCTTATTGGCAGCACGCCGGTGTGCCCATCCGCTGATGAAGAGACCGGTTCAAGAGCGCTGACTTTGCAGGAGGTTAAGCAGCTGCGTGACGACTTTATTGCCGCCGCAGTGCGCTCTCAGCAGGCGGGCTACGATGGTGTCGAGATTCATGGTGCCCATGGCTATATCGTCTGTCAGTTTCTCAGCGAGTTGTACAATCGCAGAGACGACGAGTACGGGGGGACACTGGAAAATCGGGCACGGCTACTGTTTGAGATCGTCAATGGCATTCGTCAGGCCTGCGGGCCAGACTTTTTGCTGGGCGTGCGCCTGTCACCAGAACGTTTCGGTATACGTTTAGCAGAGGCTTTGCGTGTATGTGAGCAGCTTGTAGCCGGCGGAGAAATAGATTTTCTCGATATATCGCTCTGGGATTCGTTCAAATTGCCAGAAGAAGAGGCCTATCAAGGATCGTCGTTGTTATCACATTTCGCTCAGTTGTCGAGAGGCAAGGTGTTATTAACGGTGGCAGGTAAGATCATGACTGCAGAACACGTGAGGGATGTTTTGGCTGCTGATGTGGACTTTGTCACCATAGGTCGCGGCGCGATTTTGCATCACGACTACCCGCGCCAAGTTATGAATAACGATTCGTTTGAGCCGATCGCGCTGCCTGTTAGTCGAGCGCATTTAGCTCAGGAAGGGCTGAGCGAGACGTTTATCGAATACATGAATGGGTGGAAAGGATTCGTTGCAGACGGATAGTTCACGTCCCGTTCACTGATTAATCGGCAGGGTATTCGCACTAGGTAAGGGAAACGTCGCGGCACTAGGTGATTGAGAAAATCGGCATTATAGGGGACGTTCACAGCGAACACCGGCGCCTGCAGCAGGCATTGGGTTGGTTGGAGCAACAAGCGGTAGATGCGGTGATATGCACTGGAGATATCGCAGACGGGCGCGGCTGCATTGAAGAATGCTGGCGGGCGCTAGCTAGCGCTCAAGTTCATACCGTAGCCGGCAATCATGACCGCTGGCTGCTGACCGACCAGCAACGCCATGTGCGAAATGCGCACCTCAGAGCTCGGGTCAGTGAGCAGGGTCAGGTTTTTCTCGAAAGTCTGCCTAAAGTTATACGTCTCAATACGGCGGGCGGCGAGCTGCGTCTTTGTCATGGCGTTGCCGAAGACGATATGGCCAAGGTTTGGCCAGGCACCGAAACTACCGAGATTCGTCGCAGCGACGCCTTGGATGCATGGTTGGCAGAGTCCGGGTCGCCAAGATTTGTAATCAATGGACATATGCATTTTCGTACCCTGATTGATTTTGAGCGCTGTTTCCTAATCAATGCAGGAACCCTTAAGGGCGAAAGGGCAGGCATCACACTACTGGATATGCGCGCCCGGCAAGTGGCCGGCTTCAATCTTCTTGACGACGGTCGTGTCTGTGCGACCCAACACTACAGCTTAGATGAACGCTCGGATCGCAGAATCTGGAACAACACTGCGGCGTTTGATGGCCGCTGGCGGCCCACGAGTATGCATCGGCTCGCCCAGTGACTGGCGAGCCAAGTGACATTAAGACACTTATAGCCCGGAGACCCCGATGGATGCCGATCCTGTCGTGCTACTTGCTGATGACATTCAGCAAACAAAAGACATGATTACCAAGATTGGTCGCCAGATTTTCCGCTTGTCATCCGATTTAGCTGCACTGATGCCGGACCAGTTGGCAAGTTTTCGCTGGCCTTTTAGCTCGTCGGGGCGCGATCTTAGACGGTTCTTATTGATCGTTTGAGATATTGTTCTCATTCGCCTGCGACGTGGTACAACTTTTGCTAACGATTAGAAATACAAAGCCCCGTTTTTAGGAGTGATTAATTTGCGCGCATGCAAAAATTTGATAAATGTTGGATTGCTGAGTGCAGCGGCTTTCAGTTCATTACTGGCGGCCACGAGTTACGCTGAGTTTGACCTCAATGGCACCTTTGATGTCGGCACGCTGACGCCCCTGGAGCGGCCGGTGATGTACGGTGACAAGCTGTTGCTGACTAAGTCAGAGGCCCAAGGCATGGCCGAGCGGTTTCGTGCCTTTAAGCGGCGCGCGAATCAAAGCAGTGATCCTGAGCGCGATGCTCCGGAAGCCGGCGGCCAAGTGGGTGGCTACAACATGTTCTGGTTCGATCGTGGTGATACTGCGGTGAGCATTGACGGCAGGTTTCGTACCTCCATTATCACCCAGCCTAAAAATGGCCGTATGCCAGCAATGACTGCGTCGGGTGCTGCGCGAATGCAACAGCTACAGGATCAGTGGCGACTGCTTTGGCGCTCCCAAGACCTTGCATCGAGCCAAAATACCGGCACCGCCTGGTGGCTCGAAAATCCTGATGGCAAAGGGCCTTACGATAATATCGAGCAGCGACCATTGGCAGAGCGCTGCATTATTGGCTCGCGTTCCACGGCGGGGCCGCCGATGCTGCCCAATTACTACAATAATCACAAACGCATCATCCACACCCCGACACACGTGATGATATTGACGGAAATGAATCATGATGCGCGGATTATTCGCCTTAACGCGCGGCACCGGCCTGCCGGTACAGGCAGTTGGTTAGGGGACTCTATCGGGTATTGGCAAGACGATACCCTGGTAGTCGAAACTGTGAATTTCGGAGAGTTCCCGGCGCTCGCGGGGGCTAACAAAACTTTAAAGGTAACCGAGTATTTCAGCCAACAACCGGATGGTGGGCTGTTATATAGATTCGTAGTCGACAACCCGGAAGTTTGGTCCCAAACCTGGGAGGGCGAATATTCATGGTCAGTAAGCGACGGCAAGCTCTATGAATATGCCTGCCATGAAGGGAACTATGCCATAGGTAATATCTTGCGCGGCGCCCGGGAATTAGAAAAAAATGCGGGCCTCGACGCCGAATAATCTGCCGCTGGCACGGTTCGCCTTCGATATAAAGGCGACTAACTGCCGTGCTTTTATAGCAAGGCTAGCGCCATCATTACCAAACAAGCGAGAGAGCCGAGCCAAAATATAGTCCTGATATAAATCAATCCGGCAATGTAGGTGATGGCAAAAGCGGCTCGTAAAACCAACCAGTAAGTCATTAGTGCAGCGTTATCGACCTGTAAAACCATAGACAATACGCCCAAAGCAAAAAACGCTGGCAAACTTTCCTGCAGGTTCGCCGCCGCGCGTTTCGCCCTCGCGCAATACAGCGATTCATTAGGATCGTCTTGATCCCTATTCGACAGCAGGTATTCCAGCCTATCTAGACTAAAAACCATAGGCGCTATCCAAAGCTGTACCAGTGCCAGCAGCAGAGCCAGAATGATTAAAAGCGTCATAAATTCCCCCTAACCTCTGTATAACCTCGTCTGCATAGTAAGGGTGTGAGCTGTTGCTGCAAAGATGAAATTTTGCATAGAAAATTTCGTTGCTAACCGTCTAACCGTTGGTTTTTTCTGCGGTCTATGGTCTTACCGAGTTGGCCGTAATCTGCGGCGTTAAATACCAACACGCAGCTTGCCAAGAAAGTCCATCTTGCCAAGTTTTACCCCTTTCATTCTCAATATGTCGTAGGCGGTAGTGGCATGGAAGTAGAAGTTTGGTAGCGAGAACGAAAGGACAAAATTTTCCGCAGTAAATGGCATCTCATTAGCGCCCAGTTTAAAGACTATTGTCTTGCCAGCTGCTGCATTGATGGTTTTTGGATCTTGGGCGCTCATGACATCGATGCTCGCTTTTGTGGTTGCCAAAAGCATCTCGTAGTCGCCTTTTTCTGCTTTGTGGTTGAACGCATAAAGCGGCGGGGCAAACTCCCCGGCATGCAGGCCTTCGATGGCTTTGGCTGAGTGATGATTGATAGACATCACCTGGAAATAG
Organism: Gammaproteobacteria bacterium; assembly: GCA_002684495.1. Taxonomy (GTDB): domain Bacteria; phylum Pseudomonadota; class Gammaproteobacteria; order Pseudomonadales; family Azotimanducaceae; genus UBA4421. Next base: position 43,643 of record NYVG01000004.1, on the reverse strand, counting down.
AAACTTTGCATGTCCTCGTGGAGTGCGTAGTCAACGATATCGACCAAATCGATTGAGTTTTTTTCGCAGTATTCGAGGCCTTTTTCCAAGAAGCTGACGGTGCCTTTGAGTACTTGGGTATATGAACCTACACTGAGGTCGTAGAGTGTTGTAGTCATATAGTTCTCCCTGATGTTTTTGGTTTTTTAGAGATAACCAGATCTATGGCGTCAAAATTTCGAGCCAGTTTTATCCAGTAGACTCGACAGACACTAGCAGAAATCGTTTACGCTGATTAAGCCTTTTCTGCGTGCGCGACTAAGCAGTAGTTTGCTAACGACTGCATAGGTAGTTAGGGTTTTCGCGGGCGAAACATGATGCCGATTTTTTAATCTCCATTGAAGAACTAGCACCGAGATAGGGCAGGATAAGGATGTTTAATGCAGCGCTGTCAGGTTTCGGTTTGGGTCTTAGCTTAATTGTGGCAATTGGTGCACAGAATGCCTTCGTGTTGAAACAGGGCATTCGCGATCAGCATGTGTTCTGGGTTTGTATAAGTTGCGCTCTTTCAGACGCGGTGCTGATCGTTGTCGGTGTCGGCGGATTTGCAGCCTTGGTCACTCTTTATCCGTGGATCGATCCTGCAACGCGTTATGGCGGTGCTATGTTTCTGTCGGTATACGCTCTGCTGAGTTTTAAGTCTGCTGTATATGAGAGCAGCAGTATGAATTACTCCGCGGTAGAAAAACCGCAGTCGCTAATTTCCGCGTTGCTTATGTGTTTGGCGTTTACTTGGTTAAACCCTCATGTATATCTGGATACTGTAATTCTGATCGGCTCGATTTCGACCCAATACGAAAGCCAACGCGTCTATTTTTCAGCAGGGGCGGTGTTCGCGAGCTTTGTGTTCTTTTTTTCTTTGGGGTACGGCTCGCGACGACTGGCGCCGTTGTTTGCCAGACCTGCAGCATGGAGGGTTCTGAATACTCTAATTGGCATTGTTATGCTGGCCATCGCAGCAAGCTTAGTATTGGTAAATCCGCTCTAGGGTCGCAATGGTGACCTTCGTTTTCTCAGAAAATTCAGGGTATTTGCCTTAAGAAAGTGCTCTATACATCAGTGCGAGTTTTGCTATGTTTGGGATCGGTTGATGCAGTAATTGCTTAAACGAGATTTTTGTTGGTTCGATTCCTTTGTTTGTTGGAGAGGTCAAATGAGAAAAGAATTGCAGAATGCGATCATAAAAGAACTGATGTCGCAGTTGGATGAGGGCAGAAATGTTGATGCCGGGGTGCAATATAAAATGCCCACCAATGCCTATGTCTGTGCTGACACCGCGCGCAGGGAGCAGGAGGCATTTTTTCGTAATCACCCTCAGCTTATTGGTCTTTCAGGTGACTTGCCGGGCCCCGGTTCCTTTATCACCGTCGATGATTTTGGTGTGCCAATTCTGGCAACACGGGACAAGAGCGGTCAGTTTCATGCGTTTTTAAATGCCTGTCGGCACCGCTCGGTAAAAGTTGCAACGGAAGAACGTGGCACCAAGTCGGTATTTACTTGCCCTTTTCACAATTGGAGTTATGCCAATACTGGCAATCTCTTGACCATACCAAATAACGATCACTTTGGTGAGGTCGACAAAACCTGTATGGGTCTGGTGGAGTTGCCTGCTGTTGAAAATTCCGGGCTGTTATGGGTTCACCCGAATCCGCAAGGAACCTTGAACGTGGATGAGTTGTTGGGGGAGTTGGCTGAAGAATTCCCCTCCTTTGGTATGGAGACCCAGCAGGCCGTCGGAAATACCACCATAGAAAAAAACCTCAATTGGAAGCTCGCTAACGACACATTTGGCGAAACCTATCACTTCGGTAAGTTGCATAAAGATACTTTGGGCCGCATTTATTACGGCAATAACCTGCATTTTGAGGAGTTTGGGCGGCACCATCGGTTCGTTACTGCGAACCGAGGTATTGACGAGATGCGCAAATTGCCGGAGTCCGAGTGGGATATAAGCAAATGCACATTCGTCCTCTATCACTTGTTTCCCAATGTGCAGCTGATCACAAGCAAAGCATCTACCACGTTAATCAGAATTTATCCCTGCAAGGATAATCCCGGTCAGTCAGTCACTCGGGTCGGTTTTTACTATGCCCCTGAGTTCGCCGAACAAGCGGACGATGTGGGGCGTGCTTCCGCATCGAGTCACGACGCCTATGAATTTACTGAGGGTCGTGCAAGCCTGTCGGCCTCATTAGAGGTATTTAAATCGACTATCGAAAATGAGGATTACGTTATGGGTGAGATGCAACAGCAAGCGGCAGAAAGCGGGTTGTTGAAGGAGATTATTTTTGGTCGTAATGAACCGGCCTTGCATCATTTTCATAACAATTATCGCGAAGCGTTAGGCGAGCCACTGCTCGAGCGAGCATAACGACTGGGTTGGCCTCGATGTTGCGCGGTACAGTGTAATCTTGTCTAGTAGAGCAATTATTAAGACAGGCGACGGGATATGACGGATGTTGTTGGTGAGCCGATTCTAAATCGGCGTGCTTGGCGTGGAGGTGAGTTGCAAGAGCGCGCGGATTGGGTGGTCAGCTTGTCTCGTGAGCAGGTCAGCGGTCTATATCAATTGGCCGACAGCTTGCCCGAAGACAGCAACGACTGGCCGGGGTTTGGTCTCGACGGGAAATATCCAGAATCTCTTACAGAGTTGATGAGTTCGGTAGCTACTGAGCTAGGGACTGGTCGCGGCTTTGCCCTGTTGCGCGGTATCGATCCGTCTGACATTGAGCGGCTGCGTCGGGTGTTCTGGGCATTTGCGCGGGGTATTGGTGACCCGGTGATGCAAAACGCTAAGGGCGAAGTCTTGAGTATTGTCGCAGACCGTTTTGCCGGCGCAGAGCGGGGAAGAGATACCCGGGGCTATGAAAGTAACGATGAGCTGCGTTTCCATTGTGACGGTGGCGATTGCATTGCCATGTGTTGTATCCATCAGGCACCACAGGGCGGTATGAATGGGTTGGTCAGTTTGTTTGCTATTTATAACGAGATATTGGCGAATTACCCCGAGCATTTAGAGACACTGAAGGCCGGTTACGAACTTTACTCGCGCAAAGAGCAGGGTGACGCGGCATCGACGAAGAAGTTAGGCAAGGTGCAGCAACAACGCATCCCCGTTTTTGCCTGGCATGAGGGGCGCATGAGTGCGTGGTTGAATATCCAGCTGGCGGAAATTGCAGCCGAGGTCACTGGCAAGAACTTCAGTGTAGCCGAACGTGAAGCGTTAGCATGCGTGGAGGCGATAGCCAACCGCTCGGACATGCAGCTGACATTTATGCAGCAGCCGGGAGATATTTTGCTGATTAATAATCTTGCGGTTATGCACCGGCGAGAAAAGTATTTTGATTCGGAAGACCCTGCCGAAAAAAGAAGCCTCTATCGAATGTGGCTGAATCTGCATAACAGCCAACCGGTGCCTGCCAGTCACTCGGCGCTTCGCCGAGGAATTNGCGGGCCTAGCCCAAGCATAACTGCGCTGTAAGATCGTTATTTTCAATCTTACTGACTCTTAGGCCTGCTCCTACTAAAAGGTTAGGCCGAAGAACGGTGCAATATTCCCAAGTCTGAGAGTTACCAAAAGTGCATTGCGCGCTAGCGGCTGTCGGGGATAGATGCGTGTCGGCATCAGATCCAATGCCGGCCTAAGAACATGAATGATCCCCCGATACAGGCAATGCTTCTGATCATTTACATGTCAGTTGACATGTTCTAGCATCAAGCGTGGACTGCAAAAGATCGTCGCCTAGCGATTGCAGCAAGGGGTGAAATCACTCGGGATTTTATAGGCCAGCGCTGGGGAGAGCTGTCATGACGTTTGCTACCAACTTGAATCAAGAGATTAGTCGCTGTGGATTTTGGGCGGCGATCGTATTTTTCATCACTGCCGTCGTAAGTATGTATTTACCTCTGGATATAGCTGACGGCGATACCGCAGCTCATGGGGATCGCGTTATTTGGCTGCAAGAAAACCGCGGACTGTTCATTGCTGGGTGGGTAAACCAAATTATCTCTATGTTCACCTTGTCGGGCACCTTCGCTGCAGNAGCATGGATTGCTGTTGGGAACAATGCGTTACGGGGAATGTTGGGGTTATTTTTTGTCGCTATGGCCACGATGGCCTTTATTATTCCGAAATTCATAGCGGTCTGGACGATTCCGCTGCTTGGTGACGCAGCGAGTGCTGGTTCAGCAGGCTCCGATATGGCTCATTTGCTACTGCCTCTACTTAACGTGTCCATTCCATTCTCGCTTTATACCTCCTTCGATTATTTGGGTTTTTGGCTCTATGCGGTGTTCGCATTATTGGTTGCAGGACCGTTGTATGCAGACGCGTTGAGTAGAAAAATTGCCGCTGTATCGTTGGGTGTATTTGGTGTGTTGTATCACCTGTGTCTGATGGCGCTATTGCTGGGTAGTATCGGCGTCAGTGATATCGAAACGTATTTCCTTGGCACTACTGTTTCGCTGTTCTTGCATCTGGTGGCCATGATTGCCGTGTTTTACCGGGGCAAGGCTAATGCTGCTGTAACTAATACTGTCCCTTAAGCGCTCTCACGTTTAGCTCGGTGGCGGGCTTCGCCCCAGCAATCAGGCCTAAATTGTGCTCGACCGCGCGCGCGGTTACCCCTATGTTGATCTAAGAGCGACAACCAAGTTAAGCATCAGTCTCTTATCCACACTAATGGTCTTGGGTTGGTGGGTGCCGCAACAGAGGAGGGGGATATGACTAAACCTGCGTTACGGATGGGGGTTTCCTACGATTTCCGTAACCCACCAGATTCCGGTGTCAGTGATCAGTACCTGTACGCAGAGATTCTAGAACAGGTGCAATGGCTCGACAGTATCGGCGCCGATCTGGTTTGGTTCACGGAGCACCACTTCGTCGAAGACGGCTATTTGCCCAGTTGGGTACCCGTGGCCGCGGCCATGGCCAGTGTTACTCAACATGTGCGTTTTGGTACCGACATTTGCCTTATGCCGTTCAATCATCCTATTCGGCTAGCGGAAGACCTTGCGGTGCTTGATAACCTATCCGGTGGACGCGTTGATCTAGGTATCGGCATGGGTTATGCGCCACACGAATTTCGCGGTTTTGGTCTGCCGGTAGCGAGGCGGGTGTCGCTGATGAATGAGGGCATCGAAGTGTTACAGCGCTGTTTTATCGGTGAACGCTTCAGCTATCAGGGGAAACGCTACCAGTTTGAGGATGTGAAGATCACGCCCGGATATGTGCAGCAAGGGGGACCGCCGTTGTGGATCGCGGCCATGTCGGAAGCAGGTGCACTGCGCGCAGCCCACTACAACTGCAATTTCTTACCCCAAGGAGTAAAGGCAGAATCCTATGATCCCTGGGTGAATGCTCTGCAGCAGAGCGGCAGAAATCCAGCGGATTACAGGGTCGGTATTATTCGCAGTATTTTGGTCACCGACGATAAAGCCAATGACTGGGAGCCAGTGCGGGCGTCTGAGCGTTATCGTATGCAACTTTATCGCAAGTTTTTTGAGGAAAGCGGTGAGGGTTTTGGGCGTAAGGGCGAACAGGTACCCCAGGCCTGGATTGTGGGCGATGTGGACCACTGCGTGGCTGAGCTTAAGCATTTCATTCAAACTTTCGGCATTACCGATATCGTATCCATGGCAGTGCCGCCAGGGCTGCGGACAAGTGATATGAGTGATTCTTTGGAACGCCTGTTTACCCAAGTTGTACCAAGATTAAAGCAAGAGCTGCAAAACGAAGCATGAATCCCAGTATTAATTATGCCCTGGTGGAGTCGGCTAACCGTGATGTTTTAAGTTGGAGGCAGGCCCCAAGCCTCGTTAGCGCCGCTGCCGTCTTGGTCGAGGGGGTAGACTGGTCGCCGAACTTTATCAAAGGTCAACTGACTGTAATCCGAGGTGCAGACGCCGCGCCCAGCGCATTCAATCACCTCCTTCGCTAGCTCGCGAAACCCCACTCGATAATGAATCCTGCTCTTAAGCATTACGTAGTCATAGGCCATAGGTTCCATGCCTAAACAGCGAAAACACTCGGGATCATAAGGTTCAATATGGCGCGAGATTATGGCGATATCGACGTTACCAACAGAAAGTACGGCAGAGATCCCCATGTTAATTGTCAGGCCTCGTGCCATGGCAACCTGAGCTTGAAACTTGCCGTTAGAAATAAGCTTTACTTCGCCGGTGAGCGAGATTGGCGTGCTCTGCTCCACCAAGGCAGGCATTGGCAATTTGNCGCCGAGTTCTACAGTGAGCGTTGCGCCAACGCCAGCCGCGGCCATTTGCGCAACAACTTCTGGATCATAAAAACCAAACACAGCGACTTTTTCCAGTCCTGCCGCCAATACCGCGCTGAGTACCTCGGTTGTATCCATTGTGCCGCCAGATGCGGTGTTGTCGTAATGATCGAGAACAATCACTGGACCGTCGCCGCTGGCCGACGCCGCTGCTTTTGCCCGTTGCATAGACTCTGCGAGGGGTTCTATTTCGTAGACAAAGTCTTTGCGGTCCTGCCAAGCGATGTTAAGTAGCCCATTAACGTGGGTTTGTGCCGTTTTGCCGTCATCGTCGGTCATGGCCACGACGCTCAAACCTGCGTCATAAATGTCGGCATGAGGAAATCCGGTAAATACACTCACCCCAAGGCAACCAGCTTGTTCCAATTCGATAGCTCGGGCCTGCAGTGAGGCATTGGGTTCATCGTCCGTGCCCTGGCGCATCACATGGGGCAACATGGGTGCATTGCCCCAGCGCAATACAGGTTTTGCGTGGCCGTTAAGCATGGCAAAAAATGCCTCGGCACCGCGACGCGCGGTGCTGTCCATGTCGATATGCGGATAGGTGTGGTAGCCCGTTAAAACGTCGCAGTTGCTCACCATCAGTTCGGTGATATTGGCGTGCATATCTAGGGATATTGCGATGGGTAGGGTCGAGTTTTTTACGCGGATGCGGCGCAGCAGTTCGCCTTCACCGTCGTCATAACTTTTTGTTGTCATCGCACCGTGCAGGTCGAGTAGCAGCGCATCAACACGCTCCGAGAGCGCCACTATGGCGTCACACATGTATGCAAATGCATCGTCTTCAACCGGTCCGCTGGGTGGTGCTGATGCGGCGATACCCATTTCAATGGTGACATTTTGAGCTTCGGCAACTTCAATATAGCCACCAAGGCAGGACGCTGTGCCCCGGTAAGTCTGCAGCGCGACATCGCCGCGCAACGGCACGCCATGGCCGCCGGAAAATCGATCAAGATCTGTAATAACGGGTGAGAAGGTATTGGTCTCGTGGCTCATCATGGCTATGCCTATTTTCATAGTATGTTCCTCCCGATTAATGAGCGTTTCGCATTGCCTAGGCAGAATTTCTAACAGGTTGGCCGCGTAAATCAAACCCCCATGAGTATTGCGAAGGTGGGCTGCGACATACAGGCCCCTGAGTCGGCTTATAACGCCACATGCAACTCACTCAATCTTAGGTTAATTTTAGCTTGGGTTTCGTGGGGTTAGATGAGGTGATCCGTTTATGAGTTCAACACCGATAGAATTCGATCCAGACTTTATTGNNGAGCACTCAGCGCCGGAGCAGCAGATTTATCGTGAGCAAACGCTGTCGAGGGAGCCTATGGCGTCGGTTTTGGCGAACAATCCAGAGATATATTTTGTGCCGCCGCAGCGCAAAAGCGAGTGGGGTAAATGGCAATTTAAGCCAGGCGCCTACTACGATACAACCATCGGTTCGAAGCATCCGCACTGGCAAGATATGGATTTGCCGCAGCCCAGTCGAGACATCGGCCAGCTGCGCGGCGACCTGCTGCGTTGGGGTTACTGCAAGGTAGCGGATGCTTTATCTGCAGAACAAGTCGCCATTATGCGTGAGCGCGTGCTGGAGCAGGCTGAAGGCGAGCGACTTGCGGGTATCGCTCAACGCACCCCTAGCGGTCAAAACATCAACTGCTGTGTAAACAAGGGCCGATGTTTTGAGTTGTTTATTGAGCAGCATCCAAGCATTGCCCAAGGGGGACCGCTGGTAGAGCAGTTAGTCACTGAGGCGCTAGGGCCAGGGTGGATTTGCACCTCTTTGATTGCCGCGCTGTCGTTACGTGGTGGGGTGCCCCAGGCTTTGCATCAAGACCAGAGCAACGCTTTGGATTCCCGAAGCCCCATGACCGTGAATATCTTGACCCCGATTACTGATGTGGATGAAACCACCGGCGGCACCCTGCTGATACCCGGTAGTCATAACGTGTTATCGACAGCGGTGCGCGAGGGCAAACCTGTAGGTAAGTTGCCACCGGCGATTAACTTAGATGCCCAGGCCGGCACTATGGTCATTACCGACGGGCGGTTGCTTCATGGCACGGGTATAAACCATACCGATCAACCCAGAATCGTCATGCTCAACGGTATGCAAAAGTCCTGGATGCGGCAGCAAGAGAACTGGATGTTGTCGGTTCGGCAGGAAGTGCTTGAGCGTGCCAGCGCCAAATTACTGCATCGTATGGGTTATCAGGCGACCACNGGAACACAAACCAATGAAGGNCACGGNTTTGGCGCTCAGGGCAGGGTAGATGAGACTACCGGCGCGNTGGTCGACTTTCGTCTGGCTGCNGANCGCGGNGAGTACCAGCGAGTNGGCGAACTCAGTNCCGAATCTAGTGCNGCAGAGCTAAATGCAGCCTACACCCTCCGAGACATAGTAACCAAGGCTCGGAAAGGCGGTGTCAGTGCGCCGGTGGGGATTGGCGGCAAGGGGCCGGTATAGCTCACCAGCGTAAACGCCGCCTATTTCCGTGGCCACTTTATGGGTATTTGTTACCCGTCTCCGAACCTTCGAACCCCGGAACGATTTCTAATACCGTGTGGCCATGGTGGAGTCTGCCGAACTCATCCTCTGCTTGAACCGTAATCGCATGAACCCCCGGGGGAAGGTTTGCATCTAAGTCTGCCTCAAATAGGTGGGTCGACAGTGTGGCTTCCACCCAGGTTTTTTTTCGAACTGCGGTGGCGGGCGTATTGCTCAAGCATGTAGGGGTCTTTGCGCAAGACCCGTTTCAATGGTCGGTACTCGCCATCTTCAACCCGGTAGCGAACTTTAGAATTGGGTCCACCGTCGAAGAGGTTAACAATTATTGCTGCCGCATTGAGGTGGTCCTGAGATATACGACCGTCGAGTAACTCTCCCGCTTTAAAGTCACGTATGCCGTTAACGTTGAGCTGGTGGTGTGCAACGTCGAAAACGATGCGCATCTGATAATCCGCCGGTTTGCCTGCGCCTTTAAAGCGTACCGCTACATCCGTAGAGTCAACCTCGAGGATATGATAACCGTTAGGAGTGCCGTCACGCTGATCACTTACTGCGATACCGCGCTCGTCGAAGGGGCCACTCCACCAAGCGCCGGATACCGTTGCTAATACGTGGTGGTGAAATTTTCCTGGGCCGGCGAAGCCGTCGTCTTTGTCAAAATAGACGTGATCTGTTGTATGGGTATGTCCCGCTACGGAATAGAGGTTAGGGCGCCCCGCCAGCAAGCGAAAAAGCTTTTCTCGGTTATCCGTCGCGTAGGAGCCGTTTTCACTGCCCAGAGGCGCGTGGGTGGCGATAAATACTAGCCGTTCTTGCTCTACATGCTTAAGTTCTTCGGCCAGCCACTGCAGCTGGCTGCGACTAATTCGGGCCTCGTAGCCGCCATTGCCCCTTACATCGGCAGGATCAGCTTCGCCGCCGCCCTTGTAGTCAATGTTATCGAGCACAACAAAAAGTGCATCGGCGTATTCAAAGGCAAAATACGGTGGTCCGTAAAATTTCTTAAACGTTTCTAAGGAGTAGCGATCGTTTGTCGACTCGAAGTTGATCTCGTGATTACCCGGCACGTTGTACCAAGGAATGCCGATCTTTGAGATGATTGCGTTGTATCTGGGCAACATCGACAAATCGTCGAACATGATATCGCCCATCGTCATGCCAAAAGCCGCATCGGCGCCGACTAACTCGGCAACCACGTCATCACGAATATAGTCCAGTTCGCGAGTGGTTTGGGGTTGTGTATCGGCGAATAAGAGCGCCTCAAATTTTTTCTTCTCAGGACGCTCGATCAGAGGGAAATTTATTTCAGCGGGCAATGGTCCGGTTGGCTCAATACCTTTATAGCGCAACCTCGCAGGGGACCCGTTGGGCTGATGGATATAGTAAAACTGCGGCAGCATGTGTTGATTGACCGGGATGGCATAGTTGCTGGGTTTGGTAATGAAAATAATAGTTTGCTCGTCGGCAGCGAGCCGGTAGCGACCAGTCGCGTCTGTGCGTACTACGCTGGCCCCATTACTGACACGTACATTAGCCAGTCCAACTTCGCCTTCATCAAGTAGCCCGTTGCGATTTTCATCGATAAATACGCGACCAGTCGCTGTCTGGGCTTGGCTCAGTGGTGTGACTATCAAGAGTATTAAAAACAGTATCGTGCGTTGCATAACATTACCCCCGTGTTGAACGATTCGATGGTAACAGCATCTTGTGCTTGTCTCATGACCGACAGATCAGGTTTTTATTACGCATTGTTAAGCGCAGGCTTGGGAGCGATCTCGTCATGGCCTCAATTGTAAATTGGCTCCAATGACAGAAGCAGTCGCTCGTCGTTTTGTCGTGTGGATCGATAGACAACACCACAAATTGTACGCGGGTTACAGCGCTCGTCGGAACAATGCCAGTGTGCGTGCCCAGGCCTTTTCGGCAGGTTCGTGGTTATAAACTCTTGAGTCCAGCACGCACCAGCCGTGCATAGCGCCTTCGTACACCTCGATCTCTGCTTCTAACTGATGCTCCATAAAGGAATCTGCGAGTAAAACCTTGGTTTTTGGCTCGCGCTCATCATCATTGTCGGCCACTGCGATAAGAAACTTGGCCTGCATTAGCGGTATGAGTAGGTGCGGGCTGTCGGATTTGTCGGTGACAAGTCCGCCACCATGGTAGGAGCAGGCGGCGCCAATGCGCTCTGCTGCAACAGCTGCGGTGCGCATAACAATAGGGCCGCCCATGCAATATCCCATGGTGCCGATCTTGCGCTGAGTATCCACAGCCTCTTGTGCATCGAGCCAGTTGACCAAGGCTCGTGCATCCGTTTGATGGGTTTTCGCCGAGAGGTTGCGATACATAGGCATCACTTTTTCTCGGGTCGATTCATCTTGGAAGCTCTCGCCGACCTCCACAACGGGTGCGCTGGCATCGCGATAGTAAGGGTTGATACACAATACAGCGTAGCCGCTCTCAGCCAACCGAGTGGCCATTTGGCGGAATGCAGGTCGGAGCCCGAGGATGTCCGGCCACATCAGTACAGCAGGATGGGTACCTTTCGTCGGATGCACGAACAACGCGTCACACTCACCATCTGGGGTTTTGACTTTGACCTCTTTGGCGGTGGTGGCTTGAGCGTTGGCAACGGGCGGCAGCATCGCGGCTAATGCGGTGCCGGCAGCTAGTGCGCCAAACCGGCGTCGGGTCATCGCGCCAAGATATTTATCGGCATCTATAACGGTGTTGTCGTCGCACATAAATCTCTCCCGCAACTAATTACGGAAAATGTACCACTGAATTCCTGATTCAGGCCACTGCTCTCCTATGGAGCGGCCTGCCGCCGGGGCATGCGCATGGGTCTGAGCGCTTCTAAAACCTACGGGTCTCTCCGACCTTAAAAATCCACGGTGTCGGGGCGGCGGCCGGTGCATTACTGCTTGCGTTTAAGAAACGTCTGGGTGGTTCTGCAAGCGGTTCGTCGGAAAGGTCAAAGGTTCCAAAATGAACGCCAAGGGCTTTGCTAGCGCCCACGTCAGTAGCTGATTGCAAAGCTTCTTCTGGGTTCATGTGAGATTCCAGCATCATCGCTCTGGGCGCATAAGCGCCAATGGGAACGATTGCTAAATCGAAGGGGCCGAGTTGGTGACCAATTTCAGTAAAGCCCGGGAAATAGCCGCTGTCACCAGCATAGTAGATCCTTTGTTTAGGGCCGGTAACCGCCCAAGAGGCCCACAAAGCCCGATTGGTATCCGTGAGCGTGCGCTTGCTCCAATGCTGGCTGGGTAGGCAATGTACCGTGAGAGATCGGAAGTCTGCTTGTTGGCCCCAATCCAATTCCACGACTTGAGAGATGTTGTTACTCCTTAACAACTCGCCGTTGCCCAAGGGTACGAAAAACATGGTTTGTGGATTTCTTTGCGCAAGTGCTATGAGTGTTGGCACATCCAAATGGTCATAGTGATTGTGGGAAATCACCACAAAGTCGATAACGGGCAAATCCTGCAAGGCTACACCGGGTGGCACGTAGCGGCGGGGACCCAATAGCGGTACCGGACTCGGGCGCTTAGACCAAATGGGATCGGTTAAAAAATTAATGCCGTCAATTTGCACCAAGGTCGTTGAATGGCCGATCCAGGTCACAGCAGGCTGCAGTTCTTGGATCTGGGCTTGCAGTTGCGCGGCGTCATTTTCTACCCTTTGCGGGGCATCGGTACCGCTACGGAAGTAAGTGCCAAAGCGGCGCAGCATAAATGGCACCCGTACTGATGCGCTGCCATGAGCGATGTCACCCTTGTAGTTGGAAAATACGCCATTGCTGTCGACCGGAGCGCCGCCGGCATAAGAGGGAGCCGGTTTGGTGTTTTCGCCGCCCAAGGCGAAAGTAGGCAGCAGCAAACCCAGAACAATGGGAAATAAGTAATGCATAAATTAGGTCGGGCCTAAACGCTAGATAGCTTCGACGTTAGTGCTTGGCGCGTTGCTGTTATGTGAATACAGACGAACCCAAAAGGACTAGCAAAAAGGGTCTCCGAGCCGGTTGTACTGATCTCTTATTTGCATCGCTCTTGTGACGTCGTTTACAAGTATTGAATAGGTAAAATCGTCGGTTACCACCTCATGCATTGCATCAAGATCCCGCTTGAAAAATGCCCGTCCGAACTTCTTAAAAAGCAAATCTCTGTCGCTTTTTGTAGGGGTCATATCGCTATCTCATATAGTGCTGAAGTTGTTAAAGGTTAGTCATTAAGCTGATAAGCTGTCGTTGCAAGACGAGAAAATGGTCAGGTTCAGGAAGCCCGTCACTTGCCTCATCAGGATCGTCGCAGANAAAGCTTAAAGAGGTTTTATAAACAAACTTGATTGTCTCGGATCTATGAACCCATCTTAGTGGTGCAGCGTCCACCTCACTAAACAAGCACCACCACTGGTCAGTGCTACCCGAAAGCTAAGTTTTGTCGACGAAGGATGCTCGTGTATCGGCTCGGATGCTTAAGCAGTTAGGTCATGACAGCGCTAAGTCGATCAGCACCTTGAGCGCCGGATCCTCGGATTGTATGGCTCGAAGTTGTTGCTTCATCTCTTTGGCGATTAAGGCATCGCCTCGCTCTATTAGTTCTACTCGCAATAGCCACTCCTGCGGGTAAATTTCAAGCGCCTGACTCACCTCGCTTGGCAGTGACTCGGATGTCAGTTTTGGCATCGAGGCCTCTACCTGATCTAATAAGGTGTACGTCTTCAGTATGGCGGCATCCGGCGCATCTGTGACCTCCAGCAGATCAGGGGGGCGGTGGTAATTCGGGAAGGTCTGTTTATCTGCGGCGCCGCCATAGACCGAGGTAATAGAGGTGCCGATAGCGAGGTCATATTCCCCCCACTTGGGATCGAATAATACGCGCCCGTCGAGGGTCGTAACCAAGCAATCCGCGATAGTAAACAATATGCTCTTTTGATGATGGCGCAAGATGTTTGAGAGCACCCCGGTGACGGATATGCCGGACAGATATTCAAGTCTTATTGCTTTGCCGGTTTCGATGCCCAATCCACGGAGTTCATCAATAGTGCATTCGGACAAGCACCGTGGCATGTCTTTTAACCCGCCGATGGGGGAGCCAAAGCCATCGCTGTGCCGATCGCTACCATGCCCCGGAAGCTGCTGGTGGTTAAACGCTATTTGCGATGGTCCGGCTGCTCTTAAGTAGATTGGGTTATCCACCGCATCACAGAGCACCTCGCACAGCACACCGCTAACCTCGATGCCGGTATCATAACGGGCCGTGCATACGGTGCCCGCTGCGATCGCTCTTCGTACTGCCGCTACGCCCCCTGTGTTGAAGCTCATGGACTTTGCAAATTCGTTGAGGACCTGTGTTAGGTGTTTACAACTCTGGGTAACAAAAAGCTGTGGTTGGGCGCGGGTGATGTCATAGTCTGTGGATACCGCGTTAACGGTTAGAGGGAGCTTCTCCACAGACGCGCTGTTAAAGCAGTGCTGACTTTCGCCCAGTGACGATAGAAGTCCCGCGCCAAAAATTCGGTAGTCATCGAGCGACCCCACCAACCCGTACTCCACGGTCCACCAGTGCAGGCGGGCCAGCAGTTCGGCCTCGGAAGCGTCGCGATCAATGCTGTTGAGTTTAGCCAGATTGGATTTTGCCAAGGCCAAAGCGTCCGGGTCGGGCGACGGTGATTTCTCCAAGCTCGAGAGCAAATGAATGGCTTCGTACTTTTGCACATCGTAGTTAGAGACGATGGCATACATTCCCACCTCGCCAAAACGTTGTAAGAACTCGGCGTAGTCGGTGTCGACTAAGAACGGAGCATGGCCGGTAGATTCATGTAGGAAATCTGGTGCGGGGGTATAAAGAAGTTGCTCCGCGGGGCGCATTTCTATGGCAATGGGTAAAATCTTTCGCGCCTGAAATTCCATGAAGATGGCTGGTGGTATAAAGCCATTGACAGTCACAGCACGCCAACCCAGTTTGGCCAAGCAGTTATTCATTTCGTCAATTGACGGGATGCGATCGATAGGGATGCCTGTGCCCGCGAGGCCCTCGCGAAAAACTGGATGCGCGGTATGACTTAGTTGCTGTGTTAGATGTTTCATCAAAAAGCGCCATGCGGCGTGGTCACGTGCGGTGTACCGCTCACTGTCTTGAATCTGTACGAACCTTCTTAGGTGCGAAGGCAGTCCTTCAATTACATCTTGCTGAGTAATTTGCAGTTCACTGTGTTTTAACATTTGGCGCATCTGGCTGGTTTTTATGGGGCGGTCGGCAATATAAATAACGCTCGCACGCGAAGCGTCAACTGCAGGTGCGGCGTGCTCAACGACCTTGCAGACGTCTACAGGTGCTTAACGTCACAAATTAATTGGGCAAGATAAGTCGGATATCCGATCGGTTCTGTTCTATATGTCACGTATCTGACCGCAGGAAGCAGAAATTTTTCTATTTAGGCCGATTACAGGGCGGAATTAACCCTAGCGCACATGTCGGCGCCTTTGCTCTGGGTCTTGGTGAAANAAAAAACCGCTGATTTTGGCGGGTGGTGCATAAAGCCAGCGGTTACCTGTATCTAAGAGTGGTTTGATAGCAAACGAGCAACTACTGGGTGGCTTTTATCTCTTCCTGTACATCCAAGCTGCTGATGGTAGTGCGGACATCGCGGGCAATCCAGGCAAGCCAGCAGGCGAAGGCGGCTACCACTGGTGTTATTGGTAAAAAGACGACTGCGGCTATCCAGAACGCAAAAAAGAGTATCCAGCGTCTGAATGCAGCGGCAAAGCGCTTCTGAGGAGACGCTACACCAGGGGAATATAGGAAGGACTTCACCCCTAGAAACCAACCGTTTGCAATTAATGCTGCGAAAAATACAAGGCGCGGTGGTGGCGTGCTATCGATCTCTGGCTGGTCGTCGTGGGCAGCGTCCTCCGCGGTATCTCCGGCAACTAAAGACTTTTCAATCTCGCTCCATGCGTACTTTGCAGTTGGCCTTGCCAGGGTACCGTTAAGATTTTCAACAGAGGGCACAGAACGCCAACGATACAGTATGCGGCCTGAATTGGTTAAAGCGAGAACACCGGGTTGGAAGTAACCCTTCGGGTGCTCTACCTCCCAATCCGCTCCGCGTTGGAGGAATTCCAGATCGCCCTTGTTGGCATATAGCGTGAGCCAGTCACGCTCGCTGCATATCCTTGGGATCTCTTGGTGCGGATCGCCCACATTCTCGAAGTTGAGTTCCCAGTGCTCGTGCGCCTGGTCGGCCAGATATTGTGGCTCACTGGTAATGGCATATACCCCACCGCCTGCGGCGCGTATTTTCTCGACAACGCCGGTGTCTACGTAGCTCCGCAACTCGGAGCGACAGGGGGGTCACCAAAATCCGCGGTAAAAAAGCAGAACGACAAATTTATGTTGGGGCAGTGTTTTATCAAGCCAGCTGCTGCGCACACCTGGCGGTGGGTCAAGATCAGCCTGTGGTTTTGTGCNATCTGGTGTCGAGAGGTTGTCGAGGGACTCGATTTCCCAGGCATCGGCAGAACCCGTGACGCGGAATGTGCGTTGTTCACAGCTGTCGCCACCACACAGGATGAGTCGGAGCTCATCTGAGCCATTCAATGCTGTGTCGGCGTCGAGGATGCCAGTGACTTTGAAAATGTCCTCAGCTGACTCCGCTGAGTTATTGAACCATGCAAGCGCTGCGTCAACGCGCGGCGCTAGAGCGTCAGGGATGGTCTCGCTAACCTGTGGCATTGGACTTCCTTGCTTGAAAATCGAAACGAGCCGCAATCTAAACAGGTTTTATGTGACCGGTCTATGCAGGCATGCATGCACGCAAGTGGTCTAATTTGACTCTTATTATACGAAATATATAATTAAGTTAGATCAAACGACAAAGGAAGTCAGCATGTCTCATCAAACAGGCCGAATTATTTATGACGCTGATAGTCACATCATTGAGAGTCGAGGTTGGCTCGAGAGTTATGCGACTGAGTATGTCCGCGAAAACTTAGATAAGGGTGTCTTCGATTTAGACATGCCAGCGCTGGATCCTATCATTGCTGCAGCAGATAAGCGTTTGGCCGGCAATGATCCAGAGCTTACAGAGGCGCTCAAGTCAGACATTTTTGCCCATCCAGGCAAACGGAACATGTGGAGCGCTTATGGGGCTGTGGAAAAAAAGGAGCGTAGCGACGCCCTAGATATTATGGGCATATCTTCGCAATTGATCTTTCCGTCGATTGGGGCCGGGCGCTTTGCGCGCTCGAAAGACCTTGCTGTTGTATATGGTGGGTGCGATGCGTTGAATCGAGGCATGGCCGATTTTTGTGCCGATGACCCGCGTCTTCGCTCTGTGGGCTATCTATCGCTGCGTGATCCCGAGCGTGCGCAAGCGTCCCTTAAGTTAGCCCTCGAGTTGGGGACCAATGCTATGTGGATTGCTTCTGATGCAGTGGAGAGCAGAGCGCCTTCGCACATTGCCTACGATCCCCTATGGGCGATGTTGCAAGACGCCGGCGTGCCCGTGACATTGCATATTGGCAGCGGACAGAACATGCCCTCGGCATATATGAATACGGGTGTTGAGCGTGTGCTCGAAGGCAATTTGGGCAATATTGAGACGACTAGACCTAAAGACTTGCCGGTCGTTCATCACTCCATCGAGCGCTGGTTAACCTGCATGATCTATGACGGTGTTTTGGAGCGTTTCCCGCAACTGAGAATCGGCATTATCGAATTGGGCGCAAACTGGGTACCCGCGTCATTGATGAATCTGGATATGGGTGTTTCCTTACTCGGGAAGTTTGATAAAAACCTGAAAAGCTTGTCGTTGAAGCCTTCCGAGTATTTTCAGCGTCAGATTCGGGTGGCACCCCTGCATACTGAAAATACCGGATGGATTTTGCGCAACGTGGGTCAGGACATTTTGATGTTCAATACCGACTATCCGCACCCTGAAGGTGGTAATGATCCTTTCGGTGCCTACGAGCGAAGCTTGGATGCAGTAGGCGCCACAGCAGAGGAATTAGACCGCTTTTACAGTAAGAACTATCAGGACTATCTTGGTCTGCAGCTCTAGATAGGGTTCTGCAAGCTGCCCCGCGCTNATTTAGTGAGCGCCGCGGGCGCCTTGTTTAGTTGGGTGCTTGGGCTCGCAAAACCTCGATGCCGCCCAGAATGAAGATAACAGTCTGGTCAATTTGCGCATCTCTGTCGCCGCCGACTCGATTGTAATGCTCGGCTGCCGCTATTGATGCCCCGGACGCCATGACAACAATTTTTTCTGCCAGCCGAGGCGGGATGGCAAATTCATTGGCCAGCTCCTTAATGAAGAAAGGCGCGTATCGAGGCCTTTCTCGATTATCCACCACTTGGCGCACATCGGCTTGCCCCAGCAGAATGCCTAAAATATCGCCGCCGGAAAATTGCCGAAAATTAACTTCAACATAGCCGCGCAACGCGTCGCGATAGCTGCCATGAGTTGTTTCGGCCGCTACAAAGGACTTTCTAAACGCTTTGTACTCCCGGATGAGAAGGGCCTGCAGCAGTTGCAATCGGGTATCAAAATATTTGTAGATCAGTGGAAGGCTGACCCCTGCCTGGGCCGCCAATCGCTCCATAGTAAGCGTCGATAATCCGTGTTCCACGATGACCTGTCGCGCACAATCGAGAATCTGATTGCGGCGGTCCTCTGGTGATAACCTGCGTCGAACGGACTGTGTCATAGAAAACTCGTTAAGCTGAGCGAGGAATAAGCTACACATGCAAGATTATCCACTAGCGCGGGCGGCACAGCCACTCTGAGTTTGGCGGCTTATGCCTTCAGCAATACTTATCTTATTGCAAAGGCTCTTGAGCCCACTAACGTCCAGGCATTTTTACGGCGCANAGCAGCGCGTGCGCTTATCGATCGTAATGTTGGCGTTATTTTGACGGCACCAAACGCAGCAGGCTGCCGCCGTCTTGATGCTCGATCAAAACATAGATGTGACCCGCCGCCCCCATAGCGACATCGCGGATGCGCCCCAGGTGTTCGACCAGTTTCTCTGCATCGACCACCTTGTCGTTTTCGATGCGTACGCGAAACAGGGTGCGTGCGCGCAGACTGCCGACTAACAGATCATTGTTCCAATTAGGAAATTGGCTACCGTTATGAAAGGTGAAACTTGATAGGGATGGGGCGGGGGTAAAATCCACCACCGGTGCTATGGTTTGCGCTTGTGGAAAATCTAGGCCCAAGTCTTTGCCGATAGTGATAGGCTCGCCGTCGTAGTCGAGTCCCTCGGTATACAGTGGCCACCCGTAGTTACCACCTGCAACGATTCGATTGATCTCATCCCCGCCACGGGGTCCCATTTCAGAAGCCCAGATGGCGCCGCTTTGTGGATGAGATGCCAAGCCCTGAGTTGTGCGGTGTCCAAAACTCCAAACAGTATGTCGTGTTGTGGGTTCTGCTCTGTCCTCAGGAGGTAGCCAGAAAGGATTGTCCTCAGGTATCGCGCCATCGTCCTTAACCCGATGTATCTTGCCATAGGGTGTATCGAGGACATGCAATTGACTATATGTGCTCTTGCCGCCAACGGTGATATACAAATGACCTGCCTGATCAAAAGCAAGTCGCCCAGCAACAACGTTGTCTGGAATAACGGTATAGAAATCGGTATTTACTGACCAGATCACTTCTGCGCTGTGCCATGAGCCAGCGTCGATTTTCCCCCTGACCACCCGCAGCATTGTTTGCGGCACCAATGAATTGCAATCGAGTTGACATCGGTCAGTGTGAGAGAGGTAGATCCAGCCGTTATTTGCGTAGTCGGGATGTAGGACGACGTCTAACATCATTCCTAGACCCACATAACTGCCTCTGATCTTAACGATCTCTTCCCACACAGCTGGTGTGTTTGCTACCAGCGGCGATTGCTTGCCGTTGATAGCTACAATGGATAAGCCGCGTACTTTCTCGGTGATGAGGATCTCACCGCTGGGTAAGGGCGCTATGGAGTAGGGCGCACTCGTTAGGTTTGTGACACGCTCGACACGAAAGTCATGATGCTGGGAGTTAATGGTCCCGGCCGGCAGATTGTGCTGACGCGATTCTGGAATTGTAGGGAGGCTTTGGCGTTTTTCGCCGACATACAACGCGAGTGCCTTGGTTGCGTGTGCTGACAATATCACTCCGTCCAGAGTGTTGAGTTCATCACTGGCGCTCGAATGCCTAGTAATGCTGGCAATCAGTTGCTGGGTGCTGTCGCCGTGGCGCAGGTCGACATTAATCAGTGCGGGTCCGCCGTGGGAGCCTTTAAGGTCGGCGCCGTGGCAANTGGCGCAGTAGTCCCCGAAGGCCAAATGCGATGGTTCACGATCGTCGTAAGTTTCNAGGTACCAGGTCAATAAGGCAGCGGCCAGTAGAGCNAAAGAGAAAANTATCGCAATTGTTTTGCNCACTAGGCTCATGCAATCACCGTCAACAGATCTGGGTAGCCAGAGTTAGCCATCGGCAACGCAGCCAGAACCGCGACTACCTTATGGGGCCAGATGATTTGTGTTTTCAACTTTTCGAAATTTCACGTTGTCTTGTCGAATATTTTTGTTGGACCGAGTGCGATTACCGTTGCGGAGTAGGTGTGTTGATTGTGGTTAAAAAGTTTTTTTGGGCTGTTGTCGATGTGACAATTTAAACATATTCTGTCAAAAAGTCTGTCGGGGAGTGGGCTAGTAGGCGCAAGATGACCATGCCTGTGTTGGCGAGCAATAACCGGCATGGTGCGCCTATGTTGACTTGGGGAGAGATTTGCCGAGCGGTGAATGGGTAACAGAAAGATCATAGTGAGAATCAAAAGATGGACCAAATTAGCAAGCCGATACTAGGTAGCTACGCCGCTGTTGCTTTGCCCGCAGGGGCGATGGCGATGCCCATTGCGGTGTATTTGCCGCCGCTTTACGGCGAAAGTTTAGGCTTAAGTCTCGCAACAGTAGGGCTAGTGTTCACGCTGGCACGAATCTGGGATGTCATCACCGACCCGATTATGGGAGTTGTTATCGATAAGCACGGCAGTCGCTGGGGCCAATATAAGCACTGGATTGCAGTGGCAATTCCAATACTAATGCTCGCGGTATATATGGTTTTCCTACCCAGTGAAGACAGTGCTAGTGCCCTCTATTTAGGCGGCTGGCTACTGGTGTTGTATGTTGGTTATACGATTCTGAGCATTGCCCATCAATCGTGGGGGGCGCAATTGGCGATTGGCTACGATGAGCGATCCCGCCTCTACGGCTGGCGTGAGATCTTTGTTATCAGCGGCATGGGATTAGTACTGGCTATACCTGTCGCTGTAGAGATGTTGGGCGAAGCCGCGCTAACCACCAAGGTCGCCAGCATGGGGTTGTTCTGTCTTATTCTGTTTCCCCTTACCACGATTCCTACACTACTTTTTGTACCCGACCAGCCGAATGACAAACCCGCATCGATTGATTGGCGGGAGGCATTGAGCGTCGTGCGTGCTAACGCTTCATTGTGGCGACTGCTCATCACTGACTTCACCAGCAATTTCGCAACGTCAGCGACCGCAGCGCTGTACATTTTTTTCGCCTCCTACGTTTTTGAATTGCCTAACCATGCCAGCACCGCCTTGTTGCTGTACTTTTTTGCAGGGTTTTTGGCAATGCCACTGTGGATGCAGCTGTCTTATAAAGTCGGCAAAACCAGAGCGATTCAACTGGCCCTAGGCTACGGAATTTTGGTGCAATCAGGCCTGTTTCTTTTGGCGGAACCGGGCAACGTAGCAATGTTTTGGGGCTACACGTTCTTTTACGGTGTTGCCTATGGTGCTGTGCCGCCGTTACTGCGCTCTATGATGGCAGACGTTACCGATGTGGACGAGTTACAGACGGGCACAAAGCGAGCAGGCATGTTTTTCGCCTTGCTCACAACGGTAAATAAACTCGGTGGTGCAGTAGCTGTTGGTGTTGCGCTTACCACGGCTGATCTGGTGTTTGGCTTTGTTCCAGGATCAGATAATTCACCCGCTGCGATCAACGGGCTGTTGGTGATTTATTGCTTTGTGCCGGTTGTAGGATTGGCTCTTTCGTACCTGCCACTGCTGGGGTACCCCTTAACAAAAGAGAAGCATGCAGAAATTCGTGAGGCGTTATCTAGTCCGCGCGCTTAAGCCGTTGGCCTCAGGCGACTGCTGAAGTATTGAATTACGTTTTCTAGGGCTGCTCGCGTTGGATGTCCTGCTGTATCTACGAAGTCTAAGGTCAGCACTGAGTGGCCTTTACCCGGTAGCGTTAGCTCCTGAACTCGGGTGGTGCCGTCATCATTAAATGCGCGATGAATGCACTCGGATTTTTCTGCGGTGCACAAAGGATCGCCTTCAAAGCGCAATACCCGCATAGGACCTTTGTTATCCAGAGCATTGCGACTTTGCATGATGTCATCGGGCGACATCTGCAGCTCACCTTGCTTGAAAAAGGGCATTGCGGGTTGCGACGCCACGGCTGCGAGCACGCTGTCGTCTCCAATGAGTTGGATTGCGAAGTTGCCAGTAAGGCACATGCCAATAATCCCCACACCTTCAACCCCACTCTGATCTCTAACCTCTCGGCAAAGTAGGCGAATCCAATCGGCAATTGGACTCGATCGACCGCTGCTCATTAAATGAAATTCTTTTCGCAAACACATCACCCGAACGAGGTTGCCGGTAATGGATGTTTTACCGAGCGGACCGAACAGATGTGGCATGACGACTTCAAAGCCTGCATTAACCAGTTGATCGGCTAAAGACAGTGTTTCTTGGCCAATACCAGGTAGTTCTTGCAGCAGCACCACTGGTGCACCGGAGCCTCTGCGGTAGATGTCGTGGGCAATACTATGTCCGTCAGATGTCTGTGCCTCGAAGCGACTCTTTTGATAGTCGCTGATTTGGGTTGCGGCAGTGCTCATAGCTTAGTTTCCAATTATTTGGGCGCGTTATAAGGATAACTGCTTTTTGCAAATACCTGTTCGCGGCTCTAGCCATGGGGTCTAAACTGCGTAGAGGCTAAACTTGAGGACTTATAAGTGGAAATCACAGAACACCGAATTTCTAGTGAGCGGCACAGCACATTTTATCGAGCATGTGGCCCGGAGAATGGTCCCTTGATTATCATGACTCACGGCTGGCCTGAATTGTCGATAAGTTGGCGCCATCAGCTTTCCTACCTCGGTAGTCTTGGCTACAGGGCCATAGCGCCCGATATGCGCGGCTATGGGGGATCTTCGCTTTATACCGAGCACGAAGCGTACGCTCAGCGCGAAATTGTGCGGGATATGGTTGAACTTATTGACAGTATTGGGCGTGAACAGGCGGTCTGGATAGGACATGACTGGGGATCCCCAGTCGCTTGGAACGTCGCTTTACATCACCCAGAGCGCGTTGCTGCCGTAGCAAGCCTTTGCGTTCCCTATGGATTTTCAGGCCATCCGAAAGATCTCGAATACGCAATAAATCGGGAGCTATATCCATCCGACGAGTATCCCGCAGGCCAGTGGGACTATCAGCTTTTCTACTACGAAAATTTCGCTACGGCGCAGCAAGAAATGGAAGAAAACCCCGAGAGTTTAGTGAAGGCTTTGTTCCGTAAGGGCGATCCCGCCGGGCAAGGGCAGATCGCGGGCACTGCGGTCACACGTAAAAATGGAGGCTGGTTTGCGCCGCTGGGTGGGGTGCCCGACTTTCCCGCAGATTACGATGTTGTGACCGATCAAGACATCGCAACTTATGCCAAGCATCTTAATGAAAACGGTTTCTTTGGGCCGAACTCGTGGTACGTCAATGGCGACGCCAATCAAGCCTACCTCGATGAAAAAACCGATCGGACATTGTCGATGCCTGCACTTTTTGTGCACGCAAGTTACGACTACGTATGCGACACCACAACAACTAGCTTTGCCGAGCCTATGCGCGAGTTATGTACAAATCTAACAGAGCGGCGGCTGGATTGTGGGCACTGGATGGCTCAAGAAAAACCGACGGAGCTAAATGAAATTTTGTCTGAATGGCTAACAGGCGCAGCGGCTTATCCGGTTGCTTGAGACCATGCGACAGGGGTAAGGCTGCGTCTTGGGAACTGCATCAAGCTGGGTTGGGTTGCAGCTAAGCTCAAATCGTTTTGCGCGAGGACAGCAAACCTGAACCTGCGCGGCTAAGAGCTAAAGCGGTAGCGAAGTTTGATCGTAAAGGTATCGATGATGGGCTGATTAAACGCGTCCACGAAGAGGCTGCCGAAGTCATCGTCGTATTGGTACGGTAGGTTACTGCCTCGGGTATAGACAATGAATAGATCTGACAAAGGGGCAATTTCCCATCGGTAACGAAGCTGGGACGTCATCTGCGATACAGTAAAGTCGTCGGCGTAACTCGGATCTTGCTTCGTTCTGCGCAGCAGCCTACCGGGAGTGGAGGGGACCTGCCAGAATTCATTCTCTTCGGCCACAATGCCGATCCATTGCAGGCTAAATCGCAGTTGCTGATTCGCATTGATAAAGTAATCCATGGCGAGCCCGGGCCGTATCTGCAGCGCGTCGAATGACGTGAATGATGTGCCACCTTGATGCAGGTACCAGTTTTCGGACTTCAAAAAGCCTAGGTCAAAATCCATAGAGAATCGGTCATCTGGCCGGTAAGTGAAGCCAAAATCTGCGATGTAGCTGATATCGGTATCCATTCCCGCTCGACTACCAAACTGTATTGATGTGGAAAATTTTTTCGCTGTGCTGGTACCGTAGGAAAACAGCACCATATGGCCCCCCTCATACTGGTATAGACCATTGCCGCGGCTGTTTTTATCGTCGTAGTAGGCGGGCAAGTGATTCAGTTCCATTCGGAATTCCGAATTATCCGCAAACAAAAGACCGGCAAAGACACCAGCATAGGCGCGATTCAAATAGCCGTCGCCGTTTTGTTTAGCCCGAAGAAATAACCCCAGTGTTTGATAGCGAAGCCAACTAGGCAAATTTTGCGATTTCATGGACATGACGCTGTAGGAAACGCCATAGGAATCGTTAGTGCGTAAGTATCCTAGATCGGAAATGTCCAAATTCTCGTCTAACGCGTCTATGCCCAAGCTGTGGCTCAAGCCTAGTGTTGGCGTATAGGCCACGTCGATAAAGAGGCCATAGCCGTTGGTGTCGGCTTTTTCTGAGGCCATGAATTGATTGTCGACCGACCACCTACCGCCAGAGGACATCCAGTGGGTGTCGACACCGTGTACGACGGCATCAAACTGCTCAGAGCTGGCTATGGTTCCCAGATAGCCAATCGATCTGCGGCCATTGTCTGATGCCGACTCATAAAGTAATCGCGCGACACCAAAATCTCGCCCCTGGTTGGTAATGATCGCCGCATCGCCGGTTTGGTCATTTTGTCCGACAAATTGGGATTCATTTTCAAACGCAGACAAAACGCCGTATCGCAGATTTCCCGCTTGCCCCACGGCTTTCACAGCACCCAATAGCTCGGTAGGTTTGCTTAACTCCACACCAGCAACGCTGACCCCATCAGGGAGTTCAATGTTGCGGGCAGCACCGCCAATGCGGCGGGTGTTCAATAAGGTAGTCGGCTCCATGGTGTAGGGGAGCGGCGCGCTTCTGCCGCCGCTACCACGAGGGCTGCTCCAGTCGGACTTAGATCGCGGCGTTGTTTCAAATACTTCAGTGCCCTCCAGAAAAAACAGGCGTTTCTCTGGAAAATAGGTCTCATAAGCCGTGAGATTTACGACTACATCGTCAGACTCCACTGAGCCGAAGTCGGGGTTCAGCGTCGCTGTAAGCTGTAGATTGCTGCTTGGCCGCCAGGACAGATCGACGCCAACTCGGGCATCGTTCTCTTCACTCATTAAGTCTGCGGTTGTTGACGCATAGGGGTACGCCTCCCACTGTTGCCCTAGCTCTAACTCCTGTATCTGATAGCGACTGAAACCAGAGATAAACCGCGCCCCAGAAAGTGGCAATTGCGGCCAGCCCCAAAACTCGTCTAGGTAGGCTACTTTTCTCGCGACAAAAATCGCTAGGCGGCGCTGTGCGTCTGATTCCGGCATGCTGAGAATCGACCAAGGTATAAACAGTTCTGCACTCCAGCCGTCTGCCAGAGTCTGCGTTTCGCCGCGCCAAGCACCATCCCATTCGTAAGACATAACGCTTTCGGGGGCGAGCTTGCCGTCTTGCTTGGTACCGCCCAGATTGAGGCCAAAAATATAGCCGTAGAGACCGTCTCCGGATGTATCCAGCATCAACGAAAAACCATCTCGATTGATGTCTTCATCCCGTGTGGAAAGCCTCTCTACTAGGGTTTCCACAGGTTGTTGCATAATCGCTGCGACGTAGAGTCCACTGTCATCGTAGAAAATTCGTGTTTGCGTCTGATGCCGGGCGGGTTGCAGTGTGTCGGGATTGAGCACCGTGAACTGATCAAAGCTTTCGATTTGATCCCATGTGGCTTCATTAACGAAGCCGTCGATGGTGATTTTGGCCCCGTCGAGGCGCGCGATGTGGCCGGCTTGTTGGCTAAGTCTTAGTTGGGCCGGCGCTGGTCGTTTGTCAGCATGGGTTTCTTCTGCCGTGGTTCGGTCGGTTGGCTTAGAGGCGCTGGGATTTACGTCAGCACCAAGCACTGTCTGGCCGGCTGGTGGTGCTTGCCGGACAAGCCAAGCATCTGAGTAGCCACTTTTTTTCGCGGCCCTAACTATGTTCCTGGCGGCCGTTGTAGATCGTGGCTCGCTCATAACGCGAAATAAGCGCTGATTATTCAGCTGTACTTCGACGACGCGCGTGCGAATGTTTAATTGCTTAGAAACATCTTTGGATAAAGCTATTGCGCGGGTTTCATTTGCAAAACTGCCAAATACAGCAGCACTGGAGTCGGCCTTGGAATGACCGGGTACCGCGAGCATAGTAAGCAGAGCAAAACAAAGTGATCGCAAAACACTCTCCCTGATTTAGCCCTAAATTATCTCATTTTTACCCCTCAGGCTAAATATGTTCGTTCGAAAGGTTGGTACTGGCGTTTAGCGATCAATTGATTCAAGCGTTTGTCCTCGCCGTAAAAACCATCCTTTTGGACCCTGCGCTATGCACATGAGTCGGCGCTAAAGCATTCGGCGTCTATTGAAAGACCTCGTTTTGATTCGAATGTATAGTCCGGCAGATGGGAAATTTATTTATGCGAGGAGAACATTGTGTCGGAATATCCAATACCGAACCTTTCGAATGACTTATCTGGTCAGGTAGCGTTAGTAACAGGTACTACATCAGGACTGGGTAAGCGATTCGCTCAGGTCATTGCTGCGAGTGGTGCAAAGGTGGCCGTGACCGGCCGACGAGTAGACAGGCTGGAGGCACTTGCCAGTGAAATTAACGCTGCAGGTGGCACTGCAGAACCTATCCATTTGGATATGCAGGACAATGACTCAATCATCGATTGTGTGAATCGAGCCGAGGAAGCACTGGGCACAGTGACGATATTGGTTAATAACGCCGGTATTCCTGATGCGCAGCGTGCTCACAAGATGTCACTGGAACTTATCGATTCTGTTTTTGATACCAATTTGCGGGGGCCGTATGTGCTCTCATGCGAAATCGCGCGGCGCTTGATCGCTGCCGAAAAACCCGGCCGAATGGTCAATATATCTTCGGTTGGCGGTTTTAATTACGGCGGCAACGGGGCAGCCCTCTACTCGATTACGAAATCAGCTATCGTTCGCATGACGGAATGTTTAGCAGTCGAATGGGCGCGATACAACATAAATGTTAATGCCATTGCGCCGGGGGCTTTTGCGTCAGAAATGATGGATGGAATGCTTGAAAGGTTAGGCGATATTGCCCAGCACTTTCCGCGCAAGCGTATTTGTGATCCGGCGCAAATGGACAGCACGCTTTTGTATTTTCTGTCACCGGCCTCCGAAGCGGTAACTGGGACGTACATAAAGATCGATGACGGGCAGGGCGCCAGATAAAGCGCGAGTAAGGTGAATGGTTGCCGCTGCAACGGCACTAGCACAGCTTCTTTACAGGCGTTAGGTCAATAATAAAAAGCTTGCTTGCAGGTATTTCGTCAATGTATGAAAGGTGACAACCGGACACGAATGACATTTTATGCGCGGCTGCACACATGAATTGCAATGCAAAACTGGAACACTTTGTTTCTAGCCCGACGCCCAATCGTTCAAACGTTAAGCGACGCAGGTTTCAGTTAAGCTGCTACGCTGTCGCATATGAAGCAGATAGATATGTATATCTGCACTATTATGAATCTGTTCTAACTATTGCTGTAATTTTGAATCCGGAAGAGTAGAGCATGACTGTGCATACCTTGCTGGTTGAAGACAATGTGTCGCTGGCACAGACTATGATTGCGTACTTCGATCTCGAAGGCATCGACTGCGACTATGCCTCTACGGGTTCTCAAGGCCTAGATCTGGCATTGTCGAACGACTACCAAGCGATTCTATTGGATATCAACTTGCCGCGAATGAACGGCCTCGAAGTCTGTGAAGTTTTACGAAACCGCGGCGTTGATGTGCCGGTGCTGATGCTCACGGCCAGAGATTCGCTTGCTGACAAGTTGGCTGGCTTTGATGCAGGCACCGATGACTATCTAGTAAAGCCATTTGAGCTAAGTGAGTTGACAGCTCGCGTGAAGGCGCTGGCCAAGCGCCGTAGCTTACTTGCCCAGCAACTTGAAGTAGGCCCGCTGCTCATGGATTTGTCTTTGAAGACCGCGTGCCGGCATGGCCAGATACTCAGTTTGACGCCAACCTGCTGGACGCTCCTCGAAATCTTGATGCGAGAATCTCCGAACGTCGTGAGTCGGGAGAAATTGCAAAATGCCATCTGGAAAGGGTCGGACCTTCCAGATTCGAACGTATTGAAAGTGCACCTCTACAAGCTACGGCAGCAGGTGGACAAACCTTTCTCCACCAAGCTCATACATACTGTAGCAGCGCACGGGTTTGCAATCCGGGTGCCCAATGATTGAAGACAAGCCGACGCGCCCGCTACCGCGTTTACAGCGGTACCTTTTGCTCTGGTTCGCTGGATGCACGATCGTAATGGTGTTGGCCTATACACAACTTCTGGAGTACTACCTAGAACTTGGTATTGAGATTAGAACCCAAAGATTTCTGGAACAGACCGCTGAGGATTACGCTGCAGTAGACCCGGAAAAGGCTGCTAGGCCGGCGCTACCAAGCGGGCCTGGGCTTTCCGGTTACCTTAATCTTTCTGATATTCCGCCGCAGATTCTTGGCGTGTTTGCGCCAGATGATCTTCAGCATGGTGAGGCAATACGCTTCACAAATATGGGTTTCAGCGAAGACGATGAAAAACAGTTTGTTGTGGAGACCCTTGACCTCTGCCGGGAAGGTAACTGTGAGCTTTTATTTCTTTACGCATACAGGCTTGCTGGTGATGGTTGGCTGTATCTTCTGCACGGTATTGTCGGCAGTGACGAAATCTATGAAGAACTGGAATTCACGGATCGCTTCGCCATCGCGATTGGCAGCCTCCTCGCTGGATTGTTACTGCTCGTAGCGGCGCTGCTGGTTCGCAATATCGATGCGCCATTGCGCAAGCTCAACAGGTGGAGCGCCGCCCAAGGCGAGAGCGCGTCCGACTTGGAGTTGCCGAATCTGCGCTTCCGGGAGTTCGACATGCTGGCAAACCGGATTCAATTTGCGTTCGAACGGATGCGGGAGGGCGTGAACAAGGAGAAGCTATTTCTGCGTCACGCGAGTCATGAGCTGCGCACCCCCATTGCCATTCTGTCCACGAACGTTGAACTTCTTGACCGCCTGTCGGACAGACCGGAACGCACCGAAGCCGAGCAGGCAGCATTTGTCCGCCAGTATCGCGCTTTGGATGAAGTCCAGCTCCTCATGGAAACTTTACTCTGGGTGAACCGGCAATCGGATAATTTGCCGAAATCTGAGCAAATTGATCTGCGCAGGGAATTAGATTGCATTATCGAGAACTATAGCTATTTGCTGGATGAGCGAGATGTTTCGTTGACTGTTACTGGCAGCGGCGAGGCGACCGCGCCGGTGGCTGCGGTACGGATTGTGTTGTCGAATCTGGTTAGAAATGCCTTTCAGTACACTATGGATGGCGAGGTGCGTATTGCCATTGCGCCTAGGGAGATTTCCGTCGAAAACTCCAGTTCGGTGAATGACAACATTCAGCCCGATGATGAATATGGATTTGGCTTGGGTCTCGAATTAGTAGGTCTCATCTGCCAGCGCTTTGCCTGGTGCTACAGCTCTTCTGAAGCTTCACGCGGCAGGATAACTACCGTTCATCTGTAACGCCTGCGTTAACCAAGCGTTTACCTTGTATCCCCCACACTATTGGGTATGGAACAATCTCATTTGAAGATAGGTCTGATTTGTTGTGCCGGAATTGCCGTATGTGGACTTATTCTGTTCACCGGTCCTGAGCCGCTTGAGGCGAACGCCCCGGAAGAGAAGCCTCGTGTTTTAATCGGTGACCTTGAACGCTCTGCTATTGCGCACACCGTGACAGCGTTCGGTGTGCTTTCGCCTCGTCGGTCGCTGCAACTCACTACACAGGTGCCGGGTGTAATCACATGGGTGAGCGATGATCTTGAAGCTGGAGCACAGGTTGCCGAGGGTGATCTTCTGCTCAGCATCGACCAGCGCGATTACGCCATAGCTGTGGCGAGTGCGAAAGCGCGTTTTGCCCAGGCCGAGGCCAAGATCGAAATCGAGCAAGGTCGTTCCGAAATTGCCCAGCTCGAGTGGGCGGCTTGGCAGGACAATCACGATGAGGAATTGCCTGCGAGTCCGCTGGCGC
Source organism: Gammaproteobacteria bacterium (assembly GCA_002684495.1). Lineage (GTDB taxonomy): Bacteria > Pseudomonadota > Gammaproteobacteria > Pseudomonadales > Azotimanducaceae > UBA4421. The sequence continues at coordinate 12,974 of NYVG01000004.1, read as the reverse complement.
TACGCAAGCCTCAACGAGCCGAGGCAGTAGCGCACCGTAGAACCGTCGGCGCCGAACTCGACAGCGCCAGGCTTGCTCTGGAGCGAACAGCAGTGCGGGCTCCGTGGCCTGGGCACGTTGTGCAGGCGAATGCCATTGTTGGTCAGGTTATGCCTGTGGGTGGGGTCACAGCAACACTCTTTCCTTTAGATTATGCGGTTGTTGAACTCCAAGTGTCGATTAAGCAGATGCAACTGCTCGACGCGGGTATCGATCGCATAGAGTTACGGCCGGTTCACGATCTGGACGCGTCGCCGATCGTTGGAAAGTTCGAAGGGATTGTAAGGAATCTTACCTCTGACACCCGGCTTGCGACCGTGCGTGTTCGCATAGATGAGCCTCTAGCTCATGCGGGGTGGGCCTACGGAATGCATCTTCAGGCCAAGCTAATTACAGCGCAGGAGCGAACTGTTGCGCTCATTCCAGCGGGTCTCATAGTCAGTGGCAACCTAGTCTGGATTAGTCGTGGTGGGCGCGCTCAACGACATCAGTTATACCCGGTCGAAGTCCAGGGTCAGACGGTCAGCGTCGAGGATAATTTTGGCCCGGACGATGCATTGGTCCTAGAGCGTCCTATAGGACTTTTCGACGGTGCATCAGTTGCTGTGACGGAAAGGTAAGTGTCCGGGCGTCAGTCGATATCGCTATGGTTTTTGCATAATCCGACTGCGGCGAATCTGCTCATGTGGGTGTTCTTGGTCGGCGGGGTAATTGCCGTTTTTAACATGCGGCAGGAGGTATTTCCGACCGCGATCCTCGACACCATTGAGATTCGCGCGGAGTACCGAGGAGCGACCGCTGCACAAGTAGAAGCGCAGGTTGTGCAGCCGATGGAGCAGAGTATTGATACTTTGCGCGACATTCGAACGATAGTCAGCGAGATTCGATCAGGTGGTGCTAACATCTTTGTTATGCTAGATGATGGCGCGGATTCGCAGCGCGCTTTGGACGAAATCCGCAGCGCCATTGATGGACTCAGCTCGCTGCCAGCCGATCTCGAACCCACCACAATCATCCAGATGAGAGAAGACGACGAGGATATTGAGGTCGGGTTCTACGGTTTTCAGTCTCGTGAAGAATTGCACGCGTTTTCGGAGCTTGCGCGCGAGCGGCTTTTGAATTTGCNGGCCGTCGGTCAGGTGCATGTGGACGGTGCCGGTGAACCAGAAATTTCGGTCCGAGTGTCTCCCGATAGAGCGCGGTTGTTTGGTCTCTCGCTACGTGATGTCACTGATCGCATTCGGCGTGCATCGTTCGAACTCTCTGGTGGGGTCATTCGAAGCTCAACGGGGGAGTATGGTCTGGCGACAGGCCTTGATCGGCGTTATGCCCACGAATTCGGTGACATCGCGATTGTGGAATCGTCGACTGGCGTGCCTTTGACGCTCTCGCAGATTGCGAGTGTTGAGAACGGATTCCGCCCCCATGGAAAACGATACCGAATTAACGGCTCGCTTGGTGTCATGATGAACGTATTCGGAGCCGGTAGCGCCACTCCCGGGGAAGTGTCGGAAAGTGTNCGAGTTTTGCTTGCTGAGATGGAGTCCGAAATGCCGAGCGGCGGCGCTGTTATTTTTGACGATGACGCTAAAAGCTTCGCTGACCGAGTCGGGATCTTGGCTGATAGCGCACTGATCGGCTTAGCCTTGGTGCTGGTGCTCCTGTTTTTGGTGCTTGAGGCGCGGGTTGCTTTCTGGGTGGCGGTTGGATTGCCTGTTGCGATGTTTGGTGGTGTGGCGCTGTTCGCGCTGACGCCATATACCGTCAACTTTGTCTCCGTTTTCGCCTTCATCATTGTCATCGGTGTTGTAGTTGACGATGCGGTAGTCATTGGCGAGTCAATCTATTCGAACATGCAAACCGGGATGTCTCCGTTGGACTCCGCAGCGGATACATTGTCGCGATTTAGTACCCCGATTACCTTGGCTATCGTGACGAATATCATTGCGTTTATACCCATTTTCTTTATGCCGGGTCAACTAGGATTGTTCCTGTTGGCGATTCCCGTAGTGACGACCTGCGTGTTTGCCATCTCGTTGATCGAGGCGTTGTGGATATTGCCTGCACATCTTGCCTACGGTCGGCAACCTAAACCAAAAACCGGAAGCAAACAGCGTCGGGCGCAGGAGCTTTTTGAAAGGCTGCGCGAAAACTACTTTGTCCCTTGGGTAGAGGTGTGTCTCGCTAATCGCGGTTTTGTGATCGCGGTTGGTTTGTTTGTCGTTGGTTGCATCATCAGCTGGGTTGGCAGCGGCCGTGTGCCGATTTCGCTACAGCCAGCAATTGAAAGTGAGCAGGTGACCGCGCTGTATGCGCTCAATCCTGGTGCGTCGGATCTTCAGGTGGACGAGATGGCGGACAATATTGAAAGGCTGGGACGNCAGGTGCTGCAAAGCCTTGGTGACGAGGAGGACATCAAAGGTATCTATATGCAACTGGGCGCTCCGGTCAGTCATCAAGGCTCGGTAACGTTCAGTCTCAAGCAGTCCGCTGACCGGCCGTTCACCGCAGGCGAGTTCGCTGAGCAGTGGCGTGATCTGATCGGTCAGCCGGCCAAGCTCACACAACTGTCCATCGACTACTTACAGGGACCTGGTGATGGGCGAGATCTTACTATTGAAATCGCCCATGCCGATGCAGCTGTGAGCCAGCGTGCGGCGGAATCGTTGGTGCGTCAATTGCAAGAAATAGGGGGTGTTGGCCAGATTTCATACAGCGGTAATGCTTTTCGGTCAGAGGTGCGGTTTGAATTGACTACTTTAGGTCNAGCCCTTGGATTCGACGAGTCGGAGATTTCAAGCCGGCTGCGGGCTCAGCTCGACGGTCTCGAAGCAACGCGCCTGACTCGCGGTGCCGATGAAGTTCGGGTGATGATCAGGGGTGAGCATGGGGATGAGAAGGTTTTACCGAATCTAAGTGGCCTTATCCTCANCTCCAGTGGGGGGCGCCAAGCGGCGCTGGGTGATATCGCTAAGATTTACTGGGAGCGTGGCGCGGTGCAGTTACGGCGGATAAACGGACAGCGTATCGAGCGGGTCGAAGCCACCATCGATCGACGTGTCACGTCTAAGGGTCTGGTTGAAGACTTGGTGAGCGAAGAACTCCTGCCTGCTTTGGAAGCGCAGTATCCCGGGCTTATGACGTGGGATGAAGCGATCGCTACCGATGAAGATGCAGAGACTGAATCGGGATTGATGTTAGCCACTATCGCCGTCTTGGTTACGATCTTCGTGCTCATCGGTGCCTACGCTCGTAGTTTGCGCCACAGTGCGCTTTTATTGGCTGCGCTTCCTTTGAGCGCAACCGGGGCATTGCTTGGCCATATCTTGTTGGGCATTGAGCTTAGCGCTGCGAGCTTCATGGGCGTGCTTGCTCTTGGCGGTCTGGTTATCAACGCGGGTTTGTTACTTCACCTACGCTATACCGAGGCGCTGCAGGCTCACGTTAGCCCTGAGGCAGCTATGGNCGCTGCTGTNCGNGACCGCTTTAGGCCCATNGTGCTGTCCAGCGTGACTACCCTTGTGGGGCTTGCTCCACTCATGTTGACCACTAACATCCAAGCAGCAGCCATGCGTCCGCTCGCGGTATCTGTAGGCTTCGGCATGTTGTTTTCTATTCCCGTGATTTTAGTCCTTCTGCCTTGCATCGTGGTTTCCTTGGAGCGTGGCCGTAATAGTGCAAGCGGGGATACTGAGTTCAAGAGTGATGGCGGGGTGATGGTTTGAATCGACCGTTTTTGGCATTTTTACTCCTTTGGATGAGCGGNTGTGTCTCCGCTCCCGAGGTGCAGATGGTGCCGGACTNGGTGCGTGGCGGTGCCCCGNCTTTCTTTGGTAATGAGCCACGCGGCGAGATAGAGCAGTGGTGGCGGTATATCGACGATGATGGGTTGCATCGGATGATCGACACTGGTCTGGCNGGCAGTCCTTCCCCAAAGATAGCCATGGCCCGACTCGCACAAGCGGAGTCAAACCTTGCGGTTGCTCAATCTACGCTTTGGCCATTGCTACAGGGCCGAGCTTCGAGGGAGGACATTTATTTTTCANGNCGANANCCCGATACTCGAGCAGACCTCGGNTCTCTTGAGCTTGGTTGGGATTTTGGGCNCTGGGGTAAGCGCCGACTNGAGATTGAGGATGCTCGACAGTTTCGCGAGCAGCGATGGTTCGAGCTCAAAGCGGCCGAACTTGCTTTAAGCACAACTATTGCGGAAACGTATTATCGAATCGTCGAACTTAAGACGCAGGAAGTATTGCTCACGGCGCAGATCGAGGTCAGCAAAGATCTGGAGTGGCTGATCGATGCTCGTTTTCGTCTTGGCCAGGCGCCGGCAAATGAGCTCTATCAGCAGCGCGAACAGACGACGTTGCTTATGCAACTGAAACTGGTGAACGACACTAGGCATGGGGCGTTGGAAAAGAGCTTGGATATACTGCTTGGGGATATTCCCGATACTGTTCCCCGGGTGACCTTATTCGAATTGCCGGATACTCCAGAGCTGATAGTGCTAGGCACATCAGAAGACCTTATTCGTAACAGAGCGGATATTCGCGCCGGATATGCTCGGCTGCGTCAAGCTGCGGCTCGGTTAGGGATCAGCTTTGCAGAGCGGTTGCCGACACTTCAGGTTACCGCCAGTCTGACCTCTCTAGCAGACAAGACGCTGAGTTTCGAGCCCAGCCGCAGCTTGACGCAGCCGAGTATATCCAATTCGAAGTGGTCTGGATTAGTGTTGGACTTGGCCGCTCCTATTTTTACCGGATGGCATCTACGTGCCATGGAAAAGCGCGCTCAGTTGGTTTTGGAGGAAGAGCGTGAGCGTTATCTTGAACTATGGCTGACTGCGCTTGAGGAAGTCAGCACACTCAGGTGGAAGCACCAGCAACAAAAGAAAGTCATCGTAACCTTAGCTGCGCGACGCGGTCATGCCCAAAAAGCACTTGATGCAGCTCGCAATCGATTCGTCTTGGGTGACCAGAACTACCTTGATGTGCTCACTGCACTCAGGGGATTACAAGAAGCCGATCGTTCTATGGTCTCCGAACGTCGCCAGCTCATCTCGCTGTGGATCCGAGCGTCGGAGTCGATAGGTCAGCCAATGTGTAACCTTTCGTCAAATTGCAAACAAAACTGGCAGTTTTGAATCGCACTCTGCAGAGGAAACTTTCGCCTAGCAGAAGCAGGTTATTGGTTGCTGCTCGAAGTGTCCCTTTGAAGTCTTGGCTGAACGCACAACTAAGGATTTTGGCTGATGCTGCTGACGCATGAGTGTGCTGGTGTCCCCCGTTGTTGTGGATTGGGGGATAGGGCGAAAGGGTCAAGAGAACCATTCCAGCGGCCTGCCTTAGGGGCGTTCGATGCTGGAACTCAAGAGCCTCTGAGCTTATAGATCGCCGTTAAATTAATCGTCATAACGCACGCTTCATCTTGTTGATCAAATAAACCAATAAGAACGTCTATAAATTCATGCCCTTTCTTTGCGTAAATATCATTAATTTCCATCTGAGCAATAAGTTCGCTATTTAAACTGACAGCTCTGTAGTTTTGCGAAATTGTTTGCAGGTGAACCCACGGATTCATGAAAGCGTTGCCAGCCAAAATCCAATTAGAGCAACCTAATAAAAACGATAAATTTGCATACCCACCTTTCTTGGGCTGAAGCAGTTTGGGTAGATCGCCTTCGTTAGACAGATAAATTAATGGATTGTCATCAGCCCAAGGAAAAATAAAGGAACGGCATCCGTCAGCTTTTAGTTGCTCCCAGATGGCTCTGCTCGCTGGGGGTGCGGTGTAGTCAGGCTCGGCTAATTTGTCTTTTCTTAGTAACGGCGCTGGAGGTAATTGATCAGGCAGTGCCACTTCTGCATTAGCACTGACTACGCCATTGCCCCTCACTAACGTTGTGTGGGCTTTTGCGGCGTCAACGATGTCAGTTTTGACGTCGAATCGCTCGTTATCATACAGCGGGGAGGTGATTCGGCAATTTGCGTACCCGTGATCGAGCCAATTCTTTCCCCAGTGCTCGATTAAAGGATGGACCAGATACGCAGATATAGTGACGCCTGGTACTAAGCCGCCCTCAAATCCGTATTGCTGTGCAAGCTCGTCACTATGGATTCTATTGTCGGAATCTGGAGCAGTATTCAGTGCCGTTGCAGACCATGTATTCATGTGTTTTCTGCCAGTGATTTACATCGACTATATGCGCTTTGATTTCAGCAATACAGTCTGGTGAGATTGCGTCGCAGCTCTATTGTTGAATGAAAATCTAAGCCGCGTTGTAATCGCCGTGAAGAGATTTAGGGCTTGAGGATTCCGATAGATTCTCTATTGGGGTCGAAGTCTGCAGCAGAAACACTTGATCCGTCGTGTCCGCCGAGTGTTCCAAAAGGACTAAATCCCAGAATGTGTTTTTGTTTGTCGGTTATCTGCTGCAGGACCTCTTCTCGAATACTGTACTGATGGTTCTCCTGTGGTTTTACCCATGGCTGCAGGAANGCNGTTGAAATGTTGCTTCTAATCGCGCCTGATCGGTTTAGGCCGTTGCCGTGCCANAGTCTGCCTTCCCATACAATCGCCGTACCCCTAGGTGCAGTTAGAGATACTGCTTTCTTTTGTATTTCCTCGCTGTTGGCCGTTTTGTAGTCTAAGAGTGGCCATTTATGAGATCCGGGAATGAGTCTGGTTCCGCCATTTTCGGGGGAATTGTCAGAGATCAAATACATAACATTTGCCATGAATGGAAAATCCATAGAGTGGGGCACCAGGGGCCATTGATCTTGGTGCAACGCCATGCGCTCATTGCCGCTCCCGTTCATGTGCGCACCTATGGAACAAAGGCAGACTTTGTCTCCGATGAGGTGCTGAATGAGAGGCAATATCTTTGGATGGTCTATGAGTTTTAGGAAACAGTCACCCTTGTTGATTAGATTCCAAATTAATCTACTGACTTTTTCTNCGTCAGAAGATTGAACGCCTGAACCTTCGTCTCCTCGCAATTTTGAGCCGACTTGGTATTTCTCTTCACCTAAAAATTGTTCGTTTAGCCTTTGATCCATTTCTTCAACTTCTTCTGAAGTTAAAACGTTCTCGATTAAGGCCATGCCGTATTTTTCGAGATGCGCCTTCGCCTCATCTAGATCGTCGGTAAGCGGTGGGTAGTCTAAAGTTTCTAAGTCAGCAATTTCCATATCACGTACCTTTTAGTCTCAACTGGAGGGGGTGAGGTTTGCGCCTTTAGACCTCAATGGATCTTACAAATACAAATTCGTTAGGCAGATAACTTGCACCGTGTTCAGCGCCAGGTTGAGTTACATAGGGGGCTGGAGACTGCAGCAGAAACCAACCATCTTCGAGAGCAGTAACACCGTTTGCAAACGGCGGTTCGCAATCGGGCAACCCCGGACCTTTGCCCTTTGTTCCGTCGTGGAACGCCCAAGCAATTGTGCCTGTATCTAAGGCGCCTTCGGCAAGCCAGAGGTAGAGAACTTGTTGCCGATGCATCTTTATAGCTCCTGATTGGCTCTCGTTCTGCGTTCCATGCGGGTGTGGTAATAATCTACGTCAAAGTCTTGATCGCCACTTAAGTAGCGCCACAATTTAGCGCGTTCCATTTGTTCGTATCTGGCTTCATGGCCTTTTTGCCACGGCTGCATTTTGCGCAGTTTTTGAGCCACGCTGTCAGTACGTGCATGGGCAAATGTATGGTCTCTAGGGTCATTGTGTAGTGCGCNGAAATCGTCTTGGTTCCAAAGTCGAATTTGCGGAACGGTGGGGTTAAGTCGAATTTTGTACATCCACCGATCTTCGGGGCTGGGGTTTGGTTGGCCGGCGTGCCATAAGCCGTGATGAAAAATTAATACCGTACCGGCTGAGCCATGGTAGTACTGTTCGCCGAGGATTTTTTGGTANCGCGATACGCCCTCCGCGCGGGTAAAGCGCAAATGGCTACCNGGTATAAACCTNGTACCGCCNGCACCGGGTTTAACCTCGCTAGGATAGTAAAACAGCTGAATATCAAAACTAGGGTCCCGATTATCGACAACGGCATCAACGTGGAGATGCTGCCCAGTAGGGCTATTGGCCCCGATCAAATGTACAAAGTCATGATCAAATAATGGGTCGGTGCCTGCCAGTGATTCGATAATTCCATGCACCTGAGGAAGTCTGAGCATCTCGCCGATTGCAGAAGGAGGCGGGTAACACTGTGATAGCGGAGTGAGGCTTTCAGGTGTCTGCACATTTTGCTTGGCCTTGGTAATTCCGAGTTCATCTGGGTTTAGCCCAGTGGCCTTTACCGCGTTGCCCAATTTCACCGGGTAGAGATCTCTCAGTTCCGCTAGGGCTTGCTGGTTCAAAACGTGGGGAACCAGACCGTCAAATCTTAGATACCCGTTAGCAACAAATTCTGCCATTTCAGCCGTGGTTAGGCGGTGGTCGTTCGCCGGCATCGCTTTTTGCTCCTATGGAGGTGTGGTCAATAGTTCACTAAATGGCGCAGGTTTAAAAGATATAGCTTCAACCCACTAAATAATCTTTCTAAATTAGTCTAATTGATTGTTCTTACCGCTCCTGGAGTCGCGCCAAGAACCCATGGCGTCCGTGTTTTGTCGATACGAGAGACCGCTGTTCTGCTGGGAAACCTACATGCTAGCTAGGGTTTTAACGATGCTTGGTTGAGGCGCTCGCTAGCTGTCCGTTGAGACCCGACAGTAACCTCTAATTGGGGTTCAACCGCAGTTATCATTTTTCGATTACTCGGGCGACAAGTAGAAGCCTAATTTTTCTGTTATTTTCTAGGAATAAATGAGGAAGAGGAAAGAGCATTCCATGGCTAGACCACAACGTCCCCAAGAGTACTATGATCAAATTAAGGATAAATTTCGGGAGGAACGGAATCTGCGATTGGGGTACCGCCCGCCAGGAACAGATCAGTACACCTCGGAGCTGAGCGGTGATCTTGCAAAATACGCCATTGATCCCTATGCCAAGGATGTTCCTAGCCGCGAGCCGCTCAATGACGAAGTTGAGGTGTTGTTTATTGGTGGTGGTTTTTCTGCTTTGTTGACGTCAGCTCGGTTAAGGGAGCGCGGACTGGAGAGTATTCGTATCGTGGAGCGTGGGTCAGACGTAGGCGGTACGTGGTATTGGAACCGATACCCCGGCGCTGCCTGTGATGTTGTGAGCTACGATTACTTGCCACTGCTGGATGAGCTGGACTATGTGCCGGTAAATCACTACTCACGCGGCCCGGAAATTTTTAGCCACTGCCAAGCGATCGCCCAAAAATATAATTTGTACGATTTGGCCGTGTTTAATACGACGGTTACCGAGACCCGCTGGGACGAAGCGGATGAGCTTTGGCATGTGAAAACCGACCAGGGCGATGTAATGCGCGCTCAGTTCGTCATTTGCGCAAATGGCACACTGGCGAAACCAAAACTATCAGCAATTTCCGGAATGGAAAGTTTTGCCGGCCATTCTTTCCATACTTCTCGCTGGGACTACGATTATACCGGCGAGAACTTGGAGCATTTGAAAGACAAAGTGGTGGGGATTATTGGCACCGGCGCCAGTGCCGTGCAAATTGTTCCGGAGCTTGCGAAGGTGGCAAAGGAAGTTTATGTATTTCAGCGAACGCCTTCATCTATTGATGTGCGAGACGACTGGCCTACTGATCCGAATTGGGCGCGTAAACTTCAGCCTGGCTGGCAACATAAAAGACGCGAGAAAGTGCTTGCCGCGGTAGAAAACTCTCTGGAGAAGCGAGCTGCGAAGGGTGCAACGTCCCCAGAAGAAAAGCTCAGAAAACAGGAAAACGCCAATATCGACTATATGATGCGTATCCATAGGCGCATCGATGAAATTGTTCATGATTCTGCGACTGCCGATGCGTTGAAGCCTTGGTATATGTTCATGTGTAAGCGGCCCTGTTTTCACAATGAGTACCTGCCGTCGTTTAACTTACCGAATGTGCACCTAGTGGATACACAAGGGCAGGGCATTACTCAGATTAGTCCCCAAGGCCCAGTATTCGATGGCAAAGAATACGGCTTAGACTTGTTGATTTATGCAACTGGCTTCGAGGTCCAGCAGACCGGTATTTACAACGATATTGTTGGCGCGGGCGGGGTGAATCTTCAGGATAAGTACGCGCAAGGCATTCGAACTTTATTGGGTATTCATACGGCGGGTTTTCCGAACCTGTTCATCATGGGCGGTTATCAAGCCTCGTTCCAATTTAACCTTACGGAAATGCTACAAACACAGGGCGATCATATTGCCGCGTGTATCGACTATGTTCGTGCCAACGGCCATCACGCCCTTGATGTCAAAGACGAGGCAGAAGAGTGGTGGGTGCAGAGCGTCATTCAGCATAGAGGTAAGACCAGTCGCTCTGAAGAATGTACTCCCGGGTACTATAACTTTGAGGGCAATGAGCAAAGACGTCAGGACGGTAACTACAACGGGGGCTTTAGACAGTATTTCCAGCACCAAGGCCAGGTACGCGAGAAAATGGAAGAAAACTTCCATCTAGTCGCCAGGGAAAATTGATCTACGCATCCTAGGAGTAAGCTATGAGTTACCCGCTCACCGGAGTTAAGGTCCTGGATTTATCGCGTGTTTTAGCCGGGCCTTTTGCTGGACGGATGCTCAGTGACCTAGGTGCGGACGTTGTGAAACTGGAGCCGCCAGAAGGCGACGTTACCCGCCACTGGGGAGTTAAGCGCAGCGGCATCTCGGGCTACTACCATCAGCAAAATGCTGGGAAACGTAATATCGCGGTGGATCTCCGGCATCCCAAAGGGCTGATGATTACCAAGTCGCTCGTAGAGCAGGCGGATGTGCTGATCGAAAACTTTCGACCGGACGTAATGCAACGGCTGGGGCTTGATTACGACACCCTGGCAGAGATAAATCCGCGCTTAATCATGTTGTCGATCTCCGGTTTTGGCGCAAATAATGCGGACAGCCGGCGAGCAGCCTATGCACCTATCATTCATGCTGAGACCGGGCTAATTGCTCGACAAGCGGAATTAACGGGTGCGTTTCCGACTGAGTTACCGCTCTCCGTTGCGGATACGAATGCCTCTATGCATGGCCTTGTTGGTTTGCTGGCAGCGTTATATGCAAGGGAGCAATCCGGGCGGGGCGACCATGTGGAGATCTCCATGGTTGATGCAACAGTGGTGACTAATGATGGTATGCACTATGCCCTCGAGGGGGTAAAAATGGGTGTCACCAATGAAGTGCATGAAACCGCCGGCGGGTTACTCATGCTCGCAGGTGAGTTCAGATACATTTGGAAATTACTCAGGACGATTTATAACGTCAGCGACGGTTTGGAAGAGGCGCAAGACGCCTCACTTGAGGAAAAAATTAAAGCCCGTCGTGCAGCGGCTAAACAATTTTTCACAGAGACCTGCCGTAACAGGGATGAAGTTATTAAAGCGCTTGATCGAATGAATATCGCCTGGGGCGATGTTAGGTCGGCATCTGATGTGCAACAACTAGCCTCGGTTGCGGCACGAAACTCTATATCAGAGGTCGATGACCGAGCAGGCGGCAAGCGCCTGATTCCTTCTTCGCCGTATAGGTACAAACACCTTGAGTCACAAGTTAGGGGAGGCGCGCCCCACTTGGGCGAGCATAACGAAGAAGTATTAAAGCAGTGGTTGGGTTGGTCGCCTGAGCAGATTAGCAATGTCGAGTCAGCATTTTTAACCACAACACGGGAATAATTGAGGGAAGGGACGATGCAGGAATTTTCTGGGCGAACTGCGGTCATTACCGGTGGCGCCAGTGGCATAGGGTTAGGCATGGCGCGTTCTTTTGCAAAACGCGGTATGCGGTTGGTGCTGGCTGACTTAAATGAAGAGCTCTTGCAAGCTGCGGAGCAGGAATTTTCGGAAGCCGGCGTTGCCGTTGTTAGCCAAATTTGTGACGCATCAAAACTCGATGAGGTTGAGCGTTTGGCTGAAACAGCCATAGATCGCTTTGGGGGTGTCCATGTGGTGTGCAGTAATGCCGGTGTTGGTATTCCAACCTCGGCTCGCAACCTCAAGCTGTCGGATTGGGAGTGGATTATCAATGTCGACTTGTGGGGACCGATCTATGCAGTGAAAACATTTTTGCCGCTAATAGAGGCACAGGGCGAAGGCCATATTAACGCGACGTCTTCCATGGCGGGTTTGATCTCGTCGCAGATGATGGGCGCTTACAATGTTGCCAAGCACGGTGTTGTTGCGTTGATGGCGGCCACAGAGCGGGAGCTGAGGGCCAAGAAAAGCAATGTACGGGCATCCGTCCTATGTCCGGGGCCCATCAATACGAACATCAGCCGCCATTCGGTGGGCTATCGTCCGGGCCGCAGTAAGCCAAAAAGTGATAGCGAAAAGGCCGGCAGATTGGGCAGCAACATCCAATCCGCGTTAGAGCAGGGCATGCATCCCGATGAGGTGGGTGAGCTTGTTGCCCACGCTATTGCAGAGGAAAAATTCTGGATACTGACACATCCTCGATGGGCCAAGAGTGTGCAGAAACAGTTGGATGCAATGGTCAATGAGCAAACACTCACGCGTGCGTGAGTGTTTCGGTTTCGGCCGGCATCACTCAAATCAACGTGAAACAATAAGATATACGCAAAAATGGCGGAAGAGGTATCCCCAATACTATATAAATAAAACTCTTTAATTTAAATTTAATTATTATGCCAAGAACAAAAAAAATGACTTGTGATGTAACAGGTGTTACAACTAGTACAGGTAATTTCTATTCTAATCACACACATGTGAAAGCAGTAGATAACCTAAGGAGAGCAACTGGTGCTAATAAAGATCAGTTAAGAAGAATGTTTAATCAAATAGCTACATACTAATGGCAAGTATTATATCCGGAAATATTAATTTATCTAAGTTAGATAAATCTAAAATTTA
>NYVG01000041.1 GCA_002684495.1 Gammaproteobacteria bacterium | reverse complement strand
AAATAGCTAGGCGCGAGCAGGTGTTGATTAAAGCAGCCCAGCAGCCGGGATTTAATATCGAAAAATTTCGCCAAGCTCAGGGCGATGCGGCAGAGATTCACTAGCTGGTTTTCTTAAACAGCCTAGGAGTTGTGCCCAGATCCTGGCGAAAGCCAGTATCAATTTCCGCGCCATCGTCCGCGACGATATAACGACCGATATGTTGGCCGTGTTTTGAAAGTTGCTGGTACAGCACTTTCGGCATGCTGCGAGGCATTGGTTGGCGAAAACACTGGGCATAAATTCAGCATTAGGAATCCCATCGACCCGCCCATGCACCGATTCTGCACGCCGCAGTCGGTTTACTGCATTGTCAGGCCGAGCACGGAGATCTTCCGTATACCGAATTGCCGCTGTCATTAACGGATACTAATGTGTCCCTGCATGGTTTGGTGGGTTCGTTGTTTGCGTCATCATGCGCCAACAAACCGGCCTGGGTCAGCATATCGACAGTGCGATAATCGATACCACTTTAGCGACTGAAGGTCAGGCGCATTACCCGCTTGAGGGTGCAGAATGATCAGCCCCTTGCACAGTGACCAGGTTCTGCGATTCGTTGCAGAATTTGTTCAGCAATAACCGTCTAAATGCTGATTCATGGGCAAAAAAGCCCCGCATGTGCGGGGCTTTTTTGTCAGTCAGCAGCCTAACTTCCACCAAACGTTTTGGTGATGTCGAGACCGAAACTTCGCGTAGGCAACAACCTACCGGTTAGACGATAGTTATTGGACAGGTTACCTACGCTGAGGCTGCGGAAATTGCGTGCATCAAACANGTTGTCGACAAATGCGCGGATGCGCAAAGACGCTTCTGGATAGATCCAGATTAAGCCCAGGTCGGTCTTATGCCGAGCTGGCAGCTTGTCTAACTCGCGCTCGATAGACTTGTTAGTGTTAGAAGAGAACCGGCACTTCCTCAATACCCTTCTGGGACTCTTCACATCATTAGAGACTCAATACTTTGAGATAAATGGAAGACGGTTTGAGGAAGATGAGTAGTGGTTGTCCATTCATATCCACCTTCTGTCCAATCTTACTCTATATCAGTCGGACAATTTGTCTGAAATGACTATCACTGACGATAGTTTCATATCCGATCCCGAACTGATAACAGACGCTGAGTTCATTTCGTGGATTGCAGACCAATTAGATAAGATCTTGAATCACTCAAGACCTTTGAGGTATCCGGAGATCCGAGAGCTCTGGAGAGGACGGATTGGTGAGATCCACCAACTCTGTGGAATGTTCTTGGGAAAAAACGATATGAATGTATCCATCCACTAAGGATTGAGAATGAATAGAGCCTCCCCACTCTTCATTGGAACACTTTTCATTGCGACCTATGCATTTTTTGCCTTACAGGCAAGAAAAGAAATTTACTATCTATGTGGAAATTTTAAAGAAGGGGTGACTCACAGAACCTAAACATCTGAAATAGAACATTGAGAAACCGCACCCCAAGGTGCCACCAATTTCAATGTACTTCTGTCGATTGTGTAATCATCGCCCTCAAAGTGGAATGTTAGATAGGCAGGNGTGCTTGAGTAGATGACTGAGGACGTATCATATGCCTTGACTGCGCGTCTATTCTCATACTCTGTATGAACTTTTCTTATATGCCTTGCCTTAGATCTGTCTCTGCACACCATATCATCAGTATTGAAAATTAGAGAGTCAATTCGCCACGCACCACCCTCTCAACGTCCTTCCCCTGTCGAATGGTTGTAATGCGGACAACTAATCTTTTTATCTTCCGCAAAAGATTGGACTGAGAAAATAGACAGTAAAANAATTGTCAGTGATTTTTTCATTGATACACCNTGTTTGACGGCAAATTTATGGTACGACACTACCGATATGCTGGCATACCTAGAGGAAAAAACATTCCCAAGACTTTATGCATTGAGTTTTGCAGAGCGTTGAAGACAGTAATAACGGATGATGATGGTTCGCAATCTATCCTATGTCGTTACTCCGGAATAAAGACCATGGTTCAACCTCAACCCTAAAACCCACTTCTTCAGACCAAGTCTCTGAGACGCGGTAGAAGCACTTTAGAGAGACTTAATTCTTTTTTGGGTCTCTCTATGTCCCCCACCAAAATGACCCCTGAAAACTTCCTAATTGCGTTTTTACGCATAAATTATTCACTCGCAGACTTACCCCACCCCGAAAGCGTCTTTTCTGCGAGTTGTTGTTGATAAACAGAGCAAGAAGAGCATCATCGAGAAGTGGATTTTAGAGCGGGTGATCGTGGGGTTAGCAGGGAACATAGAAAACGGAGGGCGCTATGTGGACAAGGTCTTTAGCGAGATAGCACTCACCGAAGGTTCAGTGCAAGGTTGCGAGTTTGAGGAATGCAAGTTTGTAAACTGTAATCTTTCGGGTTGCAGTTTCATCGAATGTAAGTTCACTGATTGCGACTTTAAGTGCTGCAATCTAAACCTGATTAAATTGAACCGAACTAAGTGCTTCGAGACTCACTTTCTAGAATGCAAAATCACTGGCGTTAACTGGACACTACTGGATTGGAAGAGTTACGTCCTCAATTCACCAATTTCTTTTGAAACTTGTGATCTGTCTCTATGTATTTTCAATTCTTTGGATCTTCGTGAGATGTGTATGCACAGTTGTAAAGCGCATGATGCGGACTTTTCTGAGTGTGATTTAACAGGTTCTGATTTTTACAAAACGGACTTTAAGGAATCCGATTTCTCTCGATCTAAGTTAAACAGGTGCAATTTTTCTGAATCAATAAATTATCGAATCGATCCTATAGAGTGCTCCGTAGAAGGGGCGCGGTTTAGTTCACCAGAGGTTTTAACTTTGTTACACCCCTTTAACATAAAGGTTGACCACGATGAGTAAACCGTCATACACAATTCACTATTTTTCAGAGACTTTAGCGGTTCCTTATGGTGCGTAACTTAATTCATTGGTGCTTCGAAAATTCGAGATTATTCTGAGCGATAGTTATTGTTGGGGGAATAGGTGGCTTGATGTTTATTTACTGGTTTTTTTCTTAAAAGACTTCCCTGAGGGACAGCAGAAGCACTTTAGAGAGACTTAATTTTTTATTGGGTGTTTCTATGTCTTCTATCAAAATCACCCCTGAAAACCTCCAGCGTGTGTTTTTACGCATAACTTAATCACTCGCAGACTTAACCCACCCCTGATGCGTCTTTTCTGCGTCAGAAACGGGGTTTTTGCACAGAAAGGATAGTAAAATGCGCGCCATAAATTTGGGCAGTGACCCATTCAATGAAAGTGCGATTTGTGTCCCAAAAGTGTCCCAAGGAATTTATTTGGTCATAAGTGCATGATTTATATAAGGATTATGAAATAATTATGTGTGCGCAATATGTCTACACAATGCAAGGCGTTACCAAAACGGTGCCCGGACAACGCACCATTTTACAAAATATCCACTTATCGTTTTTTCCAGGGGCTAAAATTGGCGTACTCGGTCTGAACGGTTCCGGTAAATCCAGTTTGCTGCGCATCATGGCGGGAGTGGATACAGAGATAGAGGGCGAGGCGCGGCCGCAAAAGGACATACGAATTGGTTATCTGCCCCAAGAACCGGCATTAGAAGACGACTTAGACGTCCGCGCCAATGTTGAGTTGGGCGTGGCTGAGACCATGGCCATTCTGCAAGAATACAATGATATCTCCGACCGCTTCGCCGAGCCCATGGACGACGATACTATGGCTGAGTTGCTTGAGCGCCAAGGCGATCTGTCTTTGCAGATCGACGCCGTGGACGGCTGGGAAATCGACAGAACTCTGGACATCGCCGCCGACGCGCTGCGGCTACCGCCGTGGGAAACTCCGGTTAACACCCTTTCCGGAGGCGAACGCCGACGCGTTGCACTATGTGCATTGTTGTTATCGAAACCCGACATGTTGCTACTGGATGAGCCTACCAACCACCTTGATGCCGCGAGCGTGTCTTGGTTAGAACGATNCCTCGACGAATACTCAGGCACTGTCGTGGCGGTCACTCACGACCGCTACTTTTTAGACAACGTTGCCGGCTGGATTCTGGAACTGGATCGCGGCCGCGGCATCCCCTACGAAGGCAACTACACCACATGGTTAGAAGCCAAAGAGCAACGACTCGAACGTGAGGCCTCTCAAGAGGAGGCTCGGCAAAAGACCATTAAGGCGGAACTGGAGTGGGTGCGCTCCAATCCAAAGGCACGCCAAGCAAAGAGTAAGTCAAGGCTAGCACGCTTTGACGAATTGGTTGCGGAGCAGACCGAAGCACGCAACGACACTACCGAGCTGTTTATTCCTACCGGCGAGCGCTTAGGCGAGAAGGTCATAGAAATTAGCGGCCTCAGCAAAAGTTTTAACGATCGCATGTTGATCGACGATTTCAGCGCCATTATCCCGCGGGGTGCCATCGTCGGAATTATCGGCGGTAACGGCGCAGGTAAATCAACCTTTTTCAAAATGCTCACGGACGTTGAGACACCGGATATGGGCACGATCGACATCGGCTCTACGGTGGATATGGCCTATGTCGATCAAAGCCGCGACGACCTCGCCGCAGATAAAACCGTTTGGGAAGAGGTCTCCAACAATCAAGACATCATGCGCATTGGCAAACACGAAATCCCAAGCCGCGCCTATGTCGGTCGCTTTAATTTCAAAGGCGCTGATCAACAAAAACAGGTTGGCACATTGTCCGGCGGTGAGCGCAATCGGGTGCATCTGGCCAAGTTGCTGCGCAAAGGCGCAAACGTCTTGTTATTAGACGAGCCAACTAACGATCTTGACGTCGAAACATTAAGGGCGCTGGAAGAGGCTATGACCACCTTCGCCGGTACGGCGCTGATTATTTCTCACGATCGATGGTTCTTGGATCGAGTAGCAACCCATATCATCGCTTTCGAGGGCGACAGCACTGTGGAGTGGTTTGAAGGTAATTACAGCGACTACGAAGCGGACCGCAAGAAGCGCATGGGCGATGCTGCGCCTACTCGGGTGCAGTACAAGCGAATCCATCGGTAAAACGAGGATTTCTTGCTTATAGCGTCGAAACCACTTCCAGAGCAGCCGCTAGGGTTTTGACGCCATGAATGGTCATGTTACCGATGCGCTCCTTGGGACGATTCGCGAAGGGTACAATTGCGTGCTTAAAGCCGTGCTTTGAGGCCTCGCGCAACCGCTCTTGGCCATTGGCTACTGGCCGCAGTTCGCCCGTTAAGCCGAGCTCGCCAAAAACGATCAGTTCCCGCGGCAATACTCGATCACGAAAGGACCCTAACACTGCCAGTAATAGGGCCAAGTCCGCGCCGGTCTCGTTAATTCGCACCCCACCTACCGCGTTAGCAAATACATCTTGGTCGCCGAGGGTAATGCCACAGTGACGGTGCAGTACCGCCAAGTGCATCGCCAACCGCTGTTGATCCAAGCCCACTGCAACCCGCTTGGGGTGCCCCCCCGCAACATCATCCACCAATGCTTGCAGCTCCACTAACAGGGGTCGTGTACCTTCCCATGTCACCGTCGCCACGCTGCCTGGCGAATCGACTTCGCCACGCTGCAAAAAAATAGCCGAAGGGTTAGCGACTTCTTTCATACCAAGATCGGTCATGGCGAATACGCCCAGCTCATTCACCGCACCGAATCTGTTTTTGTGACCACGTAAGGTGCGGTAACGACTGCCTGCCGGACTATCCAACATCATGAAACAGTCAATCATGTGCTCGAGCACCTTGGGTCCGGCCAAACCACCTTCTTTTGTGATGTGTCCCACTAAGATAATCACCACATCCTGCTGTTTGGCGAGACGGGTAAAGAATGCGGCTGTTTCACGTACCTGAGTTACCGAACCCGGTGTCGACTCTAAGCCCTCCATCTGCAGCACCTGAACAGAGTCCAGTACCACTACTTGAGGTCTTTGCTCTACTATGTGGCTTGCAATCACTTCTGCGCGGGTCTCAGCGGCCACGCTCAAGCCATCCATGGGTAATTTTAGCCGCTGCGCGCGCAACGCAAGTTGCTGCAAGGATTCTTCGCCGGTGACATAAAGAACTCCCTGCTTAGCGGCCAGCTTGGTACACGCCTGTAACAGCAGCGTACTTTTTCCCGCACCCGGATCGCCACCGATCAACACCACTGACCCGGGCACAAACCCGCCTCCAAGGACCCGGTCTAACTCGGCAAAACCTGATCCGATGCGTGGGGTTTGCAACGCCTCAACTTCAGCGAGTTTCTTAATTTCTGCCGTCGCTCCAGCGAAACCTAGGGCATTGTGCGCCCCAGCAGACCCGGCAATCGGACTTATATTTACTTGGCTCAAGCTATTCCAAGCACCACAGGTATGGCATTGGCCCTGCCATTTAGCATGCTCAGCGCCACACTCTTGGCAAACGTAGGCCGTTTTAACTTTGCTTTTTGCCATTAGGCATTAGGCCGTAGCAACATAACTAGTGATCGAAATCGTTATACATATCGTGGGCAAGATCCTCAAACTTAGTGAGGTGACCCGTGAATTTCATGCGGACTTTGCCGATTGGGCCGTTGCGCTGCTTACCGATGATGACCTCAGCAACACCTAGATCTTCGGTATGTTCGTTGTACACCTCATCACGATAAATAAACAATATGACGTCCGCATCCTGCTCGATAGCACCGGATTCACGTAAGTCGGCATTCAGTGGGCGTTTATCTGGCCGCGACTCTAACTGCCGATTCAATTGCGATAATGCCACTACAGGGCAAGCCATTTCCTTTGCCAGCGCNTTTAACGACCGAGAAATTTCGGAAATCTCATTCACTCGGTTTTCGCTGGGTGTGGCCGTGCGCATAAGCTGCAAATAGTCGACCACGATTAAACCAAGACCTCCGGCTTCGCGGGCAACCCGACGCGATCGCGAGCGCATTTCTCCTGGGGTTAACCCGGCAGTATCGTCAATATACAGGCGCTTGTCGCGCAACTGGCTGACCGCACCAGTAAAACGCGTCCAATCTTCATCCTGCAGTTCGCCGTTACGCAGACGGGTCTGGTCAATCCGGCCCAAACTGGAAATCATCCGCATAACGATCTGTTCGGAGGGCATTTCTAAGCTAAAAAATAGCACCGCCTCCTCTGACATCACCGCATGCTCAGCCATATTGATCGCAAAGGCCGTTTTACCCATAGATGGACGAGCCGCCAAGATCACTAGATCAGACTTTTGCAGCCCGGAGGTTTTTTTATCTAAGTCAGTGAATCCTGTCCCAAGGCCAGTGATGGCCCCCTTGGTCTTCGTCAAAAGTTCCACTTTCTCAATGGNCTTCGCCAGCAATGGGCCGACCTTTTCTGGCCCGCTGTCTGTGGTGCGCTGCTCCGCAATTTGAAACACCGCCTGCTCAGCAAGATCCAACAAGGTATTACTGTCGCGGCCATCTGGCGTGAACGCAGAATCGGCAATTTGGTTGGCAGCGCCAATAAGCTGACGTAACACTGAGCGTTCCCGGACAATGCGGCCATAGGCCATAACGTTACTTGCGCCCGGTGTGAATTCAGCCAAATCCGCCAGGTACGCTAACCCACCAGCTTTATCTAACAACCCGCGGGACTGTAAGCGCTCAGACACGGTCACGGCGTCTAATGGCTGGTTTTCGTTCGCCAGATCCATCATCGCTTCAAAAATAATCTGGTGCTGAGTGCGATAGAAATCCGACGCCATGACGACTTCTACTAAATCGAACCATCCCTGGTCGTCTAACATGAGGCCGCCAAGCACTGATTGCTCAGCCTCCATGGAATGCGGCGGCACCTTCAGAGGATTTACTGTCAGATCAGGATTTTCTGGGGCGAATTCAGACATCTTTGTTGGCTATTAATGGCAGCGCTCGGCACATGCACCCACGCGTCTCTGCTGTTTTCTACGGGTAGAACAGATTAGGCGTTGGGGGTTGGAATGCAAGTTCTACTTGTGTCGTATCAGAGTAGGCCAGCAGCCCAGAGGCAAGGTCCGGCTCCGCACCGGACCCCGATCTTAATAACATTGGGCAGAGCGACCACTCTGCCGACAGTATTATTCTTCGACTACTGCGACTTTGATCCCAACGGTAACGTCAGAGTGCAGCTGCAAAGCGATTTCGTACTCACCAAGGCTACGAATTGCGCCTTCAGGCATACGTACTTCACTGCGCACTACCACATGGCCGTCACGCACCAGCGCATCCGCAATGTCTTGGGTGCCTACGGAGCCGTAGAGGCGCCCTTCTTCACCCGACTTAACCATGATCGTCACTACGGTTTCGGCAAGCTGCTCAGCCCGAGCCTCGGCTTCGGTCAGCTTTTCGTTCGCAGCCTTTTCAAGGTCAGCGCGACGTTCTTCGAAATAGGCACGATTCGCTTTGTTGGCCTGTACCGCTTTGCTATTGGGGATCAGATAGTTGCGCGCAAAACCTGGCTTTACTGCCACTTCATCGCCAAGGTCGCCGAGGTTATTGACCCGTTCTAACAAGATCACATTCATAATATTTCCTCGTTCTAGGCTACTTGTGCTGGTCGGTGTATGGCAACAGGGCCAGGTACCGAGCGCGCTTCACTTCGGTTGCCAAATTGCGCTGAAACCGGGCTGTTGCACCAGTGATACGACTTGGGACAATTTTGCCCGTTTCACCGATGAATTGACGTAAGCCGTCTAAATCTTTGTAGTCGATTTCAATTTCTTTGAATTGAACTTGTACTCGTCGTCCGCCTCTCATTATTCAGTCTCCTCAGCTGGTTCTGCCGCTTCTGCATCTGCGGCTTCGGCAGTAGTCTCCGCTTCTTCAGCCGGCGCAGCAGCGGCAGCAGAAGCGCGAGCAGCGCTCTCTTCTTCACGGCGACGATCGCGCTCGCGATCTTTCTCTTGCTCGCGTAATTCTTCTTCATACAACTTAGAATTGCCTACCACTGGGCCCTTACGTCGGATGACTAAGCTACGAATGACGGCATCGTTAAAACGGAAGGCACTTTCGAGTTCATCAAGAGTTTCTTGATTTATCTCGACGTTGAACATGATGTAGTGCGCTTTATGAATTTTAGCTATGGGAAACGCCAACTGGCGGCGGCCCCAATCTTCTGAGCGGTGAACAGTGCCGTTACCACGCTCGATCATTGCGTGGTAGCGCTCGACCATGCCTGGGACCTGATCACTTTGATCAGGATGAACTAGGAATACGATCTCGTAATGACGCATAGCATCTCCTTTCGGTTAACGTCATATCAATGACGACAGCTTCCCGGGACTTACGCAGAACATCCGCGACCATGGTGAAGCAAGGTTGACTGTTGCAGCACAACAGCGGGCGNGCATTGTAGGGGGCCTGCTGACGCCTTGCAAGGCCAACTGATAGCATGCAACTGCACTGAAAAAGCTACTCGCTGCGTTGCCGAACGACCTCAAACAACAACACCCCAGTGGCGACCGCCACATTCAGACTCTCTACCGCTCCCAGCATAGGAATGCTGACCAACTGATCGCATAGACTGCGCGTCAGTCGCCGCAGCCCCTTGCCCTCGCTGCCCATAACCAGACCGAGCGGCACACTTGAATCCATAGCATGCCAGACCTGATCGCCATCGCCGTCTGCGCCCAGCAACCAAACTCCTTGCTCGCGCAACCAAGTCAGACACCGCGCCAGATTGGTCACTTGCACGATGAATAGGTCCTCAGCGCCACCTTGAGCCGTCTTTAACGCCACCGCACTCAGTGGCGCGCTATTGCGCTTTGGCAAAATAACCGCATCCACACCCGCAGCATTGGCTGTACGCAGGCATGCCCCCAGATTGCGGGGATCGGTAATGCCGTCAAGCACCAAAATAAGCGGTCGCTCACCAAAATCGGGCCATGTTTTTTTCAGAGCCTGTTCATCCGCCAATTCCCGCGCGTGACATTCGAGCAAAACCCCTTGATGTTTTAGATCCGCAGCACGACGCCGAAACCAGGCGTCATCAACTACCTGAAAACGCACACCCGCGTCTTTTGCCATACTGATCAGCTCGTTCATCCGCGCATCGCGCCGGCCGCGCTGAATATACAAACAACGGCCCCGTTGCGCGTTTTCTCGCAATAACGCACGGGTGGCCTGAATTCCTATAACTTCATCCATTCAGGTACTCCGGTTGTTCGCTTATTTGCTACGCCGGCTGCGCCGATGTTTTTTTGCTGCTTTGCCAGTACTTTTATGTTTTTGCGGAGCGCCTTTGCTGGCCTTGGAGCCCCCAGGCTTGGAATCCTGTCGCACTCGACGCAAATCGATTTTGCCTTGTGCCGGCTCAACATTGGCGACCAACACTTGAATNCGATCACCCAGCCCATAGCGCTTACCATTGCGCTCACCCACCAAACACTGCTGGGCGCGCTCGAACCGAAAGTAATCAGCACCGAGGTCTGAGATGTGCAACAGGCCTTGCACAAAATATCCCTCAATATCCACGAACAAACCAAACTCTGTGACGCCGCAAATGGTGCCTGTAAACGTGTCGCCGGTACGCTGTTTGAGTAAGTCGCACTTCAACCAGGCTTCCACAGTCCAACCCGCGGATTCGGCACGACGCTCATTGCTTGAACAGCGCTCGCCATAGTTCTCTAGCTGCTCAAGGCTCGGCATGCGCGATGCTTGATCTGCAAGAATAGCCTTAATCGCCCGATGCACGAGCAGGTCAGGATAGCGCCGGATGGGGCTGGTAAAGTGCATATAGCGTTCTAATCCGAGACCAAAGTGTCCCTGATTCTTCGGCGTATAGACTGCCTGTTGCATGCTGCGGAGTATCAATTGTTGATACAGCCAACCGTTACTGCGCTGACCTAATTCGTCCAATAATCGCTTAAATACCAACGGTTCCGGAATGCCCTTGGGCAATGACAAACCCACGCTACGCAGATCCAGCGCCAATTCTTCAAGCTTGATCGGATCGGGCGCCTCGTGCACTCGGTACAAGGAACATTGCTGCGCTTTTTCAATGAATCGCGCCGCACAAACATTGGCATTAATCATTGCCTCTTCGATCATCTGATGTGCTTTGATGCGTTGCACCTGACTTACGCCGGTTACATGGCCATCCACGATTTCGATAACTCCTTCGCGGGTTTCAAAGTCCAAGCCACCACGCCGTTCTCGGGCTTTACGGAATGCGTCATGCAATGCCGCCAACGCGCCCACGGACTTGGCCACCGGTTTCTGATTCGCGCTGGCTACCGGTAATTCGCTGCCGTTGTCCACATGTGCCTGTACTTGTTCATAGGTCAAACGCCCATGCGAACAAATCACCGCGTCATAAAATTCGAAATTGCGCACTTCACCATTGGCCGCCACGTGCATGTCACAGACTAAGGCCAATCGATCAACATCGGCCTTGAGGGAACATAATTCATTTGAAATAGCTTCTGGCAACATCGGCACGACAAAGCTCGGCAGGTAGACTGAGGTTGTGCGAATTTGCGCATCATCGTCAAGCGCGCTGCGCGGTTTCACGTAATGGGAAACATCAGCGATCGCAACGATTAACCGCCAACCACGACGCCCACTCAGGGTGCGGACGAACACTGCATCATCAAAGTCTTTGGCAGTCGCCCCATCGATGGTGACTAGAGGCAGGTTGGTGAGGTCTTGGCGCTGGGGAAAATTTGCGCGCTTTACCGATTTCGGCAGACGCGCGGTAGCTTTGGGCGTGGCATCGCTCCACTCGGTCGGAATGTCCAAGCTGTCGAGGGTCGAATGAATCGCCTGCTCGAGCACTGAATCTGCTGGCACCACCTCTAACAGGTGTCCATATAATCCCTGTTCGTTGTCGCCTTGTATTGCAACCCGCACTGTATCGCCATGCTGGGCATTTTGCGGCCGCTCGCTAAGTTGAATACGCCCGTTAAAATTCCGGCCCAACGGATCTACAGACGGCGCGCGCCCTTTCAGATTAAGTATGCCCACCACCGGCAGTGGACTGTGTTTTACTATTTTTACGACCAACGCCTTACCCGTCACCGTCTGGAAATCCACCACGTCTCCAGAACGCGGGCTGGGCAAACCCTTTTTCCCCGGCAAGATCGATAAACCGTTGACTCGCTTGACGCCATCTAACGTTATGACTTCACCTTGGCTCAAAACGTCGGGATTGACGGGATTAGAACCATTACCCAGCCGTTCGTATAAGTGGCCATCAATCAGACGTAATTTATGGGTACGCACCAGCCCCTTCAATACCTGGCGCAGCTTCTTAATTTGTACTGGGTTCGAGGTCCCAAGCGCCGAGTTTAGAAATTTCCAACTCAAAGGTTCCTCGTGGCCATCGAATACCCGCAGCACCACTTTTGCATTCAGTCGATTCGCTTGAACCGCCGCTTCTACGCCCATTTGTTTCGACAAGATTGACAGGTTCCGTATGGTTTAAGTAAAGTGCGCGCCCGCGCCCAGGTGGTGAAATTGGTAGACACGCTAGCTTCAGGTGCTAGTGGGGGTAACCCCGTGGAGGTTCAAGTCCTCTCCTGGGCACCATTACTCAGCGGGACAACAAAGCATGACCAGCCAAGGCATGCCTGCTTCAGATCGCTCTGATTCGTCCAACTGCTCGAGCTTTTTCATTATTCGCCCCTGCCCAAGCGCGCGTGCCGCTCTTGATTGTTGTTGCTGGCAACCAGTTTATCTCTCCAGACCCAGCGACCATCTGCAGCTAAATATTTGCGAAGCCAAAGAACGCATAGACGCCTAATATCGGCAAGCACGTACATACAATGGCCAGATTAGCGCTGCGCTGAAATCGGCCAAGTTGCCACGAAAATGCTAACGCGCGCTCCGCCATCATCGCTACCGCCTTGATTTCTTCGGCATTGGAATCTTGTAACTGTGCCGGATGGGCGGCCGCCACCTCAACTTCAGCCGCCGTTGCCTGAGTGGTTGCACACCGCTCAGAGACGCCAGCCTCTGGTGCTGCCGCATGCGCCAAACGCCCGGCTTTGCCGCCGAACTGCAGCGGAGTACCTGAACTATTTTTCGTTGGATACTTCATTCTTTATTCATACTTTTGCGCTATATCGCAGCGACATCATAGCACTGCGTGGCAGTTATTCATGCACGGCAGACCAAGCCGCTTTGTCACCGTTTCTTCACCTATTGTTCACGGCCCATCACCCGCCAACACAACATGCTGGGGCAGATATCGAGGAGGTGACATGAATATCATTCGAACTGCGGCGTTGATTATCGTACTGTTCTCTACAACTCAACCGACATGGGCGATAGAAACTTTAGGGTATGAAACCCTCGACGAATTCAACGGCATCGAGATTCGCCGCTACGACGAACACCTGCTGGCGTCAGTGAAAGTTAACGGCGGGTTCAAGAGCGCTAGCAATAGCGCGTTTCGACCGCTATTTAACTTCATCAGCGGCGATAACGCCGACGCAACCAAAATCGCAATGACTGCCCCGGTATTACAGAGCCCTGACACGCCGGCTAACAGTTGGATCGTATCCTTTGTGATGCCAAGTGGTTTTGATTTAGCAACCATACCGGCGCCGACGTCCGAAATCGTCAGCGTTACCGCCCAACCTGAGACCACTATGGCAGTGATCGTTTATCGAGGCGGTTGGAGTCGGAGCTTGTACCAAGAACATGAATCTGAACTCTACAACGCTCTAGCGTCGACCTCGTACGCACCATGCGGCGATGCTCTGTGGGCACGCCACAACCCACCGATAACGCCATCGTTTTGGCGCAAAAATGAGATATTGGTCGCGGTCTGTCCAACCACATCAGAACTCTAGAACGCTCTACAGCGGGCGCTCACCAGGGCAACAAACTGCCGTCTAGCCGCTGAAAACTACCGCTATCTTCCGGCTTCAGTGCCTGGATACGACGAAATAATTGCGCCGCACATTGATCTGCTGTTTGCGGGGTTGGCTTGCGACGCGCCGTGAAGGGTTGCGAAAGGTTACTTATGGTGGTGCCGGGATGCACGGCTAAAATTGCCGGCGGCTGACGCCAACGTCCACATTCAATTGCGGCACAGCGCACGCCCATGTTTAATGCCGCTTTGGACATACGATAACCGTACCAACCGCCACTGCGGTTATCTTCGATGCTACCCACCTGGGCCGAAAGGAATACTGCCTTGGCCATGCGCGCTTGTTTGAGCAAACCAAAACATGCCTGGAACAACAGCATTGGACCAACGCTGTTGACCGCAAAATCACCGGCTAATTTATCTTCCTGCACGCTCTTCAGCGCCTTCTCCGGCAACCCAAATTCGCCGTGTAAATAACCCGTACAACATACCCAATGATCGAGAACGGCCGTCCGAGACCCAAGCAGCTCACCCGCTTGGGCAATCGAATCCGCTTGACGAAGGTCTACGGACAACCACGTAACTGCCGTTTCAGAGCGCTCAGGCTGCTGCCTGCAGGTGGCGTATAGCTCGAGCGGCTGACCGGTCACCTCGGACCATTGTTGGTATTGGCGGATTAGCGCACTGCCGATTGCACCAGTGCCGCCTGCAATAAGCACTTTGGTCGTGTCCATAATGATGAAACTCGATAGCCGATAAGTTGACCCAGCTTAGCTACAGCCTTGTCAAATAAACCTGAAAAATCTTAGACAAAATCTAGATTTTTCCTTAAACATGGACATAAAAGCTGGCAAATAGCCATTTTCACACCATAAACATCGACGCTGATTGACTATTTAATGAACTGTTAAAAAAGTATAGTACATAGCTTTGACATGGAAATGCATCCAGCGGGCTTCAAACAAATCGTGAGGACTACTATGGACAGATTAACTATCGGCGCTGTTTCCCGCCTAACCGGAATACCCACCCATACCCTGCGAAAGTGGGAGAGCCGCCACAGTATTGTTGAACCCAAGCGCAGTGAATCCGGTCGCCGTTTCTATAACGACCAACACGTTGAACGCCTGGGCCTAGTTAAACGTTTAATGAGCGAAGGTCATTCTCTGGCGGAACTCAGCAAGCTATCTACCGAGGACCTTACTGAACTCGGTGTTCGCCACGATCAGTCGGCTCAACCACGGCTNCCGGAATGCGTGGACATTGTCGGNTTAAACCTGGTGCCCCGCCTGCGCGAGGCAAAACCTAAGCTTGGCCAGCGGTATCGTACTTTTCCTATGAATCTTAATAACTGGTTAAACGACCCAGCGACCAATACCGACACGCCCGAACACAGCGCGCTGCTGGTCGAGTGCGACACCGTGCCCGATGCAGCCATCAATGCTTTGGCCGCGCTGCGGCAGAACACTTACGACCGGATTGTCGTCATCTACACCTTCGCGCCTCGGAGTATCGAACGCGCTCTCGCGAATCGCGGCATTCGCGGCGTTAAAGCACCGGCGACCATGGACCAACTCAAAACGGCCATCGAAACCCAGCAGCCGGTTTTGTCTATTGTCCCCACCAGCGACGTGACCCAAAGCGAATTTAACCCGGAGCAGTTGTCTAAAATTGCCAACTTGATTCCTAGCCTGCATTGCGAATGCCCCAACCACATCGCTAAGTTGTTGATTGACATAAACGGCTTCGAGCAATACTGCCGCGAATGCGAAGACAATGATCCCAAACAGCGGGCTTTACATGAAGAACTAGGCCGCTTGACCGCCCAGGCGCGGATGATTTTCGAAGGCGCCCTCAAGGCGGTGGCCGTTGCCGATAATCTCGATTTAGATAGCTTGATTTAGGCGATATCCTCATTGCGCCGCGCTCTGCGCGGCTGCACCTAAGGCGCATCGATTGAGATATGAATGGTTGGGTGCGGCGCCATTGCGACGCCACACCGCTCCTCTGACTATGGGATGGGCAGGTAGCCGTCCTCTTCGCCCTTTGTGAAAATCCCTACCGCATCATGTGCGTGCAGACTCTCGTGGTGTTCTATGCGCACCCAGAAATCACTCCAGCGCGCATCTTCATTCAGGACATGCTTCAGCCGCCGACCCGCATCTTCAACAAACATTAAATTCTTGCCATTGAGGCGTGCGAATTCCTGTTCATCCTCGCGCTTCACAGCGCTTTGCACGGGTGTTTTCAAAGCGCCTTCGACATGGTTGATAAGGTCGGTAATAGGTAGATCGTCTTGCGTCGAGTCTAATCGCACCAGGATCTTAGCGGTACTGCGTTGGCTATGAGGCGTAGCCAATACGCCTTCTTCGGTGCCAAGCCAGTCTTTCACATCACTGATCTTTACATCCCCGTGCCGCCCGAAATCAGCTTCGAACTGTTCTTGAATTAACTGTCGTGCCAAAGCCGCTGAACACGGACAGGTGGAGGAATATTGCACTCCCACCGACAGTTCTAACGCGACCTCACCCTCGATCAGGGTGCCCTTGACCATCACCGGGTAAGATGCCCAGCCCACGTTGTCACTCAATAAAGCCGGGCGCCGCACAAAGTGGTCGAATTCGAATTGCACAAAGGCATTGGTGCTGAGGTCATGATGGGACTCCAGCACACTCGACAACAACATTTTCAAACCCGCCGCGGTTAGCGGGCGGGTGGCCGCATGCTCGTCCAAGATCAAATAAAGACGTGACATATGGATCCCTTTCGCGAGTGGATCCGCGAGGTTCACATACACCTGAATGTTCGCTTGAACCTCTTTGCTTTGATCGCCGTCTTTGACGCGTAAAGGCTGATGCACATTACTCATGCCCACCCAATCAAGTTTGGCTTGGGCGGATTGCAAGGTCCGATTTGCAATATCTGGCATATCCGGCGTCACGAGCGTTACGGTATTCATATTTGTCCCCAGTGATTGTTGGGTCTTAGGCTATAAACGTCCGAGTATTCTAAATGTGAACGCATGATGCCACTGTCGACCACTGTATTTTTACATAGATCAGTCGTGCAGCGATGATGCCTCGGCATCACTCAGGATTCGCGCTTCGTCTTGGACCATCATCGGGATATCGTCTTTAACCGGATAGGCTAGCTGACTTTGCGCACACCACAGCTCTTGCTGGTCACGCATGTAAACCAGAGGGCCCTTACTGACCGGGCACACTAACAGTTCTAATAGCTTAGAGTCCATCTGCCTTCCTTTATCATCGCGTTGCTGGCTGAACCTGTGCCGATTATGTCCGAAAAGGATGATCGAGCACTATCGTCTCATGCCGATCCGGGCCGGTAGAAACCATCGCCACCTTGGCTCCGACACTGTCTTCTATGCGCCGAATGTAATTTTGCGCCGCATCCGGCAGCTCCTCGAATTGATTGATCCCTAGGGTCGATTCTTGCCAACCAGGAACGTCTTCATAAATAGGCGTTACGCCAGCGTAATACTCGCTACCGAAGTGAATATTACCAACCGAGCCCTCCTGCTCTGCATAGCCAACACAGATGCGAATCGTTTCTAGACCATCCAGAACATCCAGTTTGGTTAGACATAAGCCTGAAATACTATTGATCTGCACCGCTTGTCGCAACGCCACCGCATCAAACCAACCACAGCGCCGCGGACGNCCGGTGGTGGAACCAAACTCGTGGCCACGTTCGGCCAGCCGTTCGCCAGTTGTATCAAATAATTCTGTCGGGAAAGGTCCAGATCCAACCCGGGTCGCATACGCCTTGGTAATACCTAATACGTAATCCAGGTAGGTGGGCCCGAAACCACTGCCCACAGCCGTACCTCCAGCTGTGGTATTTGACGACGTAACATACGGATAAGTACCCAAATCAACGTCCAGCATTGCACCTTGGGCACCTTCAAAGAGCAGATTGTCGCCATTTTCTCTAAGTCCGTGGAGCAACGGCACAATGTCGGCCACCATGGGCTTAATTTGCTCAGCAATAGACGCACACTGATCTAGAGTTTCAGCGTAATCCACACTGGGCTTTTGGTAATAGTTGGTCAGCGTGAAATTGTGGTATTCCATTACTTCGGCAAGCTTGTCGGCAAATGATTGCCAATAGAACATATCGCCCAAACGCAGCCCGCGCCGCGCCGCCTTGTCTTCGTAGGCCGGACCAATACCACGGCCGGTAGTACCAATTTTTTTACTACCGCGTGCTTCTTCACGAGCTAGGTCGAGCTGCACGTGATAGGGCAAAATCAACGGGCATGCTGGCGAGATTTTCAAACGGTCACGCACGGGCACACCCCGCGCCTCTAGCGCATGCACCTCTTTCAGCAACTCATGAGGTTCCAGTACCACGCCGTTACCAATCACGCATTGAACGTTATCATGCAGGATGCCGGATGGAATCACGTGCAGTACCGTTTTTTCGCCGTCAATTACCAAAGTATGGCCGGCGTTGTGACCGCCCTGAAAACGCACTACTGCTGCGACTTCATCGGTCAACCAATCGACAATCTTGCCCTTTCCTTCATCGCCCCATTGAGTACCAATGACGACTACGCTCCGTCCCATATTCCCGCCCTATTCGTAAACGATTACTTGCTCTTCACACCAGCGCTGTCGCGCAGGTTACAAACTGACTACCTGCCACCGCCCATCAAGATGACTCAATTGGCGAGTACAACCCGCCGGCGCAGCTTCCCCCTCAGACAAGCCACTCACCACCCGCGACCCTGCAGCGCGCAATGTTTCAATTTTCGCCCGTTGTGACGCGCGCAGCTCGTGCTGGGTCTGCAACGGGGCAAAAATGACATCGGCTTGCCCATCACTGGAAACCAGCAGTTGCTTTAAATTCATATCGAACCCAGTGGCCGCCCGCGCGCGACCAAACGCTTCGCCAACGCCATCGTAGCGTCCGCCTTGAGCTAGCGCACGACCATGTTCCGGATGATAGACCGCGAACACTGCACCGTTGTGATAGCCATAGCCGGACAATTCCGCAACATCGATGCGAATTTCGGCGCCACAGTGAAGGTTCACACGCTCGGCGAAGAGCGCCAATTCATCAAGGCTGTCGAGCACCCCCTGAGGGGCGTAGGCGAGCACCTGCCGAGCCTCGGTGAGTATATCCGGCTGGCCCATCAGGGTCGGCAGAGCAACCATCATATCGGACAGCACACTGGCCCCCAACAGCTCGCGGATATCCGATTCGGCCTTGCGCTGCACGCTGTTAAACAATNGCGCTTGCTGCTCTGGTTGCAAGTCACCAGCCCGCAATAACTCGGAGACGAGTTGGCGATAGATGCCCATGTGACCGAGCAGCACAACAGGCGTATTAATCTGTGCAACCCGCAAGGCTTCCAGCATTAGACCAACCACTTCCACATCGGCATCGATGCTCGGAGCACCAAAGATTTCTGCTCCGGCCTTGAGTTGAACTCTGGATGTCTGGGTCGATGCCGGGTTGGCAAAGACGACCGGGCCGGCATAACACAAGCGCTGTACGCCATCGGTAATTACGCTGTGGGCGTCGACACGCACAGCTTGGGAGGTCATATCGGCGCGCACACCGAGCTGCCGGCCGCTGATCTGATCCACGACCTTTAACGTCTGCAGATCCAGATCCTCACCACTACCTACCAGCAAGGCATCCAAGTACTCGATCACCGGTGGGTCGATGTAGTCAAACCCCCACTGATCAAATACATTGAGTACGCGGCGCCTTAGGAGCTCAAGGTCCCAGGCACGAGGAGGCAGTAATTCGTCTACCCCTTTGGGCAGCCGCCAGTGTGTTTTCATTACATCCGTGTCGCTAAAAGAAAATCTACTTCTTAGCGTTACCGTCTTGCAGATACTTAAAAAATTCGCTGTTAGGATCGAGCACCAGCAAATCGCTCTTATTCGCAAATACTTCGCTGTAGGCGTTTATGCTGCGATAAAACTCATAGAATTCCGGATCTTTATTGTACGCCGACGCATATTGCTCAGCAGCTTTGGCGTCGCCATCACCTCGCAGTTGCTCGCTTTCGCGATAGGCTTCGGCTTCAAGAACCACCGCGTCGCGGTCCGCCTTTGCGCGGATAGCCAGCGCTTGTTCCTGACCCTCTGCTCGATACTGGCGCGCTTCAATGTCACGCTCTGAATTCATCCGCTCGTATACCGTTGAAGACACTTCAGCCGGCAGGTCGATCTTCTTTACCCGTACATCGATGACTTCGACCCCTACAGATTCGCGCATGACTCTGTCGAGATCTTGGCGCAGGTCATCCATCAGTTGGTCGCGCTCGCCAGAGATGACTTCGAACATCTCACGCTTACTGATTTGGTTACGCAAACCTTCGTTAACACGCTCTTGCAGCAATCGCTGAGCCCGGCGCTCATCGAAAGAGGTACCCTTGTAGAATAGTTCGTTNTCGGCAACTCGCCACTTTACGAAAGAGTCCACGATCAGCGGTTTTTTCTCTAACGTGTAGTAGGTCTCAGGGCTCGCATCAACGGTTAGCACCCGTGCGTCGAATTTTTTTACCGCCTCGGCGATAGGCATTTTAAAGTGCAAGCCAGGCCTTATATCGGCGTCAACTATGTTACCGAATTCCAGCAGAATGGCTTTTTCTGTCTCCTGCACTCGGTATGCCGAGGCGTTGAACCCGACCACAACCACCGCCAGGATCGCAACTAAAATCGTAGATCGCATAGACATATTCAGCTCCTAGTTGTTGGCCCGACCACGGGTCGATGTGGTCCGGTTGTTAGTCAATTCACGGCGCAGCTCTTCTACTGCCGCACGCACCACCTCACGGTCCAAGGCGACTTCCGGAGTTCGTTGCGCCATCTTGTCTAGGGGCAGATACATCATATTGTTGCCGCCTTCAACATCCACCATGACCTTGCTGGAATTCTTAAACACCTTCTCCAGCGCGTCGAGATATAGCCGATCACGGGTCACCTCAGGTGAACGTTGGTATTCGGTTAGCAACTTTTCGAAGCGCTGGGCCTCACCATCGGATCGGGCAATAACACGGTCTCTGTAGCCCTGAGCTTCTTCTATTTGTCGTTGCGCGCGACCACGAGCTTCCGGAACCACTTGCTGCGCATAGGCTATGGCCTGGTTCTCAAATCGTTGCCGATCTTCTTTCGCTTTCTGCACATCGTTGAAAGCGTCCTGCACCTGCACCGGCGGCGCACTTCGATCAATATTCACCTTAGTAATCTGGATTCCCGTACCGTAGCTCTTTAGGTAACGCTGCAATCGGTCTTGCACTTCAATGGCGATTGCTTCTCGACCGTCAGTGATAACCTCGTTCATGGTTGCGGAACCCGCCACATGCCGTAACGCACTCTCGGTGGCCTGACTGAGACTCTTGCGTGGCTCGCGCACATTAATTAGGAAAGCAGCCGCATCGTCGATCACCCACTGCACCGTAAGGCTGACATCAACAATGTTCTCATCCTTGGTCAACATCAGCGCTTGGTGATTGTGCGATTGAACCTGAGTTACGTTTACTAATTCAACGCGGTCTATGAACCGAGGATTCCATTTTAGGCCAGCTGTTTTCAGCTCGGGTTGGACCTCTCCAAAACGAAAAACGACGCCGCGTTCTTGTTCATCTATCTGGTAGATTCCAGCAAAACCATACAACGCCAACGCTGCAATCAGGCCTAGCCAGATCATTCCCTGAGACGGCCCTTTAACGCCGCCACCAGAGGGACCCTTACCGCCAAACAATCCTGACAATTGCGACTGCAACTTTCGAATCGCCTCATCAAGATCTGGTGGCCCTTGGTTGCCACGGTTACCCCAAGGGTCTTTATCGTCTCCGCCTGATTCGTTCCAAGCCATGGTTTTACTCCGCTAGTGAAGCGTTAGTTCCTATTCCGCTATTGTAGAAGGGTTTTGCAGCCATGTGCATGCATTAAGATAAACAAACTGTATTGTTGGTCCAAACAACTCGCGACCTTACANCAACGCTTAATGACTCCCGGCCCATTGTTTATCTGGGGTATTCTGCAAAAACTTCAATAGGTCAGCAGCAAACCCATGTTGCCATTAGGAATTGTCCAACAACAGACCGGTTTTTTGTTTGATTTGGCCGAGTAACTGCCGGTCAGCCTGCACGGTTAATTGAACTGAGCCATCCTCACGCAGGGTTTCGTTCAAAACCGCCCCAGAGCGATACAACCATGCTCGATTGCGCCCATCGGTAGCCGGCAGTATCACATGGTGCGGAGCAACCACACCCAAGACATCACCAATTTGCCCAACTAGGGCATCCAAGCCCTGCTGGGATTGCGCTGAAATTAAGCAGCCAGCTCCTGCGAGCATCTGCTGGGCCTCCGATTCCAGTAGATCGGCTTTATTCAACACCACAATTTGTTGCAATTCCGCAGCGCCAATCTCATCCAGCACCTGCTGTACCTGTTCCATCCGCTCACGCCATAACGGATCACTCGCATCCACCACATGCAACAACAGATCCGAGTGTATAACCTCTTCTAACGTGGCTTTGAACGCCTCAACTAAGGTATGCGGTAGCAAACTGACAAACCCTACCGTATCTGCCAGCACCACCTCGCCCGTGCCCGGCACCTGAATTTTACGCATGGTCGGATCTAGGGTTGCAAACAACATGTCCTGAGCCAGCACCTGAGCGTCCGTGAGGCTATTAAAGAGCGTCGACTTACCTGCATTCGTATAACCGACCAGGGTTATGGTGGGGGTGCCGCGACGGTTACGTCCACGGCGGTTTTGCTGACGCCGTTTGCTGACCTCAGCTATCTTGGCCTGAGTGGCTTTGATTCGCTCACTAAGCATCCGCTGATCGAGTTCAATCTGTTTTTCACCGGCCCCACGCATACCGATGCCACCTTTTTGTCGATCTAGGTGAGTCCATCCACGAACCAACCGAGTCTGGGCATGCTTTAACTGCGCAAGCTCAACCTGCAGCTGACCTTCGTGACTGCGGGCCCGATCTGCAAAGATGGTCAGAATCAGTTCTGTGCGGGTAATCAGACGGCAATCCAGCGCTTGTTCTAGGTTACGTTGCTGGGCCGGTGATAAATCGTGGTTTACCAGCACAATATCCGCGCCATGCATGCGCAATAGTTGCGCTAGTTCCTCTACCTTGCCGCTGCCAACAAACCATCGGGGATGAGGCGCATCCCGCTTGACAGTGATGACGGCGGCCACCACCAATTGCGCTGAACGCGCCAGCTCGCTTAACTCCTGGGCGTCGGGGTTGGCTTTTTGCCGCAACTCGATTTGCAGCAATAGCGTTCGCCGACCTACTTCCGGCCGGTCAAATAACATAAAGCATACAATCGTTAATCAGAGGACGGCTTAGCTGCGCGCTTCGTCAACTTCAAACTTAACGTTATGCGCTGGCACAACCGTTGAGATCGCGTGCTTGTAGACCATCTGACTGACGGTATTGCGCANCAGCACNACAAATTGGTCAAAAGACTCGATTTGCCCCTGCAACTTAATACCGTTAACCAGAAAAATCGACACCGGTACCCGCTCTTTGCGTAATGCATTCAAATACGGGTCTTGAAGATTTTCGCGCTTNGACATTTGGCCTCCTCGCTGCCCCGGCAACAAGATTCTCTGCTAGGGCGTAGCAGCATATTATTATTGTTATTCTATGCAAAGTCGCGCCATTTTAGCATGTCGCCAACAATTTTTTTCGCGGCCTAACGCCTCAGAGTAACTGCTTTAGTTGGGCCGCAATCTGCTCGGGTGCCGCAGCAGATTGTAGGTCGATATTCGACCATCCACGCAACCACGTAAGTTGGCGTTTCGCCAATTGACGAGTGGCAGCCAACACCGCCGCGACGAAGTCGGCATGGGAGCAATCGCCACGCAAAAATTGCCAGGCTTGACGATAACCCACCGCGCGCAGGGCGGGCAGATCAGAATGCAGGTCACCACGCTGCATAAGCTTCTCAACTTCCGGCAAAAAGCCTGCCTGCAACATCGCTTCAAAACGTTCATGAATGCGCTGATGCAAAACTTGTCGCTGAGTCGGCACAACGGCTGCCGTTACCAACTTTATTGGCAGCCGACTGGTTGCAATAGCGCCCTTTGCAGCCTGCCACTGGGCAGACATGGATTGTCCAGTAGCACGCACCACTTCCAGCGCACGTAACAATCTCTGATGGTTGTTCGGATGAATCTTGCCTGCTGCCACGGGGTCTATCGCGGATAACTCAGCGTGCATGGCAGCGCTCCCCAGACGTGCTAACTGCTCCTGCAATTCCAGACGCATGGCAGAATCTGCGCTGGGCAGCTCGGCAATGCCATTAATAAACCGTTGCACATAAAGCATAGTGCCGCCAACAATAATGGGCGTTTGCTGTTGCTCCAGCGCTGCCAAAATCGCGGCGTCAGCATCATTGACAAAATCCGCTGCAGAGTATGGTTCAATGGGATCTCGGATATCAATCAGTCGATGGGGATACGCCGCAAGTTCCTGAGCGTTCGGTTTTGCTGTGCCGATGTCCATACCTCGATACACCAGAGCAGAGTCCGCACTGATCAATTGCGCTTTTGAAGGCCCACCTAACTGGTCCTGCAGCGCCATAGCCACTGCTGTCTTCCCGGCCGCTGTTGGCCCGATAACAACAGCCACAGATGCAGCAGCGACCACCTCTACTGCCCCCGTAAAAACAAACGGTCGAGTTCATCCAGGCTGCGCTGCACATAGGTGGGGCGTCCGTGATTACACAATCCAGCGTTCTCTGTTGCCTCCATATCGCGTAACAGCGCATTCATTTCCGGCAAGGTCAGTCGGCGGTTGGCACGCACTGAGCCCCGGCATGCGATATTGCCTAGAAGATCCAAGCCATGCCGATTAACGCCTTCAGCGGTGCCGAACTCTGCCAATTCTGCAAGCAGGTCTGTCACCATTTGTTGTAAGTCTGCATCGGCCAACAATACTGGAACTTCTCTGACGGTAACGCTGCACGGGCCTAACCTTTCGATGACCAGCCCGCTTTTGTGCAAGTGTTCCGCCAGATCTTCAACCCACTGGGCATCGGTTTCACTGACATCAAACGTAAGCGGTACTAACAACTGTTGACGCGCTACCGAACCGGCTTCCAGCTGTGCTTTCATTTTCTCGTAGACAATGCGCTCGTGGGCCGCATGCATGTCAACAATGACTATGCCCTCGGCGTTTTGAGCGATCACATAAATTCCATGCAATTGGGCTATCGCATAGCCCAGCGGATGTTCGACCGCCACTTCTGGAGCGCGCCACTGGGCTGACGCATCAGCAACAGTGTGCTGCTGGTGTATTGCTTGGGCAAAGCCACCAGGCAGGTTGCTGCTGCCGGAATTTCGTGGTGGACTCAGACCCAGCGCCGATTGATTAGGCATCGTGGAGGCGGCTTCGGTATACGGTAGCGACTGTTCTTGACGCGCCGGCCTTATCGCCCGCAACGCTCGATTTAGTGATCCAAAGATAAAATCATGGACATTGCGCGCGTCGCGAAATCGTACTTCGTGTTTCGTCGGGTGCACATTGACATCGACAAGATCAGGAGCCAACTCTAGGAACAACACATACACGGCATGACGGCCATGAAACATTACGTCGCTGTAGGCTTGGCGAATCGCATGGCCCACAAGCTTGTCACGGATGCTGCGCCCATTGACGTAAAAAAACTGCTGATCCATGTAACGGCGATTATGCTGAGGCAGCCCAACCCAGCCATATAGACGGTAACCCTGAGCACTCTCATCGACAAATATCGACTGTTGGACAAATCCGGGGGACAGCACCTGAGCGAGCCGACCTTCGGAGTCGCCGGCAACTAAGTTCAGCCGCTTGGATTCCGCACCCNTAGCCGCAGCAGCGCTTTGCCCACCCTTGGATTGCACTAAGGAGAACCCGACATCCATATGCGCTAGGCTTAGTCGGCGTATAACTAAGTCGATCTGTTGGTTTTCAGTTCGCTCGGCTTTGAGAAACTTGCGCCGCGCCGGGGTATTAAAAAACAGATCCCATACCTCCACCGATGTACCTTGATTATGGGCAACGGGACCACTGCCAACGGCTCCTCCACCATGGGTTTCGAGATACCAACCAGCATCAACCTGGGGTTGCGCGGAACTGATCTTAAACCGCGATACCGAGGCTACACTGGCCAGCGCCTCCCCTCTAAACCCCAAACTCCCTATACCCAACAGATCTTGGGCATGGGCGATTTTGCTCGTGGCATGCCGCTCTACTGCTAGCGCTAAATCGTCTTTGTGAATGCCGCTACCATTGTCTCGTACCCACAGAGATTCCACCCCGCCGGCAACGCTACGGACCTCAATATTGGTCGCACGAGCATCTAGACTGTTCTCGACTAATTCCTTAACGATAGAAGCCGGCCGCTCCACCACTTCACCGGCGGCGATTTGATCGGCTACGAAAGCGCTTAATCGTTGAACTCTGGCCTCAGTCATANCTCAAGGATCTCCGGGAATAAACAGGGTTTGCCCAACTCGAATCTTATCACCGCGAATAGCATTACGCCGTTTCAAGGCGTTCGCCGTAACCCCATAACGCGCAGCTATTTCAGACAACGTATCACCTCGTGCAATGGTGTGACGCAACTCCTGCCGCCGCGCCGCGATCGCCGTACCCGGCGGCGGATTCGCTCGCATAAACTGATCGATTCCGTTTGCAATGGCGTTGGCTAACTTGGTTTGGTGCTCTCTTTGCGACAGACGCCGGGCTTCCTGTGGATTAGAAATGAATCCCGTCTCCACCAAGATAGAGGGCATATCAGGAGATTTGAGCACTATGAACGCCGCTTGCTCGACCTGTTTCTTGTGTAACTTTGTCATCTTACCCATTTGATTGAGTACTGACTGGCCGACCTCGATGCTGTAAGAACGGTTACCGTCCATGGATAAGTCTAGGAGCACATGGGCGAGCACATCGTCTTTATCGCTCAAACTGACATCGCCAACCCCCCCTAATAGATCCGATTGATTAGCTCGCTCGGCCAGCCACTTGGCGGTTTCACTGGTGGCGCCACGATCCGACAGGGTGTACACAGATGCTCCACTGGCCGCTGCGCTGGTGAATGCATCCGCGTGGATCGACACAAACAGGTCAGCACGGGCTTCACGGGCCAACGCCGTGCGTTTGCGGTGAGCAATATAGTAATCACCGGTACGGGTGAGCACCGCTCGATATCCTGGCTTGGCATTTATGGCTTGCGCCGTGCGCTTGGCGATTTGCAAAACCAGATGTTTTTCTTGTTTTCGTTTCGGCCCCAATGCCCCTGGGTCCTCACCGCCGTGGCCCGCGTCAATGGCAATCACAACATCTCTATTCTGCGGTCGGGTTTCAGGCTCTTTCTTAGCCGGCTTTTTGCGCACCGGCTTGGGTGCAGCCAGATCCATCACTAACCTATGACCGTAGGGAGAAATTGGCTTGAGGGTAAATGCATTCGGCCGCAACTTTTGTTTGGCGTCGAACACCAACCGGAACCCCTTACCCCGGGGCGCACCACGGATTTTCTTGATACGAACAAGATCCTTTGCCACCTTGGCAAGATCCAAGCCCTCAGCAAGCTTCGCGTTGGCTAGGTCGATAACAACCCGCTCAGGCTTATCTAAGGTGAAGTACTTGTATTTGACCGCTGCGGAGGTGTCGAGAACGATACGTGTTGCATCAGGCGACTCATGCACACGCACACCTTGTATTGTCGCGGCAATCAGCTGCGCCGACAGCGAACATAGGATGATTGCCGATAAAACTCTAAGCATCGGGTACTAGCACCCGGACATGGCGCTGAGCCGGTGCCGAAGGATCAGCGCCGGCAGGTTGATGCAGCGTTAATCGAACCAAAATGTCAGGCGCTGGCAGCCAGCCTGCTCCACGTTGGGGCCATTCAAACAATTTAAGTCCCGGACCATCAAGGATCTCTTCGAAGCCCACGAACTCTAGCTCTTCAGCCGATTCCAAGCGATATAAGTCGAAATGATACAAATCTAAATCGCCTAAGCTATAAGGCTCCAACAGGGTATAAGTGGGACTCTTTACCGCACCAGAAAAGCCTAAGGCTCGCAGTATGCCTCTGACTAAGGTGGTCTTGCCAGCGCCAAGATCGCCTTCAAGGGCTACCAGCGCCGAATCCCCGCAGCGGTCCTGAATCAGCTGCAATAGCTCCTGTCCAAAAGCCACCGTAGCTGCTTCGTCTGCCAAAACTTGTTCCAGCGCTTCAGTCATCGAGACACTCCCTGCCCGACAACAAACCTGGAAGTCTCGATATTACATCGGTGGCCATAACACTAAGTGGCCCTAGGGACTCTGCTGCAACATCTGCACTGGCACTGTGTAATGCAATAGCCTGGGCAAATTGTTCGCGACCTTGGCGGCCTTTGTTACCCGCGTAGAGCGGCGCCATCAAACCAGCACAAATGCCCGCTAACACATCGCCCATGCCAGCCGTAGCCATCCCTGGGCCCCCGTGGCCACAAATCTGTACACCGTTTTCCGTCACTACCACTGACCCCGGACCCTTTAACACAACATTGCACCCATAACTTCTCGCCAATTGCAGTGCAGACTCTAGTCGATCCGCCTCGACAGCAGGCACATCGACACTCAATAATTTTGCTGCCTCGCCGCTATGGGGGGTTATGAATAGATCGCTTGCCGGCATTTCGTCGGCCTTAGCGAGCCAATACAAACCGTCTGCGTCGATCAATTTT
Source organism: Gammaproteobacteria bacterium (assembly GCA_002684495.1). Classification (GTDB taxonomy): domain Bacteria; phylum Pseudomonadota; class Gammaproteobacteria; order Pseudomonadales; family Azotimanducaceae; genus UBA4421. The sequence continues at coordinate 31,103 of NYVG01000041.1, read as the reverse complement.
GCGGCCGCGGTGGCAGCTACTATCGCGAATAATTCAGCGCCCCATAGGTCTCTGCCCAATCCAGGTCCGATCACGATGAAGTCGGCAGCATTAAGGGTGTCTTGCAGCGCGGCAGATTCTGCATCAACAAACATGACCTCGGGTACGCGCGCGAGCAGTGCGCTTCGATGTTCTGGTCGGCTGACAATGCTAACCAAACCCGCACCACAACGCAGTGCCGCCTCTGCAGCCATTAGCACCGCGCCACCCATACCGAGATCTCCGCCTACGATGACCACTTTGCCCCGTTGGTGCTTATAGGTATTTACCGGCAATGCAGGCAGTAGCTGATGCTGCCAAGTCAACAATGTCGCCTGACCCGAGGCACTGTTTGAAAGATCAGTAATACCGAGATCAGCTACATGTAAATCACCAACGAAACCTTTGCCTGCTCCCGTATACAAGCCAATTTTACGACTGACAAATGTAACGGTCATGGACGCACGAACTGCAACCGCTACGCCATACGCGTTGGCAACGGCGCCGGTGTTTGGATCAACGCCACTGGGTACATCCAGCGCCAGTACTACGGCCGCAGATTCATTGATGCGCTGAATGATCTCTGAATGTGAGTCTCGTAGCGGCGGCCGAAAGCCTGTGCCCAACAGAGCATCGACCACTAAATCATGTTTTATTGGTTGATCGGCAGACTCAACTGCGCCNCCCGCCGCCACAAAATCCGCGTACGCTGTTCGTGCATCGCCCTGCAACAGCTCAGGACTATTAACCGCTATGAGCTGGACCTGCAGACCTAATTGATGCGCCAAGCGGGCCACGATGTAGCCGTCACCCGCATTATTGCCCTTACCACAGACCACCGAGACGGCCCTGGTGTCAGGCCAGCGCTGCAGCATATGTTCAAAAGCGCTAAGTCCCGCGCGTTGCATCAGCGTATAGCTGTCTATGCCCATACCCAGGTGCTGAATCGGTTGCATCGCACGCGCCTCTATCTCTTGGATCTGCGCTGCGGTATGAAGTTGATATTTGGGGCTATGCATGAGCTCAGGTTTGATGGTCCTAATCCACTGACCATGACGAGCAGACAGTATACTGTTATGCCCTCCCAGGGCGTAGTCGTCGGAGCACACTATCAGTAACGAACAATCAGCCAGCGCGCTTCCTGACCAACCCCAGCTTACAGTTTGGGCACAAGAGTTAGGATTCGATGCCATAGCGGTAACCGATGTGGACTTGAGCGCCCATGCACCCTATGTGCGTGAATGGTTAGCCAAGGGTTTTGCCGGCGACATGGGCTATCTGCATCGCAACCTAGAAAAACGTCTGCACCCGGAACTATTGGAGCTAGAGACCTGCCGAGTGATCAGTGCTCGAATGAATTATTTGCCCCCAGACACTCAGCCTCTGGAAGTCCTAGCCTGCTCTTCGAAGGCGTATATTTCTCGCTACGCCCTCGGTCGTGACTATCACAAAATCCTGCGCAAACGCCTCGCCAACCTAGCACAGAAAATCGACCAAGCGTTGCCGGGGCATCAGTACCGGGCGTTTACTGACTCTGCCCCAGTGCTGGAAAAAGCACTCGGCGCCAAGGCCGGACTCGGTTGGATGGGTAAACATACCCTGTTGTTAAATGAAGAGGCCGGGTCTTGGTTTTTTCTTGGTGAGATTTATACCAATGCGCCGTTAGCATTGAGCCATCAGCCAGTCAAAGAGGCCTGCGGCAAGTGCAATGCGTGCATCACTGTATGCCCCACCCAAGCGATCGTTGGTCCGAAAAAACTCGACGCACGACGATGCATTTCTTACCTGACCATTGAACACAAGGGGTCTATCGATGTCGAGCTACGCGATAAAATGGGCAACCGAATCTACGGCTGCGACGACTGCCAATTGTTCTGCCCGTGGAATCGAGATGCGCCCACCACGAATGNACCAGACTTCGCTCCACGGCATAACTTACAGAACCGCGATCTAATTGATTTATTTCTGCTTAGTGAGAAAGACCACGACGCCCTGACCGTAGGCTCTGCCATGCGGCGTGTCAGCTATGCGCAATGGCAGCGTAACTTAGCGATTGCGCTGGGTAATGGCCCTGCCACAACCGAAGCCATAAGTGCCCTGCAAAAACGCCGTGGGCAACTTAACGATATGGTGGATGAACACATCGACTGGGCCTTGGAAAAATTAATGGGGCAAATTGAATAAATGGTTTCGGTAGTGCCGAAGCTCCTCAATAGATTCTCGGATATCCGCTAATGCCGTGTGCTCACCTTTCTTTTTGAAGCCTGACGCCACCTCGGGATGCCAGCGTTTCGCCAGTTCCTTGACACTGCTTACATCGATCATGCGGTAATGCAGATAACGTTCTAACGTCGGCATGTAGCGGGACAAAAACCGCCGATCCTGCCAGATACTGTTGCCACACAACGGCGCTTGATTCGCCTCAAGATATTGCTCAATGAATGCCAAGGACACCGCTTCGGCCTCGCGTTCAGATACGCCCTCTACTGCGATTCGATCCAGCAAACCCGATGCCGAGTGGTGGGTTTGATTCCACTCATCCATCCCATCAAGTAACGACTGCGGCTGCTGAATCGCCAACACGGGACCTTCGGCAATGACATTGAGGTCACTGTCCGTAATGATCGTAGCCATTTCAATGATGCGATCTTTAGCCACATCTAGCCCGGTCATTTCTAAGTCAATCCACACCAAATCAGCGTTCATAGTCACTCAAAGCAGCAAAGCCATACCAATATAGATGACGATTTGACTTAGGCCAAGGCTCGGATTGGCGAACCAATTCGCCCTACCCAGCATTACCGACGCTCGCTGACAGTGACTTGGATGCTTAAACGAGGCAGATACCCCGCGTCATAGGCTCAGGAAACTGTTATTGTTTTTGCTTGTAAGAAAAGACGTACCATGGCCAGCCACTCATCATTGTCTAACCCTAAGCTGCTCGAACCTGAAGATCTGACGCTGCCGCTAGGCCGCGACGACCTGCTCATTCAAGTGACCTCCCATGCGGTTTTCGCACAAGCACACATTGAGGGTGCGGCATTGGTTGAACCAGCCCAGCTGTGCTGCGGAGTGGCGCCCGCGGTCGGCAAGTTGCCGGATATATCCTCGCTACAGCAGACCCTGAGCGGTATTGGCTATCGCCCCGAGCGCCGAGTTATTGCCTATGACGATGAGGGCGGCGGCTGGGCCGGTAAATTATTGTGGGTGATGGATACTATTGGTCACGCTGACTGGGCTTACCTGAACGGGGGCTTGCACGCCTGGGCGGGTGCCGGGGGTGGATTAAGTTCTGGCGCGTTTGCCGCAGCCACAGATCAACCGCCAATCCAGCTAGCGATCAATAGCCAACCCATCGCAGAAATTGCTGATGTGCTGGCCGCCATCGATGAGCCCGCCCAGGTGATCTTAGATGTGCGGTCCCGCGACGAGTATCTGGGTCTGCGCAGTGGCTCTGCCCGCGCAGGACACATTCCCGGGGCAGTGAATCTAGATTGGGAGTTGCTTAAAGATCCAGGTAGGCATAGGCGCTTACGCGAGAACTTGCGGGAGGATTTTGCGACATTAGGAATCGATCAAAGCACCCGTGTCATCACCCACTGCCAAACTCATCATAGATCCGGGCTATCCTATTTGGTCGGACGGCTCCTCGGAATCGACATTCGTGCCTACCACGGATCCTGGGCCGAGTGGGGTAACGATCCAGATCTCCCTATCGAGTAACGGAATAATTACCGCCATGAGCAAATATTTCGCAAGTCTGCAAAAACTGCTACCCCAGCATCTGCTGTCTCGTGTTTTGGGGCAGCTCGCGCAGAGCGAAAACCCGCGCATAAGCGCAACCTTTATCGAACAATTTGCGCGGATTTATGACATCTCTNTAGCCGAAGCNGAGCGCAAAAAGTTCAGCNATTATTCGAGCTTTAATGACTTTTTTACGCGCAGCCTAGATCCGGCCGCAAGACCTATGCCTGACGCAATTAATGAGTTAGCCAGCCCGGTAGACGGCTGCATTAGCCAGTTAGGTGCGATTACTGAGGAGCAGTTGTTCCAGGCCAAAGGCCAGCGCTACTCTCTGCGTGGCCTTGCTGGGAGTGCGAGCCATGGCTTTGAAGGCGGCGACTTCTGCACAATTTATCTGGCGCCCAGCGACTATCACCGCATTCACTTACCCTACGCGGGCACACTCACCGAGACCATCGCCTATCCAGGCGCATTGTTTTCGGTAAACGCAGTGACCGAGGAATACATTGAGGGTCTATTTTTGCGCAACGAGCGCCTAGTCTGTCGATTCGATACCAGCTTCGGACCGATGCTGGTTATTTTAGTCGGCGCTTTAATTGTCGCATCCATCGAAACTGTTTGGCCTGGGCCATTGTCGCCTTATCAATCCATACAAATTAATCAACATAGCTTGGCCCTTGACCGTGGCGCTGAAATTGGACGTTTTCTGCTGGGTTCTACCGTGATTTGTTGTTTTCCAAAAGGCGCGGTGGAATTGAAGAAAACACTACAGGTGGGCAGTCGGGTACGTATGGGCGAAGTCATGGGCGGTTTACTCTAAAGCCTCTAAACCCTCAGACGCGACGGTATCGACTGGCGGCAGAGCTGTTAGGTTTCTGGCCGTTGTAATACCTCATCAAGACGATCGGCGTTTTGCGCCAACATCAGCAAGCGGTCAACGCCCAGTGCCACGCCCGCGCAATTGGGTAAGCCGCTACGCAACGCCGCTAGAAACGACTGGTCCGGCTCAACGTCCATTCGCCCGAGCGCTGCGCGCCGAGTTCGATCTGCTGCAAATCGCCGTTCGTGCTCAGTTGGGTCTAAAAGTTCCCAATAACCGTTGGCGATCTCGACGCCATCAATCACCAGCTCAAAGCGCGCCGCGACACTCGGACTATCTGGGCGCAGTCGCGCCAGCGCCGCTTGATCAGCCGGATAGTCCACCACAAAAAATCGACCCGGTTGCAACCTCTCGCAGGCCTCGGCAAAACGTAAATCCAGCTCACTGCGCTGAACATTGCCTCGATCCGATAAATCCCCAACCAGCTGCTGATAGGTTACGGTTTGCACNTCACCCGGCCCGAGTACTACAGCGACCAATTCGGCAACTTCCTGCATCAGCTGCTGGTCGTCGAAGCCCAACCTATACCATTCAAGCATGGTAAATTCTGGGTTGTGTAAGCGCCCCCTTTCTTCATGCCGAAACACCGGTCCGAGCTGATAGATGGAGGGCGCGCCGGCACTGAGCAGACGCTTCATTTGATATTCAGGTGAGGTTTGCAGAAAACCATAGCCCGGCACAGCTATGCTCTCTACGTCAGGGTCGGTCACTGTCGCGGGTGCAAGCACAGGGGTCTGAACTTCCACAACATCCCGCGCGGCAAAGAATGCCCGAATAGCCCCAAGAGTTTGCGCGCGTAGCCGCAGGCGCTCAGCGAGATTCATTACGGCGCAACCTCGCCTTGGCGCCGGGTTATTTGTCCCTAGCCCTTAGCCCTTAGCCCTTAGCCCGAGAAACGTATTCCCCGGTGCGCGTATCCACTTTTAGGATGTCGCCAATGTTAATAAACAGCGGTACACCCTTAATCGTAGCGCCGGTGGACAGTGTTGCCGGCTTGGTGCCGCCATTTGCGGTATCGCCTTTCAAGCCCGGATCCGTATCAGTTACTTCAAGTTCAACAAAATTTGGCGGAGTCACCGCAATGGGATCGTCATTCCACAGAGTCACTTGGTATACGTCTTGCTCCTTAAGCCAGTCTTTGCAGTCGGCTACCGCAGACTCCGCGGCCGCCACCTGCTCAAAGCTGCCGTCGGTGCGCATGAAATGCCAAAACTCGCCGTCGGTGTATAAATATTCCATATCGATGTCGACGACGTCCGCACCTTCCAGAGATTCACCCGATTTGAAGGTGCGCTCCCAAACCCGGCCATTCTTGAGGTTTCTAAACTTAACGCGATTAAACGCCTGCCCCTTCCCTGGTTTTACAAATTCGTTTTCTAGAATTGTGCAGGGATCCCCCTCCAGCATGAGTTTCAATCCGGATTTGAATTCATTGGTAGAATAGTTAGCCATAACACACTTCATTGATATCAAAGTCGCGCATGATAACCCCGAATCGCATTCCTGCCCATCTTAGCCCGGACGTTGGCCCCTGGCCCGATGACCTTTGGACTAAAGAGTTGGCTGCCGCCGCCCGAGACGCACAAACACTACTAAATGCAGTACAGCTCCAGCGCACCGACCTGCCCTACCCTGTAGACACAACTGCGCAATTTCACTTGTTGGCACCACCGAGTTTTATCGCCCGAATGAGCCCGGGTAATGCCAACGATCCCTTGTTAAAACAGGTATTGCCAACCCTGCAGGAACACCAGATTAGCGCTGGGTTTAAGCGCGACCCGCTAGCCGAAACCGACCCTAGCCGTGGCTTCATTAAGGCCCCGAGCCTACTGCAAAAATATCAGGGCCGTGCGTTGCTGATTACCACGCCAGGATGCGCCATAAATTGCCGTTACTGTTTCCGCCGCGAGTTCCCCTACACTGAACATCGACCGAAGAATCATCAAGACGCCCTTGCAGCCATCACTGCTGACCAAAGCATCAGCGAACTTATCCTCTCCGGCGGTGATCCTTTACTGCTGAGTGATAGCCAGCTGCCCCAACTGATCAGCAACATTGAGTCGATTCCTCATATTCAGCGCATCCGCATCCACAGCCGCATACCGATTGTACTGCCCGAGCGGCTTACCCAAACGCTAATGGANACTCTGGCCAACCGCCGCTGTCAAATAGTGATGGTGGTACACAGTAATCACCCACAAGAATTAAACGACACTACAGCGCGTGCCTTGGATTGCCTTAAGCAAAGTGGTGTAACCCTGCTGAATCAGTCCGTGCTGTTGCGCGACATTAACGACGACGTCGGCACGCTGGTGCAGTTATCGGAAAAACTGTTCACCCAAGGCGTATTACCCTACTACTTACACCTTACCGACCATGTCGCAGGTACTGAGCATTTTTTTGTTGCTGATGACGAGGCCAAGAAAATTTACGCGCAAATGCAGCGCCGCTTGCCGGGCTACTTGCTGCCAAAGCTTGTCAGGGAGCTGCCTGGTGAAGCGTCAAAAACATTACTCGCCTAGCTGCCCTGACCGAGGGCCTGCTCAATGTCGCTATCGCTGAATCCGATGAGGTACAAAATTGCGTCCAGGCCAAAGTTCGAGATCGAGTGTCGGGCACTTTCTTTGACTACCGCNTTGGCGTGGTAGGCAATTCCTAAACCGGCGGCGGTCAACATCGGCAGATCATTAGCGCCATCTCCCACCGCAATAGTTTGCTCCAACGTAATGCCTTCGCGCTCGGCAATCGACATCAAGATGCGCGCTTTAGACTCGGCATCAACAATATCCCCAATAACCTCACCGGTCATCTTACCGTCGACAATTTCAAGGGTATTGGCGTAGATATAATCAATACCCAAGCCCTTAGCTAGATATTCGCCCACGTATTGAAAGCCACCGGAAATGACTGCTGTGCGATAGCCAAAGTGCTTTAACGCCTTGATCAATCGATGCGCCCCATCGTTAAGCTTTACTGATTCAGCAACTTCCTGCAGAAACTCTCTCGGCATACCGCGCAGTAAGCGCGCACGCTGCCGGAAGCTTTCTTTAAAATCTATTTCCCCAGCCATCGCGGCCTCAGTAATGGCAATAACTTGTTCGCCAAACCCATGGCGTTTAGCTAACTCGTCCATCACCTCTTCGGCGATCAACGTGGAATCCATATCCAACACCACTAGACGACGGTTGCGGCGAAATACCGTATCTGCCTGGACACTGAAATCGAATCCAAGTCGCTCAGCAGCATGAGTAAGGTCTTTTTGCAGAGATTGACGATCATCTGCGGATGCCCGGGTACCACTTACGCGCATCTCTACACACAGCCGCGGCACCGCAGCACCGGCGATATCTTGGGCGGCCTTGGTTAGGCGGCGCACAAAATCAATATTCAAACCGTATTGGTAGGTCAGCTCACTGACCACATGCATCGCATCAACACCGTGGTTCAACGCCATAACCGTAACAATAAAGCGGTTTGCGTCAGCAAATTCCGACCACATCACTTGATCGGACGACTGCACCGGCGTTATCCGCACCACTACATCTTCCGATGCACATGCGCTTTCGATACGCATACGGGAATCTGCTATTGCGGCGACTCGAGCAAGCACCGCAAGCGCTAATTCGTTATGAATTACCGCCTGACCGATGTCTAAAATATCAGCCTCGACATCTTGCAATGCCGCCATCAGGCGCGACATCATGCCAGGCTGATCGCGACCCGATACGCTGATGAGGATGACATCGTCTGACAATTCAAGTACTCCACGCCCTGCAATCGAAGCGCCTTAGTGTAGCGGTTATGGCGCTCTAAGTGGCGTTTCAGCCGCCACAAATTGAGAACTCTAGCCACCACTTGCAACGCAATGTGCTAGGGTTATTTTTCTCAGCGAGGATTAAAACTCATGCCTTGGTGGAAACGCTTCAGGTCAACCAAAGCTACTTTGCCAGCCGCGACCACGGCCAGCACTGTATGTGCGATTGCGCTCGCCGCTATTTGGTTTAGTGGCGGATCCGACCAGCGCGAGGCGGAACGTTTCGGTTCTACCCTAGCGAATACCCTGGCTAAAACTACCGCAGGCGATCTACTCGACAACCAGCGCATCAATCTTGCCGTTATTGCTAACCATGTGAGCAGCATCGATGAGGTCGACGGCGTTACATTTTTTGATAATGCCAATGATGTGATCGCCATGAGCGGAAGCCAGAGTGGCACAAGTCGCTTTACCGCAACTGCAAGCATCGACGATACGATTACCGGCTATGTCAGCCTGCATTTAAGTACCCAAGCGTTTCAGCCGCCCAAACCATGGATCCGTTGGTTGGCTAGCCTTGCTACTGTCCTAGCGGCACCTTGGCTGACCGTGCTGTTGATGCAACTAAGCGCACGCGGCAATCGCTCGCTGCCGATCGTGTCGGTAAAGCAGGAAGACTCCGGAGCCACACCAAGCTATTGCGTCGTGATTAATCTTATTAATCAGCTGGCATTGTCAAAGACGGAACGCGAGCAAGCAGTCGCTGACGCGGTAAATATGGGCCGCGAAGTGTGCGCCGTATACCCCGGCTTCGCTATGCCGTTGAACAGTCAGGGCGCTTGCTTGGTACTGAACCAAACATCCGTCAGCGGCCTGCAGGCCCTGTATGCCACCTTTCTGTTACAAGAGCTGTTACTGGAATACGAAACCCTAGGGCAATTTCGTTGTTATTTGCGCACTGCCGTCTGTCCTGGTGATCCCAGCGAGATGCATGCCCTCGACGCCACCCAAATAGACGGCTTAGCCAACGTTGACGCGGATCTGACCTTGGCCGCGCTGGCGCGCAAGAATACAGCGCTTATGAGCAATGAGGTTTATGCCAACCTCAACGACATTGAGAAAAGCTGGGGGCAACACTTCGATCACCCGATACTTCCTGATGTCGCACAGGGCCAAACCTTGTATAGCGTCACCGCACTGCCAGAACGAGACGCGCATCTGGTCACCGAACAGGCTGAAGTGATTTTAGGCTTCAGTTAATCGGGGCAGACAACCGCGGATTGCGCCTAGCCAACCGTCAACCGATCAACCTTTTGAAACCCTCGGGGTAACTTGCCGCCGCGACGCGCCCTTTCACCAATATAGTTGTCGTAGTCTTTGCGTTTCATTGTCAGATGACGTTGACCCGCATGCACAATCAGCTCGTCGCCCTCACCAAGAACTGCCACAGCTAACATGCTTTCCTCGCCGGCCTTGAATGCAGCACCGGGTATATTTATTAGTTTGTTGCCTTTGCCGCGCGACAGCTCTGGCAGGTCTGCCAGCTTAAAAATCAACAGCCGCCCTTGATTCGTTACTGCCGCGACTAAGCCGTCGTTAGATTCCAAAATGGCGGGGGGAATTACAATTGGCGGCAACGCTTCGGCGCTTGCAGAGACACTTAAGCAGGCTTTACCGGCTTTATTCTTGGTGACCATGTCGGCTAAAGGTCCAATAAAGCCAAAGCCTGCGTTACTGGCCAGCAACACCTTGGTAGTGCTGCCACCCATGGCGACACCAACAAAGCGCGCGCCATCTTTTGGCTTAAAGCGTCCAGTTAGCGGCTCGCCCTGACCACGCGCAGAGGGCAGACTGTGAGCGGGAGTGTTATAGGTCCGACCATGAGAATCTAAAAAGACCAGTATCTCGTTAGTACGGCCCCGAGCCGCTTGGGCAAATTGGTCGCCGCTGCGGTAGGCCAGCTCTGCCGGATCCAACTCATGGCCTTTGGCAGCGCGCACCCAACCTTTGTCTGAGACCACCACGGTAATTGGATCATTGGTCAGCAAATCTTCTTCGCTAAATGCCCGTGCTTCGTCCACTGCTACAAGAGGCGAGCGACGCTCATCGCCATAATCAGCAGCCAGCGCTAACAACTCTTTCTTCATAAGGGTTTGCAGACGCGCTTTCGAGCTTAAGGTTTTCTCCAGCCCCGCCTTCTCACTGGCCAGCTCGTCTTTCTCTGTTTGCAGTTTGATTTCTTCCAGTTTTGCCAACTGTCGCAAACGTAGGTCTAAAATCGCATTCGCCTGAATTTCAGAAAGTTTAAAACGCCGCATCAATTCCTGACGGGGTTTTTCTTCCTCACGAATAATGCGGATCACCTCATCCAGATTCAGATAAGCAATCAGCAAACCGTCGAGGATGTGCAGCCGATCATTAATCTTGTCGAGACGGAAATTTAGCCGCCGAGTGACAACATCCAAGCGGTATCGCAGCCACTCTTTTATTATTTGCGCGATATTCTTAACCGCCGGGCGTTGATCTAAACCGATGATATTCAAATTCACCCGATAGTTGCGCTGCAGATCAGTGGTAGCAAACAAATGACTCATCAGACGTTCGTAATCCACCCGATTAGACCGCGGTACCAACACCAGACGCATGGGGTTTTCGTGATCAGATTCGTCACGTAAATCCACCAGCATCGGCAACTTACGTGCCTGCATTTGCTGAGCAATCTGCTCCAAAACCTTAGCTGGCGAAGTTTGATGTGGTAACGCCGTGACTATTATTTCGCCGTTTTCTTTGTGGTAAACCGCGCGAGCTCGGATGCTACCGCGCCCAGTCTCGTAGATTTCTCGAATTTCGGATTCCGGCGTAATGATTTGTGCCGCTGTCGGATAATCAGGCGCCTTAATGTGAGTCAGCAAATCCGCAACGCTGGCTTTCGGGTTATCGAGCATGTGAATGCACGCACTCAACACTTCATTAAAGTTGTGCGGTGGAATGTCAGTAGCCATACCCACCGCAATGCCCGTACTGCCGTTGAGCAACAAATACGGCACCTGAGCGGGTAATAACTTGGGCTCATCGACAGTGCCGTCAAAATTCGCCACATAGTCCACAGTGCCTTGGCGAGATTCTGCCAGCAGCAAGTCTGCATAGCGCGACAATCGCGCCTCGGTATAGCGCATCGCAGCAAAAGATTTAGGGTCGTCAGGCGCTCCCCAGTTACCCTGACCGTCTACCAGCGGATAACGAAAGGAAAAAGGCTGCGCCATAAGTACCATGGCTTCGTAACAGGCGCTGTCGCCATGTGGATGAAATTTACCTAGTACATCACCGACGGTGCGCGCTGACTTAACGAACTTGGCCTGACTATTTAAACCCAACTCACCCATGGCATAAATAATGCGCCGCTGCACAGGTTTGAGTCCGTCACCGATATGCGGTAACGCACGGTCGTTGATAACGTACATGGAGTAATCCAGATATGCGCGCTCGGTATATACCGACAACGGCATAGTTTCTTGATCACTCCCTTGGACTTCTTCATCCATGTTTTTCTACCTGCTTAAATAGGGTTGGCGCTTAAAACTAATGAGGCTAGGCCATCGACGCCTGATCGCCTTTCTTCTCAAGCCAAATGCGGCGCTCTGACGAGCGTTTTTTTGCCAGCAGCATGTCCATGGTTTCATCAGTCTTACGTCCTGCATCGAGGGTTAACTGCACAAGCCGCCGAGTCTCCGGCACCATGGTGGTTTCGCGCAGTTGCATAGGATTCATCTCCCCTAGGCCCTTGAACCGCTGCACCGACGGGTTGGCGCGTTTATTTTCTGTCGCAACGCGATCCAAAATTCCATTGCGTTCGGAATCATCAAGCGCGTAGTACACGTCCTTGCCCACATCGATCCGATATAGGGGTGGCATCGCCACAAATACATGGCCAGCCGCAACCAGAGACCGGAAGTGTTTTACAAATAGGGCACAAAGCAAAGTTGCGATATGCAGACCGTCAGAGTCTGCATCCGCCAAAATGCAGATTTTGTGATAGCGCAAGCTCGCTAAGTCATTAGAGCCCGGGTCGACGCCAATAGCCAAAGCGATGTCATGAACTTCTTGGGAGCCAAGCACCTGGGCCGAATCTACCTCCCAGGTGTTGAGAATTTTACCGCGCAACGGCAATATCGCCTGGAATTCCCGGTCCCGTGCTTGTTTGGCGCTGCCTCCGGCTGATTCACCCTCGACCAGAAAAAGCTCTGCACTTTGGGTGTCTTGGCCTGAGCAATCGGCCAATTTACCGGGCAGCGCCGGTCCGGCAGTTACGCGTTTACGCGCAACTTTCTTGGCTGCCTGAATCCGCCGCTGTGCGTTGCTAATGGCCAGCTCGGCAATGCTCTCACCTTCGCTGGCGTGCTCGTTTAGCCATAAGCTAAAAGCATCCTTTGCAGCACCCGCTACAAACACAGCCGCCTGACGCGACGACAAACGTTCCTTGGTCTGGCCTGCAAATTGGGGATCGGCAAGCTTGGCGCTGAGGACATAACTACATTGCTCCCAGATATCATCACCAGTGAGCTTGACCCCTCGTGGAATCAAATCGCGAAATTCGCAAAATTCCTTTAGCGCATCGATCAGACCAGAGCGTAGACCATTCACATGGGTGCCGCCTTGGGGTGTAGGAATAAGGTTAACGTAGGATTCAGCCAGAGGTGCCGGACCATCCACAACCCACTTCAGAGCATAGTCGACTGCTTCGCCGGTACCGCTTGCACTGTGCATGACCGTGGTCAGAGGAATGCCTTCAGCGTCGCCCAGAGCTTGCTCTAAGTACTCCTGCAGACCATCCGCGAAATACCAAGTCTCGTTCTGAGTGGCGTCTGCTTCGACGGCTAGGCTGACCCGCAGACCCGGACACAAGACCGCCTTAGCGCGCAACAGGTGGCGCAGTTTACTGACACTGATGGTGGGCGAGTCAAAATAGTCGGCTTCGGGTTTGAAGAGGACACGGGTACCGGTATTACGTTTACCCACGGCATCCACTACCTCCAACGTAGTGACCGGTTCACCGCGCTCATAGCGCTGACGGTACAAATTACCGTCGCGCTTTATTTCTACCTCGAGCCAATCCGATAACGCATTGACCACAGACACGCCAACGCCATGCAAACCNCCGGAGAAATTATAGTTTTCGTTGTCGAACTTACCTCCTGCATGCAACCGCGTAAGAATAAGCTCCACCCCCGAAACCTTATGCTCTGGGTGTTTGTCTACCGGCATACCACGGCCATCGTCGATCACTTCTACCGAGCCATCTTTGTTTAGAGCAACTTCTATCTCGCGCGCGTGTCCGGCGATCGCTTCGTCCACACTGTTATCGACCACTTCCTGTACCAGGTGATTTGGTCGAGCAGTGTCTGTGTACATCCCTGGTCGCCGCCGCACGGGTTCTAGACCGGAAAGTACCTGTAACGATTTCGCCGAATATTCTTTTGCTGCCATAGAGTTTTATGCGCCGTTTTATCTTAAGCAATGCTGTAGAGGTGTTGCCCTAGGAAGGGGCGGCGACAGTATATCGCCTTGACGAGCCAATAGGGTGATGGGCTTCACAAACTCACTCTGCTAACCGCTCTGTTAACTGTTCCGTCCTCTGCCAAGTTCAACCATTGATAGCCAGGGGCATTATCGTCAACTGCAAACTTGGCGCTGCGGGGCCGGAACTGAAAACATGTAGATGGCACACCAAATACCGGCCATGCCCCTACTCGGCCCGCAACCTCTTGGTGTGCATGACCAAAAACTGCACCGCACAATCGTTGGTCACTGACATCGTGGAGCCAATTCATCAACTCCAGCGGGCCTTTGATGCGGTCTTTATCCAACCACGGGCAGTCGATAGCAACCAAGGGGTGATGGGTAGCCAACAGCACCCAACGCGCCGCTCCCTGCTCTAATCCTTGGGCTACGGCCTGGCGGTCCAATTCGGTAACTAGAGCCTTGGGGCGATCATCTTCGTGACTATCTAACCCCTGCAGGTGCCAGTCTTCCCAGAAGATAGGGTCCATGGACATCCCCGCCTCCTGCATGGCACGCAACACGTCATGATTACCAGGCAGCGTTAACGTCGGCACGCTGAAATAGTCGCTAAGGATGCTCAGAAAACGTTCGTATATCGACACTATGGGGGTATGTGCGAGATCTCCTGAAGCAATAATGGCGTCACAGCCGCGTTGCATGGCTTCATCGGCGGCTTGCTTTAATACGGCTCTCAGGGTTGCTTCAGTATCCGTTTGCAGCAGGGTCTCGCCAGGGGCCACCAAATGACAATCGCTAATATGCAGAACTCGCCGTGCCAAGAATCTTAGCCGCCCAATTTAAGCGGCACATCCACAGCGCCGCCGACCGCCAAACAGTAACGCAGATACTCGCCTAAAAATTGATTGAGCTGAACCTTCTCATCGCGTTGGCGCATACGCCGGTTAGGTATTTCATAGCTGCCATGAAAGCGGTTTTGATGCTGGTACTCCACCACCTCAGCACTTTTCGCATCGTGGTACATTCGAATACGCATGTTCGGACTGCGTCCCCAACTAAGCTGTGGTCGCTGCACTAGTTGGATCAATGTCGTATAGCGACTGCGCTCGAGCACCTGCAACTCAACTACGGTACGCTGAGGGTCTTCTCGGGACTCGCTGAGCAGGGATATACAACGTTGATCTTCGCTGAGTACGTTCGGGAATAGCCGCATCAAGCGTTCGTAGTTAAGATCGCACTCGGCCATATGCGCAACCAAATCGATCGTATACTGCCGTCGGTAGCGTGACGAAAATGCCTTATTGGCAAAGCCGCCCGAGGCAAAGCCGTCCGCCAGTGCCGTGGAGCGACTAAGAATGTCTGCAGTAGTTTCCGGTCGCTTATCGATGATCCCGCATCCCTTACAATGTATTNGAAATACTCGTGCTAAGAGCACGCGACGCACGAATATAACGAGGCTGACGCCCAAGGTCACGATGAAACCGCACCTCAATGCGGCCTTTGTGTCATAAAAAGCAGGAAATTTTCACACTTAAANGCGTAACCTGCTCTCGACAGCGAAAAAGTGTTAAGAAAAGTAACAAATATGCACTTTGGCCGCTAAGGTGGGTACACTTCCCCTGCGGCATTTAGCAGCAAACGCTTCGATTACGGTTAGGAATGATTTATGCGCATAGCTCCACAACTAAGTAGGTCTCTGACTACGGCTACGATTATGTGTGCCAGTTTATTCAGCAGCACCGCCGTTTATGCCGCAGACGTGCTGGGTGTCTACCAAACCGCTGCGGAACGAGATCCAGTCATCGGAGCCGCCAAAGCTGCCTTTAACGCTGCCAAAGAACAATTGCCACAAGCGCGATCGGCGTTGTTGCCGAACCTGAGGGGCAGCGTCAACACCAGTAAAAATGTTCGTGAATTTCCGGGCGCCATGGACAACAATCCCGCCAGCCCTACATTCGGCCAAAGCTATCCGGGCCAGACCTTCAATGACCNCGGTTGGAACGCCCAACTGCGCCAGCCATTAGTCAACGTATCCAGCTGGTTCACTGTTGGCAGCGCTAGTGCCAGCGTCAAAGCCGCAGAGTATGACCTCGCGGCACAGGAACAAGATCTGATCGTGCGGGTCGTACAGGCCTATCTCAATATCCTGCGTGCTCAGGACCGATTAGATACCACCAACGCCGAGATCACTGCAGTAAAGCGTCAGTTGGAACAAGTACAACAGCGTTTTGATGTGGGACTGGTAGCCATCACCGACGTACTGGAGTCTCAGGCCGCCTACGACAATGCGGTGGTACGAGGCATTCAAGCCGAAGGCGACTACGCCATCACCTTTGAAACCCTAAGTACGCTTACCGGNCAATCCTACGACGCACTGAATCGTCTTTCAGATGCACTGCCCATCGTTAATCCAGACCCATTTGATGAAGAGACCTGGGTCACCGCTGCCATGTCGACAAATTACGGGATTAATTCAGCCAGCGCCCAGCTGACCGCGGCGCGCCGCGATATTCGCGCCAAACAGTCCGGGCACCTGCCGACCGTAGACGCTACCGTTACCCAAGCGCAGAGCGTTACCGGCGGGCAAAACTTTTTCGGCACCGACACCACTGAACAAACCATCTACGGCCTGCAACTGACTGTGCCGTTGTATACCGGCGGTTTAACACGATCGCGGGTACGCCAAGCCAATGCCAATGCTGAACGCGCCCAAGAACTACTGCTGAGCCAACAACTTAATGTCACCCGCGACACGCGCAATCTATATAAGTCTGTGACNACTGACGTTATTCGCGTGCGCGCAAGACTCAAAGCCATTCGCTCTGCACAATCCGCACTTGAAGCAACACAAACNGGCTATGAAGTGGGCACACGTAACATCGTCGACGTACTACAGGCGCAACAGCGCCTCTACTCGTCGCAGTTCGATTACGCAGATTCCCGCTATAACTACGTGCTCAATTTGATGCGTCTAAAACAGGTAGTCGGCACTCTCAACTTGGAAGATTTGAACGAACTCAACTCATTCATGGACCCGAACAATCAGGTCCAACGCGTCGTATCACTGCGCAGTGTCGCCGATCAANTNAATTAATATCTCGGCAACACGCTCACTAGCTCCCTTATTCGCCATTGCTTCGGCATAGCCAGCTGCACCCGAACGTGCGCGCAGCTCTGCATCGCTGAGTAATTTNGCGGTCGTTTCAGCAAGNCCGGCTACTGAACTCACTTGGAACATGGCACCGACACTAACTAGCTTTTCTACAATCTCAGTAAAGTTGAAACAGTGCAGTCCGCTGACAACGGGCGTACGCATTAACGCCGGTTCAATGGGGTTCTGGCCGCCAAAAGGAATCAAGCTGCCGCCAACAAAGGCCACGTCGGCCAAGTCATAAAACGGCAGCAACACACCCATTTGATCGACAATCACCACCCCCGCCGGGGCATCCAATGACGACTGGGTTAGCGATGATAGACGTCTGGGTTGAAACCCCGCNGCTTCGCTCAACTGCACTAATTCCTCGGCCCGGTGGGGATGCCGGGGCGCCAAAATTAGCTGCAACTGCGGAAAGCGCGAGCGCAATTGCTTATAGCCCTGCAGTATCTGCGCCTCTTCACCGCNGTGGGTAGATGCTGCCAGCCAAACCGGCTGCCCTTCCAGCCGACATTGGACCATTAAATCATCGCGCCGCGCAGTCAGGTCCTCTGGGATCGCGCGGTCGAACTTTAAGTTGCCCGCAACGCTCAGGCACTGAGGATCGACGCCGAGATTGCGAAAGCGCTCTGCATGAGCGGGATACTGACAACTGATGTGAGTCAGCTGCGCTAACATGGTTCTGCTGAGCATTGCCAAACGCCGATAGCCTCGCGCCGAGCGTTCCGACAAGCGCGCGTTAATCAGACAAATAGGCACAGACTCTGTCGCTGCCTTATGAATGAGATTTGGCCAAAGCTCTGTTTCCATCAACACCAATACTGCGGGGCGTACCTGCCGCCAATAACGCTGTACCGCAAAGGTCATGTCATATGGCGCATATTTGTGCACGACCGCATCGCCCAGAAGCCCCCTGACCTGTTCAGCACCGGTAGGGGTCATGGTGGTGACCAACACCTGATGCTGGGGGTAGTGATCGGCAATGCGCCGAATCAATGGCGCAGCGGCGATTACCTCTCCAGCGGATACCGCATGCAACCAAATCATTGGACGGCCGCCGGGGAGTTGCACAAAACCAAAGCGCTCGCCGATGCGGCGACGATATTCAGGTTCNCGGCGGCCACGCCACCACAGCCGCAGGAGTATAAACGGCGTCGCCAACAGCAATATTCCTCGGNATATGCGTAGCGCCNGCGTCACCTTGGTAGCTGCTGGGGCCATTAGCGAGTGAATTGACCCGGGTTCGAATCGTCATCTATCGATTGCAGATGAGCCAACTGTTGCCGCAACAGCTCTGCTCCAATCTGCGGCCCTACTGATATCACCTGGGTGGCTTTTGCATAACCCTGGCGTTGGCTGGCTGCGCACAGTGCAAGACTCGGGATATTCATCTGCTTGGCTGCAAAAACCACCGCACGCGGATCACCCATCGAACCAAAGCCCTGATCCACAATCACTAATGCTCGGGCGTTACGCACCGCTCGCTCCACCCGATTTTGCAGATGCGCTTGATATTCACTCATGCCATTGAAGGGTAATACCCGCTGTTGTTCGGGTTGGTCTGGGTCGACCTCAGGACCGACGATATAGCTGGACCAATCAGTAACAGGCAAGACGTCCAAACTGACGCCAGCGTTGCGTAACTGGCCTTGCAATATCGCACCTGTGTCGTCATCGCCAACAAAGCCAATAAGCGAACAATACTGGTCAAACGATTTCAATAACAACGCAACCTGAGCAGCCACTGCGGGAATAACCGCAGCATTTGTCGCCGGCATCACCGCGATATCGCCCACAACCAATACATGGCCGGCGGGATGATCTACCGCATCAACATTTGGGCTAAACAAACGGTTCACATTGCGCTCTTTTTCATAGCGCCCAGTTTAACAGGGATCGCAACCGCTAGGCGCTGACGCTATCATCGTCCCAATGGCTCCCTCCAATTCCTTTCACACCACCATGCTTGCACCTAAGTACTGGCTTAGCTGGGTACTTGTGGCTATGGCTTGGTTAGTCGCACGGCTGCCTCTGACTTGGATTCTGGCATTGGGCCGGTGTCTTGGTCACATCGTGTACCGTCTTGGGGGTTCACGACGGCACATCGCCGAGGTCAATATTAAATTGTGTTTTCCTGAACTCAGCGACATAGAACGCGCACAACTGGTCAAAGAAAACCTACTGCATACCGGCATGGGCCTGACAGAAGCCACGATCCCATGGCTCAACCCCAAACGCGATTTGCGCGAACATACGATGGTGATCGGGCTAGAACACCTTGATGCGGCGAAAACCGCCGGTACGGGCGTATTGCTATTGGGCGGCCACTACACCTGTATTGACATAACTTGTCAGCCCCTTGGTGACGCCGCTATCAATGTGATGTATCGAGCCAATAAAAATTTGGTATGGGAATGGTTACAAGTACGCGGACGCAGGCACTTTTTTGACCATGTGGTTGAACGCAGCGACATGCGCCAAACCCTGAGTCTGCTTAAATCTGGGCGCGCATTATGGTACGCCCCCGATCAGGACTATGGCCGCAAGCACTCAGTATTCGCACCGTTTTTTGACCAGCCGGCAGCGACTATTCGAGCAACGTCACGGCTAGCCAAAGCCACCGGGGCAAAAGTTCTTATGCTGAGCGTATTTCGCGATCCCCATCGCGCCCATTGGACACTGACCTACGACCCCGTTTTTACAGACTTTCCAAGCGGTGATGATGTCGCCGATGCGAGCCGGATTAACCAGCTTTTGGAAACGCGCATTCGATCTCACCCTGCCCAGTACCTGTGGGTGCACCGGCGCTTCAAGACGCGCCCTGAAGGTCAACCACCAGTCTACTGACGGCTAGGTGCGTCTGCTCAACCTTGGGATTACAATGCGCTGCTGCTACAACGCGCCATTATGACTAGGGTCTTACGTGTTACCTAAGTTCACTGACATGCTTAATCAACTGGTGGCAGAGCCGTCCATCAGTTCAACTACTGCGGAAATTGATCGCAGTAATTTACGCGTGGTCGAGCATCTGGCCAACTGGCTCGACGATTTGGGCTTTGCCACCGAGCTTATGCCGCTGCCCGACCGGCCAGATAAAGCCAATTTAATTGCCACACTTGGGGCAAATGGTAAGTCCCACCCTGGCGGTTTGGTGCTGGCGGGACACACCGATACAGTGCCAGTCGATGAGGCTCTGTGGCAGTCCGATCCGTTTCAGCTGAAGGATATAGATCAACGCTTCTANGGCCTTGGCAGCTGTGACATGAAAGGTTTTTTCCCTGTGGCATTGCAGGCCGCTGCTGCATTCGCTGACAAAACCCTTTCATCACCGTTANCCATCGTCGCAACCTCCGACGAGGAATCNTCTATGGCAGGTGCGCGCTACTTAGTGGAGAGCGGTCGGCCGAAAGCCGATTACGCGATCATCGGCGAACCCACCGGCTTGCAACCAATTTACGCCCATAAAGGCGTTAGCATGATGAGCGTAACCGTACACGGCGCGGCAGGACACTCCTCTGATCCGAGTCTGGGCAACAACGCTTTGGATACTATGCATTCGGTAATGGGCGTGCTAATGAACTTCCGTGAGGAACTTGCCCAACAGTACCAACATCCCGGCTTTACCGTGCATGTACCCACCCTCAACCTCGGCTGCATGCGCGCGGGTGATAATCCAAACCGCATCTGTGGACATGCTGAATTACAAATTGATCTGCGCCTGCTGCCCGGGATGGATTCGGAAGCCGTTCACCGACAGCTTGAACAGCGCTGCCAAGAGGCCGCTGCTGGCTCTAATACGCACCTTACAGTCAGTACGGCGTACCCACCGGTACCGCCATTTGAATCACCCGCGGATGGCGATCTCACTATGACGCTGTCCAAACTGTCCGGTCATGCACCGGGTACCGTGGCATTTGGCACCGAAGCGCACTTTTTACAAACCCTTGGCATGCAAACCACCGTATGGGGACCAGGCAGCATCGATCAGGCACATCAGCCCAACGAATATCTCGAACACGCGCATATTCAACCTGCTATCGATACCCTACAGCAGGTCATTAGCCGTTATTGNCAGGCGTAGCGCATGAACACATCTGAATTCAACCCAACCGCACGGTTAGTATTGAGCGTAGAATACGCGCCGCAACAGCACCCAGGTGATTTGGAAGATTTGGTTTGGACAGTTTAGAACGCTATACAAGTTGGTTCCGCGGTTCTACGCCTTATATCAGCGCGCACCGCGGTAAGACCTTTGTGGTATTCCTCGGTGGCGATGCGCTAATGCACAGCAACCTAGTGAACATTGTCCATGATTTGGCACTACTCAACGTGCTAGGAGTGCGTCTGGTACTCGTGCACGGCGCACGTCCCCAAGTTAACGAGACATTTGCCGACAGCCTTTTTCATAACGGCCGTCGCATCACCTCAGCCAGTCAGATGCAGGAGATCAGCGGCATATTTGGGGCGCTACGGGCAAATTTAGAGGCACTATTTTCTACTGGCTTACCGAACACGCCGCTGCACAATGTTGAGGTCAATATCGTCTCGGGCAACTTTATCGCGGCTCAACCGATAGGCATCGTGAATGGCATCGATCACCAATGCACTGGCCGCTTGCGCGGCGCTAACGTCGACGCCATGGCAAAACTATTGGATACCCAAGCGATTGTTTTACAGTCGCCGGTTGGTTTTTCTACGTCCGGACAAGCGTTCAATCTCGCCGCCGAAGAATTGGCCACAAAGCTGGCTGTAGCGCTCAAAGCAGACAAGCTCATTGTCTTTAACGACCCTGGTCAAATCACCGATGCTGGGAAACAACGCATCAGCCGCATTACACCAGAGCGGCTGAACGGGCTTTGTGCTGATTTAGACCCTACTACCACAGCACGCTGTCAGGCCTTAATTGCCGCAAATACTCAAGGCGTAGAGCGCGGTCATCTTGTTGCTTTTGCTGACGATGGCGCCTTACTGCAGGAACTGTTTACCGCCGACGGTATTGGTACTCAAGTATCTAGGCACGACGAGGACTTAATTCGCCAGGCACAGCTTGAGGACGTAGCCGACATTGTAGAAATCATTCGCCCCCTTGAAGAAGACGGCGTGCTGGTACCGCGCTCCCGTGCCCAGCTGGAGCAGGAAATCGCGCAGTTCTTTATCGCTGAACTGGACGGTGTTGTGGTGGGCTGCTGCGCGGTATATGCCTTTGCTAACGCCGCAGAGCTGGCCTGTGTTGCGGTGCATGAAAATTACCGCCATCAATACAGTGATCTGGGCATTGGCAGCGCGTTATTAGAGGCTGCAGAGCGAGCAGCGTCAGCCCAAGGCGCGAAAAATTTATTTGTACTAACAACCCAGACTCAGGAATGGTTTGTTAGTCATGGCTTCACACCAGCCGACGTAGAATCCCTGCCCAACAGTAAACAATCTTTGTACAACTGGCAGCGCGGTTCGGCCGTGCTGCAAAAGCCCCTTAACCTTTAGCAGGAATACCTAATGGCGAACGAACGGCCCTATAGCAGTCAGGTTGTCGATGGCGTAGAACAAGCGCCAAGCCGCGCTATGCTGTACCCAACCGGCTTCAAGAAAGAAGACTTCAGCAAACCGCAAATTGGCATCGCGTCCACCTGGAGCATGGTGACCCCATGCAATATGCACATTAACGAGCTGGCAGAGGCTGCCGCCATGGGTGCCGACGAAGCCGGTGCAAAGTCAGTGTTGTTCAACACCATTACGGTATCGGACGGTATATCTATGGGCACACCGGGTATGCGCTACTCCCTGGTATCCCGTGAGGTAATCGCAGACTCTATCGAAACCGTGGTTGGGGCTCAGGGCTTCGACGGCTTTGTCGCCATCGGCGGCTGCGACAAGAACATGCCTGCCTGCGGCATTGCGATCGCACGCATGAATCGCCCCAGTGTTTTCGTCTATGGCGGCACCATTTTACCCGGCGAACAACGCCGGGATATCGTATCGGTATTCGAAGCGGTGGGGGGGCACGCTGCCGGCACGGTCTCGGACATCGAGCTACAGGAAGTTGAAGCTACCGCGATTCCCGGACCTGGGTCATGCGGCGGCATGTATACCGCGAACACCATGGCATCATCGATGGAAGCGCTGGGACTATCCCTGCCCAATAGCTCTGCACAAAATGCAGTCAGCGAAGCCAAGCGCCAGGACAGTTACAACGCCGGGGCGGCCGTCCGCAACCTGATTAAACTGGGCATCAAACCCAGTGACATTCTGAGCCGGGAAGCATTCGAGAACGCAATCACCATTACTATTGCATTAGAGGGTTCTACGAACGCGGTACTGCACTTATTAGCCATAGCCCATGCCGCGCAAATCCCCCTGACTCTGGATGATTTCAGTCGCGTTGGTAAGCGCGTACCGGTGCTGGCGGATATGCGCCCCGCAGGTCAGTACGCTATGAGCGAACTCATCGAAATTGGCGGCATCCAACCACTGATGAAGACCTTGCTCGCAGAGGGTCTAATGCACGGCGATTGCCTAACAGTGACCGGTAAAACTCTGGCGGAAAATTTGGCGACGGTGCCCGACTATCCGGCCACGCAAAAAATCATCCGTCCACTCAGCAACCCGATCAAGAAAGACAGTCACCTAGTGGTACTGCGCGGCAACCTCGCACCCGAAGGCGCAGTGGCAAAAATCACCGGCCATGAGGGTCTGACTTTTACCGGCACCGCGCGCTGCTTCCACGGCGAAGAGGCCGCAATGGCAGCCATTATGGATGGCACCGTGGACAAAGGTGATGTGGTGATCGTGCGCTATGAGGGGCCGAAAGGCGGCCCAGGTATGCGTGAAATGCTCAGCCCAACCAGTGCGATTAACGGCCGCGGACTATCAGAGCATGTTGCGCTGTTAACCGACGGTCGTTTTTCTGGCGGTTCCCATGGATTCGTAATCGGCCACGTAACACCTGAAGCACATCTGGGCGGGCCCATCGCCCTAGTAGAAGACGGCGATACCATCACCGTCGATGCCGAACAGTGCACAGTGACCTTGGCCGTGAGCGACGACGAAATGACTCGGCGCCGGACTCAGTGGACTCCACCAGAGCCGTATGCCAAAAGAGGCACATTGGCCAAATACGCCCAGCAGGTCAGTTCGGCCAGTGAAGGCGCCGTTACCGATAAATATCTGGACTGAAGTGCAGCCAGCCGCAGACTGCAGGTTATGCAATTCGCCAGATGAACACCGCCATAACGTGCCGGTCTACCGGCTATCGGTTTGTGATTTGTGTTGGCAGCAGGCCCAGGACGGCTGGCCTAAAGAGGCCGAGCCTATTTTATTCGCGGCTCTGGCCAACGCCGGTCTGCTGATCCCGGACCGCAATGACCGCGGCTTATTGCCGCGGCAATATGCGCCACCGAAAGATTACGCCTTGTAATTCGGCCAACGCCTATGTGCTCAGCTTGTCGGAGTTAGTCGCAGTGCTACCGAATCTTCTCTGGGCGCCATCATGCTGATGATCTGATCGCGCCAGCCGTACTTATCGCGCATCAACTGGTTCACTAGTGCTACTCGCTCCGGCTCTGATGCGACCACAAACTCATAGCGGACACCATCGCGCTCCAAGGCCACTGGCGTGGATTGCGCGAGCACGCGCTGAGTCCATCCCGAGGCGGCGTCGCCGCGCAGCCACATCGCGCCGTCGTGATCCACTACCCACAGGCGCGTTGTTGTTGGAGCACTAGTCGCCTGATCCACTGAAGTCAGCACCACGACCTCGCCGGTTTCCGACGCCACCCCTTGCAGCAAGACGATGAGCAATAGCAAGCCGAATATACTGCCTACCAACTTTGCAATCAGTCCCATAACCCCTCCGGATGGCCAGTCGAAACGCTTTAGCCGGCACTGTGCTGATGCACAAAATCCACTAGGAACTTAACGTTATCCACCGGCGTCTCAGGAATGATGCCGTGGCCTAAGTTAAAGATATGACCGCCGCGACCCGCCACGTCATGCAAAAGCTGACCAGCCTGCTGGCCGATTGCGCGTTGCTCTGCGCACAATATGATTGGATCCAAGTTACCCTGCACCGCCTTACAGCCAAGCTGCTCCCACGTTGCTACGAGCGGGGTACGCCAATCAAAGGCTAAAACATCGAAGGGTAATTTGGACACGCTTGGCAGCAGATGAGAATTGCCGGTACCGAAATAAATCACCGGTACAGTATTGCCCAAAAGCTGCAACATTTTCTCTAAGTACGGGTGCACAAAAGTCGTATAATCCTGAACCGACAAGTTGCCCACCCAAGTGTCAAACAACTGCACCGCTTCCACCCCAGCACTGATCTGCAGCTGCAGATAACTGACCAGTTGCTGTACCAGCTTATCCATAAGCTGGGCCCATAAATCTGGGCGGTTGTGCATCATTTTTTTCACTTCAACATAGTTGCGCGAACCCCGTCCTTCGATGGCATAGGACGCCAGCGTGAAAGGCGCTCCAGCAAAACCAATTAACGCGATCTGTTTTGGCAAATCCGCATTAATGCAGCGCACGGTATCAGCAATATATGGCGTGGCTTCGATAGCCGGCGCGGTCCGCAGCGCCACAACATCCTGTTCATGACGAATGGGGTTACTGAAAACCGGCCCCTCGCCGGGCAGGTAGTCCAAGTGCAACCCCATGGGCTCAAGAATAGGTAGCAGATCAGCGAACATAATCGCGGCGTCGACACCGAGAATACGCTGCGCGTCTAACGTCGCTTGGGCGGCTTTTTCTGGATTTTTAAAAAAATCCAAGCTCGGCAAGTCGCCTTTTACTTGGTGATATTCGGGCATATAGCGACCGGCCTGGCGATTCAGCCATATCGGCGTATGCGCCGGCTGTTCGCCGCGACAAGCTTGCAGGAACACCTTTTCCATGTGCTGTTGTCCTTGTTCTGAAACGTCGATTTAGTAGCCAAACGACCTAGACGATCTGCTGCGGGTCTACCTCAGCTGCGTAGTCCACGCCGGCAATCCCAAAACCAAAAATACGCAAAAAGTCCTCGCGAAAGCCCGCAAGATCACCCAATTGCTCTAGGTTGTCGGTGGTTACCTCAGGCCAGCGTTGGCGCACCGCCTGCTGCACCGGATCGGACAATTCTTGATCGTCTACCCGAATCCGGCCTTGATCATCCAAACGCTGTTGGGCGCCGGGCACCAGTTGGGTGCTGAACAGTCGATAAATATGACTGATACAGTCTTCATGCAGGCCCTGCTCTTTCATCACCTTAAACAATAGCGCCACATATAGCGGCACCACTGGAATAGCTGAACTGGCCTGACTAACAATGGCTTTAAGTACCGCAACACGAGCACTGCCGCCGCTGGCTGCCAACTGGGAGTTTATCGCCTGGCTGGCGCGATCTAGGTCTGCTTTCGCCAAACCCAGAGTGCCTTCCCAGTAGATGGGCCAGGTCAACTCACTGCCGATATACGTGTAGGCCACGGTCTGGGCATTGGATGCCAGCAAATCTTGCTCTTTGAGCATATGCATCCAGAATTCCCAATCTTCACCGCCCATTACCGCCACGGTATTGGCGCTTTCTTCTTCAGTGGCTGGTTCCAATGACACTTCACTGACTTCGCCCTTTTCGACATGCACGGTTTTAATGTCCAGCACCTCGCCCAGGGGCTTAATACTGGAACGATGCAGTTCGCCAGTACGTGGGTGTTGGCGCACCGGCGAGGCGAGGCTGTAAATCACCAGGTCGATCTGCCCCAAGTCCTGGCGGATCACATCGGCGGCTTGTTCGCGCATTTCATCAGAAAATGCATCGCCATCGAGAGTACGAGCATATACGCCGGCCTCGGTGGCGGCCCGTTCGTACGCTAAATTGTTATACCAGCCAGCCGAGGCGGTTTTATTCTCCGTTGGCGCTTTTTCGTAAGAGATGCCGAGGGTGTGGGCGCCATAGCCAAAACCTGCAACAACCCGACTAGCCAAGCCATAGCCGCCGGAGCAGCCCAATACCAGAACATTTTTAAATGGTTTGTCGTTCCCAACTGCTTGGCTTGCCACATAGTCGATTTGTTCTTGCACATGGGCGGCACAGCCGGTGGGATGGGCTGTAGTGCAGATAAAGCCGCGGATGCGAGGTTTTACAATCATGACGTGAGTTCTTTTAGTGGTTTGCTTAAGCGCCTCAAAGGGCCGGTGCGACTTCAGTCGCCTACTCGGCCCTAAGTTTGGCAGACGCCATCATACCTTCGGCGACCGCCCAACGCATGGTGGCATTAGTATCAAATACCCGAGGACCATCACGCCGCACAGTGACCCATGCGTGCTCACCTAGAGCTAAGTCGTGATCACGATCTCCGTCCAGCGCAATAACGCCAGGCCCGGCAAATTCCACGCGCTGATCTAAGGCCACTCGCTGGGTCCCAAGGACCGGAATAGCGCGAAACAAACCCGGCGACAGCGGCGCGTGGACAGGTTCGCCGCCCACCCCCATATCCACCTGCAGCCCATAATCATCGGCGGCATAGACAGGGTCGACATAGCCGCCAATGGGCGACATGCCGATGGCATTAGGCTCCGCCCGAGTGAGTACCATGCGACGCAGACGCTTAGCGTCAAAGGGCAGCAAATTACCTACTTTGTCATCAGCCAATAGAACCGCATCAATCAACCCGATGTCTGTGGCGCGCGGTGTTTCCACATGCAGAACTTTGGCGGACTGCTTGAGACCAAGATTGGTGGCATCCAAGACGCCGCGCGCATTGAGTCCGGCGACCATCCCTGCAATGGTCGGCTCCACCAGCATCGGAAAAACATTATTGGTTCCGGTAGAAATAGGAATTAGATCGAGGTCCGCGCAGGCACGCACGATGGCGCGATTGGTACCGTCACCGCCTAGGGAAACTACGGTATCGCAGCCTTCAGCTTTAAAGCGTTGAATCATCACTTCGGTATCTTGGGCGGTATTAGTGATCGGGTATTCAACGACATGCACCTGAGCCTTAAGGTCCATGAACTCCAGCGCCTTAGACGCGATAGCAAAGGGCTCGCGAGCGATATAGAGGTCGGTCGCTCCTACTGCGTCAGCACCAGCGGCAACCCGTGCCACGATGTCGCGTTTCGCCTCGTGAGTCATATTGCTGGCGCGCGCCGCAAGGCGTCGCACGTCTCGCCCGGACATTGGGTTAACACATAACCCGACTTTAGCGCTCATACACCTCGATTGAGCAAGGCGCGCTATGACGATCGTCCGCAGGGTGTTGTTGCTGGGACAGCAAGCGCCATGCATCTAGATCAATGGGCGGAAAGTACACATCCCCCGCAGGCTCCGCATGCACCCGAGTAACGTACAGGCGTTCTGCCAAAGGCAGAGCCAATGCATAGATTTCTGCACCCCCGATGATCATGGTCTCATCAACACCGTCAATCAGGCCTTGCTGTTCGGCCAGATCTAATGCTCCCGGTAAATCACCCACCACCTGCACACCATCACGCTGCCACAGAGGATCCCGAGTAAGAACAATATTAGTGCGCCCGGGCAGTGGTGACTTCATCGACTCAAGGGTCTTACGCCCCATAACTACCGGCTTACCCATGGTGGTGGTCATAAAGTGCTGCATATCTAGCGGCAGCCGCCAGGGCAATCTGTTGTCCCGACCAATTACACCGTTGTCGGCCATAGCCCAAATTAAGCTGATGCGCACCTGCTATCCCTAAACTGCAATCGGCGCTTTGATGCCCGGATGGGCACTGTAGCCCTCAAGACTGAAGTCGTCGTACTGAAAACTGAAGATGTCTTTTACCGCCGGGTTAATATTCATAGTTGGCAACGGCAATGGGTCACGCTGTAACTGGCGATCGGCCTGTTCAAGGTGATTTGAGTATATGTGTGCATCACCCAAGGTATGGACGAAGTCCCCGGCCTCGAGCTTACAAACCTGAGCCAACATCATGGTGAGCAGTGCATAGGATGCAATGTTGAACGGCACGCCGAGAAATATATCCGCACTGCGCTGGTACAGCTGGCAGGACAACTTGCCATCAGCGACATAAAACTGAAACAGCGTATGACAGGGCGGCAGCGCCATGTTGTCGACCTCAGCGACATTCCACGCGCTCACGATGTGTCTACGGCTGTCCGGATTGTTGCGAATGGCCTGCTGCAGCTTACTGATCTGGTCAATAGTAGATCCGTCTGGACCGGGCCAAGAGCGCCACTGGGAACCATAAACAGGGCCGAGTTCGCCGTGTTCGTCGGCCCACTCGTCCCAGATATGTACATCGTGGTCTGTCAGGTAACCAATGTTCGTTGAGCCAGACAAAAACCACAGCAGTTCGTGAATAATGCCTTTCAGGAACATTTTTTTTGTCGTCACCAGCGGGAACCCGTCCGCCAATGTAAAACGCATTTGATGGCCGAACACACTGTAGGTGCCAGTACCGGTACGATCATCTTTATAAGTACCGTGCTCACGCACATGACGCATAAGTTCTAAATACTGCTGCATAACCTTGCTAACTTACTCTACTGACTGTTGAACGGATGCTTCTGGGAAGCAAAACCAGCGGCCTAACGCGCTTGCCCGCGAGCATTTTGCAGCGACCAAAGGCCAAGCAGAATACCAGCGATAAGCAATGGCAGCGACAGCAGCTGGCCCATGCTGACCCCACCAAAAAGGACAAACCCAATATGCGCGTCGGGTTCGCGAAAAAATTCGGTAAGCAGGCGAAAACTCCCATAGCCACATAGAAACAGCGCCGAAACAAAACCTGCCGGTCGTGGCGTGCGCGACACCAACCAAAGCAGGGTAAACAGCACGGCGCCTTCGAAAAATGCCTGATACAGTGGTGAGGGATGCCGTACTACCGACTCCCAAACACCCACGCACATTGGGCTTATGGCAATCACAGCGTCGCAGGGATAAATCATACCGACACCAGACTCGCTGACCCGCCCCGGCAGTTCCATATTGATGAAGTTGCCCATACGACCTAAACCAAGGCCAATTGGACACAACGGCGCAAGGAAATCGGTAATCGAAATAAAGCTGCGGCCAGTTCTGCGCGCAAACAGCAGCATCGCCACCAGCACACCTAACAGACCACCATGAAACGCCATGCCGCCTTCCCAGATGCGGAATAAATAAAGCGGGTCATTGGCAAGTACCGACGCGTTGTAGAACAGCACATAGCCAATACGGCCACCGAGCACAGCACCCAAGGCACCGTAAAACACCAAGTCTGAGAGTTCGTCGCGAGTCCAGTGGGGTTGCTGAGTCCTAGCGCGCCGATGACCTAACCACCACACCGCAGCAAAGCCCAACAAATACATCAGACCATACCAGCGCAATGCCACCGGGCCTAAGGAAAGAATAATCGGATCAATTTGCGGATATTGCATGGCTTACCGACTCAAGCACATCGAACTGCCGTGCAGGATACCTCAAAGTGCTTAGCGGCTGGTGTTTTTTGCGTCGATTTAGAACCCACGGCTAAGCCCCAAAATATTGCCCAAAGTCTTGTTACACTGCCGGTTTTGGCCATATCGATCTATGTGTTTGATCCTTCTAACTTATCGGCCGGGCACAACTCGACCACTTGTTGTTGCCGCTAACCGCGACGAGTTTCATGTGCGCGCAACTCAGCCTGCAGATTTTTGGCCCGAATACCCAGATCTGCTGGCCGGTAGGGATCTAGTTGCCGGTGGGACTTGGCTAGGCTGTACCCGCACCGGTCGTTTTGCCGCATTAACGAACTTTTCCCAAGATACCGATCCGGCCGAACCAAAGTCCCGAGGTAGTTTGGTGCACGACTTCTTGACCTCGGAACAATCGGCGCTGGCCTACGGGAACACCATAGACGGCCCAGCGTACGCAGGTTTCAACCTACTGTTATTCGACGGCGAGCACTTAGCCTACGCCTCAAATATCGCCAGGGGCGACAGCGCCCTGCCTAGATTATTAGAGCCGGGCAGCTACGGCTTGAGTAACGCAGAATTAGGTGCGCCCTGGCCAAAGTGCGTTGATGGGGCGACGGCCATTGCCAGCCTCACTGCAGACCACTGC
>NYVG01000040.1 GCA_002684495.1 Gammaproteobacteria bacterium | reverse complement strand
AGTATCCCACCAGAACCAATAACAACTAGAGAACCCAGACTGCTACCCCCGGGGGTCATTGGGAGACCCACCCCCTATGTTTGTCTTGAGCTAAAAAGGTAGGTGTTACGGTAGGTACTTTTGTGCCCTTGACCACTGATGAATACCTTGGAAAGCTAGAGAACACGTGAGTACAGGGTGCTAGCGGTGCCTACTTACGGCATATTCAACAGCTTTAGCCCTTCTGCCATATAGCTTTCCACCCCTTCTGAACCCTGTCAAAGGCACAAAAATGTCTACCGTTTTGTCTACCCGTAGGCAGGTGACCATAGGGGTAGGTGCCTAAGTAACCTATTGCCCAATATTCTGAATCAGTGACTGATTGTCAGGCATAAAAAAGCCCGCTTATAGCGGGCTTAGTGCTTCTATCTCAATAGCAGTGGCTTTCCCCATTCTCCTTTTGGTTGTGGTTAGCCAAATTTAGACAGAATGTCCTTCTTCTTTCGAATCTTCTATGCTTTTGCAAGATGAAACTTCTCATCCCAATCTTGGAACCACTTTGCCCCGTCTCGCTTTGCATCTTCAAATATTCCATAAGTAAAGAAGACTACAAATAGAAAAAGAACGTGTCCCAACAATAAAGGAACAATGTTTAGCCAACCCGCAATATAAGTGCAAAACACAAGTGTCCAAGCGATAGACAATGCGGTCATAAAGTACATTTGCAGACTCGTATCGCGTATGTACCCTATGGGGTTGTATTTTAGATTCATTATCGAAGCCCAGCTATAATAGAACCACATCAATTTATTTTTCATATCTCTCTCTTGTTCTTTGCCTAGCGTCCACATACTTGAACGGTCTCCCACAACACGAGCCAAACAATGTTAGATTTGCAGTGCGGCGACTGTCAGTAAGTGAAAGCTCTTCTTGGAGCGGTACCCCTGTTGATCGACTCAAAAGGGGCTAGTGCTGGTGAAGTAAGTAGCTAATCTGGGAGAATCACCGTGTCTATAAGGTGAACTACACCGTTCCCCGCCATAAGGTCCGTCGCGATTACCGTCGCGCCGCCAATGGAGACAACTCCATCCACTACCGTTACGGCATAAGTGCCATTCAAAGTCTCAACCTGATCTAAAGTTACGACCGTTGCTGCTTTAGCCTTGCCGGCGACAACGTGAGCTTTCAAAACCCCTGCTAACGCCTCTGGGTCTGCTAATAGCCCGTCCAAAGCACCCGCAGGAAGCTTTGCAAAAGCATCATTGGTGGGAGCTAGCACTGTGAAAGGGCCCTTGCCTGACAATACTTCGACCAGACCAGCGGCTTTGACGGCGGCCACCAACGTGGAAGTTCCTTCCGCTCCAACGGCTAAAGCAACAACCGTTGCCGGCACTGTCTCGCCTTTTTCGTGATGGCCAGCTACTGCTGAGTTAACGGCGAAAGCTGCCGACATGGTGATTAAAGAAACGACTATCAATCTTAGTTTATTCATACGGTACTACTGTTTGATGGTGTTTTAACATGGAAGATTGCAGGTCAAAATTTCATGCAGTCTTCGCATGCAACGAGTCGCAGCTACCCTTTGAAGTGAGACAAAACCTGTTCGTTTCACTCAAGTCGTACTAGTGAGGCCAGCTAGGCGGAATACCGCGGCAGCCGACGATTGTTGATTTTACAGCCCTAAAATTCCGCAAAACCTCCGACCATGCCTATGTATATCCAACTAGGGGCTATGGTGACCTGCCCTGCCCCTAGTGATCTCCGATACTAAATCAATCTTTTTCGGGAGAAGGATTATGAATTGGGATGCATTAGGAAAGTTCACGCCCTTGCTTGAGCTCAGGATTAAGGATCCACGCGATGTTTCAGCGCTCGTTTATAGCCGTCAGGTGTGTGATGGGTACACGAAAACATATTTGCCCTAAAAGTGAATACGTATTCGCCACGCTGATTTAAAGGCGCATTTCCCCTAGGGCCGGTCGTGTAATACGGTTGACCACTGGAGCGATCAGGAAAGCGATAGGAGGCGGCCTGAAAGCTTCCTTCCTTTGGGTAACAGTTGGCGAGTCCGTGAAAATTAAGCTTTTCAATAGTGGGTGATGTAGACCTAATGTTGCATCTGTGCACGTACTGCGCACCATCTCTTAGGTCAACGTGGCCTGGCCCGATACAGATAGAGCTTGGGGCGTTTTGCACTTGCGCATGACCAGAGACATTCATGTAAAGGCTGATGTCGAATCCCGACTGGTTGATTATTCGGACATTCAGACCATGATAATGCTGCTGAGCCTTCAAGTCAGAACAAATGAGAATCAGAAAAACTGCAAAAAGCACCGAGACATGATTTTTTGTTTTAACTACCATGCACTAACGCCCGTAATTGTTGATTTTTTCGCGCAACGCGAATGGAGATTGTTAACAAGCCATCTCAACGTCTTCAAAAACAGTAACTCAAAATAGGTAAATGTCCAGCGGCGAATCACGTTCGGACGAACCAAGAGAGAAACACGAAAGGCAGGGGTAATCGGATTACGAAGTTAAGTCAGCACGAAGCCATACAACCGCCCAACCTCTCAAAATGTCCGACCACGCCTAGATATATCCGCTTCGGGGGCATGGTAACTTCTCCACCATCAAGCCTGACAATCAGTCACTGATTCAAAATATTGGGCAATAGGTTAAATAGGTACCTACCCCCTATGGTCACCTGCCTACGGGTAGACAAAACCGTAGACATTTTTGTGCCTTTGACAGGCTTTAGAAGGCGTGGAAAGCTATATGGTACAGGGGCTAAAGCTGTTGAATATGCCGCAAGCAGGAAGTGAATGTGACCCCGGGTACCATTTTTATTCTATTTAAAACAATCGCTTATGCCTAACCCTCCATCTTGTCAACCCAAAGCCCTGGGCACTTCCGCTCACTGGGTGACTAATGGGTTACCGGCAGCATAAGACATTGTGCACTCGGCATAGCCGGGAACTACGACCCATTAACACATCAAACAAGAGGATGGCTGCATCGGACTGCTTCGCTAGCGCGTTAAATATGAAAAACTTTTGATATCCGAGGGGATACTTGGATTCTTGCGGGCTCTTTGGCAGCTAAATTCTATTATTTTGCTCAACAACGCCTTGTTCGCGCTTTTCTAACCGCGCCAAGTACGACGCCAAATTTCTATGGAGATGACCAATCGCCGATTCAAACCGGCCGAATCGGTAGTGCGTGTTAGCGCCAGAGCCTATCGCCGCCTGAATGTCACTAACGACTTTTGCATCTTCTTTGTCGCCAGTATCAGATAGAAACGCCACATCTTTTTTTGCTCGCGCTAAAGCCTCATCCGAAACCCCCTCGCCTTCAACCGCAGGAAGCGTCAGTCGATAGTTGAAATATCGAGTGCGAGTGGGTGATTCAGGCTCCGCAAAGCTGAGGGCATAGTGCTGAGACAGGCGAGTAACTGAAGTGAACGGGAAAATGCGATTGACCAACGTAACCATCCGGTCAAGCGAGACATGATCGCGAGGCGCATCACGTAACTTTTCAATGCGCCTAAAGGGAAAACAGACACGAGAATTTGGACCCTGCATTTCAACTACGTTTAGGTTGTCATATCCGTATGGGAAGAAAGACTCAGGATGGGTAGACTTAATGTGATAGCCCTCGAGCGTGGCTTCTGCCGTCAACTTCCAGTTGACCTCCTCGACCTTTTCATTGGAATCAAAAACCACTTGGTCATCCTTTAGAAGATTAGGGAGAGACTCTAATGCACCACGGCCTACGGGTTCGTCCTGCGTGACGAAAACCAAACCGCTTTGGACTTCGACCGAGTGCACGGGCACTAAACCGTTGTTGCCCTTGTCAAGGCCCGGGAACCCATGCTCATGGGGCACGTACTCCAACCTACCATCAAGTCGATAGGCCCAACCATGATAGTTACAACGAAAGATCCTCGTACATCCGGCGCCATCTGCCAATTGCATACCACGGTGCCGACACGCGTTACGAAACGCACGAATAGTGCCTTGCTCATCTCTAACAACAACGATCGGTACTCCTGCCGAATTCCGCGCCACATAGGAACCTAACTCGGGAAGAGCTGCGACCGGGCAAAATGGGACTGGTATGCGCCGCAAAAGGCGCCGCTCGGCTTCAAAGCGAGCTTGTGAAGCATAATTTTCAACGGGCTCAAGCCACTCTTCATCACCTAGGTCTGTTGTTCCGTTCTCAATGTGGGAAAGTATATGATCGAGTAGTTCAGCGTCGTTTCGCATGTCAGTCAGCCTTATATCTTTGCTCAATCGGTGACAGGGAATCAAACCCAAAAAAAACCGCTGTGATTTTCCGAACTAGCGAGCTCTGTGCGTTTTGGTATTTTCTAATCAGCCCTCTGAATTACTATACACGGCAGATCCACCACCTCAGCTTGGTTAATATTTGGTTTACCATAACCGCGATCCAATAAGGAGTTCGCAGACGCAATATCAAGGCTTTCAAACTTAAAGGTTAAGTGAAAAGAAAGATTGAATTGGTGGCCAGCAGGTTGCCGGGTTAGCTCTAAGCCTCCCTGACGTTAACTGCGCAAGGGCCTTTCTTTCCTTCGCCAACTTCAAACTCGACAGATTGGCCGTCCGATAAGGAAGCAAACTGACCATTCGATTGAATTTCGGAATGGTGTACAAAGAGGTCTTTACTACCATCTTCTGGGACGATAAAACCAAACCCCTTTTCCGAACTAAACCATTTTACTGTGCCTTTCATACGACCTCTCTACCTATATTCTTATCTTAAAATTAATCCAACGCTTCTATTGTCTCATTGGCAGAGTCATTCCGCTCGAACTAATTTAACAATTTGGCGACTTCTGCAGCCCAGCAATAAAACGACGATGGCAATCGAATATTCGCGGCCGATAGCCGCTCTCAGAATCCAGAAACCCCTAAAAATGTCCGACCATGTCTATATACATCCACCTATCGGTAATGGTTCTTCCCCATCATCAAGCCTGACAATCAGTCACTGATTCAAAATATTGGGCAATAGGTTACACAGGTACCTACCCCCTATGGTCACCTGCCCCGGGGTAGCCAATAAGGTTGTCTAGTTGTTATTGGTTCTGGAGAGATACTTCAGAGGGTGTTTTAGAACTAATTGCCGGAAGGACTGCAAGAATGATGTGAAATTAGCCATTCGCTGAGGCAGATCAGCCCGCAGCGTTCTCTGGCNATTTTTNAGATGTTTGATCGAATCGCCAANACTGCTCTTGTATCATCGTATCCGACGATAACCTTTGCCTTCGTTTCATTCGGCACTTTGATCAAGCATAAAGTGCTTTAGTTCTATCCGCTAACAAAAGGGGTGCGAGANTTTATGAAGCCGCATTTAGACATAACAGATGACAACCTCGCGTCCATGGAGGAATTTGCGGAGTCCAATGATGATCCAATCGTCATGGTGAACCTCATGCAGGTGAAGCCTAACGCCGAATATGAAGATCCTACGTTAAACGATTGCACGGGCTATGAAGCTTTTGCCCGCTATACCAGCGGGTCCGCAGCAGTTAGGCAGGAGGCTGGCGCCAAGATGGTCTGGTCTGGTCAAGCTGTACAAATGCCTATTGGGCCAAGCGAAAAGGCGTGGGACATGGTGGCATTGGTAAGGTACCCGAGCGCTAGAGCCTATCTGACCATGAAAGCAACAAAAGAGTACGAGGCTGCTCGGGTGCACAGGAGAGCCGCTCTTTACGACTCAAGGTTAATCATGACGACGGAGAACCCGTCTTTAAGGCGATAAGTTTGGTGCCCGCTGCGTGGCAAAAAAACCCTTATTCGGCCGAGTAGCTCTTCGTTGATCTCTCGGCTGTATCATTCCTTCGAAGACCTAAACGCATGGTCTTTTGGCACTCCGTCACCTTAGGCTGCATTCAGGTCTTCGAGATATCTCGAAAGAGTATCGGCAAACTCAATGGACTGATCCAGATTGGTTAGGCGCGAGCCCTTTTAGATAGGGTATTCAAAATCCAATTGTAGTGTAACGCCATGGATTAGGGTCGCCGTTGCCTAATAAGGCAATTCATTTCACCAACAAGTCCTCTGAATTTTTTTCGATCTACTTGTGCTAGCTTGGCCGGGTCTCAGATGGGTGGGGGTTTGGATCATGCCATTGGATCAAGTGGCGGCCTTGTTATACGCCGTCGTCGTTGCATTCGTAATCCTTTTTCAATTTTGCTTGGTCTTTGGCGCACCGTGGGGGCGGATAACACAAGGCGGAAGCCATGAAGGCGCCCTTTCGGTTTCCGGTCGAGCAGCTGCAGCATTGTCTGTTTTTATCCTGATTTTTATGAGCGCGAGCGTTGCATCAGCGGCCGGGCTGGCGCCTAACTGGTCTGGCTGGACCGCGTATGTCGCTATCGGCATACAGGGAGCGAGCACACTTTTAAACTGGATCACCCCTTCTCGACCGGAAAGACGGGTGTGGGCTCCCGTAACATCCATAATGCTATTGTTGGCAGCTTATGCGGTATTTATTTAATGATGATCACAACTACAGCGCCGCTCTTGCGCCTATCCCATAGCTATTCGAGAATCATTCTCATTGCTAAAAAGTTCGCGGTACTGTAGCTTCTCGCAACTTGAAAGATACGAGTAGATCTTATGAAACCAGATATTCACCCTGAATACCGCAAAGTACTGTTTCACGACACTTCGTCGGACACTTTTTTCCTTGTCGGCTCGACGGTACAAACGACGCAGACTAAAGAGCACGAAGGACAGACCTATCCCTACATGACTATTGATGTATCAAGTGCATCGCACCCCTTTTACACTGGGAAGCAGAAGTCAGCGCAAAGCGATGGTCGGGTGGCCAGATTCAACAAACGCTACAATCGCGGGGCCAGCAGCTGAAACCTATTTCAGCTTAAAGACGCTCACCGCAGGAAGGGTGTATCAACAAATAACCGTACCGGACTAGAGCCGGGGTGCCAGTGATTGCTTTAATCTCAGGCGCCCCCGTTTCCAATAGCAACTAAAGATGCCTATCAATTGCCTGTGAGGTATCGCATCAGTTAGTTTTCGAAGCCAAGAAATGAGGCTGCTTCATCCACGCTCTTACGCTCGGAAACCACCGCGTTAGCAGGAAAACCGTCATCCGGCCAACCGAGCGCCACGGCTTTCATAATTACCTGATCGTCTGCAATCTTCGCATGCTCTCGCACTACCGGCGACTGCATAATGCCCTGACTATTAATCACCGCACCGAGGCCACGTGACCAAGCCGCATTTACTAGTGATGTGGTCACTGCGCCACAGTCGAAGGCAGTATCATCGCTGTCCGAGAGCACCGCGTCATAGGTGATGATCACACAAACTGGGGCATCAAACTGGCGAAAGCCGCGCAGCACCCAATCCTGCCGCTTCTCTTTGTCGTCCCGGGCGATGTCCATCGCCGCGAACAATTGTTTGGCCACTCCAACTTGACGGTCACGATGCTGCCCAGCAAAAGGCTGGCCAATACGAAACTCTCGAGAATGGGGCACTCCAGCGAGATTGCGCTCGGTATTGCCAGCGCGAATGAGATCTAGTGGTTCACCGGAGACAACCGTGAAATTCCAGGGCTGAGTATTCATTGATGATGGAGCGCGCATTGCTAGAGCTAATACTTCTTCAATCAACGCCCTTGGCACTGGGTCGCTTTTGTACCCTCGAATGCTGCGACGTCCTAATACCACTTCATCAAACTGCACTTTCTATCTCCTTTCATTAAGTTCAAAAACTCGGCGAATACCAAATCGACTCAGGCTGACCGCCGGCGTTGCCATTATTTGCATTTCGCTCTTTGGGTCATTACCCGCGCGCAGTCGCTCTTAACCTTGACTGCTTGTTGTTGCTCCTCGAGCCTCTGATGCGTGTTTGCGCAACCAGACATACATAGCAAAAACAGCAGGCATGTGGGAACGTATCTCATCTCTCGCCTTAACAAAAAGACTTACGTACTGAGCAGCCGAGCATCGGCCTCCAAAGTGGAGCCTACCTTAACAGATCATGCACTGATCAATTAAGATCTTGCCACTCTCTTCTTTGAAGATTGCCCGATTAATTAGCTCATCCATATTCAGCGGCATATATTGCTTCCAGACCACACCAATGGATTGCTGCCGCCGAAATAAGCTCAGAAACTCTCTCTGGGTGAAACAGCCTCGGTGGGTGCGGGATAATTGCCGGGAAAGCTCTTCTGGCGTAACGATACGTTGCATTCTTTTGGTGAAATCCCGCACATGTTTCCCATGATTATTTTCGTTAGACCCTGCAAGACAATTTTCCATAATAGGCTCAACGATGGCTAAGATCTCGCCTGCACTTAAGTCAGGCAATTTCATAATTTTCTCTATTGTAAAAAATATTTCAGTTTATGCCGCATCCCCGCCCCGCGCCCAGAACCTTATCTGCGAGCTTTTCGCAAATCCCAAGAGCTGTCAAAAACACATTAATCGTCATNCTATTTATCTCTAAACGAGTCACTTGAGGCTCGGGATCAATAATTCACGGGCATCCGCAAACGTTCTTAAACTACTGTTTTTATTTCTTAATTTTANNCTTTTTCTATACTGAACCCCTAACTAAAATAGGGGGCTGATATGAATTGGGATGCATTAGGAGCAATCGCGGAATTGTTAGGGGCGGTCGCGGTATTTTTCACATTGGCATATTTAGCTCTGCAGGTCAGGCAAAATGCCAATGCGCTGCGCCATCAAAATGAATTTTCAGCGGCTCAAATCATGCAGGCGCGCACGGATACTCTGATTAATGTTAGCGCCGCCATGTTGTCCAACGAGCAAAACCTTCAGGTTATTTCCAACATAGGACCGGAGCTGGCCAGCCGGAAAGATATCGACCCTGCTAATCAGCAACGCGCCAACGAAGTGCTCAACGTATTCAGAAGTATGTTTGAAAACATCTACGAACAGCATCAAAGGGGGTTTGTTAGCCAGGAGTTCTATCAAGGCACCACGGTGCGCNGGCTAGAGTACTTTGGCTCGGCTTTATTGGCATTTCGCACACCGATGTCGCCAGATTTCAAAGTCGAAGTTCAGCGGATCGTGGAAAACAAGCATAAGCCAAGCGCTAACACCTAAGCTGCAGAAGTCTCGCTCTGCTCAATCGCCGGTATTTTGTACTGCCCTCCTAATGCCAACGGGGTGCATATGGATTGGGACAAATTAAGGCGGAATGGCAAGTCGTCGCCTAACTCCCGGACACTCGGCGATCTCTGCCGGCCCAAAACGGCTCGCGTAAATCTTTGCGCTTAATTTTACCCACCGGGCTTTTCGGCAGCGGCTCTGTAGTCAGGGTAAGACTGCCCGGTTTTTTGTATGAGCCTAGATCCGCCGCCACCAGTTCTATCAATTCATCTTCGGTTACGGTCGAGTCGGTCTTCNCCACGCAAACCGCATGGGGAGTTTCACCCCAGCGCTCATGCGGGATACCGAACACCGCAACTTCGATCACATCTGCATGTCCAGCAAGCACATTTTCCAGCTCCGCCGGCCAGATATTAAAGCCATCGGATATAATCATGTCATCGGCTCGATCCACCACATAGAGGTAGCCGTTGGCGTCTAGCTTGCCCAGATCCCCAGTCTTAATCCAACCGTTCACCATACGTTCTGCGGTGGCCTCGGGATTGTTCCAAAACTCCGTCATCATGCCATCTGAGCGCGCGACTATTTCTCCAACCTCGTTGGCC
Organism: Gammaproteobacteria bacterium; assembly: GCA_002684495.1. Lineage (GTDB taxonomy): Bacteria > Pseudomonadota > Gammaproteobacteria > Pseudomonadales > Azotimanducaceae > UBA4421. Next base: position 53,637 of record NYVG01000040.1, on the reverse strand, counting down.
GGCAGCGGCTTATCGTCCTCATCCCAAATCTGCACTTCCGCGAATGGCAGGGCTAAACCGCAGGCACGCAACGGATTGGAACCGTCGATGGTGGTGAACCACTGGGCAGATTTCATCATCGAAATAGGCAGCACCTCAGTCTGCCCATAACCCTGGTAAAGCGCGTCACCAAATATGCTTCTAGCCGCCAATGCCGTCGCATCTTGTATCGGCGCTGCAGCGATAAGTAGGCATTTAAGAGCAGAGAAGTCTCGGCTGCGAGCCACCACATCGTGGACCACGGCGTTGACCATTGTGGGCACCATAAAGCAGAAGTTAATTTTTTCACGCTCCATTAATTCCAGCGTTGCGCCAGTGTCAAAATGGTCGACCATGACATTGCAACCACCCGCCAACCAGACGGGTAAATACTGATATCCAGAACCGTGGGAAATTGGTCCCAAATGCAAACATTTGTCTGCGGGTTCTACCGGCGGAAAGGTATAAAACCAATCCCGCCCCGCCGCCAACCAGGCCTTGTGGGTATAGGCAACGCCCTTGGAGGGACCTGTGGTACCACCGGTATGCCGGATGATGAAGTAATCAGTGGCCGCAACGGCAATGTCTGGGTCGGTTTCTGACTGTTGCGCGAGCCAGAGTTCATACTTTTCATCCCGGACAAAAATATGCTCAAGGTCCGGCAGCTCGGCCTCCAGACCTGCGGTTTCATGGGCATGTGATTCGCTTACCAGTAGAGCGCGGCAATTCGTGTGCCCAAGCATATGCAGGTGCGCAGTTCTACCGTTACGGGGATAAAGAGGCACACGTATCAGGTTGGCGACTGCCGCTGCTTGAAAGAAATCCGCAGCCTCTACCGAGTTGTCTTCTAACACACCCACCCGATCACCGGGCCGCAAACCCATGGCCAGAAGGCCGTTCGCAAGTCTTACGCCGCGAGTCCAGGTCTGTGCGAAAGTAAGCCGGACATCGTTGTAGATGATTGCTTCATGGTTACTTTAGTGCTGTGCAGCACGACGCATTAGCGTTGTTACATTCAATGTAAGCCCTCCTCCTAGTTTTGCCCGGCCACAGTCACGGCCAAAAGACCACAGCTAGCTAAACTGTTGTAGCAGACTGAGGCCTAACATCAAATCAGGTTTGCGTTGTTAACGACTCGCGGCGACAACTTTCGCTATGGCACCACCGCCATAAGCCTTTCAGTAAAAAAACTAACCGCCTTAGTGGACACCCCGTCACGCACTTTATCTCTATCCACATTAAAGTTAGTACCGCAGAGATCAAATTCACTATTTAACCAATCCACAATGGTCGTTATGCCATTGCACTCAAGAAAAATGAAATGGCCGCCACTGGGCAGCAGGTACAATTCGGCAGAAGGGATATGTTTGGCATAGCGAATCGCGCCATACTCAGGACTCACCAGTTCGTCATCTTGTGCGGCGGTGACAAAAACCGGCGTTTCAACGGTCGATAAACTAACTTGCGTAATAGCAGGACCGACGGCTGGAGCCATGGCGAACACTGCTTTTATGCGCTCGTCTTCATAAGAGGCAGAGGCATCGCGAAAATCTACACTGCTATAGTCTGTCGCCAGTTCACAGTCTTTGCCTCGCGCCTCGCTGGTACAGTAGGCCGTCATTAATTCGGCTTCATATATCGCACCGACCAGAGCGATAACGGTATAGCCACCGGATGAGAAACCAGCAGCACCAATACGCTGTGCATCAATAACATCTGCCCAGCGTGACTCACTCAGCAAGTGGTCGAGCAACACGGTAATGTCATGGGGGCGTTGCCAAACGCTAACAACGCCCGCGTCAGTATTGTCGCGGGTGGTATTTGCTGGATGGTTCAATCCGGCAACAGCAAAACCGTTGGCAACCAGGGAATTAACGAGCCAGGTATGATTCGCATATTCACCACCGCTACCGTGACTGACCACCACAAGCGGCACCTTACCGCCACGCGCTGCATCATCAGGCAGCCAAATTTGGTATGGAATAGCGCGATCTCTGCTTAAATCTTCAACTGTTCCGGTATTGTTATCAGGCGCTGAGCAGGACCACATAAGCGCGGCGAACAATATCAGCACGGNCTTAACAAACCATTTCTTTACGCCAATATTATCGTTTCTTAGATCCTGCATTTTCCGCCCTGGGCTCTCCAGCACCACCTTAGCGCATTTTCCTATCCGTGAACGTTTAAAACATCAAATCAACATTAGGTTTCTAATACGACCACGCATCCACCAACACCGCTGCCGCGAACTAGCCAACTCGCGCATCAACAGCGGCAAAAAATTCACGCCGCTTGCGGCATTACAAAACTTTTGTATTTCACAGTAGGCTTATCCCATCGGGCAAAACATCAGTATGCGGCCCCGCTGGATATCTTAGGAGGGATGAAGTTATGCAGAACCCCTATGCACCGCTGGATCAGACCGGCGTTGTTATTAACGATCTGGATATTGGCGTGGTGGTCAACACCATTCGCGAACAAGGTTATGCCGTGGTGGAGAACTTTTTAACTAAAGACGCCATTGCCGGGATGCGCCGCGCATTCAATACCGAGGTGCCGATTACCGAAATGCGCGCTATCGGCACCGAGACCGGGCGCACTTGGCGAGCCCACAACCTACTAGCCAAAACACGCGCCGCTGACGACGTTTTCCTAGACCCGCGCCTGCGGGGGATAGTCGACGGCATTATCGGTCGATACAACCAAATTAACGTGACGACGCTCTTTAATACGCTGCCCGGTGAGAGCAAACAATTTCTACACCAAGACGACGGCTTGTGGCCCATCCCACGACCGCATCCACCTCTTTTGTGTAATGCCTTATTCGCCTTTGATGATTTCACCCAAGAGAACGGCGCAACCCATCTCGTGCCTTTCAGCCACACGTGGAGCCATCCAGTTGATCAGAGCATGGAATCAATTCAAATCGAAATGCGATCAGGCAGTGTCGTCTTTTGGGAAGGTGGCATGTGGCACGCCGGCGGCGCCAATGTCACAGCCCACCAAGAACGAATGGGCTTGTTCATAAGCCATCAGGTCAGCTATTTGCGCCCTCAGGAAATGCAGTTGTTATCCATTCCACCGGAAGTAGTGCGCGATATGCCGCACAAGCTGCAGCGGCTTGTCGGCTACCACACTTTCGGACTCGGCGTTGATGGTCGCGATCCACTGGACGTGCTCGCCGACGGCATCGTGGTCAACCCAGAGGCTCGGCCGGCCGACCATTGGCGGCAGAGCTATGGTCTCAACGACGAAAACTAGAGCAGCATAGTAACCTTGTCATTGAACCGGAGGATAAAAGACGCTGTCCAGAAACGTCAGCATCACGTCTAATGCCGGCGGTGCGTTCTCAGCAAAATCATCCCCCGAGTCGAGAAACGCATGGCTTCTACCTTGGTGCTCCCAGTACTCTGCGTTATGCCCTGCCCCCTCCAGTTTACGCAAATATTCCTGCACCAATTGCGGCGTAGTTAACGGATCCTCGCTGCCTACAGTCAACAATTGTGGCGGTAAGTTGCGCACCGCACTTGTCGGGATATTGTGGATCGGCGAAACCCCCTGATACAGCTCCGGATGGGTTTGCACGGTATAGGTGTCACCAAAAATACCTCGCGGCAACGCCCCACCCATGTACCAGAATGGATTCTTCCAAGTTTCAAAATTGCCAGCACCCGGACTGGATATGTCAAACGCACCATAGCTGAGTATTGCCGCCTGCACATCGAGTCCGTGGCTCTGGGCAACATCTTCCGCACTCATCCCTAGGGGCAGATAAGACGGTTTGAAAGCCAGATTCTCTGGCGCGTAATCGGCGGAGCTGAGACGCCGCCCAAGGTTGACTACCGCTGCAGATAAATGCGCGCCGGCACTGTCACCGGTCACAGCGAATCGCTCGGAGTCGCCCTGGTATTTGCCAATATTTTCTTTCGCCCACACCACTGCACCAAATACATCACTAACGATCTGATCCAAGGTGACGCTGTTGTCTTGATCCCCCAACAGCCGGTAATCAACATTACACACCACATAATCGCCATTGGTGACTATGTACTGAGCCATTTGATCCATAATCGACTTATCGTTTATTAGCCAGCCACCGCCATGGAAAATCATCAACACCGGATAACTGGTCTGCCCAGACGTCGGCGTGTAGATATCCATGGTCAGATCAAAGCCATCAGGGGAACCCCAGAGAACGTCTTCGGCTACAGTATATTTTTCTGGATCATTGTGGGCCTTAGGTATCTCTGGGGTTGCACAACCCAGCAACGCACCAAGGACAATCACTAAGGCAACATGTCGCCACGAGAACATCAAAGAGTCTCCTGCTTGGTCAAAACCCATCGTCTATGAGCGCTATACAGGATCCGCAATTTTTAACAGTTGCTTACCCAAATTCTTACCGGTGAACAGACGTTGCAGGGTATCCGGGATATTGTCGAAGCCTTCCTGGACATCAACCTGAAACTTCAACTCGCCACTGGCAATCCAACCCAACAATTCATTGACCGCCTCAGGCGCCCGAGACATATAATCCAAGATAATGAAGCCCTCCATACGTGCGCGCATGGTCACGAGATTCATCAAATTCGCTGGACCCGGGATCGGTTGGGTTGCGTTATAACCTGAAATGCCACCGCACATTACGATACGTGCTCTCAAATTAAGATGGTTCAACGCGGCTTCTAAAATCTCTCCGCCAACGTTATCAAAATAGACGTCGAGCTTGTTTGGGCAAGTAGCCGCGATACGCGCGTTGACGTCTTCGCTCTTGTAATCAATAACCTCGTCGAACCCAGCCTCGTCTTTTAGCCACGCGCATTTTTCAGGTCCGCCCGCAATACCAACAACGCGGCAGCCTTTAATCCGCGCAATCTGGCCGGCCACTGATCCGGTAGCGCCGGCTGCACCCGATACCAGAACGGTCTCGCCCGCCTTGGGTTGACCTAGGTCCAACAAGCCAAAGTATGCGGTGAGGCCAGTAATGCCCAAAACAGAAAGCATCATTTCCGGGGTGACACCATCAGGCACCTTGGACAATCCCATCGGCCCGAGCCCGGGCGCTGCCACCACAAAGTCTTGCCAACCGCCGGTAGTTTGCACCAAATCCCCCTGGGCAAAATCTGCATGACGCGACTCGACAACTTGGCCAATAGAACCCGCACGCATCGGCTCACCTATGCCCACGGGCGGCAGATAGCTCTCACGATCCTCCATCCAGCCACGCTGGGTTGGATCAAACGACAAGTACAAGTTTCTGACCAACACCTGACCGTCGCCGGGTTCAGAGATTGCCTGTTCGGCATAGGTGAAATTATCTCTGCCGACCATGCCCTGAGGGCGTTGCGCTAACAGCCACTGGCGATTTGTGTTCATGCTCATCCTTGCAAATCTGAATGCGCCGATAGTGCCTGAAAATTATCTGTTGTGCAGACCCGATGACACAGCGCAAGGCTGGTAGAGACGGCACAATAGCCCCGTCTAAACCAACCCGCTGATGGCAAGGGTATTTTTACTGGGACTTAGGAAAACTGCGCAACCGCCTTAGTCAACACCTCAAGCCCCCCGACGTTTGCGCTGCGCAACGTATCGATACTTGGCGGTTCATGACGAATATCACCAATCTCTTGTAACGGGAAGTGCACCTCCGCATAGCCCGGCACCTGCTTCATTCGCTCCAACCACTGCGATAATCGCGGAAACTCAGAGAGGTCCAAAATATTTGTATAGTCGCTACTCAGCTGTCCCACCTCCGCACACGCCGCAAAATCCGCAATGGACAGCGTATCGCCCAATAGAAATTCAGATGACTTTAGATAGTGTGAGTCCAATATTTTGGCTGCCTGTAGAAACAGTCGCTGCGAATTAACCTGCATTTCCTGAGAAAAATTAAGATCCTTACGCACCCGCGCCGCGACCATCATGGATGCTTCACGGACGTTGCGATGATGGAAATGCAGGTAAGCATCAATACGTGCTTGATCTTGAGCATTGTCCGGATAAAGATCAGTCCATCCCCGTGATCGGCAAAGGTAGGTCATGATCGCGTGGGCCTCGCCAATGGAAAAACCTGACTCAGCCTCTTCGAGGCAGGGAATGGTGCCCCCGGGATTTTTTTCTAGAAATTCAGGATGCCGACTGCCGTTTTTGCCTGGATGTCCCGGATTTACCATTCTGAACTCGAACGGCTGCCGTTTGTTTAGTAACAGCCACAGCACAGCACGAACAGGTTGGGAAAAAGGTAATCCATAAATAATAGGTGGCTTCATAACGAAATCCGCTGCTTGATGGACTATTGACATTACATTACTCGGCAGCGCTTTTGCATAATCCTGTTGCGCCCCGTTATCACTTTTTTATCAACACATAATATCCACGTGGCCCAAGAGGGGCACTAGGCACGAAACGCTTATCTAGGGCATAGACAATCACCCCTACCGAATAGCATCTAAACGCGACAGCAAGCCACCTCTGAGGAATATTGTCAGGTATAAATCGGGCCTGTAGACTCAATTTCGACTAAATCCGTGGGCACTGAAGCCTGGGAAGATCAGCGAGCAGTGGGTTACGATCTGATCACTCGGGCGTTTTCTACCAAGAATGTTGAATGGAGGAGTAGGGGATGACAGCAATAGCCATCGAGCTGCCGGAAGCGGTACAAGTCGCTAGTGATGGGATCGTCGCTTTCGCAGAGCAAGAGGTGATGCCTCGGCATGCCAAATTGGCGGATCTATTCGAGGACCCCACCCGCCTTTACGATAGTGCAGGCCGATTCTCAAATGAGTTAATCGCCGTTATCACCGAAGTCCGAATGGCATCCGCACAGGCGGGCTTTTTCTCAATGTGCGTGCCCCAAGCGCTCGGTGGCGCGGGTCTGGGCCACCTCGCATACTACGTTGCCTGGCAGGCGCTCTTTCACCGCTGCGGGCCCAAAAACTGGCTCATGCTGTATGCGCTGGCGCATTGGGCATTTGGCCCGAGCAAATTGCTAGAACAAATCAGTGACCGCGCAAAGACAGAGTTCCTGCCGGATTTGATCTCTGGAAAAAAGTCCATGTGCTTCGGCCTGACCGAACCCGATGCCGGTTCTGACGCCAGCCGGCTGCAAACCAAGGCTGTCGCGGACGGCCAGGGATGGCGTGTATCAGGGAGAAAAATATGGACCACTAATGCCCCAATTGCCGATTACTGTGTCGTCTTTGCCAAGATGGAGGAAGGCATTAGCGCCTTTATGGTGCCCACGGATAGCGAGGGCTTTCAGATACAGCGAATTATCAAACTATTCGGGCATATTGGCGGAGATGAAGCGGAAATCGCTCTGGATAACGTCTACGTCGAACCTTGGCAGTTAGTGGGAGAAATTGGTAAAGGCTTTAGTGCAGCATTGTACGGTGTATCTCTGGGCAGGATTTATAACTCTGCGAGATCCGTTGGCTATGGCCGCTGGGCCCTTGAAGCCGCGGTGGAATTTTCCAAAATACGCAACGCATTCGGCCAACCAATAGCCGAATACCAAGGAATTACGTTTCCTCTTGCCGATTCGGCAATGGATCTTCACGCCGCCCACCTAATGGGCATCAATGCGGCCATGTTACTGGATGCTGGAGAACCTGCGGTTAAAGAGTTGTCGATGACCAAGGCTTTTTCGGTGCAGAGGGGTTTAACCGCCGTGGACCGAGCCATTCAAACCCACGGCGCCATGGGCTTTACTAACGAGCTTGGCCTGACTGAAGCCTGGCAGGCCTTACGCGTGGTCAATGTGGCAGATGGCACTAACGAAATTTTGAAGAAAACCATCGCCCAGAGACTGCAAAAAGGTGACCTTTCGCTCTGAGCAAGGGCCTATCTTAAGGCGCTCTAATTGGATCACGCGGCCCGGTGGCATGACCCGCTGAAACTATGAGGCCGCGAGACAGGCAAATAACACCACCAAGGACTTGCCACGAGATCGCGAAATGCGTTTACTGCTGAGTACTTTTTCCCAGCAATACAAAATCATGAACGCCAAAGAACTAATATTAGAGATTTTTCGCGAAGCTGATTTCATAAGTGAAACACTAAACCAAAGAGCCAAAGAAGAGGCAAAAGATCAGTCTCCTGAACTTCGTTCGGCCAGCGCCATAAAGAAGGCCTGCGGAGCGTTTCTAAATGGCCAGGACCCAACTCCACATGTTGATGGTTTTCAACGTAAAGAGCTCGAATTGAACAGCTGCGAGGAAATGGAAATTTGGGGCAAGTTCACCCCGCCGCCCCAGTTCATTACCTACGACAACGAACCGTCGTAGCTCTCAAATAGGCAGCGCGGTCGTGGACTTAATGCGTTCCATGGCAAAGGAAGACGATACATCGCTGAGCGGCGCAATTTTAATGATGCGCTTATACACTAGGTCATAGTCCGCCACATCTTTGACCAAAATTTTCAGCAAGTAATCGTACTGACCACTAAGCCGATAAAACTCTACAACTTCATCAATTTTGCTGATGCCTTCTGAGAAGGTTTTTAGCCATTTGTCATTGTGCTCATTAGTACGCACCGACACAAAAGCAGTCAGTCCGAAACCAAAGTGCTCTGGCTGCAGGATCGCCACTTGGCGATCAATGCTTTCATCCTGCAAACGTCTGACCCGGCGCCAACAAGCATTTACCGAAAGCCCAATCTGCGCGGCTAAATCCGCCACGGCGGTAGTGCTATCGCGCTGCAACGCCCTCAGAATGCGCAGATCTTTTGCATCAAATTTCTGCATTTAAAAGCCCTAAGTCAGCATATTTCTGCATACCCTACCCTATATTTTGCAAAACTTGGGATCTATTTTCCTAAGAATCAGCATATTCTTACCCTAACAAAAGACCTGTGCGGAATCATGAACAAGTTCTTCTATAACGCCCTCTTAGCCCACCCAGCCGCAGTTAACGAAAGCTATACCGAACATTTATTCGCCGCGTCTCGCTTTGGCATGCGCTTACTGCTTATGGCTGGCGCATGCTTTGTACATGCCTTAGTGCCATGTCTGTTTGCCCGCAAAGCATCGGACATGTTGCATCGCCTGCACGACGATATGTACACCTACCGCGCTGCCCAACTTGACCGCGAACAGCCCCATCAAGCCGATAACCAGCACCAATAACCAATGGCCCTGCCTTTTACGACAACAAGCCAGATACTTTCGGCTGCTGATGCCTTTGCGCTAACCTTTGTGCAACCTTATCCACTGACGCTTGTAAGTTGGCTTTATGAATTTAGACGTGCACCGCATTATTGGCGCAACCTTGGTGTTGTGCTCGGCCACCAGCAACGCTGCGGAACGCAGCGTTGACGACACTTTGGCAAAGGCCCTGAGCAGCGACCAGCAATACATCAGCTGGCGCGAACACATTATCGACGATCCTGTCAGCGCCAAAGTTCCCTTCAATGGCAGCGACGGTTTGGTTATGGCAGATCTTGATCTGGATGGCCTTGTCGACATTGTCTCTGTCCATGAATCTGACTCGAGCTATGACTCTGCAATCCATGACGCCGAACTCGAAGTACCGCTAGAGGGGCACGTGCGTATCGCATTCGCCACAAACGACCCACGTACATGGATTAACATAACCCTCGCCGAAGGATCTGAAGTTGCAGCACCAGAGGATGTGGCAATCGGTGATGTTAACCGCGACGGCTACCCAGACGTGCTGGTCGCCGCCGAACTAGGCCACCTTATATATCTGCAAAACCCTGGGAGCACAGTGCGCTCCCAACCATGGCCGCGCCAAATTTTACCTATGACCAAAGATCGAGGGTCTTACCTGCGGGTATTTTTCGCCGACTTCAACAATGATGGACAGATCGAAGCAACCACTGCCAATAAGGGGGCTCAACGGCCAGGGCCAAAGGATTACGCACGCTCAACACCGGTTTCACTGCTCCGGGTCAACGGAGACCCCTTAGCCGCCGACGGCTGGGCACAAACTCTGTTGGGCCGCTACAGTATTCCGCAGAACGCAGAGCCGGTGGATTTAGATCAAGACGGCGACATGGACATCATCATAGGCAGTCGCGGCGAGCAGCGCATCGCTTGGTTTGAAAACGTCAGCAAAGCTGGAAATCTGCAGTTCAAGGAGCATGCCATTGGCATCATCGGCGCCCAGATTTCCGGTTTTAACCTGACCTATGCTGACATCAATAAAGATCAACGCTTGGACATCATCGGCGCATCAACTCAGGGACTGTATTGGTTAGAACAGCCAGCATCCATCAATGACGGCTGGCTCGCGAATAAAATCGGCACGTTTATACCCGACAGCATCACTGGCTTGGTCGCAGCAGACATTAACAACGATGGCCACCTCGATATTATGGCGGGCAGCTACAGTCGCGGTACCCGCATGGCGGAACAGGACGCCCAAGTTGACGACCCACTGGGGCGACTGGGCTGGTTTGAAAACCCTGGCGCGGAAAACGAAAACTGGATTCGCCACGATATTTCGCGACGCAAACGAGGCATGTTCGACAAATTCGTCGCGCGTGATATGGACGCAGATGGGGACATGGACTTCGTCAGTACACGCGGCAACAGCGGCCAGTTGGACGGCGTATTTTGGCTAGAACAAGTGCGCAGCAAAGACCCCAGAGCCGCATTTACTGCAGCAAGATTAAACGACAGTCAAAGCATGCCATTGCCTTGAGTACGCATAAAAAAAGCGGGCCGAAGCCCGCTTTAATTACTAGGTACTCACCCGAGCTAGAAGTTATAGCTCATACGACCGTAGTAGAAGCTGCCATTAAAACCAAATGGCGTGAACTGGCTGTACGGCAATCCTAAGATGTTTGCAGGCGTGCCACCACAGGTGTTGGTAGAACAACCACGCTCATCAGAAACATTGCGCATTCCGAAAGTACCAGACAGATCTGCACTAAAGTCGTAACCGGCTTCGAGGTCCAATAACGTCGCGCTATCGAAATCACCACCCGCCTCATTGTCGTAGTACTCACCGAAGTAGCTCACCCGCGCCAACAAGCGCAGTTGACCCATGTCGTGCTTACCTGTCAGATTCCAACGGGTTCCAGGAACACCGTCCTCAATCAGGCGCACTCGGCTGTCGCCCAGCAAAGTTGCATTGCGGCGGGTAACTTCCGTATCGGTCGTATTGAAGGCCAACGACCAGTTGGTTACGCCATTCAGCCACTCTGTTTCCGTGCTCACGACAATATCAAAACCAGAGGTGCTGGTGTCGAAGGCGTCAGTAAAGAACCGAAACTGTGAGATGTCGGAAGCATCGATACCTTGGCCCGCAAGAGTAGCCAAATCGTCAGCAGTGAGGGTGAAGTCACTGGACAAGCTAAGACGATCTTCTACATCGATATCAAAGTAATCGACAGTGATTTCGAATGGGCCCACACTCGCGTAAGCACCGAGGGTGTAGTTATTCGAGTTTTCAGGACCAAGACCTGCACCACCCCGCAATACAGCCGCTGGGCTGGTTGACGGAATAACGCCCTGGTTGGTCAATACACCATTGATGATCTGAGTCGAAATGTTTGCGGCATTTGACTGGCCAGGCGTAGGCGCCTTAAAGCCTGAGCTTAACGTTGCACGCACACCCAAGTTCTCGTTGATCTCATAGTTAAAACCAAGGCGATAATTCGTGGTGGTACCAAAATCGTCAAAATCCTCGTAGCGCAACGCGGCTGCCAGCAGCAATTGCTCTGACGCAATGTACTCTAGGTCAGCATAAAAAGCCGTATTCTGACGTTCCCAACTGCCCGCAATTTTCGGCGAAAAGCCAGGAAATCCATTAGTAGACGTACTGAAGCCTTGAGTACCTAAACCACCGTCGATGTAGGACTCTTCTTGACCGGCACCGATGGAGAATTCCTCGGTACGTACTTCACCACCAAAGGCTAGGCTCAAGTTGTCCGACAACGGCATAGTGAAATCAGCATTAAAGCTGGTATCGCTTTGCTCATAGTAGCCAGGATCAAAATCCCGGGGTGTGATCGGACCAAGACTGGCGTTCACCGTGTTGTTAATGAAGAAGTCAGCTTTATTGTTACCGCTATAGGTGCTTACACTCCAGATCAGACCAGAGTCCAACTCACCACGAAGACCCAACAAGATCGCAGAATCAGTCACTTCGCCACCAAAGTTCGGGGTGAAGCCGCCGGTGATCAATTCTTGGAAGCTAAAGCAATTCGGATCCGCTTGTACTGCAGCCATTGCCGTAGCATCCGGTGTGACGCCTGTCATCGTTACCGTAGGACAGCTCACGCCATCACCAGCAGACAATGCTGGAGAACCACTGTTGCTTTGACCCACAGGACCTGGGGTCAGGTCACCGATCAGCAAAGTTGCGCCACCGTCACCACTGTAAACACCACCACGGTTAGTTGGATTTCTGTAGTAGAAGCCGCCTGTCACAGTCTTGCTGTTGTAGTTGGCATTACCAAAGAACTCCATGTTGTCCGCAAGGTCAGCGCCGAAGTTAGCCCACAGCTTATAGTCGTCTTCGACTTCAGGGGTACCCCAAACCTGAGCGGGGTTATTAACGTTCTGATAGCCCGCGGCGATCAGACCTGCAGCGTCCGCGCGTTGTACAGAACGGTCGGTCGCATCTGCGCCACCCCACTCTGCAGTAAGGTTAACAAAGCCACTGTCACCAATACCGAAGCCTTTGTTCGCTGCGAAGATCATAGTGGTGCCATCGCCTTCACTGTANTGGCCATACTTCACTTCAAAAGAGCCATCTGTAGGCGAATCCTTGAGGTTGAAGTTGATCACACCAGCGATCGCATCAGAGCCATATTGAGCGGCGGCACCGTCGCGCANCACTTCAACGCTGCGCAGGGCAAGCGCCGGGATGGCTGCAATATCAGCNCCCTGAGAACCATCTGCCAAGCCATTACCAAGCCAAGTAATAACGGCGGCGCGATGACGGCGTTGGCCATTGACCATAACCAGAGTGTGATCAGGTGCCAAGCCGCGCAGGTTAGCGGGCCGAACCAAGGTTGCAGCGTCACTGATGGGTTGGTCGTTTACGTTAAAGGACGGTACAAGATTACGCAGCAGGTTGCTGGTATCGATACCGCCTTGGTTCATAAAGTCGTCACCGGTCACAACATCCACAGGGGCTGTTGAATCGGTGGTCGAACGAGGTTTCGCACGCGTACCGATGGTGACCACTTCTTCGATCATGTCCTCGTCGGCTTGGGCCATTTCGGCGTGCACCTGAGTACCAGTCGACAGAAGCATCAGCATCAGCGCCGCGGCCAACGCGATTGCATTTTGCATAGTCTTCAAATCTCTTCTCCAGATTAAAATAGGTAATGCCGAATGCGACGCTTTNGGGTGCGGCAAATAAATTGAGCGCAACCAAGTTTGCGCCACTAGGCGCAACGCCACGTTCGAACAGGGCTATTCTGGTGCGGCTTGGGGCAATTAACTTGTTTGCAAACAATAAGTTATAGATTTACGTCAATTTGGCGCGTTTTAGATATTCGCCCATTCATTTTTAGTGCAAAGAGCAAAAATTTATGCTTGGCCGAATTGTGCAACCTGACCACTGCAAGATCCCTTGTTAGATTTTGTAACTCGCAGTGTTCGGCCTTTTATTGCCACAAGCACCCTTGGCCCGCACGAGCAGAACCATTGATCGAAGTTGCGGTAAAATGGAGGACGTTTGAAGGGAGGCTCCAATTCGCTCAAAAAAGAGCAAATTGGAGCTTTATCGAGGATCTGAGTCCGCCGTCTATCAGCTATTAGGCTGCGTCAAATATCAATTCTGCCGCCGACAATCGCAGCGACGAGACCATGCCATTAAAGTATTGCGCTTCCATTTCGCTGACTCGACCGTCTGCTTTGCAGACTTCAGCGATGGCTTGGGCAACTTCACGCCGATCATCTAGCGATAAATGCCGTGCCGCGCGGCTGACAAATTGCTGCAGGGGCATTTGCTCGAACAATTGCGACTTTGCAGCTACATTGATAACAGCTGCGGAATAATCATTGCTATCAAAGCGGCGCATAATTTCCTGCACTTTTTTGACTTCAACTTCTTTAACGTTGCTGTCTGCAGCCGCGGTGCGAGCTAGCGTAGCGAACATCAAGGACGCCTTTAGTGCTTCTGTGTTGTGGTTTTTTGCGTAATTTTTGAGGGATTTGCTCGAAGAGCGGGGGGATATGAGTTTCATTTTACCTTTGTTAGTTAAAGCGATTGCTTGAGTCTGTCAGCAGCCCGGACGTAAGTCTTGAGAGCGGTTCTGCGCCGCTTTCGCGACACTTCCCAATCAAGGATCCCGCTCCGATCACTGCTAGGCAGATATGCGCGTCAATAGGCATTTTTTTTGGTGCATTACCAAATTTGGCGCCTTTTGACTGTGTAGNATGGTAACAAACTAATCGCGATTAAGCCAACCATATCGCCCTAAATTTGCAACATATGTACACCGACCGACAGCGACTAACCGCTTGCTGCTAGTCGCCTTTGCCTTGGGGTACAATCGCCCAGGCAATTTATTTTTGGGCTTAGGGGTTAATTATGGGCAAGGCCACTCCGATATTGGTTGGAATTCATCATCTCGAGCAACGGGAGACAGATCCCACTGTTGCACGAGAACCCATCGAGTTGATGATCGATGCTGTCACTGCGGCGGCCCAAGACGCTGGCAACAACGCGTTACTGAACGCCAGCTCGGTGCGGGTGATCAGAGGCATCTGGCCTTATCAAAATCCGGCTAAGGCTGTGGCCGACGCAATTGGTTGCTCAGGTGCCGAGACCGCTCTGACTGCATTCGGCGGCAACTTTGTCCAAACCACAGTCAACCAGAGCGCCTTGGACATTCAAAATGGCGCCCATGACATCATCGTTATCACCGGAGCTGAGTGCGGTAACACCGCAGCTAAAGCAGCTAAGGCGAAAATTGATCTCGACTGGAAGGACATAGCTGGCCAACCCGATCGCCACATCGGTGAAGACAAAGACATGCGCCATGAGGCCGAGCAAGCTATTCGGTTAGGCCGACCGATCGCCGTTTACCCAATCATGGAGACTGCACTGCGCGAGCAACTGGGGCTGGGTGTTGAAGAACACCTAGAAAAAATTTCGGAGCTTTGGGCAAGCTTTAGCCGTGTCGCCGCGGATAACCCAAATGCTTGGATTCGCGATGCCAAATCAGCAGCAGAAATCCGGACGCCCTCAGCAATTAATCGGCCGGTATCGTTCCCCTACCCTAAATTTATGAACTCAAATAACAATGTCGACCAAGCCGCGGCTTTGATTATGTGTTCTGAGGATAAAGCCAAAGCATTGGGGATACCCCAAGAAAAATGGATTTACCCTTGGGCCGGCAGCGATGCTCACGATCACTACTATCTGTCTAACCGAGATAATTTTTATTCCTCACCCGCGATTCGGCTCGCCGGCAACCGCTGTTTAGAAATGGCGGGGGTTGAAGCCCAAGATCTCGACATGGTGGACGTCTACAGTTGCTTCCCGGTCGCGGTGCAAATCGCCAGCCGCGAGCTGAAGCTCGACACCACTAAGCCACTGACCGTGACCGGTGGACTCACGTGGGCTGGCGGCCCGCTTAATAACTACGTGATGCATTCTATTGTGCGAATGGCACAGCTGCTTAGAGAACGACAGGGGCAAAAAGGCTTGATCACCGCTAATGGAGGGNACATTACCAAACACGCATTCGGCGTTTATTCCTCCGAACCCCCGAGCCAGGCTTTCCAGCACGCGGATTTACAAAACCAAGTCGACCAAACCTTTAAGCGTGACGTCGCGATCGGTCACGACGGCGATGGCGTTGTTGAGGGCTATTCAGTTGTCTACGGTCCACAAGGCATGGAAAAAGCCTTCGTCGCGACTCGCCTACCCGACGAGCGCCGGGCCTGGGGCGTATGTCACGACCCGGATATATTAAATAGTATGACCAAGGAAGAGTTCTGCGGCCGCACAGTCAAACTCGTCGACCATGTTGCACAGTTTTAATCCCTTACGAACGCACTTAGATTATGTCCGAGGCTAAAGCACACGAGCCCGCTGGGCTAGGTCGGCGATTGGCGGCCATGCTCTACGACGGTCTCTTGCTGCTGGCGATTTGGATTGTTACGGGGCTGGTCTGGTTCCCTATCAATGGCGCCGCCGTCTCCGGACCGCTACTGACCACAGTGCTGACACTCGAGACGTTCGCGTTCTACGCCTACTGCTGGCATCGCCACGGCGAGACATTGGGCATGCGCGCCTGGCACATTCGCTTGGTCGCTGCTTCCGGGCAACCCGCCTCTTGGTGGCAAATTGCTCTGCGCCTATGCAGTGGTTGTATCTCATTAGGCTGTTTTGGCCTCGGCTACTTATGGCTCTATCTGGGCAAGACCCGTCAAACCTGGCACGACTTAGTCAGCGATACCTATGTTGTGCATATTCCTCGTTGAACTTGCAATACCGTTAGCTCTAGGGGCTGTGACGCGTTCCAAAATCGACTAAACTGCTAAGCTCTTAGCGACATATCACGCTGTCTACATAGGCTCAATTTAGTAATGAAATACTCCACTGCCACTGGCAATCTCCAGCAATTAAGAACGCCTTGTCTGATCTCCGGTTTCAAGACTGCGAAACGCCTCGCGCGCGCCTTGGGCGAACAAAAACAGTTTAGTCGCGGCACCAAAGATTTCGATGACGCTCCAGGTAAGAGTCTGTGCGTGCATTTGGACGGTGCTGTTGCGCGAATCTTAGTACTCGGGGGACTCGATAATCCGAGTGCAGCAGTTTTTACTAAGATTGCCAACTTGGCAGCACAAGAGGCGGTGAAGCTGCCCATCGGACAGGCCGTCACTAGCTTAGTCGACAGCAAAGTGAAGGGTAAAAATGCGGAGTGGAAAGCCAGCACCTTGATGCAGGCGCTCAGCCACGCGGGTTATCAGTTTCGTCATCACAAATCAAAGCCCAAGCCCCTGCACCAACTGACGCGAATCAAAATTCACACTAACGATGCCGACAGCAAAGCCGTTCGCGCGGCGATCAAAATGGGCAATGCACTGGATGCAGGACTGCAACTGGCAAAAGACCTCGGCAACGAACCACCCAATGTATGCCACCCAAATTATTTGTTAGCCCAAGCGCGCAAACTTGGCCGCGCCGCTAAGGTCAAAGTGTCCCAGTTGGACGAAAAGAAAATGACCGAACTTGGTATGGGTGCATTTATGGCGGTCTCTCAGGGCAGTGATCAGCCCGGACGCATGATTATCATTCAATACTCGGGCGGCAAAAAGAATGACGCCCCCATAGCCTTGATTGGCAAGGGCATCACCTTTGATACGGGCGGTATTTCCTTAAAACCGCCACCGGGCATGGACGAAATGAAATTTGATATGTGTGGTGCTGCAAGCGTTCTTGGCACGACTAAGGCGGTTATTGAAGCTGGGCTGCCGATTAATCTTCTGACCATTGTTGCTGCTGCGGAGAATATGCCCAGCGGCCGCGCCACCCGACCTGGGGACATCGTCAAGACTCGATCCGGTCAAACGGTTGAAATACTAAATACCGATGCTGAGGGACGTCTGGTGCTGTGTGATGCACTGACTCACGCACTTACATTCAAACCTAAGGCTATTGTCGACGTTGCCACGCTCACTGGCGCCTGCGTCGTCGCGCTCGGCTCTCACGCCAGCGGTCTATACTCTAATGATGATGCGCTTGCTGATACCTTGCTGGCCGCCGGCGAGCACAGTAACGATCGCAACTGGCGCATGCCACTCTGGGATGAGTACCAAACCGCATTAAATTCAAACTTCGCAGATATGGCGAATGTGGGTGGACGCGAGGCTGGCAGCGTCACCGCTGCGTGCTTTTTGTCGCGTTTCGTTGAGGGCACAAGCTGGGCCCATTTGGACGTGGCCGGTAGCGCATTTAACGGCGGCGCACGGAAAGGGGCCACCGGGCGCCCGGTACCCATGCTGTTCAACTACTTGCAGAACCAAGCCTAAGATCTATGGCCGGATCTGCACGGTGACACGGGTAGACTTTTATGTCCTACCAGATATGGGCGCTGATGCGGCCATGCGTTTTGCCTGTCGCCTCAGTTTAAAGGCCTTGCAAAACCAGTTGGACGTGCACGTGCAGGTGGATGATGCACCAGCAGCAGACGCGATCGATGCGTTGATGTGGGACTATCCGCAACATAGATTTTTGCCGCATCAGGTCATTGGCGAGGATAACCCAACCAGCACCAGCCCGATTCACGTGGGGTATAGCCAGCCACTGCTACAGGCCGGCTTATTGATCAATCTGGCGGCCAATATTCCGAATTTTTTCGGACGCTTTGATCGAGTCGCTGAAATTGTCGTAGGCGACACCCGCGAACAAGGACGAGATCGCTACAAGTACTACAGAGACCGTGGTTTTCCACTGCACCACCACGAGCTCACCGAATGGGAACACTAGCCCGTTTCTATTCTTTAACGCCTTAATTCGCCAAGTCACAGAGAACTGCCAGAGCTACTATGGAAAACAGCTTCAATCCGGAAAAAATAGAGCGCGAGCTCTACGCCCAGTGGGAGACATCCGATTTTTTCACACCCACAGGTAACGGCGATCCTTACTGCATTTTAATACCACCGCCCAATGTCACGGGCACACTGCATATGGGCCATGCATTCAATCAAACGCTGATGGATGCGTTGATTCGTTATCAGCGCATGAACGGCCGCCATACACTCTGGCAAATGGGTACCGATCATGCCGGCATCGCAACCCAGATGCTGGTNGAGCGACAGCTCGCGGTAGAAGGTAACACCCGCCATGATTTGGGTAGAGAAGCGTTTATCGAGCGTGTTTGGGATTGGAAANATGAATCTGGCGATACTATCTCCAGGCAGATTCGCCGCATGGGCTCAAGTCTCGACTGGTCCCGCGACCGCTTCACTATGGATGACGGCTATGCAGCAGCCGTGCAAGCAGCCTTCATTAAACTCTATGACGATGGGTTGATCTATCGCGGCCAGCGCTTGGTGAACTGGGATCCCGAACTCGGCACTGCTATTTCGGATCTGGAAGTCGAAAATAACGAAGAGCAGGGGCATCTCTGGCACTTCCGTTATCCACTTGCAGACGGCGAAAAAACTGCAGCCGGTGATGGCTTCCTCACCGTGGCAACCACACGGCCGGAAACCATGCTCGGCGATACCGCCGTTGCTGTGCATCCTGATGATGAGCGCTACAAGAGTCTGCTTGGGCAGTTTATCGACCTGCCCTTAGTCGGGCGCAGAATTCCTATTATCGCCGACAGCTATGTCGACATGGAATTTGGTACCGGCTGCGTGAAGATCACTCCCGCCCATGACTTCAATGATAACGCCATGGGCAAACGGCATAAGCTTGCGGAAATAAACATCCTCACCGGCGCTGCATGCATCAATGACAATGCACCAGAGCAATATCGCGGCCTCAGTCGCGAGGCCGCACGCCAGCAAATCATCGCTGACTTGGAGGCTCTGGGACTCGTCAGCGCCATAGAGGACCACAAATTGATGGTGCCTCGGGGTGACCGATCCGGCGCCATAATTGAACCACTATTGACGGATCAATGGTTTGTAGAGATCGCACCACTCGCTAAACCGGCTATCGACGCAGTGGAAAGCGGCGCCATAACTTTCGTGCCCAAACAATATGAAAATACCTATTTTGCTTGGATGCGTGATATTCAGGATTGGTGCATTAGTCGCCAACAATGGTGGGGGCATCGCATCCCGGCGTTCTATGACAGTGACAACAACATCTACGTTGCAGCCGACGAAGCCAGTGCCCGAGCTAAGTATCAGCTTGGAGACGAGGTGGAACTGCATCAGGATCAAGACGTTCTAGAAACTTGGTTTTCTTCCTCGCTATGGCCGTTCGCTACCCTTGGCTGGCCCGAAGAGACAGAAACCCTTGCCAAATTCTTGCCGAGTAATACCTTGATTACGGGTCACGATATTATTTTCTTTTGGGTAGCGCGCATGATCATGATGACATTGCGCCTGACTGGGAAGATTCCCTTCGAGACCGTCTATATTCACGGCTTGGTGCGCGATGGCGAAGGCCAAAAAATGTCAAAAACCAAGGGCAACGGCTTGGATCCGCTGGATTTCATCGACGGTATCGACGTCGAATCGCTGGTGCAAAAACGCACAGCAAATCTGACCCAGCCAAAGATGGCCAAGCGCATCGAAACCCTGACCCGTAAGGAATTCCCTGAGGGCGTCGCAGCTTATGGCACCGATGCATTGCGCTTTACGTTTTGCGCGCTGGCCACCACTGGCCGCGACGTACGCTTCGACGTCAGCAGAGTTGATGGTTATCGAAACTTCTGCAACAAGCTTTGGAATGCTAGCAAGTTCGTCCTCATGAATACGACTGATGAAGATCTGAGCCAAGCGCTGTCGCCATCACCAAATGTCATCGACCGATGGATTTTGAGTAAGGCACGCACGCTCATCGAAGATTGCCGTCTCGCCCTAGACACTTACCGATTCGACTTATGCGCTAACGCGATTTACGAATTTGTCTGGCACGAATACTGCGATTGGTATCTGGAACTGAGCAAATCCATCCTCTGGAATGACGATCTAGACGATCAGCATAAAGCCGCCACACGCAAAACGCTGCTCGAAGTACTGGAACTGTTACTGCGCATTAGCCATCCCATTATGCCTTTCATTACCGAGACGCTTTGGCTGCAGGTAGCGCCAAAACTCGGCATCGGTGGCGCTAGTGTGATGGTGCAGGACTATCCAGAATCATCACAGTTGCCTACTGACGACGACGCACAGCAGCAAATCGAATGGCTAAAATCAGTGATCACGGCTTTACGCAACATTCGCGGCGAAGCATCGATAAAGCCGAGCCTGGGCATACCGATACTGTTGCAAGACGGTGACGAACAAGACCGTGCACAGGCGACTAATGCCGCCGAAATGCTGAAACGATTGGCTAATGTCACTTCCATCGATTGGCTTGAAACGGGCAATGAGCCGCCGCCGAATGCGCTGGCTCTGGTTGGCGACTTACGGGTTATGGTACCCCTTGCTGGACTGATTGATGTCGATGCGGAGCGGGCCCGGCTGACCAAAGAGCTGACACGCTGCGAGACCGACCTTGGACGCATAACCGGCAAACTGAGCAATGACAACTTTGTCAGCAAAGCGCCGGCCGAAGTGGTCGAAAAGGAACGACAGCGCGCGCAAGAGCTGCAAACCACTCTGGCTACTCTCGCTGAACAAATGCAGCAACTGGCAGATTTGAACTAGCGGCTCGACTCAAGTACCGAGTAAGCCTGCATAACGATCACTGTCTCCGGGCGCATGCCTACGCCGCGGGCGGTAATGCGAAACGCTCGGTAATCGGGAGCGTTCCGATAGCGCAATAACTCAATGATTGTGCATGCCGGCGCTACACTATGTTCCAGAGTTCGGGCCGCGAGTCGGCAGCGTCCGGCCTGCCATGTCGAGTCTCGCGTCCACAATGGCGGCGCCGTCGATACATCGGCGCGATATAGCCCAGTATGACCCTGCGCGGTGAAACTAGCGATGGAGAGGGTACCAAGGCGAGCTAGCTCTGAGGTTATTGCGCGCTGAGCCGCCATCCTTGCCATGCCAATGTCCATGACACTACGTACCCGCAACGACGCTAACCGATTTTGCTGGGCAGCACCGAAGGCTAAGGCACTCAATACAACCACCACAAGCAAACTCAATAGCAACACCATGCCGCGCTCTGAACTCATAACACCCATCCCTGTTGGGCAAATTGCGGCAGCATAAAGGTGCGGGCCCGACTCAAAGGCTGCGGCGCATCTGCAGACTCACCTACCGCATAGACACTACTGCTGCGCATAAAAACGCGAACACCAACAACATGGGCATTGACCGGCAAGTGTTGGGCATCGAAATATCCAACGGGGCTTGCTGAACCGTCATTTGCTGCTGCCAAGAGCCAAATCTGCAAATCGTCAATGCCCGCTATCAGCTCAACAGCGGCAGCCGGTCCGAATTTAAGCCACAGCGCCGTCACGGGAACGCCTTGCCTGTTGAGAACACGGCTTGGCGCCAGATAAAAGAACAGCGTCTCAACCCGGGCAACGATGGCATCTGCAGCAAAAGCTCCGGCTAAGGATGCACTGGCCGGGTCAATAGTTTCCAACCCCTGTACGGCGGCTGCATCGGCATTATCAAAGCGACCGGAGCCAGGAGCCGAGCCGAGTCGCACGCGCCCTGCGGTAGTCTGCATAGCGGTAATCTTAAACAGCGCCGCTAGTTCGCAATCTGCCACCAGCGCAACATCACCGACCGCGAACTTACCTCCAGCGCCTAGAACTGTAAGGGACTCTGTTCCCGCGCTGGGGGCTGCTATTGGCGACCATGGACCAAGGCCACGAACTACTAACAGATCCGTTTGTGGTGCCAACTTATCAAGATCAATACCGTGCCCGGCATAATGCACGTTTTGGTCACCACTCGCCCCGGACAATGGCAACGTTGTCCCAGGGTTCGGCGCCAGGCCGCCGCGCGGCAATGCGTTATAGCCCGCTATGGGTCGGGTAACGTCATACTCCGGCAATTGCGCCCAATCACCACGCAGCATCTTTACCAGCGGCCGCTGGGGGNGGGCACAACCGAAATTACCTGCCCGCGACACGGCACGTTCAATTAGGGCAAATGCCAGTTGCAGGTTTTCTTGCCCGCGCCTGGNNGCCGCCGCAGCAGCGGAGCTCTGCTGTGCATCTGTAAGCATCACCATCGCTGCACTCAGCAGCACTAGACTAAGGCTCAACGCCAACATTGTTTCACTCAGGGTGAAGCCGGCCGGCACTTTCACTGCCAGTGCCCAAGTGCTACCGACGGCATAGTCGTCGGCTCGGACTGCCAAGTGATGGTCACCACCAGCCCGCCCACCGTCGCCGCAACGTCACCCGCCGGCAGATACACAGTTTGCTGGGAAGGCATTAGCGCATCTTTATCTCGCACCTTCACGCATCCTGAGGAATTGGCATATCGGGAACTATGACACTTTGCCAAAGCGNCTTGATAAGCGGCGAACTGGTTCCTAGTGCAATACCGATTTAAACAAGATGTGCCGACTACCGGTGGCCCAGCGCCGGCAACTCTGCTGAACCCGGACAAGCCTCCTTGGGATTCCAGAAATTGCAGCCATTCGAGTCCAACATTAAGCGCAAGTAAGTGTCTTTGGGTCTGACGCGTGTCTATAAACAACTGCCCGTGGAGCCCAAGATGTGCAAAGACCGCGGTACCTAAAACTAACATTGCGACCAGTAGTTCTATGAACGAAAAGCCCTGGAACCGAATATCACCAGGCCAGGCTAACTCAACGGCCACTGCAACTCGTCATCGGTAAACCGCTCATCGTCATTGGCATCCCAGCGCCTTACCCCAACATGGTCCAAGCTCAAGGCTCCACGCTGCCCAATATCAGTCGCCTCCCGTGGCGTCGCTGTGAGCTCAAAGGCGTCGCTCGCTGCGCGAATAGTGAAAACGTAGGGCGACAAACTGGATTCGAGGTGCGGGCATACGGTAACGGCAATAGGGCCACTATCCCCGTCGCCGATGCCATCGCCATTGGTGTCGGCATGGCCCAAATAGCTGTAGTGCCCCAGAGCAGAACGATGCAGGCGCTGCGCACAGGCCAACAAGTCTGCTTGGGCCTGCAGTTGATAGCCACGCTCAACGTAATTCTGATAAATCGGCTGAGCCACTAGACCTAGAGCTAAGAGTAAACTTAATACCAGCAACAGCTCGATTAGGGTGAAGCCCATGAGCTGAGGCAGATGAGAGCGTAATTTTTGACACATACTACAAGCTTGCCGAACCCAGAGAACACTGTCGGCCAGCAAACCACGCTTTTAGGGTTGGGAAATCAACCCTAGCTATTGCTCACACGGTGAGCACAATCTTTCCAACAGTATTGTTCGATGCCATTAATGCATGGGCTTCAGCAACCTGCTGTATGGGAAATTCTGCCTCAATAATTGGCTTAATCGCACCACTTTCGATCCCCGGCCAGACGTTCTGCGCTAATTGGTCCATAACAGCTGCCTTTTCACTGATCGGTCGCGCACGTAAGGTTGATCCAACCACACGCGCGCGTTTGCCCATCAGCAAAGCCAAATTTATTTCTGTTACTGCGCCTCCCATCAGGCCGATAAGCACCAAACGCCCACCAAGACCAAGCAGGTTCAGATTGTTCATTAAGTATTGGCCGCCCACCGGATCCAGAATCACATCGACACCAGCATCCCCGGCCCATTGCCCTGCCGCGTCGGCAAATGATCCTTCATGTCGCACGGAGCCAGCTGCCGCACCTAGCTCGATACAATTTTGCAGCTTTGCAGCAGAACCCACGGTGACAAAAACCGAGTTATTGCTCTGTGCGAGCAGTTGAATGGCTGCGGTGCCAACGCCACTGGCACCCGCATGCACGATGACTTTTTCAGCAGCCTGAAGAGCGCCTTCCATATATAAATTAAGGTACGCAGTTGCGAACACTTCGGGTATGGCGGCAGCTTGAACCATATTCAAGCCGTCAGGCACCGGGAGGACTTGACCAGCGGGAACAACCACTTCTTCTGCATAGCCTCCGCCCGCCAGCAGCGCGCAGACATGGTCACCAACCTTACAACGCTGCACTCCCTCGCCGATTTCCACAACTTCACCCGCGCACTCCAGACCCATTATCGGACTGGCCCCCGGCGGCGGTGGGTAACCCCCCGCTCGCTGCAGCAAATCTGCTCGATTGATGGCCGTCGCGTGTACGCGAATCTTCACGGTGCCGGCTGTGCAATCAGCCGATGCAAAGTCCGCCCATACCAAATCTTCACCGTCTACTTGGATTGCCTTCATTGGGTTCGTTCCTTGGTTACCTTATTTGTTCGCACAACCACCGCTCTGTCGGCCGCTACACTTCTCGTGTTGCGTCAACCTAGACGTATCTTTAAGCCACGGTCATGCAGATACCGTTTGAGTTCGCCTACCGTGTAGTCACCGTAATGCACCATGGACGCCACAAGCGCCGCGTCGGCGCCACCTTCGGTTAAAACTTGATACAGATGTTCCGGCTCACCCGCGCCTCCGGAAGCGATTACGGGTATACGCACGGCTCTGGCAATCATGGCTGTAAGCGTCAGTTCGTAGCCATCCTTGGTGCCGTCTGCGTCGATCGAATTCACTACAAGTTCTCCGGCACCTCTCTGCTCACCTTCTAGTGCCCAGACCAAGGCATCTTTGCCGGTGTTAGTGCGTCCCCCGTTAATGACAATTTCGTAGCCGCTGGGAAGTGCTTCACTGACCTCGGTACGCAAAACATCCATCGACAACACAATATTCTGATTACCAATCGCTGCAGCACATTCATCGATGAGTTCTGGGCGCTGCACTGCCGCAGAATTCACGTTGATTTTTTCTGCGCCAGCCAAACGTAAATCCGTGGCGTCTGCAACGCTGCGCACACCGCCGCCTACAGACAACGGAATAAACACCTCGCTGGCCACGGCTTCAACCACATCCAACATGATGTTGCGTTTGTCGCTGGAGGCCGTGATGTCATAAAAGACCAGCTCATCCAAACCATCCAAGTAGTACTCACGCGCCTTGNCCACGGGGTCGCCAATATCTTTGGTATCGACAAATTTGACGCTCTTGGCCAAATTACCGTTGCGCACATCTAAACAGGCAATCACACGCTTACTTAACATTGGCCATTCCATGTTGCGAAATTTGCCAGCAACCGCAAGCCCACCTGGGCACTCTTCTCCGGATGGAATTGGGTGCCGATATAATTGTCCTTGCCGATCGCACAGGTAAAGTCGCCCTCATAGTCAGTGACTGCAAGTACCGCCTTGCTTTCTTGNGGCTTNGGGAAATAACTATGAACAAAATAAAATTCATCGCCGGGTTGAATATCCGCCAATACCGGATGCTCTTGCACAATGCGGACTGCGTTCCAACCCATGTGGGGCACCTTTAGATCCGGCTGGTCAAAGGCAAAACGTCGAACCACGCCCGGGATCAAATCCAACGTCGCCGTATCGTTTTCCTCCGAGTGTGTCAGTGACACCTGCATGCCTAGGCAAATCCCTAACACTGGCGTTCCACTGTTGATCACTTCTCGCAAAGCCTCGTCCAAACCACGCGCGCGAAGACTGTGCATGGCACTCCCGGCTGCACCAACACCTGGAAAAATCACTCGATCTGCACGCCGCAATTGATCCGGATCCGCACAATATTCTGCTGTCATACCGACATGCGCGCAGGCGCGCTTTACGCTCGCAAGGTTACCGGCTTCGTAGTCCAGAATTAGCGTCACGGTTGTGTCCAGTTGCTTGGCCAAGGGAGCGCAGATACTATCGCGTCTCCCANAACCGGGCCACGTTTTACCGGGTCTTTGTTGCTNTAAATCTGCAAAACTAGGCGAATCATGCACGCTGATACAAATGACAAGACAGGCTTTCTGCTGATTAATTTAGGCACTCCTGACTCTGCCGATGTGGCCGATGTTCGACGCTATCTTGGTGAGTTTCTAATGGACCCATTCGTGCTATCAGCACCAACGATCATTCGCGCCCTGATCGTTTACGGATTCATACTCCCGTTTCGACCGCATAAGAGCGCTGAGGCTTACGCATCGATATGGACGGACGCCGGTTCACCGTTGTTAACGGGCAGTCAAAAATTGGCCCAAGAAGTCGCTGATGAACTGCAAGCGCCCGTTGCTCTGAGCATGCGCTACGGCCAGCCGAGCATTCAATCCGGTATTGACGAACTGGCCACCCAAGGCGTAGATCACGTGGTGGTCGTGCCGCTGTACGCGCAACATGCCGATTCAACCGTATCGACTTCACTGCACGCAGTTGAAAAAGCTCTGCCTAAATCTATGCGCCATTCTGTCTTACCACCCTTCTACGCGGCCGACGAGCACAGCCAAGCCTGGGGGGAACTCATTAAACAAAACCTGCCCGATCAATGGGACCATCTGCTGTTGAGCTACCACGGCTTACCGGAGCAACACCTGCGCAAAGCCGACCCAACCAACAGCCATTGTCTGCAAAAGGAAGGTTGCTGCAACATACCTTCAGCNGCACACAGCACCTGCTATCGCCATCAGGTGTATGCCACATCCACGAACATCGCGGCACACATTGGCCTGTCTGAAGATCAATACAGCGTCAGCTTTCAATCCCGGCTGGGGCCACTACCCTGGCTCAGCCCATATACTGACCAAGTTCTGGAAACATTGCCCAGTCAGGGCGTTAAGCATTTGGTGGTCGCGTCTCCGGCCTTCGTGGTCGACAACTTAGAGACATTGGAAGAGATTGGCATACAAGGCCGCCAGACATTTCTCGACGCCGGCGGCGAATCTTTCCATTTGGTGCCGTGTTTAAACGCAGACCCTCTATGGGTGCGTGGGCTTGCTAAGCTCTGCCGTGCGCGCGCTGCTGCCTAGAATTTCCTTTGTTTTCGCCTCTGCTATCGCGTTAATCACTATCCATTGCGGCAGCATGTACCGATGCTTCGGCATAAAAACTACGCACCAGTGCTTGAGCAAACATAGACTTACGCGCAACGAAGCGCACCGGGCGGGTAAGGGTTGGCCGCGCAGCTTGATTGCGCGGTAATTTTATTAGTGCCTTATCGTCAATGCCGAGGGTATGCGCCACACCGATAGGCACCAAGCCATGACCGAAACCAGACAAAGCCATTTGCGCTACAGCGAAGAAGGATTCTAGCGATACTACTCGGTCAAGATTCAGCCGCTGCATATTTTCTTCAATAGAACCCCAGGCACCAGAGCGCGACTCAATTGTCAGCACCTGTAAGGGTTTACCCAGTTTATATTTCAATGGCTCCAGTCCCGAGGGAATAATGACCATGGGTTCGTGACGAATGACCTCGGACACCAGATCTGTATCAGCATCCGAGCTACCGGTACAAATCCCCACCATGTATTCACCCGATCGAAGACGATCTAAAACCACAGGCGAGCGCTGGGCATGAAATTCGAACTCCACCTCAGGCAAGCGTTGCCGAATTTGCGCAAAAAAATGCGGTCCCCAACTGGCCAGTATCGCCTCAGAGACGCCAAGAATAATCTTACCCTTACGCAATGCGTTATCTTCTAAAAACACACTGCGCAATTCCGACAGCAACGGCGTCACCCGTTCGACTAATCGAGTGCCGTGGTGAGTGAGCACCACCCTACGCCCATGTCGTTCTATCAGTTCGCGGTCATAGTAGCGCTCTAGAGCAGCAATACGTTTGCTCACTGCAGACTGTGAGATACGCATCGCGGTACTGGCTTCCATCATGGTGCCGGTTTTAGACAGCGTCACCAATGTTTCTAAATTTTCAATCATTTGGTTGGATCAGTCGTTTTTAGAATGATTCATATTCCGCACAATCTCTTTATTAGGCAACCACTGAGCAGTATTTTTGTTTTCTAATGTATGTACTCATTATCATCAGCGCCCTGGCGACCAGCCTCTTATCTGGATTGGTGGGCATGGCCGGTGGCGTGGTTTTGATGGCGGTGCTGGTCAACATACTGCCTGTGAGCAGCGCTATGGTTTTGCACGGTATAACGCAATTCACCGCCAACGGCTCAAGAACATTGATTCTTCGCAAGCATTTAATGTGGCGGCTATTGCCGGGCTACATCCTCGGCGCCAGCNTTGCCGTTGCTGGTTTCAGCGCCTTGCTATTCGTCCCCGAAGCCAGCGTGGTGCTGATCTTGGTGGGTTTATTCCCGTGGCTTGCGCGACTACAGCCCAAATCTAGCGCATTCAATATTACCCGCCCAGTATCCAACATCATCTGCGGTTTCAGCGTTACCTCTGCGCAATTACTTGCAGGCGCTGCGGGCCCATTATTGGATCTGTTTTATCTCAAAAGTGGCTTGGACCGCCAAACAGTCGTAGCAAACAAAGCGCTCACTCAAACCATCGGTCACCTGCTACGCATTTTCTATTACGGCGCAATCATCAGCGTTGCTACACCGCTACCTAATTGGTTATTTCTCGCGGCAGCGATCGCTGCGGTAATAGGGACGCGCCTAGGCACATGGCTGTTGGCACGCTGGGATGATCAACGTTTTCAGCGGGTTAGTGGGCAAATAATCTTAGCAACTGGCACGATCTGCATCCTGCAAGGCAGCTATCAACTTATACGCTCAGCTGTTTTTATAACCTAAACAGGTTTTACAACAAACAATAGGTCGCCTACGTTGACCTGCTGGCCATTGCTCATGTTGATGCGCGTGACCTGGTAACGCTTTGATGGATCGTATAGAACACCGTCGGCATTGAAGTCCGCCAGACACAGCGGACTAAATATCTTCATCGCCTCAAGCTGACACAATGTATGATCCAGCGTGATCTCATCGCCTACGCTTACATATTCAGGCTCCGACGGCGACGGCGTGCTGTAAAAAATTGCAGTTGCCGGCGCCAGCACCTTTAGTTCGTCGCTTGCTTCAATACGCAGACTGTCGATATCAATACCCGAGTCGGCGGCTCCGGACCCCAGCTCTATTGCCTCAATAAGCGCATCAATGTCTGTGCGCTGGAGCAATTCGGGCAAGTAGTTTGTGTCGTAAACTCCCGCCAAAAAGACCTGGTCCGCCAATATCTTCCGCAACAGCGGAATATTTGTGCAAATGCCGGTCAATTTTACTCGACCCAGATAATCCGCAAGCTTTGCTGCCGCGGCGTCGCGACTCTCAGCGTGGACAATAATCTGCGCAACCATGCTGTCGTAGTAAGGAGAAATGAACTTGCCCGGACCGACAGCGGCGATAATCTCAACGCCCTCTTCTTGGGGAAAATGACATTCTTCGATCTTGCCGGGATGAGGGCGGAACGCCAGGCTCCCATCACCTTGCTTGGAAATACGCTCAGCGTTTATCCTCGCTTCCATCGCATAGCCATTGTTTTGTATTGCAAGATCCGCAATGGATTCACCAGCGGCAATGCGGAACTGCTGGGCTACGATGTCCACGCCGCTGACCCATTCGGTGACCGGATGCTCAACCTGCAAGCGGGTATTCATCTCCATAAAATAGACTGCGTCTGCGGCTAAGTCATAGATGAACTCTACGGTGCCCGCACCGACATAACCCACCTCGTTGGCGATATCCGCCGTGGAGCGCAGCACTTCTTGTAACAGATGCTCTGGCAAAGTCGTTGAGGCGGATTCTTCAATTACCTTTTGCTTGTCGCGCTGCACACTNCAGTCTCGAATACCCAATACATGGGTATGCCCATGAGTATCACGCAACAATTGCGCTTCAATATGCCGCAGCGACGTTACATATTTTTCAAGATAGACGTCACCATTACCGAATGCATTGCGCGCCTCAATACCCACGCGGTGGAATAGCTGCTGAAATTCGTTAGGGCTCTCTACCACTTGAATACCTTTGCCACCGCCGCCGTGCACCGCCTTGATTAGAACCGGGTAGCCAATCTCTGCTGCCACTTCGGCGGCACGATCAGCATCGGTCATAATTCCATGGCTGCCGGGAACCACCGGCACTNTCAAACGTAACGCGGTATTGATGGCATTGGACTTGTTGCCCATGGTTTCCATGCTGGCTACTGGCGGTCCGATGAAATTAATGCCGTGGGAGCGAACCAGTTCAGCAAACCCAGAATTTTCCGACAAAAAACCGATGCCCGGATGCAGACTGTCGGCACCTTGATTCTCTGCCACATTAAGTACGCTCTGGGCGTTCAAATAACTTTCATCCGGCGTGTTGCCACCAATACACACCAACGTATCGT
This sequence comes from Gammaproteobacteria bacterium, assembly GCA_002684495.1. Lineage (GTDB taxonomy): Bacteria > Pseudomonadota > Gammaproteobacteria > Pseudomonadales > Azotimanducaceae > UBA4421. The sequence continues at coordinate 22,814 of NYVG01000040.1, read as the reverse complement.
TATCGGTGAGCTGATCAACTGCCGCAGACTCCATATCCGGGTCGCTTTGGACCAAGATCACTTGAATATCCTGCTGCTGGGCGATCCGAATCAACTTCGCCGCAGTACAGCCGCGGGCGTGAATCAGTACCTTACGCACTGGGCGCACTAGATCGCGGTCGGTATATACCGGTCGATGCGCGACCACTACGGGTCGTTGATTCACCAACCGGCCCTGCAGAATCCGCGTCATTACTTCTTCTACGCTTTCGTCGGCCACCGGAATTGCAGCGTCAACACCGCGCAGCGATTCATCGATGTTGGCGTAAAAGGGGTGTTTCACTAAGCCTTGCATCGAGCCTTCATTGGCCGACAGATAATTCGACAAAATCGAACGCAACGGCAGGTTCGATGGCACAACGATCTGCCCAGCAAAGGGCATACTGGTGCCCGACCAGTAATAGGTCTGCACCAGCGGATGGGTTACAAAACTTGCCTGGGCGCCGCCAGTACAATCACCATAACCAAAAACAATTATCGGTAGGTCGTGATCGCGTACGAATCGGGTAATACGATCATTGACAGCAGCCATTGAAAACAGAGCTCCTGCGCCCTCCTTGGTCTGCATTCCTCCAGATGAGATGAAACACACTACCGGTAAGTGTTGCTCTGCACACTCAAGCAGCAGCCGGATCACTTTTTCCGCGCTAGCCATATCAAAAGCACCGGCTTGAAACTGCACATTTGACAGCACTACACCAACCCGCGCTTGCGGCAGTGCCTTCACATCGGCGAAACCTGTCACTACGCCACAAGGGGGCAAGCCCTTGTTTAACGCACTTTCAATGGATACCCGAAATCCTGGAAATGAACACGGATCCGAGCTCAACAGATCGTCGAAGCAGGGCTCCCAGCGATCAAAGAATTGCTCAATGATATCGTTATAGGTGAAGCGCCGATCGCTACGGATTACCCGCAACACGTCCTGCATTTGCAGGTCGTTGTAGGCCATATCCAAACGGTTCCAGAAATCTTTGCGGCGCCCGATATTGCGCGGCGCAATCTTGCCCTGATAGGTCTTGCCATCGCGCTCGGAGGCAATCAATGAATGGGTCAAAACACTGAATACATGGGTAACAACAACAAATAATGCGTCCGCCAGGTGCGCAAAACTGAGTTTTTTCCATTCTTCCACCGCACGGAAAAACTCTGCACCCTTGGGCATCTTGATTACCCGCTGATGCCAGTCAAACAAGCGTTGCCGAGCTGCACTGGCGTCAGCGCCTTGCCCCAGAGTTTGGTCTAGTAGGCGCGACAATGACGCTTGAGATAAGGCCTGATTGGCTTGAGCTTCTGCGGCTATGGAATCGAGGCTGCCAATAACGGCATCGTAGACAGAATCAAAAAGTAGTAGGTTCTGGCATTCTAAAATGAAATCGGCGCGCAACTCTTCATTCAGCAAAATATCTAAGACCGACAACTCAGCAAGCACAACGGGCTTCACTCCCACCACTTGGGGCGGTATGTGAGCTGGCAAACGCTCACTCAAAAAGCGCCTATTGGCAGCCATCGATGCTCCACCGGCCGCCTCTGCCAGCGCGCCACTGGCAATTAACATGTTCATTTCAGCCACCAATTGCTTGGCAACAAAGCCAGATACCGTGCCCTCTACCAGCCCCGCGTCCAACAGCTTACGGCCTTCATGGGAAAACTGTTCAGAGAGCAAAGCTTTTAGCTCGGCGTCGTTGATAATGGCATTCAATAGGCCTGTGGCATCAGCAATATCGCTAACCTGGAGGATTTGTCGCGTCGACACATCATCCTGCAGGTACTGCTGTAACGCTTCTAGATTTCCCCGGGCCTCTTTCTTCCAGCGGTTGTATAAAAACACCCCGACCGAGGAGAGCAGATTTGCTCTGGCATTCTCGTAGTTCTGCTTTGGCTCACCGAAGATCATTTGCGCAATACGACCGCGCTCATCATTCATCGCTTGACGCTTATCTTGGTAATTGCGCCAGGCCTTTGATAATGACTCGTCGTATACCACCCGATCCGGATCCTGCAGCCAATACAAAAAGGTCTGGCGACGCTCGCGGTCTGCACGAGTGTGCAGTTCACCCGAGGGCACCTCTTGCTCTGCTAAGCGGCCATACTGTTGGGTACTGGTGGCTTTTATGCGCTTACGCACCTGCAGGTAACGCAGATACCGGAACGCCACGCCAAAGACATTCAAATATTCCGTAGGGTTGCGCGTTAGCGCTAACGACGCCGAGCTCTGCATGGCTTGCAACTGCTCGGAAGGCTTTAGATAGCGCATTAAACTTTGGCGATAGTGATCCATGATGTATGGATTTTCAGCCACAAATTCCTTGGTTCGCGATTCAACATTCATGATGCTGTGAATCAGCGCCAAGCGCAGATTTTCAAGTTGCTCTAAGCCATCGGCGGGACTGAAATCGACAATGGCGTCGATGTTACCCTGGGCATACAGCTCGTAAGGCGATACCCCTACATACTTGGCGCATTCCTGCCATGATAGATTCAGACGGCGTGCGATATTCGCTAGGCCCGCCGGTTGAATGGTGCTGAATACTCCATCGCGAAGGGACAGAATGACATTGCTCGCAGCCAATGGAATAGCGCCACCGGAATATCCGATGCCGTATACAAGACCGACATTGGGCACATCAACATTGCTCATCTCGGCAATTAATCGGGAAATGCTGTGAGCCTGATTATTCGCGTTGGCTTCTTCTCGTGGATCCGCCCCTGGCGTGTCCATAAAACTCACAATCGGCATTGCCCGAGACGAACAGCGGTCAATAAAATCTGCTGCGCGCAAATGGTGTTCGGGCATCCAACTGCCCAATTCCACCGTACGATCCTGTGCGATGAAGCCTATTTCGCGCTCGACCCCGGGACCAAAATTCATAAGCACCGAGGCCTGATAATAAGGTCCTGCGGACTGCTCTTCGATGACTCTGCCTAGTTGGCGAATAATCACCGGTGCNGCAATACGGCCCTGATCCTCAGCAGGCGCGACCACCGCCTCGATGTAGGCATCAATATTCAGTTCCCTCAGCTCGTCCTGGCGACGATTAATATCGCGCTGGGACAGCAATCCCGGAACTGGCCGGTCTTCCTGAGCGACCTGAGGAAAAAGTGAAAAATCCTTAGCGAGACTCTCGGCAATAAAAAATAGCCGATCCCCTTCAATGAGCTGCTTGACCACGTGTTTAAGACTGTGTGTAGAATTGCACTACTTTAGCCATTTGACCAATTGAGCGCAATTACAGCTATGCCAAATCTGCTCTGTGCCGTTCTCACCATTTCCGACACACGAACGCTTACTGACGACAAGTCTGGCGATCTTTTGCGCGACTATATGCTCGCCGACGGGCATACAATCGCCGCACGCGAAATAGTTAAAGATGATGTCTATGCAATTCGCGCCGTTGTTTCTGGTTGGATCGCCGATAAGGACATAAACGTAATTGTCACGACCGGAGGAACTGGATTTACCGGACGCGACAGCACGCCTGAGGCATTAACACCACTCTTCGACAAACACATTGAGGGCTTTGGCGAATTGTTTCGGCAAATCTCGTATACCGAAATCGGCACATCAACAATCCAGTCTAGGGCTCTAGGTGGATTGGCTAACGGCACCCTCATTTTTGGCCTACCTGGTTCATCCGGTGCTGTGGCTACCGGCTGGAATAATATTTTGCACAACCAGTTAGACATTAACTTTCGACCATGCAACTTTGCCGAGCTGATCCCGCGCTTCGCCGAGCGCTAGCGTCTATAGCCAGCTATTAAACGCGCATATCCCGGCATAGTGGCTTGGCCTATCAGGTCTTTCCCGTGGTAATCTGCTCGGCAAATTTCGAGGAGCAGCAACAATGAGTTCAGAGGTTTATATTGTTGGCGCAGCGCGTACGCCCGTGGGTAGTTTTCAGGGAGTGTTGGCGAACCAGAAGGCGCCACAGCTTGGCGCTCACGCCATAGCCGCAGCGCTCAGCCAGGCTGGCGTAGATGCTGCCGAAATCGATGAAGTAATCATGGGCAATGTAGTTAGTGCCGGACTTAGGCAAGCGCCGGCACGACAGGCTATGCGACAGGCAGAACTGCCAGACAGCTGTGGTGCTACGACAATCAATAAAGTCTGCGGCTCAGGCATGAAGGCCACCATGCTGGCTACCGATTTGATCCGCGCAGGCAGCGCCGACACGGTAGTCGCTGGCGGCATGGAAAGCATGAGCAACGCACCCTTTCTAGTCGACAAAGCTCGTGCCGGACTGCGGATGGGCCACAGCCAAATGCTTGACGCATTGTTCACCGATGGCCTCGAGGACGCAGAAACCGGTGGTTCTATGGGGTCGTTTGCCCAAAATACTGCCGATCAACACCAACTCACTCGCGAGGCCATGGACGCTTATGCGATTGAATCCGTCAGCCGCGCTCGCAGCGCCATCGAAAACCGCGCTCTTGCTAGCGAAATAGCGCCAATGGAGATCAACGGATCGCTGGTGGCAGACGATGAGCAGCCAGGACGCGCAAAGATCGATCGGATACCCACACTGCGGCCCGCGTTCAAAGCGGACGGTACGATTACTGCGGCCAATGCATCATCCATTTCTGATGGAGCATCGGCATTAGTGCTGGCGAGCGGTAATGCTTTGAATGGGCGCGAACCTCTGGCGAAAATTATCGGCCACGCAACCCATTCGATCCATCCCAGCGAGTTCACCCTAGCGCCTATCGGTGCTATTCAGAAGCTCGTGGAAAAGATCGGCTGGGATTTAGCATCGGTAGATCTGTTTGAAGTCAATGAGGCATTTGCCATGGTCACCATGCTGACTACCCAAGAGCTCGGGCTGGACCCGGCTCGGGTCAACGTGCATGGCGGCGCTTGCGCCCAGGGCCATCCTATCGGCTCGACCGGCAGCCGACTTATTGTGACTTTGGCCCACGCCATGAAAAATCAGAACAAACAGCGGGGTATTGCTGCGCTTTGCATCGGCGGTGGCGAGGCGACTGCCATTGCCCTCGAACGCACACTTTAGGGCCTCGACGAACCTGTCACTTTAGCTATCTTTAAGCACTAAGGGATTATTTTGAGCACACCCGGTAAAACTACGCCGCTTCCAGTAATCGTCGGCTGCGGCGGCATAAATCCCGCCGGCAGAATCAGCGGCCATCATGCGTATCGGCGCCTGGTGATCGATGCGTTGCCCGATGCAGCACAACAGCGCACCTACAAGAGCCTGGCAGAACTGATGGGGTTTGCCGACGCAGCGGCATTGACTGATAGTGACAAGGCGCGTATTCGCGACCATACCCTTATTCGCCGAATCGAAAACTTTGACCCGGAGGCCGTGCTCTGGCAGTCAGCACTGAAGATGACGGGTGCCGACGGTCAAACCTTAATTTTTGTGACCAGTAAACGCCAGTTACCCAATCGAATACCGGAAGACTGGGCGGTTACCGACATTGGAGACAACCAGGTCAAAGTGGTTTGCAATGCCCCTCTGAACGCGCTACTACCGGAACTGCGCACCTCAAAGGTAACCAGCGCGGGCCAATTACCAACCGGCTTTGACCCTGCGGCGTTATATGCCAGCCGCAACCATCCTCGCGGCTTACAACTGGCCGTTTACGGCGCATCTGACACCCTACGCTCAACAGGATTTAGCGTCGAACAGCTCAAGAGCATGGTCGCCCCGGATCAATTCGCAGTATATTCCGGCTCTGCTATGGGACAATTAGACGCCGACGGTTACTCCGGGTTGTTGCAAAACCCTGTTATCGGCAAACGCCCCTCGTCCAAGCATGTCGCCTTGGGTCTCCCAGAAATGCCGGGGGACTTTGTTAATGCCTACGTACTGGGCTCTGTCGGCGAGACCGCAGGCGTTATTGGCGCCTGCGCAACCTTTCTTTACGGCGTAAAACGAGGCATGGACGATATCCGGCGCGGCGATAAACGCATCGTAATCGTTGGCAATTCTGAGGCTGCAGTGCAACCTAATGTCATTGAGGGCTATCGGGTAATGGGTGCGCTAGCGGAGGACGAGGAACTGATGAGGCTCGACGCCAGCGATCAATGCGATAATCGCCGAGCCTGCAGACCCTTTTCGTCAAACGCAGGATTTACCATGGCCGAGGCTTCAGTTTGGATCGTGCTGATGGATGACGAACTGGCCATGCAGCACGGCGCGCAAATCATGGGTTCGGTAGGCGACGTTTTCGTCAATGCCGACGGGTATAAAAAGTCCATTCCCGGCCCGGGTATTGGCAACTATTTAACCGTAGCGAAAGCCGTGGCCTCTGCCCGCGCCATTCTTGGCGAAGAACTTGTTCGGACCGGCACTTACATGCAAGCCCATGGCACCGGCACCCCACAAAATCGTGTGACTGAGTCGCATATACTCAATGCNGTAGCCCAGCANTTTAGCTTGGAGCAGTGGCTGGTTGGCGCGGTTAAGTGCTATGTCGGCCACTCTCTGGCCCCCGCTGGCGGCGAACAACTCGCGGCTATCCTTGGCGCTTGGCGTGACGGCTGGATACCCGGCATTACCACCATTGATCACATCGCAGATGATGTTCACCAAGATGCGCTTCATCTACCCATGCAACATGTAGAGATAGACCCTGCGGCCAAGCCCGGCGCTTTTGTTAACTCCAAGGGCTTCGGCGGCAATAACGCCACTGGGCTATTTTTGTCGCCCCAACATACCCTGGGCATGTTGCAGAAACGCTGGGGTAAAGATCGGCTGTTGGAACTGCAACGCAAGCAAGAAGCTGTCGCCACTCGGATCCAAGACTACGACGACAATGCAGACAATGGATCGATCGCACCCATTTATCAATTCGGTGAAGGGGTCGTAGACGGCCAGGATCTAGGCATGGATGACAAATACATAGCCATACCGGGCTTTCCTAATCCGGTCGATTTGAACCTCGCCAATCCTTATGAGGATATGAGCTAACTGAGGGCCTGATTTTCCAGGCGTTGATCGAGATCCCTCAGTGCAGAATTTTTTGTTGTTGCCGCAATTGTTGTAAACGCTGTTCAACCTGCTGNGCCAGCACTGGCGGCGGCGACATTTCTAGGCACGTCATATACGCCTGTTGCGCTCGCGACTGCTGTTCCATCTGCAGCAGGCACTCACCACGCTCAAACTGCAGAGCAGCCTGGGCTGACTGATCGAGGGTTTCCACCATTAACTGACACTCAAGAATGTCCAGCACCTCAAACCAGTTTTGTGCCTGAGCATATTGAATCTTGACGTTATTCAGCATGCGCAAACCGAAGACACTGGTATGGGTGGGCTGCATGATTTCTTGCTGCTGCTGCGCAGTTAATTTTGCACCCAATTGCTGCAGACCTAGAGTGCGCAACGACAGCGGATCTACCACCTGCTGCTCTAGTGACAGCAAAAAGTGCCCAGGGAAATTAATACCGTGTGCAGCGAGACCGTAACGGCGGCCCGCCTCGATAAGTAATGATGCCACCGCTATAGGCAATCCTTGGCGCTGAGCGATAACCCATTGCAAATTGCTATGGCTCAAGTCAGCGGGTTCAGCACGCGGACTAGCAAAACCTACCTCCCGAAAAAAAGCCAAGAGCTGCCTTACATCGACAGCCTCATATTGTTCAACTGGCGCCAGTAAATCGATAAAACTTTGCCGCAGTTTCTCACCCTCAATCTGCGGATCAATGACTTCGCTGACCAATAGCGCCATCGCAAACTCACCGCATTCTTGCTGCGCTGTTGCATTCAGGCGCTGTTTTAATTCGTCAGTTGTCGGCATTAAAAAGTTATCAGTGTTCGCGGGTCTTACTGAAGGTTATGTCCGGCCAGCGATCCTCTACCACCTGCAGATTAACTCGNCTGGTCGCTAGATAGGTTAAATAACCGCCGCCATCCATAGCCAAATTGTCTTGATTCTTATTGCGAAAGTCGTTGAGCATTTTTTCATCGTCACAACGCACCCAACGAGCCGTATAGGTGGACGAATTCTCCCAGATACACTCAGCCCTATACTCATCGCGCAGCCGAAACGCCACCAAATCAAATTGCAGAACCCCTACAGCACCGACAACAAGTTCGTTCTTAGTCAATGGCTTGAAGACCTGGGTTGCGCCCTCTTCCGCCAATTGCTGGATGCCCTTTTCTAATTGTTTAGAACGCAGCGGATCTTTAACCCGCACCCGCCGAAACAATTCCGGGGCAAAATTAGGAATACCAATAAATCGATGCTGCTCGCCCTCAGAGAACGCATCACCAATTTGTATCGTGCCGTGATTGTGCAGGCCGATGATGTCGCCAGCGAAGGCCCGCTCGGTTTGTACCCGATCGCCGGCCATGAACGTCACGGCGTCAGCGACTTTAATGTCCTTACCAAGGCGCAGGTGGCGCATTTTCATGCCCTGGCGATAGGTGCCAGAGCAAATACGCAAAAAGGCGATACGGTCTCGATGATTGGGATCCATGTTGGCCTGAATCTTAAATACGAAACCACTGAACTTAGACTCTTCAGGCAGCACTTGCCGGTCTTGGGTGGCACGCGGCTGCGGCGCTGGCGCTAGGTCAACAAAACCGTCGAGCATTTGATTGACGCCGAAGTTGCCTAGCGCCGTACCAAAATAGACCGGACTTAGCGTAGCGGATTCAAAGTCCTCTTGAACATAACTGTGGCTGGCACCCTGCACCAGCTCAATTTCGTCAACGAAATCTTCATAGGCATCACCCAGATAAGCCCGGGCGGCATCACTTTCTAACCCTTCTATAATCGGGAAATTGTGCACGTGATGCCCATGACCTTGGGCGTAACAAACAATTTGATCATTAGCAAAATCATAGATGCCTTTGAAATTTTGCCCACGATCAATCGGCCAATTCATAGGTGCGCATTGGATCTGTAAGATGTCTTCGATTTCGTCCAGCACCTCAATTGGATCACGTATTTCCCGATCCAACTTGTTGATGAACGTAACAATCGGCGTGTCGCGTAAGCGGCATACCTCCATCAATTTGATGGTACGCGGCTCAACACCCTTAGCACCGTCGATCACCATGAGCGCAGAATCAACGGCGGTCAATGTGCGATAAGTATCTTCCGAAAAGTCCTCATGGCCGGGTGTATCGAGCAAATTTACCACTCGATGATCGTAAGGAAATTGCATCACTGAGGTAGTGACCGATATACCACGCTCCTGCTCCATGGTCATCCAATCGGAAGTAGCATGGCGGTCAGACTTTCTGGATTTTACGGTACCCGCTAACTTGATCGCACCACCAAACAGCAGCAACTTTTCAGTCATCGTGGTCTTACCCGCATCCGGGTGAGAGATAATGGCGAAGGTTCGCCGGTCGCTTTCAGAATCGGTCACAACATTAGGCTTTGTTCAGCAGAGCGGCGCAGTATACGGAGCTTTAGTCTGCGGTACTAATGTTCAACAGCTATTGGCAAAGATTAAGCGCCATGCAAACCGCATCTTCGCGACCTAAGGCGCCAGGGTAGTAATTCTTGCGTACTCCGATCTGCCGAAAACCAACGGACTGATAGAGACTGAGCGCCCGACCATTGCCCGCGCGCACTTCCAAAAACATCTTCCGTGCGCCCTCATCACCTGCTTGCTGACAAGCGCCTGCGAGCAACATGCGCCCATAACCTTGGCCTTGATGCTCTAATGCAACACACATATTCAATAGATGGGCTTCCCCTACCCCAGTGCTCACTACCGCCGCGCCAACAAGTCGCGGGCCTTGCCACAAACCGCCGCCCCAATATCCCGCCGCCAAGCTATCGATGTACATTTTTTGCGTCCAAGGAAATTCCGTGGCGGCTTGTTCCAATGCGATAACCGCTGGGATTTGCTCTGGCGCCAGCAACTTTAATTGAATTTCGGCGACGCTCACCTAGGCCGGCTCAGGGTCTCCCAGAATTGTCGCTTGGCATCTGCGCTGAGCATTAACACCGACAAATCGGGAATCAAGAAATAGCTTTGATCAGCTAACGGCACCCATGAGGCGATCAGAGCCCGCGTCGCTTCGGTGCAGAACAGCATTCGACCACCCTCTGCACCAACACCGAACTTATCCATAAATGCGAGCAATGCACGCTCGGGAGTTCCAATGTTATCTGTCAGAGGCCAGTTAAATTCGCTCAATTCTGGTTTGGCGTTAGTTGCAGTACCTTGCCGCCAGCGCTGACTTAACAATAAATCTGCGGCGAACTGGCCTACCGGACCCAATAATGGCTCTGTGGATATCAGCAACCCGGCCTCGTTATGCAAGTGATAAAGCCGAATCGGCGCAACCGTATGGCGCTCAGACTCAGGCACCGCCTGTGGTTGCGGTGCCGACGTTGGCGGGCTTGGCGGTGCTGGGTCCAATGCCGACTTCAAAGAAGCCAAGCCAGTTGCTGCCATAGACTGAGGCGATACCCCTGCTGGGGGCTGCTGATTAGCAGTTGGGATAGCCACTTTACGCGGATACCAGACATCAATACCCATGTCAGCGAGCATGCGCGTTTGTCGTTGGGTAAGTTGTAGGCTTCTCTTCGTCACTTGGCTAGTCGCTGTTAGAACTCGCGTATATTAGCCCAGACATGGCGGCCGCGGACAGCAACACCTAGATCGAACGACGCCGCTGCCAGTGCGAGAACATCCGTTCGATGATCAATACGAAAAATATCAACAGATATATTGCCTCCGCCAGACCTGGGTCTTTGCGTAGCCATAATAAATGCACAAGGGCTAAAAAACTGGCGACATAGATCAATCGGTGCACACGCCGCCAGTTCTCCTTTAGGCGCCGCCGCCAACCCCGGGTTGAAGTTAACGCCATCAAAGAAAGGGCAATGAAGGCCCCGATACCTGCCGTGATATACGGCCGGTGAACGAAATCATCGAGCAACTCGGTAAGCTGAAACTGGGCATACAGACCCGCGTATACAAGCACATGCAGACAAACGTAGGCGAACGCGAATAGACCAATAAGCCGCCGATGCTGGCCTAGCCAGGCCCAATTTAATCTACGTCGCAATGGTGAAACAGAAAATGCCAGCAGCAGTAGGATCAGCGACCACTCGCCCAGATAATGCAGCAACGCTTCGGTGGGTTCAGGGCCCAACCCAGAATTAGGCTGCCTTAGCTCTTGTATTACTAACGCCGCCAGCCACAGCAAGGGCATAGACAGCACAATCCACAAAATTGTCTTACGCCTGCGGGCCGTCAGCAGACTGGCGCCGTTCATCAGTAGAACTTACGCAGATCCATGCCGCGATATAGGTCAGCGACTTCTTCAGCATAACCATTAAACGGCAGCGTTGGCCGCCGGTTCGGATCAAATATGGAGCTGGGCAAACGCCGCTCACTGGCTTGGCTCCAGCGCGGATGATCCACCGCCGGATTCACATTGGCATAAAACCCGTACTCATGGGCGGCCAGAGCCTGCCAAGTATTAACTGGCTGCCGCTTACTGAAGTGAATACTGACGATTGACTTTATACTCTTAAAGCCGTACTTCCACGGCACCATGAGTCGCCACGGTGCACCATTCTGATTAGGCAACTCTTTACCGTACAACCCAACCGCCATGATGCTCAATGGATGATAAGCCTCGTCCATACGCAGCCCCTCAACATAGGGCCAGTCAATGCTTGAAAAAAAGGAGCGCTGTCCGACCATTTCTTCAGGCCGATACAGTGTCTTGAACACCNCATACTTGGCATCGCCCGTTGGCTCAAATTGCTGAAGAATATCTTTCAGAGGAATACCCATCCAAGGTACGACCATGGACCAGGCCTCGACACAGCGAAAACGATAGATTCGCTCTTCTGGGGTCAATCCTTTGACAATATCCTCAAATGCGAACTCGCCTGTTTTTTTCGCCTCGCCGGATACCACCACCGTCCAAGGATCTGTGGTCAAGGCGCCAGCGTTGGCATAGGGATCAGATTTATCCGTGCCGAATTCATAAAAGTTATTGTATTGGGTAACAATCCGTTCCGGTGTGATGTCGTCATCTTCTTGTAAGCCGGCGCTGCTGCTCGGCGCATGCAGGCCCAACCCTGCACCCGCAATCAGTGCCGTGCTCTGACCTAAAAATCGCCGCCGTTGCTGATAGACGCTTTCTGAGGTTATTTCTGAAGTGGGAATATCAGTTGGTTTTCGGATCAACATAATTTGCTCCTGAATAGGTGCAACCGCTCAAACCCGGGAATAGAGCGGTTACTGCTCCGACTCTTTATGCTTAAAGTTTCGCCATAAGGCCTTTAGCGGACCCGAGATCGAATAGGCGACGCACAACGTCAACAACACAGCAGGCGGATCCACCGTTACCACTGCGAATGCTAGCGCAATCAGTACTAGGGTCACGAAGGGAATTCGCTCGCGCAAGTTAATAGTCTTCGGTGAGTAGTAACTAAAGTTAGAGACCATTAACAGACCCGCCAACCCAGTGACTACCGCCATTACGCTGGCCAATAGCAGCGACGGTTGCGCTACGCCGTTCGACAATGCCACCCAGATGCTGAACGTCACTAAACCAGCAGCTGAAGGACTGGCCAACCCGGTGAAATTTGCGCTGTCGCTCTCAGTATTGAACCGAGCCAAGCGCAGAGCGGCACAGGCCATATAAACAAAGGTGGCGACCCAGCCAAGCTGACCCAGACTGGACAAGCCCCAGGAAAATGCGACCACTGCCGGCGCCACACCGAAGGCCACCATGTCCGAGAGGCTGTCATATTGAGCGCCAAAGGCGCTCTCAGACATCGTGATTCGAGCTACTCGACCGTCCGCCGTATCCAAGAACATGGCAATGAAAATCGCTAAAACAGCCGGCAAAAAATCACCGTTCATCGCGGCGATGATTGCATAAAAGCCCGCAAACAAGGCCCCGGTGGTGATCACATTAGGCAATAGGAAGATGCCTTTTCGCCGCAGTGATGTTTCCACTGCATCGGTGTGATCTAGTTCGTCGGAACCAGTGTCCTGATCATTTGCTGTGATTGCTCGCAGCGGCTGTTTATCTTTCGACGCCACTATGCACCTCGGTGCAGTTAATTGACTTCCTTATTTACCAGACGGTTCTCTTGAATCCAAGGCATCATCGCACGTAATTTTTCCCCAACCTCCTCGATCGGATGCTCTTGGGTAATACGTCGCATGGCCTTAATGCTCGGTGCACCTGCCTGATTTTCCTGAACAAATTCTTTAGCGAAGTTACCGGTCTGTATTTCTTTAAGGATTCGCTTCATTTCGACTTTGGTTTCCTCAGTGACCACCCGAGGACCACGAGTTAGCCCGCCGTACTCTGCGGTGTTTGACACTGAGTACCACATGTTGGCGATGCCGCCTTCGTAAAACAGATCAACGATCAACTTCAATTCATGCAGACATTCAAAATACGCCATTTCTGGCGCGTACCCTGCTTCCACTAGGGTCTCAAAACCCGCTTGCACCAATGACGCCGCACCACCGCAAAGCACTGCTTGTTCACCGAAGAGATCTGTTTCTGTCTCTTCGCGGAAAGTGGTTTCAATGACTCCAGCACGGCCACCGCCGTTACCTGAGGCATAAGATAACGCGATGTTCTTAGCCTGACCGGTCGCGTCTTGTGCAATGGCGATTAAGCTGGGCACACCGCCACCTGCCACGTAAGTAGAGCGTACGGTATGTCCAGGGCCTTTCGGAGCAATCATAATCACATCTAGATCCGCGCGGGCCTGAATCAGCTCAAAGTGGATATTGAAACCATGAGCAAAGGCGATAGCCGCCCCTTGCTTGATATTCGGTTCAATTTCATCGGTATAAAGTGCTGCCTGTAACTCATCAGGCACCAGAACCATCACTAAATCTGCACCCTGTACCGCGTCTGCTACCTCGGCCACAGAAAAACCGGCATTCTCTGCCTTTGCCCAAGAGCCTGAGCCTTTGCGCAAACCAACAACAACCTGCTCAACGCCTGAGTCGCGTAAATTGTTGGCATGTGCATGGCCCTGAGAACCATAGCCAACGACGACCACTTTCATATTTTGGATGATTGAAAGGTCTGCGTCTTTNTCATAGTAAACTTGCATGGTTTAGCTCCTTTAATTGGCGGTTTGTTTTGACTTACCTGTGCTGACAGGTGGTTCGTTTAGCTGCTGTTATTGTTGTTTGTCCGGATGGCATTGTTAGCCCTTATTTGTTCAGCGCCTCAGTCCGCACTACCGCGAATGATTCCTGAGACGCCAGAGCGCACTACTTCCAAGATGCTTACATCATCTATCGCGCGAATAAATGCGTCCAATTTATTACTCGGCCCAACCANCTGAATGGTATAGGTATCTGCGGTCACATCGATAATTTGCCCACGAAAAATATCTGCAGTGCGTTTAACTTCTTGACGTGCCTCACCTTCGGCACGCACTTTAATCAACAGCAATTCACGTTCTACGTAATCGCTTTCAGAGAGATTCTCAACCCGCACCACTTCTACCAGTTTATTTAACTGCTTGATGATCTGTTGAATCTTGCTGTCATCACCGCGGGTGGTCAGGGTCAAACGCGACAGCGTCGTATCCTCGGTGGGCGCCACCGCTAATGACTCAATGTTGTAGTTTCTTTGCGCAAATAAGCCCACTACACGTGACAGTGCACCGGCTTCGTTTTCTAANAGGACGGATAATATATGTCGCATTAGCTGGACTCCGCCGCGGTAGATTTACTCAAAACCATGTCGCGCATAGCACCGCCCTTGATCGCCATGGGATAAACGTGCTCGTGAGGATCGACCCAAACGTCGACAAAGACCAAGCGGTTTTTGTTCTTTTCGCTGAAGGCCTCTGTCATGGCCGCATCAAGCTCCGTTGCGTCCGCTACCTTGATGCCAACATGGCCGAACGCTTCGACCAGAGTCTTGAAGTCCGGCAGAGAATCGCTATAGGTGCTCTGAGAATGTCGGCCACCGTACTGCATATCCTGCCACTGTTTGACCATACCCAAGGCTTGGTTATTCAGATTAATGATCTTGATTGGCAAACCATACTGCAGGCACGTTGAGAGTTCTTGCATATTCATCATGAACGAGCCCTCACCGGTTACGCAGGTCACCGTTGCNTCAGGATTCCCCATCTGCACCCCCATCGCCGAGGGTAGGCCGAAGCCCATAGTGCCCAGACCGCCAGAGTTAATCCAACGCCGCGGCTCGTCAAAGTGATAGTACTGGGCGGCAAACATCTGATGCTGGCCGACGTCAGAACATACAAAGGCCTCGCCCTTAGTGACTTTGTACAAACTCTGGATTGCGAGTTGCGGCAAGATGGGTTTGCCCGCTTGGGCTTTTAGGTTGTGATTAAGCCCATTAGCTGCACGCCATTCATTGATCTGTTGCCACCACACTTCTAAGCCTTGGGCCCGCGCTTGCGCAGCTGTATCGTCCTGATCCTTTATCGCCACTATGAGGCGCGTAGATAATTGTTCTAAAACCCAGCTGCCATCGCCAAGCAAGGGGATATCTGCATCAATAATTTTGTTGATCGAAGCAGCATCCACATCCATATGAATAATGGTCGCCTTGGGCGAGAATTTTTCGGGATTATTCGTTACCCGATCGTCAAACCGCGCGCCTAAGGCGATCACCAGATCAGCACCGTCCATAGCCATATTGGCTTCGTAGGTACCGTGCATGCCTAACATGCCTAAGCTCAGCGGATCAGTACCTGGGAAAGCCCCAAGTCCCATCAGGGTCGAAGCCACAGGCGCTCCCAAGGCCCTAGCCAGAGCCCGCAACTGTTCCCAAGACGAGGCCAAAATAACGCCACCGCCAACATAGAAAACTGGCTTTTTGGCCGCGAGCATTGCCGCTACCGCGCGATCAATTTGCGTCAGATCTCCAGCAAAGGCCGGCTTATAGGAACGCATGTTAACGCTCTCGGGGTAAGCATATGGAAATTGCTCAAACGGGTCCGTCGTATCCTTGGGCACGTCTATAACAACTGGCCCAGGACGGCCAGTGGTGGCGATATGAAAGGCCTTTTTGACTACGCTAGGAATTTCTTCCGCATCACGCACTAAAAAACTGTGTTTTACCACCGGACGCGATATGCCTACCATGTCTGTTTCTTGAAACGCGTCTGTACCAATCAAATCTCTGGGCACCTGCCCAGAAATCACAACCATTGGAATACTGTCCATATAGGCGGTGGCAATGCCGGTAATAGCATTCGTTGCACCGGGTCCTGAGGTAACAAGCACTACCCCTGGGCGACCTGTAGAGCGCGCATACCCGTCAGCCATATGGGTTGCTGCCTGCTCATGACGAACCAAGATATGTTCGATTTTTTGTTGCCGAAATATGGCGTCATAGATGTGTAATGCTGAGCCACCAGGATAACCGAAGATGTATTCAACACCCTCGTCCTGCAACGATCGGATCAACATATCTCCGCCCGACAGTTGTTCTGTCATGTTCATATTCCTAATTCGCAACCGCTCTTTGTTACTGTTCGACCTAACGCTGACTTTGCGCGTTCTCGGTGCGGCAGCTCGTACGCTTTAACTATTTGATTTTTTTCAAGAAGGCGGCCAAACCCATTGACTGCCCAGCCTTCGCGGGGCGGCTATTCTTGTGATTCCGCCCTCCTATGTCAATATTGAGGCTGCTTCAAACTAGCGATCTTGTAGCATAACCACACTGGCCATGCGCCCAGTCTTGGCGCCAACGCCATTTTCTACGGTCACCCGGCGGTGTGAATAGAACGCAGCATCGGCATAGGTACAACGTTGCACCGCGGCGCTTAGCACTACACCACAGCTCTGCAGACACCACTGGGTCAACCGCACCAGATCCACCATACGTTTTGCCGGATCGCGGGCATGCACTAANACGGCCTCCGGACATTGATCTTGCACAACCGCCCACACATCAGGCCCAACCTCAAAATGACCGATACCTATACACGGTCCTATCCAAGCCTGAAGATCTGCCGGCTCCACAGGCAAGCTCGTGACTAAGGTCTCGATAACGCCGCCGAGCAGCCCCCGCCAGCCCGCATGGGCCGCCGCCACAAGTGCACCTTGACGATGCACGAATAAAACCGGCACACAATCTGCGGTCTGGATGGCCAGAGCAATGCCCGGCTGATCAGTCCATACCGCGTCGGCGATTGGCAGTTGCTGTGTGCTTGCCACAGATGCATAGAAATTCGCTATACCGTGAGTTTGCTGGACCCATTGAATGGCAACACTTTGCCCATGGTTAGCGCGCACTAATGCCTTACCCAAGGCCTCGCGATTACGCGCAGCCGCTGGGTCAACTGCAGCCATAGTTCCAGCTCCGCCAGACAATCCCTGATTTATGGTCGTGAATCCAATGGCTTTTGCCTGAGACTCGGACCAAACCGCGGGAACACAGGGAAAATCAATCTGCATCGTCAGCCAACATCTGGGCCAGTTGCAGAATATCCGGAGGCATCGGCGCGCTATAACTCATGAGCTTGGCCCCACCCGGGTGCTGAAACTGCAACTTTGCCGCATGCAGAGCCTGGCGGGAAAAGTCCCGGAGTGTGGCGACCATAGTCGCATCCGCGCCCCGCGGCACCACGCGGCGCCAGCCGTATTGAGTGTCGCCAACCAAGGGGAACCCGATACTTTGCATATGCACACGAATTTGATGGGTGCGACCGGTTGCCAACCGCACATCCACCATAGAATGGGCACGATAGCGCTCGCGCACGCGAATATGGCTGAGCGCTGGTTTACCGTCAGCGCGCACTGCTTGTCTTGTGCGATGCTTGGGGTCCCGGCCGATCGGCTGATCCACATCCTGACCGGCGATCATCACACCTTCACACAGGGCAACGTAACTGCGCTGTACCTGCCGCTGCTGAATACCATCCACTAACGCCCGCAACGCAAGCTGCGAAGCCGCGACTACCATAACGCCGCTGGTATCTTTGTCTAAACGGTGCACGACTCCGGCCCGCGGCAGCGCACTCAACTCAGGTCGATAATTAAGCAAAGCATTGACCAATGTGCCCGAACGATTTCCGGCACCCGGATGCACGACGAGTCCGGTCGGCTTATTGATCAACAATAGGTCTTCGTCTTCGTATATGACATCTAGGGGAATGTCTTCCGCCTGCTCCCACATTTCACCGTCACTTTGTAACGCTCGCAGATGTAGCCACTCGCCACCTAAGACCTTATGTTTGGGTTTCACTACTGCACCATCAACTGTCAAGTCACCCTGCTGGATCCAACCTGTTAGTTCGACACGAGAAAAATCCGTAAACAAAGCGGCCGCAACTTTATCGATGCGTTGCCCGCCTTGGGCCAAAGGAATTTGAGATTTTTGTTCGATCAGGCTCATTAGGCTTGCAACCCTACCGAATTTGGTAAAAATAGCGACTCTATGACGCCGACAGGCCTCTTCTTATCTTCCTACGCACATATGGCTACCCTTATGACCCATTACAGAACCGCTGGTGCTTTCTTTGGCAAAGCCCTGGGACAACTTTTAGCAACTTCAATATTGTGCGTGACATTGGGCGCCTGCAGTTGGATGCCCTTTGTCGGTGATGAAGAACAACCTGACATCGAAACGATAGAGACCACAGAACAAAAGGTTTATGCCCGAGCACAACGATCTTTGCGCAGTTCAAACCATACCGCTGCGATTGAGCAATTAGAGTTACTGGAAGCCCGCTTCCCCTTCGGCGAGTTTGCTGAGCAAGCCCAGCTAGAACTCATTTACGCCCGCTACATGACCTACGACTTAGAAGGCGCGCGCTCTAGTGCCGACCGATTCATTCGCTTGCATCCTGGACATGATAGTGTCGACTACGCGTATTACCTGAAGGGACTTTCAGCTTATCGAGAAAGTAATAACCTTCTTGACAGCCTACTGTCACAGGATCCAGCTCGGCGCGACATGGCGCCTCTGCGCGAGGCTTATGCAGATTTCGGTTTATTCCTCAGCCGCTTTCCTAATAGCCAATATGCACCTGATGCCCAGCAACGCATGATCCACTTGAGAAATGTGCTGGCACGCTCGGAGCTGGCCGTTGCAGATTTCTATATGCGTCGCGGCGGCTACATTGCAGCCAGCAACAGGGCGCGCTTTGTTATAGAAAACTACCCTGATAGCGAGGCTCGCGACGACGCACTCGCGACTTTGGTCGAATGTAACTGGAAACTCGACCTGAAAGACGAAGCCAATCGAGCCCTGCGTGTGTTGGCACTCAATCACCCGGAATATGAGAGTTTCGATGACGCCGGCAACTTTGTGTTAGCCGAGCGAATCCGTAACAGGGACCGGTCGTGGGCCAACATCATGACTCTGGGCATGCTCGACAAACCAGAGGCGCCAGCACCAATCACTATTGTCGCACCCGAAGGATAGCCAATCGCCCGCGTGAAAATACGCCTGCGCCTCTGCCGGTGGCAGCGACAAGTCCATAGGCTCTGGTGCCTATGGGCATCCAACCATTAGCAAGAAACCGAGGCTTCACCCTTATAGAGTTACTAGTGGTCTTGTCCATCATTTTGATGTTGGGCGGATTCGCCCTGCATGGCGTGACAAAACAGTCGCAAAATCACTATATGGACGGTCTGCAAAATGCGTTCATGACCCTGCTGCTGAACGCCCGCAATACTGCTGTAGCCGACCAGGTTGCGGTAATCGTTTGCCCTATCCGCATGCAGCGCAAAGATATGTCAGATCGACTCGACTGTGGCAGGCGGAATAATTGGCATCGCGGAGTCTTGGCATTTACCGATCACAATGGCAATCGCATATTGGATGCAGAGGATAAAGTGGTCGCAGAACTCCCTGGCTTTGCACATGCGACGATCCGCTGGCGCGCCTTTCGGAATCGTTCCTATCTACGCTTCACCACCCAGGGACTCACCGACTGGCAGAATGGCCACTTCTTGTTCTGCAACAGCAATCAAAAACCACAGCTGGCTCGCCGAATCACCTTGAATTACGCCGGTCGCCTATATACCGCCCCCGACCGCAACCACGATGGAATACAAGAAAATCCCGCAGGCACTGCGCTACGGTGTGATTAACCATCCAAACTAGGCGCTCTCGACACTCAGAATCGACACATCGAAGACGATGTCGTTGCCACTTAAGGGATGATTAAAGTCGATTTTTACGGTGTCTGCATATACGTCAATAACTACCCCGGGCAATTCACCGTCGGCAGCTTGAAATGAAATCATCAATCCGGGCTCAAGGGTTTGGTCTGGCCCAAAGTCGGTAAATCGATCCTTCGGCATGACCTGAACATTCGCCGGATTACGCTCACCAAACGCATCTGCAGCAGCAACGGTAATCTGGGCGTCATCCCCTTCCTGCATGCCGATAAGCACCGCTTCAAATCCAGGCAGTAAATTACCGTCGCCCAAGGTCAGGGTCGCTGGTTGACCACGTCGGGTGGTGTCGATCTCCTCACCGGATGGCAATAACAGGGCGAAATGCAAAGTAATGCGAGACCCTTCGCGGACCCGCGGCTTTGGCTCTGCCCCCGAAGAAACGATCAAATCAGACATCAAACAATTTCCTTACCTATGTTGTCACTAGCCAATACAAACGGGCTAAGAACTAACCGCTATTTAACCGCACGGCGTTGATCTGCCCGATCTTGGCGAAACTCTTGCAACAGCAAAATGCCCCACAAAACCACACCGCAAAAGAGTGCTGAATCGGCGACATTAAAGGCCGGAAAAATGTGCTGCTGATAGTGCAATAGCACGAAATCTACAACGTGTCCGTGCAGTATGCGATCAATCACATTACCCACCGCGCCGCCTAAAATAAGCCCGTAAACCCACCCAAGGTTGCGTTCACGATCACTCAAACGCGCTATTTCCCAAATGACGTAAACCGAAAAAACCAGCGCCAACACGATGAAAAACCATCTTTGCCAGCCCCCTGCCGAGGCCAAAAACGAAAATGCAGCACCTTCGTTGTGCCAGCGCACCCAAGCAAAAAACGGCAATACCTGAATACGCTCACCATGTACCAGTAGCAACGTCACCCAGGCTTTGGTGGCTTGGTCTAACCCAGCGACCAGCACCGCCAGAGGCATCCAACGCAGCAGATTGCGCCGGATACGCGTTTTCGAGACGCTGTCCTGTTCTGACTGTTGGGGCGATTGGTCGCTCATAAGCTCTGATGTCCAGTGGTCAGACAGATTCGGCAAACCAGCGACGCGCATCGAGCAAATCCGCATCGATCTGTTGCTTCAATAACTCCACCGACGCGAAGGCTTGTTCGTCACGTAACTTATGCTTAAAAGTCACTCGAATGCGGCGCCCGTATAGGTCGCCAGAAAAATCGAACACGTGGACCTCTAACAGCGGTTCTTTGCCGTCCACGGTGGGCCGTACACCAATGTTGGCGATGCCCTCGAGGGCGCGGCCGTCCTCAGCCACTCCATCCACCGTGACACAATAAACCCCTTCCAAGGCCGCTCGGTATCGTTGCAGCTTCACATTAGCCGTAGGTACGCCTAACTGGCGCCCCAACTGACGCCCATAAACTACTCGACCCATAATGAAATATTCGTGACCTAACAATTCAGCAGCTTTCCTGAAATCTCCGGCGGACAGTGTCGAGCGCACCAAGGTGCTGCTGACACGATCCCCGCCCTGCAGCACCGTATCGACTGAAATGACCTCATAACCCAAGCGCGTGCCGGTATTTTGCAACAGTTTAAAGTCGCCCTTACGCTCATGACCAAAACGGAAGTCGTCACCGATGACCACATAATGTGCGCCCACCAGTTCGGTCAAAAATTCCTCAGCGAACCACTCTGCAGGAATCTGCGAAGTTTGCTCGTTAAAGGGCATGCACAAAAGGCGGTCTAAACCAGTGCGCTCGAGCAAATGCACTTTTTCTCTAAAGCGCGTTAGTCGCGCCGGCAGCATAGCACCGGCGAAAAACTCCCGAGGCTGCGGCTCAAAGGTCATTAGCATGGTCGGCAATTGCAATTTCTGCGACTGGACGCGCAGATGCTCAATCAATCGCTGGTGGCCACGGTGCACACCATCGAAGTTGCCGATAGTCAATACACAGCCTTTGTGGTGCGGCCGCAGATTGTGCAGTCCAGAGATAATTTCCATAACCAAGTATAGGCGCATTTAGCCCTTCGGAGGCGAAGGATTCGTTACAAAGTCGCTCCGTGATTGCGCAAATGATAGGGACGCAGCCCGAACAAAAATAATGCTACCACATAGCCCATTAGGCCCACTAAGACGATTAGGGCAAGCCAACCCACACGCGCCGGCGGCAACATGGATAACCACTGGGTGTCCGGAGGCGAGAAATACCATAACCCCACAGCCAATAACATCGAACAAAACAACGCCCGTAGCGACCAACCAAGCAACTGCCCGCCCATCTGATAGCGGCCCTTAGCAGCAAGTCCATAAAACAACAGCAGCGCCTGGGTCCAAGCGGACAGAGCCGTCGCTAAGGCAAGACCCACGTGGCCCATCCAACTGAAGGTTGCGAGGCTAGCAGCGAGGTTCACGGCGACCGCGATAGCGGCATAACGAAAGGGCGTGCGCGTATCTTGATTCGCAAAAAACGCAGGCTGTAAAACTTTAACTAACACAAATCCAGGCAAAGCCAGCGCAAACATCTCCAGTGCGGCAGCGGCCATAACCACATCGTGTGCCGTCATCGCACCACCAAAACTGGCGAACATGACCGCCACCAAGGGCTCAGCGAGGAACCACAAGGCTACTGCTGCAGGCAAAGCCAGCATAAGACCTAGGTGCAATCCCCAGTCTAGAGTCGCGTTAAAACGCTGCTGGTCATTAC
>NYVG01000039.1 GCA_002684495.1 Gammaproteobacteria bacterium | reverse complement strand
CCCTCAAGGTCATCGCACGGGATCTAATCGCAAAAGCCGCCTAGGATGCCGAGCGCAATGCTCGGCCCTTGGACAACACAGCTAGCGCAGCTCTAGACCAGACAAGTCGCCTTTGTCTCGCCATTTTTCCATCAGCGAAAAGAATTCNATNGGNCCNCCNCCATAGGTGTTATTTTGCGNCTGGGTATTTACCTGCCCNTCATTGTTGTAATANCCNGGNGTGCATTTTTCNTGGAAATCCGCNGTCANCCGCGCCTTCTCAATAATTGTNTGCACCCACTTTTGCTCNGCNGNTTCACTCGCCTCTATCCGCTGAGCACCNCGTTNTTTNAGNCCNTCCATNATNTGAGCNAGATGCACACTCTGCTCATCCANTGAATAGGTNTAGGTGGCTGTAAAGCCNGATTGTGCAGGGCCAAAAAAGAACGCATTAGGAAAGCCNCGCACATGCATGCCATGNAANGTNGATAAACCGTCNGCCCANTTATCGGAAATCGACAACCCATCTACGCCGTTGATTTGATAGCCGGCGCGTCGGGAATAATCCGTCCCGACCTCAAATCCAGTAGCAAAAATAATGCAGTCCACCGCATATTCTTTGCCGTCGAATACAATGCCGCCCTTGGTAATCAGATCCACACCCTTACCATCAGTATTGACCAAGGTTACATTCGGCAGGTTAAAGGTCGGCAGGTATTCATCATGAAAACACGGCCGCTTACAAAACTGTCGGTAATATGGCTTTAGCGCTTCTGCTGTATCCGGGTCTTCGACTACTTGNTCNGCGCGCGCCCTTACCTGCTCCATCTTCTGGTAGTCGGCAAGCTCCATCTCCTNCGCCAGATTCATATATTGGGTGGCTTTATTCGTAAGGTAGGTCTTTAAACCCTGCTGATAAAGTTGCTTCGATGCCACACCAGTGATCGCCCACATTGCCATGCGCCATTTGGACGGTGCTTTGTCACGCAGGCTGCCAAANAACAAACGAAACGCCTCGGTCCAACCATCAGCGACCAAATCCTCCTTTACTGGGGCACCGGTCATAACGGACTCAAAATTGCGCCGGCGTTCGTTCTGCCAACCGGGCGCTTGAGTATTCATCCAGTTAGGGTCTGTCGCTTGGTTATTTCTGACGTCGATGGACGACGGCGTACGCTGAAAAACATAAAGTTGTNGCGCAGCAGCGCCAACGTGAGGCACGCACTGTACGGCAGTAGCGCCGGTACCAATAATGGCTACCCGCTTGTCCGCCAAGCCGGACAACCCCCCTTGGGCATCACCGCCGGTATAGCTGTAATCCCAGCGACTGGTATGAAAGGTGTGGCCAGTAAAGTCATTTATACCCCTGATGGCCGGCAACTTCGGGCGATTCAATGGTCCATTCGAATGCACGACATAACGCGCTTTAATTCGATCCTGACGATTAGTGGAGACCATCCAACGACCAAGATCCTCGTCCCAATCAGTGGATGTCACCAAGGTCTGCAACATAGAACGCTCATGCAGACGATATTTTTCTGCAATGATATTGCAGTAATCTAACGTTTCTGATGCGTTGGTATATTTCTGCTGCGGTACAAAGCCAGTTTTCTCTAGCAAAGGCAGGTAAACATACGACTCGATGTCACATGACGCCCCGGGATAACGATTCCAATACCAAGTCCCACCAAAGTCGCCACCTTTTTCGATGATGCGAAAATCCTCAAAACCCGCCTCGTGCAGTCTGACAGCAGCCAGCATGCCACCGAAGCCGCCACCGATAATGACGACCTCTACCTCTTCTTCTATAGCCTCACGCTCAAGAGTGCTTTCAATGTATGGATCCTCGACAAAGTAGGCAAAGTCACCGGTAACCTCTTGGTACTGGTCATTGCCATCGGCACGAATACGCTTATCACGCTCCTCTTGGTATTTACGCGCTAGGGCTTGCGGATCAAAATTATGGACTGTGGTATTCATCGCTCTTTCCCCCCAAAAATTTCTTGCAGTTTTTTATTGGTATTCTGGTTTTATTTTTATCGCCGCCTACGGATCTTATGCTCTGCTACCGCCGCCGACAATCCAGCGTACTCGCAGCTATTGGTCCAACGCTGAATTAATTTCAGCAAAAATTTCAGTCGACCCATCCTTTTGCAGAAGCAATATTTGATAGGGCATAAACCGATCGCCGACCTCCATACCCGGACTGCCCACAGGCATACCTGGCACGCTAAGGCCAATGCTGCCTTCGGGCGGAGCAGCCAAGAATGCATGGATAAATTTACTCGGCACATGCCCCTCAAAAACAAAACCTTGGGCAGACACCGCGGTATGACAGGATCGATAACGTGGACCGATGCCCAACTGCGCTTTCTGCTGCTCAAGATTTTCCGGTTCCTCTACTGCCGTCGAAAATCCGTTGTCACGGAGGTGCTCCATCCATTTCACACAACAGCCACAGGTCGGTGATTTCAGCACCGTGAGGATAGGCTCCGTTGAGTCACCACGAGCCGGGCCCATAAACATCAGCGCAACAACCCATGCGGCGAACGTTAACGAAAATTTCATCAGCTGCTTACCCCCTGAGGTAAAATACATACGACCAAGAGTTCCGACCTTTGAGTATACTTTAAGTCAACACAGTGTCAGCGGGACTAAAATTAGCCCGCTGCTAGAGCGTCAAGCAGAAGGCCACAAGCAATGACTGCAGCAGAAAGAACCACCGATAGCCGCCAAGCACGCAGCGATGCCACCAAGACCGCGCTTATGCGCGCAGCGGAAAAGTTAATCGCCGAGCGAGGCATCGGCAACGTCTCCATTAGCGACATCGTTGCAGCCGCTGAACAAAAAAATCAGTCAGCTCTGCAGTATCATTTCAGCAATCTAGGCGGTCTAATCGACGCAGTATTGGAAACCCGTTCCGAGGAAACCCATATCCGACGCGCCGAGCTCATCGACGTATTGCTGGCGCGCAGCAGCCAACCGAGCCTGCGGGAAATTTGCATGTTAATGGTATATCCGGCGTTTTCTCTGGCACAGGAAAGCAGCGAGTACCACGACTACGTAAGAGCCTTTGGACACCAACTGGTATTATCAGAAGCTTCGTTACTAGCCATCGTAAAACGTCGGGGCGGCGGCGGCGCCAGCGGCGAAAAGACAGCAGAACTGCTCAAGACGGCATTACCCCATCTAACACCGGCACACTACCAGCAACGCATGGAGGCGGCAGTGCGACTGTGCTCGGCGTCAATGTATTACCAAGCCCGACAGCCTGAGGGGTTCACGGGCGCCCAAGCCGAGGTTTTTTTGCACGGACTTGTGGACGCTATCGTAGGCCTAATGTCCGGACCGGTATCACAGCAAAGTAAGGCGGCCACAAAGCGGGGCTAACCTCTGCCGTTATAATGATTTACATTAAAATTANTAANCTGNTACGGTACNNGCCNCTGAGCCAGCNACCATGCNNCTATGCNGACATTNAGAAANATTCTTATACGCACCGNGTTAGCCATGGCGGTATTGTTCTTGGCGGGGATTTGGCTGGCGTTTTTTTCCACTAGACCACCGCTCNCTACCGACCCCGCAACNCTTGCNGGNGACGGCAGCNGNCTCAATTANTGCGAACTGCCGGCNCTCGATGGCAGNGGCAAAAAGGCCGTCGACATTGCCAAGGGCAANACCCCCGGATGCAGCTACGATCACTTCCCCTTACCAATCCTTAGGGAATGCACGGAGCCACTTGCGCCAAACGCCGCCGACATAAGGGGCTTGTGGCGCGGTATTAGCGGTAAGGTAGGGCATGTAGAACGGGTTGAGCAATGTGGCTCGAGAGTTGTGGTAACCAGTAGCGGCCTCATTCATGACTCTGGTCCCAACAGCACCGGTGGTCACAACAGTAACGACACCGAGGGCCAAGTGGTATTTACCATTGGTGAAAGGGAATATTGCCCACGCACTTCTGCGGGCATGTTCTGGAATGACGGCATATTAGATTTTCGTGTTTTCGGCTGGGGCCCAGTCGTGGTGCGCAGATATATGGATAACGAGCACCTCGTTTGGGAGTACGCTGACGGCAGCATCACCCGTATGGAACGCCTATGCACGCTGCCACCAGAACATCAGACCCCGCACCGGCGGGGNCCAAGGTTTAACCTGTTCTGAACTAGATCAGGCTCTAGTTAGTCCTTGGCGCAGGCCTTAGAGGGCGGCACATCTAAGGTTGGATTGCGGTCAAAGAAACCCACTGGCATTAACGAAAAACCACAGTACTCTACCGGCATAACCGGCCAATCCTCCGGTCGCGGCATATGTGTGACCCCTGTGGTATGCCAAACCACCACATCNTCNGCCTCNAGNTTCCGATNCTGCTCAGCCCACTTCGGCAATCCCTCACCACCGCTATTCAACAGATTTGGATAGTCTCCAGCAGCATTGAATGCGCCTTCTTCGAACTTTGTGACCCAAAGGTTGTGTCGCGCAAAACCTGCTCGCTTTGCGATGATCGAATCTTCGTGTGCTAGCAGCGTTGGCGTCGCAGAGGGCAATAACTTCCACGCTACAGCTTTTCCAAGGCCGTTTTTGCGCTCAGGATTTACAACCTTCCAATACCGAGAGCGTTGCGGATAGCAGTCCCGCTGCGCCTGCTGCTCACTTTCTAGCAAAGTGCTTTTGGCACGAAACGCCGTACCCTGTGGGTTATCCTCACCGATAGGCAGAGGCTCCGCTTCCACCTCATAAACGCTGTTATTGGTACCGTCGACATTAAAATCTAGACGAAAACAAAACAGATGCTGATGAATCGGCGAGGTCACGTTAGGCGCAACAAGGGGTGCTATATCCGGTCGCTCGTCGCCCTCTACCACTGCACTGACACCAATAATACCGGTCAGTTTGACTTCCATCTGGATGGTACCGTCTAGATACAAATACCAGAAAAAACCATACTCATAGTTGCCAACCGTATGCACAGCACTTACGACCAAACGTCGTGACCGACGCACTTCAGTGGATTGGGTTAGTGAATCATGGTGCTTCCATAAGATGCCGTAATCTTCCTCATGCATGCAGATAGCGTTTTCGATGGTGCGGGCTGTGCCGTTCCAGTTCACAACGTTGTGATCGAAATAATGGATTTCGCCGAGACAGTCGCAACCTAGGGTCAAAGAATTGGTCAACGAGCCAATATTTGCCTCACCCGCATCAAATACGTGCTTCCAGTTATGCATCGGATCTGTATCGCCATAAGGCACCACCATTTCTGATAACGCTGCGCGGTACAAAATTGAGCGGTTTTCGTCGCCATCCTGATAACTCAGCTGGTGCAAGACCAAACCATTCGTCGGGTGGATGGAAACTCGAAAGTTAAAACCCTCCCACTGCACTGCATGGCCATCCACCTGAAACGAGGCGCCTTCTGGCTGGGTAATATCAATAGGCCGCAAACTATCACGAAACGCGGGCTGGCTCGCGGCATCATAACGCCCGCTCTGAGTTGGCAGAGGCACTACCCCATGATCTTCGAGATAAGCGACCTTACCCGCTGTTATGTCCACGTGAGCAATCAGACCTTGGACTGGGCGCGCATACGCATTGTCGGTTGGGTCTTCCTTAACAAAGCTGATCGCCCGATGCACGCGGTGCCCTTCAGGAATGCTTGGGTGCTGGTAACCCCCAGTTGGCCAGGGGTCGATCTGAACCAAGTCAAAATCCGTAACTCCGCGCGCGCGCATGGCCTCTTGCCAGCCTGAATCGGCCTTGGTAATGGTTACCGCAGTGACAAAATCAGCAAGACCAATAGCCGCCTGACCCGTCTCTATACGGTTTATCGCTACAGCTTCGGTTTGCAGATTAACGATGCCCTCAAAGCCACCGTCGCGCTGCCCCTCAGCGGGATAATCGTATCCGACAAACCGCAGTTGGCGCACCACCGCATCCCCCGGCGTATAGCCCAGCACCTCGGCTTTTTTTGGCTCCACTAAGTTCACTGCCGAAAACGTCGCCTGCTCGCCAAGCTGCGCGGCAACCAACGCCGCGCCCTGTTCTATCTCGGCTACCGTGAGTGGGCTAAGAGGATGAATGGCCATACGATTACTCCCAAAACTGTGTCTATTTTTTCAAATGACGGTTGCCTAGGTTCACTACCTAGGCAGCTGTGTCTGCTGCGCCCTTTTCAAGCTAGATCGTGTCTTTGCTCTCCCACCCACTACTCAATCACCAAGAGCGTGAGATCGCAACATGGTCGTTGAAAGCGACGGAGTCGAGTTCTGCCAACTCGCCTAATTGCTCGAGAACATCGGACAAAAATTGCCGGGGTTCTATGTGTCCCGCCTCTGGAGAAAATACCCCAGGCTCACGCCAGCTACCGTCTGCAAGCATTTTAATCCCACACGCCAGAGGTATGCCCGTGATGGCGCCCATACCGATTGCGGAATCCTCGGCCTCCTCCGTCAAGTTGCCCATAAACGACACCCCCACAGAAGCTGCTTGGCCGTTCTTCGTGCCAATCGCTAGGCCGTACATTACCGGCGGATCATCCGATCCCTGTCTTCGTAGTGCAACCTCGGAATTACGTTCAACCCAAGCCAGCAAGCTGGCCGCTCGCACCCTACTGAGTAGTCCCCAATCCACAAGTCGCATAATCGCTCTAAGCTGCCATGAATCTATACCCCCACCGTGGGCCAAATTCATAGACTCTTGCAGCTCCGGATAGTTGTGAGGAAAGGTGACCGCCTCGGGGTGGCCGAAAATACTTGCTTTAAAAGACCGAAGACCCGGGTACGCCACCGTCACGGACTCCAAGGGTTTAACCAGTTCGTACTCTCCCCGGCGAAAAATTTTTACCTTGCCGGTCATCTGTTCAATGCCATGCAACATGGCCGCATTCATTCCCTGCTGAGATGAATGCTCTTCAGGCTTAGCACCACCAACATCCCAACCAGTGTATACATTAGAAACATGATCTAACTCTTGCATAGCCAGCAAAGCCAGCAAATTCGATACGCCAGGACTCGCACCCAATCCCACCGTGGCACATATCCCGGCAGTCTTAGCAGCTTGATCGAGCTGGAGCATTTCAACCGTGGGCTCCCAGTCATCACAGATATCCAGATAATGGCAGCCGTTGGCAATCGCCGCCTGCAATATCGGCATACCGAAACGAAAAAATGGCCCACAGGTGTTTACCACTAGGTCCATACCATGCATGGCACTGTGCAACGCAGCGCGATCACTAACATCTAAGGGCACAGCGCTAACCTTCTCGTTGAGAAGGTCAGCAAAACCACGGGCGCCGTCCACATTCAGGTCAGCAACCACAATTTGTTCAACATGCTGAAAATGCTGAGCAGCGCCAACGGCAAATTGGCCCATGCCACCACTGCCACCAATCGCAAGAATTTTCATGTTTACTCCAAAGGTCTGCTAAGCCGCCGCACCGCGGGAGTTGAATTTTGAAACTTAGCAGGTGTCCTACTGCTGCGCAAAGTTATAGCTTTCGATCAGAAACATTAGCAATATTACCCAAAGCTGGGATAGCAATTATTTAATCGAGGGGACAGATATGCTGGAAAAAGAATTCATAAACCCACACCCAATGGGTTTTACCAATACGGTGACCTATAGCATTGGCGGTGTTAAGACCATAGTGATTTCGGGCCAGGTCGGTTACGCCGATGGTAAGGTTGGCGAGACTTTTGAAGAACAAGCAGAGATCGCCCATCAAAATGTCATCCGCGAGTTAGAGAGCGCCGGCGCCACCGCCGCAGACTTAATTAAAATTAATACCTATGTCGTGGACCTAGACAGCACCCGCAGTAAGGCTGTGCAGGCTGCAAAGGCAAAGTATTTCAGCCAGGAACATCAGCCCGCTTCGACCATGGTGGGCGTATCGGCTCTGGTTATGAAAGCACTACTGGTAGAAATCGAAGCCACCGCAGTTATTGGAGCTTAGCCTAAGCTAGCGGTTTTAGGCTGTATTATCCTCGGCGACCGCATACCCGCCTGGAAACAGTGCACGATCAAGCTGCGAAAAAAATGCTTGGCGGATACCAGCCTCTGTATGGTCTACCCGATGACTCAAGGCCAGACCCAGTCGATCTTGATAGGTGGCAATTGCCGCGTCGATATCCTGCACCAGCATTACCGTATGGTCTGTTCCTACAATGGCCACAACAGCACCCCTAGCTCAAAACACCATGTTCGAGCTCAGGCAATACATAACGCGCAAACAGATCGCATTCTTCTTCGTGCGGATACCCAGACAAGATAAACGCCTCAATGCCGAGGTCCATATATTGCTTGAGTTTTTTCAGCACCTGGTCTGGATCACCGACGATGGCAGCGCCACAACCGCTGCGTGCGCGACCAATACCAGTCCATAAATTTTCTTCAGCAAAGCCATCGGCATCGGCACCCTCGCGCAGCATACCCTGAGCGCGCACGCCCACCGAGGTACTGTCTAAGGATTGGGCCCGAATACGCTCGCCTTCAGCGGCGTCCAACTTGGAGATCAACTCGCGAGACGCATCAATGGCCGCATTTTCCGTTTCTCGGA
Organism: Gammaproteobacteria bacterium; assembly: GCA_002684495.1. GTDB lineage: Bacteria > Pseudomonadota > Gammaproteobacteria > Pseudomonadales > Azotimanducaceae > UBA4421. The sequence continues at coordinate 13,854 of NYVG01000039.1, read as the reverse complement.
CGATCACATGAACACGATATCCATACTTGAGGGTTCTGTTGTAGTCAGCTGCACGCCTACGCATATCCGTCAAAATCGAATCGACCTCCGGCAACGTACCAGGCCACATCAAAAATACATCCGAGCATTCCGCTGCAACATCCCGGGCCGGTTCAGACAAGCCACCAAAATAAAATAGCGGGCTATTGCCACTGACAGTGCGCGCGTTGGGCGGATCAATTTCAAGATTAAGAAATTCACCCTGCATTGCCACAGATTCGCCGTTTAACAGTTGCCGCAGGACCATCATGGTTTCTCGCGTGCGCTGGTAGCGGGGTTCAGAAGCCATGGTTTCGCCAGGAATGTCCGACGAGATGACGTTAATCGACAGTCGCCCGCCAAGCATTTGATCCAACGTGGCTAACTGCCGCGCGAGTTGCGGCACCCACAACTCACCGCAACGCACCGCCACCAATAGACGTATTTGTTCTGTGATTGGCGCAATACCGCCGGCAAAGGCTACAGAGTCGATCCCCAACTGATACCCCGACGGTAACAATATGCTGTCATAACCCAAACGGTCGGCAGTAGTGGTAATAGAACTGCAATGGGCCCAGGACGACTTAAGGTCCGGATCATGTACGCCCAGATAGCGATAATCGTCATCACACAGCGCCGAAAACCAGCTGACTTCTACACTCATGGCAACGCCTCCCCCATCGATGCCTGGATAATTTGATAAACGTCCGTGCGATCGAGCTGCACACTCAGAGCTTGTTGTGCTAGGGCCAAACGCTCTAAATTCAAACTGCCCAGTAACGCCACCGGTCGTGCTGGATGCGCCAGCACAAAAGCCAAGCCAATGGTCGGCACATCAACCCCTTCGCGCTCGGCCAGAGTCTGCAGCACCGTAGCTAGGGCATCGGGCATGGCACTGGAATCGCCTAATCGTCCGCCGGCCAGAGGACTCCAGACCAATGGCGTCTGTTGGTGCTGCATGCATTGGTCAAAGGTGCCGTCGAATAACGGATCTAGATGCAGTGCCGAATACTGGGGTTGCTGACTGATGATCTCACTCGGCAGATAGGCCATCAGCGCACTGGTTTGGCTGGTTGTGTAGTTAGATACGCCAAATGTGCGCACTTTGCCACTGTCCTTTAAGCGTTGCAGCACCCGGGCGGTCTCTTGGGGATGAGTGAGCATGTCCGGGCGATGAATCTGATACAGGTCAAGATACTCCACCCCAAGGCGCTGCAGAGAATCATTGCAGGCTTGTTCTAAATACGCGGAGTCGTAGGGTACACCCGGAATAATGCCGCCCTTGGAAGCCAAGACCATCTGCTCACGTAAACCCGGTGCCGCTTTAAGTACCTGCCCTAACAATTCTTCAGCGGAACCGAAGGCCGTACCGCCCCAGTCCAAACCGTATACATCTGCGGTATCGATCAAGTTCATACCCTGAGCTAGCACATGTTCGATCCGCGCCTGAGCCTCAGCTACCGGCATATTCACTAACCGCCAACAGCCGTAGCCTAGCGGCCCGATATGTAAGTCGCTGCCTAACGCCCGCGGAGATTGATCCACTAAATTTGTCATAACCTATCCTTCCTGATAACTCGTTTTAACCCATTGCGCAGCATCAAAATCCGCGGGCAGCACTTCCGCCACGTCCACGGCAACTCCGCGCTCAATAGACAATTGTGCTGCGGCACCCACCGCCACCGACCAAAGGCCATCAGCCAAATTCGGGCCAGACACCACCCCGCCGGACAATTCGTCCAAAAAACTTAAGTGTTCAAAAAACGTCGAACCGTGATGACCGGCTGCGTTAATGTAAGGAGGGTACTCTGGGGCGCGCACGGAAGATGCTCCATTCTCACCACACCAGACTTCTAGACGATTTTCGTTAGCCTCACCCAGCCGCGCACTTTCACTGGCATGCACACGACCAGCGTCACCGCAGACCACTAATTCTTCGCGGGTGCCGGGTGTAAACATGCACAGCGAAAAACCACCGATCACACCGTTGTCGTATTGAATGGACATTTGCGCCTGGTCCAGCCCATCGGCTTTTTTATTGTCGTAAACAAAATTATGGAAATTCACCGCCTGGCTACCCACCGCGAATACCCGCTGGGGATTGCCGCCGGCAAACAAATTCATAAGGTCAAAATAGTGGCAGCACTTTTCCACTAATGTGCCACCGGTATAGGCGCTGAACTTATTCCACTGCCCGACCTTGTCTAAAAATGGGAAGCGATGCTCCAGCATATTAACGCTATGCACTCGCCCAACACTTTGGCGCTCAAATACTTCAGTCAGGGCCTCGGCGTATACCGACTTGAAACGGTATTGCAGACCAAAGCGCACGGGGCGGCTGTGGGCAGCGGCAAGCTGACAGACTTCAAAGGCATCCGCCACCGTGGTGGCAATAGGTTTCTCAACAAAGAGCGCTTTATTGCAGCCGGCTACGGCGCGCATAACGTCCAAATGGGTATAGTTTGGCGTAGCGATAATCAACGCGTCGGTATCAGGATCGGCACAGGCCTCCTCTATAGAAGCATAAATTTTCGGCGCGTCTTGCTGACCGTTTTTCGCGATCAACTGCGACGCAGTCTCAATGCTCTTGGTTGCGGGATCATAGAGGCCACCCACTCGGGCTCGCCCCAACAACAGCGTGTTGTAAATATGCTCCTGACCCATCATGCCGCAACCGATAAAACCAAAACTAAACTGCGGATCGTGCTTAGCTGTGAGGTGGCGGTCGTGCTCCTCTAAATAGCCCAGTGCGCGGCCGCGCCTGAACATACGACTGTGTTCAACCTGTGTACTCACCCGTTCCCACCCAAAAGTAAAACCACCATGCTACAGAAATAGTTTTAGTTTATTGTTTACATTTTGGAATAAATAACCGAGCAACCGTTATGAGTGATCTACGCCTGCTACAGAACTTTGTGGCGGTATTCCACAGTCGCAGCTTTCGCGCCGCTGCAGACGAGCTAGGAGTCAGCCAAAGCTCGGTGACCAAACGTATTCAACTATTAGAAAGCGAGCTTGGGCTGCGGCTGTTTAACCGCACCACCCGCGCGGTAGATGCTACCGACAGCGCCCGTGAACTGCTTAACGCTGCGGAAAATGCGCTACACGCCCACGATGCATTCGCTAAAGAGGCACAACTGCTAGCCGGCGGGAAGCTCGGCGCGATAAGGGTTTGCGCCATGGCTCTGGCTGCAGAAACCCTATTGGTTAACGGCTTGGCACGCCTCGCCCAGACCCACCCCGACTTAGAGGTCGAGGTAATTGTCGGCAGTTCAGACATATACAAAGAGCTGGTTACCGGCCAATGCGATGTAGCCATAGGCGATGAGGCCAATTTTCAGACCTCAGTGTATGCGCCGTCACTGCGACTGCAGCCGCTGCACAAAGAACAGCTGGTATACGTGCATCGCAGCGACCATCCCGCGGCAGGCGTTAAGCAAAAGGCAGAGCTGTTGAGCTACCCACTGGCAGTACCAAGCCGCTACTTTAACGACAACAAACTGTTCGACACCCTAACCCGCGACAGCGACCCGAGCCTATTCCCGCGTTATAAATTAAATAGCCTTTCGGCATGCCTAACCCTAGCGGCCAACAGTGATGCCATCGCCCTAGCGCCCCACTCATTTATGGCCCAAACGATCAGCCCCCACCGACCCACGGGGTTGCAGGTCGCCGACTTTGATACCGGAGTGGAGGTTGCGATGGCGTTAGTGACCGTAGCAAGAAATGCCCCGACCCCGGCGGTACGCGCCTTTGAAGCTGCGCTGGCCCAGAGCCGGCGCGCTAACAGCTAGGCCTTCGTTGAAAAAGCCCAGGCTAAACAGCGCTGGGTAGGGTTTACCCCCGATTCGATCCCAAGCCCCGCAAGTGGGTATGCTCGTTAATGGTAATAATCGAACGCTCTCCCGAGCTAGCCGCCATATAACGGCTGATACTGGTGTAATTGGGATTGAAGAACATGCGCGCCTCCATACCCAGCACGTGGGCGGTCCAGGCATTAATCACACCGCCGTGACAGGTCACAGCAACAGTTTGGCCCGGATGCGCGGAAATGATGTCGTCTAACGTACTAACAACCCCGGCATGGAACTTTTCAAAGTCGACACCCGTGGTTTCCCCTCGCATTAGCCGTTGCCAGCTGGCGTAGTTATCGCGTTTAAGTTGCTCCACCGGAATGTAGTGGCTGGCCTTGCGGTCGAATTCCGCAACCCCCTCACGCAACTCTGGAGTTAGCGCCTTAATCTGGGCAAGCGGTGCCGCAGTCTCTACCGCACGCCGCATCGGGCTTGAATACAAAACATCTATAGCGGTGTCCTTTAGCCAGTCCGCCATACGTCGTGCCTGCTCGTGCCCGGTTTCAGACAAGGGCGGGTCGGCTGGTGTGCCGTCTTCAGTTTCAACGCGCTCAGGTAGGCCATGTCGGATAAGAATAAGTTCCAAGGTAGTTACCGCTTATATTTCAAACCGTTGATCTTACGATACTCACTGACACTTCGTCTGCAGCTGCGTATGCCCCCAGCAATGCCCAAGCGGAAACACCTCTCAAGCACTCTTTCAGCCATTAGCTCTCGCCTGCTTCGGGTTTACTTTTGAATTGCGGGTGCTGAGCGCTTAAACCCTCATCAATACCATCCGGGAAGATCCGCGTTTCGAAATATTCAGCAAAATCAGCTTCTACAATTTGACGATAAGTTGCCCATACAGACCTAGCGACATCACTTCCCATAATGCCCATATTCAAACGCACCATGCGACTTTCTAACAAGGCGCCTGAGACTAAACCCATCTTATTTTGAATAAAGATTTCCCGAACCTCGATTACCAGCATGGTTATGTATTGGGCTGCTTGGGTGCGCTCACCTTGATCTAGGGCTTCCCGAGCCCAATCCCGCGCAAGAAAATAGGCGAACGCAGGATCCTGGGAAATCTTAAATCTTCGATCCAACTCTCTCGAATTAATATGGTGCTCCAAAGTAGACCTCGCCACCAAACTGTTGGTTTTGATCTGCTTTGCTAAATAAATCAGCGTTATCACCGTGGCAATCGCCGCCAAAAACTCTCCCAAAGCCCCTAAGTCTTGCAGTGACACAATCATTTCCTCCGAGTCTTGTTCAATAACATCAGCCCAAATAGAGCACAAAAACCCGGCCAAAACAGCTAACGCGACAAATAAGCCTTAGCGCCGTTGCCAAACACACCACTAACAGGCAGTCTTTCCTGCCTACCCGACATTAGTTTTGGAAGTCGTGTATGAAACACACAGGTATGTGGATAATCCTGAGCGGGGCGCTACTGGTCTTCACCACCGCACACTCGGCAACCCCACAGTCCAAGGATCTCTCTTTTGACTTGCTCAAAGCGAGCGCGGTGCCCACCCGAGAGTTCGCACCGGGTGACCGGCCCAACGTTCTGTTTATTATCGTCGACGACCTCAATCTGGCGTTGGGTGCCTACAACCAATCAAATCTGCGACCCCATTACGCGGGGGCCATAACCCCTAACATCGACCAGTTGGCCGGCCAAGGTGTGCGCTTCGAACATGCCTTTGTGCAAACGCCGCTGTGCAATCCATCCCGCGCTTCATTACTGAGCGGGCTACGACCAACCACCCTCGATGTCTATGACGGCGCGACATGGCCCCGCCAAAAGATCGGTGACGATTTACGTATGCTCCCGGAGCACTTTAATGACCACGGCTACTTTACCGCCAGAGTCGGCAAGATCGGCCACAATCGCTATGAACACGCCATAAGCTGGGATTTCTCAGGCTTTGCTGCGTCTCGCGAACCTTCGTTGCTCTTGCATTTTCCCGGCTACTTGCCAGGCCACGATCTGTCCGAAGTTCGCGACAATACTTGGACTAAGGAATCTGCACAGGGCATGTCACGCGCCCAAGTCTTAGCGGCAACGGGGCGTCCGTCGGGCTTGCCATTATCTTGGCGAGCTACACATGAATCACCACGTATGACACCCGACGGCACGACTGCCAATCGCATCGTTCAATTAATGGCACAAAATCGGGACAGGCCATTTTTCATCGCAGCGGGATTCCACAAACCGCACCAACCCTGGGTCGGGCCAGCGGCATTTTTCGATAAACACCCTTTAGACAGAATAAAGTTACCGCCCACTGCTACAGGCGACACCGATGACATTCCAGCACCAGCAGCAGAAATCACCGCAGACGATACCGCCCACACCGAGCAGCAACACAGACAAGCCATTGCTGCCTACCATGCCATGGTGACCATGATCGACACATACGTGGGTCAGTTATTGGACGCACTGGATGAACTTTCCTTATCCAACTCAACCATCGTTATTTTTACCAGCGATCATGGGTTCCATCTGGGCGAGCACGGCGGTATGTGGCGCAAACGCTCCCAGTTTGACGAATCAATTCGTGTGCCGTTGATCGTACGGTTACCCGAAGCCACCAACGCCGGCTCAGCCGCCAAAGGCCTAGTCGAGCTAGTGGACCTTTATCCCACTCTCGTCGAGCTGAGCGGACTGCCTCAGCCAGACCATGTGCTGGAAGGCAGCAGTTTTGGGCCACTACTGAAAACACCAAACCGTGACTGGAAAACAGCAGCGTTTGCCGAATCCAAACGCGAGGGCTACCACGGGCGTACCCTGCGCACCCCAACTCATCGCTATACCGAATGGGCGCCGCTGGAGGGCAACGGCCGCACCCTGACAGAGCTGTATGATCTAGTTAAAGACCCGTCGGAATTTCACAACTTGGCAGGTACCCCACAGTACGCAACACTGGCGGCGCTTTTGTCAGAGCGCCTGAATGCAGGTTGGCAGGAGGCGCTGCCGAGATAACCCAAGCCACCTTGGAGCTTTTGAATCTTAATGACTCCGCCTGCTGGGCTCGAACTAGGCGGACACCGGCAGGCGTTCGCACGCTGATTAACTCGCGTACGCGCATCCAATACCGGGATTTGCAAACTAGAAATGGCTCCGCCTGCTGGGCTCGAACCAGCGACCCGCTGATTAACAGTCAGCTGCTCTACCAACTGAGCTAAGGCGGAGTGGTCGTATGATCATATGCTGAGTTGCCTCAGCGCTCAAACGAGGGCGTCAGTTTAATGGCGTGCAGCACAATTGCAATACTCTCGTGGCCACGCTTTTACCAAATATTGCGCCCTAGGCGCTTATCTGGCCGATCCGCTGCGCCGGTATAGCCGCTGCAGCTCTTTAGTCTGGCCGTCTGCCCTGACGGTGATTTGCACTCGCAGTTGTGTATTGTTGATGAGTTGATAGCGCTCTAATACCCGCATGTCTTTGGTCGTAGACTGTATCAACAGGTCATTGCGCTCCCAGCCTGCATATACTCGCCACAACCCGCGTTCGCGCTGACCCCATGTAACATCGCGGTAGACGCCCGGCCAGTGCTGCACTCCCATGGAGTCGCTGCCTTGTTCAATCTTGAGGCGTTTCGCATTCAACACCTGAAAATCCTGAGCGATAAATACCAGACCAGATCCACGGCTAATACGCTGGATTTCATCGCGCACTGTTTCGTTGCGTTCTAGCCTTCGTGAGGGTCGGCCTTTTAGCCCGTCAGCGCTGTCTGAAGCCGCTGTATCCAACTGCCATGTTCCAGACAAATTGGTGGGCTGAGCCGGGTTCGGCTCGAGATTTAAACCACCACAACCACCCACAATGATGGTGCCAATCAGCATGGCTAGCCATGCGATCCAACGACGCTGGCGGGCAGGCTTTAGCACGTCAGTGCTCGATTTTTGGAGGGTCGGTAGCATGGTTTGTCTTTGTGTCTGGGCGATTTATTTGGGGCCTATGGCGCGTAAAAACTGCTGCTGGTGCTGTAATACGGAACTGGCTTCACTGACCAGATTGTCCATAATCTGCGCAACCGGTTGCACCTCGTCGAAGTAAGCGATGCTCTGGCCTGCACCCGAGTGTATCAACGGTTCGATGTCGTGTTCTTCTATCGCGCCCAATAAGTCACCTACCAATACGTCTTGCATAGGCATTTTCAGCGGCTTCGGCGCGTCCTCGGCTTCCCAGGCCTGGCTCCACCCGGTGCGCACTTGCCTGAACGGTTTACCGCTTTCTGAACGGGTAATGACGGTATCTGCACTGCCCGCCTCTTTTAGTTTGGCAGTATTCACCGGATGCATGTGGCCCTGATGCTCGCTGGACAACAGCCACGCAGTGCCGAGCCATACACCCTGACCGCCCATGGCAAGTGCTGCAGCGATATGCCGCCCAGTGGCAACACCACCAGCCACCAATACGGGCACGTCTCCGGCTGCATCGACAATTTGCGGCACCAGGGAATAGGTACCGATAGGGCCAGTGTGCGCACCGGCGTCGTAGCCCTGAGCGACGATGATCTCTACCCCTGCTTGCAACGCCCGGGGCACATGATGGGGGCTGCCAATTAGAGCTAGAGTGCTTTTACCCCGGTCTTTAGCTTCTTCCACCACGTCTCGCGGCGCGCCAATACCACAGGCCATCATGTCCACATCGGACTCCATAATCACACGGATCTGTTGCTGCTCTATTTCTGCGGAACGAATAAAACGCGTGCGCATACCCGGCTCGCTGGCTGCGGGCACTTCATATCGGTCGGTAAGCTGTTTAACAAAGTCTCTATGCTCTTGGGGAATCTCGGCTTCTATAGCGTCGCGGGAATTGTGGGTAGGCATGCCGGGTGGCAGCACTAGGTCCACCCCAAAGGGTTTGTCCCCCACTAGGGCGCGGATCTGCCTCAGCTCTTCTTTAATCTCATGGGGAAAGCGGCGGGTCGCGCCGTAGACACCATAGCCCCCTGCGTTAGTGATGGCGGCCACTACTTGCACATCATGGGCAAATCCGAATATCGGGACATCGATCCCCATGCTTGCGCACAATGGTGTCCAGACTCTACTCATACCGCCCCTCCATAGCCTATTAGGATTCACTATAGCGCCAAACAAGGGCGGTCGAAATGTTGTGCTGCCGTTAATTTTTCTCCGTGGAGCGGTGGGTTGCAGCTCGGCTGTTTGCGGCGCCTGGGCGCCCACTAGGGGCATAGGAAATTCGGGCTTTGTTGGCGGTTAATACATGGGGGCCAATGCCTTTAACCTGAGACAACTCGTCGTCATTGCGAAAGTCACCCACTCGCTCACGATAAGCGACAATGGCTTCAGCGCGGTGCTGCCCAACGCCTATGAGACGTTCCTTTAGTTCTTGGGCAGTGGCCGTATTCAGGTACACGATCTCTGGGTGCTCTGTGGTGGCGTTGCTTTGCACTTCGGCTGCCTGCAGGCTACAACTGAACTGCGCCAGCACTATGCACAAACCAGCCAACCAAAAATTCGCGAACTCAGTTTTAGGTGTTGGGTGACAAGGCTTGCTGTTGCGGATTGAACTAGGGATTAAGTCGACTACGAACATGAAACATCTCCTTTTCTCGATGTTTCATTAGCTTAGTGCTCGGGCACAGCAGACCTAGCGGCCCATTGCGCAGCGGGCAGTAGGCCCTTGGCTCGTTGGAGCTTAAGTGTTGTCTCTCGGCTGGTGTGCCAATTGCTGTTCGGCTTTAGCCAAAGCTTTACGCAGGCGTCGGTTGGCAAACCGATAACGAACATTCAGCCAACTGCCGTACAACACGCCAAGTAGAATGCCTATCACCAGAGCGCCCAGTAACCACCAAAAGATACTGAGGGTAAACGGGGTTTGCCATATGGCGAATGTAAGTGCGACTTGTTCTTGGTTGACCGCCAGCGCAGCAAACAGGAAGGCGGTGGCCATGGCCAGGAATAATGCGATGGATTTAAGTCCCTTCACTGTCTTCCTGGCGGCCTAATGGGGCGATTAGACGTTATCTTAGTTGGCGTCCGCTGACGAGGACGCTGAGCCTTGCTCGCTGCTGTCTGCGTGCAGGGAGGCGTTCACTCGATCCCGCAACTCTTTACCGGGCTTAAAGTGCGGAACGTGCTTGCCTGACAGCCCTACGGACTCGCCGGTCTTAGGGTTGCGCCCTATGCGCGGTGCCCGATAGTGCAGTGAAAAGCTGCCAAAACCGCGTATCTCTATACGATCTCCAGACGCTAAGGTCTGGGACATCTGTTCCAACATCGTCTTGACCGCAAACTCAACATCTTTGCTGTTAAGTTGCCCACTGGACGATCGTGCCTGTGCAGCAACGATGCGTTCAATCAATTCCGACTTGGTCATGCTGATGTCTGTCATCACCTAACCCTGCACTATGCTCCAGTTACAGCTTATTCGTCTTCGTTTTGGTTCATCTGAGCTTTGATCAGATCGCCAAGAGTTGCAGGTCCGGAACGGTCGCTCTCTTGTTTCTGATGATCGCGCACAGCCTGACGCTCTTCTTCCACATCCTTCGCCTTGATGGACAAGCCAATGGTGCGGTTCTTGCGGTCGACGTTGATGATCTTAACTTCTACTTCTTCGTCTACTGCGAGTACTGAACGTGCGTCTTCAACCCGATCCACACTGATCTCTGAAGCCTTCATAATGCCAGTTACATCTTCGGCCAGCTCGATAACCACTTCTTTAACGTCGGTTTCGATGACCTTTCCTTTCACGATGGTGCCGCGGTCATTTACCGCGGTGTAATCGCTGAACGGATCCTGATCTAACTGCTTAATACCCAGCGAGATACGCTCACGCTCTGGGTCCACAGACAAGATGATGGTTTCCACCTCTTCGCCCTTAGAGTAGCGACGAACAGCTGTTTCGCCCGGCTCATTCCAAGAGATATCCGACAAGTGCACCAATCCGTCGATACCACCGTCGAGACCGATAAAGATGCCGAAGTCGGTAATAGACTTGATGTTACCGATAATCTTTTCGTTCTTACCGTGGCTCACGCTGAACTCTTCCCATGGATTGGGTCGGCACTGTTTGATACCCAAGGAGATGCGACGACGATCTTCGTCGATGTCCAAAACCATCACCTCGGTTTCGTCGCCAACTGAAACCACCTTTGAGGGGTGAATATTCTTGTTGGTCCAATCCATTTCAGAAACGTGCACTAGACCCTCAACACCAGATTCGATTTCAGCAAAGCAGCCGTAGTCGGTGAGGTTGGTCACGGTAGCGGTTACCCGCGCACCCTCTGGGTAACGACGAATGATATCAACCCATGGATCTTCGCCCAGTTGCTTCATGCCTAGGCTGACGCGATTCTTTTCGCGGTCGAACTTAAGAACGCGCACGTCGACTTCGTCTCCCACATTAACCATTTCGCTTGGATGACGAATACGCTTCCATGCCATATCGGTAATGTGCAGTAAGCCGTCTACACCACCAAGATCAACGAATGCACCATAGTCAGTGAGGTTCTTAACAATACCTTTAACGTCCTGACCTTCTTGCATTGACGCCAGTAACGCATCGCGTTCGTGGCTGTTCTCTTCTTCAAGGACTGCGCGCCGTGAGACCACTACGTTATTACGCTTCTGGTCCAACTTAATCACTTTAAATTCTAGTGGCTTACCTTCTAGGTGAGCGGTTTCGCGCAATGGGCGAATGTCCACCAGTGAACCGGGCAAGAAGGCGCGGATGTCGTTAACGTCGACTGTGAAACCGCCTTTAACCTTACCGTTGATAATGCCAACAACTACTTCGCTCTTTTCGCTAGCTTCTTCAAGTAGCTGCCACGATTCAGCACGGCGAGCTTTTTCACGGGATAGTCGTGTTTCTCCGAAGCCATCGTCTACCACTTCCATAGCAACCTTCACTTGGTCGCCTATGCTTAGTGTGCATTCGCCTCCTTCGTTGAGAAATTGATTCTTTGGAATGACCCCTTCTGACTTGAGGCCTGCGTGAACGATGACCCAATCGTCATCTATATCTACCACCGTGCCGGTTACGATGGACCCAGGTGCCATCTCGATGGTTTGTAAACTTTCTTCAAATAGGTCGGCAAAAGATTCGCTCATAAGTGTGGTCGGCGTGGCAGCAAGGGCGTGTCAAAACGACAGTGTGCGCAGCCGTCTCTCCGTTGGTTAGTTAATGTTATGTGCACAGCGCTTAAGTAAGCGTTGATTGCTCCGCGTCATTCGGTGATTGGTCGCAAATGTTAACCACTCGCGAGGTTCCTTACCCCAATTGCAGCAGCAGTAGACTTCCTTGTTATAAAAGTCGCTGCGTCGCTGCCTGCATAACCGTGGTACACACCTCTTCTATAGTCATCTGGGTGCTGTCGATTAGCAGCGCGTCACTCGCCGCTTTTAACGGCGCTGTTGCACGTTCTCTATCTCGCGCATCTCGCTCTTCGATCTGCTCAAGAAGGTCGCGCAAACTAACACTCAAACCTTTGTTTTTCAACTGGTTATAACGTCTTTCCGCACGCGCCTCGGCGCTCGCATCAAGGAAGATTTTGAGCCCCGCATGTGGGAAGACTACCGTACCCATATCACGCCCATCAGCCACCAAGCCGGGCGCTTGGGCAAAGTTGCGTTGCAGTTCTAAAATCGCCGCGCGCACTGCAGGCAGCGCCGCTACCCGAGACGCCATTACCCCTATATCTTCGGTACGAATTTCGTCAGTTAGGTCTAGATCATCGACCCGTACACGACCGTCTGGGAACGCGATATCCAGAGATTGAGCCAACTCGCACATCGTTTGCTCTTGCTCAACATCCAAGCCGCGCCGCACGGCCATTGCGGCAACAATACGGTACAGCGCACCGGAATCCAGCAAATGCCAGCCCAACTCGGCGGCAATCCGAGCGGCTAAGGTGCCCTTGCCCGAACCACTAGGGCCGTCAATGGCCAATACCGGTATGGATTTATTCATGGCCATTCTTCTTAGTTGAGGTTTTTTTCTCAGCAGCATTGCGCAACTGCGCGAGACCTACCGTGCTGTCGTTGTTTTCAATGGCGGCAATAAGCTGCTGCAGATCATCACCGAACTGACGCGCACTCTCGATCACCGAGTCTTTGTTTAAGCGCAAAATGCGCCACCACAATTCCGGGTCAGCACCGGCAATGCGGGTGAAATCGCGAAAACCACCACCAGTCAACCCAGTATGGGACGGGGTCACCCGCTGCATAAAGGCGAAGGCCAACAAATGGGGCAAATGGCTGGTTACAGCCAGAGCCCGATCATGCTCTGCGGGGGACATTACCTGCACCCGAGTACCTAGACGCTGCCAGAATTCCTCGGTTTGGGCTTGCCGCTGCCCATCACCCTGAGGCAACGGAGTGATCACTACCGCACAACCATCAAACAATTGAGCATCGGCCCCAGTGGGACCACTTTTTTCCGAACCGCTTATGGGATGACAGGGCACAAAGTTAGTCACCGGCGATGCGGCTGTTTGCACCGCCTCAACGATGGGCGCTTTAACACTGCCAACGTCAATGACCGTGGCGGCATGATCTGCGAGCTTGAGCACCCATTCAGCAACTAAATCACTGGGCACGCACAAGGCGCACAGGTCAGTATCGCCAGGCACTTCAGCAACAATCTCATCCACTAACCCTTGTGCTAAAGCGTAATTCGCCGATTGTGGATTGGGTTCAATGCCAATAATGCGCTCGGCAAGACCTTTGGCCCGCGCGCCGGCGGCTAACGAACCACCAATTAATCCAACGCCAACAACCACGAGGTTGCGCACGGTCATATCAAGCTGACCCTAGTGCTGCGAGTGCGGCTAAAAATCGTTCGTTTTCTATCGGCAAGCCAATGCTCACGCGCACATGATTGGGCAATCCATATTCGGCGATCGGCCGTACGATAACGCCCTGCTGCAACAGTTCGCCGAATACGTCAGCACCTGCTCGACCGCTGTCGAAGGCAACGAAATTGCCCACGGACGGGATATATGAATACCCTTGGGCCGTG
>NYVG01000038.1 GCA_002684495.1 Gammaproteobacteria bacterium | reverse complement strand
AGGCCGCTGTTTTAGTGGCGATGATCGCCACATTGTTGGTGGATCTAGCCGGAGAAAAAGTTTCAGTTCGTTGGGTTCCACCCATTTGTTACGCGGGTTTAGGCACGGCACTGGTTCTGCTCGCCCTGCAATGGAATGCACCCCTTGAGCCTTCATTTTTAGGTGCTTTTCTTTCCGATCACCTTGCCATTGCGTTCCGTGCTGTTGTTGCTCTTTCNACNCTTNTNTCNCTCCTNATTAGTTGGNGATATGCCGANCAAAGNGGCACTCCNGTTGGGGAATATGCNGCNATNNTGCTNGCCGCNACCCTCGGCGGAATGNTGCTNTGCGGTGCNACAGATCTGGTNAGNGTTTTCGTGTCNCTTGAGACGCTNTCCGTNGCCAGTTATTTGTTGTCGGGNTACATGAAGCGCGANGCGCGNAGTTCNGANGCAGCNCTCAAATATTTGNTNGTGGGNTCGGCNGCGGCTGCCGTNTTTCTNTANGGAGCTTCNCTTNTNTANGGCCTGAGTGGCTCAACCAGCTTGGAAGTGATTGGTAATGCTCTTGTCACGAGCCCCACACCATTGGCCGCTTTAGCNCTGGTTTTCGTGCTTGCAACGGTGGCGTTCAAGATCGCCGCTGTGCCCTTNCACCAGTGGACTCCTGATGTGTACGAGGGGTCGCCTACACCTGTTGTGGCGTTTTTATCGGTGGGTTCTAAGGCAGCAGGATTTGCCTTGGCGCTGCGACTTCTTGTGGGCTGTTTCGGAAGTTTCGATACCCAATGGAAACTTCTATTCACCGTTCTGGCGATTCTCAGCATGACGCTGGGCAACGTGGTGGCATTAGCCCAGACCTCGATGAAGAGGATGCTGGCTTACAGCTCAATCGGACAGGCCGGATTCGTGATGATCGGTCTTGTGTGCGGCACTGAAGACGGCTTCGCCGCAATGGTGCTNTACATGGCCACCTATCTGTTCATGAACTTGGGTGCGTTTGCTTGCATCATCCTGTTCTCGATCAGAACGGGTAGTGACCGCATTTCTGACTATGCGGGCCTTTATCAGAAAGATCCCCTTATTACGCTTGGACTGAGTCTCTGCCTNCTTTCCCTTGGCGGAATTCCACCGATGCTCGGTTTCTTCGGGAAGATTTATTTGTTTTTTGCTGGCTGGGCGGATCACCAATACGTCTTGGTGGTGGTTGGCCTTGTGACCTCGGTNATTTCGATTTANTACTACATCGGCGTCATCAAGATGATGGTTGTGAANGAGCCTCAAGANGCTTCAGAGGTNGTNAAGNCCTATCCACCGATNAACTGGAGCACNATGGGACTTCCNCCNTTGAGAGTGGCNCTCGTGCTTTGTGTNGTGGTNACAGCNGTNGGCGGAATNCTNTCCAANCCNTTATTTGANTGGGCNAGCAGCACGGTGGCTGGNACNCCNTTGCTGCAGCAGGCNATTGCNACGTCTTCAGGGGCCTCNCTTGGCTGANNCCTNNGATNAAGGTGAANGCTGCCCANCGGTGGNTCAGCTNCGAGANGTCAGCAAGGTCTATGGATCNGGNGAAACGGAGGTNAANGCNCTCNATGGNCTGGATCTNGATGTGNNNCGCGGNGACTANTTGGCNGTGATGGGTGCGAGTGGATCAGGAAAGAGCACNGCNATGAANGTTCTTGGNTGNNTGGATNGNCCNACNAGTGGNTCTTATTGCCTCAACGGGAGTGCTGTTGAGCGGCTTGATGACGATGCNTTGGCAGACCTGCGCAACAAGGAACTGGGTTTTGTGTTTCAGCAGTTCCATCTCCTTCCCCATGCGACAGCACTGGAGAATGTGATGCTGCCGATGATTTATGCCGGACTTCCAGCATCCGAGCGCGAGAAAAGGGCTGTTGCAGCTCTTCAACAGGTTGGCCTGGGCAACAGAATGGAGAACCGTCCCAATCAACTCTCNGGTGGCCAACAGCAGCGGGTGGCTATTGCGAGAGCGATTATCAATCAGCCAGCTCTCCTCCTCGCCGATGAGCCCACCGGAGCTTTGGACTCGCGCACGACGAATGACGTTCTGAACTTGTTTGATGAGTTGCACGCTCAAGGAATCACGATCGTTCTCGTGACCCATGAAGACGATGTGGCAGCCCGTGCCCAGACAGTGATTCACTTTCGCGACGGCAAAGTCGAGCGAGTGGCACAAAACCGNGCGAGAGCAGGTCTCAAAAGGTCTTCCCCTCATTAAATTGATAAAGGTTTGAGAATGGCCCAGTTGCCAGAATCCTCCGAGAAAATGATTCGAATCCTGGTTGTGGATGACGAAGACCGTTTAACGGAGTTGTTGCGTCTGGAGTTAGACGTAGAGGGTTATGACGTTGAGGTCGCATCGGACGGCGCTACTGGATTAATCAAAGCCAGAAGTCAGCCAGAGCCAGATCTTATTGTTTTGGATTGGAACCTTCCGGATTTTTCCGGTGTGGATATTTGTCAGCGAATTCGTAATAGTGGCGTGACAACTCCGATCCTGATGTTGACCGGTCACGATGATATCGCTGATCGCGTCAAGGCTCTCGATGCCGGCGTTGATGATTATTTAGTAAAACCTTTTTCAATCGAAGAATTGATGGCTCGATTGAGAGCAATGCAGCGAAGGGCCCAGGGCTTTTCGGGTTCCTCACAAGGCGATGATGTTGAATCAACTTTCTTGGCAGTTGGTGGATTAACAATCAACACCCAGACCAGAGATGTGCATCGTGCTGAGCAAAAAATCCAGCTTTCGGTCAAGGAGTACGAGTTGCTTTGCTTCTTAATGCGTGGAAGCGGAAAGGTCTTAGAACGGGCAGCGATTATGAGGGGTGTCTGGGGGGAAGATTTTTACGGAGATGACAACTTGCTGGACGTTTACATCCGCTACTTAAGGCAAAAAGTGGAAAGCAAAGACCTCCCACCACTCATCCATACTGTTCGTGGCGTTGGATTCATTTTGAGAGATGAAACTCATTCCTCAAACTTATAAATGAGTTCAGGCTTTGTCTCTTTCGAGACTGTTCATGAGTTGGCCAACGAGCAGCGAGACAGCATCAGTGCCAGAGGCTGTGATCGGGTTGAGATCTAGTTCGCCAGGATCTTTTGCAATCCAGCCGTTGCCCTGCTTCGTTCTCAACTCAAAATGTAAATGAGGCCCNGTGCTNAGGCCGGTGCTNCCGACCCTTCCGATCACCTCACCCTGTTGGACCTNTTGTCCAGATTTCACGTAGATCTCTGAGAGATGTCCATAGAGCGTCCGCCGCTTGGGGGACTTGTGCTCCAACTCCACAGCGATGCCATATCCCCCGGCGAGTCCACTACTCATGACCGTGCCTGAGAGTGCTGCAATAACAGGCGTTCCTTCTGGAGCGGCCAGGTCTTTTCCGGCATGCATCAACCAGCGGCCGATCACAGGATGCTGGCGCATTCCGAATTCACTGGTGGTGATTGCAGAGCCAATGATCGGGAAGAGCAAGCGCTGATCACCATTGCCCGCGATCGCAAGAGGTCTGGGCGAAACGGAGAAGACGGACTCCAAACGAAAGCCATGTCCGGCTCCTGCAAGAAGCGCAGAGACGGGAACTGAGATGGGAGCGACACGCCGACCCCTTTGGCTGAACGTCGCACGATTTGAGCGCCCGCGAAAGGCAACCCCCGTTGCGCACTCACGCTTGGATAAAGCACCACTGCGACAGGCTTGTTGAAACCGGGGCACATCAATGGGCTTGGCAACTGCTCCTCTCTCCAGGGTTCGGCGCTCTTGCGGAGTGATGATCTGATTGCGTTCCAGAGACTCCAACGAGCGATCGAAGCGTTGGGGAGGTTTGACGTGAAGTTCAGCCGGAGGAAGTAGGGGTGCCTGAGGTGCTGGAAGGGCTTGAGGGCCCTGCGGAGCAGAGGGCAGGGTCAGCACCAAAGGAGCAGCTAGCCAGCGCAGGACCACTTCGGTTCAAAAGTCTTATCAGGTGAGATTGTAGAGATTGTCTTGGTTGGCATCAGGCCAGCGGGTCCAGCTGGCGGTCCGGGCTCCTTGGCAAAGTTGAAGCGCTCCATTCAGGGCCAATCCTTGGATCTCCCAGATTTCTCCGCTCTGAGGATCTCTCACTTGACTGGCCCAAAGGCGGCTCTCTATTCCGCGCCGTACAAGTTCTGGATGGCTTGCCAGGGTCTGGATTCTCTCCAAGGCTCTTAGGACCTCCACCGTCCAAACATCTCGTCGTGCGCATCCACGCGGTAGAAGGTCGCGAAGAGCAATGGCCCCAGCGGGAACCGGGTTGGCCACGTTCATGCCAACCCCAATGCGCACCATGCGTAAACGACTGCCACGAAAAACCAGTCGAGGAAGCAATCCAGCCAGTTTGCGGGAATGGATTAAGAGATCGTTGGGCCATTTGATTCGAACGGGTAGCCCCGCCTGTTCCAGGCGTTCACATAGGGCGTACGCCACCATTAACCCAAGCATGTCGGCATGACCACTGCTCGAATCCCAGGGAAGAGCAGCGCTGATCCAGACCCCTCCACGGGTTGCCTCCCAGCGGCGGCCACGCTGACCCTGTGCTCTTGTTTGGTGATCGGCCAAAACAGCTCGAGGACGCTCTCCGCGCCAGGGCACCGATTGCAGCCATTGGCTTAATTCAAGTTCGGTGCTTGCACAGACAGGTCTGCATTTCAGCCGCCAAGAATCAGCTTGCTGCCTGCGCAGGCGATAGATGAGTCTTCCGGCCTGTTGATGCTGGTTCAGCACTGCTGTTGCCACCATGGCGTCAGTCGTGCGACGGCAGCTTCAAGTTCGGCGACTGGACGGACCAAGGCAAGGCGGAGCCAATGACGCCCAGCCTCCCCAAACCCAGAGCCTGGTGTGACGACAACCCCGCAATGCTCAAGAAGCTGAGCAGCCATCTCCTCGTCTCCCCATCCTCGGGCACGGGCCCAGTCAGGAAGAGGCATCCAGAGATATAAGGCCATGGACGGTGACGGGACCGCCCAGCCAAGCTCAGACAGTGCCGCACGCGTGCGATCACGTCGTTCGCGGTAGATCGGTAAGAGATGGGCTGGCCAGTCGGCGTGATCTGAGAGGGCTACAACAGCGCCCTGCTGAAGTGCCTGACACTGATTGAAATCGATCACGCTTTTGATCTGCCTTAAGGCCGTAATCAGGGGTTCGGCTCCGATTGCGAATGCCAGACGAAATCCACCAAGACACCATCCCTTGGAGAGGGAAAAGAACTCGATTCCGCGTTCTCGCCAGTGGGGACTATGCAGAAGGGACGGTGCCTCTCCCTCAAGCGCTAAGTCGAGATAAGGATTGTCGTGGGCGATCACCAGATCGTGATGTTGGGCCTGACTCATGGCTTCATCAAGCCAGGATTGTTGCCCAACACAGGCTGTGGGGTTGTGGGGAAAACCCAGCATCACGAGACGCAATTGATCCCACTGACTGGCCGTGATCGCTTTGAAGTCCGGCGCCCAACCTTGCTCCTGAGTGAGGGGAAGGGTCTGGATGGAAGCATCAGCCAATTCAAGGCCGCCGCGATGGGAGGGATAAGACGGATCAAGAATCAGGGCTTGATCACCTGGGTCCAACACCGTCAGCGGGAAATGGGCGGTCCCTTCTTGAGACCCAACCAGAAGAAGAACCTCACGCTCAGGATCTACGGTCACCCCCAGTCGCTGTTCACACCAGGCCGCGGCTGCCTGCCGAAACGAGGCTGTTGCCGCGTGTAGGCAGTAGGCAGCGCTCCTTGGCTCTTGAAGCTGGCCTCCCATGGCCTGGACAGCAGCAGGGGGGGGAAGCAAATCGGTGCATCCCAGGGAGAGATCGATGAGCGGTTGCTGTTGCTGTCTGCCCCCAAGCTTGTAAGAGTGCTTGCGCTGATCGTTGCGATCAAAGACTCCGCTTCCGAGGCGAGCCAGTCGCTTAGAGGTGAGCATCCAGAAAGGTTTGCAACTGAGGACGGGCAATGGCCCCTTCGTGACGTGCAATTTCCTGGCCGTTGCGGAACAGGATCAGGGTCGGAATGCCTTGAACTTTGAATCCATCGCGGGTGATCGGGTTGCCATCCACTTCAAGCTTGCCCACCAAAAGGCGGTCGGCGTAGGTCTCAGCAGCCCAGTCCATCAGAGGCGCCATCAAC
>NYVG01000037.1 GCA_002684495.1 Gammaproteobacteria bacterium | reverse complement strand
GCAGCTCTTGCGGGCCGCCAAAAAACTCGTCAGTGACTGAGTTTATTTTTGAAATGGAGCCAAGCGGATTCGAACCGCTGACCCCCTGCATGCCATGCATGGACTTAAAAAACCAGGCAGCGGATTCAAGTCCTGATAAACAATAGGCAAATACAAGGCTCCTACTGGAACCTAGGCTAAGACTGCGCATCAAGGTTGCAACTTGTGGTTGCATCTTGCAGCGTTTTTGCGCATCATTTTGCGCATCACCCCCGACGTAGGTGCTCATGCCCGCCAAGCGCAAAGAAGAAAAGTGGGCAGACGGCATCAGAGCCCAGATCAAGGCTGAGTGTGGCTTGGGTTGGACCCTGCGGAATCACGTTCAACGTGGCGTTGTCACCGGCAATACGCAGCTAACCCATCGCAACTCCGACGGACAGCGCAACAGCGTGATGCTGCCGATTCCGTTCGATAAGGCCAACGGGTCAAAGCTGGTGAACCGGGTTGTGGCCATTTACGCAGCAATGCAGCAAGACCCCACCAAGTCGCTTGCTGAAGCAGCAGTGGCAAACACTGACGTGGCGGATGCTCCACAACCGAAGTCAGGCAAGCCAACCGGATGGGAAGCGATTAAGACCAAGTTCGTGGCCACGAAAGCAGGTCAGCGCGAAAACAGCATGAAGGCATGGCAGACCCGCACAGATCGAGTCATTGAGTGCCTGGACTCCAAGCCCAAGCCGCGCACAGGTGTAGGCGTCCTGGAGCGTTATGTAGAGCTTCACGCCGTTGGTCCTAACGGCGAACAAAGCGGCGATAGCTGCCCCATGCCAGTTGGTAAGGAAGGCAGGAAACGCAACCTTGCTGATGCTGCCGCGTTCCTCAAATTTGCCGTTGAACGCTGCGGCATGGATCAGCGATACCTACCCCCAGGTGCTGAACGGATGCGTGAGTTGGTTGGTGTTGCCGACACACCCACCAAACAGAGCACCCCACTAAAGCCGGAGCAATTCACAGCATTGCTGGATGCGCTGGCAGAGGCTGAACGTTGGGATCTACGCCTGGCTGTTGGGTTGATTGGCTACCTGGGTTTGCGGCCTGCAGAGTTGGCCACACTGACCGTTGATGACGAAGGTGTCGCCTGGGTTGGTGCTGTTAAACGCAACGCCAACACCATGACCAAAGCTGTCCCGCCACGAGTGGTTGCGCCCATAGAGGTTGAAGGTCGCGTTGTTGATCCTGCCCAACCTAAAAACGGTGAAGGCTCTGAGTTCGTCACCAAGTTCGCGTCAGGCACGGTGAAGCTGCCCAAGGCAATAAGAGAGCAGATCAGCAGGGTTCTTGATCGGAAGCATCCACGTCACACCAACAGCTACCAGGGTGTTGGCCGTGAGTTCCGTCAGCAGCTGGAGCGGTTCCCGTTCTACGCATCAATGATCCAAAAGGATCCAACGCTGAGCCCTTACGCCTTGCGCCATGGTTTTGCCTGGCGAGCAACCTTTGGTGCAAACAGGCTGCCGCTGAGAGCTACTGCTGCGTTGATGGGGCACGACGTGAAGACGCACATGCGTCACTACGGCAGCTGGATTGACAAAGAATCCACGCTGGAAGCCGTCAAAAACTTCAACGCTGCGCAATGGGCAAAAACACAATCCTGATAAGCCGTATACAGATATGGCATACCATATTTATCATTAAATCCACAGGAATCCAACAGGCATGGGGAAAAGCAATTTGGACAGATGTTGTACCCAATATTGCAACTTGTGGTTATAGTTTGAGAGTCATTGTTGGTTACGCGTCACCCGCTTTGAGTCTGGTACTCGGCTAGGGCAACTTCAGGAGAAACAACCTGAAATCCTTGGGCCCACCTTTCAAAGCATCATCCAGGGGTGGAAACGTTCCTTTAATACGGGGACCACTGCATCACCTTCCAGTTGCAGCAGGAAAGACCCGAACGGTGAATCACAGGAAGAACCAAAAAGTTCTGTGGTTTCCTATGCCTGAATACGAAAAGACGGCGCTTGCTGCGCTAAAACTTCAGTTATCCCAGGGGTATCTGAAACTCCAAATGGAGGACAAAGGTGGGCCTCTTCAGAAGGGTGTTCATTACATCCTGGGCCCGTCCAAAAACTCTCCAATCAAATGGAACGTTGAAGCGTGCCGCGCTGAATTTCACCGCAGGGGCATGCTGCTTCGCCAAGCCGATCAGTTTCTGGCTGCCAACGGCATCAGCGACAAAAACTTGACTGAACGGGGCTGAGGGATAAAAAAATGAGCACTCGTATGACGAGCGCCCAGGGAGATCCGTGTGCCCTGAGCGTAGGTGAATCCCTGCTTGGTCAGCAGAGACTTTCAGCCCCTGAAAACATTGGCAACACTGATAAAAGTTCCCGCCAAATGGCGGGAGATGCGCAAGGTGATGCGCAACTGACGATTGATGCTGCTCAGGCCCATTGGCATCTGGACCTGCTTGGAAGGGATGAACGTGAAGTTCACACCAGAGCCATCCCGCACAAAGGCAAACCCGGTTTCGCCATAAATGGCAACTTCGCCATGGACCTGGAAAACTTCCAGGCTCACAACAACAACGGGTACGGCCTTTACCTCCAGCCCAACATTGGCGGAACCTTGAAAAATGAGGTCACTCTGTGCACCTCACTGTTCTGGGAATACGACGACAGACCACGGTCTGAACAGGTTGAGCTTTGGCAATCAACCGTTGGGCTGCAACCCACCTTTCAGGTCGATACCGGTGGCAAGTCGATCCACAACTATCTGGTGCTGGATACCCCTATGGAGCCAGAGCAGTGGAGCCTGCTGATGGAACGGTTGCAGTTGGCAGCGCCTGGATGCGACAAGAACTGCAAGGGCACCAACCGCATGATGCGGATGGCTGGTGCTCACTACATCAACCGCAACGGCGACTCCAGGGGGCAATCCCAGATCATCAATGCTTACGGTCATCGCTACTCAGAGGAAGAGCTGGATGCAGTACTCCCACAGCTACGGAAACCCAAGCCTCTGCCTGCAATCAAGAAGAGGTTTCCAAGCAGACGGCAGAACACCCTGCCTCTGCGGGAAATCGTCAACGCACTAGAAGCGATTCCACGGCGTGTTGAAGGCTCAGGCACTTACGCCGACTACCGCGACATCCTTTGGGGATTGATGGCTGCATGTCGCGACATCGGTGTCGATGAAGCGGTAGCCATCTCACTGATGGAGACGCACTCCCCCAGCTATTTATGCGGTTGGGACGTTGAGCAAGTTGCTCGTTCTGGTGGCGAACAGATCGGTCCAGGGACGTTGTTTTTCCACGCCAAGAAACAAGGATGGAGCCACTATGCACTCTGAACTTCAAGCAATCGTCGCCCAGGTAGAGGCTTCTGATCCATCACAACGACCAGAGGCAAAAGCTCTTAGCGGCAGGGTCGATGCATTAGGTGAATTGCACTCTGAGGCGGAGCGCCACTTGGTCGATAAGACCCCTTGGCACGAGCGGAACATCTTGCTGCGAGCCACTGCTGTTGAGTTGGGGCTCAGCCTTAGAGATAAGGATTTAACGGCTGTAGTCGCGANGGCACGCAACAAGCTGCGCGGTCAAAAAAACGGCATCAGCCCTGGTGACGTTTTCGAGATTCCAGAAGAGCGATGGGTTGCCGATCAGCTGATTGCAGCCCGCACCATGACGTTGGTTGTCGCCCTTCAGAAGGTCGGGAAGTCAGCTTTTGTAAGCAACATCCTGGGCGAATTAGCAAAGGGCAGAGGCGAGTTTCTGGACCGCTTCACCTTGCATCAACCCTCACCAAAGCTGATCATCGTTGGCACTGATCAACCTCTTGCTGACTGGCGAGAGGTAATGGTGCCGAACGGCTTGATGCTTCGCACCGAACTAAATAAGTACAAGCTGAGCGACACCGTTGCTCGGCTCTTCACCCTTGAAGACGGAGTGCATCTTGATGAGGCAGGAATCGAGAAAATCGCTGCTGAGTGCGAGCAAACTCCCGGGGCAGTCCTTGTCCTAGACGCGTTTTTGTCACTGATTGGACCACTTGGTCTTGATGCAGACAGTGATGCTGCTGTGGAGCCTCTACAGAATCTGTTGGAGAGCATCACACCATTCGAGATCACAACGGTGGTACTTCACCACAGTTCCAAATCACGGGCACATGAACGTGCCTCAAACGCATCAGCAGGTAGAGGTCTCAGCCGTATGGCGACCCATGTAGTGAACCTGCATTGGCTCAACCCCGACACCAAGGAAGACGAACGGGTTCGCCTAACCACGCAAGGTCGCAGCAGTAAGTCAGTGGACTGCGTGATTGAGCAAGTTGAAAGAGCTGTTTTCTCCTGCCACGGCGACAGCTCCAAGCTCAGCGCAGAAATGGATCTCAGCAAAGTTCGAGGAAAACTCAGCGAACGACAAAGCAACGTGTTGTCAGTGGTTGAAGAGCACTGGCTCCTCACTAACCGGGCTATCGAGCCAACTGAGGTTGCTGAACAGATGACTGAACAGCTTGAGGACAATGCACGACAGAAGGCGCTTCAGGCGCTTGATGCATTAGCCAACAAAAGTCTGGTGGTGAAGATCACCCGGTCAGATCACAAGCGAGGAAAGGTCGTCGCCTTTCAACCCATTGAATCGAGGAGGTGTGCGTAGAGCCTTTCCAGGGTTTCGACCCTTTCCTATTGCATAGCCAACTGTTGATTATCTTCTTTTAAAGCTGTTCAGCACTGGGTAGAAAGCATCGAAAGGGTTGAAAGCCTCTTCAGACACAACCTCTCAACCTGCTGCTAATTATGCAGAGGGGTCCAGATCCATGTCAGCGATGGTCTGCTGCACCTCACGCGCGGCCTGAAATCGCTCCGCTAGGCAAACCGCCTCTTTACGTATCGTTACAAACTACTTAGTGTTTGTATATATGAATCAAGTCTGATGACGACTTCTACCTCTACCGGCATTTGGTATCAGGAAGCCGCTGCAACGGAAAANCGTTTGGAGCAGCTGCTGGCATCTGAGCGCCATCAAAAAGCTGAACTCCTGAACGGACGTGTTGCGATGCTCGGCTTCGTCATCGGGCTTCTGACAGAAGCAATCACTGGCCAAGGAATCGTTAGCCAAATCACCTTTGGAATATTCGGCTGCAGCTGATGGTGGATTATTCGACTGCAAAGAGGAGCCTCTTGTCAGCCACTTCCATTCCTTGGTTGCAGTGATCGAAGTGCTAGTTCAGATCACAGATATATCCGTCATCAAGCAGCAGGGCTGAAAGATGTCAATTGACAGCCGTTGTAAGGAGCAGCTCCGCGTGTCTGCTCAGATGTTTATGGATTTCAAATACACAAGTCCTGGTTCAGAGGAGCAAGTTCGCGCACTTAAGACCCTCAGCTTCCTGGTTGGTATGTGGGCTGATTTCCTTACAAGTGAAGAAAGGCGTATGACTGCTGCTTTGTCCCTCGGCTCAAGCAACTGAACTAATTGGACACACTCTTTTCAGAAGACGTTGTCCTCATATCAAATTTAAATCGGCACCAAGATCTTCAACGTCTGCGCTGAGCGTTGCTTCCTGATATTGAATTGATCCCCAAGCCCGTCATCCAATCGAGTTGTTTGATGCAAGCAACAACTGCTCCAGGATTCTTCTGTTGTTTTGCCTGACCAGCGGCAGCCATCAACGTCTGAATCGACCAGGCCAACAGCTCCTGTCTATCGATACCGGTCTCATCAACATCAGCTTTGATCTGAGTCCAGGCGCGTTTAAGCAGTTCATACCCACGAGCCCTGCTAATCCCCCACTCCTTTCTCGC
>NYVG01000036.1 GCA_002684495.1 Gammaproteobacteria bacterium | reverse complement strand
CCGTCTTAGGTTTGCGACCGGTGGCGTAGAGCACTAAATCAGTCGTGCGCTGGCTGCCGTCTGCCATGGTGAGTGTGAAGCGACCCTGCCCTTGTGCATCAGCTTGTTCGTCAATTTGCGCAACATTGCTGTTGAACAACAAGTTAATGTGTTTTTTCTCTATCTCGGCTTTAACAAATTCTCGCACTGAATCGTCGAAACCGCGGAGAAATAGATCACCGCGGTACACGAGAGTTGTGCGTGCACCAAGGCCAGCAAAGATGCCTGCAAATTCCACCGCAATGTAGCCACCGCCTACAATGACTACGTCTTTGGGAAATTCCGGCAAATAAAATGCTTCATTGGAGGTAATAGCGTGTTCACTGCCAGGGAATTCTGGCACTACAGGCCAACCACCGGTGGCAACAAGGATATGTTTGGCCGTGACTTTTTGCTCGCCGACTTGAATAGTATGTGCGTCGATGAGCGTCGCATGGGCCTCAAACAAGGTCACCCCCGCCCCTTCAAGTAAATTTCGGTAAATTCCGTTAAGCCTTTGTATTTCTTTNGTTTTATTATCTCTTAATGTAGCCCAGTCGAAGTTTTCTTGGCTTACCTGCCANCCGTAGGCAGAAGCGTCTTCGAAGTCTTCAGTGAAATGCGAGCCATAGACGAATAACTTCTTCGGCACGCAGCCAACATTGACGCAGGTGCCGCCTAAAAACATGGATTCTGCTACCGCGACTCGAGCGCCATAGGAGGCAGATATTCGGCTGGCACGCACGCCACCNGAGCCGGCGCCAATAACAAATAAATCGTAATCAAAATCCATAATGCCCTTGTACAAATAAAAAACTGCACCGGCACCCTAAGCAAGATCGAACTGGGGTGCAATCATCGTATTAGTTTCTCTACAATNNGCTCCNGCGCCNTCTCTGCTATACATCTTTNTTAGGAAAATTATGAAGGTCTCAATTTTTGGAACAGGTTACGTTGGCCTGGTCACCGGCACCTGNTTTGCCGAAATGGGCAACGACGTNCTGTGNGTTGATATNGATGAAGCCAAGGTCGAAGCNCTGCGNAACGGCCACATTCCTATTTTTGAGCCNGGACTTGAAGACTTGGTAACGGCAAATGTAGCCAAACAAAACCTGCGATTCAGCACGGATATTGCTGCCGGTGTAGATCATGGNGACATTATCTTTATTGCNGTGGGGACGCCCGAGGGTGAAGACGGCTCTGCAGATCTACAGTACGTACTGTCNGTGGCTAACAGCATTGGCCAGCATATGACCGCGACAAAAGTCATTGTCGATAAGTCCACGGTACCTGTGGGTACCGCCGATCAAGTACAGGCGACGATTGCCCAGGCATTAGCAGGCCGGGGCAGCGATATTCCCTTCCATGTGGTTTCTAACCCGGAATTCCTTAAGGAAGGCGCGGCCATTAATGACTTTATGAAGCCGGACCGAGTGGTGATCGGCTCTGACAACTCTGATGCTGCCCGACAATTAGAGCAGCTTTACGCACCGTTCAATCGCAATCACGACAAGATCGTACATATGGATGTGCGCTCGGCAGAACTCACCAAGTACGCCGCAAATGTCATGCTCGCCACCCGTATCAGCCTAATGAATGAATTTGCCAATCTGGCCGATCGATTGGGGGCAGATATAGAGGCGGTACGTCGCGGCATCGGCACAGATCCCCGCATAGGCTATAACTTTATCTACGCTGGCACCGGCTACGGTGGTTCTTGCTTTCCTAAAGACGTNAAAGCGCTTATCCATACAGCGGAAAATGTTGGCTATGACGCAAAGATTACCCGCAGTGTTGAGGCGGTTAATGCGGCGCAAAAACGCACACTATTTGACAAGCTTATGGCGCATTTTGACGGCGATATTACAGGACGCACCTTCGCGCTCTGGGGGCTCGCATTTAAGCCAAATACCGACGATATGCGCGAAGCACCCAGNGAAACTTTAATTGAATTGATTACCGGTGCCGGTGCGCATATCCGAGCTTACGATGCGGAAGCAGCAGAAACCGCTCAGCGCTTGTTTAGCAACAACGACAAACTAAGCATTTGCAGCAACAGTGACGAAACCTTAACCGACGCGGGTAACAGGCCAGTTGATGCACTACTTATTGTTACCGAGTGGAATGAATTCCGCAGCCCTGATTTCACCCAACTGAAAAACGCGCTTAAACAGCCNGTGATATTTGATGGGCGCAATTTATACGACCCCAAGCATCTCGCTGAACTTGGCTTTAGCTACTACTCCATTGGTCGTCCNAGCATTGCTCCGAGCTAGCTAAGCGAGCATANGCTCGCATAACACTTGATACTGTATAAATATACAGTTATCTTTTCTGGCCGTAGTAAAAGACAGTGTCATGCGCGCGCTCAAAAAATCTTCCCGCCCGGTCAATACACAGGACTTACTGAAACACCCATTACTATGGCGGGGCCAACAGCTCACACAACCTGGAAGCCAACCGACTGTTAACAGCGGGTTTAGCCGTTTAGACAAACAGCTGCCTGGTCATGGCTGGCCATTGGGTGGTCTGACGGAACTGCTTTTAGCCCATGCAGGGATAGGCGAACTGCGTTTATTACTGCCAGCTCTGACCAAGCTACAAAGCAGCCCACACAGCACCTGGAGTGCATGGATCAACCCACCCTTTGTGCCCTACGCACCGGCACTACAGGCCGCAGGCATCAATCCTCGACATCTTCTGTTGGTACATCCAAAAACCACTGAGGACTTTCTTTGGGCGCTGGAAGCCGCCTGTAAATCTGTATCCTGCGGCGCAGTACTGGCATGGCCAGTTGCGGATAAACTTAAGCCCCGGGATACCCGACGCATTCAAATAGCCGCCAAACAGGGTCAAACATTAGCCTGCTTGTTCCNCCCCCTAGCCCAACGCCATAACAACAGCATGGCCGAACTTCGGTTAGCTCTACATCCGGGCAAGCATTCACAACATCTGCTTGTAGACATTATTAAGCGCCGTGGCGGTTGGCCTATCGAGCAATTGCACTTAACCCTTACCGATGCAACTGATTCTGTGCATACCGATGCCCAGTATGTGCAGGCGCTGTTTAGAGACTGGCAAGTTAGCCAACAGCNCCAAGTGNTAATGCATACGCGGACAGCAGAAACTGATGACTCTGTACTGGCGGCAACAATCGAGGCCAATCTGCATCAAGCACCAAGGCCAACAACCGGACATGCATTGCATTAGCGTTTCATGCTCTGGCTTGCACTGTATTTCCCCCAACTGCCGTTAGAGGCATTTACTGCGTCCAGTTACATCGCGGGCGATCAGAGCGCACAAGTTGTACTGGAGCAGAACCGTGTGCACTTGGCTAATAGTGCCGCAATGTCAGCAGGTATTGTGCCGGGTTGCTCACTGGCCACTGCTCACAGCATCGAACCCTCTTTAGAGCACTTCCGACGCAACCCAAGCCGAGAAGCCATAGAGCTGCAGAAACTGGCTGAGAGCCTTTATTGCTTCAGCAGCCTCGTTAGCCTTGCCCCGCCTGACAGCATCGTTCTGGAAATACACGGCAGCTTAAAACTCTATACCCAAGCAGATTTATTGATAGCGGCAAAACAGTTATGCCAGAAACTAGGGTTTAGCTGTTTAACCGGTGTAGCCAATACGGCTACCGCTGCGATTACGCTAGCGCGCAGCCAAAGCCGACACCTTAACGATGCCCTATTGAGCCATTGTGGCCTTGAACACCAGCACATCAAAAACCAAGTTATCGAACAACTGGCAAACATGGGCCTGCATACATTAGGTAGTTTATTGTCTCTGCCCAGAAGCGAAGTAGCCCAGCGTTTTGGCAAAGAGCTGGGGTTCTATCTNGATAANTTAGAGGGCAAGCGCCGCGAACCCCGTGATGCCATCCAACCCACTGCAACGTTTCAACGCAAATTACATCTATTACAGCCCATAACGAACAAACAGCACCTGCTTAAAGGTCCGATGGCAAAACTGGCTTTAGAGCTACAACAGTGGCTGATTGGTCATCAACAGGGGTGCGAAAAACTCACATGGCGCTTCGTTGAACACAGTACCAACGCCAGCACACTGTATGTGCGTTTTACTCAAGGCCGCCAGCTGCAGTCGGAGTTATTGTCGGTAAGCCACTTACAACTTGAGCAGGCCACTCTCCCCGCGGACGTGCTTAGCGTTGAACTGAACCTTATTGCAAGCTCGCCTTGGTCAGCACAATCCAAAGATTTATTTTCAGCAAATCAGGGCGCCAATAATAACGGCCAGAATATTGGCGAGTTGGTGGATACATTAAGTGCTCGGCTAGGCCCTCAGGCGTGCCAACAAATTCACGGCCATAGCCAGCACACTCCAGAACACGCATGGCGCTTTCAGGCGGTTCTACAGCCAACTAGGCACGCAACAGATAACTCACATAATCAAGCCAGCCGCCCCTTATGGCTATTACCTAAGCCACACCCGATTAAAGCCACAGAGCTGCAGTTGCTACAAGGACCAGAGCGTATTCAAAGCGAGTGGTGGCGTAATAGCGACGCGCGAGATTACTACATAGCCCAACACCAAAGCGGTGCGCTGTGCTGGGTTTATAGCCCCTGCGCTACTTTTGGCGAACCGCCAAGTCATGAGTTCTATCTACACGGCTACTTTGCATAGCGGTGCTTAAANACATGAANACTAAGGACATACAATTTGCGGAACTGCATTGCCTAAGCAATTACAGTTTTTTGCGTGGGGCCTCGCACCCCGAAGAACTTGTAACGCGCGCTTATGAATTGGGCTACCAGGCCCTAGCGCTGACCGATGAATGTACTTATTCGGGTTTGGTTAAAGCCCATATTGCNGCAGAAAAACTCAGCATAAAGCTTATTGTNGGCGCTGAATTCAGTGTTAAAACTGAANCTGACAGTNTTACCGCAACCGAAAANNTAATACTNCTTGCCCCCACCCGCAGTGCTTACGGCCAACTGTCTGCATTNATCAGCACATTNCGCCGGCGCTCAGATAAAGGCCGCTACGATGCTCGGCTTAACGACTTTAGCTTTGGGTTAAAAGACTGCATTGCACTCTGGGCACCCAGCCAACAGGCGATTGATTTACAGATGGCCCTTGGCCGCCAAATTAAAGCGGCGCTGCCTAAACTGTGGTTGGCATTAGAGCTATTCCATGACGGCCACGATCTGAATAAAACAGCCCATATACTGACACTGTCCTCGCGCTTACAGCTGCCCATAACAGCCGCCAATAACGTTCATACACACCTACGAGANCGTCAGCCGCTGCAGGATATTCTTACCGCCATACGGCATAAAACAACGTTAAATGGGCTTGGGCATCACGCCTTCAACAACAGCGAGCGCACCCTGCGATCGTTAGCTGAACTGGCCAGCATTTATCCTGTTGAACTGCTGAATGAAACCATGCGTATCGCTGACCAGTGCCAGTTCAACATGAGCGAACTGCGTTACGAATACCCAAAAGATTTAGTGCCGCCTCATCTCACAGCCGCACGCTATCTACGCCAGCTGACATTTGCCGGTGCTGCCGAGCGTTGGCCTGAAGGCATANCCAGCGACACACTAGAGTTGATTGAGAAAGAACTGACNCTGATCGGCAAACTCAACTACGAACATTATTTTTTAACTGTACAAGACATCGTGCAATTTGCGCGCAGCAGAAGAATTTTATGTCAGGGTCGAGGTTCTGCGGCAAATTCAGCGGTCTGCTATTGCTTATTTATTACCGAGGTTGACCCTGCGCGCATGCATTTATTGTTCGAACGGTTTGTATCTATGGAACGTAACGAGCCGCCGGATATCGATGTAGATTTTGAACACGAACGTCGCGAAGAAGTGATTCAGTACATCTACACCCGCTATGGGCGGGATCGTGCAGCACTGGCCGCAACATTGGTCACCTATCGTCCACGCAGTGCAATCAGAGATGTTGGTAAAGCTCTGGGCTTTGATCTGGATGCGCTTGAGTTATTAGCAAAATCTCTAGCCTGGTGGGATAAAAATCAAGACATCAGCGAACGCTTACGCAGTATTGGCATCGACCCTGACAGCGTTAAGGCCCAACACTTTGTGCGCTTTATAAGTGCGATTATCGGTTTTCCACGCCACCTCTCACAGCATGTAGGCGGCTTTGTTATTGCCAGCGGCCCAGTTACTCAACTGGTGCCGGTTGAAAATGCCGCCATGGCTGAGCGCACGGTTATTCAATGGGACAAAGAAGATCTTGAGGCGCTGGGCTTACTAAAAGTCGACGTTCTGGCCTTGGGTATGCTTACCGCAATCCGTAAAGCTCTGGATCTTTGCAATGCTGACCCACAACAAACGGATCCGTTAACCATTCAAGGNATCCCTGCCGAAGATCCAAAGACCTANGACATGCTNCAACAAGGCGACAGCATTGGTGTCTTTCAGGTNGAATCTCGCGCACAAATGGCGATGTTGCCGCGCTTAAAACCAAAATGCTTCTACGATCTGGTTATTGAAGTTGCCATTGTCAGACCAGGCCCAATACAGGGTGATATGGTGCACCCCTACCTGCGCCGCCGACAGGGCCTAGAAAAACCAACTTATTTAAGCCCTGAAGTAGAACGGGTTTTAGAGCGCACATTAGGNATCCCNATTTTTCAGGANCAAGTNATTGANNTGGCCATGGTGGCGGCCGGATTNAGNGCAGGNGAAGCNGATCAATTAAGGCGNGCTATGGCGGCCTGGAAACGACGCGGCGGATTNGAGCAATTCCGCCACAAACTAGTTACGGGTATGCGAGCACGAGGTTACAACCAAGATTTCGCCGAACGCGTGTTCAANCAAATTAAAGGATTTGGCGACTATGGTTTCCCAGAGTCTCATGCCGCNAGCTTTGCGCTATTGGTGTATGTATCAGCCTGGCTGAAAAAGCATAAACCTGCAGCGTTTTACTGCGGCTTATTGAATAGCCTACCTATGGGGTTTTATTCACCCTCACAATTAATTCAAGATGCCGAGCGCCACGGTATAGAGATTCGCCCCATAGATGTCNGCATAAGTCAGTGGGATCACACACTGGAGCGCCGCAGTTCAACAACAGCTAATAGATGGGCGCTGCGCTTAGGATTACGTTTGGTTAAAGGGTTAAACAAAACACATGCAGAGCGCATCATGCAGGCTCAAGCCGTGGCGGCAATTAAGGACAGCCAAGATCTAGCCACACGCGCCCAACTCAGCAATCAACAACTGGGCTTTCTGGCCCGCGCAGGTGCATTAGCCAATCTTATCGGCCACCGGCATCAGGCCCATTGGGAAGTTGCTGGAATCACGCCACCGNTACCCATTCAACACAGCCCANTAACGCAAAAAANNNCTACAACCCACTTACAGCCGCCCACTCAGCACAAAGACATGCTCGACGATTATCGCTATACCGGACTAACNCTGGGCGCGCACCCTATGGCGCTGCTGCGTAACCATGATGACTTCTTAGGATTTTGCACAGCAGAACAATTAGCGCAAAAACGCCCGGGGCAGCTTGTACGCATTGCCGGACTGGTTACCGGGCGGCAGCGTCCGGGCACCGCCAGCGGTGTGGTTTTTCTAACCCTGGAAGATGAAACCGGCAATATTAATGTCATTATTTGGTCGAGCATCATGACCCGCTTTCGTGCCGCACTGCTGCAAAGTCGGTTACTGAAAATCAAAGGCGTGGTGGAGCGTGAAGGGCTGGTGATTCATGTTGTGGCCGGGCACGTAGAAGATATCAGCCACATGTTGCACAATGACCCGGAGCACGCAGACGAGCATCCAGACGTCTTTCGCTCCAGAGATTTTCATTAGTGCNAACGCTCTTACTTAGAAGCTANCCACACCCACGAGGACAGAGNGACTATGCGCATTCTAGTCACCGGCGCTGCTGGNTTCATTGGCGCTNATACAGCCAAAGCACTGCTGGCCCGCGGCGATGAGGTTGTCGGTATCGATAATTTCAATCCCTATTACGATCTCGCGCTTAAACGCGCGCGCCTTGATGAACTGCAAAATAATCCACGCTTTGAATTCCAATCTATAGATCTGATGGAGAAAAAAAGTCTCAACGATCTTTATAAGAGGGTTAAGCCAGATCGAATAATTCACCTGGCCGCGCAACCGGGTGTGCGCTATTCCCTTGAAAACCCCCAAGCCTACATCGATGCGAACATTACCGGATTTTTGAACGTTTTAGAGTGCGCTCGCGATCACGGCACAGAGCATCTTGTTTATGCCTCGTCATCATCAGTTTACGGTGCCCATGCGAACATGCCCTACTCTGTGCACCACAGTGTTGACCACGCTGTTAGCCTGTATGCNGCCACCAAGAAATCTAACGAACTGATGGCTCATACCTATGCCCACCTGTTTCGTATTCCGTGTACAGGCTTACGCTTTTTTACCGTATATGGTCCTTGGGGTCGGCCCGACATGGCGCCGTTTATTTTTACCCGCAAGATCATTGCTGGCGAGGAAATTCAGCTCTTTAACCATGGGCAACACAGTCGGGACTTTACCTACGTGGACGACATCGTCGAAGGCGTAATTCGCGTTACCGNCCGCATCGCTACAGCAAATCCAGATTGGGATGCTGCTAATCCAGATCCAGCTACTTCAAATGCCCCCTATCGGGTGTACAACATCGGCAGCAACAACCCAACACCATTACTGCGCTTCATTGATGTNNTNGAAAACACCTTGGGCATAGAAGCAAAACGCACCCTACTGCCCATGCAGCCCGGGGACGTTGAACATACCTATGCCGACGTAGACGACTTAATTCGCGACGTGGGGTATCNGCCCACCACTAAAATCGAAGACGGAGTGGCNGAGTTCGTGCGGTGGTATAAGGACTACTACAACCACACNGACATCGCCCACAATCTNAATTAGCGCCCTAGCCNGTTACCCTACNAAAGCNCTAATNACGCGCTAGAACGCGTTAGTGATCTTGTACAAGACTCGGTTGCTTTCACCGGCAACAAATAATGCCCCGCTGTCATCGCTNGTAATGCCGTTAAATACCTGAGANGGCGGNTGCATAGGNCTNGCNGCTTGAGANCCTGCNGGGATATTCGCCACCACGCGCTTTGAACCGTCAGNCCCGGCAACAGTTACCTGACCAAGATCGGCCTCTACAACAACAAACGCTGACTGATGCTTAACGAAGCCCTCAGGAGTTGTGAGCCCACTAACGACGACCCGCGGTTCCTGCAGGATCTTACCCGCCTCAACAAGCTGCATAATTTGGCCTGAGGCACGATCACTAACAAATAGATTATCCCCATCAACCAGCAGACCGGTGGCAGCTTCTACACCGCTCGCGTAGATTGATGTTTCATCACCGTTGGCATCATAGCCCACAACACTTTGGCGTCCATGTTCCGCAACTACAATGTCGGTGCCAAAACGAACCGCTGCCACTGGTGCAGCTAATCCAGCCTTCTGCCAAATCCGCTGCTTATTAACCGGATCCCAAATCCGAACGTCATTATCCACCCAGGACACCAACACCAGATTGTCGCCGTCGGCGCTTACATTCAACGCGCCGCCCATAACACCCGTGCCCAGAACGTTACGTTGCACGTAGGCCACAGCGCCCGACGGCTCATAAGCCCGAATAGCATGTAAATCAGCAGCCACAACAACGCCGTTATGGAATGCTAGTCCGCCAGCATGAGCCATACCTCCAGGCTGTAGCTCGGTTATTGAGCCATCAAGATTGATACGCTTCACAAAACCGTCGGTGAAGCTAGAGACAAAATAACGCCCGTCCGCATCAATAGAAAAATTGTCGAGACCGGGACTGAGCTCGGCGACTTGAACGTTTTCGCCATCAACCACTTTATATAAGAGGCCTGCACCGGTATCCAATACATGCAAAACACCTTGGGCATCGAACTTCACCGCCGCAGGAGTGTTAAAACCCTCCGCCTCCAGCCGCATGGTATTGCTATCAACGTCGAAGCTGACCACCTGCTGATTGAACCAACGAGGACCATATAACCGCTGATCGGGGCCCCAATCCATACCGTTGAGGCCGCATCCAGGACCAAGCTCATCGCTGATGGTGCGGGCTGCCGTTAGCCCCGTAGGATCAACCTCAAACAAATGCGTACCAAAGAAGCACTGTGATACAAAAAGCCGCCCGTCATCGGCAAAGGTAATGGGGTTAACCCCCGCCGTAAGCTGTGCGGCGACAACCTTTTCACCCTGTGGATTAAAACCCGCGACTTCACCGGTCATAATCGAAGTCCAATACCAACTGCCATCAGGACCAAAGGCAACATCGTCGGGACCGATACCCCCCTCTGCAGGTCCATAAGCCTTGAGGACATCCCCAGACTCAGTATCAAGTAC
>NYVG01000035.1 GCA_002684495.1 Gammaproteobacteria bacterium | reverse complement strand
AAAAAAAATCCGCATTGGAAGGTCTAAATAACGCGCAACTTCCAACAGATTAATCGTACCGTTAACGATGCCATGAAACGTCGTAACTGGCACTTGAAAGGAAAGGCCTACGGAAGATTGAGCCGCTAAATTATAAACCTCATCAGGCTTATACTTTGCGAGCAAGCCAAGGGTTTCACGAAAATCACAAAGGTCTGCCGTGACATAATCAATCGACTGAGAAATTCCAAGCGCCTGATGAGTTGCCGAAACCGATCCAGACGAACGTGATACTCCTACAACCTCATAACCCTGCTTCAACAGAGAAAGGGATAGAAGGGATCCATCCTGCCCTGAACTACCGAACACCACAGCGCGCATGCGCAACTCCCCGAGCAATCCCAGCCTAAAGGAGACTGAGGACGACACAAGCATAAGGTAAAATTGAGAATAAACTCTAAAGTCACCACATAACATTCAGCGTGGACTCNAATTTAAACAACAACTTGCGCTGGCTTTTGCGGGCACTCAAAAGGCCNAACCGAAGACACCGCCTGATAGACCGGCTAAGGAGATCAAGGCGTATCAATCAATTNCGAGCCTCGATTCGCCAATTCACCAAACNNGACGAAACAGCTTTGCTCCCNCCACGCCAGAAACAAATCTGGAACGANCTCAATACATATCGCAGCAAATANTTGATGNTAAANATTTCTCTTGATGCATTAATAGACTCTGAGTANANTCNNGATCAGCAGNCTCAGATCCTCGNTCACCTCAAACAATTATCNNAGCAATGGTCNTCAAATGCGCCTTTGCTCATTCAGCTTCGTGAGCAGCATTCAGACTCTGCAGTAGAGAAATTATGCAACACANTTGCCTTGCATGGTTGGCCNGAAGAAACTTACACACTGCACCGATGGGCACCCATTCAAGGGCTGTTAACGGATGATCCAATCAATCAAGCACTGCGGAATCATGCTGCCTGCTGGCATGGAAGCCATTTGGATCTGTGTTTTGAACACTGGCCGCGAGCTCTTACAAATACAGCAATCCCTCAGGCACTCCTGCTTCTCAACAGCGACTGGGCACCCAGCGGTTGGCAAACAATCAAGTTGCAATTGCGCTATNGACGTTTAAAAAACTCTCTAGGTCAGTACATCGCGATTGGCATTGATCAATCAACAAGCATCAGCAAGCTCCTGAAGCAACAGCACAAAGATGCTCCCTGGATGAATCGAAACCAACTATTCGACTACATTCAGCNGCCCTTATCAAGACCGGCTCAAAGACAACGCCAATCAATGGCNTGGGTGACACCAATGCCACCTGCCCGCAGCGGAATTGCAACTTATTCTGCCAGCNTTTTGCCTGCACTACAGGAGCATTACAACGTCACAGTGATCACAGACGAGCCAGGCAGTCGCCAAGCCAATCGACATTCCACAGAATGGCTTCTGAACAACGGTCAACAATTTGATCGCATCGTCTATCACATNGGTAATTCACCCTTCCACAAAACAATTCAGGATTGCGCGCTGCGTTGGCCTGGGGTCCTGGTGATGCACGAGCTGTTCATCGGCGACCTTCAAAACAGCTACGGAAGAGACCATCTGCTGCGTGCGATGTATCAATGCCATGGCTACAACGCCGTTCAAAGTTCTATTGAACACTCGGATTCACAAAAGCAGACCCTGCAGCGCTACAGCACGAATCGAACGCTTCTTCAGCGCTCACTGGGAAGCATTGTTCACTCGCAGGATGCACAACAGCAAATCTCAGCAGNNCTGAAGTCAGCAGCAACTGCAACGGTACCCATGGTGAATTCACCACGACCGCTTCCCGAGCGTTTGCAAGCCAGGCAGGCTCTGAACTTGAGCGATGACACAGTCTTGATCTGCAGCTTTGGCATGCTCGGTGAGGGCAAAGGCTCTCTTCAAATCCTGGAAGGCTGGAGCNAGTTGCCAAAAGCCATCCGNGACCGGACTCAGCTTGTGTTTGTCGGCAGCAACAATCCTGACGAATACGGCGAATCTCTACTTAAAAGCAAAGANGCCANATCAGCTCAGCACCCAATTGTGATCACCGGNTGGACGAGCGATCACGACTACAACAACTATCTCGCCAGCTGTGACTTTGCGGTTCAATTGAGAACAATTAATCGAGGTGAAACCTCAGCAGCAGTTACCGATGTGATTTGCGCGGGAATTCCGATTATCACCAACAACAAAGGCAGCTTTCAAGAGCTATCAACTAGCAGTGCTCAACAAATACCCGCTGAATTCGANAGCAATGATATCACCAGCGCCATGCACAATCTTCTCAACCAACTGGATGATTACCGAAACACNGCAANCCTCAACCAACACNGCTTAAAAGATCGTCACTCAACCAAGTTTGTAGCGCAAAAGTATTACGAAAACCTCGAATCATTCTATACAACCAAAGCATCGATNGAACAACAGGCCATCAAAACTCTCTCATCGATGACCAAAAAAAATCAACGAGAGATTAATCGACCACTCTGTGAGGCGATCGCCAACACGTTCCCTCAAACAAGCTGCNACAAAGAAAAGCAGCGCCAACTACTCGTTGACGTTACACAAATCGCGCAACACGACCTGCGAACCGGAATTCAAAGAGTCGTGCGAGCAATCGTTTTTGAATGGATCAAAANTCTGAACGATGACATCAGGATTGAGCCGGTCTATGTCTCCACATCGGGTGGCTACTGGCACTACCGCTATGCAAGAGACTGGACTTTTTCTCTGATTGGTGATCACCCTGCTGATTTACATGACGAGCCGATTGAACTCAATCACGACGACCANCTCGTNNTGCTNGACCTCAACGGCTCCCGCCTTGTGGAAGCNCACAGCATGGGCCTCTACGACCCATTCATCAAGCAAGGCATAAAAATAACNGGCATAATTTATGACATTTTACCGATTTTNCATCCCTCCTACTTTCCTGACGGGAGCAGAGAAGTACACCACAACTGGCTCATGTCAATCGCGTCAATTAGCGATCAATTGATCTGCATCTCCAAGGCGGTCGCTGATGAAACAAGGGATTACCTCAACAACCAACCGAACCTTGAGAAACAGCCAAGTGTGAGCTGGTTTCACCTTGGCGCTGAAATCAGCCAATCCAGCACGACTGAAGACTGGCCGGCAGAGCATGAAGCGATTGANCAACAACTGAAGACGAGCACATCGTTTCTAATGGTCGGCACAGTCGAACCTAGAAAAGGCCATCTTCAAACCATCCAGGCCGTCAGGCAACTTCTTGATAACCACCACAANGTGTCTTTNATCATTGTCGGCAAACANGGATGGATGATCGACAATGTNTTGAAAGAGGTCAAAGACAATCCCTACATCGGTCGATCGATCCACTGGTTGAATGGNTTGTCAGANTCGTATCTCAATTATCTTTATCAGAACTGCGATTGCCTGATCGCTGCATCTGAGGCTGAGGGCTTTGGATTGCCACTGATTGAAGCGGCCAGACAGGGAATGCCGATCGTGGCGCGTGACATTCCCGTGTTCCGAGAGGTGGCCAACGATGCAGCCTTCTATTTCAAGGGCGACACCCCAGAAGCCTTAGCCGATGCGCTCTGCCATTGGATTGAGCTGTCTGCAGGCAACGAACATCCCAAGCCGNAGCAATTGCAATGGCTCAGCTGGCGTGAAAGCTCCGAACAGCTGCTCGAACACCTCGCCCTCACTCCACGACCATGAACCGACGACAAGCNGTGGAACTGACCTGGCAGTTCACAAAACGCGATGTGTTGGGCCGCTATCGAGGCTCATTTCTCGGCCTGGGCTGGAGCCTGGTCGCACCGCTGCTGATGCTCAGTCTTTACACCTTTGTGTTCTCCACGATCCTNCAGGCACGTTGGCCAGGCATCGAATCGGAGTCCTCGCTGCTCTACGCCATCAATCTGTTCGCCGGCCTGATCATCATCAATTTCATCAGCGAGGTCGCCACCAAGGCGAGCACGTTGATCATCGGCCATGCCAACTATGTCAAGCGCGTGGTGTTCCCCCTTGAGATTCTGGGGGTCTCCACCGTGCTGTCCGCAGCATTTCACAGCGCAATCAGCATCGTTTTGCTACTGATCTTCCAATGGATCGCAGCAGGAAGCTTGTCCTGGAGCATCCTCAGCCTTCCATTTCTCTGGCTGCCCCTGATCATCGCCTCCTTGGGGCTGGCCTGGTTGATCTCAGCTCTCGGCGTTTATGTACGCGACACGGTGCAGGTGATCAACGTGGCCATCACGCTGTTGCTGTTTCTCAGCCCGGTGTTCTTTCCAGCATCAAGATATCCAGATGGCTTCAAACCACTGCTGAGCCTCAACCCATTGGTGTGGATGATTGAGGACATGCGCTCCATCATCATTAACGGTGAATGGCCTGGCCCAGCCCATCTTCTCAGCGCTCTATTCGCGTCCATCGTGGTCGCGTATGTTTGCCGCAAGCTCTTCCAAAAAGCACGCCGAGGCTTTGCCGATGTCCTTTGACCCCACGACAGACGCCATCCATGTCGAGGGCCTGGGCAAGAGCTACCGCACCTATCAGAAACCTGTTGACCGTCTCAAGCAATCGATCTTTTCGAAGAGGCGGTATTACGACGAATTTCACGCGCTCAAAGAGATCAATCTCACCGTTGGCAAGGGTGAGTCGCTCGGGATCATCGGCCGCAACGGATCAGGAAAAAGCACACTGCTACAACTGATCTGCGGCACCTTGACGCCCACTGCAGGCCAGGTCCAGACCCATGGCAAGATCGCTGCTCTGCTGGAGTTGGGGAGCGGCTTCAACCCCGACTTCACTGGGATTGAAAATGTTTATCTCAATGCCAGTATTTTCGGTCTTTCGAAGAAAGAAACCGACAACCAACTTGAGTCCATCCTGGCCTTTGCCGATATTGGCAATTTTGTTCATCAACCGCTGAAAACTTATTCGAGCGGCATGATCGTTCGGCTGGCCTTTGCGGTGATCACCCATGTGAATGCCGACGTCCTGGTGATCGATGAAGCCCTAGCCGTCGGTGATATTTTCTTTACCCAAAAATGCTCCCGCTACATGCGTGGTTTCCGCGAACGCGGAACCCTGCTGTTCGTCAGTCACGACATGGACTCAGTGAAGTCACTGTGTCACCGGGCAGTGTTGTTGGAGCACGGTGAATTGAAGATGATCGGGCCCACCAAAGATGTGGCTGATCACTATTTTGCCGAGGCTTTTGGCAATGACTCCACCGACGGTGATCCAGAGCAAGTCATTACAAACGACACCGACAACGACAACGAAGCAACAACGACTCCTGATCCTGCAGCCACCGCCATGCCAGAGATTCGACCGCGGGCCCGCCTCAACCCCTGGTTTGACTTTCGCCAGCAGCGCTATGGCGATCAGGCCTTCGGTGCCCGGATGGAAGTGAGCAGCTTCGAGGAGGCGATCCGCCACTCCGACCGCTTCGGCGACAACACCAAGGTGGAGTTCCTGCACGTGGGACTGATTGATCCTGTCAGCGGCGCAGCGGCAACCGCCTTCCATGGCGGCTACCCCTACGTGCTGACGATCGCCTGCCGCTGCCACCAAACAATGGCGCAACCCGACATCGGTTTCTGCCTCAACGATCGCCTCGGCCAGGTCTTGTTCGGAGACAACACCAATACCCTGAACGACAATCAGCAATGGACCGCCGGCGAGACCTACCAAGTCCAGTTCGAGTTCGATATGCCGGTGCTGAGAACTGGTGAATACACCATCACCGTGGCCGCGCAGGTCCACCAGCAGCTACCACCGGTGATTCTCAACTGGATTCACGATGCCCTGCTGATCTACACCCAGCACAGCTCCACCGCCGTGGGCCTGAGCGGCGTGCCGATGCGCAGGATCCTGATCACCCCGGTGCTGGAACTTGAACCGGAACAGACATCGGATCACCACGCCATCGCAACCAAAAAGCATGCCGATCGGGTGCCGCTGACCGCTATCGCCATTCGCCATCAGCGGGATGAAGCCTTTCGTGTCGCCATGACCTGCTCCTGCAAGGACAGCGATGTCATCGACAAAGTGCCCAACGCTGGTGAGATCCAACAGGACCCTGCCAGTGGCGAAACGATCCAGATCATGCACAACGGCCTGCGCGTAGTCGCCGGGGGCTATTACGGCGATTGGATGGGTTCCATCATCCAATCGCTGCGAGGGCATCACGAACCGCAGGAGGAAGTGCTGTTCAATGCTGTGCTCAAGCGGCTGGACAATAATCAGCCGGCGACCATGATCGAACTAGGCAGTTTCTGGTCGTATTACAGCCTCTGGTTTCTGAAAGAGAACCCGGCTCAGCGACGAGCCATCTGCGTGGAAGCGGATCCCGCCCACCTGGAGATCGGTCGCCGCAACGCACGGCTCAATAACCTTTCTCCAGACTTCATGCATGGCTTTGCCGGAGAGACAGCCAGCACTCACCCCGTTGCCTTCCCCACAGAAAAATCAGGCACGCTTGATTTGGAGTGCTATTGCGTTGATCAACTGATGGCTCTCCATCACATTGACCATCTCGACATCCTGCACCTCGATACCCAAGGAGCAGAACTTTCTGTTCTCAAAGGAGCTTCAGAAGCGATTGATCAGCGCAAGATCCGCTTTCTGGTGGTGTCCACTCACAGCTATGAAATCTGCGGAGACCCGCTCATCCACCAACGCTGTGTGGCCTGGCTCCAGGAGC
>NYVG01000034.1 GCA_002684495.1 Gammaproteobacteria bacterium | reverse complement strand
TTTGTCCGCCCGCCTGGCTGATGTTGAGGTAAAGTAAATCTTCGAACACCGCACGGTCGCGCTTAAAGCCAACCGTATTTACATTCGCCAGATTATTCGCGATCACGGTCATACGCGTTTGTTGCGCATTAAGCCCCGTTTTTGCCACGTATAGTGAAGCGTCCATGACTGTATCCTCTTGTTTGGTTATTCGAGCCGTTTACGCTAGGCGCATCAGGCTAGAGTTCGTTTCACCGAGCTCATCAAGATCTTTGACAAGCTTGATTTTCATTTCAAAACTGCGCATGTGATTCATGATTTCGACCATGATTTCCATTGCGCTCACGGTACTGCCTTCCACCACGCCCGAACTTAAAGACACGGCGTTCGGCCCGGTTGGAAAGTCACCGATGGGTAAGCCCTCTACTGCGAGCATGCCGTTTTCGAGCTTGACCATATTGCGATCGCCGACGTCTCTTAACATCAAGCGAGCTACTTCGGCTTGTTCAGCTACTGCTTGGGCAGGGTCCAAGGCGTACACAACACCCTCTTCAGAGATCGAGATAATTTGGTTAGGTGGAATCACGATGGGATCGCCGGCATCCGAGGCAACAAGTCTGCCTGAGCCCAAAGTAAGCTGGTTTTCGGTGTTAATCTTTAGATCACCACGGCGGGTGAAATTCACCTGGCCTTCCTCATTTATCGCCCCCAAGACGGTGTCGTTGTTCAAATAGACGTCGAGGGGATTACCGGTGTAAATCTTTGGCCCTTCTTTCATTTCCACTAAGGTCGTGCCGAGGGCGTTATCGGTACCGTCGCCGGCAGCATTGAACTGCTCGAACGCACGCTTGAAGCCCAAAGTTGAGACGTTCGCAAGCTCATGGAACATGTGAGCCTCACGTGCCCGTTCAATCTGGACGTCAGATACTAGGGTTACGATACTTTTATCCATTACTGTTCCTTTGCACTATCGTTAGATGTTCAGGATCGTCGACGTTAATGTCGAAGAAGTTTCGATGGCTTTTGCGTTGGCCTGAAAATTTCGCTGCGCGGTTATCAACGCTACGAGTTCCGCAGTGAGGTCTACATTTGAGCCTTCCAAGGCGCCAGCACGGATGGAGCCAAAGCTCGCTGAGCCTGGCTCACCGTAAGTCGCGGCACCAGAGTTCGCCGTAGCCAAGAAGCTCGAATCACCCCGCTGATTTAAACCTTCGGTGCTGGGGAAATTGGCGAGCAGAATCTTGCCTACAGATGCCTGGCTGCCATTGGAATAACTAGCCACAATCAGGCCATCATCACCGACGTCTAGCCCTACCAAGTTACCCTCGGCGGCGCCATCTTGAGATTGACCCTTCAGGGCAAACGATTGGTTGTATTGGGTGGTTGCGCCGAAGTCGATCGTTAAATCAAGGGCGCCTTGA
Source organism: Gammaproteobacteria bacterium (assembly GCA_002684495.1). GTDB lineage: Bacteria > Pseudomonadota > Gammaproteobacteria > Pseudomonadales > Azotimanducaceae > UBA4421. Next base: position 9,242 of record NYVG01000034.1, on the reverse strand, counting down.
CCACCTGCCAAAAATGCGGTCTGCATAGCAATTCCGTTTCTTGGTGACGCCAGTTGACCTGCGGAGTTAAAGGTTAATTCACCTTTGTCGAGATAAATTGGCGACCAAGCTGGGAGCCCGTCAAACCCCGTAGGATCTGCGGTTTCTTCACCAAACTGGTCGATAAACTGGTTCACTGGCACGCCGTCGACCAGCTCTGTTGCCTGCACCGGCTGGATCCANCTTGAGGTTTCCCCCCGNGCCGACTCAGTGTTCGCNAGCCCCCAGATCGCATCNCCNGATACCTTAACGAACGAGTTCTTGCCNGTGGTGCCGCTGGTAAAGACCAGACCATTCGTGGTGGCGTCATAATCTACCGTGAGTCCAGAAACNGCCCCNCCATCTGCTGTGGCTANGGCNTTTATCTGNCGCTCNAGTTCCGCCGTAAACGAGTCCATGGTGTAACTTGCACCTACGGGAACTTCGATAAAGCCACTAACACCGTCTACGGTAACGTTGAACCGATTATTGGTTTCGGTCACCGCAAAGACATTGTCTATATTGATGCCCAACGGCGCGCCATAAGCCGTGGCAGGGGTCGACGCTAAACCGCGCAGCGCTACATCAGAAACTGCAACTGTAAGCTCAGGTTCTTCGGCGGTAACGCCGAAACCCAAGAAGTTCGCTNCCAAATCGTTTAGGTTCGGCGCATCATCAGTGCCAACATCAAAATTTAGCGCGATCTCGGAAGCATCACCGGTAGTGCCAGAGGCGAAAGAAAAAGTTTCAGTCGCATTGTTGTAAGTGACGGTAATACCAAAACGCTGGTCGGCCGCTAGCCGTTGAAATTCGCCATTTGGGATAACCACTGCTCCTGAAGCGTCAATCCCCGCCTCGTCAATGGCTGTTGCAAATGCGCCGAGTCCAAATAGCGCATTGTCGCCATTAGCCGCCGACTGCAAAGTTATAACGTCTGCTGGATTTGTCGCTTGATAAGAGAAATTACGCGCAACGTCGTCGTAGCGTACTGTTACAACGCCAGCCCCAAGTGCGCCATCAATTTGCGCTTGGATTGCAGCAACTACATCGCCGGTGGTGGCCGCAANCTGCAGCTCAGGGGTATTAAATGCAGCACCAAGATCAATATTAATNGGTGTCTCGACTAGGCCCTGGGAGTGATTGATTGCAAATTCACGGTTTGCCGGCTCAGATAAATCAAAGAACCGGTCATCGCCGAATTTTTCATTAAGCTGGGTCTGCATAAATGCCGCCAGCTCAATGCCGGTGTACTCTTTATCTTCTTGCGCCAATTCCNATAGATCCAAGGTTACGGGGTTGCCCGAACCATCNATATCTATCTGAGCAAAATCGGTCAACTGAGCGGCGGTAAAGGTTGCGTCAGCTCCTGCAGCTTGATCTTGGAAAAAGTTGAAGCCCTGACCTAAACCCAATGCGTTCGGTGTTGCTGCACCCTCGAGAATCGCAGGTGTGGACTCCTGCACATCCGAAAGATCGTCAAAATTAAATTTCGGTGTCTTGCCGGGTTGAATCTCACCCGCGACTTCACTGAAAGGCTTTAGCTCACCATACTGGTTCACATACAAAGGCTCGCCCGACTCGTCCTCGGCTTGTTGGAGTTTTGGTTCCAATACCTCACCGTCAATTACGATATAGGTTTGCCACTTGCTCGATGGCTGATTAACCAGATCATTATAAGTCGAGCCGCCTTGGACATTGGCTTCGGGACTGGCGGTTTTAACGTAATACACCGTCGCCGAGTAAGCCGTACCACCGGCATCGTAGACATCAATTGCGGTGGATTTGTTGTACGTTGTCGCGTCGTTTTGATCAAACGGCGCATCGATTACTGGCGCATCCGCTGGCAAATTCAGGTTCAACTCAATCAAAGAAGTTTCTTTTGCGTCGCCTATGGTCGCCGGCGGAATAGTCAAGGTGTTTAATGTATCACCTACGGCATTACCTACGCCGTCAACAGCCGACACCATTAGTGCCTGACCTGAGCCATTTACTACATTGCCCTGCTCATTGAGTACGAAGGCACCACTACGAGAGAAAATATCGGTCTGGCCATCGGCTGATTTCAATGGGAAAAAACCGTCACCAGAAATCGCCAGATCTAAAGTGTTTGATGAAAATTCAATACTGCCTTGACTGAACTCCTGACGGATACCCTTGAGTGCAACACCCTGACCGACATTGCCGGCGGAGTTTTGCAGTGGGCTGCTGGCAAATATATCGCCAAATGANGCCTTAGATTTTTTGAANCCTGTCGTGCCGACATTAGCAATGTTATTACTGGTTACAGCAAGTTCGGTGTTTGCTGCCCTTAATCCGGTCAATGAAGTAAAAAATGACATTTGATTTTCCTTTTCGCTATTGTGCGATGCGCTTAACGTCTTCCAACAAAATGGGTTCACCACCNGCGAGTTCTAGAAATGCCTTGCCAGAGTTCTGGTCCCAAGACACGCCGGTAACCCGGGTTGCCGCGAATGAATTCACTGCCTGGCTTTTGCCGTCGCGAACGGCCTGGGCAATAAAGGCATAACGCCCGGGCTCCACAGCCTTGCCGCCAAAGTCTCCACCATTCCAGGTGAACGGCACTTCACCGGCCATTTGTGGCCCTAGCGACATTTGATTGACGAGCTGGCCGCTGCGAGTATCAACAACATTAAGAACCACATCGTCAGCACCGCTATTGAGTTGCAAATAGCCATCAGTTTTTTCGCCACCCGGCTGTTCAAATACACCGTTTTCCATAAAGACGCTTTTGCCGATCAAAGCTGCCCCCCGCATCAAGCCATCACCACGCTGATCAGCCACAAATTCTTGGAGCGAATCTGACATAGAGGTAGTGGCTTCGAGGGTAGAGAACTGCGCAAGTTGGGCGATAAAAGCCTCGTTCTTGACGGGATCTAATGGATCCTGGTTCTGCAGTTGGGTTGTAAAGAGCTTTAAAAACGCGTTTCGGTCCAGTTCACTGGTTTGTCCAGCTGCTTGGGCTTTCAAATCGTCCGTCGTTCTAATACCGCTGATATTTGCTAAGTCCATGTGCGCACCCAATTATTTTCTGAGAATTTCTAAGGTTCGGCTTGCGAGCTGCTTCGCCGTATTCATCGCTTCGATATTGCTTTCAAAGGCACGAGAGGCCTGGGTTATTTCAACCATTTCCAGCATGGAATCGACATTCGACGGATATACGAATCCGTTTTCATCCGCTAACGGGTTGTCTGGCTGNTAAGTCGCCGGTACCACTTTGTCGTCTTCATAGACATCGTCTATGCGAATACCGCCAGCAGTTTCACGCCGATCATCCCGCGCNTGGTGCTGCAAAATAGTGGCAAAATTGACGCGCTTAGCTTTGTAAGCCGAGCCCTGATCACCTGCTAATACATCTGCATTAGCAATGTTTTCTACCGCCAGCGCCAAGCGTTTAGACTGGGCATCCATAGCNCCNCCGGCCATACCGAAAATATTTTCTAGACTCATGCGTTACTCCTTAAGACACCGTCGCTTAGCGCAACAGGTCCAGTACCATTTGGGTCATTTGATTTGCTTGGCCGAGCATTGAGGTGCCGGCTTGCTGTAAAACTTGGGCTTTCGCAAGACGCGCCGACTCAAGGGCAAAATCTGCGTCTTCTACACGTGATCGAGCCGCTTCAGTTTTCTCTGAAACGTTAATAAGGTTGTCCATGGTGTAACTGAGGCGGTTGTCTATAGCGCCAAGGTTGGCGCGCATTCGCGCCACCGTGTCGAGGGCCGCGTCGGCAACCGAAATTGCTAGGCCCGCTCCGGCTTGAGTTGCTATTGAAATATCCGAGACTTTGCTNAGTGCCGCCGTGCCTGTAACGAAGTACCCTCGGCCTGTGCCCTCGGTTCCGGGCGTATTGGCCGCTATCCCCTCTGCGTTGCCCGCTGGATCCGTCAGCGTGAAGTCGCCGAGAGTGGGCGTACCAGTAAGAACAAGCTTGTTGTTGGCATCGACGGCTGCCGTAATTTGACCCACCAAAGAGGAGGCATCAATCGCAGTCTGCCACGCAGCAGCCGTTGTACCCCCAACCGTTACGGTAATTACTTCTCCGGTATTGGCTAAAGTTATAGTGAAATTACCCTGTCCAACATTGACTGCGGTATCNGTTGTGGTTTTGACCGCAGCAGTATTCGTTGAGTCAGTGCCCGCTTGAGTAATCGTAAAAGGGTCTGAGGAAACAGCCTTGATTGCGCCGCTTATTCGGGTGGAATCATTACCACCGGCCGTAGCTAACGCGACTGCGGTACCGACGGTTTCAGTACCCGCGAAATCCATCTTCTGCACGGTTAATGACGTTCCAGTGGCATCGTTTTCAATTGTGATGTCGTCACCATCGTTATCNAACATCAATACCTTGCCATCGGCAGTGGAGGTGGCGGTAACGCCGGTGGCTCCGGCAACGCTGTTAATGGCGCGAACAGCATCCTGGGCTGAAGCGCTGGAAATCGTGAAGTTTCCGGAACTTACGCCATTAATTTTGATGGCATAGCTTTCTTCGTTACCGTTAGTTGACGCTAACTGCAGGTATGTCTGGGCCGTTGCTGAAACGCCGGTTTGACTGGAAACAGCGTTAATGCGGTTAACTGTTTGTTTCGCTGAATCCTCTGCCGCAGCAGTGGTTACCGCTGTGCCCAAGGGCCCAACAACGGTTAAATCTTCGGCAGCGGTGAGCGCATTAGCTGCTGGCGTTGCCGCAGCCGCAGCCGCCGCTAAACCGTTACCGGTGTATGCGTATGCTCCGATTTGATCCGCAGCAATGGAAGGTACGCTGATCGACAGCCTTTCACCTTCCTCCATACCCAGTTGAATCGTTTTATTTACGAAAGTACCGTCAAGAATCTTTTCGCCATTGAACTGGGAGGTTGCTGAGACCCGGTTAATTTCTTGGGTGAGCTGGTTAACCTCTTGCTGCAGGAACGCCCGGTCGCGGGATGAATTAGTCGCGTTTACCGATTGCACCGCAAGCTCGCGCATACGTTGCAACATATCTGAAATGGTATTGAGCGCACTTTCTACGGTTCGGGTCATCGCCATACCATCGCCCGCATTCTTAACAGCCATGTTTAGGCCTTTAACCTGGGCAGTCATACGCTGACCAATTGCCAAACCAGCAGCATCATCAGCGGAGCTATTGATCTTGGAACCCGTAGACAGCCGCTCCATGGCGGTTGCCAGTTCGTCGCCGCTGGCTTCCAGCGCGCGCTGTGCGGTTATTGATGCAATGTTGGTGTTAATTACTAGTGACATGGTTGCTTACCTTTCAACTTTATTCATAAAAGAATTGATGCTTGGTGCTTATTCACCACGCAGTGCGCGCCGCAGGCCACCCACTCGTGATTCCAAAAATTGCAGAGTTGCTGCGTAGCGTGTCGACTCGCGACCAAACTGCGCTTGCTCGTAATTCATCTCTACCGTGTTGCCGTTCTCTGATGGATTAACTGGCACTCGGTAGATGTAATCTGTTTTCCCATTTGCCACACCACCCTGGTGCTTTGCATGAGTGTTGTTCAGAACGCCGCTCATCTCCTTGGACATGAGCTTTTTAAAATCAATGTCCTTGGCCTTGTAACCGGCAACATCCGCGTTTGCGATGTTCGATGAAATTAGCTCCATGCGTTTAGACCGCAGATCTAATGTTTTCGCCGTGGTGCCAAAGATGTCGCTATATGCGTCCATAACTTGCTTTGCCGTTCTCGCTAAAGTTATTACTGTTCCTGCCGATTCGTACTTTTGAGTCGAATCTGCAGCGTTCGCTTGAGTGAGAAGCAAACAGCGTGCCAAATTGCAAAAATCCAGAGGANTCAACCATCGCCTGCTATAAAAGCGACCGTAGGGCGGGCTTTAGCAGCTGTTTTCTTGAATGCGGCGGCAATAGTTATCCGGCAGATCAGCGCGCAAAAGGCAGTCGCTGGCCGCTTTAATCCGCCGGCAATAGCGCTTTTCTGTTGGTTTTTTCGGCAACATCACAGGCTCTGTCGGCTTTTCGACAATTGCCATTAAAANGATGGNGCCACCGCAGCACATTCGCTCGGATTGGCTCTTTGCTGCCCTTTAATTTTNGCATCGCTTAAGGGCCTGGCCCTTGCTGGCAGGGCTTGCAGCGGTATTTGCTGGAACAAATTGTTTGCTGGCATCAAATTTGCTGTTGCCGATGCAATAGGACTTTTTAAGGTTATTCGCGTGTATCAGACTTTTTATCGTCGAACTCGGCTTACGCGCATATTCGCTTTGTCGAGGCGATATACCGCCCTAGGGTTATTATTTTACTCCGGCATTGCATATGCCCAAGGCCCTATTGCGGCGGACAACAATGCGAAAGAAATTTTATTAAGCCAGCTACTTGATTGGTTACCGGCAGACATTGCCGATCCAGCCATTTTGCATGGCATTAATGATCAGCGCTTCAAGGTGCCTTTGTGTGCAGGCTCGTTNGACTTCAGTTTTAACGATCACAGCCAGCGCATAATCAAAGCCCAATGTTCATCTAATAACTGGCAGCGCCTGGTACGGCTCAAACCCTCAAAGTCGACACCGCTACCCGCTAACCCTTATATCCACGCGTATGAGCTGCAAAGCTCAGTATCCGCGGAACAATTAATCAGCCGAGATGACCTTAAAAGAATAAAAAAATCACGCCGGCATACGGCTCGAAACGCTTTAGACACACTGCCCGCAGAAGCGCTGTTTGCAGCCCGACCACTGCGTAAAGGTCAAATTTTAACCACCTCCGATATTTATCATGCCCAAACCGTGGCAATAGCGAGTACAACCATTCCTGCCGGCTATTTAATTTCCGAGGACAATCTGACACTGCAGACGGTAGACTATAAAGTGCCTAACGATGCCATCAGCGACTTGTCGGGCATACAACACCTAGCCGCCAACCGCCTGATTCACCCAGGCTCAGTGCTACGCCAGCGGGATGTGAAGAATGCAAAGCTTGTACGCCGTGGCGAGGAAGTGATTTTAAGCGCCGGTAGCGACCGTTATTCTATCGAAACCACAGCCACTGCGCTCCAAGACGGCTATTTCGGCGACCAGATAAAACTTAAAAATATCAATAGTAATCAGGTAGTTAGAGCCGTTGTTTCCGGATCTAATCGCACGCGGGCATTGCGTTACTAAAATGACTGAAATATCGTTAAAAGGGTCTAAAGTTTAGCTGGTCGCAACCGACTTAATATTCGTAAAATCCCAATAATGGGTCCTGTTGCAAAAGCACAAGGAGTTATAGCCACACTTAGTGGCATGTGAGGTAAGTATGGAAGGCATCAATTCAGTCACAGGTGGTGTACCTAATAAGCCCAGCTCGTCTGCGGCTAAGGCGTCGTCAAATAATGCCGAGGTGAAAACCCAAGCAACGCCTGATGCAAATGTTGAGGTCGAATTAAGCGAAGAGATTCGTGCCGCTGAAACAGAAGCGCTGATGCGTGAAGCGAAAGTTCAGGAAATGCGCGACGCTATCGAAGCGGGCCGTTTCCCGCTTGACGCGAAAAAAATAGCCGAGAACTTTGCTGAATTAGAGCGACTGCTGTAGCACGGCGTTGACCGACAGCACTGAAATATTGAAGCTGCTCGCCGAACTCGGTGAGCGGCTTTCTGCTGTGCTGGAAAAAGAATTTTCCGCACTAGTGGAAAAAAATCTCGATTTGCTTGAATCCTTGCAAGGGCAAAAAGTTGAGTTGCTGACACAAATTGAACAAGCCTGGCAGGGCTTTGATTCCCAGGCCGGTGATGACCAGAACGCCTTGGCAGCGGTACGGGCGCTGATGGCGGATTGTAAAGATAAACATATTCGCAACGACTTGTTGCTGCGCCGGCAGATGGAGACCGTGAAAAACTTGCTGGCCACCTTAACGAATCAATCGGCAGAGCGTTTTGGCGACGTCTACAACAAGCTAGGGCGTATCAAACGTTAACCCCAGCCAATTTCAATCATTCGGCGTGCGCCCTTGCAGGTAATAAACCCAGGAAAGGATCGCCGCGACCGATCGATACACCTCTTCAGGTATTTCTTCTTCAAGCTGCAAATAAGACAAGGTTTCGGCAAGAATCGGGTCTTCGGCCACGTGGACACCATGTTGTTCCGCCAGTCGCAAAATTTCCCACGCGAGCTCACCTTCGCCCTTGGCTTTAATCACCGGCGCGCGCAGCTGATCGTATAACAACGCAACGGCCTTTTTACCGGCAGTGGTTTGGTTGGCGCCTTGACTATAGGGGTTAGACATCGACATTAAGCCTTTGGGGGGGTCGCTGTTCGCTCTGCGGGGCGGGTCGAGCGCCCGGAAAGACCGTGAAACCCTGCAGCTCTACACCAGCTCTATAGAGCAATCGGCGCAGCTGAGCCTCGCCCAGCACCACCTGATCTGCAACTTCTGGGCTCGCCGCCCAAATCTTTACTCTCACCTGCTCCTGGGCATAGTGAATATTCAGTGATACCTGCCGCTGCCCCCATGGTACGGTCAAATCTACCCGCCAGCTCGGCGGGCTCGGCTCACGATCCGTGCCCTGTTCACTGCCTTGATCGCGGCCGATCTGCAGAAAAACCGGTGGCTGATCAAGAAAAGGCAACAACCAGCTCAACTGGGTTTGTCGTTGCAAATGGTGCCCGAGCGTTTCGATTTGCCGCGCCTCAATTTCGTCAATCGCCCCGTTCAGTCGCGTAGTATCACTGCCAGCTGCTTGCAATAACCGCCGCAGCTCCATCATTACCGACTTCATACTGAGGCCCGCACCGGCTTGGCTAAAGCGCACCATGGATTCAGAGAACAGACCACTCTGCTCCACCAAACGCCTGATATCTGCGCCTTGCAGGTTATTCGATGACAGCAGAAACTGGCTAAGTTGTTGAATTAGCGGTCGCAACTCTGGCTGTTGCGTCAGCGTTTGCATAGCACTTGGACTAAAAAAGCGTGCCAGCTGCAATTGGCCACTGTCAGCGCTTAAACGACTTAGCCTAGCAGCACCGGAACTCTCCGGCATTTGCGGGCGCTCAGCATTGTTCGATTTTGACTCGGTAAGCCTACGAGCAATCAAGTTGCCGCCCAGCATGAGCACTTGCAGGCCCAAACGTTCCCCCACCGCGCCCATGTTCGATGGCAGCGGTAACGCTTTGTTATCGAACAACAGGACATTGCCCTCAGGGCGCTGGGCAATGATGCCGTTAATAACTTGGCCCGCCCTCAGTCCTAACAAGCGTCCTTGTTCTGGCGCT
>NYVG01000033.1 GCA_002684495.1 Gammaproteobacteria bacterium | reverse complement strand
TTTCGGATGGTCCGTCTTCGGTTATCTCTTGCATATAGCGATACGCGCCAAAGCAACTCCCTGTCAAATTAAACTGTAAATGGTCCTCATGGGCATTTGCGTGATAGGCCTCGATGAGCGCTGATTGATTGGAGGTGCAATCGACTTTCTTGATGATTGCGCCATGATCCAGCGCATTTTTCCATCGAGCGTTGGTTAATAGTTCGTCTATTCTGGTTTTCTCCTCGCTGATTTTTTCAATCAAATAAGTGTTATTCGAGTTGAAGTCATCGGCGTCAGCAACCTCACCATTAACAAAGGTTTTCGGAACCGCCAACTCCGCGGCGTTCGATAGCGCAGCTACCAGCATTAAGAGGAGAGCAGCTAACTTAGTCATAGATGATAGCTCCAGATAGAAGTAATAGATGGTGCCCGGAGCCGGACTCGAACCGGCACGGCATTGCTGCCGAGGGATTTTAAGTCCCTTGTGTCTACCAATTTCACCACCCGGGCTAAGCCCGATGACGAGCTAAATAGTACGTGTGAATTGAGGGAGCAGTATAGCAAGTTTGATCCGGGAGCTAAAATTTATTGCGCTTTATTTCCATGGCCTGTGCAACTTATTGCCGTAAGTGCTGGCACGAGTGTACGCGTTCAGTGCTGCCAGAATGTAAAATGCCCCGGTAGTACGTAACTCAAGGCCACGACCAAGGCCACCCCAGTAAGCAATCCTGTGGTCACCAAGACCATATCCGCTCGGTGCAGTGCATCAAAGGCTTTTTGATTCTGCGTGTCCGCGGCGAGGTTAATTTTAGCGATCAGATTGAGGCCAACGAAGAAGCACATCGTCATGAAACTGCTGAGCGAGGAAAGCAGCACGATATAAATAATCGGTAAGGCGGAAAAGGGCGCAGCCAATGTGCCGGCGAGCGTCAGACCAAGCGCCCCAACCACTGCGCATTTGTGATAGCGCATCCAAAACGGTCGCAAGAACGCAGCGGTTAGATCTGGTGTCAGTGTCTTTACGGCCAGCGGTGCAACAATGGCGGCAGAAAAAAGCAGCGCGCCAATCAGGCCCGCCAGCAGGACTATCAGGGTGATCATCACATAGGCTTCGGTGAGGTGGTACATGGTNGTGNGTCAATTTTAAAGNCGTACCTTGAGGCTGATTTCATCAAATTTTTGTCAATGTCGGCAGCCATGGAGTTGACTGAATAATCACCGTCTTCGCATCATAGTTCGNANGTNAGCCGGGGAGAGTGGACTGACAGTCAAAACGTTAATAAAGGACCCCGGATGAAAGCTACTCTTAATCTAATCTCCTGCTCATTACTGCTTAGTCTTCAAGCTGGGTGCGCAACCTCGCAAACCGGTATCGACGCGCTCTGGCAGCAAGAGGTGCGGGCCCGTGCNCTGGACTGTTACAACGCTCACTCTGACCAGCGCTACGTGATTGGTTCTGGCCCGACTTGGGCTGCGTGCCAGCGTTGGGCGATGTCAAAACACCGGCAAACGATCAGCACGATACCCTCGTCGTAACTCCAGCATTATTAGAAGCGAGAGAACCACGCGCGTAAAAGTTCAAAGCCCTCTGAGAATCCGCGCCTCTCTCTGCCATCTAAGGGTAAATTTGTTGATTCGAAGATCTTGCCGGCAAGGGGCGACGCCCTGCCGGTTTGGGCGTCGGCCATTGTGGTCTGCGGTCAGACATGTAATCGATCACCAACGAAAAAGTGTTGTCTTAATCCCTTTGACAAAAATGCAAAGCCGTGCAACGTTAGCACGCTCAGCAGTAGTCAGAGTTTTATGAGGAGCAGCGGATTCTTCCTAAGATTATCCTTNTGCAAATGCAATGAGCCACATTCTGTAAAATGAAACAGTTCCTAATAAACGCCCTCGTGATCGCATTGATCATAATCGTCTTATATTTGTTAAGTAATAGTGGGGCGAGCTGGCCCTAACTTTCCGCTAGCAATTTCAATTAGTCAGCACCCTTGGCCGCAGCGTCCAAAGCCAGTAATGCTGTGGTGCGTCTTCTGTAGACGATCCGCCGATCGGAGTAAGTATCTGCAACGTGCAGAGAATTTTGCGACGAGCGTTGCTGTTGAGTAACCGAAGCAATCGCCGCAAAGTATTTCGCGCCTCTAGAAGAAAGTGCCGGCGAGGATACTAAGCCGCGAGCATAGATCCTATGATGACCCAGCATCAAAACTGTTGGGAGAGCCAATCAAATAGAAAACGCCCTGAGCTTCAGCTCGCNTTTNCATNAGANNCAACGGANNCCNTGCATCCNACTGCCCTCGACGAACCCAAGATTCGGNTACACGTTGTTAATAAGTGCGTNAGCAGCCAGTATCATGCTCAGATCTCGTGGTGCTGCGCGATGTCCTAACTTGCTATTAAGGTTTTCGCGGTGTTTATTCACCGTAAGCTCGCTGCGGTGCCAATACGTTGAAACTTCAGTGGTGGTGTAGCCTTGCCACAGCAGTTTGGTGAGTTCGACCTCTCTCTTTGTAAGTTTGCTTAACTTGATGTCAGTGAGATCTGGCTTGTCTTTGCCGCGGTAAGTGGGGTTGAGGCTTCGATCATGTTCTAGTTGCTGGCAATAGGCTTCTATTTTTGCGGCATCGATCAGATCACTGGACTCCTGTTCCTCCAAGGTAATTGCGTTGAGCGCCTTGGTGAGTTTAGCCTCGCCTAAGAGATATATGCTATCGGCGTTGCCTGAGATGGGCGTTGCACTTTGTTTGCGATCGGCTTTGCGAATAGCAAGTGGCAATGTTGCCAGCATTACATTGCCCAGCTTACCTCTCTTGAAGCGCGGAAAGATCAATGTGGTTAAATCAATCATATTGAGGCCTAGGTTTTGAAAATTGTCCCGATAAGGAAAATCGCAAACATTTTACTTTTGCAAACATTCGCTTTTACCCGCACTAGGGCTGCATCTTAGCGGCTGCTTTGAAACCGCCTTCGGATTGCAGAGATAACTCCCAGACAGCTACTCATCGCAAATTTCCGTTACTTATTCCGAAAAACTTAGCTTAGCACCAAAAGTACGTAAATATCCTTATTTTTTGTGTTTGTCGCCCACTTTAATATACGCGTTCGACGAACCTTATAGTTCGTGGAAATCTAATTACCGCAAGGAACTACTGAAATGATCAAATATCTAACTGCGTGTCTGCTGCTAATTTCTAGTAGCGCCTTTGCGCAACTCACGATGGAGGCGGGCTCGGAATACGAGAAAGCCGCAACATGTACCGCTCTGGCCTGCGATGAGGTCGACGGAGAAGGTACAGCCGCTGACGCGGCTTACGACGCTGACGTGGCCGCGAAAGCCGCTTTGGTAGCTGCGACAAAAGACGTCGCTACTAAAACAACGGCTGTCACTGCAGCTGAAGCAGCAGTGACAGCTCTGGCAGCCACTGCTACCGACGCAGAGAAGACAGCGGCAGCGCTCGCAGTAACTAATGCCAAAGCGGCCTTAGTTGTATCTGCTACAGCTGAGACTGCAGCGACAACTGCCGCTGCTACAGCGGCGACTGCTAAAGCGGCACTGACCGGCCCGATTGTAACAGCGGTCTACGCAGCGAAGGACGCCTCTGTCGCGTCAACAGCAGCAGCTACCGCTGCAGCAACCGCCGCAACTGCCGACGCCACAGCGCAAACTGCCGCAACCGCTGCGAAAGCTGCGGTTGCCGCTGCGAAAGCGGATCAGGACGCAAAGCAGGCTACATTTACTGCGGCTCAGACGGCTTATACTGCAGATCCGACAGCGGATAAATTGACAGCTCAAAATGCCGCAGCAACTGCATATGTAACGGCTACTACGGCCTACGACAAGGCGGTAACGGACAACCAAAAAGCGATTGACGCAGGCGTTGCCAGTGCCGCTGCCTTGAAAACAGCGAATACAGCCGCAACAGCGGCCGCGACCGCGTCAACAGCAGCTGATGCAGCGATTATCACCGCAGGTGCTGATTACAGCAGCCGTTTTCAACAGGACGTAGCAAATGAAACGTTGGATTTGGCCACATCTACTGCGGCACAGGCAAAAGCTGATACCGCGGCAGCTACAGCTGTGACAACGAAAGCTACTGCAGACGCTTCTGTGACTACCGCGAAAGCAACACTAGTTGAAAAGACGGCGGCACAGACTGCTGCGGCGAAGACTCTGACTGAAGCTAACGCAACACTTGCAGCAGCGGTAGGTGCAGACGCTATTGCAGCGGCNACAACGGCTGTTACTGCAGCGACTACGGCTTCTACGGCGGCTACACTAGAAACTGCGACAGCCCAAAGCGCCGTTGCTACGGCTGAGGCAGCAGTTATTGCGGCTGGATTGAACGTAACTAGCACAGCAGCGGCAGCAACAGCGGCTGCGGTTGTTGTTAAAGCAGACACTGCTGCGCTAGCGGCAGCGAACAAAGCGGCGGCTCAGGCAGCTGAATATGCGGTAACAGGTAATCCAGCGGGAACACTTCTTGCTGCAATTCAAGCTGATCAGGGCGGTGAGCATGGTGATGACGTAGTTGACGCGATTTCAACTAACTACGGATACACCCAAACAAACGCTACTGCGATCACAGCAAACACAGCCGATATTGCAACCAATACGACTGGCGTTGCAGCGAACGTTACTCGACTCGATACTCATGAGGGTTTGGTAACAACGAACATCGCAAACATCGCAACTAACACCACAGGCATTGCTGCAAACGTTGCTCGTTTGGACGTGCATGAAGGCTTGGTAACTCAAAACATCGCAGATATTGCTGCGAACAAGTCACAGATCGCTACTAACCAATCGCAGATCGCTGCGTTGGGCGATGAGGTGTACTCAATGCGCTCAGGTATCGCTGCGACACTAGCCACTGCCGGTATGCCAATGGCTCCTGGTAAGGGTTGGGGAATGTCAGTAGGCGTTGGTTCTTACGAGAGTGAGAGCGCAATCGCTGCTGGTCTTACCTTCGCTGGTGAAAAAGTAAACTTTAAGTTTGCAGCCGGTAGCTCAGGTGGCGAGACCACACTTTCAGCAGGTGCTGCTTGGAACTTCTAAGCTAGACCGTCTGATACTTAAAAGGCCGGCTTTGATAGCCGGCCTTTTTTTTGCTCGTATTTTGGCCGCTGGCGAAGCGCACGAAAACAAAGTTATAGTTATAGCCACACACGCGCTGCCTAGATTAGGTGGTTTGAAGCTCTTGTTTGAACCTCGCGCTTACGTCAAAACCATTTCAAAAACGACCGTTAACACAGGTTAATGTTTTGGTGTATAAGCATCCGTATTACAGGGTTACGCATCCAATCAGAGAGCCACGATTGTGGATCGATGTATCTATACGCGAAGGCACACTCGAATAGCTGATTCGGCCCTTATATAGAGATACAGGCTATGGATAAGGCCTAAAAGCGCAGCAGTAGGCATCTCAGCCTCTTTTTCCAAATGTCCTAAGACCTGTGGCATTTAAACGTCAAGTAGGCTCCTAGAGCGCTGTCGCCCGTTTCGTGAAGCGCTTTCTTCCCGGATGCCTGCTATTGACTTATGCAGTAGCTATCTCCGTGCTTGCCGCCTGTCTCCGCAATACGTCCGGCTATCGGCGACTGCTTCATCCCTCACTTCCGATTAAATGGTCTTATCGCTGGATGTCGAAGCGGACGGGAAGAAACGATTATGAAAGCAGTTAAAAATTGCTTGGCGGTGCTGGTTAGCGGTGCGCTTTTTATCGTAGGAACAAGCGCATCAGCTGAGAGTGTCTGGTACGCCGAGTTCCAAGCTTTAAATTTCAGTACAGACGCGGTTAGTCATGATTTGGATTTAGGCGCTAGCACAGGTCTTATTGCTGGGAGACACGTCCACGAGAACTCTGCAGTCGAGATCGTTGCGGGCACAGGTATCGGCGACGGACACTTTACTGGGGCAAAGGTAGGGCAAGACAGTTACCTAGGCTTGGCTCTGAAGCCGAATATGGAAATCGGAGACCGACTAAATGTCTTTTCCGACATAGATTATCCTGTCGGTTAAAGATTTCAGTCATGAATTTATGTATGGCGTTGGTGTTGAAAAAGACTTCACTGATTCCGGTTATGGACCCATTGGCGCTTTGCGCATTAGTGACATGGTGGTTATCAATTGAGCATGGGATATCGTTTTTAATGGGCAGGGTGCTTGTCAATAATCGTCCTCCAAGACGAGGAC
>NYVG01000032.1 GCA_002684495.1 Gammaproteobacteria bacterium | reverse complement strand
GTAAGCCGAGAAGCGGTGCGTACGCTGGACTTCACTCGTGGTCATGCAGCCATTGAATTTGCTAATGCTCAGTCTGAGTTGCTCGGTGGCGAAGGGTCCGGATGGACAGCAATGGAAAGTTTGCTGGATCGAGCAGCAGTGCTGTTTGCTTGGGAACAGGTTGGTCTAGCTGATGCAGCACTTGAGCAAGCACGCGATTACGCCATGGGCCGTTATGCCTTTGGCCGCTCGATCGCATCCTATCAGGCAATTAAGCACAAGCTGGCGGGCATGTATGTGAAGAATACTCTGGCGCGCAGCAACTGTTATTACGGCGCGTGGGCGCTGGACAGTGGCAGTGCTGAACTGGCGCTGGCGGCAGCGACCGCTCGGGTAGGTGCTATTCAGGCGGCGGTGCACGCCGCGGAAGAAAATGTTCAAACCCATGGCGGTATGGGCTTTACCTGGGAATTTGATTGTCAGTTTTATTATCGCCGGGCGAAATTGCTCAGCGTCAACATAGGTAGCGAGGGCTACTGGCAGGACAAGTTGATCACAGCCTACGAACAGACCAACGCTGCGTAGAGAGCACGTATCACTCAGCGAAAGAGACAAATTAAGGACGAATACAATGGATTTTAATGACTCAAAAGACGAAGCAGCGTTTCGCGCCGAAGCGGCGGCATGGTTAAAAGACAACATACCGAGTAAAGACGAACTCGCGGGCTTAGACGAACTTGCTGCAGCGAAGTTGTGGCAAAAGCGCAAGTATGATGCGGGATGGGCATGCATTCGCTGGGACAAGGAGTTCGGTGGACGCGGCGCCAGCGCGATAGAGCAGGTGATTTGGAATCAAGAAGAGGCCAAATACAATGTTCCAGCTGGCTTCTTTGTGATTGGACAGGGGATGGCAGCACCGACATTGATGACTTGGGGTCAGCCTGAGCACCACGCGCGGTATCTGCCGAAACTCGCCAGCGGCGAAGAAATTTGGTGCCAATTATTCTCCGAGCCTGCAGGTGGATCGGATCTCGCAGCTCTGCGTACAAAGGCAGAACGTGATGGAGACGACTGGGTTATCAACGGACAAAAAATCTGGACCTCTGGCGCGCACTACTCTGATTATGGAATTCTGGTTGTGCGCACGGATCCCAACGTGCCAAAGCATAAAGGCCTGAGCTACTTCTTCTTAGACATGAAGTCGCCGGGTGTGGAGGTCAAGCCAATTAAGCAGTTGACCGGTGGTGCGAACTTTAATGAGGTGTACTTCACCGATGTGCGTATTCCAGACAGTCAGCGCCTTGGTGAGGTAGGGCAGGGCTGGCAAGTGGCTCTGACTACGCTGATGAATGAGCGTGCAGCCATTGGCGGTGGTGGCGCTGGCGTTAATGTCGAAATGGCTTATCGCATTGCCAACGAAGTCATGATCGACGACAAGCCAGCAATTGCCGACAGCGCTGTGCGCGCTAAGCTCGCCAATTGGTACGTGCAAGAATCGGGTTTGCGGTTCACTGGTTATCGCTCCATGACTGCGATGTCACGGGGCGAAATCCCAGGACCAGAAAACTCTATCGGTAAACTTGTGGGTGCACCGAAGACACAGGAAATGGCGTCTTTTTGTATGGACCTTTTGGAAATGAGCGGAGCAATCTGGGACGAAAAGTTATCCAAAGAAGCGGGTATGTTGCAGCTCACATACATGGGGGCACCAGGCGGACGCATCGCCGGTGGTACCGATGAAATCATGGCCAACATCATTGCGGAACGGGTATTGGGAATGCCTCAGGAGCCACGTATGGATAAAGGCATGCCGTTTACCGAGGTACCAACGGGCAGCAATTGATAGATGCAGACTACTGTGGCGCCATTGGCGCTCGGTAGATGAATCGGAAGGGGCACACAGTGCCCCTTTTTTGTGCAGTAGTGAGGAGGACCTGCTTAACCTGCTGTTGCAGACGAGTCCGAGGACAGCCATTCAACGTTATCGCCCAACTTGATGTCACCGGGCTTTTCAACACTCGCATAAACGCCTAAGTTGCCGTCGTTTTGCTGCACCAGATGGCGCATGACCTTTGGGTCTTTGGGTAAATCTGCAAAGCCGTGGGTCGTCATAACGCAACGTGGGCAGATGGCATTGATCAATAGCACAGCGCTACCAAGCTGCAAACGTTTGCCCACCCATTCGTTTTCGACAAAACCGTCGGCATCAGTATCGAGCACGATATTTGGGCGAAAACGCCGTACGTCGAAATTACTTTCGCTACTCGCCGCGGACATTGCGTGCAAGGATGCCGTGGTCATGATCAGTAGTGGAAAAGCGTCAAAGTAAGTTCCCGGAGAAGATTCATAAATGAACAATTCTTTCGGAAAAGTCGATAGATCTGGTAGCGGCTCGTCCTCTGCGCGTGCAAACAACTCACGAAAGTAAGCCATTTGATCGAAATTTTCTGGATTTGGCGGGCGCTTGTAATGCTCGAGCTGATCCGCAGGCAGTAGCGGCCATAGACTCACTGGCGACCCGATTGCCTTAGAAAGGGCCTGATTTACGTTAGGATCTTTTGAATGAGTACTACTTTGATCTGGGAGCCTTATTGTAACCGGTGGCGATGGTGTTAGCGCATCGGGTTCATGCTCTAGTTCAGCGTGCATGCCCATGAGTTGGGGAAATCTTTTACCGCCTTTAATCCCGCCCCGCTCTTCGTCCTTTACGGTCCAGCAACGGTCGCCGGGAATGCCCTTTGCATTTAAGGCAGTGCTATTGAGGGTATCCCCACCCATGCTTTTGACGGGGTAGCGATACAGGGAATGGATAGTTGCTTGCATGGTCACTCAGTGGCGGATTTGGTCGATGCCGTTAATCTGACGATTCAGGCTCATTGATTTGCTCAAAATGCGGGTCACCAGAGCGTCGGCGGTATTGGAAAACTCAAAGCCTATCGCATGGGCCGCAGATAAATCGAAGATGGGTCGTGCCAGTTCCCAATCGCTATTAGCGCGGATGAGGCGGGTACGAATTCGGGTAAAGTGTGCTCGGTAGGTCAGTTGGCCTTCGTCTTCCAACTGCACGATAAGTCGATCCAGCAGCGGTGCGAGTTCGTTTCGAATCAGGGTTCCCTTTTTCATAACGCAATCTCCATAGAGCCTAGTCGTAGTTTGCCGCGAGAACGTTGGAAAGCCAATGCGTTAAATCAATATCTCGTGCAGGGAAATACAGTTCGCTAGTACCTGATTTGCCCCGGCCTTTTGCAGTGCCGCAGAGTCATTGCTGCCGGTAAGGACGCCAATACAGTGCATGTTTAACGCCTTGCCCGCCTGCATATCCAGCGCACCATCTCCTACCATAATACTGCTGTCTGGGCGTGCTTTTAAGGCCTGCAGATTAGCCAGTAGGTGACGCGGATCGGGTTTTATATGAGCCACATCATCCCGTGCGTGAAGGGCGTCCACGAACAGCTCTCGATCAGGAAAAATGGTCTCGATAGCGGCTCTGCAATTGCGGGTGACAATGCCAATTTTGATGTCACTGTTGCGCAACTGGGTGAGCATATTTTTGATGCCTGGGAAGACCTGTGTAGAGCGCGCTGCGTTTAGTTCTATGTCCAGAATCAGCTGATGTGCGCGCTGTTGGTAAAGAGTTGCTTCCGCGCTGTTCTGTGTGGCGAGCCATGCAGCACCGGCTTCGATAACCTCCACAATGTACAGACCGGCATAAACATCCTCTGGAATACCAGCGGCAACTGTCAGCTCAACAACTTGGCGGCGCATGTCCGCTAAGTCTAGGTTTGGTGCCAGCGTGCCATCGAAGTCAAATAACACCGCATCGGTGGATTCCAGCCTCATCACGGGTTGTCTTTATTTGCGTTGCGACGCTGTGCCCAACGGGCTTCATGGGTGGCCGCGATGCGTTGGCGAAAGCGCCCTATAAGCGTCATGGCGATGACCGCGACACTTACCAAAACGATGATTGGATAGGCTGTGGATTCAACCCAGAAGGGCGATGCACTATTGATGTGAATATAGGCCAAAGTGCCGCAAGCGATGGCGACTGCCATCAGCGACTGAGTCATAAAGTAGGCGCCCGCCGCCAACAGCAGAGGCAACCAAAGCTGATGCACCGGGGTCATCTGATTTAGGTCAATGATAAAGATACTGCCCAGCGTTAGCGCCACGCCAATGCATCTCTCGGGTAGTGCGGTCATGTCAAAATGTCCAGCTGGCCGCCATCAATGCGCAAATTTTGGCCGTGAATAGCGTTGCTCTGTTCGCTGCACAAGAAAGCAACCAGAGCTGCGACTTCGTCACGTCGAGTAATGCGTCGAGTAGGAATGTCTGCTGCCACTTTAGCCTCGATCTCCGACCAGTCATCCCCCCAACCCTTAGCTTGGCCGCGTTTAAGATAAGCGGCTTTGACCTCTGGGGTTAGGATGATGCCGGGTGATACGAGATTCACACGGATGGCGCTGCCGGCAACCTCTTTTGCCAGGCTCATCGTCATAGTCGCTAAGGCGCCCTTGGCCGCATAGTAGGCAGGCATTCGCGAATTAGGCCGGGTAGAGCCAACTGTACCTATGTTGATTATGCGTGCCCACGAGCTTGCTAACAGACTGGGCAGCAAGGCCTGGGTTAACCTCTGTGCCGACAATACATTTTTCTCGAAAGCGCTGTGCCAATCATCAGCATTGCTCTCCAACCAGGTACTCTGGTCGGCACCGCCGTAGTTGTTGATAAGAATTTGGATTGAGTGTTCGGCACAGGCCTCGAGCAAACTTTGGCAGCCTGCTGGGTCGCTGATGTCTCCAGACACGGGTATGCCGCCAGCTAACTCGGATACAGCGGCGGCGGCTTGCTCGTCAGTTATTCCATGCACTAATACGTTAGCCCCCTCGGCCAACAGCGTCTTAGCAATCGCGAAGCCCGTGCCGCGATAGCTGCCTGTCACAAGAGCGGTTTTGTCTGTAAGAGAAAAATCCATATCATGCGTACTCCAATAACAGTGCGCAGCAACAATAGCAGACCCAGTGTGGTGGGTGTGTGAGCGTTGCTTGCCAGCAGCTGTGGCACAATGGGTCCGTGGACGTTCCTGCTCTCATTATTTTCTTGCTGATCACTCTGCTCGGTAGCTATATCCAGGCGGTCGCTGGATTTGCGATGGGCATGCTTATTGTTGCGGTAGTCGGCGGGTTGCGGTTGCTCGAAATCGAAACCCTAGCAGCGGTGGTGAGTATTCTCAGTCTTACCAACTCGGCATTATCGCTGTGGGGACAGAGCCAACACGTGCATTGGCGGCTTTTCGGCTGGCTGGCTGCGGGGCAACTCCCAGCCCTAGTCTTGGGTCTGTATTTTCTTGACCAACTTGGTGCCAATGCGCGCTGGCTGTTAGAGCTTTGCTTGGGCTTTTTTTTGACCCTAGGGGCGTTGGGAATGTTGCTAAAACCAAAACCTCTGCAACGGGTGTCGCCGTCTTGGGTAACGTGGCTTACTGGATTATGCGGTGGAACCTTGGGCGGTATGTTTTCTGCCAGTGGCCCAGTGCTTGGGCTTTTTGGTTTCAGTCAGCCGCTGCCACTGCACGTAATCAGAGCCACGCTATTATCGAGTTTTTTGCTGGTTACCAGTTCCCGCACAGTGATGGTCGGTTGGCGCGGTGAACTCACTGAAGCGGTCCTGGGTATTACCCTACTGGCCCTGCCTGTGGTTTTGGTGGGCACGTGGCTTGGTCATGTGCTTGCACCACCGGTCAGCGACGCAGCGTTAAAACGAGCGGCGTTCTGGTTGATTCTAGTTATGGGTATCTGGGTAGGGGTTACCGCCGCAATGAGTGGTACGCTGGCGCTTTAGCAAAAGGTTCCAGAGCCCTATGGCGACCACCTCGACGCAAAAGATAGACGTAATGGATTTTGATCCAATCCGGCCGTATCAGGACCACGAAGTTCCCGAGGTGTTGGCGCGGATCAGTCAGTCGTCACAGCTTGCCGCGGCGGCGAAGCAATTGGTTTTACCGAATTTCTTGGCACAGCGTTTTTTTGCCCCGTGGCTGACCAAATTGGTGTTGCAGTTCAGCGTGCGCAACCTGCGCAACGTCGACGATGTTCAGCGGCTGGTCTCAAAATATTTTGAACAGCTGGTAGATAACTCCACAGACGCTCTGACGGTTTCGGGTTTGGAGCATTTAGATCTGACCCGACAGTATCTCTTTATCTCGAATCATCGCGATATTGTCATGGACTCGAGTTTGATCAATCTGCTCATATTTCGGGCGGGTAACGAAACCTGCCGCATGGCGGTAGGCGATAATCTATTAAATAACCCATTAGCTGCGGATCTGATGCGGTTAAACAAAAGTTTCGTCGTTGAACGAGATTTCGCCAGTGCTCGCGCGGGTTATCGCGCCATGACACGCACAAGCCAGTACATCCGCCATAGTCTGCAGGAACATGTCTCGGTTTGGATCGCGCAACGCCAGGGTCGAGCGAAAGATGGCTTTGATCGCACTGATCCGGCGCTGTTAAAAATGTTATTACTGGCCTATCGCAAACAACCCGATCCCATGGCCAGTCTGCTGAATAACGGCGCGCTAGTGCCGGTATCTTTGTCTTACGAAATCGATCCTTGTGGACCGGCAAAAGCGCGTGAGTTGGCTGCAATTGATCGCGTTGGGCACTACGCAAAGGGCGAACAAGAAGATCTGCACAGCATGATTCAAGGGCTAGTGGGTGAAAAAGGCCGGGTGCACGTGCATTTCAATGGGCCGATCAGTGATGATTGCAATAACGTTGAGGATCTCGTTAAGCGCCTCGATCAGGCCATCGTCGGGGGTATTCGAGTATTTTCCACCAACCGCTACGCCGATTCAGTATTGACGGGGCGAGCCTCGGAGAACTCGGTGGATTCAAAAGCGATGAATATTCTGCAGTCCCAGTTAAGTAACTGCGCTGATTCCGAGCGTACATTTCTATTACAGCAATACGCCAATATTTGCGTTAATCGGCGCGAACTTGGTCTTGATGGTTAATCGCTGATGCGGGTGCGGCGCGCTGCCTAAAGCTATAGATAGGTTAATGGCGGTTCGTCTAATAAGGCGAGTTGCTCGCGTAATTCCAAAACATGCTTAGACCAATAATTGGCGCTGTCGAAGGTTGGAAATGCTGGCGGAAACGCAGGGTCGTTCCAGCGCCGTGCGATCCAAGCGGCGTGATGCATGATGCGTAGTGTGCGTAGTGGCTCGATTAAATTCAGCGTATTCACGGCGAAGGGGTAAAAATCGTTGTAGGCATCCAAAATGATTGCGAGTTGCGCGGTTTGGTCGTGGCGCTCGCCGCTTAGGAGCATCCACAGATCCTGAATTGGCGGCCCCATCATGCAGTCGTCAAAGTCGACGAAATGCGGGATTTCATCCCGCCACAAAATATTACCCATGTGACAGTCGCCATGGATGCGAATATTTGGCGCGTCAGCCATCAACGGATCAATGCGTTGCAGCAGGTGTTCGCTTATGGACGCATAAGCTGATTCCATCTCAGCGGGTAAAAAGTTGTTTGCAAGAAGAAAGTCGCGGCTATCGTGGCCGAAACGCTGCGCGTTTATTTGCGGCCGGTGTTGAAACGACAGTTGTGCACCGACGGCGTGCATCCGCGCGATGGTACGGCTGAGGACTTCAAGATCATCAAGATTCTCGAGGTTGGGGGGATGCCCACCCTGGCGTGGAAACACAGCAAAGCGGAATTCCAGGTGCTTAAACACAGTTCGAGGTTGAGTAGCTCTTGCCCCCATGGTCATAGGGTTTACAACGGACAATTCGGCATCTGCCAACTGCTGTGTGAAGTCGTGCTCTTCGGCGATGGCTTCATCACTCCAGCGCTGGGGTCTATAGAATTTAGCAATAACAAAGCCCTGATCTTCCAACCCTGCCTGATAGACCCGGTTTTCATAGCTGTTGAGCGCTAGCAAGCTGCCATTGGGTTGCAGGCCGATACTCTCTAGGGCATCGAGAATGGCGTCTGGGGTAAGGTTTTCGTACGGCGTCGGTGCTGATTGGTGCATAACTGCACTTTAGCAGCATCTAACACATGGGTCAGATCTACTGTTAGGCGCGCGTTGCGCACCACACGTCGACTCGCACAGCGCCGGCTCGCCGCAGGGTTCGAGCGAGTACTGCTACCGTGGCACCGGTAGTGAGCACATCATCGATAATGGCGACATGCTGGAAATCCAGTGCTCTGGGCGCGACCTTGCGCTTTAGCGCGAAGGTGTTTTTCGCCAAGCGCAGACGTTGCTGCCGTGTCAGCGTGCGTTGGGACGGCCCACCCCTGCGCGTCAATAGATCGTTGGCGACAGTAACGTTAAGCTGTTTATGCAACGTGTCCGCTAACCAGTCAGAGGGGTTGTAGCCACGCCGCAATTGGGTCCAAGGAGCGATGGGCACCGGAATAAGAAGATCTGGCAGAGCGTTTGTATCGGGGTAGTGTTGGTGAACAGCAGTGAGCAGAAAGCTCGCCAACGCCAGTGCCTCGCGTTCGCCGCGACTAAATTTTAATTGATGAACTAAATAGGCGCCGCAGTGCTGGTGCAGTACTGGGGCCAAGGCCATATCGACAAGAGGTGCTGTAATGCAGCGACCGCAGATGCGCTGACCATTAGGCAAAGGCAGCGCACAGTGCTGGCAGGAATTGGGATTTAGCGCCACGACAGTTCTGCAGTAGGGGCACATATGACCGTTTAGAGTTAGTGGGTCGCGCCATTGATGGGGGGTTATTGGCAATTGGCATAGCACGCAGACGTCGCCAACGACATAGTCAATCGCTAATCGAGCAGCGCGCTGAATAACACTTTTACGCATGGGTGCTGTATTGGCTCGCATTTTATGCTGGTCATGCGCAGATAGGCTAAATGAGCGTGAGTACGATGCTATCGGTTATTGCTGAAAGTAGGGTGAGCCGCATAGCCGAAACATCCACCACAATTAGACATGGTTAATCTGGTGCGCATAAAATTAGAACAACCCTCGAGCTATGGTTAGAATTTCACACTCGAACGCTCAACGACTTTGAACGCTATAAGACGGCTTAGGCCAACAGGGAAAATCTGTGGAATACCAAGTACAACAGCAGGACATTGAATTCTTACTGGATGACGTTTTTGATGTGCAAAGCGCCTGGAGCGAGATAGAAGCGTTTGCTGATTTGTCGCCAGACGTGGTCAAAGCCATTGTCGCTGAGGGTGGGCGTGTTGCCGCTGAAGTTATGGCACCGCTAAATCAGTCTGGCGATGCAGAGGGTTGTCAGTGGCAGGACGGTGAAGTCACTACCCCCACTGGTTTTGCCGCGGCGTTTGCTGAGCTGGCCCAAGGCGGCTGGCTGGGTCTATCTGGCAACCCTCAGTTTGGTGGCCAGGGCATGCCGAAAAGCCTTGGTTGCTTGATAGAAGAAATGTTTTGGTCGGCGAACAGCAGCCTCTATTTGTACGGCACGCTGACTGTGGGGGCATGTTTATGTATAGACGCCCACGGCTCGCCAGAGCAAAAGAGCGTATACCTGCCAAAGTTATATTCCGGTGAGTGGACTGGCGCTATGGCATTGACTGAGTCTCATGCTGGCACTGACCTTGGGATCATGCGCACCAAGGCAGAGGCGCAAAGCGATGGCAGCTACGCAATTACCGGGCAGAAAATTTTTATAACCAGCGGTGAGCACGATATGGCGGAAAATATCGTGCATTTAACCCTTGCTAGATTGCCGGACGCGCCACTCGGCAGTAAGGGAATATCGTTGTTTATCGTACCGAAGTACCTGCCGAACGACGACGGCAGTGTTGGCGAGCGCAATGGCTGGTCCAGTGGTTCGTTGGAACACAAAATGGGCATAAAGGGCAGTGCCACGTCAGTAATTAATTACGATGGCGCTAAAGGGTTTTTGCTCGGTGAAGAAAATCAGGGTCTTGCGGCCATGTTCACAATGATGAACTACGAGCGGCTTAGCGTCGGCCTGCAGGGGCTCGGTGCTGCGCAATTGGCCTACCAGCATTCCGCCAACTACGCGCGGGAGCGTCTGCAGGGGCGCGCACCTAGCGGTCCGCAGACCCCTGATGCAGTAGCGGATTCGTTATTAGTGCACCCGGACGTAAGGCGCATGTTATTGACCCAGCGGGCCTATGCAGAGGGTTGTCGTGCTATGGGCTTATACGTGGGCATGCAACTGGACTTGGAGAAGTATGCGGGTGATCAGCGGGCCGGGCGTATTGGCCAGTTGCTTACACCAGTGGTCAAAGCCTTTTTGACTGACCGCGGATTGGATTGTGCTGTGCTTGGCCAGCAGGTACTTGGTGGCCATGGCTACATCAAAGAGTGGGGCATGGAACAGATTGTCCGCGATGCGCGGATCGGTCAGATTTATGAAGGTGCGAATGGTGTCCAGGCCATTGATTTAGTGGGTCGCAAGGTCGTGCGCGATGGTGGCAAAACGCTACAGGACCTGCTCAGCGACATCACCGCCACTGCGGTTGCGCCTGAATTTTTAGAGCCGTTAGCCGACGTTTGCCAGCGCTTAGATGCGGTGACTCAATCCGTGGTCGCGCGCGCCAAGCAAGATCCCAACCTGGCGGGAGCAGTCTCTGTAGATTTCTTGGATTTCGTTGGGCTGACGTTATGTGCCTGGCTGTGGGCGCGTATGGCCAGTTGTGCGCCGCAGAATGAATTTGGCGACGCCAAACGCGCAACCGCCCGATACTTTTTTGCCCGGCTGTTGCCCCAGACCTTGGGTCTGGAGCAAAGCATCGAGGCAGAGTCTTCGGCGGTTATGGCGATGCCAGAGGCGCTGTTTTAGGTTCTCGGAAAGACCCAGGGATGGGAAGCTGACAAACCACCATCAACAGGCAGCGCCTGACCGTTTACATAAGATGCGCGGTCACTCAGTAAAAAGCACGCAGCTTCGCTGATTTCACTGGGCTGGCCATAGCGTTTTGCAGGATTGATCTGACCAATTCGGTCTTCTTTGCCACGTTCTCGCGCGAGATCGAACGTTGGCTTGGTCATCCCTGTTTCAATAAGACCTGGGCAGATGGCGTTTATTCTTACGCCAGTGCCGTAAAGTTGATAGGCGGTTGTTTGAACTATGCTGATGACCCCAGCCTTACTGGCGGAATAATCCACACCGCCTGCGTTCGCACGCAGGCCAGCAACTGACGCGGTGCAGACTATCGCGCCTTGTTTCTTGTTTACGAAATGCGGCACGCTGTGTTTGATCGCCAAGAATACGCCAACGGTATTCACGGCTAGAGTGCGTTGCCAGTCCTCTACGGTTAATTCGGTCAGGCTTTTGCGTCCCCCAGATACCCCAGCGTTGGCGTAAATGCCGTCGATACCGCCATAGAGCGCCACACATTGTGCAATAAAGTCTGCCACCGCAGTCTCGTCACTGACGTCTGCCTGTACTGCTGTGGCAGTGCCACCGTTGCGGGTGATTTCTTCAACGGTTGAATTAACACTGTCGTTGAGGTCGACACATACAATCTTTGCGCCGTAGCCAGCAGCTAGAATGCTGGTGGAGCGGCCGATACCGCTGCCCGCGCCGGTAATAACAATGCGTTTTTCAGTTAACACGAATACCCCCTATAAAGTGTTTATGGCCGTTACTGGCTACGAGTCGTAAAGCTCGTAACGATTTTGCTGTAAATACTGTCAAAGGCGCCATTGCTCATGATCACGAGATGGCGTTTGCGTCCGCCCTCGAGATTTGGCAACTGCAACAAATTTTCGATTAGCTGGTTGGTATTGTCCTCGACTTTGGCTTCGACCACACAGTCGGCGGCGAGTTGTTGTACATCCCATTTGATATTACTGCCGCGAAACCAGATGACGCGGTCGGCCGCAGCACAACAGGTGGTCAGGTCGGCTTGCAGAGTGCCAAGGGACATGGTGTGGGTTCTGGGCTCGATAATGGCAATGATCTCGTCTGAGCTTGCATTATCACGAAGCCCCTGCAGAGTGGCACGGATTGCAGTTGGGTGATGAGCAAAGTCGTCATAAATGACTGTGTTGGTGTCCTCAAAAATGACTTCCATGCGACGTTTAACACCGCTGAAATTATTCAACGCATCGATGGAGACGTCGGTAGGCACTCCGGCATGACGCGCAGCGGCAATCGCGTTAATCGCATTACTGCGGTTGTGGGCACCCTTCAAAGACCATTCGATCGTGCCCTGGCTGGCGTCGTTCAGCAGTACCTCGAATTTTCCAGGTTCTGTTGCACGTTGGGTGGTCGACCATAAATCACCGTTATCATAATTTACCGGCTTGCGCGGTGCCTTGTTGCCGACTCTAGCAATCGGAGTCCAGCAACCCTGATGCAACACGTCATTTACCCCTTCATCATCACTGGGCGCGACTACCAAGCCGCCCTGGGGGACGGTTCGGAGTAGCAGATGAAACTGTGCTTGAATCGCGCCGATATCAGGGAATATGTCCGCGTGATCGTACTCGAGATTGTTCACGATTAACGTTCGAGGGCGGTAATGCACAAACTTTGACCGACGGTCAAAATAGCTGGTGTCGTATTCGTCTGCTTCAACGACGAAAAAGGGACCATCGCCAAGTCGAGCAGATTGTTCGAAATTATTTGGCGCACCGCCAATTAGGTAGCCAGGGTTCAGACCGGCTTGGTCTAAAATCCATGCGAGCATGCTCGCAGTGGTGGTTTTGCCATGGGTTCCGGCAACCGCGAGCACCCAGCGGTCGCGTAATACGGTGCTGCCTAACCATTCGGCACCGGATGTGTAGCTAAGGTTGCGTTCAAGAATGTATTCAACAGCAGCATGACCTCTGGGCAGACCAGCATTGCCAATAATGATCTGATCCGGTGGTGGATCGAGTTGGGCCGGGTCGAAGCCCTCAGAGGCACTAATGCCGGCTTGGGCAAGCTGGTCTGACATGGGTGGATAGATAGCGCCGTCGCTGCCGCTGACCTCGTATCCCATTTGCTTCGCGAGCTGTGCAAGGCTGCCCATCAGAGTGCCGCCGATGCCGAGGAAATAGAGATGTTTGCTCATGAAAATACGCCTAAATCGGGCAGAAATTGTCGCACAAGTTTACGGAATCGCAGACAATTCTGCCCTCAGCGAATGAACGCGGTCTGAAGGAGAATCCTATGGTCAAGGCAAATGCCTTTTATGCCCAATCTGGTGGCGTTACTGCGGTTATTAACGCGACTGCCTGCGGCGTATTACAAACCGCTGCTGAGCATAAAGATGTGATTGGCAAAGTCTTGGTCGGCGCCAATGGCATTGTAGGAGCGTTGCATGAGGAATTGATCGACGCTTCCAAAGAAAGCAAGCGCGCCATTGCGGGTTTACGCAGTACTCCTGGTGGGGCCTTTGGGTCATGCCGCTATAAACTTAAGCCTTATGCCGAAGATCCGCGTGAATACCATCGCTTAATCGATGTATTCCAAGCGCACAATATTCGTTACTTCTTCTACAACGGTGGTGGCGATTCTCAAGACACCGCAAATAAAGTGTCACAGCTTGGTGCGCGCCTAGGTTACCCGCTACAGTGTATTGGTGTGCCGAAGACCGTGGACAACGACTTGCCCATAACGGACTGCTGCCCGGGTTTTGGTTCGGTTGCCAAATATGTTGCGGTATCGACAAAAGAAGCTGCCCTAGACATTGAGTCGATGTGTGCTACATCAACCAATGTATTCGTGCTGGAAGTGATGGGGCGACATGCGGGTTGGATCGCTGCAGCGGGTGCGTTAGCCCGTGACCAAGCAGGAGATCCGCCACATATTATTTTGCTTCCCGAAGTACCCTTTAATCAGCGGCAATTTTTGCGTCGGGTAAAAGCCACTGTGGCAGAAAAAGGGTTTTGCGTCATTGTGGTTTCCGAGGGCGTTAGATTCGCCAATGGCAAGTTTGTCGGTGAGTCCGGCGCGGCCAAGGATGCCTTTGGTCATGCCCAGTTGGGTGGTGTGGCTCCTGTGATAGCCAATTTGGTGACGGCTAAGCTGGGATACAAAAATCATTGGGCGGTCGCGGACTACTTACAGCGCTCTGCGCGACACATCGCTTCGGCGACCGATGTAGAGCAGGCCTATGCCTTGGGTCGTGCTGCAGTCAAATTGGCAGTTGCAGGCAAGACAGCAGTTATGCCGACGATTGTGCGCACTAATGACTCGCCCTATCGCTGGAAAATTGGCGAAGCTAAATTGTCGAAAGTTGCGAATGTAGAGCGATTTATGCCGAAGAGTTACATCAGCAAAGATGGCTTTGATATAACTGCCCGCGCCATGCGTTATTTGCGACCTTTGATCGCGGGAGAAGACTACCCGAGGTATAAAAATGGGGTGCCAGAATATGTCCGACTCAAGCAACAGCGGGTGGCCAAGAAGTTGCCGGAGCAATGGTAGCTGTGGGACGCTCTTAATAGAGTAACCGCAAATAAAAAGGGGGCCTTGGCCCCCTTTTTTTCAGCTTGGAAAATCCTAGGCCAACAGTGGCGCAATCACCAAGCTAACAATCGCCATCACGTTGATGAGAATGTTCATCGATGGGCCAGAGGTATCCTTAAAGGGGTCACCTACGGTGTCGCCGACAACTACTGCGGCATGGACATCAGACCCTTTGCCGCCCAGATTGCCTTTTTCAACGTACTTTTTAGCGTTATCCCAGGCGCCGCCCGCGTTGGCCATAGTAAGAGCGAGCAGAACACACCCAATTAATCCACCCCCAAGAGTACCCCCGAGAGCCTCTGCGCCCAGCGTAAAACCAACCACTGGCGGAACAGCCACTGCGATTACTCCGGGCAAAAGCATTCGCTTCAATGCCGCGGCCGTCGCGATGTCTACACATTTGGCGTTATCTGGCTCAGCGGTTCCCTCCATAAGGCCAGGGATTTCGCGGAATTGCCGTCTGATTTCTTCGATCATATCCATGGCGGCATCGCCCACCGCTGTCATAGTAA
Source organism: Gammaproteobacteria bacterium (assembly GCA_002684495.1). Taxonomy (GTDB): domain Bacteria; phylum Pseudomonadota; class Gammaproteobacteria; order Pseudomonadales; family Azotimanducaceae; genus UBA4421. The sequence goes on along the minus strand of NYVG01000032.1, from coordinate 36,137 downwards.
TGCTGGCGATCAAAAACGGGACCAAGCCACCAATAAATAGGCCAATGAGAACATTTGGATCACCAATGTGCAGGACAAAATCGCCGCCTCTTTCTACGGTCAGCACCTCGACGAACGCTGCAATGATTGCCAGTGCTGCGAGTGCCGCAGCTCCGATGGCAAACCCTTTGCCCATAGCGGCTGTGGTATTACCCAGTTCATCAAGTGAATCTGTGATGGCTCTTGTTTCTTCTCCCAAGCCGCCCATTTCAGCTATGCCACCAGCGTTATCTGCTACTGGTCCATAAGCATCCACCGCCATTGTCATGCCTACTGTGGCCAGGAGTCCTACTGCGGCAACGCCGACTCCATATAATCCAGCCATGTCAGTAGAAACCCAGATGATTGCACAGATAACAAGAAGCGGTCCGACGACTGACTGCATGCCGACAGACAGGCCGGTGATCATAACCGTTGCCGGCCCTGTTTTGCCTGATTCAGCGATGTTAATCACAGGAGTCGAAGCCGTGTAGTACTCGGTGATTAGCCCAATACAAATGCCACCGGCCGCCCCAAACAAGACCGCGTACCAAATATTGGTGGTTAAGCCAACCATATGTACNAGGACATAGGCCGCCGCCATGAAAAGAATGGTGGTTCCAATCATCCCAAATCTAAGCGCCTTTGCTGGTTCAAAGGTAGACATCGCACGAACGGCACCAATGCCAAGGATAGAACAAATTAAACCAGTGGAAGCGAGCGCCAGCGGCAAGAACATCAGTGTCGACCTACCGTCTGCCTCGCTCATGTCGGGTGCCAGAGCAGATATCGACGCCACTGCGAGCGTGGACGCTATGGCAATAGTCGCAATCATAGACCCTACGTATGACTCGAAGATATCAGATCCCATCCCGGCTACGTCGCCCACATTATCGCCAACGTTATCTGCAATCACACCAGGGTTTCTCGGGTCGTCTTCAGGGATTCCCTGCTCGAGTTTGCCAACTAAATCNGCGCCAACATCAGCGCTTTTTGTGTAAATTCCGCCGCCAACTCGAGAGAATAAGGCAACGACAGATCCACCCATACCAAATCCATGGATGTGATGCGCCGTTTCAGGATCTCCACCGAAGAAATAATAGACAGAACCCAATCCTATAAGGCCAAGTGACGCCACTGCGAGTCCCATAATAGAACCGCCAAAGAAGGCAACTGAGAGCGCGCTGGCTTGTCCATCAGTATGCGCGGCATTAGTCGTTCTGACATTGGCCTGGGTAGCGGTGTACATACCAAACCAACCCGCGCAGGCTGAGGATAATGCTCCCGCGAGGAAAGCTATCGCGGTAGACGATCCAAGCGAAAAGTAAATAGCGACCACGAGTACTGACGCGAAAATTGCTAGCTGCGTATATTCTCTTTTCATGAAAACCATGGCGCCTTCATGAATAGCGTCTGCGATTTTCTGAAGAGCCTCCGAGCCCGGGTCATAGCTGCGCACGATCATATAAATAATCACGGCCACAACCATGCCGAGTACGCCAAGTAATGGCGGCCAAATCAAGAGATCAGTCATTTAAGTCCCCAACAGATTGGTGTATCGGTCTGCAAGAGGACATAGAAATACGGCGCTCTGAGTAACCAGAGCCAGCCCCCTGCAAGTCTGCGGCGCGTATGATACCAGCGTGACGGCTGGTTACCAGACACATTGCGGCGAAAATATGGGCCTGCAGATCCGATTAAGAGGCGGTTTTAGCCTTGGGTCAGTAAGGTACGAAGGTCGATGATCGCGGCATTTGCGCGTGAAATGTGCGATGCCATAACCAATGAATGATTTGCCAGCGGGCCGAAGCCGTCGCCGTTGAGAACCATCGGGCTCCAGAGCGTTTCTTGCGTCGGTTCCAACTCGCGAATAATTTGCTTTAGCGAAACCCGTGCGTTCTTTTTATCTAAGACGTCGGCAAAATCGTGGTCGACCGCCTGCAACATGTGGATGAGGCCGTAGGTAAAGCCGCGCGCCTCGTAAAATACATTATCGATCTGCAGCCACGGCGTTTTTACCACCTGCTCCTGGGGGCTCTGAGTCGCCTGGCTGGCTGCGCTATCACCGGCAAGGTCAGTGTTCAGCTGGCGTTTGCCGACGCTGGCAGACAGTCTTTGCGACAGGCTGCCCAAGCGTGTTTCCACTGCGGCAAGCCACTGTTGTAGATTGTCGGCGCGGGCGTAGAACTGTGCGTTAGCCTCAAGCGGGTTTGCCAATCGATTTCGGTAGGCCTGAAAATATTCAATACCTTCGCGGTATTGATCCTCTGTTTGTGGCAGCAGCCATGAGTTGTTGTCAAAGAAGAACTTAGCCTCTGCCTCTGCCAGGTCCGGATCTTCCGTAGACTGACTTTGCGAGCGCGAAAAATCATTACGGTAAACTCGGGCAGTGTCGCGCAGCAAGGTTAGAGTGCCNAACTCCCACTCTGGAATATTGTCCATCCATACACCGGGCGGCAGCAGGTCATTAGACAGATAGCCGCCGCGCTTGCTCAGCAGTGTGTCTGTCAGCTCGATAACCGCGGTGGTGGTGATGTAGCCGGTGACTACTTGCTGATTGGCACTGGCAGCGTGCTCGAGGGCCTTGGCGCGAACGTCAAAATGGCTTGGTTCANTGTCCCACCACCAGCCGACCGCTCCAGTGAGAATGACTAACCCGGTTACCACCCCACCGGCTGTTCGCAGCAGTGCCCCGGTAGCAGATTGCCCAATAGGCTTGTCCATGATGTCATCGGTATTGGTCGCGCCGCGTTGCCAGAATTTCCATTGCATAGCGTTATTCGTTAATCCGATTCGATCAGTCGGGTGTGTTCGAACGGTGCCTCGACAATAACACCACTAGCGAGCTCGATTTTCAGAACACTTGGGCTATTGCCCAGTTGTACATCGAATAACATCAGATGATTGCCGCCGCTGGCGAAATTGACCACCGCGCCGGGTGCAACGCTTATCTCAGGCAATGGCCGCATTCGCATCTGTTGGTCAATTTTTTTGATGGTATGCATTTCGATACTTGCGGCGACATCGCCACTAACACCAACAATGGTGACGGTTGCGTCGCTGTTGTTCTTGAAATCAAAATAGCCCGCCGTAACCGTACGCCCANGCACTGGCGTACGAATGCTGGCATTGCTCACATCGTAGGTTGCAGGATTCTGTGTGGACGGCGTGCATCCGATAACGCCCATTATTAGTACGCAGATGAACGCGCCCCCAAACAGGTTCCGAAGTCGTGTCAGAAACATGTGCCCTCCACCCGATTGGGGCTTGAGATTATGACAGCTGCGCTCAGCGTTAGTGCGTGTTGAAGACGTTCTTTTAGCAGCTGATAGACAAACCTTCCTTGATCGTCACTGCTGACCGCTATGGTAAAGCGACATCTCAAGTTTTCATCCAGCTGCGCCCGCAAGTGCTGCANCTGCGCTTTCGTAGCCTTGGTTGCTTGACGTACGTCGCCTTTGGGCAGGTTAATGCGGACGAATTTCGAATTTGCAAGTAAGTTCAGCTGATTTTCTGTTGGTGCGATGGAAGGATGTTGGGGATCTAGGCGACGGGCATGAGCCANTGCGCGCTCTGCGGACGCCTGTTGGCGACCTGCTAACGCCCTCAATGCGACGTCGATGTGATGTTCAACAATTTGTTCGATGCCACGTTGTGCCACTGAACTGTTTGGATCGAGCGCCAGTATTTGGCTAAATATTTGCTCCGCACTGTCGGCATAAGGCGTGCTGAAATGCATGCGTTCCAGTGCGTCCAAAGCGGCATATTCCAAATTCACTAGGCGACTTTGTTGTTCTGTGATCAGCACCTTTTTGAGCGGTGCTTGGGGTGCCGTTGTGCAACTCATCATCATTAAACAAAGCATAGTGGTTAACGCAGCCTCAATTAACTTTTGTAAAGGACGGTGGTAGTGAATCTTTAATGCTTTTATCATAGACGGTTTGTGCGCGAATGATGCAGCAAGCGGCTGTTGCGGCGCTCAGTTAAATCGGAGACGCAATTATATGTTTTTTTCTCGCAAGTGGTTTAGTGGGCAAAGTTTTTTCTTGTTGTGGCTGGTTCTCACAGCGTCTTGTCTAGCCACCTTTTCTGTCGCCGCTGAGGACTTTACGCGGCCATCGGCCGAGCCCTTTGAAGAACAAGAACCAGAGTTCTTGCCTGCTGATGAAGCCTTCGCAATTCGCGCAGATCTTGCAGATTCGGGAGCAGCGCGAATTACTTGGGACATCGCTCCCGAATATTACCTGTACCGCCATCGATTTTCGGCGAGTGTTGATGGTGTAGCGATAGACCAATTGCAAATGCCACCGGGCAAAGACAAATTCGACGAATTTTTTGGTGATGTTGAGGTTTACTACCAAATAGCCGAGTTGACGTTATCCGGCACACGCCTCGAAGAAGGTGCTCAGTTGGTGGTGATGTATCAAGGATGCTCGGAGCGTGGGCTTTGCTATCCACCGGAGCAAAAGCAATTTATCTCTACCGGCGGTCGTCTGCTGTCTAGCTCTGCTGCTGCTGAACTCGCAGCATCGGCTAGTACGACCGAGGTCATTGGCGAAGATCGAGCGATAGCCGACATACTCGCTAATTCGAGTTTAATCACTGTCTTGGCAGTATTTTTTGTTGCTGGTCTCGGACTGACTTTTACGCCCTGTGTGTTTCCGATGCTGCCGATTCTTTCGAGCATTATTGTTGGCCAGGGTAAGGATCTGGCGAAACGGCGCGCCCTATCTTTATCGGCAGCCTATGTCTTGGGTATGGCTGTGACCTTTGCCGCTGTCGGGTTGTTGGTGGGCCTTTTTGGGGCTGAGTTGAATCTGCAAGCTAAGCTGCAGTCGCCAGCGGTGCTAATCGTGTCGGCACTGATTTTCACCCTGCTTGCCGGCGCAATGTTCGGTTTCTATGAGCTTACGTTGCCCCAGGCCATGCAACAGTGGTTGGATGATCGCGCGCGGGCGCAACAAGACCAAGTGGCCGCGGGCAGTAGTCACCGCTCGGTCTTTGTCATGGGTGCTTTGTCCAGTCTCGTGGTCTCGCCGTGCATTACGCCGCCGCTAGCGGGCGCCTTGATTTATTTGTCGAATACCGGCGATGTAATGTTAGGCGGCAGCGCATTATTTACCCTGGCGCTCGGCATGGGGGTGCCATTAATGATTGTCGGTGGTACCGGTGGACATTGGTTGCCACGGGCTGGTGGCTGGATGGATCTGGTGAAAGGCGCTTTCGGGGTTGGCTTGCTCGCGGTAGCTATCTGGCTGTTGGCGCGCTTGCTGCCTGCACCTCTGGTGCTGCTGTTGTGGGGTGCATTACTTATTGGTTGCGGGGTATTTCTCGGGGCCTTGGTTTTCTCAGAGCGACAACCGGGGCAAAGAGGTCTCCAAGTTGTGGGTATCCTTGCCTTGGTCTGGGGTGTGCTGTGTGTTGTCGGCGCGGGCTTAGGCGGCGCTGACCCGCTGAAGCCGCTTGGTGGCTTTAGTTCTGATGTGGCCCGGGCCGGCAAAAGTGAGCAGGTGTTGGAGTGGCAGGGNGNGAAAAGTGTTGCCGACGTCCAGCAGGCAGTACGCGGTAGCCAGAAGCCGGTATTGTTAGACGTCTATGCGGATTGGTGCATCTCATGCAAAGTGATGGAAGAGCAGGTTTTTCCCACCGCTGCGGTGGCGCCGCTACTCGACCGCTTTCAACTATTGAAAGCAGATGTAACACGTAACGATGCTATAGACCAAGAGTTACTCAACCACTATGGTCTCTTCGGGCCGCCCAGCCTGGTGTTTTTTCGACAAGATAGTAGCGAAATCGAAGAACTTAGGCTTCAGGGAGAGGTGTCAGAACAGCAACTTGTGCCGCATCTGCAGGCGGTTTTAGCGCGAAATGCCGAAAAATAANGTATAAATTCTGCTAAAATGCCTGTAAAAAGAGCAAATATGCGATAATTTCGGGTAAATAAAAATCGTCTGAGGTTTCTTGTGTCAGAACAATCCTATCGATTATTACTGCTGAACGGACCCAATCTTAATTTGCTGGGCACGCGGGAGCCCGATGTTTATGGGCAGCAAACCTTAGCGCAGATTGAGCGAGCCTTGACTGAGCAAGCGCGAGCCGCTGGCGCTGAATTGTCCACCCTGCAAAGTAATGCTGAACATGTATTAGTTGATGCGGTACAAGCGGCTGCCGCTGGCGCTATAGATTTTATTTTGATCAACCCCGGGGCTTTTACCCACAGCAGTATCGCGTTACGTGATGCTTTCCTTGGCGTTGGAGTGCCATTGATTGAGGTCCATTTGTCGAATATCCATCAGCGCGAAGAATTTCGGCACAGATCGTATTTCAGCGATATTGCTGAAGGGGTGATTGTTGGTTTGGGTGCCCAGGGCTACGAGCTCGCCCTCAGCGCAGCATTATCGATTTTACAGAATCGGGAGGGTTAGATGGACTTNCGCAAAGTAAAAAAACTCATCGAGCTTGCTGAAGAGGCGGGGTTGGCCGAGCTGGAAGTCACCAGTGGTGACGAATCTGTACGTATCGCCTTGGCGCGGCCAAGTGGCGCTGCACCTGATCTTCCGCAGACGNCGATATCGCCTCCTGCGGCACAGCGGCCGAGCACCAAGGCAACGTGGGTTCCTGCACCCATGGCTGGGACTTTTTATCGAGCGCCCAATCCTGACGCGGAGCCTTTCGTGGGAGTGGGAGATACCGTTCAGGCTGGCGAAGTGCTGTGCATCATCGAAAGCATGAAGATGATGCATGAGATTAAGGCGCCGGTGGAGGGTGTGATTATTGCCATCGTTGTCGCTGATGGGGAGCCCATAAGCACAGGCGACCGATTATTTGAACTTTCGTGAATTGGATTCAACTGCGCTGGCACTTGCAGTCTGACCAAGTAGCACAGGCCGAGAAACTGTTAACCGACCATGGTGCAGTAGCTGTGGTGTTAGAAAGCTTAGCGGATGAGGTGGTTTTGGAACCGGACCCGGGCGCCACGCCGATCTGGCAGTTGGTGCGGGTCAAAGCATTCTTTCATCTTGATTTGGATGTGGCGGAACTCGGTGCCGGGTTAAAACAGTTGGATCCCCAGCTTCACGAGCATTGCGAATTTGATTTCATTGCAGAGCAAGATTGGCAAGCTGCTGTGCATCAGCATGCAATTGACCAGCNCTTTGCAGATCGTCTGTGGTTGTTACCTAAATCCCGAGCAGCGGATCCGCGACCTGAGAGCNTAGCCTGTCTCTACTTAGNGCCCGGGTTAGCGTTTGGCAGTGGCAGCCACCCCACCACACGGATGTGTTTGTCGTATCTGGCCGAATCTGTTCGACCAGGTCAGCGGATTCTCGACTTCGGCTGTGGCTCGGGAATTCTTGCGATTGCCGCAGCGCTGCTCGGAGCCACCGCTGTTGGAGTAGACCACGATGATCAAGCGGTGTTGGCGACCAATGAGAATGCACAATTTAACGCCGTAAACAGCGATCAACTGCAAGTCTTCAACCTACAAGATTGGCATCGACAAACCGAGTCAGACATCCTGCCGTTTGATGTGATCGCGGCAAATATCCTGGCCGGGCCGTTGCAGCAATTGGCCGAGCACTTTTGCGCACTATTGCAGCCTAGTGGTCAGGTTGTGTTGTCGGGCATTTTGCCGCAACAGGTGGACAGCGTTATCGAAGCATATCCGCTGATTGATTTTGTTAAGCCGGTGATCGAAGATGACTGGGCGTGCCTGATTGGCACAAAAAATCCATAAATTGCAGTAACGGGGAGACGAAATGATTGGGTATATCACTATTGGTGTCAGCGACATGGAGAAAGCCTGCGCCTTTTACGACGGACTGCTTGCCGAGGTAGGTGCAAGGCAATTGTTTGGCCAGGATCGGATCAAGTTTTATGGCACCGGTCCCGGCGCGCCGATGTTGGCTGTTTGTATTCCCTACGATGAACAAACTCCCCATCATGGTAACGGCAACATGATTGCGATTCCGGGTGGGGACCGCGCCGGTGTCGACAAGCTTTATGCCAAGGCAATAGAGCTGGGCGCCACAGATGAAGGCGAGCCAGGGGAGCGGCTGCCGGTATTTTATGGCGCCTATGTGCGTGATCCAGACGGTAATAAATTGTGTTTTTACGAAATGAAAATGTAACCACAATCNCAGCTGCGGCTGTTGGTTTGCTAGCGAGGGCGGTATCATACCGCCCTGTTTTTTTGCCCTTATTATGAGCCAGTCACCTCTCCATTCTCCATTAAGCCTTGGACCTATGCAGTTACGTAACCGTATTGCATTGGCCCCTATGGCGGGATTAACCGATGTGCCTTTCCGAACTCTGGCTTGGAGGTTTGGTGCTGGGCATATGGTTAGCGAAATGGTTGCGTCCAAGTTGGACCTTTGGCATACCCAAAAAAGTCAGCTGCGCCGTGAGGCCTTGCCCTGTGCGGCGCCGACTGCGGTGCAAATGGCCGGCAATGAGCCGGCTGTCATGGCGGAAACCGCGCGCCGTTTGGTTGATGAAGGGGCCGCGTTAATCGACATCAATTTTGGTTGTCCGGCAAAGAAGGTGTGTCGTCGAGCAGCAGGGTCAGCATTGCTTGGCGATCTTGATCGAGTGGCCGCCATTGTCGAGACCGTCGCGGCTGCGGTTACAGTTCCGGTCACGATCAAAACTCGCATCGGGTTAGTTGTCGATGACCGAATAGGTGCAGAGGCAGCACGTGCTGCCGAGCAAGCGGGAGCGCGTATGGTGGTCATGCATGGCCGCAGCCGCGCCTGTAAATTTGCCGGCGCGGTGCGCTTCGCGGCGGTCGCCGAAGCAAGCAGGGATTTGTCCATCCCAGTGTTGGCCAACGGTGATATTGACGATGCGCAAAGTGCGGAGCAGGCGCTGGAACAGAGTGGTGCAGATGGCATTATGATCGGGCGTGGTGCCATCGGGCAGCCATGGATTTTTCAAGAGTTAGCCGGCGCTGGCGCGCCGACCTTGGCTCAGCGTTTACACATTATGTGCGAGCATCTGGATCATATGCACAGGTTTTATGGCCTCCAGCAAGGTGTGCGGATTGCGCGTAAACATATACAAGCGTACCTGCAGCGATTAGATGCCGCCGCGTTAGTCCCAGAGTTCATGCGACTCGATACTGCCTTTGCGCAGGTAACATGGCTTAGCGCGTTAACCGAGGCAACGATTCTAGAACAGCAACAACGGGTAAAGGCGAAGCCCCCGTTGGCGGTAAATTCATTCTCTTGCTAGGAGATCCACATGCCACTGCAGATTCGCAGAGCTTTGATCAGCGTTTCAGATAAAACTGGAGTAACCGACTTTGCCCAAGCGTTGGCTGACGCTGATGTTGAGATTTTGTCTACGGGTGGCACCTACAACACATTGCTTGAGGCTGGCATAAAAGTCACCGAGGTATCAGAACATACCGGATCGCCGGAAATAATGGACGGGCGGGTAAAGACCCTGCACCCGAAAATACACGGAGGCATCCTAGCGCGGCGTGGCATTGATGACGCAGTGCTCGCGGCTCAGTCCATAGACCCTATCGATTTGGTGGTAGTTAACTTATATCCCTTTGCCGCCACGATTGCTCGGCAAGATTGCACGGATGCCATGGCGATCGAGAATATTGATATTGGTGGACCAACAATGGTCCGTGCTGCAGCGAAAAACCATGCCGACGTTTTAGTGGTGGTAAGCCCTAACGATTACTCTGAGGTTTTGCGTGCGCTGAGTGAAAATAAAGTAGACCAGACAACGCGGCGTCAATTTGCGCTTAAGGCATTCCGCCATACTGCGCAATACGATGCGACGGTGGCGGGGTACCTTGGTGCAGAGGAACCTCTACCGGATTCACTGACCCTGACGTTCGAAAAAATAGACGACATGCGTTATGGCGAAAATCCGCATCAGCGCGCAGGCTTTTATCGTGAGATAGGTGGTGCCGGCCTGACCCCAAGTCCGGAGGGTACGATTGCGGGTTATACCCAGCTACAAGGCAAGGCGCTGTCGTATAACAACATCGCGGATACTGACGCTGCGTTAGAATGTGTTGCCGCGTTCGAGGAGCCCGCCTGTGTGATTGTTAAACACGCGAACCCATGCGGGGTAGGTCTAGGCAGCGATCTTCTGGAAGCTTACGAAAAAGCCTTTGCCACGGATCCCACATCGGCATTTGGGGGCATCATAGCTTTCAACCGCCCACTGGATGCAAAACTACTGGGCCTGATCCTTGAGCGGCAGTTTGTTGAAGTCGTAATTGCACCCACGGTTGACCCCGAGGCGGTTAGTGTCGCCCAGCAGAAGAAAAATGTGCGGCTGCTGAGTTGCGGTGAACGCGGTGGTGCCGGGCGTGGCATGGAATTTAAACGCGTTGGCGGAGGCTTGTTGCTGCAGGATGCAGACGAGACCTGCCTTGATGATGCGGCCCTTCGGGTAGTCACTAAAGTTCAGCCGACAGCTGCGCAACTGACAGATCTGCACTTCGCATGGAAGGTGGCGTGGTTTACTAAATCTAACGCGATTGTATATGCCCGGGATGCGCAAACCATCGGTGTTGGTGCAGGCCAAATGAGTCGGGTCATCAGCGCGAAGATCGCGGGATTAAAAGCCGCGGAAGAAGGGCTGAGTGTGCCAGGTGCGGTGATGTCCTCTGATGCTTTTTTTCCGTTCAGGGACGGCATAGATGCTGCGGCAGAGGCTGGTATAAGTGCAGTCATTCAACCGGGCGGATCTATGCGCGACGAAGAAGTGATTGCCGCTGCAGACGAACACGGTTTGGCAATGGTTTTCACGGGCATTCGGCATTTCCGCCATTAACAGCGCGGCGCATGGGTGCCGTAAACATTCTGGGTGAATAGATGAAAATACTGGTAATCGGCAGCGGCGGTCGCGAACACGCGTTGGCTTGGAAGCTCCGGCAAAGCGCTGGAGTGAATGAAGTGCTGGTGGCGCCAGGTAACGCCGGGACCGCCATCGAGCCAGGCCTACGTAACGTGGATGTTGCGGCGGACGATTGCGCGGGTCTGTTGTCGTTGGCCCAGCGCGAAGCTGTAGATTTCACCTTAGTTGGCCCCGAATTGCCCTTAGTCGCCGGCATAGTCGATGACTTTACCGCAGCAGGGTTGCCCTGTTTTGGGCCGAGTAAGGCTGCGGCTCAGCTAGAAGGGTCGAAGGCCTTTAGTAAAGACTTTCTGCAGCGCCATGGTATTCCCACCGCGGCCCATGCGACATTCACTGATGTCAACGAAGCCAGTGAATACGTGCGCGCTCAAGGGGCACCGATCGTTATCAAGGCCGATGGGCTTGCCGCCGGTAAGGGCGTTGTGGTTGCGACTGAAGAGTCGCAAGCCTTAGCGGCGGTGCGCGATATGTTAGCCGGTAATGTATTTGGCGAGGCCGGCCATAAAGTAGTTGTTGAGGAATTCTTAACCGGTGAAGAAGCCAGCTTTATCTGTCTTTGCGATGGTGTGCACGCAATTCCGTTTGCTTCCTCCCAGGACCATAAAGCCCGGGACGATGGCGACAAAGGTCCAAACACAGGTGGCATGGGCGCATACTCCCCAGCCCCGGTAGTGACTCCGCAAGTAGATGCGGCGGTTATGGGAGACGTCATCGAGCCAACATTGGCGGGTATGGCGAAAGATGGCGCACCGTATATTGGTTTTTTGTACGCTGGGCTAATGATCGATGACGAAGGTAGCCCCAAGGTCATTGAATTTAATTGCCGCTTTGGTGATCCTGAAGCGCAGCCGGTAATGATGCGTTTACAATCCGATTTGTTGCTGGCCTGTCAGGCTGCAGTAGCGGGCAAGCTCGATGACGTGCAGTTGCAATTTGATCCGCGGGTTGCACTGGGTGTTGTTATGGCCGCTGGCGGTTACCCGGGATCGTATGAGAGTGGTGATGTAATCACAGGTCTGGATAAAGAATTGGCTGACACAAAAGTCTTTCATGCCGGTACCCGTGAGCAACAATCAGAGATCGTTACCGCAGGGGGTCGAGTGCTGTGTGTTGTTGGCTTAGGCGACGATGTGGCACTCGCTCAGGCCCGGGCCTATGAACGGCTGGATTTAATCGGCTGGCGTAATCGTTACTTCCGCAAGGATATTGGGTATCGGGCCATCGATCGGAAGTAGCAGACGTTGTTTGATATTTTGGAAAGATAATGAACAGTGCACAAAGAAATCCTAGCGATGCCGTGGATCAACTGATTAGCGGGTTCGATCGAGCACTTAAAACGTTAACAGGGGGCCGTGCTGCCCAGCGCGAAAATCCTGCAAAGCAAATTCAAGATGTGGATCTGAGCGATGCCGAAAAGCGCCATGTGGGCGGCTTGATGCGGGTAAACCATACTGGTGAGGTCTGTGCCCAGGCGTTGTACGAGGGCCAGGCCATGACGGCGCGTGATCCAGTTGCCAAGCGCTCGTTGCTGGATGCAGCTGCCGAAGAGCAAGATCATTTGAGTTGGTGTGCCCAGCGTCTAGAAGATCTCGATGCCCGACCCAGCGTATTAGATCCGTTATTTTACGGTGCGTCGTTTGTGCTGGGCGCCGGAGCGGGGTTTCTTGGTGACCGAATCAGCCTTGGATTTGTCGAAGCTACCGAAGCTCAGGTGGTAGAGCATTTGAATGAACACTTAGATTCAATTCCGCACAATGACGCAAAGACCCGAGCGATTTTGCAGGCCATGCGTGCTGACGAAGCGCGTCATGGCGCCCACGCCTTGGAAATGGGTGGCGAAGAATTCCCAGCGATGCTCAAGCGCGGTATTAGCTTGGCAGCAAAGCTAATGACAAAGAGCAGCTATAGAATCTAGCGGCTTGTCTTTAAGGGCTTGTAACCCACCGTCTGGGAGCGAATTGCTACCGTTCGTCTTAACGCCCCCTACCTGATTTGCTAAGCGCAGCTAGCATGGCAGACGAATAAGTGGTGCAGGTGTGGTTCGATGAATCCAAACAGTGGCCGAAGTTCGCAACGCGAATCCGTGCATGTATTAGCCGATGCAGATCCCTTGAATGTCGAAGATTCGTTGCCTCAATCCAGCGATATCGCGCTGGCTTGGGATTCCGCTGCAGTTATGGAATCAACGCACATGCTGCAGGCGCTGAAAGGCCAGCAATCCGAATACGGCGGACATTTGTTCGACCAATTGATTAGCTGGGATGACGGTAGTGCTGAATATGATCCTGAGCAGGAGCGCTACGCACAAATAATTCCGGGCGAACGTTATGAACCAGAAGAACCCCATCTTCGAGCTTTTATCGCGGCGGCAAATCTGCGCAAATTTCAGCCGCGTAGCACCATTATCTTTGGCGGGGAAAATTGCGACTCGGTGTTTTTGTTGTTGCGCGGCATGGTGTCAGTACACATTGACGGCGCCGCTGGCAGAGAAATTATTTTAGATTATTTAAGCGCTGGCGAATTTTTTGGTGAGCTACCAATGTTTTTAAAAAGTCGCCAGCGCAGTGCCGGGGTAAAGGCTAAATGTTGCTGCGAGGTGGCAGAATTGTCTTACGCGAGGTTTAGAGCACTCTCACAGCAGCATCCAGACTTGGTTTTTACGGTAGCAACACAGATGGCCAACCGGCTTGTGCGCACCACCCAAAAAGTCAGCGATCTGGCTTTTTTAGACGTAACAGGCAGAGTCGCCCGCACCCTCATGGAGTTATCGAAACAACCGGATGCGGTCACCCATCCTCAAGGCATGCAGATTAAGGTGACGCGGCTTGAGATCGGCAACATCGTTGGTTGCTCTAGAGAAATGGCCGGTCGGGCAATTAGGGCGCTGTCGTCCGAGGGTTTAATTACGGTGCGCGGCAAAACCATGGTCGTGCACGGCACTCGTTGACAGGGTACTAGCCGAATAGCTCTGCCAGTGCATGTCCTGGGTCAGCGGCACGCATAAACGCCTCGCCGACCAAAAAACAATGCACGTGATGTGCCTGCATACGATTGATGTCGTCTACGGTGCTGATCCCGCTCTCCGTAACAACAACGACGTCTGGCGGGATATCGTTCAATAAATCAATGGTGGTATTTAAGTCGGTGTCAAAGGTTTTCAGATTCCGGTTATTGATGCCAATCAACCCCGGCTGCAAGGCTAAAGCCGTAGCCAACTCTTCAGCATCGTGTACTTCGATCAAAACGTCTAAGCCCAGTGATTGCGCGAGAGCATAAAAATCATGGAGCTGCTCTGAAGTCAGCGCACTGACGATGAGCAATATGCAATCCGCGCCCATAGCTCGGGCTTCATACACTTGATACGCATCAATGGTGAAGTCTTTACGCAGTAAGGGCAGCGTAACGGCTTGGCGTACATCACGCAGATAGTCGTCGTGTCCCTGGAAATACCGCTCATCGGTGAGTATGGACAGACAGGTTGCGTTCGCAGCCGCATAGCTGGTTGCAATAGCAACAGGGTCGAAGTCTTTCCGAATAACGCCTTTGCTGGGCGAAGCTTTTTTAATTTCGGCAATAACCCCTGGTTTTTGTTGGTTGGCGCGCTGGTACAAAGCGCTAACAAAGCCTAATGGAGTGGTTGCGCCGGTAATGTCGTCGAGGAGCTTTTGTTCCGACACCAAGGTGCGGCGGTGGGCGACTTCCTGACGTTTGGTTGCAAGTATCTGTTCGAGGATGTTACTCATGACGCGTCCGAATCGCCGTTTTGCTCAGCCATAAGGCTGCTGGTGGCAGCAAGCTCTCGCAGCCGCTCGCGCGCAAGTCCGGTAGCTATAGCGTCTTTGGCCATAACCACGCCGTCCGCGAGTGTGTTTGCGACACCGGACACGTAAATCGCAGCGCCGGCGTTTAAGCTGACAATATCAGCCGCCGCAGAGCTTTCGTCCTCTAGTGCTTGGCGTACCAGTTGTAGGCTTTGTTCGCTAGATTGAGCCGTTAGCGCCTCTATGGCCGCAGCGCTATGGGTGGATATGGGCAAATCCCTTGGCGTAATGGTATAGGTGGTAATCGTCCCATCCCGCAACTCCACTACGGTGGTATCAGCGTCCAGACGAATTTCATCCAGCCCATCGCTGTGCACAATCATGGCATGGCGGGTGCCTAAGAGCATAAGCACCTCTGCCATCTTCTGTTGCCACTGAGGGCTAAATACACCAATGACCTGACGTGTTGCTCCGGCTGGGTTGGTCATCGGGCCGAGAACATTCATAAGAGTACGAATACCGATCTCCTGACGTACTGGGCCGGCGAATCGCATTGCGCTGTGATGCGCCTGAGCGAACAAAAAGCCAACACCGATCTCGCTAATGCACCGGGCTATTTGCTCTGGGTTCAGCGCCAGATTCACTCCAGCCGCTTCCAACAAATCTGCGCTGCCGCTAAAACTGGTCATTTTACGATTACCGTGTTTCGCAACATGAGCGCCTGCCGCAGCAGCCACGAATGCCGCAGCGGTGGAAATATTGAATAACTTGAGGCCGCTGCCACCGGTGCCGCAGGTATCTACTAAGTGCGGCACATCTACCTCAACCTTGGTTGAAAGCTCGCGCATGGTCATCGCCGCACCGGCTATTTCCTCAGCGGTTTCGCCTTTGACTCTCAAGGCAGCCAGCAATGCACCAATCTGGGCTGGCGTTGCTGCGCCAGACATGATGGTGTGAAAAACCTGGGTTGCCTGATCTTGAGTCAGGTCTTGACCGTCGACGATATGCTGCAGCGCGGCAGGAATGTCCATAGATACTGTCCCTTAATTCTTATGCTCAGGCACTTTGCAGGAAATTTTGCAGCAGCGCATGACCGTGTTCGCTGAGTATTGATTCTGGGTGGAATTGCACCCCCTCAACGGCTAGCTCTCGATGGCGCAGGCCCATGATTTCGTCGATCTGACCGTCGGCTTCTGTCCAAGCGGTAACTTCCAAACATTCGGGTAAGGAATCTTGCTCTACGACTAAGGAATGATAGCGGGTGGCGGTAAAAGGGCCTGCCAAATTACTAAAGACACCGGCTGCATTGTGATGGATGGGCGATGTCTTGCCGTGCATGACCTCCTTGGCGCGAATGACCTTGCCGCCAAAGACTTGGCCAATGCTTTGGTGACCGAGGCAGATACCAAGAATCGGAGTCGTTCCAGCAAAGCGTTCGATACACGGCATCGAAATACCCGCCTCGTTGGGTGTGCACGGACCGGGTGAAATGACAATTTTTTCAGGTTTAAGGGCCGCAATGCCGTCGAGGTCGATCTCATCATTGCGTCGCACCACCACATCTGCGCCGAGCTCCAACAAGTACTGCACGATGTTGTAGGTAAAAGAATCGTAGTTGTCGATCATTAGAATCATCTTACGCTCCCCTCATCGCTGTTCGTTGTTTGGGTCGACGAGCTGATTTTCGGCAAGCGCCGCAGCGCGGAAAATCGCTCGTCCTTTATTAAGGCTTTCTTTCCATTCCAAACGCGGTACTGAATCGTGCACGATGCCGCCGCCCGCTTGGATATACAGTTTGCCGTCTTTAATGACTGCGGTGCGAATGGCAATTGCTGTGTCCATATTGCCGTTCCAAGATAGATAGCCAACGGCGCCACCGTAAATGCCGCGTTTAACCGGTTCCAGCTCGTCGATAATCTCCATGGCTCTGACCTTCGGCGCACCTGATAGGGTGCCCACCGGCAAAGTTGCCCGCAACACATCCATGGCAGTTTTGCCGGGTTGTAATGTGCCATTTACGTTGGAAGATAAATGCATCACATGGGAATAACGTTCGATAACAAATTGTTCGGTGACCTCCACTGAGCCAGGCGCAGAGACCCGACCAACGTCGTTGCGGCCAAGGTCAATGAGCATCAGATGTTCGGCAATTTCCTTGGGATCGGCCTTGAGTTCTGCTTCAAGCGCAAGGTCTTCAGCGTCGTCGTGGCCGCGGCGGCGAGTGCCAGCCAGCGGTCGGTTGGTAATTACACCGTTTTCCAACCGAGCTAGGATTTCTGGCGATGAGCTGACGATCTGAAACTCATCCAGATGCATAAAGTACATATAGGGCGATGGATTTAGACTGCGTAAAGCTCGGTACAGGTTGACCGCCGGGGCTTTAAACGGAATTGACATACGCTGGGCAAGGACCACCTGCATAACGTCCCCGGCACGTGTGTACTCACGGATTTTTTCTACTGCCTTTTGGAATGCCGCCTCGCCAAATTCGGAAACAAAATCACTTTCCTCGATACGTTTGTTGGCGCCACCCTGTGCTAAACCTTGGATCGGCAACTGCAGCTGCTCCGCTCGTTGTTGCAGGCGTTTTTGCATGGCCTCGGCAGCGCCATCTTGATCCGGGTCGACCAGACCGATTAACTGCATGCGTCCGCGAATGTTGTCAAAAACAACGACTTCCTCACTGACCATTAACATAATGTCGGGGGTATTTAGAGTATCCTCGGGCGCGTTGTTTGCCAGTCGCGGTTCGACGTAACGCACCGTGTCATAGCCGAAATAACCCACTAGGCCGCCGAAGAATCGGGGTAGACCTTCAATGTTTTCTACCTCAAAGCGCTTTTGGAATTCTTCTACGAATGTCAGCGGGTCGTCAGTCTGTACAGATTCGGTAATCTTGCCGTCGCTGATCACCTCCACCAGCGAACCTGTGACCTTAATAATGGTACGGGCGGGTAGGCCAATGATCGAATAACGCCCCCACTTTTCCCCGTCATCGCCGGCGTTTTGCGCCGATTCCAGCAAATAGGAGTACGGGCCGTTGGCAAGTTTCAGATAAACCGATAGTGGTGTATCTAAATCCGCAAGGGTTTCATGAACGATCGGAACGCGTCGATAGCTGGGCGATGTTGAACTCATAGTGGGCCTGTAAGCAAAAATTTAGCGGAGCGTCTGGGGCGAAAGCATGATCAGCTACGCCAGCGCTCCAATGAGCGATCGCTCTTATTTGCTCGAATTATTCGGCCGAACATGTGTTTTCCAGGTGCTTAAATATCGCGTGAGCGAAGGCTACCACGCATTTTTTAGGATGTGGAGTGAGTGTCCTCGGTTCAGTGCACGAGCAAATCGGCAAAGCTTGTAATTACAAAGTCCGGATCTAGGGTTGTTACGTCGACACCGTGGTTATAACCGTCACGCACACAGGCCACATCCACATTGGCCGCCTTGGCGGCAAGTACATCGGTTTCTGAATCGCCGACCATTAATACCTGCTGTGGCGCAAGGTTGAAGTGCTCTAGACACAGCACGATGGGGTCCGCTGCGGGTTTGGGTTGGGCTGCAGTATCGCCGCATACGATCAGATCAAAAAAGTCATACAGCCCAATGTCCTGCAGTAAGGGCTCACTTAACTCCGTCAGTTTATTGGTAACCACGGCTAACTTGCTGCCGGCCTGTTGCAGGGTGCTTAAAGTCTCGCGTACCTGCGGATAAATTTTACTGTGGACTGCGATATTAGCCTTATAGTGACTGAGAAAAGGCCCAATGAGTTGATCGATGGCTGTCGTATCCGCGGGTTTCTGATGATGCTGTAGCGCTTGTTGAATGAGTGTGCGGGAACCGTGGCCAATCCAATGACGGGTCAGCGACTCCGCAACCGGTGGTAGGTCTGCCGTCGCCAGGGCGTGATTTAGGGCCTGATCAATGTCGGGTACGCTGTCTACTAAGGTTCCGTCTAAGTCGAATAGATACGCCCTATAGCGCGCCTCGTTCACGAGTCGTTGGCTGCGGCGATATTCGTGCGTAGCGCACCGATGACCTCAGCATAATTTTCTTGGCCGAAGATTGCAGTACCCGCTACGAAAGCGTCGGCGCCAGCAGCGGCTGCATCGCCAATGTTTGCAGGTTTGATACCGCCGTCTATTTGCAATCGAATATCTCGCCCGCTGACGTCGATAAGCTCTCGGGCTTGACGCAGTTTGTCCAAGCTACTTGGGATGAACGACTGACCGCCGAAACCAGGGTTGACCGACATGATCAGTACCAAGTCTACGAGATCTATGACCTCAGAGAGGACATCCAGTGGTGTTGCGGGATTAAAGACGATACCGGCTTTAGCGCCGCCCTCGCTAATCTGGGTCAGGCTGCGATGTAAATGCTCAGTCGATTCTGGATGAATGGTGATGTAGTCAGCGCCGGCTTCGAGAAAATCGCCGATTAATCGGTCTACCGGCTTAACCATCAAATGCACATCTATGACGGTGTCAAAGCCGGCTTTGCGCAGCGAACTCAATACCAGTGGTCCAATGGATAAATTAGGTACGTAGTGGTTGTCCATGACATCAAAGTGAATAGTGTCGGCACCGGCATCCAATACCGCCCGTACTTCGTCGCCAAGACGAGTAAAATCAGCGGCTAGGATAGAGGGACAAATCCAGTGATTCATAGTTTTGAGCACCCGTTGCGAAGAACGCTAGTGTAACCGAGGGTTGGGTTGCAGCGGGTTATTTTTTCTCGAATCCGCCATCGCGGACTGCAGCGTATTCTTCCAAGTCACCAATATCAGTCCAGTGCCCAGAATGAATTTGGGCACTTAGCTGGCTTTTTGCTAGAGCCGAAAAATAAATGTCGCGCAGTGAAAAGGCGCCTTGTGGAGCATTTATAAAAAGCCTTGGATCCAAGACAGCGATACCGCAGTACACCCAATCGTCGCCGCGCTCGGTGATACGCTGATTATTGAGGTTGAAGTCGCCATGATCGCGGCTGGCTGGCTTTTCGGTAACCACCAGATGGCCGAGTGTGTCAGCAGTAAAATCGTTCGGCAGATCAGTAAAATCGAAATTGGTAAGAATGTCGCCGTTGAGTACCACAAAGGGTGCATTGCCGAGCATCGGTAATGCTTTAACGATACCGCCACCGGTATCTAACAATATATCCTCGTGGCTGTATTGAATATTTACCCCGAGGGCACTGCCATCGCCTAGGGTGGTTTCAATTTGCGCTCCCAAATGATGTAGGTTGATCACAATGTCTTTATAGCTGGCTTGACTGAGTTGGCGTATTTGTCGAACCAGCAGAGGCTCTCCAGCGATTGGTAACAAAGGTTTAGGCTGGTGATTCGTTAACGGTGCTAAGCGCCGCCCCAGGCCAGCAGCAAGAATCATTGCTTTCATGATCTGGCTCCGAGTTTGTCCTCTAGTCGCGGTAATAATTCGCCTAACAGTTGGTTTAAATCTTGGGTATCGTCATAGGCGCCAGTACTGGTAATTAGGCTGTGAACCACTGGTTTAATCCAGCGCAGGTGACTGCTCTTAGCGTCACGGATATGCAGGCGCGCAAAAATACCCATTGCCTTTATCTGTCGCTGTATGGCTGTGTGGTCAAAGGCGCTTTTTGTTGCCGCGAAATCGTTTGTAATGAAGTGCGCTGAGCGTGACAGGAAATAATCCAGCCAATAATCAATGGTCCGTTCGTCGTGTTGGTAATAGCAGTCTCGCAATAGCGATGCGATATCGTAAAGGCCGGGTCCAGCCAGGGCGTCTTGGAAATCTACAACGCCGATTTGTCCATGGTTAAACAGCACATTGCGGCAGTGGTAGTCGCGATGCACACAAACCTGTGGTTGCGCGAGCATGGCCGCGATACATGCGCTCTTAGTATGGGCCAGCGCCGTTGCGTATTTGGCGGCTAGGTCATTGCCAGCGTCTCCGAGCAGTTGGCGCAGCACCCACTCTTCAAACAGCTCGAATTCCATAGTTAAGCGCGCCTCATCATAGGGCGGTATGTGCGGAGACTGGACATCCTGCAGCTCAATTAAGGTGTCCACCGCAGCGCGTAGCGCGGCCTCTTCGACGGGTGATGCATAGGCCTGGGCGAGATCCAACGCCCCCAAATCATTCATAAGCATGAAGCCCCGTGTCATATCTTTGTCGATAATGGTCGGCACGGGGATGTCGTGATCAGCAAAGACCATGGCCATGGTCAAAAACTGCTGGTTTTGCTCGAGCTCTGGTGGGCTGTCCATGGCGACCCAGCGCCGAACTGGATTGGTGTTGGAGTGCAGCCGATAAAAGCGCCGATGGCTGGCCTCAACCGCCAGCGGATCAAAGACTAGGTTAGAGTCCTGAGTGACTTCGGTGCACCAATTAAACAAAGCTGATGGGTCATGCATGAGCCGATTATAAAGGCCCGCTGTGGAGATAGCAGAGAATAAAGTTTCTTGGTTTTGCGCGGGTGTGGTGTCTTTCCATTGCTAAATCAGGATAGATTAGGCGAGACTGCGCCCCATGATCGCTTCCCCTTACCACTGCATCGGAGCTTGGGCGCAAATTTTTGTGCTCGCATATGCCACTGGTGCCAATGCAGATGTCCTTACATCTCCTAGTAGCCAAGGCAATGGGCTGGCGAGCGAGCTATTTGTACCCAGCGGGCATCGGTCTAGTGGCGCATGCGCCGGCACTTATGTTCAGCCGCAGCAGCCATTCAGTAACGTTCTAGACAACAAGTTGCGCGTTTCTGCGGATCAGCTAACGGGCGCCTTGGACGAACGTATAGCGCTTTCCGGGGCAGTAGAAATCCAACAGCGAGATATGCTGATCAGCGCGCCGGCGGTAGATATTGATGCGGGTACCACGATTGCATTTAATCAGGGTTTACGTCTCGAACAGCCGGGCATGGTTATGCAGGGGCGCCAGGCCCAGTGGCAAACGGATATACAGCAACTGCAGATAGAACAGGCGGAGCTCGTGCTGGCCAAGGGCGGCTTGCGGGCGCAAGCACAGCGATTAACGCGTAATGCGGCAGGTCAGTTATCCATTGATGATGGTGAATTTACCTACTGTGCGCCGGCGGACGACGGCTGGTCGTTGAGTGCTCGGCAGCTCACCGTCGCAGCGAATTCTGAATCCGTGACCACCCGCGGTGCCGTATTACGGATCAAGTCGGTTCCGCTCATTTATCTGCCTTATTTGAAGTTGCCACTTGGCAGTGGCGATGAGTCTGTGGCGGCGCGCCAGAGTGGCTTCTTAGTGCCAACGGTTGGATATGACGACGAAGAGGGCGCCAGTATAGGCGTACCTTATTATCTGAATATCGCGCCGAACGTCGACGCCACTATAAAGCCTAAATGGATCGGCAACCGTGGCTCCGGCTTCGCAGCTCAGGGGCGTTGGTTAACGCCGCAGCAAATGACCCAGATACAAGGCGGGTTGCTAGCGGACGATGGGATCTATAACGGCATTATGAGTCGTCGTCGTTACGATCAATTTGGCGGCATTGAGCGTTTCGGAGCGTTTACTCCAGCGGATCGCTGGTATGTAAATCTGCGGCATAGGGGCACCGCTGGTCGACTACGCACTTATGCCGACTATTCGCGCTTGAGTGACCGGGATTACCTGCGTGATCTGAATATGGATTTCGACTTATCGCGCAACAGCACTTTTGATTCGACTAACCCATCAGATTTACAGCGCCGAATTGAGATGCGCTATCAACACGGTGGCCTAACCACACGGCTTTGGCACCAGAGCTTCCAACGCCTGGATCAACTGGCACTACCTACTTACAGCAGGTCACCGCAGTTGGATATCGATTATCAGCGAGGTATAGGGGCGCATTGGCAACTGCGTATGCAGAGCAGTTGGGCACGCTTTGAGCAAACCAGCGATGAGTTTTTTGCGCCGCTGGGAATACCACCGCAGCAGCAAGATTTAACCGAAGGCGTTTATGGCGAGCGCCTGCACTGGCAACCTGAAATCTCCTATCGCAAACGTTGGCCCGCAGGTTTTTTTACCAGCACCGGTGGCTACAAGTACACTAGCTATGCGCTGGAGCAGGATTTGCGGTCGATGCAAGTGCCCCTGGCCGATGCGTCACCCACTCGCGGGGTCGGCTACTTTAATGTGGATGCCGGATTGTATTTCGATCGCTACCTTCAGGGGCTTGGCCGCAACTGGTTGCAAACGTTAGAGCCTCGCGTGCTGTACTTGCGTCAGGGTTATGCTGATCAATCGGCGCTGCCGATCTTTGATACGACCAATATGCCCCTGAGCTACAGCCAACTGTTTCGTAAGGAGCGTTTCGTAGGCCTCGATAGAGTCGGTGATGCCAATCAAGTGACCCTAGGGCTGAGCAGCCGCTTGTTGTCCGGGGCAAATGGCCAAGAATATGCGAGCTACAGTCTTGGCAAGATCTTTTATCTAGACAAGGCCCGTGTAGGGTTGCGCGACACTCGAGAGTTAGAACAGCCAGTCTCCAACGAGGCGCTGGTCAGTGAGTTCAATTTGCGTTTTGGCTCACGTTGGCAGCTCGATAGCCACCAGATATGGAGTGGCGAGTCAGGCCAGTGGCAAGAACTGAGCGCAGCCTTACATTACCGTCTTAATAAGCGGCGCATGGTTACTCTAGGTGCGCGTAATCGCTTGGCGTCTGCCCAATACTTCGATGAAGCCGTGGAGCAAATCGAAATTTCTACAATTTGGCCGGCGTCAACACGCCTATCGCTGATGGCGCGCTGGCACTATGACTTGCAGCGCTCGCGTACCGTAGAGGGCTTCGTGGGGTTACAATATGACGACTGCTGTGTTCGCGGTCGGTTAGTGTTGACCCGAGCTTTGCGTAGTTCCGCCTTCTTGCCTGTTAGTGTTGCGGGTAATGCGGACTATTCATTGCGCACCAATAGTGGTGTGGCGCTAGAATTGACACTAAAAGGTTTGGGCGGTTTTGGGTCGAATATTGATGCCATGTTACGCCGCGGAGTGCGAGGCTATGACCACGTTTCGTCTGGGCTTTGATTACTGTATCCGTCACCCCAGCCTGAGATACACTAGGCACCGCTTGGCCTCGAGCGCAAACTGCGAAAATTCATAATGGCCTTGCATAAACTATAATTCCAAAGGTTAGCTGTATGTCCTTAAGACAGTCGTTAGAAAATTTAGTCTCAGCAGTGAAGTTGCCCCGTCGCATACTTATCGCAGGTGCGCTGGCTTTTATATCCATGCCGGGCCTTGTTACAGCCCAATATCAGAAACTCGATGGCATCGTTGCAGTAGTAGACGACGACGTAGTGCTCGCCAGTGAGCTATTAGACCGAATTGATCTGGTGCGACGTTCTAGTGAAGAAAACGGAACGCGCCTTCCGCCTAATGACGTCCTAGTCAGCCAGATAATGGAGCGGTTGATATTGGAGAATTTGCAGCGGCAAGAGGCACAGCGTCGTGGACTCACCATTGATGATGAAACGCTCAGTCGTGCTGTTGCACAATTTGCGCAGAACAGCAACAAAACCGTAGATGAGTTTCGTCAAGCGTTGGTTGCGGATGGCAATAACTTTCGCCAGTTCCTCGAAGATATCCGCGAAGAAATGCTGGTTAGTCGCCTGCAGCGCGCCTTGGTCGGTCGGCGGATATCAATTACCGAACAGGATGTACAAGGGTTGCTGAACTCGCCTTACTACAAGCAACTGTTTTCGGACGAATTCCGTGTTGGTCACATTATGATTACAACAGACGAAAATGCGTCCGAGGGAGTCATCCGGCAGGCGCTGGAGAAAGCCAACAATATCGTGACAACCTTGCGCGAAGGTGCTGAATTCGCCCCTGTGGCGATGGCAGAGTCCTCGGCCAGTTCTGCGTTGGAAGGGGGTGATATGGGTTGGCGCAAAGCTGGTGAATTGCCCAGTATATTCGCTGAGCCAGTGATGCAGATGAGTGTGGGCGACATTGCCCAGCCAATTCTTAGTGGTAGCTCGATCCACATTATTAAGCTTCTTGAGCAGCGTGGTGCTGGCGTGCAGAAGTCGAAGCAAACCAAGGTGCGGCATATCTTGGTGCGGCCATCAGAGATAAGAACACCTAGTGAAGCCGAAGCGATCATTCAAGATGTGCACCGACGCTTAGGTGATGGCGGCGACTTTATTGAGTTGGCGACCGAGTTCTCAGAGGACCCCGGCAGTGCTCTCAATGGCGGTGATCTGGGCTGGTCAACTGAGGATCAATTTGTTGGTATCTTCGCAGAGGTTATGCAAAGAACAGAGGCAGGGTCGTTCAGTGAGCCTTTCCTGAGCCAGTTTGGTTGGCATGTGTTGTTAGTAGAGGGCCGTCGCGAACAAGATATGAGCGACGAAGCTCGGCGTAACATGGCACTGGAGTTGCTGCACAACAGACGTTTTGAAGAAGAGCGGCAAGAGTGGCTCAAAGAGTTACGCGATGAAGCCTTTGTCGAAATTCGATTGCCGAATGCCTAATGCCAATTTCTCTGGTCGGTTGGGGTAGACGTTGTGCTAGCTGTCACCCCAGGTGAACCAGCGGGCATTGGCCCTGACCTGGTAATTCAATACGCCCAAAGCCAAAAAGAGGATACCATTCCTTGGGTGGTAGTGGCCGACGCCGATATGTTGCGCCAGCGTGCGCAGCTGCTCGGTTTGCCGCTGCAAATCCAAGATGATCTTGAGCGCCCAGCTGCCGCTTCAGGCGACCTAAAGGTGATACATATACCTCTACCGAGCAGGGTGGAGCCAGGACAACTTAATCCGGATCATGCCCCAGCAGTATTAGCAGCCTTGGATCGCGCCATTGCCGGCGCCATGAGTGGAGCATTTGCAGCCCTGGTTACCGGTCCTATGCAGAAATCGGTGATCAACGACGCGGGCCTGCCGTTCAGCGGCCACACAGAATATCTTGCCCAAGCCGCAGCTGTTGACGATGTGGTTATGTTGTTGATGAGCGACACTTTAAAGGTCGCTTTGGCGACCACCCATTTGCCGTTGGCAACAGTCGCAGCTGCCCTGGACAAGGAGTTATTGGAGCGTCGGTTAAGAATTTTGCACACAGCGCTGGTCAGCGACTTTGGAGTGCCAAAGCCGACGATTTTAGTGGCCGGGCTTAATCCTCACGCCGGTGAGGGAGGTCATCTGGGTCGCGAGGAAATCGAGATAATTGAACCCGTTTGTAACGCACTCCGGCGCGACGGCATTAACGTGATCGGACCATTGCCCGCGGATACCCTGTATACGCCAAAGTATTTAGCCCAGGCAGACGCCACAATGGCGATGTTTCATGATCAGGGATTGCCGGTATTGAAATTTGCAGGCTTTGGTCGCGCCGTCAACGTAACGTTGGGCTTACCCTTCGTGCGTACCTCGGTGGACCATGGCACGGCCCTTGATATAGCCGCCAGCGGTAATGCTGACAGCGGCAGTTTTGCCCAGGCGCTGGCGACCGCGCAACAGCTAGCTAGGACGCGTGCGATTTAATGCGTGCGCGTAAACGCTTCGGCCAACACTTTCTGCACGACGCTCAGGTATTGCAGCGCATTACGGATGCGGTGGCTTTGAAGCCGGGGCAACGAGTACTGGAAATCGGACCGGGTACGGGCGCGCTAACGGAATATTTGACGACAACAGAAGGCACCCACTACACGGCCGTCGAGATTGATCGAGACCTCGTGCCGGAACTCCAGCAGCGCTTCTCAGCATTGCAAATCATTAATACCGACATTTTGCAGGTTGATCTGCAGGAGCTATTGGGCCCGGTAGCTAACGAGTGGCGGGTGGTAGGCAATTTGCCCTACAACATTTCGTCGCCACTGATACTCAAGTTCATCCTTTATGCGCATAGCGCTCCCGGAAGCATTCGCGACATGCACTTTATGTTGCAAAAAGAAATGGCCGAGCGGATGTGTGCACAACCGAGTACTAAAGCCTGGGGCCGACTAAGCGTCATGGTGCAATTACTGGCCGAGGTAGAGGGTTTGTTTGATGTGTCTCCCTCCAGCTTCAGCCCGCCACCTAAGGTGGATTCCGCGGTCGTGCGTATGCAGCCGCGGGCGCAAATAAACTTGCCGGCGCGACTGTCTACCGTAGACCAGGTGCTGAGGCAGGCATTTTCGGCGCGCCGCAAGCGCTTGTCGAATGCTCTGAAAACGCTGAACATTGATTGGTCGGTGGTTGCGGCTGAGCCGCAGTGGCGAGCGGATGATGTTGGCGTCGCTGAATTTGTAGAGATCGCCCAATGGGTGGATGAACATGCCGCAGAAGGAACTGGATCGCTATGAGTAAAACAACTGGTGGCTCGGGTGCAGAGATGGGCGAGGATGGCGTGCGCGTGATAGTAGAGTCCCGCTATTTGCCTCAGGAATCGGACCCTAATGCCCAGCGCTATGTATTCGCCTATACAATCACCATCGAAAACAATGCCAGCGAGGCGAGCCAGCTACTTAACCGCCATTGGATCATCACTGACGGTCAGGGCGAAATTGAGGAAGTTCATGGCCCGGGTGTTGTAGGCCAGCAGCCCCGGATTCAGCCGGGGCAGGGATTCCGTTATACCAGTGGTGCCATATTAAAAACGCCGGTAGGCGTGATGCGGGGACATTACGAATTTGTCACTGATGCGGGCGAACAATTTGATGTTGCAATCCCACAGTTCAGTCTTGCGGTCTCTGAACTGGTGCACTGAGCTCGTGTTAGTAGAGAATTAACCCAGATGGCTACCTACGCGGTTGGTGATATCCAAGGCTGTGATCGCGAACTTGCAGCGCTGCTGGAGAAAATCGGGTTCGGTGACGAAGACGAACTTTGGCTCGCTGGGGACTTGATTAATCGCGGCCCGGATTCGCTCAGTGTCCTCCGTCGGCTATACGCTATGGCGGATCAATGCCGCATAGTTCTGGGTAATCACGACCTACACTTCTTAGCGATCTTGTTTGGCGGCCATTCGCCAAATCGATCCGATACCCTAGATGAACTCCTGCAAGCTGATGATGTACAGGAGCTTGGCCATTGGCTGCGTCAGCAACCTCTAATGTATGTTTCTGCGGATCAACAACATGTAATGGCGCATGCGGGTATTCCGCCGATGTGGTCGTACCGGCAGGCGCTGGACTACGCAGCGGAGGTAGAGCGTGTCATGCAGGGCAAAGGCGCTATTTCCTATGTCGAGTTCTTTCGCCGTATGTACGGTAACGAGCCTGGGGCATGGCACGAGGGTTTGCAGGGCATGGACAGATTGCGGGCAATTACTAATTTCTTCACGCGTATGCGTTTGCTCGATGGTTCTCAGAGCATGAACTTTAGCCACAAAGGTGCGCTTGGCGACGCGCCAGAAGGTTTGCGGCCGTGGTATCGATTCCCCACCGAGCGGCCAACCAGCAAAATCCTTTTTGGTCATTGGGCCGCATTGGAAGGTCATACCGGAGTGGCCGATGCCATCGCCCTTGATACCGGCTGTGTTTGGGGGCGCACTCTTACCGCTTATTGCGTGGAAACCGGCGAACTTATTTCTCAGGCAGCGCTGCAGGCGGCATAGATGGCGTCATCGATTGAGCAGTTGCAGTGTTATTTGGTTGGTGGAGCCGTCCGCGATGAACTGCTGGGTCGACCCAGTCCGGACCGAGATTGGGTGGTGGTCGGCGCCACCGAACAGCAGCTGCTGGCCCTGGATTTCGTGCGCGTGGGCAAAGACTTCCCGGTATTTTTACATCCACAAACGAAAGAAGAGCACGCCCTTGCGCGCACCGAGCGCAAGCGCGGGCAAGGCCATCGTGGTTTTGTCGTTGATGCGCGCCCAGACGTTACTCTCGAACAAGATTTGGGCCGGCGGGATTTGACCATTAACGCCATTGCTAAGACGAGCGAAGGACACCTTATTGATCCGTACAAAGGTCAGCAAGATTTGCATGATCGAGTGCTGCGGCACGTCTCTGAGGCTTTTATTGAGGATCCGCTGCGGGTGTTTCGGGTGGCACGCTTTGCAGCGCAACTGCCGGGTTTTATTGTTGCAGCCGAGACTCAGGCGCTGATGCGTAGCATGACGGATGCAGGCGAGCTAGAAACCCTGTCGGCAGAACGGGTTTGGCAGGAATTTGCAAAAGCTTTGGGGGCAGCACAGCCGCAGCGCTGGTTTCAGGTACTGGCAGAGTGTGGTGGCCTGACGCCATGGCTTGAGGAATTAACCAGCGCCACTACTCACCAGTTCGGCAGCGGCACCAGTGAGCAGCGCTTTGCGCTATTGCCCTGGTCTATGGCGAGCCTCCAAAGCTTGGGCAAGCGTTTGCGTATTCCCAAACATTATCTGCAGTTGGCGACTGATCGTCTCTCGTATGGCGATGTCCTACGTTCTTATCCATGGTCTGCTGCGCAAGCGGTAGAGTTGTTGGTTGCGCTGATTGATCTACAGCTATTGCATGATGGTTCGCGCTGCCAACGTCTTGTGCAGGCGCTAGGCTTGGATACCGTTGGGCCGAGTGATGAGGTGTTTAACAGCATTCGCTTAGGTCTACGCGATATACAATTGCCAGCAGATCATGACCTAGCCGGTAGCGCCTATGGCGACGCCCTGAATCAGCTTCGTCTGACCTGGCTGCAGAATTATTTGGCGCGGTAAATCTTGAGGCCGACCAAGGCGTCGCTGACCGCTTGTGGTTTACATACGCGTACCGTCACCGCTTGAGCCAAGGGTGAGCGCAAACAAAGATCGGCGATATCGTTGATCAATGTCTCAATAAGCAAGTACTCGCCAGCCACGGTGAGCGCGCGAACTTGTTCAGCGAGTGCTGCATAGTCCAGAGTATCGTCGATGTTTTTGCTCTGAGCGGCGGGCCGACTGTCAGTCTCTAACTGCAGATCGATGACAACACGCTGTGGGGTCGTGCGTTCTTCGGGCAATATGCCAAGGATCGCCTGCACCTCAAGCTGCTCTATAAAGACAACATCGCTCATGACTCTGCGATGGCCGGTAGTTCGTTCAGTGGCCAGCGTGCGCGGGTGCTGATGGCCAAATCATCGTCGCCACCCTGGGCCTGCAGACGCAAAGCCCCCGCGTAGGCAATCATGGCGCCGTTATCGGTGCACAACTGTGGCGGAGCGTAGTACACCTCGCCCTCTAATTGGCTTTCCAGTTGCTGCCGCAGGCGTTGGTTAGCACTGACGCCACCGGCAATCACCAGATGTGGCGCGTCGGCCTGTTTTATGGCGCGTCGGCATTTAATTACCAGCGTGTCCACTGCCGCCTCTTCAAACGCTAGGGCGATGTCGTCGCGATCCACATCAGACAGCGGGCTGTGCTGCTGTACGGTATTGAGCGCAAAGGTTTTCAAGCCGCTGAAACTAAAGTCTAGGCCGGGGCGGTCAGTCATCGGGCGCGGAAAACGAAACCGCGACTCCAGTCCAAGCTGTTGGTTGCGCGCCTCTGCTCGGGCAGCGGCTTTTGCCACTGCGGGGCCGCCAGGATAGGCGAAGTCCAGCAATTTCGCGGTTTTGTCGAAGGCTTCACCCGCGGCATCATCAACAGATTCGCCGAGTAATTCGTACTTGCCGAGTTGCCCCACACGTACCAGCTGGGTATGGCCACCGGATACCAGTAGCGCAACAAAGGGCAGTGGCGGTTTACGCTCTGCCAACAACGGCGCCAATAGGTGGGCTTCCATGTGGTGTACCGCCAGCGCTGGAATGTGCAGCGCCCAACTGAGACTGCGCGCATAGCTGGCACCGACTAAAAGCGCGCCCATTAAACCTGGGCCGGCAGTATAGGCCACACCATCGAGGTCATTCAGAGTACAGCCGGTTTGGTCGAGCAGTTGCTGTGTCAGTGGCGCAATCTTGCGTACATGATCTCGCGACGCCAGCTCCGGTACCACGCCACCGTAGTCGGCATGCAGAGTGATTTGGCTGTACAGTACCTGATCGAGCAGGCCTTGATCCGTGTCGTACAACGCCAGTCCGGTCTCGTCGCAGGAAGTTTCAATACCGAGGATTAGCATGGCGCTATCATACCGAACGTTGTCAGGCGCGTCGCGAAACAGAGAAAATTTCTGTGCTTGAGGCCAAATTAACGGCTATTAAATTAACTGCAACATGGTTGCTGTCATCAGAGCCGCTGTGTAGAATCCGCGCCCTCGATCAACAGATTTATGTGTCTACAAGAACAAAGAAGTTTTATGCCTCACGTAAGAGTAAAAGAGAACGAACCATTTGATATCGCGCTGCGCCGCTTTAAGCGTTCATGCGAAAAAGCCGGGGTACTCTCCGAAGTTCGCCGCCGCGAGTTCTACGAGAAGCCCACAGCAGTGCGCAAGCGTAAGGCTGCAGCTGCGGTAAAGCGCCACATGAAGAAGCTTCAGCGCGAATCTCGTAAGTTCGAGCGCTCGTACTAGCGCCCAGCTCAATACCCGGCCGCTTTGTGTAGCGGCCTCATTCCCCAGGTCATCGGCACCATGTCCGCACTCAAAGACCATCTAAATCAATCCACTAAAGACGCAATGCGTGCACGCGACAAAGAGCGTGTAGCAACCTTGCGTATGGTCAATGCGGAAGTTAAACGCCTAGAGGTTGATGAGCGCCGAGAGCTCAGCGATGACGATATCTTCGCCATACTCAACAAAATGTTGAAGCAACGCCAAGACGCTCAAAGCCAGTATGAGGATGCGGGCAGAGATGATCTTGCAGCCATAGAAGCCTACGAAATCTCTGTAATTCAAGGATTCCTGCCGGAACAGATGGACGAGGAAGAGCTCAGCGCATTTGTTGCTGATATCATCACGCAGACGGGTGCGAGCGGTATGCAGGATATGGGCAAGGTCATGGGACTGCTCAAAGCTCAGGGTGAAGGTCGAGTCGACATGGGGCGTGCCAGCGCTCTCGTTAAATCCCAATTGGCCGGTTAGCAAACCGGAATATTTTGCCATTGAGCAGTGCGGTCGCCATTGCTTATGATAGCCTGTTGTTTTTCTAGTGCGAAGCGCGAAGACCTTGGCTGGCCGAATTCCTCAACACTTTATAAATGACCTAATTGATCGAGCAGACATCGTTAGTGTCATTGATGAACGCGTAACCTTAAAGAAAACCGGCAAAAATTATTCCGGCCTGTGCCCGTTCCACGACGAAAAAACACCTTCCTTTTCGGTCAGTCCTGATAAGCAATTTTTTCATTGCTTTGGTTGTCAGGAGAGCGGCACAGTGCTGACCTTCCTGATGAAGTACGAGCGCTTAGAATTCGTTGAAGCGGTGGAAATGCTCGCCCGAGATATGGGCATGGAAGTCCCCAGAGAGCAGGGTCGGGGCCCGGTAGTGAAGGTTGATGAGGACTTATACACGGTATTGGAGCAGGCGGAGCGCTTCTATCGTAACCAATTGCGAGGTGCTTCTGCGGCAGTGGACTATCTCAAGGGTCGCGGGCTTACAGGGGAAATTGCTCGGGATTTTGGCATCGGCTACGCACCTGCAGAATGGCATGGGGTGGGCGAAGCATTAACTAATGAACGGGTCAGCGAAGAAAAATTGCTCACCGCAGGACTGCTGACCAAAAACGACAAAGGTCGTGTATACGACCGGTTCCGTGATCGGATCATGTTTCCGATCCGCGATACCCGAGGTCGGGTAATTGCCTTTGGTGGACGTATCTTGTCCCAAGAGGGTGGCCCGAAATATCTCAACTCACCGGAAACGCCGATCTTTTTTAAGGCCCAGGAACTCTATGGGTTGTACGAGGCACGCAAAGCGTTGCGTAACATTGAAGAGCTGCTGGTGGTGGAAGGCTACATGGATGTGGTGGCATTGGCGCAGAACGGCATTGTTAATGCGGTTGCAACCTTAGGCACCGCCACTGGTGAGGCACATTTCAAAAAGTTATACCGCTACGCTGATCGAGTGGTGTGTTGCTTCGATGGCGACAAGGCCGGTCGCAGCGCCGCTTGGCGAGCGCTAGAAAGCGCGCTGCCGGTGCTCAACGAACACAGACAACTTAAATTTGCGTTTCTTCCGGATGGGGAAGATCCCGATTCCCTCATCCGCACCCAGGGCCAGCCGGCGTTTCAAGGCTTCATTGATAACGCCGTGCCTGCTTTGGAATTTCTGTTAAGCCGATTGGCCGATGGATTGGACCTGGCCACACTGGATGGCCGGGCCAAATTTATTGGCCTCGCCAGCCCCTATGTGGAAAAGATTACTCCCGGTGTGCTGCGTGATCTGGTGCAGGCGCGCGTGCGCGATCTTGGCGGTATGGCGCAACCGCTGCCGCGCTCCAAGCCCTCATTCAGGCGCCCGAACCCCCAGCAAGCACAACGAACACAGGAACTGCCGCAACGGATGGCTGAGATATTGCTCAGATTGCCATCGTTGTGGCAGCAATTGAACGATCAGCAACGCCAAGATCTGCAGCTTCATGCAGCCGAACTCGGGGTGTTCGGTGGGTTAGTGCAGTTAGTACAGCAGCACCCAGAAGCCGACAGCGAGGAGATATTGGTGCGATGGCAAGGCTTGCCGGGCTTTGACGACATTCAGCGGTTAGCCCAACGTAAGTCCTTACTGGACTCAGCAGGGCAGCAAAAGGCGTTTTTTGAGGGTATTGAAAAGATGTTAAAACGGCGCAAAGGCCGGCCCCAAGTTGCTGAAATTCGTGCCCGGGTTGCCGCGAGCTCGTCCCAGGTAACCCCAGAACCGCCGGATGCCGACTCAGACTTCGATCCATTCGACGAATTAGCTACGGATGCGGACGATTATTCAGATGAGGAATTCCCCATTTGAATGCTGGTGCCTGCGTATTCTGCTGATATAATCCGCGGTCGCTCGAAGCAAGCTGCCAAAGTAGAAGTTTAGGCAGATAGTCGCACCGCGACAATAATTAGCCGAGCGGGATGATCACGAACCGGTTTAAGCGAAACGCGATGAGCCTGCTGCAATCGGAGCGCATAAATAACGTCGCTCAAACAGCCCCAGCAGTCAGCTCCAGCGCCAGACCCTATCGGATAAAGACAAGTAGTCGTAAACGGCGGTGCACGATGCCGAGTACGACTGAAAAAGCAGAGGGCTTATGAGCAACCAAATCACGACAACCGATCAGCAGTCCAAACTCAAAGAATTAATTGCCAAGGGTAAAGAACAAGGATTCCTAACCTATGGCGAGGTGAATGATCACCTTCCAGACGACATTTCTGACCCCGAGCAGATCGAAGACATCATTCGCATGATCAATGACATGGGCATCACGGTGTATGAAACCGCGCCTGATGCTGATGATCTGCTTACCAATGAAGAGAACACAGCAGACGAACTGGCTGCAGAAGAAGCGGCTGCTGCATTGGCTGCAGTGGAGACTGAAGCCGGCCGCACAACGGACCCTGTGCGCATGTATATGCGTGAGATGGGTACGGTAGAACTGCTGACCCGCGAGGGCGAAATTGCCATCGCAAAGCGCATTGAAGAAGGTATTCGCGACGTACTAACCGCACTTTCATATTACCCGGGCACAGTTGAGTATCTGTTAGAAACCTATGCCGAAGTGGTTAAAGAAGACAAATTAGCGGATTTACTAGTGGGATATCTGGACCCAACGGATCACGTGCCTGCAGCCACACAGGTGGGCGCCGATGGGGTGAAAAAGCCGGAGTCTGATGACGACGAGGAAGAAGAAAACAAAGGCCCTGATCCGGTCGAGGCGAAAAAACGCTTTTCGTTGTTGAAGCGTCAGTACAACAAGTACAACAAACTGGTCGAAGAAAAGGGTGCGAAAAGCAAAGAGGCGGAAGCCCAAGCGGTTAAGCTCAGCGAAGCGTACTGCTGCTTTAAGCTTGTGCCGAAGCACTTCGACCACATGGTAGAACTGGCCCGGGAAGCACAAGGCATCGTGCGCCGCCACGAACGTCTGATTATGACCGCAGCGGTCAGACGTGCACGGGTACCCCGTGATGTGTTCCGCAAGGAATACGTGGGTAACGAAATCAGCGCCACTTGGATTAATAAGCTGGTGAAGGCGAAAAAAGATTTCTCTACGCCGCTAGAGAATCAGCGCGAAGATATTGTGCGTTCGCAGAAAAAGCTCAAAGCCCTGAGCAAGATTACCGAACTCAGCATTACCGAAATCAAAGACATCAATCGACGCATGTCTCTGGGTGAAGCGAAAGCCCGGCGCGCGAAAAAAGATATGGTTGAGGCGAACCTGCGTTTGGTAATTTCAATCGCGAAGAAATACACCAACCGCGGGCTGCAATTCCTAGACCTGATTCAGGAAGGCAATATTGGCTTGATGAAGGCGGTAGACAAATTCGAATACCGGCGTGGATATAAGTTCTCAACCTATGCCACATGGTGGATTCGCCAAGCCATTACCCGGTCTATCGCAGACCAGGCGCGCACAATCCGAATACCAGTGCATATGATTGAGACCATTAACAAGCTCAATCGTGTCAGCCGGCAAATGCTGCAGGAAATGGGCAGAGAGCCGACGCCAGAAGAGCTTGGTGATCGTATGGAAATGCCCGAAGACAAAGTGCGACGGGTACTAAAAATCGCCAAAGAGCCTATTTCCATGGAAACACCCATCGGCGATGACGAAGATTCGCACCTGGGTGACTTCATAGAAGACAGCACAATTGGTTCGCCCATTGAACTGGCCACCGGCGAAGGTCTGCGCGAAGCAACAAAAGATGTGCTCGGCGGCCTGACCGCACGAGAAGCCAAGGTGCTGCGTATGCGCTTTGGCATCGATATGAATACAGACCACACCTTGGAAGAGGTGGGTAAACAGTTTGACGTCACCCGCGAACGGATCCGTCAGATAGAAGCGAAAGCATTACGCAAGCTCAGGCATCCGAGCCGCTCGGAGCACCTGCGCAGCTTCTTAGACGAAACGTCGGAGGGCGGCAAAGGACGCAACGCCTAAACGTTGCAATGATTTGGGCCTATAGCTCAGTTGGTTAGAGCAGTGGACTCATCAAAATGGTGCGCTCGACATCGAAAGGGTCGGGATGAACGGGATGAATTCAGGGAAACCTTCACGGACGAGTAATCGAACGCAGGCAACCCTGAGCCAAGCCGGCGGTACACCGCCGGAAGGTGCAGAGACTACCTGAGGGGTACAGTCCCCTTAATAACAGGCTAGAGCGTCCCGCACCCTAACGATGTGATTGTGCATGCACAATCACAGACGAGGGTGATGAGATAGTCCGCACACCGCCGAAAGACGGTGACAATGTGAATCCATTGGTCCCAGGTTCGAGTCCTGGTGGGCCCACCAAATCATCCATTCGAGGCATAATGTCGATCTCGGATAAATCGTCCCGGGCCTGTTTGCATCGTGCTCGCGAGATAGTTAGCCCGCCTCGTCTCCAAGCTTTGACCGCCTTCGCGCGTATAGTCCAACTAAAAAACACCACAATGTAATCCAGCCTAAATAAATGGCAATGTCGCCAATTGGATTTTGCGCAAACGTCAGAAAAGCGCTTCGGGCAAAGATCCAACAGCCCCAAAACGTTACGAGTTTTGGCAGA
>NYVG01000031.1 GCA_002684495.1 Gammaproteobacteria bacterium | reverse complement strand
TCTTGAACAACGGTTGTCGAACCGTGAGTGCGCTGATGCCAGATGCAGACCTCACCTGTCTCGACTTTTGGTGTCGAGGTGGAAGCACCTGGGAAGGCCATGGAGAAGAGGGCCTTGCCCACTTTTTAGAACACATGGTGTTTAAAGGCAGTACTGCCTTGCAGGCTGGAGAATTCGATCGACGCATAGAAGCTCTTGGTGGCAGCAGTAATGCGGCAACAGGATTTGATGATGTTCACTTTCATGTTTTGGTGCCATCTAGTTGTGCTCAGAACGCACTCGACCTGTTGCTTGACCTGGTTCTCAATCCAGCGCTGAGAGAGGACGCCTATGGCATGGAGAGGGATGTGGTGTTGGAAGAAATTGCCCAGTATCGAGATCAACCCGACGAACAAGTATTCCAAACCCTTTTGTCTCGGGGATTTGGACAACACCCTTATGGCCGTCCAATCCTTGGATGGGAACAAAGTTTGATCGACAGCACTCCAGAGGACATGCGTCAATTTCACAACAGGAGGTATCGCGGTCCCAATTGTTGTTTGGCCATCAGTGGAGCTGTGACCTCGAACGTTTTGGAGCAGATTCACTCCAGCCGTCTCACTGAGCTTGAAGGAAGTCTTGATCCTGGAGACGAAAGCGCATCTGCTTCCCGATCTCTCACATTTCAAAGCGGCCGGCAAAGCCTTCGCTTCCCTCGCCTGGAGGCAGCTCGATTGCTGATGGCATGGCCGATGGCTGCAGCCAACGATCAAGACAGTGTGATGGGTGCAGATCTCGCGACCACCCTGCTGGCGGAGGGAAGGCGTAGTCGTTTGGTGCAACGCTTGAGAGAAGACCTTCAAATCGTTGAATCCATCGATATGGACGTCACGGTGATGGAACAGGGAAGCCTGGTGATGTTGGAGGCCTGTTGTCCTGAAGATCAGATCGAGCAGGTTGAAGCCGTCATTGAGGAGGAATTGAAACGGGCCACGGTGGATGCCATCGCTGATGACGAACTCCATCGAGCACAGCAATTGGTGGGGAATGGCCTTCGATTCAGCTTGGAAGCGCCAGGATCGGTTGCTGCCATTGCTGGATCTCAATCCCTATGGGGGCGAACCCAAGCCTTGTTATCTCCGCTCAGTTATCTGCAGACCTGGACGGTTGAACGCTTGCAGGAGTCTCTTCTGCCTCGCTTGCAACCCGATCAAGCCTTCACCCTTCTGGCCTTGCCCGAGGACTCGGAGTGAGCAAGACAGATTTGGTGCTCGACCCTATTCAGACCCCCGGAGTGTTGGCCGCCAAATTGTGGATCGGTCGTGGAAGCTCTGCTGATCCGATCGGTCAGAGGGGAGCGCATCAACTGTTGGCTTCCGTGATGACGCGCGGCTGTGGCTCTTTCGATGCCATGCAAATGGCAGATCTCGTTGAGGGTTGTGGCGCTGGCCTGCGCTGCGACGCCAATGAAGATGGCTTGCTGATCAGCATGAAATGCCGAGATCTCGATAGTCCCCAATTGCTTCCGCTATTGGGTTCGATGGTTCATGAACCCCATCTGCAAGCTGATCAGGTGAACCTGGAGCGGGAGTTGAGTCTTCAAGCCTTGCAGCGTCAGCGAGAGGATCCCTTCCATCTGGCGTTTGATGGATGGCGTCAACTGGCCTATGGCTTGGGTCCCTATGGCCATGACCCTCTGGGAGTTTCGGGTGAGTTAGAGCAACTCAACGCAGAGTCTCTTCGCCCGATTGCTAAGTCGCTCAGTTCTGAGGCAGCGATTTTGGCGTTGTCGGGTTCGATTCCGGAAGGATTGTTGGATCAGCTTCAATCAGACGGAATTTGTCCTCAACCCCAATCCGCTGAATCAGCTCTGGACGCGGAAAAAGCGAGCAACCGACCATCGCTGAGCGCAGACCAAACCGTTCATCTTCATTCGCAGTCCACGGAGCAGGTTGTGTTGATGCTTGGTCAGCCAACACTCCCGCATGGACACCCAGATGACCTTGCTCTGCGTTTGCTGCAAACCCATTTGGGCACTGGTATGTCCAGTTTGCTTTTTCGCCGGCTTCGCGAAGACCACGGGGTGGCTTATGACGTGGGCGTGCATCATCCAGCAAGAGCCAAAGCCTCACCTTTTGTTTTGCATGCTTCGACCGCGGTTGATAAGGCACTAAAAAGCTTGGACCTGCTGATGATGAGTTGGCAGGAAATGATGGAGCACACGCTTGTGAGCGCTGATCTCGATCTGGCGCGTGCCAAATTTCGTGGGCAGTTAGCCCATGCCTCGCAAACAACAGGTCAGAGGGCTGAACGCCGTGCTCAACTCCGAGGTCTTGGTCTACCCGATCATCACGACCATCACTGCATGGAGGCTTTATTGACCCTTGATGGCGCTGCGTTGCGCTTGGCAGCATCCCGGCATCTTGCCCATCCGCTTCTCAGTCTTTGCGGACCACAATCTGCCATCGAATCCTTGGCAGATCGATGGCAACAAGCATTGCGTCAACGTTGAGCATCTGGAGGGTTTGATTTGCCTTGAAATCAGGTTGCTATTCCTTGATTCGAAGACACTTCTTAGTGGATTTAAATGTATTGATTGCTGGGGTGTTGTTGAAAGCCTAAACACTTTATCTACGCTTCTATGCATCAATAAGTTTAAATCATGTCCTGCTTTTCTTGTTTATTGTCGTTTTTGTGGGCCGTGAAGACAGCGCTAATCTTCAAAGACTGCAAACTCCTTCACGCGTGACATGAAGTCTCTCATTTCATGTTCAGAGATGCTGCATGCCATGTCGGTCCAGCGATCCAGGTGTGCTTGTAACTTCTGGCCAGAGTGTTTGTCTGCAAATCTGTGGAATGTATGATGCAGGATTAATATTAAGTCACGCTTCGGAATCCATGGGTGGGCAAATGAAATTTGTTCGAGTCTGTTGATTCTGCCGATCTGTAAATCCAAAGTGTATTCTTATCGGATGATTTAGGCTACGCAGAAAGGCCCAGATCTTTTTATCCAAAAGAAAACGAGATCAGTATCAAATGTATGAAGAAGGTGGATAATATTTCACATCCTTGATTGTTGGCTGGGTCTCCAAAGATCTGTGCCCAAAGAGCCCGTAACATTTTCACTGTTGTTGCTCCCACTTTTTTGTGTTGTGAGAGTGCATGGCCAGGAGTTTTCTGGTGAGCTTTGATCTAAGTCACGGTGAAGGGTCGAAACTCGTCAAAATAGCCACATGAAAAAGCTTCTTCTCAAGCTGATAGGACCGCTGTTTGCGGCAATTGGCGTATTTGGTCTCGCTGGATCAGGGATCGTTTGGAATTTCCTCGGCCGATCACTGGGCTTGCCCAGCACGGTGATTTCCTTGTTGGTGCTGATGCTTGGCTTTGTGCTTCTTCGTCCATTGGCCCGTTCGTCGCCATCAAGTTCAGCTTCTGCGTCAGCTTCAACGTCTTCTCCAGGCAAGTCTGAAGTTAAAGAGGAATCGTTAATGCCTTCTTCCGGTGAAGAGAAGGTGGCATTGACGACGGCAGAATCGATTGCACGAGAGTTAGCGGAATCGCAAAAACTCATTGAAATTGCTCCCCCTGTTAATTTTGCTCCAGACATGCTTCTGCCAGGAAAAGGCCTGCAAGGCCGCAAACGTCGTCCTGGGGCATCATTAAGGGGTTACAAAGCGATGGCTGGCGAGTTGTTTGAAACCAAATAATTATCATTTAGTTTTTATGCTGAGCAGTAACATCTAAGTTAAAATTAGTATCAAAAGCATATACGTGATTATCATTTATTTTGGTGATTTTTGTTTCTGTTTGTTCGATACTTACTCTTTGGTTGTTGTTAATATTGATTTGGCCAAATCCTGATGACGTTGCTAGAGAGAGATTGTCTTCGCATTTTTCTCTATGAAAGCGATTTTTTCTGTTGCTACTGCTGTCATCGTGCTGGGCATGGGCGGTGTTGCTCTTGCTGGATCAGCAACTCAAGAAGCGATGGATGAAGACGTCGCTACAAATAGAGCTTTATCCAAAGTTCCACAAGGTAAGAAAGTGACAGGTACGTCCTGCACATCGATTGAAATCGGTATGGGTGGTGAAACGTCCTACCGCTGCACAGCAACATGGGAGTGAAGATTCTGCAATCCATGGTGGAAGCGTCACTTTCAAGTATCACCAGGGTTTTTGTTGAATCGTTGATGTGATTTTAAAATGCCATTCTTCTCTTACTCTGTTTGCTTGTGGAGACTTCACGTCGAAGCAGGATGCGATTTACTGCGCAGAATGAGGTCTATTGGAGTAATCGTGCAGGCCAATAAAAAGCCGGTTCTAGCGACCGGCTTCATGACAGGGATTTGAGTTGTTTGACATCGGAGCGGCGGGATTTGAACCCACGACCCCCACTACCCCAAAGTGGTGCGCTACCAAGCTGCGCTACGCCCCGTCAGAAGAAAACTATCACAGCGCATTCCCNGCTTTGTTCANNCGNGTGGAACGTTTCAGNAGNCGGTTTGTCAATGTGTCGCGAGGGTCGCTGCTATAACCCCAGAGGCGCAAATCCCTTGCAAGGAGACGCAACTCGCAGAGCGTCATTGAAGCCAACTGGAGTTCAGGCAGGGTTCGCCANGCTCTGCTGGTCATNGGCATTGCAGNGCGNCNAGGNCGCTCATTTAANGCAAGNGTTCCATCNGCAAGCCACTCAGGAATGAGCACNANNAAAACGGCAATNAAGCCNTANAGCTCCACCANNCCNTTNGGTAANGGGTGCAGCNGACGGCGCTGGCGTGGGTCAGGTGAGGGCTTCACGAACCTTTTTTAGGTGCCTTGTTGGATCTAAATAAGCTGATTTTCACGTTCAAATCTCTGATTGTGATCAAATTGCCAATGAGCTCCTGCTTGGGGAGGATTGCTCTTTCCATAGAAATGGCTCTGCGTTGTTGTCATTCGGCCTAAGGCTGAAAATCAAAACGAACACCAAAACAAGGGTGAGAGCAATTGCCGCCATGACGACCCTGTCTGGCAAGGCGTTGTTCATGGGTTTAAGCCTTCAGAGAAATGGGACTGTTGTCACCGCGTAAAACACAGTGACTGATAGACCAGTCGTAGTGGCTCCATACAGAGCTAGGAAGCTTGTAGTTTGCACCTGCGAAGTCTCCGAGCAAGACACCACTTGGCATCGCTGAGCAATAGGGCCTGCTTCCTGGTCGTGCCAAGTATTGCTGGTGGTACTCCTCGGCTCTAAAAAAAACTTGGTCGGNCGCGATCTCCGTGGTGATTGCAGCAGTGTTTTGCTTGTTCAACGCAGCCTGGTACCAATCACGACTTGCCACTGCTAACTCCGCCTGGTGTGGGGAGCTTGTGTAGATCGCTGATCGATACTGGCTTCCACGGTCATTGCCTTGTTGATCTCCCTGCGTTGGGTTGTGGCATTCCCAAAACAACTTCAAGAGATCACTGAAATCAATAGCTGTCGTGCTCCAAACCACCCGCACGACTTCCGAGTGACCTGTTCGTCCGCTGCAAACCTGTTCGTAGCTTGGATTTTCAATCTGCCCGCCCGCATAACCGACTGCGGTTGAAACCACACCAGGNAGTCTCCAAAAGCCTTTTTCTGCTCCCCAGAAACAGCCGCAACCAAACAGGGCCTCTTCCTGATCATCCATGAGTGGTGCATTCAGTGCAGTCCCGAGCACCACATGCCGCCCTTGATTGCTCGACGGCTGTGAAGGGGGCGTTTGTCCGGTGAGCCAGGAGGGCAGCATTGCAAGAAAGCCAATGCCAAAACCCTAGGCAATTGATTTGGGTTCCAGCTGAATGTGATTCAGCAGAGTGGTGACAAAGGCGAATAAAAGGAAGGGCAAGCTCAAAACAAGAATCAGACCTACACCCACAAGCGCGAAAAGCGGCTTAGACGACCCCATCAGCGCAAGGCCGGAGGCCAAACTCACAAAGATCACGGCCATCCAGGCCAGAATTTGGCCATAGACGTCGCCGAAAGTGAGGGTGCAGCGCACCGCGAAGGGAGGGCTAGAAGACATCGCTAAAACCTTTTGATCTAGCTAAGCCCCGAACGCAACATTTGTGGTGGCTTTATGGATAAGCGTTTCAGTTTCAAGCAACAGCATCCAAGCGTTCCGCTGCCTGCTCTCGCTCCCAAAGACTGCGGTAAAGCCCTTTGACTGTGATGAGTTCGTTGTGATGGCCTTGCTGGACGAGGCGTCCTTGTTCCAGAACGAGAATCCGATCGCATGCAGCAGCAGCGGACAGCTGGTGGCTGATCATCACAATTGTGCGCTGTGTTTGCCGACGGACGGACGCAAGAATTTCTGCGGCAGTGTTGTTATCAACGCTGGCTAGAGCGTCATCGAGCACTAATAACGGTGAAGTCATCAAAAGGGCTCTGCCAAGAGCGGTTCGTTGCCGTTGCCCCCCGCTGAGTGTGATTCCTCTCTCTCCCACCAACGTTTCAAAACCGTCGGGAAAGCCCTTCACATCGGCGAGCAATCGGGCCTGATCAGCTGCTGCCTCGACGCGATCCATGCTGGCTTCTGGATCTCCGAAGCGCAGGTTGTCGGCAAGGCTGCTCGTGAACAGATAACCCTCCTGGGGCACGAGTGCAATCTGTTCCCTGAGGTCTTGAAGTTTGAGGTGTGTGAGATCGCAGCCATCCAGAAACAACTGTCCTTCAGGGACTTCCACCATCCGACAAAGCGCTCGGGCCAGGGTGGTTTTTCCGCAACCAACAGGACCAACAACAGCTACCAATTCGCCAGGGGCAATGTGGAAAGAAAGGCCCCTCAANGTGTCTTGATCGCTTCCGTCGTATCGAATTTGNAAATTATTTGCGGTTAGTTCTCCTTGCATCTCTTTTTGAACCGCAATGGGTTCGAGGGGATCTTGAATNCGAGGACGACGGGAAAGCAATTCCTCAACGCGCTCCAAGCTCACTTGGCCGGTTTGAAATGTGTTGAGCGTGAATCCCAACAACGCCGTTGGAAAGACCAGTCGTTCCACATAAAGGATGAGAGCAACCAAGCTGCCGATGGTGAGNGCNCCTCNCTCCAACTGCCCACTTCCNAGGGCAATNAAGAGCAGCANNGANATGNNNGANATNCCCTCNANNAANGGNAAAAGNGTGCTNCNNGTNCGAGCNAANCGAATGGCCGAATCNCTNTAGNTTTTNTTCCGNNTGCNAAANGCNTCNAANTCAGGAGCCTCTTGCCCNTAAATNTTGATCGCTGCGATGCCGGAGAGATCTTCTTGAATNAGTTCACTTAGACCAGCCAAATCTTCCTGCTGGCGTCGCTGTTGGCGCATCATTCTGCCGCCAAATAAGCGCACTGATCCGAGCATGACTGGATACAAAGCGATCGCGGCAATGGTCAATCCTGGATCAATCGCCAACATCACTGGAAGTGTGAAGGCGTAAGCCAAAATCGTGTTGGTCAAGCTGAGAACGGCAAATCCAAGCAGTCTTCTGACGTTTTCAACATCGCTCGTGGCACGGCTAATAATTTCTCCACTTCCTGTTTGCTGCACCCAGCCGGGTTCTTGCAGCAGCATTTGATCAAATAATTTCTGACGTAATTCCACTTCAACTTGCCGCCCAATCCCGAACACCAATTGGCGTGAAATCAGCCGTGCTATTCCCATGCTTGTGGCCAGCAGCACAATGAAGCCCGCTTGACGCAGCACGTCGGGAATGGCGAACCCGCCTTGTAAGTCATCGATCACGCGCCTGACTTCAAGCGGGATTGTGACGCTGAGAATATTCACGACGACAAGCGTCAGGGCTCCCACCACAACCTTGCGACGGTGTGGGCGCAAATAGCGACCGATTAAATCGAGGCGGAAGGCTGTCATGCCTGGTGCAGAACAGCTATCAACCTAGGCATTCGTCTTGGTGTGAAGTTGGTTTGCAATCTGTGCCCCAGCCAGTCATAGCTGGATACTGATCGATCTGGTCATTGTCACGTTTCTGGGTGATAGTGGAGAGGTCCCCATCACCCGGCCCGGCGTGCATCTGCACACCGGGCTTTTTTCTGACCAGATTCTTCAATTGCTTGTCTCTAATGGTCACTGCATCAGCTTCCTGGCCCCAACTTCTTGAGGATTTGTTGGTTGGAAACGTTTTGTCGAAGCAGAACGCCTCTGCGCTCATGGAGGCGTGGTTAGCGGAAGAGCTCACGCCAGTTCAAACAGGTGCCTTCCTAGCCGCGTTGCGGGCACGCGATGTTCAAGGTTCAGAACTGGCTGCGATGGCCGAGGTTTTGCGCAAGGCCTGTGCGCTCCCAGACGCGAAACCCAATCTGGGGCTGGTCGATACCTGTGGCACTGGTGGCGATGGAGCCGATACCTTTAACATCT
Organism: Gammaproteobacteria bacterium; assembly: GCA_002684495.1. Classification (GTDB taxonomy): domain Bacteria; phylum Pseudomonadota; class Gammaproteobacteria; order Pseudomonadales; family Azotimanducaceae; genus UBA4421. The sequence goes on along the minus strand of NYVG01000031.1, from coordinate 2,762 downwards.
CGACGGCTGTGGCTTTCACAGCGGCGGCCTGTGGGGCTCATGTCGCTAAACATGGCAACCGCAGCGCGAGTGGAAAGGTTGGATCTGCTGATGTCCTAGAGGGTTTGGGACTGCATCTCAAGGCTCCTTTGGAATCAGTGCTGGGTGCCTTGCCTGCTTCGGGAGTGACGTTCCTCTTTGCTCCTGCATGGCATCCAGCACTGGTCAACCTTGCGCCGCTTCGGCGCAGTTTGGGGGTGAGAACGGTTTTTAACCTGCTCGGCCCTCTTGTGAATCCACTCACACCAGAAGCTCAAGTTCTCGGTGTTGCAAAAGCTGAACTGTTGGACCCGATGGCGGAGGCCTTGCAACAACTTGGGCTTACTCGCGCCGTTGTGGTGCATGGCGCAGGAGGGCTTGATGAAGCCTCGCTTGAGGGACCGAATCAAGTGCGCATTCTTGAGAACGGAAACGTTCGCTCCGATCAACTCAGTGCCTCTGATTTTGGCCTGACTCCTGCACCCCTAGACGCATTGAGAGGTGGGGATTTGGCGACCAATCAGCAGATTCTCGAGGCGGTTTTGAAGGGTGAAGCTCCTGTCGCGCATCGTGATGCGGTTGCCTTGAACACCGCCATGGTCCTTTGGGCTGCAGGCGTTCAGTCTGATCTGTCTGAGGGGGTCAAACAGGCTTTAACAAGCTTGGAGGAAGGTCAGCCATGGCGTCGACTTGTGTCTCTGCGTGATGCCTTGGAAGGTCGCAAGGAAGAATGAAGAGGCCATGGCTGACATTCGCTTCTGCTAATGACCGCTCCTAATCCATTCACAGCGCGTCTGGTTCTGCAGGACGGCACGGTTCTCGAGGGCTTTGCCTGCGGTCAGCGCGGCAGCGTAATCGGCGAGGTGGTGTTCAACACCGGGATGACGGGATACCAAGAGGTCTTGACGGATCCGAGTTACTCAGGTCAGCTCATCACGTTTACGTATCCGGAGATCGGCAATACGGGTGTTAACCCAGATGACCAAGAGGCGGATCAGCCTCATGCCCGTGGACTGATCGTCAGGCAGCTGGCGCCTCAAGCAAGCAACTGGCGCAGCAAGCAGTCTCTTCCTGACTGGATGGAAGCCAATGGTGTGATTGGAATTCACGGTGTTGACACCCGCGCTCTGGTGAGGCATCTGCGCGAATTGGGTCCCATGAACGGGGTGATCAGCAGCGATGGTCGCCCGGCGTTTGAACTTTTCGACGAACTCAAGCAAGCCCCCTCGATGGAGGGGCTCAACTTGGCTGATCAGGTGACGACCTCAACGGCTTACCACTGGACTAAGCCTTGCAATGTCACGTTTGACCAACGGTTTCAAACGCGTCCTGAACGCCCTTATCGAGTTGTAGCCATTGATTTCGGAATTAAGCGAGCCATTCTTGAACGTCTGGTGAGCCATGGCTGTGACTTAAGGGTTTTGCCCGCTAACACCGATATCAACACCGTGCTCTCTCACGAGCCTGAAGGTGTTTTTCTGTCTAATGGACCAGGCGATCCTGCGGTTGTGCAATCAGGCATCACGCTGGCAAGCAGCTTGCTGGAACACAGGCAGCTGCCGATGTTTGGGATTTGTCTGGGGCATCAAATTCTGGGATTGGCCCTCGGGGGTACAACGTTCAAGTTGGCCTATGGCCATCGTGGCCTCAACCATCCATGCGGAAGCACTGGTCAGGTGGAAATCACCAGCCAAAACCACGGTTTTGCTCTTGACCCAGCTTCATTGCCCGCCGACAAAGTAGAGGTCACTCATTTCAACTTGAACGATCGCACCGTGGCCGCATTGGCCCATCGGAATCAACCGGTGTTTGGCGTTCAATATCACCCTGAAGCCAGCCCAGGCCCCCATGATGCAGATCATCACTTCGCACGATTTGTGGGCTTGATGGCTGATCGCCGTTAATTCGTGAGCAGATTGTGGTGAGAAGGAGCCAGTCTCCCTAGTATTTGCTGCAACAGATTTACGGGGGATTAGTCCCATTACTGAACTGCAGCGATTAACCGTTTCGCTTCGGGGTGGCTTTGAGCAGAAGGGTGGCTGCGTGGTGCTTTATTTTACCGGCCAGCTTGATGCCTATTCCGAGAGTCAGTTCATGACCTACGTGACTGATGTTTTGAAAACCAATAAGTCACCGGCCGTGATCGACCTCATCAAGGTTGATTTTCTTGATTCCTCTGGCTTGGGCGTTCTGGTTCAATTCGCCAAGCAATGCAAAGACTCCAAACGACGCTTTGCGGTTGTTGGCAACGCCCGTGTTGTTCAAACTGTCAAATTGGTTCGACTTGAGGAGTTTCTCCATTTAGCCGAAGATCTGGATAAAGCCGTTAGCCAATTTGCAACTTGAGTGACTGGATTCGTTCTCAGTTTCCACATGAGCCTGAGCGTGATCTTGGATCTCTACAGCTTGCTTGGCTTGGAGATGCCGTCTGGGAACTGCATCAACGTTTGAGATTTTGTAAAACCCCGGGACGCTCCCAGGATCTACACCAAGCCGTCGTTTCTCTCGTCCGGGCTGATGCCCAGGCCGCTGCATTAGAGAAACTCGAGCCGTTTTTGACCGATCAGGAACGCGATTATGTGAGGCGAGGACGCAATAGGGCTGGCCGAGGACCTAAGCGAGCGGATGCTGGTGTCTATGGGAGAGCAACGGGATTTGAGACAATGATTGGCTGGCTCTTTTTGCAGAATCCGGCGCGGCTTGCGCAGCTCTTGGATCGACTCGAGGAGACCGACACCGTCCTG
>NYVG01000030.1 GCA_002684495.1 Gammaproteobacteria bacterium | reverse complement strand
GTTGTGTCCTTTAACACGATGATAGAGATCCAAAGCATCTGTAATCGTTGGAAGGGTAGAGTGAATGTTCTGGCTGGGAACACTACGCAGAAGATGAGCAGCAGGTATCTCTGCTTCCTTCAAACGTAAGTTGAGCCAGTACTCATCCAATCGTGATGCAAGCTTCTGTGCAGCATAACGAGCTTGTGAGAGAGACTTAGTCCTTAAGCTCTGAATGATTCTAGGTTTGAGGTAATGGTGTCTTAAATCTGTTGGTACAGACTTGGAGAAATAGAACACACCACGCCTCTTGTAGGTGTATCTGGGATGAGAAATGTCTACCACTTTGTCTACCGCCCGTGTGCATGTTTAGAAAAACATAGGCAATTTCAGAGACTTGTGAAGACCTTCAAAGGAAAAGTGGTGCCCAGAGAGAGACTCGAACTCTCACGCCACAAGGACACTAGAACCTAAATCTAGCATGTCTACCAATTCCATCACCTGGGCTCAGGCATCATCTTAATAGTGAATCCCTGAGGTGACAACGTCTCAATTCACTGATATCCGATTCTTTGGCTCATTGCTTATGTTTTGACGACAACCGATACCCGACGCCCCTGACGGTCTCTAATAGGTGATGATGCGACAAGGGTTTCAAAACCTTTCTTAAGCGAAGAACATGCACGTCTACAGTCCTTTCTTCTACGTAAACGCCTCGGCCCCAGACCCGGTCCAATAGTTGTGACCTGTCAAATGCTCTATCGGGGTTTCTCATGAAGAGTTCCAACAGCTTGAACTCTGTGGGCCCGATNTCGACTTCCTTGTCCATCACATAAAGTTTATGGCTCATGAGATCTATTTTTAGGCCCGCAACAACCAATTCGTTTGTCTCTGGCTGCCTTGTGCGCCGCAGAAGCGCTTTGATCCGAGCCGTCAGTTCCTTGGGTGAGAAGGGCTTGGTGACGTAGTCGTCTACGCCAGCTTCAAAGCTTCTTAGCTTATCGATTTCTTCACCCCTTGCTGTAAGCATAATGATCGGTAACGTACTTGTTAGTTCGTCTGAACGAAGCCACTTTGCCAAATCAATTCCGTCCATGCCTGGCAGCATCCAATCAATCACAATCAGTTCGGGGGTGCCCACATCTAGCATCTTGATTGCGTCTTCCGCATTCTCAGCCTCACGCACATCAAAACCGGCCCTGGAGATCGTAAAACTCAAAAGCTCACGAATATCTGGTTCGTCTTCTACAACTAGAATGTGTGGAGCCATATATAACTCGTGTCCATGTGGGGGCAGAACTAACCGGATTCGCCCAAAATGATAGTGTCGCTGCTGATCAAATAGCAAGCTTTGGTCAGACTAAAAACATAGAACGTCACTTTTTCTTTCTGAACCATGCAATGCGCGCTCATTGAGCCGGCGACGGGTGGAGGTAGATGCGAGTGCTCTTTAGATGCAGCCTCCGTCGTCCTGCTCGCCGTGCTAGTCGATTCGCTGAGGCTCCACAAAAGGCCTGGTTTAATTTTTAAGACAACTAACGTAAAGACAGCTCGTCTATATATCTGCCCTAAATTAAATCTGTGCTGAGGATTGGCACATCGTGCGATCCAGAAGGTCGGACATACCGCCTCACGCATCAGAGGCAATAGGCCTCTTGAAAGGCGCTTATTGGTTTGCTGTCTTAGGTGTGAGCGCGGTAAGCGGTAACGAAAATGCCACGAATCTTTAATCTATTCGTAACAATCGAATAGCACTATAAGTCCTGAGAAGAGCTCGCCCGAGTTCGGGTGTCTTTTGCGAATAGGCTGTTTTGTCCGACCAAGCTTTGGGTTTGCCGTTTTTAAGTTAAACGATATTTCTCAGTAGGCGAGGCTTCGGTTATGCGACCGGAAGAACGACAAGCAGAGCGTAAAAGAGAGTGGCGACGCCCGCGACGATGCTCTGTGTTTTGATTTGACTTTTGGTAGCAACGATTTTTAGAGAAGTAAGCTGTTGATACATGATTTTTGCCTCCTAAAACTAACNATCAGAGTCTTAAGCTCTGCTTTTGTNACANTTTTATGACAATACTACAAACAGATGACATTTCAAGTGTTTTGTCACAAAAGTGTCATATTTATATTTTTTTGGAGTTACCCGGCCGGATTATTAAGGAGTTCTTGCGTCCTGGCCTGGCCGGCGTTGCTTTAATTGTGGAGCGGAGAAAGTGAATTATTCCCTTAGCGGCATCTTTATCAGAGAACGGAGTAAAAAATGGAACTAACCACGATTTTGCTGATTTTAGCGATCGGTTTTGGGCTTTATATGGCCTGGGGTATAGGTGCTAATGATGTTGCAAACGCCATGGCAACGTCCGTTGGATCACGGGCGATTACAATCAAGCAAGCAATAATTATCGCGGCTATATTTGAGTTTCTAGGCGCATTTCTCGCCGGAGGTGAGGTCACGTCGACGATTCGTAAGGGCATCATTGACTCCAATGCCATTACTGATGCCAATATACTTTTATACGGTATGCTTGCGGCTTTGCTGTCCGCGGCGTTGTGGCTGACAGTAGCTTCTCGTTTTGGTTGGCCTGTATCCACTACGCACTCAATAGTTGGGGCGATCGTTGGATTTGCGCTGGTTGCCGTTGGTACAGATGCCGTGGCTTGGCCGAAGATGGCCCTAATTGCCTCTAGTTGGGTCACTTCGCCTTTGCTTGCTGGAGTAACCGCGTTTCTTTTGATTATGTCTGTCCAGAAGCTTATTTTCGAAGCTGACGATCCGGAGGCGCAAACCCGAAAAATAGTCCCGTTTTACATTTTCCTGACCGCTACGGTCATTGGCTTGGTGACGTTTTTGAAAGGTCTAAAACACGTCGGCCTTGATATTCCTGGCGGCTTAGCAGTGGCATTGTCTCTCGGTTTTGGTGTGCTCGTTGCGACCGCAGGAGCATTAATGATTCGGCGGATTCCTAATTCCAGCGGCGACTCCTCTAGCCAGGCAATTGAGGACAATATCGAAANGATATTTGCTCTGCTGATGATCGTCACAGCAAGCGCTATGGCGTTTTCTCATGGGTCTAACGACGTGGCGAACGCTATNGGTCCGGTAGCCGCTGTCCTGTCAATTATAAATAGCGGCGAAATACAGCAGTCATCGCCCGTTCCCGTTTATGTCTTGTTTGTTGGCGCTATAGGTATTGTTATTGGGTTGGCGACTTTTGGGGTTCGCGTCATCAAGACTGTAGGAGAAAAGATCACTGAACTCAGGCCTAGCCGAGGATTCGCGGCAGAACTTGCAGCTGCGTCGACGGTAGTATTAGCCAGCTATACAGGCGTTCCTATTTCCACCACGCATACTCTTGTTGGTGCGGTTCTGGGGGTCGGATTGGCGAGAGGCCTGGCAGCTCTTGATTGGGGAGTTATAAGAAACATTGTTGTGTCGTGGTTGGTTACGCTTCCTGTCGCCGCGGCGCTGTCGTCAACGATTTATCTTGTTCTCCGGTACGCTTTTTCTTGAGTTGAGATGTTAGGACGTGACGTCAAAGTCGCAATAAAAGAGACTGCCCANATTCAGCTTGCTCTCGACTTTTAGCTCTGAGTTGTGTCGCCGAAGCACGTGCTTGACGATCGCCAGACCGAGGCCGGTGCCACCCCTCGTTCGGGAATCTTTCATATCAACTCGGTAAAAGCGTTCCGTTATTCGATCAAGGTGCTCTTTGGCTATTCCTAGACCCTCGTCCTTTACGGTTAATCTAGCTTTGCCGTGCTGCGTTTGGCTCCACGACACCGTAATTTGGGCGCCGTCAGGGCTGTAACGAATAGCGTTACTGATTAAATTGATGCAGACCGACGTCAGTTCAGAAGNGATGCCTTTGATTTTTACGTCAGCCTCTTTATTTATTACTAACGAGTCTTGTGTTTTAAGTAATCCTTGAACCTCGTTTGATGCATCAACCATTAGCCCCGCCATATCAATTTCATCCATTTCAGGTGGTACCGGGTTGGACTCAAGTTGAGTTAACAAAAGCAAATCTTGAACTAGAGATTCCATCCGAGCGACGGGCGCTGTCAATTTGTCGATAAGAGTCAGTCGAAGATCGATAGGGCTAGTGGCGTCGTTGATTGTCTCAAGATAGCCCTTTACGACAGTAAGCGGAGTCCTCAGTTCATGCGAGACATTCGCGACAAAGCTCTGTCTCATTGTCAGCAATCTATTTTGAGTGGTGATATCTCGGACGATTAACACCTTTGAATCTTTGTCTACCTCAAAAACTCTAAGCTCCAAGGTGGAGTCTTTCTGAACCGGCGATGTGAATTCCAACGGGTCAGATTGAGATTTCGAGCGCAAATAACCGTTGAAAGCATCGCTCTTAACGCAGTCGTCGAGTGTTCTGCCAATTGCCTGCTCGGGTAGGCCTAGTAAGGACCAACCCGATTCGTTAACGGCTTCTACGACAAGGTCTTTGTCAACGATAATGACGCCATCTGGAATCACCTCTGCAAAAAGTTCTAGCTCCTTTAGCCTAGAGCTCGGATTACGCGTAGTCAGGTGTTTCTTAAAATGTGCGTCTTGTTTCATAAGCTAGCGCTGCCAGCAACCTTGCAAGTGTCGGAGTCGACGAGAGTCGCTCAATATTTATAGCTGATATCCAGCATCAGGCGGTTGTAGCTATCCTCTGTGTCTGATTCTAGCGCGGTCTGATTAATAAATAACGTGCCTTGAAGCTTAACTTTTTTGCTCAAAGGATAGCCGGCCTGAAAAATGTGTCCTGAGCCGTCTGTGCCACCACCAATAAAGTCAGAGTCGCTTAAGCCGCCGAACACCGCGTCCGCTTCAAGCCTCTGATAGCTCCAGCCTAGATCCAGTCGAGAAGACTTCAACTTAGCACCCAGCACATAGCCTGAATCTGCGTCATTCGCACCTAGATTGCTGACATGGCTTGCGAAGAGCAGCGCATTGCCACTGATCAAACCATCCACCGGTCGAGCGTATTCAGCAAATATTTCAGCGCTGTTAAAGTCGCTTAAGAGTTCATTGTCTGCAGTTACGCGATTTCCTGCTGGTTCGCTAAACAGCGGTGTTGGGGCAGTGATCGTATAGTAGCCTAGACCGAAGCGGAGAGATTGATCTGAGCCGATCGCTCGCTGGGAGCCAAGCTGAGCCGCGTAAAGGATTGAATCTTCTGTGGAGGAGGATTCCCGCAACCAAGAACCCATCGCATTAAAAAATATGTTCTCGTGCTTGTAAGAAAAACCTAATCCTTCGGGCCTCAGGTCGCCGTCCCAGACAAGACCACTTCCGCCGACTCTCATTAGGGGGTTTGAAAATTTACCCGCCCGGACGCTAAGCCCATTAATAGGGGTCTTCCACTGAGCATAGGCGAGGTCTAGAACTACATTTTTGGATGAATTGCCGTTTCCAAGGGTTTGATTTGTGGAAATCGGATCGCTGCCGCCAGATGCGAGCCCAAAAGTGACAGCTATCGTGTCATCAATAGGCTTGGTCGTTGCAAATCGGGCACGAATTCGATGTCTGTGACGCGTGGGTTTGTTTTCTATAGAAAAAGCTTCATGACGGTATCTTAAGTCAGCTTTATATTTCGTCGGATCCGACTTCACCATAGGCTTTGACGAGAGCGCAGCAGCTTCTGCGGCTCTCTCTAGCATTTCTAATCGCAGTTGGAGTAACTCTAACTGCTCTTTTATTTCGCTAATCGTGGGTGTTGTTGTTGCTGCTATCGGTTCTGACACATAAGGGTTTTCATCAGTGGCTAGCGTGGTCGACCACGGCATCGCTAACGTCGATAGAATGAAAAACCCTTTGATTGAAGGAAGATAAACAACTCGCATCTTTTTCGGCACTCCAAAGTTTCAGATTCTTTGAAACTTTGACTGCTTTGTATGACACCGTTATGACGAATCTCGAGGATCGCCGAGAAAATCCCTGATCCGCACAGTGAAGGGCTTGCGGATCTTATTTGGTTTGCGCGTTACACCTCGTTTGGCTTCAATAATCGCGGCCATTGGGGCATCGATTGCAAAATTTGTTCGCCTATATCGTCGACTCCCCAGGGTTCCGCCATCGCGTCTTTTTCAGCAATCACATCTGTCTGCCACGACAGCAAGGTCGTCCGATTTCCACTGACACAAAATTGTCTGCCCGTTACTGAACTTGCTTCATCCGTACACAGCCAGGCCACGGTTGGCGACACTTTTTCAGGCGCCATAGCTTCGGCGAGTTCCGGTGTATCGGGCATCAGATCCTCGGTCATGCGGGACAGTGCCGCCGGAGCCAAGACATTTACAGTAATGCCATATTTCATGCCTTCCAGCGCCAATACGCGCATAAAGCCTGCCAGTCCGGCTTTGGCGGCGCCGTANTTNGCTTGGCCNAAGTTACCNATNAGGCCGGAGGTGGAACTGGTCATNATGATGCGCCCACCTTGTCCTTGTTCAAGGAGCGCCGCCCAGACATGCTTAGTGGCCAAATAGGCGCCACGCAAGTGCACGTCAATCACGGCATCCCACTCGGCGTCGCTCATGTTTTTGAAGGAGCGGTCGCGCAATATGCCCGCGTTATTTACTAGGATGTCGACACGACCATAGGTGTCCATGGCGGTTTTAACCATGGACTGTGCAGCGGCATCGTCGGTGACTGAACCATAGTTCGCAACGGCCTTACCGCCTGCGGCGATGATTTCCTCNACAACAGTGTCGGCCATACTTTGCCCGCTGCCTGTGCCGTCGCGCGCACCGCCAAGATCATTNACTACTACCGACGCNCCTTCGCGTGCCAGTAACAGCGCATGAGCGCGTCCGAGACCGCCACCGGCGCCGGTTACTATGGCGACTTTATTGTCGAGATTTCCCATCATTTTTTCCTCAGTTAGATTGTTGTTTTTTTTAGTAAGAGCGGGGCATGCCTAATACATGCTCCGCCACATAGCTCAAAATCAAATTGGTCGATATCGGAGCAATTTGATAAAGCCTAGTTTCTCTAAATTTGCGCTCGATATGGTATTCCTTAGCGAATGCAAAGCCACCGTGGGTTTGCATGCACACATCTCCTGCAGCCCACGAGGCTTCAGAAGCAAGCATTTTCGCCATATTTGCCTCGGCGCCGCAAGGCAATCCAGCATCAAACATTTTGGCTGCTTTCTCGACCATTAACGCGGCGGCCTCAACTTGGGTATAGGCCCGGGCTATGGGGAACTGGACACCCTGATTGGCGCCAATTTGGCGATCAAAAACCACTCTGTCCGAGGCGTAGGCTGATGCCTTATCTACGAAATATCGCCCATCGCCCAGACACTCCGCGGCGATCAGAATTCGCTCTGCGTTCATACCATCGAGTATTACTTTGAAGCCTTTGCCTTCTTCGCCGAGTAAATTGTCTGTCGAAATCGCTAAGTCATCGAAGAATAATTCGCAGGAATGATGGTTAATCATTGATTCGATTGGTCGAATGGTTAGGCCGTTGCCTTCGGCGGCTTTAACATCAACGATAAAGGCAGAGAGCCCATCGGTTTTCTTTGCCACCTCGCTCTTATCTGTCGTACGTGCAAGCAACACCATCAAATCGGAATGCTGGATTCGACTGATCCACACTTTCTGACCATTGATGACGTAATGATCGCCGTGTTTCTTTGCCGTTGTTTTTAAGCTTGTGGTATCTGTGCCCGTGGTCGGTTCTGTCACCCCAAAGCTCTGCAGTCGCAGTTCGCCGGTGGCAATTTTCGGTAGATAGCGACTCTTTTGTTCATCGTTACCGTGGCGTAATACCGATCCCATAACGTACATTTGCGCATGACAGACCCCTGCGTGTGCACCAGAGCGACAGATCTCCTCCATTACAGCACTTGCTTCGAGGACTCCAAGGCCGGCGCCTCCGTATTGTTCTGGGATAAGTACGCCGAGATATCCGGAGCGCGTTAGTTCTTCTACGAACGCCGTTGGATACCCGTTATCACGTTCCATCTGCAGCCAATAATCTTCGCCGAATTTGTCGCACAGTTGTCGTACCGCCGCTCTAATTTCGGTTATATCGTTATCTGCTTGCTGATCGCCTCCTGCCATTCCGCCCCCTATGCAGTTTGTGCAGTTAATGCACCATCCATCCGCCCAATGCCAAGAATGCGCAAAAGGCTTGGCGCTGTCTATGTGTTAAGCATTTGTAAATGATGCCCTATGACTTCTTGACCTGTCTTAGACCTAATGGGAGGATTCATAGTTTTCTGGTCAAGAGAGTTCTATGATTTTTCTCAAAACAATGATCGCGACACTCGTGTTTTTCAGTCTTTCAGTGCAGGCCGCTGAGTACAAAGCTCCGCGGGGGCCTGGCGGCGTGCATCCGGATCTAAATGGTGTTTGGCAGGCCTTGAACAGCGCCAACTACGATATTGAAATGCATACAGCCAGCCATTCCATGCAGCTTCGAGAGGGGCCACACGGCCCATTGCCGTCGGTTAAGACCCTGTACCTCGGTGCGGTAGGTGCTGTGCCCCCTGGGTTGGGCGTGGTTGTCGGCGGTAAAATTCCTTATACGCCTGAGGCGCTGGCGAAAAAGCAGGAAAATAAAGCGAACTGGATCGACCGAGATCCTGAAGTTAAGTGTTTTTTGCCTGGTATTCCTCGCGCAACTTATATGCCCCAACCGTTTCAGATCTTCCAAAGCGCTGATTCAGTCTTTATGGCTTATCAGTATGCCGGGGCCGTGCGAGAAGTGTACATGGATGATCCAGGCGAAGCTCCGGTGGACAGTTGGATGGGTTGGTCTGCAGGTCGCTGGGAAGGCGACACCCTCGTGGTTGAGGTCACCGGCCAATACGATTCAACGTGGTTTGATCGAGCTGGCAACCACCATAGTGACAAGATGAAAGTGACCGAACGCTACACGCCAATGAGTCCGTATCACTTGCAGTACGAAGCGACCATTGAGGATCCAGAAACCTTTACTGAACCATGGACCATAAGCATGCCCCTGTATCGACGTATGGAGGACAATGCGCAGTTAATGGAATTCCGCTGCGTAGAGTTCGTTGAGGAGTTGATGTACGGCGAATGGCGGCGTGAGCCTTTACCGCGGTAGCGATTCGGTGAATAAAATAGTTAATGCGCAATTAGCTAGATGCTGTTGGCTTGTGGCAGGGGTGGCGCTGACTTTGGGTTTTGCGGCCAGCGCATATTCTGCAGTCGATCTATCCGGCACCTACAATGTCGCTACGCTAACCCCTTTAGAGCGTCCGAAGATGTTTGGCGACAAACGCTTCTTGACCCAAGTGGAGGCTGAGAAGATTCGCCGTGAAGATGCAGCAGCTAAAGCTTCGCTTAACAGCAAAAGTGATCCCAATCGTACTGCACCCCCGTCCGGGGGGGATGGGTCTGCTGGCGCCGCAGGTAATGTTGGCGGCTACAATACGTTTTGGATCGACAATGGCGATAATGCGTTTGAATTGGATGGCAAGTTCCGAACATCCATTTTGACGCAGCCGGAAAACGGTCGACGGCCAGGGTTGACCGATGCTGCTAAGGCGAAGATTGCCCAGTCCCGGCGGAATCGGCGCAGTAATTCCGGCACGGCTTGGTGGTTGAACGAGGGTGGCGAGGGTGCTGGCCCTTACGACAATATGGAGCAGAGACCGCTGGCGGAACGCTGTATTTTAGGATTCGGCCCCGTTGCTGGGCCACCAATGTTTCCTACACTTTACAATAACTTAAAACGTATAGTTCAAACCGAAGATAGCATTATGATTCTTGCTGAAATGGTTCATGATGCACGTGTGATACGACTTAATAGCGAGCATAGACCAGATCATATACGCACCTGGATGGGTGATTCTGTGGGGTATTGGGACGGCGATACTCTCGTCGTTGAGACTAAAAATTTTACTGAGCAGCCAGCGTTGTACGGTGCTGATGAAAATCTTCATGTGATCGAGCGCTTCACGCGGTTGGATGATAATACCCTGAGTTATGCTTTCACGGTCAGTGATCCGACGGTTTGGACTGAGTCTTGGGGTGGCGAATACCCTTGGCCGGAAACAAATGAAAAAGTTTATGAATATGCATGTCACGAAGGTAATTATTCGTTCGGCAACATAATGCGCGGTGCTCGCCTGCTCGAAGCTGACGTGCTGTCTAGGCTTGGGACTGATTGATCGGCCATGCAAATCGCCCGGGATCGGGTATTATTGCGGCTACAAGCGCTAAGAAATATTGAAAACGCTATTGGAGAACTTGGATGAAACAAACGAAAGTTGGCAAATTGGGCAAGATTGCTGTTGCAATCGGGGTAGCAGCCGCTGCTGCTGGATCCGTCGCAACATTCAACCTCTCAGCTCATCATGCTTTTGGGGCTGAGTTTGACCCCAACCGCCCGTTAGTACTGCGTGGGCCGGTAACCAAGGTCGAATGGGTAAACCCCCATGCGTGGATTCACCTGGAGCACACCAACGAAGAGGGCGAAAAAGAAAGCTGGATGGTAGAGGGCGGTACTCCGAATACGCTTCTGCGGCGGGGCTTGAACAAACGCTCATTGACTCCGGGTACCTACATTATCGTTGATGGGTACCAGTCCAAAGACCGCTCGAATAGAGCCAATGGTAGAGATGTAACTCTTGCTGACGGAAGTAAAGTCTTTATGGGTTCATCGGGTACCGGCGCACCAAGGGATGGTAAAGATCCAACTGAGCGCTAATCTGCGAGGTTACGCGGAAAAAGCCGGGCCAGTCCCGGCTTTTTTTATGATGCCGGCGCGCTGAGTTTAATGCTGCCGTCACGTTTCATTTGACGATATAGGTTATTGAAACCCAATCCGGACAGTCCACAGATAAACGCTGCTAGTGCGAATACCCATGCACCATCGCCGCTGATGCCTCCCAAGTTGCTGTATAGCAGCATGCCTAATAGTGGTGCGATAGCACCTCTCACTCCAGTCAGAGTCACATGAATGCCCATGTAGGCAGAAAGCTGGTCGGGTTTTGCAAAATCGTTGTGCCCTAACTGCCAAGCGAGACTGCCGCCGCCTCTTGCGATCCCCATCACAACGCGACTGATGCCGAGCCATAGAATCGAACCCAGTACCGCACCAAGCATGGTGAGGATCAGTGCCACCACCCAAAGGAGGCTTTGGCGAGCTCGAAACTGAGCAACATGCACTCGGTCCAAGTAGCGCGCCCATAGCGGCAATGACACAAGGCTGATTGTGAATGGGATGACCATGGTCAGCGCGATGGATGTCGCATAAGAGGCTGCTAGTTCCCGGGTAATTAGGAAGATCAGCGGCGCCTCTATGAGCATGTTGCCAAAGCCGGCGGCGAACATAGACATTTGATACTTCGCAAATCGTCGGTCAGTACGCAATATGGTGACAAAGCTCACGGATTGGCGGCGCTGGCTGCTGGCTTCGGACTCGTTTTGCAGATGCTCCGCCTCGCCGATTACTGTGACCCGACGAAAAAAGGCGATGCCGATTAAGCCGGCCAGCGCACCCACCGCGTAGAGCCAAGGCATTCCATCGGGGTAGCGATCGAGAAAAGGGCCGACTGCTGAGGCGATAATGACGGTGACTAAGCTCGCGATCATCTGTAACTGGCCTGTGGCCTGAGCACGCTTGCTGCGAGCGTAGTTGAGACTCCAAATAACGCTGCGAATGGTCACTAGTCCGGCGACCAAGATGCGAGAAATAATCATGCTGGCCACTAAAACCACGGCCCCGGTGTCATTAATCGGTGCAATTGCCACCGCCAGCACGCACAGCAGAATGCCCACTTGCAGAAGGCATGCGAGGCCTACTTTAGGTCGCCCGGATGCCACTCTATTCCAGGCGAAACTGGACAGGTTAGCGAACATTGGAGCGGCGCTTATAATTGCGAGGGTCAATGGGCTGACTTGGTAAATCTTTGCCGCAATAACGCCGACAACACCGCCCTCGAGCAAAACCAGCGTGGTGGGAAAGGCGCACTCAGTGAGCTTTTCCCAGCGAAAACTAGTTCGTGCGAGGGGTTCCAGCTTTAAGTTGAACCAACTCATCCACTAGGATTCATGCTGTTCTTTGCCGTTTGCTTAGCGATTTGGGCCTCGATTCATTGGATAGGGTTGCCAACGTTCAAGTTGTGCCCGAGGGAGTACCGTGGGATTAACACAACTCATGGGCCACTTGTTCTGTAGCACCAATGCAACCTCTCTGCCTACTCGACGGCGGGTTTCCGGTCGCATACGGGTGGTTGCAGAGGCAACGTGGGGACTGATNAGGACATTATCGAGGAACAATAGCGGGTTGTCTGGGGCTGGCGGCTCTTGTTCTAAAACGTCGAGACCCGCCGCCGCGATTGTTCCAGAATTTAGCGCCGCAACTAACGCCGCTTCATCAATCAATGGGCCACGAGCGGTGTTAATGATAACCGCATGGGGCTGCATTAATGCCAGAGTCTGAGCATTCACGGCGTGGTGGGTCTCTTTGTTGTGGGGTGCGTGCAATGACAGATAGTCCGATCTTGCAAAAAGCTCGTGCAAACTCACCGGTTCGACCCCGGCTTCGGAAAGGGTTAGCTCGCTTACATAGGGATCGTAGGCGATGACACGCATGCCAAAGGCTTGGGCGCGCCGAGCTGTGCAGCGCGCGACGTTGCCGAAGGCAAATAAGCCCAGAGTTTGGCCCATCAGGCGCGGTATGTGGTTAAGTAATGGTCGTCCGGACCACCAGCGTCCATCTGCGGCCATTTGTGCCATGGTTTTCATACGTCTAGCGCTTGCCAGCAGCAACATCATGGCGTGGTCAGCCACTTCCTCGATGAATACATCCGGAACATTGGTGACAACGATTCCGGCCGCTGTGGCCGCTTCGATGTCCACCATATCTACACCAACGCTGCCGACACCAATGACAACGCATTTATTGAGATTGCTGATTAGCTCTGCATCGATACGAAAGCCCCAAGAGGTAATGATAGCATCCATATCTTTTACGCCGGCGGCGAACTCTTCGGCGGTTGCCGCTTCGATTTCGATGATCTCTGCGTAGGGTTCAAGCGCCTCAAGCTCCAATGCGTAGCGAATCTTTACTGCTTCGGGGTTTGCTTGGCGTGGCAATTGAATGCCGATCTTCTTTTTCTCCACCTCGTCCTCCTCTATGCGATTTAGACCTATTTTTGCATGTGCTTAAGATGCTGTCATTGATCACAGCGGAACATTCACAGGCTGGTGGAATAATCTCGGAATTCCTCGCCGCAACGGTTACGCTTGTCACTCCTAATTATATTTTTGCGACTATGTTTGAAGTTTTTGCCACCTCAGCTTCTCTGCCTTGGATACTCTTGGCGACCATATTCGGCGGCGCGCTAGGGTGGGCTCTGTGTCAATACACGAGTCGGGGGAAATGGCAGCAGCAACTGCAGCAAGCCGAAGCTCAGGGAAGCGCTGAGGCGGCGCAGGAATTGGTTGCGCTTAAGGAACAACATGCCGAGCAGCTTTCAGATATCTCCCAGCGCAACGCGGCGTTAACTGCACAACTAGATATGCAGAGCCAGCAGTTAGCAGAACAGGGGCAACAACTGCAGCAATCAGAGATGCAGCTTGCGAAGTTCCAAGCAGACTTTGCAGCCTCCCAAGCGCGTATGCATGAAATGCAGAAAAGCTTTAGCGAAAAAGAAGCCGTATTCGCGCAGAACAGTGCGCTGCTCAAGAAAGAGTTTGAGCTGCTGGCCAAACAAGTGCTGGACCAGCAGGAAACCAAACAACAGCAGAGCCTGCAGCTTATGCTCAAGCCGTTTCGCGAGCAGATCGGTGAATTCAAGCTGCGCGTGGAAGAAGTGCACAAAAGCGATGTTAAAGAGCGCGCCTCGTTGCTTACGGAAATGCAAAATTTGCAGAAGGCCAGTGAGCGCATTAATGCCGAGGCGGAAAATCTTACTAAGGCGCTGAAGGGCGATAAAAAACTCCAGGGCAATTGGGGTGAATTGGTGCTGGAGCGGGTTCTCGAGGACTCAGGATTACGCAAGGATCATGAGTATTTTGTGCAGTTTTCCGCTCGCGACGAGGACGGACAACTGAAGCGCCCAGATGTATTGATTCGATTACCCGAAGGTAAGGACGTTATTGTCGACGCGAAAGTGACGCTCAGCGCCTATGAGCGCGCTCTGGCAAGTGAAGAAGAAGAGCAGAGAGAGGTGTTGTTACGGCAACATCTTCTGGATTTGCGCAATCAGATCAAGCGCCTTAGCAGTCAGGATTATGATCAATTACCAGATGTGCGATCACTGGATTTTGTGCTGCTCTTTGTGCCAATTGAATCAGCTTTTAGCATCGCAATGGAAATGGACCCGGGTATGTTCACCGCTGCGTTTGAGCAGCGAATTATGCTGGTGAGTCCGACGACACTGATGCTGGCGCTGCGCATCATTAACAACCTTTGGCGGGTCGAAAAGCAAAATAAGAATGCCTTGGAGATCGCGCAGCGTGCTGGGGCGATGTACGACAAGCTGGCTGGGGTTGTTGAAGAAGTTGATAAGCTTGGTAAGCAACTGGCAACGGTGCAGGGCACATACGACAACGTCCACGCACGACTAGCCACCGGCAGAGGTAATTTGGTGCGGCAGGTTGAGACCATTAAAGGTCTGGGTGCCAATACTAAGAAAACCATCGCCACCTCTTTGCTAGAGAATTCTCAAGATGACGATTAGCTCGTGGCTCTCGCGGCTAACTGCCTCGTATGCTTGTGGCCAAGGACTAGAATACCGTTGACCAACACTGCGCCTGTGTTACGGCCACGTCAGCCTGCGCCGGCTGACTATTATCAAAATAGCCTACAGCAGGCGTTCAGCTTCGTACTCGAGCGCTACGCGGATATGTTGTCGGCAGATGATGTTGATCGGCTGCAGCAATTTCTCGGTGCAAGTGCTGATGCTCAGCGTTTGCTGGCGCGTTTGCTGACTCGCACTGGACCCTATTTTCTGCGCTCCACTCTGAACTATGCAGAGGTCTCATCCCCGGATGATGCTGTTGCCGAATTACATCAGCATGGCTTGATTTCTTTCCAGTCAGGCGCTGCAGATCGGCTGATAAAACTGTATACGAAAAGTGCGCTGTGCGAATGCTTCAACTTAGCAGCAACGACACGAAAATTAACTAAGCAACAGATTATCGAGCATTTACTGGGTCGCTATACTGATCGTCAATTGGCGCAACGCCTCGGTGCAATGCAAGCGTGGGTGCGTTTGCGTCATTTGGGTCTCTGGCGGCTGTCGCGGTTGCTGTTCTTCGGCAGTACCAATCAAGACTGGTCAACTTTTGTGCGTAAGGATCTAGGCCAAGTTCGTTATGAGGAGCTGCCAGTCTCCCGGCCTCAGTA
>NYVG01000029.1 GCA_002684495.1 Gammaproteobacteria bacterium | reverse complement strand
CTCGTCACCCTCACCGGGCGCCACCCAAGAATTCAATAGGTAACCAACATCAGCCAGCGCATCGCCGAGGGTGCACAGCTCCCAATCTAATACCGCCTTAACCTGACCGTCGCCGACGATCATATTGCCTAATCGATAATCGCCATGCACGATGCTGGCGCCAATTTGCTCCGGCATGCGCTCTGCTAACAATCGGGTACTCTCATCCATGGCGGGAACCTTATGGGTTTCGGTCGCCTCCCACTGCTTACTCCAGCGTTTGAGTTGCCGTTGCAGATAGGCCTCTTTGCGACCCAGATCGCCAAGCCCCACTGTATCTGGGTCGATTCGGTGCAATGCCGCCAGCACATCGATGACATGGTCTCCGAGGAGCGATCGCTCAGCAGCCGGCACCGCAGCAGCCACTTCAGCGTCGTGCAACACCGGCCCCGACACATAATCCATTACATAGAAAGGCGCGTCGTTAACGCTTATGTCTGCGCACAGCCCGATGGTCGATGCCACCGGCACCTCAGAGCCAGCCAGCGCGGTAATGATTTTGTGCTCACGACCCATGTCGTGGGCGCTCTCCAAAACATGCCCTAGGGGTGGTCGCCGCAACACAAAAGTACGACCTTGCTGATCCACCACGGAATAAGTCAGATTAGAATGGCCGCCGGCAATCAATTCAAAACTCAGGGGCGCCGTCAGCCCGTCTATGTGTTCCGCCATCCACTCGGCCACGTTACCTGCGGCGATACCCTGCACCTTTTGATTCTGCATCTGTGACACCCTGCTCTCCCTTCTTTCTTAATACGTGGTAATACGACCAGCTAGCCCAACCCAGCCTGCAATCCGGCCGACTTTTTTTAGCTGTTGATCATAGACCAGCGACGCGGATGCACAACAGCCGCTAGACTGATCACCTTTCGCCGCGCACACTTGGCCATATTACGGATGACGGAGTTGCACGCATGCCAATGTTGCATGGCGGCCAATTGTTTTTGTCAGGATTGCAGTTAGCGCTTAGCCCCGAGTTACGACGCTACATTATCGTGCCTGCAACGATGGGCGTTCTGGCCTTCAGTTTAACCTTGATCTTGATAATTATACCTCTTGCTAGCGAAACCAGCGCTTGGCTGCAGCAGAATCTTCCCGATTGGCTGAATTGGTTACATACCGTGCTCCTGATCGCGGTGTATATCACCCTCGGATTGGCGGGGTTTTGGTTGAGCAGCCTGCTGGTCACATTGGTTGCGGCACCTTTTCTCGGGCAATTAGCAGAAGCAACTTGGGCGCTATCACACGCCACTACCCCGGCGCCGCCAGCTAATCTTTTAACAACTGTCGGCTCCAGTATCGGGCGTGAACTGCAAAAGTTGCGCTACCACATACCACGCTTGCTTGGGCTATTCATACTGAGCTTTATTCCAGGACTTAACTTGTTTATGCCACTGCTATGGTTTGGCTTTGGCGCCTGGCTAATGGCGGCTCAGTTCGCCGACTACGCGAGCGAAAACCAGCAGCAATCTTTCCGATTTACTTTGCAACAGCTGGCACGCGCACGCGGCCGCACACTGGGCTTCGGCGCCTGCGCATGCTTTACCCTGGCGATACCGCTTGTGAACTTTTTGGTGATTCCTGCTGCGGTAGTCGGCGGCACCCTTTTGTGGCAGTCGATTAGCGAGGATAAACCGTCATGACAATCTGGCAATTTGGAAGCCGCAGAATGATCAACGCCCTGTTTTTGTCTGCGCTGTTACCACTGGCCGCGGCCAACGCTGCCCCAGCCACAGATACTTTTTGGGGACACCGCATCGGACTCCAGGTAGATGTCGCCTATGGAGAGAATGCTGCCCAAGTTTTCGATCTCTACCTGTATGGCCAGCGTACCGGCGAACCTGACGATTTTGCTCCGCGTAGCGACTCCCGACCAACCTTAGTCTGGATCCACGGTGGCGGCTGGATAGTGGGTGACAAAGCAGCCGAGATTCCGCGCCTGCTTGCCTACTTAGACCGCGGGTGGAATGTCGTTAACGTAAACTACCGCCAAGGCCCAGGCACCGCACCACAGGCTGTCGATGATGTGATGTGCGCCTATCAACGGGTGATCGAGATCCTCGAGGCAGCAGATATGCCAACGGATCAAGTCGTGGTCTCCGGCGCCAGCGCCGGCGGGCACCTGGCCCTGTTGGTCGGCATGCTCAACAGCGACGGCGACCATCCTTGCAAAACTGCAAGCCCGCCCAAAGCGGTGGTGAACTGGTTTGGCATTACAGACATCGAGGCTGTACATGAGTTTCTCGATGGAACACAGCCGGAACGCAATTACGCCGCACTTTGGATCGGCAGTGCCGATAAGATCGCCGAAATTTCGTCTATATACTCGCCATTATTTTTGGTGGCCGAAAACACGCCGCCGATTTTCACCGTACATGGTGATGTCGACACCGTAGTGCCCTATGAGCAGGCGAGCGCCCTGCACGAGAGTCTGAGCACCACAAATCGCCTAATCACCATCGAGGACGGCAATCACGGCGGCTTCAGCGATGCGCAGTATCAAGATGCCTTCCAAGCGGTATTTCAATTTATCGACGATTTGTGACAATTAATCACACAGCAACCGGCCTTTAGCGCCTGCCTCTGAGCAAATTTATTGGTGTTACCAAACAACCCAAATTAACCCCGACGTCTTGAATCCAAGACCTTCTGGGTATAGCTTGGGCTGTCAAGTTTTTGGTAGGAGGATTCCATGATCCATTCGCTTACTCGAAGTAGTAAAGTCGTGACATTGCTTGTTGGCCTGGTATTTAGCATGGCCTCGGCCCATGCCTCGCGTGTGGACAACTTTGTGCTGCTGGATCACAAGGGTGACGCCCACGATCTTTACTATTATAAGAACGCACCCGCGATCGTTGTTATGGTGCAGGGCAATGGCTGCCCGATCGTGCGCAATGCGCTGACTGACTACAAAGCCTTGCATGCCGAATTCGCCACTGACGGTGCGCAATTCTTCATGCTCAACTCCAACCTGCAGGATCGTCGCGAAACCATCGCCGCAGAGGCAGAAAAGTACGGTATTAATGTACCGATACTGCACGACGAAACTCAGTTGATTGGCGAATCACTGGACCTGATACGCACCGGAGAAATTCTCGTCATCGACCCGAAAACTTGGGAAATAGCTTATCGCGGCCCGATAAACGATCGCCAAGTGTACGAGCGCCAAAAGAATGAAGCGTCGAACCACTATGCTGCCGACGCGATTAAGGCCGTCATTGCAGGACAACCGGTTGAACTTGCCAAGCGCGACGCCATTGGCTGCTTAATTAACTTTGCACAGAAAAATCAGCCCCACGAGCAAATCAGCTACAGCGAGACCATCGCGCCCATGCTGCAAGAAAAATGCGTGGTTTGTCATACCGAAGGCGGCTTGGGGCCTTGGGCTATGAGCGACTACAACATGGTGCGCGGCTTCGCGCCTATGATCCGCGAGGTCGTGCGCACGAAACGTATGCCGCCATGGCATGCCGATCCACACATCGGTGTCTTTAAAGACGATAAATCCCTCAGCGTTGAGCAAAAACAAACCTTAGTGCATTGGATCGAAGCCGGGGCCCCACGCGGCGATGGGCCTGACCCACTGGCCGACATAAAAATTGCCCAGGTGGAGTGGCCACTAGGCGAACCGGATCTGGTATTAGATATTCCCGAATATGCGATCCCTGCCAGCGGCGTCGTTGAATATAAATTCCCGCGCGTGCAAAACCCACTAGACGCGGGTGTTTGGGTGCGTGCGGCTACTGTTCTGCCCGGTGATCGTGAGGTAGTACACCACATTTTGGCGGGGTCAATTGATGCCGATACCTCCAAGCAAAAACGCGACAGCGGTGTTTTCGACAACTATCTGATCGGCTACGCGCCCGGCAATGAGTCGAATGTCTTCCCTGAAGACACTGGCGTCTACATTGCCCCCGGCGGCGA
Organism: Gammaproteobacteria bacterium; assembly: GCA_002684495.1. Lineage (GTDB taxonomy): Bacteria > Pseudomonadota > Gammaproteobacteria > Pseudomonadales > Azotimanducaceae > UBA4421. The sequence continues at coordinate 374,156 of NYVG01000029.1, read as the reverse complement.
GTTTACCTTTCAGTTGCACTACACCCCTGTTGGGCGCGAAACCGTCGACCGTTCCAAGATCGGTTTATATTTCCACAAAGAGCGCCCCGACAACTTCTACCGGCAAGATGTGGTGTTGAATCCAACGATTTATATCCCGGCCAACGAAGCACGCCATCAAGAGGTGTCCTACTACGAGTTTAATCGGCCTGCGGAGATCCATGACCTGGTGCCCCATTCGCATTACCGCGGCGTGGCTTCAAAATTTGAAATCGTCCATGCCGATGGCCGTAAAGAAACCATTCTGTCAGTACCGAATTACGACTTTAACTGGCAGCGCACTTACGAGTTTGTCGAACCAAAGCGCGTCGAAGCAGGCGCACGCTTAGTGCATACCACTTGGTACGACAACTCCGCCAACAATCCGGGCAACCCAGACCCCAACAGAAATGTACCGTGGGGATTACAAAGCTGGGATGAAATGCTTTACGGCGCGTTCAGCTACACCTATGTCAATGAGAGCACCGAAGCACCATTGCACGACAAGGGATTGGCGGAAACCACCCAGATGGTTGGTTTTATGGATAAAGATCTTGACGGCAAACTTACCTGGGCGGAACTGCCAGGTTATTTGCAAAAACGCCTAGCTAACAATTTTAAGCGCGCCGATGCCGATGGCGACGGTGGTCTGAGCATTACAGAAATGTACCGGCTACAAAAAATGAGCCAGCGACAAAGCGCAGCCGGCGCCCTATAGGGTCGACTCGCGCGAGCCTCCCAAGGCGCGATGCGCAACCTCCTGGGGTCGCTCGATTAACTGCTGAGTGGTACTTTTTGGTGGGGCCTCAAGCCCCGCCATTTCTTTCCGCTATAAGTAACAACGCACCTTCGAAACAATGAGGCCTACACCCATGCCAAGTACAGAAAATACAGAGCGCCCTTTCGACATAATCGTTTGGGGCGCTAGCGGTTTTACCGGCCGCATTGTGGTGGACTATATGCACCGAGAATATGGCAGCGGCAACTTGCGCTGGGCCATCGCCGGCCGTAATCCTGCAAAGCTCGAGAGCGTCGTCGGTCAGCGAGACATCCCGGTATTAACTGCGGACAGTCACGACAGCGACTCGCTGGAAAAGCTAGTACAACAAACTAAAGTCATCCTTACGACCGTAGGACCCTACGCCCGCTACGGCTCGGAGTTAGTCGCAGCCTGTGCGCAACACGGCACCCATTATTGTGACCTCACCGGTGAGTCGCTGTGGATGCGAGAAATGATTACCGCGCACCAGCAAACAGCGCGAGACAGTGGTGCGCGCATCGTGCACACCTGCGGCTTTGACAGCATTCCCTCAGACATTGGGGTGTATTTCCTGCAAAAAGAAATGCAGGCTCGCTATGGGGTACCTGCGCGTCATATCAAATACCGCACCAAGGCATTTAAGGGCGGTTTCAGCGGCGGCACCATCGACAGCATGATGGCGATGATGGAGGCAGGACAGAAAGATCCCACCTTGCTCAAACAATTAGCCAACCCGTATTTGCTCAACGACACCCTGCGCGGTGCCGATGGGCCAGACCGTTTTAGTCCTTACTTCGACGAGGATTTTAACGCCTGGGTTGGCCCATTTATGATGGCAGCGATTAACACTCGAGTCGTGCGACGCACCAACGAATTGCTCAACAGCGCCTACGGTGAGGACTTCCGTTATGACGAAGGCAGCCTTACCGGCGCGGGCGCCAAGGGCTTCTTAGGCGCGACCGGCATCGGCGTGGGTTCTGGCCTATTTGCTGGACTCGCGAGTTTGCCCATAACTCGGCGAGGCCTGCAAAAGGTCTTACCTAAGCCCGGCGAGGGGCCAACGCCTGAACAACAGGAAAGCGGCTTTTTTGAGGTTGAACTGCGCGCCAAGCATCCACTTGATGAGTCAAAAAACCTTATCGCCAGCGTTAAGGGCGACCGCGACCCAGGATATGGATCTACTGCGAAAATGATCGCAGAGAGCGCGTTAGCCCTTGCCCACGACGACCTGCCGGCGGCCGGCGGCTTCTGGACACCTGCCAGTGCAATGGGCGATGCCTTACTCAATCGCTTACCCGCAAATGCAGGGGTTACATTCGAAATCGTTGAGTAAGCGCCGTTACCAAGTATCCACGTTAGGGCGTTTTTTGCCCTGGCGTCGGGGTGCCTGAGGAATGGACCGTAAACCGCGGCTGATCCATTTACGGGTGTCCGCAGGATCTATGACATCATCGAGTTCAAAATGGGACGCCATGTTTACCGCCTTACCGCGCTTATACATGTCCGCCACCATTTTTTCATAGGTCGCAGCCCGCTCTTCAGGATCTTCAATGGCCTGCAGTTCTTTGCGGTAACCCAACTTCACCGCACCCTCAAGACCCATGCCACCGAACTCGCCAGTAGGCCAGGTTACGGTAAAGAGAGTTGCTTTAAAGCCGCCGCCTGCCATTGCCTGGGCACCTAAGCCATAGCCTTTGCGGGTGACTACGGTCATCAACGGCACATCAATATTTGCGCTGGTGACAAACATGCGCGCGGCATGGCGCACCACCGCAGTTTTTTCAATTTCTGGTCCAACCATAATGCCCGGACAGTCGCACAAAGACAGAATGGGAATATCGAAGGCATCACACAACTGCATGAAGCGTGTGCCTTTGTCCGCTCCCGGCGCATCTATGGCGCCTGACAGGTGCGCCGGATTATTGGCAATGACCCCCATCGGGCGGCCCTCTACTCGAATAAATGCGGTGATAATGCCAATACCCCATTCCTTACGCAGTTCCAGCACCGAGCCTATGTCAGCAATGCCGTCGATCACTGCACGAATGTCGTAATAGCGCAGGCGGTTTTCCGGCACGATAAAGCGCAGTTCCCGTGGATCTGGTGACTCCCATTCAGCGACCGGACCTTGAAAATAAGACAGATATTTTTTCGCCGCCTCGACCGCCTCCGCTTCGTCTTTGACCGCTATATCCACCACCCCATTGGGCACCTGCACATCCATTGGTCCAACTTCGTCAGGCGTGAATACACCCAGACCGCCGCCCTCAATCATGGCAGGACCGCCAATGCCAATATTCGAACCCTCCGTAGCAATAATCACATCACAACAGCCGAGCAATACCGCATTGCCAGCAAAGCAACGACCAGTGGTAATGCCGACCATCGGCACTAAACCCGAGAGGCGCGCAAAGTAAGTGAACGCCAAGCAATCTAAGCCAGCAACGCCAGACCCATCAGTGTCGCCTGGTCGACCACCGCCACCCTCGGCAAATAACACTGTCGGCAATCGTTGCTGTTCTGCCACCTCAAACAACCGGTCTTTTTTGTCGTGATTCTTCATGCCCTGGGTGCCGGCCAAAACCATGTAGTCGTAGGACATCACCATGGCACGACTGCGATCTTCAGAGAAAAGGTCGCCGTTAATCTGACCCAAACCGGCGACCATCCCATCGCCAGTGGTATTTTTAATCAAATCCTCAATCGAGCGCCGCCGCCTTTGGCCCGCAATTACTACTGAGCCGTACTCGACAAAGGTACCCTCGTCGCACAGATGGGCAATATTTTCCCGCGCCGTTCGCCGACCGGTCTTATGACGCTTAGCAACCGCTTCCGGCCGGTTCTGATCAAAGCCTGCACTTTTTCGGTCCAGCACCTCTTGCAAGTCCGGGCGAATGTAATTCAGATCTAATTCTTCCTTTTCGCCTTCATCGCTAACGGCAATCTCAGCCGCCTGTAAAATAATAAGTGGGTGACCCTCAAAAATTGTATCTCCGGGTTCAATAGCCAAATGTTCAACGATGCCACTGACCTCAGCACGCACCTCGTGCTCCATCTTCATGGCCTCCATGACCAGCACTAGCTTACCGACGAACACCTCATCACCCGGAGCAACCTCGAAACTTACCACCGTGCCTTGCATGGGGGCACAAATCGCCTCAGTACCCGGTGGTAGTTCCGCGTTTACGAGTTCTAATACGTTGGGGCCAGTGCTGGTGGCCGCGTTACCACCCTTACCATGATCCAAAACCGCCAGCGGGTCATTAACGTTGACCTGGGCACCGGCTAACACTTTGCCAGTGTCCGCAACGGCAGGCGCAGCCGCCTCAACCAATGCAGCCATATGCTCATCGAGATAGCGGGTGGTCAGTTGATTTACTGCAAAGTCTTCTGTCGCCAACAAGGCCTGCAGAAAATATTGATTAGTGGCCACACCTTCGATGACCAAATCTTTAAGCGCACGCTGGGCGCGCCGGACCGTATCAGCGTAATTGGCACTCGGATTTGAGCAAATAAGCTTCGCCAGCAGTGAATCGTAATTGGGATTCGTGGAATAACCCCCGTAGGCGNAGGTATCCGTGCGCAACCCAGGCCCAGTGGGCGCTTCAAACTTGCTCAAGCGCCCGCCTGTTGGCTTCACCTCACCATTAGTAGTCATAGTCTCTGCATTGATGCGCAATTGAATAGCAAAGCCGCGGGGAGCCGGAATCGCCTCTTGTACCAGACCCAGGTCTGCCAAACTGGCACCGCCGGCAATCCGAATCTGTGCCTGCACCAAATCAATGCCGGTGACCTCTTCTGTCACCGTATGCTCGACCTGCAAGCGCGCGTTTGCCTCAATAAAGTAAAACTCACCGCTGCGGGTATCTAGTAGAAATTCGATAGTGGCCAGGCCTGCATAATTGAGTTGCTGACCCAGAGTCACCGCTGCCGCAAACATTTGCTCGCGCACAGTTGGGTCTAATGTTGGACTCGGTGCAATCTCCACCAATTTCTGATGACGGCGCTGGACACTGCACTCTCGCTCCCAAACATGGCTTACCGCACCGCTGCCATCACCGATGATTTGCACTTCGATGTGCCGCGCCTGATCGATAAACTGCTCGGCATAGAGACCATCATTACCAAAGGCCGCTTGAGCCTCAGACGCGCATCGCTGGTAAGCGTCAGCAAGCTCGTCAGCGCTGCGAACCACGCGCATACCCCGGCCACCGCCGCCGGCAATTGCTTTGAGTAAAATACCGCTGTCGGCGTGTGCGGTGAAAAATTCTTCAGCCGCAGATAAAGACAGCGCGTCGGCAGAGCCGGCTAATACTGGGACCCCACATTGCTGCGCAATCTCCCGAGCTTGGGCTTTATCGCCAAAGGCCTTCAATGCAGCGACACTAGGACCAATAAAGGCCATACCTGCCGCTTCTACGGCCGCCGCAAAGTCAGCATTTTCACTTAAGAAACCATAACCGGGATGTACAGCATCGCAGTCATTATCTTTCGCTGCCGCAACCACAGTAGGGATGTCTAGATAGGCTGCCGCACCGCGGCCTGGAAGTTCCACAGCCACATCGGCCCCACTAACATGCAGCGATTGAGCGTCATCGGCTGGAAAAACCGCCACCGCCTGCATACCGATTTCCTGCACCGCTCGACTGATGCGCAACGCAATCTCGCCCCGGTTAGCCACCAGTACTTTTTTCATCATCCTCTCCCTATGCATTCCCCAAGAATTTTTGTTGTTTTAAATTACTATAAATCCAACACCTGCTTAACCTGCGCTAATCGCTCGATAGTGGCTAACGCCGCACTTTGATCCGACGCCATATTACGCACCACGACGTCGGTGAAACCCAGTTCTGCAAGCGCTGCAAATTCCGCCGCCACTGTTTCCACGGTCCCGGCCAAAATGGCCTCTTCGGCAAAGCCACGATAACCCTTTGCAAGCATGCGCTGCTTAAAACTCTGCGCTTCGGTGTGATTGTCACCAATAAAAATATCGCGACGTATCGCGATGGCCCTGGGTTTGCGATCAAATTCAGCGCAGGCTTGGCGGTATTGATTTAATTGTTGTGCCGCCGTGGCTCTATCCAAACTCGGGGAGGCAAGCCAACCCTCAGCCATGCGCGCAGTCCGATGCAGCGCCGCAGGCGCACCTGCCCCCACCCATACTTCGATACTTTGCGCGGGCAGCGGCGCAATGTGCGCGTCCTGAATATTCCAGAATCGGTTTTCACTCACCGTCTCACCGGCCCACAGTCGCTGCATGACCTCAAGGCAGGCTTCAAACATCGCCGCGCGCTGCCTAATATCGACACCCATGCCGGCACTCTGATGCGGCTCCCAACCGAGCCCACACTGCATAATGAAGCGGCCAGGGGTAATCGCCGCCAAAGTAGCAATTTGCTCAGCAAGCAGCACCGGGTGCCACAATGGCAATAAATACAGGGCCCCTGCAGGTTTGTTGTGCCACTCCGCCAACAACCGTGCGAGCATGGGGGTNTTTTGATAATAGGGACTGGCCGTAACATGATGATCGCCGACAAATAAGCTGTCCAAATCCGCCTGCCGTGCGACCCGGGCGCGCTCGATCATAAAACGAGCACCTATACGCGGATCCTCCACCCGATAAGACGAACTGATTGAAATGCCGATACGCAAACTACACCTCCAATGCAGGGGCTAACCGATGCGAGTTATCTACAACATGATCCAGCAGTCGGCCCTCGCGGAACAAAAGATCTACAATCAGTAAGCCGTTTTGCTGGCGCTGTTCCTGAGCCAGAATAAGCGGCAGCCATAAACGGTCGTCATCCCACATCCGATCATAGGGGATATCTGCGCATCGACACCAAAACGGATCGGCCTCCGAGCTCTGAGTTGGCACGCCAGTAAAGTCACGCGCGGTAAACGCATACCCTAGCCACTGCGGACCCTGCTGTTCAACAAAACGTAATTCAGCTCGACAAACCAGGTTGCCTGATTCAACCCCAACTTCTTCCTGCAGTTCACGCGCGGCGCACTCTGCGACACCCTCGCCCGACTCTAACTTGCCCCCTGGGGCACTGATTTTGCCCTTGCCATGACCGGTCTTTTTGTGAATCAGCAGTACGTCATCATTACGCAGCACAAATACTAATGTACCGATTAAATCCGGCTGCCAGTGCTGTTGCCAGGTCGTCGCTATAGGCTCCATAGATCAGGCCGTGGCGTAGCGTGCCTCTAACCCCGCATACAAACGCTGAGGTAATTGCTCAGGGTCATCGCTGAGTTCAGCCAACAGTTCGATCAGGTGCTCATTGTCCTCGCGGCCCTGCCACAGTTTTTTGTACTCACCGCTCTTATAGCCGTTGTTCTGGCGAAAACGATTCAACATATTCTTACCAATATACAGCGCATACAGTTCTGCATAATCCATCGGCAAGGTCGCCATCGCAGCCGTGAATGCCTGAATGTCAAAAGACCTTGTCTGCAAACAGCTACCCGCTAAGGTCTCGATCGCCAGACGAAAAGCATCCGCGTCAGTGGTCTGATCCGCTGCAACCGCAGCTAACTGCTCGGCAACATCTCCGGGAATATCCCCGTCACGCATCAGTTCACTTAGGGCAAAGTGCCAGATATCCACAAGTTCTAGCTTTACTTGGTCGATGTCAGGCGACTGTTGCTTCCACCACTTCCACCCAAAATGGTCCAGCATTTCAGCGCACTCAACCCACATGGCTCGATAAAATTCAAAACCCTGCTCACGCCATTGAGCATGGACCAGTAAATTGTGTTCTTCCTGCATGACGGCCATGGTATTCAGCATGGTCTGAGCTTGGGTGGCGGAAATGTCTGGCATGGCTTCACTCTATGAACGTTTGCGGTTTATGCGGTCAGTCGAAAGCCTAACCGATGCACCTGAGTATAGACAGGTGATGATCTATAAACCTGCCAACAGCCCGTGAGCTGCCAAAATTTCCTCCATCAAGCAAGCATCTGACCATATTGCTCCAGAGAATTTGAGAGAGTAAATTCCAGAGTCTGCGCTACGGTAGTCTGGGCGCACTGGGGGAATTTACATGCGATCCGAAGTCACTTAACGGCAGTTTAGCCCGCCGTCGAATTGCAACGCTAAAACTCCAAAACCATTAATGTTGCGTAAAACATTAATGCTCTAGAACCAACGCAAGGAGCCTTGTATGGATTTATCTTTTGGACCCGAATACGACGACTTTCGCGCTGATGTTGTGAGTTTTCTGACAAATAATGCCGACAAAGCGCCTAAGGGTAACGATTTACGCGGCGAAGCCGCTAAAGACTGGCAAAAGCTACTAATAGAAAACGGTTATACCTGCCGCACCATTCCCAAAGAGTACGGCGGCTATGGCGCCCAACCGGACATCATTAAGTCACGGATCATTGCCGAAGAATTTTCATCCGCACGGATAAATGCAGGTTTGGGTGGCCAGGGCATCTCAATGTTGGTCCCCACTCTGCTGGAAATGGGCACTCAGCAGCAAAAAGAGCAATTTATCCGTCCGACAATCCACGGCGAAATGCTCTGGTGCCAGGGATACTCTGAACCCGGNGCAGGCAGCGANTTAGCAAGCCTTACCACATCAGCGGTACTCGACGGCGACGAATGGGTGGTCAACGGGCAAAAAATTTGGACCAGTACCGCCCATATTGCAGATTGGATTTTCTGCCTCGTGCGCAGCGAACCGGACGCACCCAAACATAAGGGTATATCGTTTCTGTTATTCGATATGAAAACGCCAGGCATTGAGGTTCGACCCTTGGTCGATATGACCGGTGTGGCCAACTTTAACGAAACATTCTTCACCGATGTGCGTTTGCCTAAACACCAGATCGTTGGCGAGCGTGGTGAGGGCTGGCAGGTGGCCAACGCCATCCTCGGCCACGAACGCGAAACCCTTGCGCCCGCAAATACCGCGCAGACAAGGATTAATGCCCTGATCGAATTGATGAGACAGGAAACCGTAAACGGTGACCCACTGATCAACAATCCGGTCTACCGCGACCGCCTGATGAAACTCCAGGGCAAGGTTATGGCCATGCGCTTTAACGAGCTGCGGATTTTGTCCGCCCGCCTCAATCCCGGTCAGGATCCTGGTATGGCGCGTATGATTACAAAACTTGAAGGCACCGAACTACGACACGATCTCGAAGGATTGGCAATCGATGTTATGGGGGAAATGGGCTTGGCCTATGACGATAACCCGCACTTGCGCAACTCGGGTAGTTGGCAACGCGAGTACATGTACTTCTTGGGATTGATCATTGGCGGCGGCACGTCACAGATTCAGAAGAACATTATCAGTGAGCGCGGCCTTGGCATGCCTCGCGAACCTAAATTTGAAAAAGCCAGCTGAGCGGGAGGCCACATGCAGTTTGGATTATCAGAAGAGCAGATCCTGCTACAAGACAACGTCAACCGATTTCTTGACGATAACTCACCATTAGATCGGGTTCGTGCTTACGCTGACGGGGGCGGAGACACAGACATATGGGCCGGACTGGCGGAGCTGGGGATACCCGCGCTGCTGATTCCCGAGGCTCATGGCGGTATCGGATTACAGCCATTAGATGCGGCGATTGTTGCCGAGTGTTTGGGCTCGCACATTGCACCAACGCCCTTTCTTGGATCCGCGGTTATGGCGCCGACTGCCCTAGTTGCCAGCGGCGGCGATCATGGCGAGTTACTCGCAGAAATCGCGGCGGGCACCACACGCATAGGTATTGCTTTCGGCGAAGCCATCAAACGCCGCAACGACGCGGGCGCAAGCGTCAAAGACGGACGTATGTCCGGCACCTCCATGTACGCCTTCGACGCCGAAGCCGATGCTTACCTAGTCGCAGATGAACACCAGCACATCTACTTGGTGCGCACCAANGATCCTGGGTTGACTCGCTCAGATCTGGCTACAGTGGACAAAACTCGGCGAACAGTGGAGCTCAACTATGAAAACGTTGCGGCAGAACTGGTCAGCGACGACCCCAGCGTATTCGAAGCCAGCATAGACATCGGCCGGATGGCGCTGGCAGCAGATACTCTGGGTGCGGCGCAGAATATGCTTGATCAAGCGGTGGAGTATGCCAAGCAACGAGAACAGTTTAATCGCCCGATCGGTAGTTTTCAGGCCGTGAAACATATGTGTGCCGAGATGGCCGCCCAGTTAGAGCCGTGCCGCTCCATGGTCTGGTTTGCAGGGCACGCGTTGGCTGAGCTACCGGACGAGGCCCGAGTTACCGCCTGCCATACCAAGGCGCACTTGGCCGAAATCGGGCAATTTATCGCCAAGACATCAACCGAGGTGCACGGCGGTATGGGCTTTACCGACCTCGTAGGTTTGCACTATTGGTTCAAGCGCATTGGCGCCAACCGACAATGGCTCGGCGCGCCTGAATTCGTGCGCGAGGAGGCGGCGGTACTACAGGGCATCTAGCTCACGCGCAGGTTGGCGTCATTCTGCCCACTCATAGAGCAACGCATTACCCCGCTTGCCTCTAACCGACGCCAACCCGCCATGCCGCAAGCAGTAGGCCAATTGCCGCGCCAGCTCTATTGGCTGGCCCATAGCCTTGGCCAAATCCTGGGTTGTAAACGGACTGTCTAGTGGCTCTGGCACAAAGCCCAGCAAATCCTCTACCCCATGGATACGCAAGCGATCTACCATTTCCAACAGGTGGCGGCCGCAGGTTCGCCAACCGCCACGGCCCCGGCGCGCCTTCGCATCGAAGATGCTATGTTGCTCTTCATTGATCAAAGCCACCTCTACCGAAAAATTCGGGTGGTTAAGCAAACTCGGCAGATACACTAACTCACTGAGAATGTGACAAAGCGCACCTTTCTTAGGAGACCTGCGGCGGGTAAATTCGCCGCTGCTGGGATCTTTAATGCGAACTAATGTTTTTTTCGCGGCGATCGGATGCACGAGAACAACTGGACATTGCTCTGCGAGCGNNCGCATTTTGCGTTCTAGGCCACTAAAACTGGATGTTTGAATTTCGAAAATAGTGCCATCGCGCACCACATCGGCCACAAAACCCGAAAACGGCACCTCGAACTGTCCGTCATCGCCACCGTAATGTTGCTTGAGTGCAGCATGCAGGGCACCCTCATTTAACGTGCCAATAACCGGCGCTTGTTCTGTCACCCGTTCAGCCAACCGTTGCGTAAGTATCAGTATGCCATGATCAAATTCGCCAGCTGGCATTTCTTTTGCGCAATCTATATGTGATATTTTGCAGCCTCACCTTTTTGGACTAACTAAATGAAGGAGATCAACATGAGCGCAGACGGCACTTGGAACACCACCATCAACACACCCATGGGCGCGCAAAATGGCACCCTCGAACTGAACGTCGACGGCAGTGACCTGAGCGGCAAAATGTCGAGCCCCCAGGGCGAAATGGCCATAGAGAACGGCGCGATCGACGGCGACAGCCTATCCTGGAAGGCCGCCATCACAGCTCCTATGCCAATGACATTGGAATTTAGTGCAACGGTCGACGGCGATGCCATTACCGGTACTGTTAAATTGGGCGCCTTTGGTGAGGCCGAATTTTCCGGCACGCGCGCAAGCTAAGCAAACACGGGGGAGTGTTATGAGCTGGGACAAAGAGATCGACGAAATGCATGCCCGCGAGGCTTTGGCATTTGAAATGGGCGGCGCCGACAAAGTCGCGCGACAGCACGAATTCAACAAACTCACTATCCGCGAGCGCATTGATCATATTGCCGACAGCAAGACTTTCCACGAAATCGGCACGCTTGCTGGCGTGGGTGAATATGACGACGACGGCAATCTGCAAGCCTTTACCCCGTCCAACTTCGTATTCGGCACCGCTGATATTGATGGCAGACCGGTGATTCTCTCCGGCGATGACTTTACCGTGCGCGGCGGCTCAGCAGATGCGTCGATTCCTGGTAAACGCGCTCGCGCTGAAGGCCTGGCCGTAGAACTGCGGCTACCCCACATTCGGCTGGTTGACGGTATGGGCGGCGGCGGCTCAGTTAAAACCATTGAAATGGCTGGGCGCACATATATCCCGGAAGTCCGTGGCTGGGAAACCATCGTTCAGCACCTTGGGGTGGCCCCTTCGGTGTCTTTGGCACTGGGTTCGGTCGCTGGTATTGGGGCTGCCCGAGTAGCCTCCTCCCATTACTCGGTGATCGTTCGCGACAGTGCCCAGATGATGATTGCCGGCCCGGCACTCGTGGACTGGGCAAGCCTGGGCGACGTCAGTAAAGAAGAGTTGGGCTCTTACAAAATTCACACCCGCAATGGCGCTATCGACGACGAGGCCGCAAGCGAACAAGAAGCCTTTGCCATGGCGCGGCAGTTTTTATCCTATCTGCCAAGTAGCGCCGATGAACTACCACCGCTTCAAGACTGCACGGATGATCCAAATCGGACTGACGATGCCCTGATAAACTTAGTTCCCAAGGATCCGCGTCAGGTTTATAAAATGCACACTCTGCTGGAGTCTGTGTGCGATGCAGGCTCGTTTTTTGAAATGGGTCGCAAATGGGGCCGATCAATCATTACCGGACTGGCACGCTTCGGTGGCATTCCTGTAGCGATATTTGCCGAAAACCCCCGGGTCTATGGTGGCGCGTGGACCGCAGACGCCGCACGTAAACTGACCCGTCTATTGGATCTGGCGGCAACCTTCCATCTGCCAGTAATTCACCTAGAGGATTGCCCCGGATTCTTGATCGGTAAGCAATCTGAGGAAGAAGCGACCATACGCTATGGCTCCACTGCTCTGGCGGCCCTTGGCCAGTGCACGACACCGTTTTGCTGCATCGTCATTCGCAAAGCATTTGGGGTAGCCGGCGCAGCCAACCACAAACCGGGCAGTCACCATATGCGGGCCGCATGGCCATCTGGCGACTGGGGATCATTGCCCATCGAAGGCGGTATCGAAGTAGCCTACAAAGCCGAGATCGCCGAGGCCAAAGATCCCGATGCGCATCTGGCAAAAATCAAAGACCGACTCAATCGACTACGTTCGCCGTATCGATCTGCAGAATTTTTTGAAATCGAAGAAATCATCGATCCACGAAACACACGGCGCTATCTCTGCGAGTGGGCCAAACTTGCGCGCAAAGCCCTGCGTACTGATCCGCCAAATTTTGCCTACCGTCCGTAACCGCATGGACCACCCTCTATCAGCAACATGAAAAAATAAAAATGAGCGAGTACCGACAACACAGTTATCAAGCACCCGCTGGCGCAACGGAAATTCTCTTAGTGCGTCACGGCGAATCTCGAGCGGCTTCTGAAGATAATCCGTTCCCCCTTGTAGACGGCCACGGCGATCCAGAGTTGCATGCAAATGGCGAACAGCAAGCCATCCTGGTCGGCGAGCGATTACGCCACGAATCGATCAGCGCCATCTATGTTTCCAACTTACAGCGCACCCAGCAAACTGCTGCACCATTGAGCAAACATCTCAACTTGCAACCGGTGATTGATGCAGATTTACGCGAGGTCTTTTTGGGTGACTGGGAAGGCGGCGTTATGCGTATCCGTGCCGCCGCAGGAGATCCAATATTTGCCCAAATGCAGGAGCAACAGCGCTGGGATGTTATTCCAGGGGGCGAGAGCTGGGACGCGTTAAACACCCGTCTTATGCGCGGCTTGCACCGAATCCACACCGCACACCCGGACGAAAAAGTGGTCGCCGTTGTCCACGGTGGAGTCATTGGGCACTTAGTCGCTCACGCAACCGGCGCCCAGCCATTCGCCTTTAACGGCGCCGACAACGGTTCTATTACCCATTTAGTGATGCTTGGCGACCTTATTAAAGTGCGCTCGTTTAATGACAGCACCCATGTGCAGAGCACGCTGCATGATGGGAGCGGGCAGTTAACCTAACTTGAAGCTTGGCCCAGATCACTATGGCCGCAGGTTATCCGGTCGTGTTTTCGGGCTGGGCTAGAACATCGAGCAAATTGTCCAAGCTTGCAGGTGGCTGATCCTTAAATTCGCTCAAGCGCGCATACAATTCTGCTGCGCCATTATGAAACTCCGCCGGCAACCCGGCGCCAGCGAAAGTCGCACTGATCTCCTGCATCTCTCCAACAAAGCGCCAAGCTTTTGGCGAGATCGCGTTCGCCGTGATCTCACTGCGTTGACCTAAACCAGGCAGCGACAGTTCCCATTCAGAACGCAGAACATCCAACACCCCACTGTTGTGAGCTAGAGCGTTGGCCGCCAGCAGCAGCGCGGAATGTCCCTTGGTATAGGCGGCGTAGGCCATCTTCAACGCCGATGCCGCGGCCTCGTCACCCTCCGCTTGGGGTATCGCAATGGCGTCGAGCACGGCATCCGTAAACAAAGCCGCCACCACGTTTGCATTATTACCCGACAGATACATTCGGGTTGTTCCTGACTGCCAGGCTGGCGGTCCAATAATACCGCCGTCGACGTATGCAACTCCCATCAATTGCGCGATTGCCAATGCGGTTGCTGGTGCTATGGCATTGGCGTCAACATATAAACCGTCGAAAGCACAGGCCTGCACTGCTTGGGCCTGTTGCAACGCATAGGCCGGCGGACACACGCTAATCAGTACTTCTGCCCATGCTACAAGATCATCAAGTTGCGAGAATTCCTGCAGTTCCACTGCACGGGTGCGGCTGTGCTCACTGCGTCCAACACTGCACCACGCCACTTCGTGGCTGCCTGCTAGCAAACTGGCAGCAACACTGGCGCCCATTTCTCCGGGATGCAGAACACCAACACGCATGCCTTAACGCCGATAATCCAAGGGCGGCAGACGATCACCTAATAACGCAGCGTACTTAAAATCGGGCCCCTGGGAGCGTTTCAGTTCTTCGGTTGCTGCAGCGATGAGAGTTGGGCGCTCAATCAAATCCACTGCTGTCTGAGCCAGCAGCTTAGTGGCCAAATGCATGCCCTTATGACCAATAGACATCCCCCCGGCTGCTACGGCCTGCCAACTGTGGGCAGAGGTTCCGGGGACCCATGTAGCCGTCGTGAACCCAACCGTCGGGACCAGCCAACTGACGTCGCCCACATCGGTAGACCCCATGCCCTGGCGAAATACATAGGGCTGCACTTGCCGCTCTGAACCAAGGGGCAAACGCGGTATCTGGAAGCTGGCTTGAATTTTTTCGGCAAAGGCTCGCTCAGCGTCATCATAACGAATACCGCCTAAGCCAAGCATGTTGTCATGAACCACCTTAGCCAGTGTGTGGTTTGGCATTACCGGATAATTACCGTGCATAACCTCCACCGAAACCGCTGTTTCAGTGCCCATAGCGGCAGCCTCAGCGGCCTTAACCACACGTTTGAATAAACTCACGACCTGTAACGGCTTAGGATGGCGCACGTAGTAATAGACTTGAGCTTCCTCCGGCACAATATTTGGCGCATCACCACCATCGGTAATTACGTAGTGGATACGCGCCGTCTGTGGCACGTGCTCACGCATGAGGTTGACCATATAGTTCATGGCTTCAACACCATCCAAGGCAGACCTGCCGCGGTCGGGGGCAGACGCCGCATGGGCCGCGCGCCCACGAAACGTAAAACGCCCCGACTTGTTAGCCGTGGAACTTGAGGGCGACGCCGAATTACGGTCACTGGGGTGCCAATGTAAAACCACATCGACGTCATCAAAGACACCCGCACGGGCCAGATATACCTTGCCCGAACCACCCTCTTCTGCAGGTGTGCCGACCAGCTTGATCGTAGCTTCCACCCCGTTCGCGTCGAGCCAGGAAGCTAGCGCGCTTGCTGCAGCAACAGACGCTGCACCAAACAAGTGGTGGCCACAGGCATGACCGGGGGCGCCTTCTTTTTCTGCCAGACGCGTTGGCACTGCCGCCTGATTCAAGCCCGGTAAGGCATCAAATTCCGCCAGGAGAGCGATGGTCGGGCCGCCGCGACCGTACTTTGCAACGAAAGCGGTAGGTATATCCGCAACACCCTGTTCGATGGTGAATTCACGTTCAGCCAAGTAATTTTTTAGCGTCCTGCTGCTGTTTTGCTCGAGATATCCTAGTTCTGCCAACCGCCATAACGTATCAGCTATGTCGGTCGACGCTTGACGCTCGGTCTCGACAAAATCCAAAACATCCGCCGCGTCGGCATAGGGCCCAGTGGCAAAGAAGAGTAGCGGCACAGCAAATAATAATTTTCGAACAGTCATCTCAATGCTCTCCAATAATATTTTATCGCCACCATGCAGCGCTAAAATGGCATCTCTAACTCGCCACCACCGGTGCGCATTCGGCAGCGATGCTGCTNATCGCCACCCCACGACTGCCCTGTCGAATATTGTTGCGATCATGACCGGGCGTAACATAGCCCAACGACAAACCAGTAGCCGGATCAGCCCAGGCCAGCTGCCCACCTGCACCGTTGTGACCAAAAGCGGAAGCAGAATTTGTCTTACCGAATCCACGGAAGTTACGCGACTTATCACCGCTAATGATTAAACCCAAGGCACGGTTGGCCGGCTTTTTAAACAGCATGTCGGTTAAATCACCGGAGCGAATTCTAAGCACATCCTGTCGCGTCGCCTCAGACCAAAGCTCCACTGTACCCGGCAGACCACCGTGCATGAGCGCCTGATGGAATAGTGCTAAGTCGCCAGCGGTAGCAAAGCCACCGCCACCAGGCACACCTACTGCACGGACATCAGGCCGATTGAAGGCCAAAATTGCTTCTTCAGTTACTTCAGTTACCGGCGGCACCGGTATTCCCATATTCTTGTAATCTTCAGGGGTTAAAGGATCGCCCACGTGCTCGCAGGGCAAGGCACGGGCATTTTCGTGCTCGGGCAGACCGACAAAGAGGTTCTTTAATCCCAAGGGCTCCAGCACGCGATCGCGAACAAATTCGCGGTAACCCTGACCACTTCGCCGTTCAATCAGCTCAGCGATGACATACATGGATGAGGATGGGTGATATTCAAATTTACTGCCCGGCTCCCAGTTAAGCCTCCAACGCGCAAAGCGGCTGAGGCGGGCCACTTTATCGTCCCATTCCAATGGCGCAAATGGCGCGCTGGGAAAACCGGCGGTATGGGCAAACAGCTGCTGCACCGTAATCTGATCTTTTTCGTTAGCAGCAAATTCGGGAATAATATCGGCGACCCGTTCATCTTCGGCAAGTTTGCCGTCCTGAATCAGTAGCCATGCGGCAGCCGAGGTAACGGCCTTGGTCGCAGAAAATATACAGGTTAGCGAATCGTCCTGAGCTGTGCCGTATGACGCCTGAAATACCAACTCGCCGTCCTTTGCTAGGGCCACTTGCGCCGCTGGTAACAAACCTTCATCAACCTCTTTCTGAACTCGCTGCAGCAGTTTGCTGACCTGTTCGACGACCAACCCGCGCTCACTTGCAGCCGCTAAAATTTGCTCATTCATTGCGCTAATACCCTCTTCTTTTANGTAGAGACTACCCGACCCTTTATGCAAATAGCCAATACACATTAATGACCAGAGGCTCGGCATATATTGCCCGCCCAACTAACGCGCCTTAGAATGCTGCGCTGTTAAATCGGAGTTCCCTATGTCGCATTTACAGGGCCTGACCGGATCCATCGGCAATACGCCGCTGATTAAAATCGAAAGCCTTTCCGCAAAAACCGGCTGCACAATACTTGGCAAGGCGGAATTTATGAATCCAGGCGGGTCGGTAAAGGACCGAGCTGCATTATGGATGATCAATGCGGCAGAAAAATCTGGTGCCCTGCAACCGGGCGGCACCGTGGTGGAGGGAACCGCAGGCAATACCGGAATTGGACTCGCCCACGTATGTAATAGTCGAGGCTACGGTTGCGTAATCTACATGCCTGACAACCAATCCAAAGAAAAAGTTGATCTGCTGCGTACTCTGGGTGCCGAGGTTCGAGTTGTACCCACCGTACCCTACGCCAACGACGACAATTTCCAAAAACAAGCCGGCCGCTACGCTGCAACTTTGGACAATGCGGTCTGGGCCAACCAGTTCGACAATACCGCAAATCGGCAGGCGCACTTTGAATCCACAGGTCCAGAGATATGGGCACAGACCGACGGCAAGATAGACGCCTTTACCTGCGCAGTCGGCACCGGCGGTACATTAGCCGGCGTATCGCGCTATCTTAAGCAGCAATCTAATAGCGCCAAAGTAATCTTGGCGGACCCCATGGGCAGCGCCTTGCATAACTGGGTGACCACCGGCGAAGCCACCATGACCCCGGGGCCGTCTATAACCGAGGGCATAGGCAACTCCCGGGTCACCGAAAATTTAGCCGGCACTGAAATTGATGATTCAGTGCAGGTCACCGATCAAGCGATGGTTGATATGTGTTACACCCTGCTGCGCAAAGACGGTTGGTTCTTTGGCTCCAGCTCCGGTATTAATCTTGCGGCAGCCGTAGCCATCGCAAAGCAATTAGGGCCGGGCCATACCATCGTCACAATATTGTGCGATGACGGCGGCAAATATCAGTCACGCCTATACAACCCAGACTTTTTAGCCGAAAAAGACTTACGTATACCTAGCGTTTAAAAGCTGACCGGGACTCAGTGGTTCGCCACCGAGCTGTTAACTGCGCGCTATTTGCTCAGCAATTACAAATTCCGCGCAAATAACGCAAATAGTCGCGACCAGTGTTTTTCAGCAGCAGCTTTATCGTATATCTCACCGCGACCTGGAAAAGCGAAACCGTGGTGTGTACCCGGATACCATTCGATGGTGTAACCCACACCCGCTTCGGCTAGGTGACGATCCAGTTCTGCAATCATTTCCGGTGGCGCCCAGTCATCGGTTTCAGCACAGGCAAAGTACAGCTCACCCTGCACTTGAGCTGCGCGTAGGTGTGGCGAACTGGGCTTATCCACACATAGACGCACACCATACAGAGAAGCCGCAGCCTTAATGCGGTCCGGATAGGCCGCTGCGGCAGCAAACGAGAACGGGCCGCTCATGCAGTATCCTAGGGTTCCAACCGGGCCATCTTTGGCGTCAGATTCTTGGGCCGCGTGCTCCAACAACGTCCCCACGTCCTCGCAAACCATATCGTTACTCAGGGAATTCATGTAGCCGAACATCACTTCCCGAGTATCTGGACCCACCACAAATTCCCGCACCTGCCGGTAGTACAGATTCGGTAGCATTACGTAGTAGCCCACGGTGGCGATACGCCGGGCCATATCGTGTAACTCTTCGCGTTTGCCCGGTGCGTCCATCAAAAAAACGATAACGGGAAACGGGCCACCTCTATCTGGCCGGGTTATGAACGTGTTCATAGCCCCATCTTTGGTCTGAATATCTATATGTTCTTCAATCATGCCTAGTTCTCCCTGCGCTTTGTCTGCTGACATAAATTTGAGCACATTCGGGGCCAAGAAATCAGCCCCTTGTTAACGAAAACTGCGTATTATTAACGCAGGTACTATTTCGCAGGATACAANTGGTGATCGGATCGGACCTAAAAAAAGCGGGCCTCAAAGTAACTTTACCAAGGCTTAAGGTTTTGGAAGTTTTAGAGCGGGCCGAGCCTCGGCATATGAGCGCAGAGGATGTCTACAAACAATTGATAAACTCTGACGATACTGTCGGTTTGGCTACGGTTTATCGCGTACTCACGCAATTTGAATCAGCCGGTATTGTCAGCCGCCACAATTTTGACGACGGCCACGCAGTCTACGAACTAGCGGATGAAATCCACCATGATCACATGGTTGACGTAGACAGCGGCCATGTCATTGAGTTCGTAAGTGACAAGATCGAAAAGCTACAACATCAAATTGCCGCAGAACACGGCTTTGATCTCGTACATCACGAGTTGGTGTTATACGTGCGCAAGCGCCAGGAATAGCGCTGTGAATTGACTGTGGTTAGTTACTGCAGGTCTTCGAGCTGCACAAGTCGCTGATAGTGGCGCAGATGGCGTTTTGCGTTCAATTCGTCACCGTCTAACTCACGAATACGCGCCAAGTTGTAGTGCGCATCCGGCACTGATGGCGCACGCTGGTAGAAATCAGCAGCGCTGTCACGCTCGTCCAGCTCATCAAATATTGTGCCCAAATTATAGTTAGCCAACTCATGGTCGCTACGCACAGCTAAAGCACATTGATAATGATGACGCGCCAAGCGTAAATCCCCCTCCAGTTGATAGAGGCGCCCCAGATTGACATGAGCATCGGCATTTTCATGATCCAGGCGCACTGCCTGTCGGTATGCATCGGGGGCTTGGCGAGGGTCTATTTCCTCCAAGTCCAAGCCGATGTTGTACCATTCATCCGAGTTTAACTCTTCGGGCGGCTTACCCCCGCCGGCATTTTCACGGGCGATTAGTGCCACATCCGCAGCCAAGGCCCGAATGTCGAAATCTATGGTCATCTGACCGCTTTCGACCTCCCACACCTGATCCTCTTCGCGCACCACAATTGCGTTGCCGTGGGCATAGATGCGCACCGCACTAAGCGACGCAATACTTTTCAGCTNTGTTCGCAGCTTTTCTAAGGCGCGGTTAGTCTGACGCACAGAGATGGATGCGTCTGTCATACCTTTGGCGGTACGCAGTAATACGACATCTTGGAAGGAAAACCGATAATGGCCCCGAGTGCTTCGCGCCGGCTGCAATAAACGGCGTCGCACATAGTGTCGCACCCGGGTGGGTTTCATGCCGATCAAATCGGCAACTTGTTGCGTGCTATAACCGCTCATGAATGCTCAACCATGTTGACGCTGCAATTGGGTCCGACCGTTTACAACCTTAGTTGCGAGTAGAACCGTGCCCGAAACTATAGCCTAGCCCCGAATCACGCTCAACAACATGACAAGACCGCTGCTTATTTTCGTGCTTTTTTCTGGGAATTGCCGCTACCTATGTGTACCTTTAATGGACAAGAGCGCTGAGGGCGTCAGGTGAATTTTTAGGAATAATCCAGGGGGCAGATGTGGTAGCAGATACGAGTTCTAGCGTGCCGTTAAAAAAACGGCCGGAGTTTTGGTTCTATGGTTCCGCTTCAATGGCCTATGGCATCAAGGACAATGCGTTTTCNTACATTCTTCTCACTTTTGCTAACCAGTTTCTCGGTGTGCCTGGCTATCTCGCGAGTGCGGCGTTGGCAATCGCTATTATTTGGGACGGGTTGACCGATCCACTACTGGGCCACTGGTCTGATAAAACGACCCATCGACTTGGGCGGCGGCATCCGTTTATGTACGCCTCACTATTGATCTTACCGGCCAGCTTTTATGCGCTATTCAATCCTTTGACTGACGCGCGGGGCGAAGACGCTTTCCTTTACGTACTTGTCCTATCCCTACTCATTAGAACCGGCACTACCCTCTTTGAAGTCCCCTCTACAGCCCTGCTGCCGGACTTAGAAAAGAATTACGATCAACGCAATCGATGGCTGGCTCTACGCCACTTTTTTGGCTGGACCGGCGGCAACGGTCTGCACACGATAAACATGCATTTTTGGGTAGGCGGCTTTGGTTTCGCCGCTGCCACTGGTTATGTAATCTATGGGACGGTGGGCGCGATTATTATTGCCTTAGCAATCATCGCCTCTGCTCTGGGCACACAGCGTGTAGCCGCGCAGATGGCGCCACCCAGCGAAAATTTCAAAATCAGCCAAATCGGTCGCGAATTTCGGCAAATTTTCGAGTCGCTGAAAAATCGCAATTTCGCCGCGTTATTCTTTTATTCATTATTTGTAGCCGCCGCCTTGGGCCTGGGCACTGCTCTGTATCTGTATAACGTACGATTCTTCTTTGAATTTACCGGTACGGAAATAGCGATTACTGGTCTTGCTATTCTCGTGGCGCCGCTAGCTGCCTATTTGCTTGCGCCCCGATTCGGTTTTCGGTTCGGCAAAAAAACCACTGCTATCTCAATGCAGTTGGTGCGGGTCGTGCTGTATCCAATCCCCTACATTTGCGTACTGCAAGGCTTTTGGCCAGCTCTTGGCAGCTCAGCATCCATCGCGATCTATACAGTGTTCATATTTATCGAGGTCACAGTGGGCATAATGTCTGCGGTCATGTTGGACTCGATGATGGCTGATATTGTTGAGGACAGTGAAAAACACACCAATCGCAGATCCGAAGGTTTATTTTTTGCGGCTCGAAGCTTTGCTGGAAAATTCGTCTCGGCATCCGGAATAATCGGCGCTGGGATAATCGTTTCCTTAGTTGGCTTCGACACCATTACCAATGTTGCGGATTTTACCGACGCACACCGGCTGCACTTCGCGATTCTCTTCTTGCCCGCATACTGCTCGCTGTGCTTCGCAGGTATAGCCTGCATATCCCTTTATCGCATCGATCGGCAGGCCCATGAGGAAAACCTCCGGATCCTAGAGGAGCGCAAGGACAGCAAGCCTCGCTCAAGCGCAGATTTAGGCAAAGTGAATAGTTGACCATGGAAACGTTTTTGGAGATTACCAATGCCTGACATGAAACTAGGGCTATCGTTAGGTTACTGGGCTTCGAACCCGCCTACACAGCACGTGCAAATGGCACAACAGGCTGAACAACTCGGTTACGACTCCGTATGGACAGCAGAGGCCTATGGCAGCGATGCGCTGACACCATTAGCCTGGATTGGCGCACAAACCGAACGTATTCGTCTAGGTACGGGAATTTGTCAGATTTCCGCTCGCACACCGACGGCTATGGCCATGGCCGCACTGACTATGGACCATCTCTCCAATGGCCGTATGATTTTAGGCTTGGGTGTTTCAGGGCCTCAGGTGGTAGAGGGCTGGTACGGTGCGCCATTTTCTAAACCGTTGGCCCGCACCCGAGAATACATATCGATTATTAGACAGGTTTTAGCCCGCGAGGAACCAGTTGCCAATGATGGTGAGCATTATCCGCTACCGTATACCGGCGAGGGCTCATGGGGCTTGGGTAAGCCGCTTAAGCCCATCACTCATCCACTCCGCGCGGATCTGCCGATTATGATGGGAGCGGAAGGGCCCAAAAACGTCGCCCTCGCCGCCGAAATCGCCGATGGCTGGCTGCCCCTGTACTACTCACCGTTCCGCCAAGACGTGTACTCAGCCTCTCTATCTAATGCCAAGGCTGATTTCGAGGTGACTCAGGGTATCGTCGTGAACATCACTGACGATGTCGAACAGGGCCTTATCCCGATCAAACACATGCTCGCACTCTACGTTGGCGGCATGGGCGCTAAGGATCGCAACTTCCACAAAGAACTTGTTAGTCGCATGGGCTTTGAAGCTGATGCTGAAAAAATTCAGGAATTATATCTGGCTGGCAAAAAGCAGGAGGCAGCGGAAGCCGTGCCCAGCGCCCTGGCAGACGAAATATCCCTCGTCGGGCCGGTTGAGAAAATCCGCGAACGGCTCCAAGTTTGGGATGAAACCCCTGTTACGTCGCTGAATGTATCCGCACGCAGTGTTGGCGAGCTACAAACCCTCGCCGATCTAATGCTGGATCGCTAACGCGTTAAGACTCCACCCGTCGCTGAGCACGCTGCTCTTCGCGCGCTTTGCGCCGTTCATCTTTTGCCAACTCGCGAGCGCGCTGGCGCTCATCTTTTAGGGTAATTTTAAGTTGCTCAACCTGAGCCTTAGTCACTTGGGTAAAGCCAGGAATAGAACACTTCATGCCCTCACGCATGCCCACTACAGAGTCCGTATCAATGCCTTGTAGCGAATCGAACTTGCATAAGCGACTGTTACGCATATTCAGTCGTACAGGGCGATTAGCGCGCAAACCAAAACACCGGTTCTTGAATTGGACAAGATAATATTCATCCCTACCCATCTTGAACGCGACATGCCTGGAATCGAGCACTTGGGTGTCACGCATCCGTCGCGCACTCAAACAGCTCACCTCATTAACGTAGTCAGCTTGCGATGCGTCCCGCTCAAGAATTTCTTTTACGCTCGGATCCGCATTGGCCTCTTCAGCTTGATCTTGCGCATACGCCGGACCAGCCAACATAACCCCAACAGTTATAGTCACTAGTACACTTTTCATTTGTGCATTATTGAGCAATCTATAAGTCCTGCCAAGCCCTTAGCGCAATCAATATTCGCCTTAACCGCGAACAATTCATCACCCCTAGTCTTACCCTGGTTGATCGCGAAAATTGGCACGCCCAACTCATAAGCTTTGCGCACGAAACGGAAACTCGAGTAAACCATCAACGACGTGCCCACCACCAACACAGCCTTGGCATTCTCAACCCAGCGATAGCCTTTCTCTACATCAGCTTTTGGCACCGTATCGCCGAAAAACACCACGTCTGGCTTCACTATGCCGCCACATTTGGGGCAATCGGGAACCTTAACGCGACTGAAGTCCAACTCAATATCAGCATCACCATCTGGCGCCGGAGTAAAACGCTGTGTGTTGATCCATGGGTTTTGTTGTTGCAGCCAATCCTGTACGTCGCTTCGAGCCTGCTGCCATCCACAATCCAGGCATCGCACTTGGTCAAGGCGGCCGTGCAAATCCAACACCTGCTGCTGCCCAGCACGCTGATGCAGACGATCCACATTCTGGGTGATGATTGCGGAGATTTGGCCCCGCTGCTCTAGGGCGACTAGAGAGCGATGCCCATCATTAGGCTGCGCTTGAGCAAATGCTGGATAGCCGAGCTGACTTCGCGCCCAATAGCGCTGCCGCCAGTGCAATTGTTGAACAAATGCTTGATGCTGAACCGGCTGAGGACGCTTCCAGGCGCCAGTGCGATCACGATAATCTGCAATGCCCGAGGCTGTGCTCATCCCCGCCCCGCTGATTACGAGTACGTCGCTACTCTGCGCTAACATCTCGGCGATGCGATTCAAATCGGTATCTGTAGCGGCGAGCTTCATTGCAGTCACATACTCTTTGGTATAAATAATGCGCTAGACTCTAGGAACACAGCTCGATCATCAACAATGCAAAGGTAAAAAAGCCAAGGGGGAAACTATGATCAAACTTTACGGCCTGAAAATGAGCAATTACTACAGTCTTACCAAGGCGTTACTGATTGAGAAAGGCCTAGAATTTGAAGAGGTTAAAGCTCCGCCGACTCAGAAACCAGACAATCTCGCCCGCTCGCCCATGGGCAAAATGCCCTCTATCGAAGTGGACGGACACTTCATGTCTGAGTCCCTAGCCATTGCTACCTATCTGGACAGACTCAGCCCCAGCAATCCAATGCTGCCAGCCGATCCATTCGCAGCGGGCAAGGTTGTGGAACTGGTTTGCCACATCAAACTGGACACCGAATTGGTCGCACGACGCTGCATTGCGGAGGCTTTTTTTGGCGGTAGCGTCAGCGAGGAAACCAAGACCAGTACAGAGCAGGACCTGGCCCGAGGCATGCAAGCGGTGGATCAATTGATGGTTTGCGGTCCTTATGCCGCGGGAGACAGTTTCACCCTAGCAGACCTCTACACCTACTACTCTTTCGGCTTTATCAGTGGCACGGCAGCAAAAATGTTCAATCAGGACATTCTCGCTGACTACCCGAAAATTAAAGCGCTGATGGAAATGCTTGCCGAACGCCCAGCAATACAACGGGTTACGGCAGAACAATAGGCGATTGTTGAAGCCCACATTGCCACCAGCAATCATCTCTTAGTGCCGAGGTTGTATGCATATGTGCTTAACTAAATCACTACTGTTGTGGGCAGGACTGGTCGCCAGCAGCCAAGGGATTACAGCGGAGTTGCCGCGCGAGCAACCTGACGCTCTGGGCATGTCCGGTGAGCGCTTGGCGAGGATCGCGCCGGCTATGCAGCGCTACATTGATGCGCAACTAACGCCAGGAGTAATCACTGCAGTGATGCGCCACGGCAAGCTGGTGCATTTCGAAGCGCAAGGCCATATGGACGTTAGCGCAGCCAAACCTATGCGCGAAGACGCGATTTTCCGGATCGCCTCGATGACCAAACCCATCGCTTCAGTGGCCCTGATGATGCTTTGGGAAGAGGGCCATTTCCAATTACGTGACCCCGTATCGAAATTCATACCGGAATTTGCAGCTACGAAGGTCAGTACCACGGCAGATGCCAGCGGCAACACTGGAGAGTTGGTGGCCCCCAAGCGCCCAATACAAATCCGCGACATGCTCACCCATACCGCCGGCTTGGCGAATAACTACAGCGGTAATGTCGATGCTTATCGACAAGCCATGAGCACCCCTCGACCCACCAGTAATGCCGAACAAATCCGACGCTTGGCAGAGCTACCGCTGAACTATCATCCTGGCGCAGAGTGGCAGTATTCAGCGGCGACTAACGTGGTGGGCCATCTGGTAGAAATTGTCTCCGGCCAATCGCTGGATGAGTTCTTGCAGCAACGTATTTTCACACCGCTGGATATGACCGATACCCATTTTTATCTGGACGATACCAAGGGTGGGCGTCTGACCACCCAATACACCCCCGGTAAAGACAAAAAAATTCAGATGCAAGATCCAGGATCGGAGCAAAGCCGTTGGGTTACCACGCCCAGAAATTTATTCAGCGGTGCCGGTGGGCTGGTATCTACAGTGCGCGACTATTTGCGCTTTCAACAAACCATGCTGAATGGCGGCGAACTCGATGGCCGTCGTATTCTTGCACCCAGCACTGTGAGCTTGATGCTAGAAAACCATACAGGTGAACTGCCACTATGGTTACCGGGACCCGGCATGGGCTTTGGCCTCGGTTACGGGGTAGTAATAGACCGAGGCGCGGCGGCGACACCGCTGTCCGAAGGCGCCGCCTATTGGGGTGGAGCCTATTGCACATTGTCGTGGATCGACCCGGAACAAAATCTGGTGGGCGTCTTAATGACTCAGGTGCGGCCGTACTCACACGTCAATATCCGCCAGGATTTTCAGGTACTCACCTACCAAGCCATTACAGATTAGGCAGCTGCGCACTCGCACTACCGCGACGACCAAATAGGACATAGGTCAGAGTCGATACTGCCAAGGCAGGGAATACTTCGTGCACCGTTGCACTAAGGTTTAAACCGAGCCAAGACACCAAGGTTAAGGTTCCGGTGAACATGGACGCCATCACCGCCAACGCATGGCCCTTGCTCCAATACAGACCCAATACTACAGCAGGAAAAAAGCACGCCGCGTAAAGACTGCCGGAGAAAATTGTGATTTGTAAAATATCTCCAGGCGGCTCCAATGCGGCTAACGCCGAAATCAGTGCGAGGGCAACCACCGCAACTCTGGTCCACATCAATGGTTTCGACGTNTTGCTAAAGGGCGCCAATACATTCTTATACCCAGTTGACGCAGCCACTAATAGCACACTGTCGATTGACGACATGGCCGCCGCAACAATGGCTACAAATAAGAAATCTGCCGCCCAAAGCGGGAATACCGACGTATCGTTCAGCAATGTTGGGACAATAAGATCCGTGTCACTGACGCCGTCGAGCAGCAAGTGCGCGTATATACCAATGGGATAAAGGCACGCTTGCACGACGGTCAATCCAATTACGGCGACCCACAGACCTTGCTTAGCCGCCCGGTCATCTTGCAGCGCATAAAATCGCGATAACTGTCGTGGGTCGACGATTAACTTTAAGGAACCAGACAGTGCCACTCCCAGTAATACCACGAAGGGAATGCCACCATTCCAGTCGAATAAAAAAGCCCGATGCGGCTGCTCGGCTAGGGTCGCAATAGAGGTAACACCACCAGCAGCCTGAGTAACGAAATAAAACAGCATGGCAGCCCCCACCAGCATCAAGCCGCCTTGGATCACATCTGTTCGCACCACCGAAACAAAACCACCAATACTCGTGTAGACAACCACAATCAACAGCGCCAGCATTACCGCGGTCGTGTAGCCGATATCAAAAAATAAGGCGAATAAGTGACCCGCGCCTTTAAAGATCGCAATGAGATACAAAACGCTGCAAAAGACAATTACCAGACCAGAACTGATGCGCAGTGGATGGCGCTCGCGATCAGCCGCGCCAAGAAAGCGGCCGGCCAGAAAATCCGGCAGGGTCAGCGCGTCAAAAATAGCCGCCATGCGCCGGGTCCGAGGCCCAATCCAGCGCCAAGATATATAGGTAAACAACACCAAAGAAAAGGCCATTACCAACCAGGGCAGGCCGTATTGATAACCCTTGCCAGCATGACCGATATAGCTATTGGTCGAGGCAAAGGTGGCAAAAAACGACACCCCGATCGCGAAACCGCCCAACCGACGGCCGCCTAGGTAATATCCGGCAATTGAGTCACTGGCGCGTCGACCAAGTAGTGCGTTGTACATCAGCACGGCTAGGTAGAGCATCAGCACAAGCGCCGCGACCCAATGCACTGCGATCCAGTCTAGCAATGGCATCGGGCAGCTCGTTGGCGAGCTAAGTGGCGCTTAGGGCTCAGCTAGCGTATGCAGGAATCTGCGCCTGTAACCGCTCTACAGCGGCAAANAACTCTTCTTTACGCGCATGAACGTGCGCCTTCGCTACACGTATTTCATATGCAATCTCTTCACGACGCGCCGTAGCCTGGCGCATTAACTTCGACTCTTTGCGCAACGACTCCCATCGCGAAACCGCCTCTAGCCACTCCTTGCGTAATTCCAGTGCGCGGTCTTCAAATTGCTGATAAAGCTCTGACGCTTCCGCACACAGCTTCGAACGAGCTTGCAGTTTTGCTAACTTACGCGAGGCAATAATCTCCGCTTCCTCGCGCTTACTGGCGCGATTTAACGGACCCACCAAGTGCAGTGCTCGCAACAGCAGAATTGCATAGCGGGTAGGGTCTAGTAACCAGCCGGACAAGCCAAAACCATTTCTGTAATCACGCGGAAAATCATGGTGATCCCCGTGATGATTGCCCTCGCCCAGCGGCCCCAACCAGATATAGTTATTAACTGCAGAGCTTCGCAGACCCTTAGTCCATCCCCACATGTGGGTCACGCTGTTGACCGTCCAGGTGTTGTGTTGCACCAGCACACTGCCAACCATGGATCCCGCCATCAGAGCAAAAAAACCAACCCAGCCACCAAGGGCATAGCCAAGCCCCATTGGGACTAGGAACAGCCAGAAGGTGGTCAAACGTCCATAGTATTTGTCCTGCCACATGATCACCTCATGGCGCTTAGCATCATGGGCACGCTGATACTCTTCCGACACCGGATGGTTAAACAAATGGGCCACAGTGTGAGACCACAGAAAATTGCGCAAAGTATCGGGAAACCAGGTGGCGCTATACGGATCGATTTCTTTTTTTCCATGGCGGTCTACACCATGATGCAGCACATGGTTCGTAGACCAACGCCTGACACTACCCTGTACGCTCAAAATCTGCCCAAAAACACAGAAAAATAGATGTACTGGAAGCGAAACTTTTTTCGTCGCGTTGTGAGTTATAAGTCTATGGGAGTACAGGGTGGTTGAAAGAGAACCAATAATAAGATGACTCAGCGCCCAGACACCTGCCACTAGCCCCCAATCACCGGGCGCAGCCACGACAGCCCAAATACCCAGCACAACGGCGGCAATATGTATGCTCAACACGAAAACCCAAGTCGTCGTATCAAGCGAAAAACCATTAGCGAATAACTCTCCAAAGGTGGAGTAGATCGGTGCGTCGCGCTCTTCAGGTGTCATATTATCCATGGTGGCCCTTGGTTAAGAGGATAAAGTTGGCTATCAGTTTGCGTATTATGAGAAAACTCGGCGTGTGTGCCAGTTGTGATTTTCGCGTCGATATGATGGGTGCCCTGCCACGAAAAAACAACCGTTCGAGATTTGTAATGCTGGAACAACGGTGGACTTGGGTCTTTTTCGGCGCGACACTTGATCTGTTAGGCTGGCTCGCTGGAAACTGATACTCTTATTCTCGGCTGGGGCATCTGCACTAAATCAACATTCAAAGAAATCAAATGCGCGCAATTTTACTGTATCTACTGCCCATAACATTGCTGCTGTTGTCACTATTCGCCATCGGCAGCCGTCGCAGCGCTGCGGATGAACAAAAATCTGCAGACGGCGAATACAGCGATGCCAGAATATTCTTAAAAATCTTGGCAGTGGGTGGGGCCGTCGCTGTCGGCATATTTGCCGCCCTCGAGTTCAACTAATGGCCATCCAAGGCCGACGGTAACAGGATGAGCGTTATGTCTTTCCAACTGCACCCGCAACTAGCAGCCGATACTCACCTAATCTGCCGCGCAGAAAACTGCCAGATTCTGCTGATGGATGATGCCCGTTTCCCGTGGATCGTTTTGGTGCCCGAANTAGCCGACATACGCGAGCTATATGAGTTGAATGAGCAACAGCAACAACAGACTTATCAATCCATTTTGCGCCTCAGTAAGGCGTTGGCGGAATACAACAATGCCGACAAAATGAACGTTGCCGCACTTGGTAATCAGGTGCCACAGCTGCACATCCATATTATTGCACGCTATCAAACCGACGCCGCCTGGCCAGGGCCGGTATGGGGAGTAGGCCAGGCTGAGTCCTATAGCCCGGATCAGCTGCAACAAACGCTGAGCGACCTCGGCACCGCCCTTAGCTGAAGCCAACGGCAGGAACGCTAAGGCATGGGAATATCATTGACGTAAACTGGAACATGGTAGCCGCGCTGGACCGCGTCGCGCTCGGCAATCTGCTGATACCAACGGCACAGATTGGGGAAATTCGTTAAATCAATCTGCTGCCACTCATACCGCGAAATCCACGGCCAAGTGGCTATATCCGCAATAGAGTAAGACCCGCTGAGAAACTCCTCTGTAGCGAGCCGCGCCTCAAGCACACCGTATAGACGCAGGGCTTCATTGCGGAAACGATCTTCAGCATAGGGTGCTTTGCCCGCATTGTATTTGCTGAAGTAATGCACTTGCCCCAGCATCGGCCCGACACTGGCCATTTGCAGCATTAACCATTGCATGGTTTGCCAGCGATCAGCACCCCAGAAGCGGTTAAATTTATCCGCGAGGTACAGCAAAATTGCCCCACTCTCCATAAGTGATTGACCATTGTCCCGATCCACAATAGCCGGAATTTTGTTATTCGGGCTGATGGCAAGAAAGCGCTTTGCGAACTGCTCATCGTTCTGCAAATTTACCGGGTGCACCTCGTAGGGTGCCGCAAATTCTTCCAGCGCGATGGAAATTTTCCGCCCGTTTGGAGTTGGCCAAGTGTACAAGTCGATCATAGATCACCTCATTATTCGCAGCGCCACCATACCGTAGTCGGTGGCTATCTTTTATAGCTCGACGGACACGACGCCGACCAACCTAAATCTCGGTAAAAAAATCAAGACCCCATGCTAGCAAAAACGTAGAATTCTGGACGTTTCTACCACATAGCGATTATGTCAATGAGCGCGATTAAACAGTTTTTTGTAGAAGCCGATCAAGGCCCCTTACAGGTCGAGTTTCAAGAGGGCCAAGCGCATCTGCCCGTTGTGATCCTATGCCACCCGCACCCGCTCTATGGCGGCTCTATGCATGATGCGGTATTAGATACAGCCGCTAACACCGCGCACGGCCTGGGTTTCGGCTGGTTGCGTTTTAATTTTCGCGGGGTCGGCGCCAGCGCTGGGACACATATACCTAGCGCTAATGAACCCGCAGAGACTGCAGACCTAGCCGCTGTACTTAGTTGGCTGGCGGACAACACTAGCCATCAGGCCTACATAACCCTTGGTTACTCATTCGGTGCCTACGTCATTTGTCACAGCACACCACACCCCAACCTGCAACGACGCATTCTGGTAGCACCACCAAATGCGGTTATGCAGTGCCCTATCGGCAGCAGCGCACTACCCTTGGACATTATATATGGCGCTGCAGATGACTATGTTGACCCTGCGGCGTTCCCTGCCGGGGAAACCGTGGCGGCACATCTGCTGTCCGCGGCGGATCATTTCTTTAGCGGCCAGCACGATGCATTAGCAACTGCACTGACGAACATTTTGTCCAGTGACTAACGGGTGAATTGAAACTAAGAGGGCAGAAATGCCGCTAATTCATCCAATACCTGATTCGGCTGTTCTGACAGCATCGAATGACCACAGCCCGCCAGACGCCGCTGCTGGACGCTGTCCAACTTTTCTGCAACCGCAAGGCCGGCGCGTGGCGGTGTCATTTTGTCTTCATCACCAATGAGCACCAGAGTGGGCTGGTGCACCCGTGCTAGCGCATCCGCGCTAAACCCATTACATGCCGCCAGATCCGCATGAAAAACGCCTGGGCCCGCTTGTTGTAATAAGCGCTCGCCCACGAGCAAGTTCGACAACCCTGGGTTCTCACTGCGCCCCAGTCGGCCTCTAGCACTGTGGCTCCAGGTGTTGGTCATATCGATCGCTGCCTGATCATTGTCCAGCGCCGCATCCAGCAACACATCAGCCACGGGCATGGGTGCCGAGGTCCCCAGCAATGCTAGCTTTTGTACCTTGTCGGCATACGTTGCAGCCAAACTCATTGCCACCAAAGACCCCATACTATGCCCGACCACACTAGCCTGCTGATTAGGACTGACAGCGTCTATCACCTGTGCCAACCAATCGGCCATCTGATCTATCGAGGTCAGCGGCAGCCCTTGACTGCGACCGTGTCCTGGGAGATCTACCGCCACAACGCGCCAGCCATGACGAGCAAAATAGCGAGCAGGCATTACCCAGATCGTATGATCAAAACCCGCACCATGCACAAAGACTAGGGTCTGCGCAGTGTCCTTGGGGGTGCCGCTACCGGTACCGTAGAACACCTCGGTGCCGTTGATTTGTAACTTCATGATTTACCGCTCAGCTGTTTTTCTACCACGCGTAGGGCGTATTTCAGATCACTCAACAGATCTTTAGGATCTTCCAAGCCTACGCTCAAGCGCACCAGCCCCGGACCAATTCCTGCGGCGCGCAACGCCTGCTCTTCGACCCGATGATGTGTTGTGCTGGCGGGGTGGATCACAAGTGACTTGGCATCACCGACATTCGCTAAATGTGAGAACAGTGACAGGTTCTCAATAAATACTCGGCCGGCTTCACGCCCACCCCGAAGTTCAAAACTAAATACCGCTCCGGCACCCAAGGGCAAAATTTGCTGTGCCAATTCATAGTCCGGATGACTGTTTAGACCTGGGTGACTGACCTGTTCGACCAATGGATGTGCTTCTAAAAAGTGCGCCACCTCTAATGCGTTGCTGACATGTCTCTGCATGCGTAGCGGTAGGGTTTCTAGCCCTTGCAAAATCTGGAAAGCGGTCATGGGCGCCATACAGGCGCCGAAATCTCGAATGCCTTCTTTACGCGCCCGGGTAATAAATGCTTGGGGACCAAACTCCTCAGCGAACACCATATCGTGGAAGCCCTCGTAGGGTTGCGACAGGGTTGGAAATTTATCATTCGCCAGCCAATCGAAGGTGCCGCCGTCTACCACTACGCCGCCAATCACTACCCCATGGCCACTGAGAAACTTTGTTGCCGAATGCATTACCAGATCCGCGCCCAGGTCGATGGGACGACAGAGATAGGGCGTCGCAAAGGTGGCATCTACCAATAAAGGTAAGCCATGGTCGTGGGCTACCGCCGCAATCTTCGGAATATCCAGCACTTCCAACCCAGGATTCCCCAACACCTCACCAAACACCAGTTTGGTGTTGTCTTGGATTGCAGCGGCAAAAGCCGCGGGGTCACGAGGGTCGACGAATGTCGTACTGATACCGAAACGCGAAAGCGTATATTCCAACAAATTATGCGTACCNCCATACAGTGACCGCGACGACACAATGTGGTCTCCAGCACTTAGCAACGTCGTGACCGCTAGATGCATTGCCGCCTGACCACTGGCAGTGACCACCGCGCCCACGCCGTGATCCAAAGCCGCCATGCGTTCTTCCAACACGGCATTGGTCGGGTTCGACAACCGCGAGTAGACGTGCCCGGCACGCTCTATATTGAATAGTCCTGCCGCCACATCCGAATCTGGAAATACAAATGCGGCAGACTGATAGATCGGTGTCGCTCTGGCACCGGTCGTAGGATCGGGTGATTGCCCCGCGTGCAACGCTAGCGTATCAAAGCCAGTTGACGGGGGACTACGGTGTTTGGATTCGCTCATATCCGCTTTGCTCTTTACACAGATCAGTGAGAGCTGGGAGAGTCTACGCTTTGACCGCGTAATTCAAGCCGCTCCGCGACCAAAATGGCTATGGATACCCTGGTTGAAACCAGCTAACTTTGGTTAGCGAGGAATCGATATGATGTATCCAGAACATTTATTACTAAGTTCCGACCTGCGCCAGGCGCATCTTAAAAGCTGGCAGGCCATTGGCCATGCCGGGGATTTTTTCACTGGCGCTGAGCGAGTCGCCATGGTGGAAACGGCGCGCGCCGCGGTCTCCTGCGATCTCTGCCAACGCCGCAAAGAGGCTCTAAGCCCCTACTCCATAAGCGGCCACCACGACGGCCCAGAGACTCTGCCCGAAGAGATCGTCGATCTAATTCACCGTCTACGCAGCGACCCTGGCCGTCTGACAAAAACCTGGTTTGATGACGTCACCGCACATCATGTGAGCGCTCAGCACTACGTTGAAATTGTCAGTGTGGTGACGACCTCCGTCATTATCGACACTCTGCATCAGGCGCTAGGCCTTGAGTTGGCCGCTGTCCCAGAACCCTCACCGGGTGAGCCGCGGGGACAATTTAATGCGTCAGCCGTAGACATTGGCGGTTGGGTACCAGTGCTGGATGCGCCCCAAGATCTGGCTCACCACGGCCTGCCGAACGTCCCCAACATCGTGCGCTCCATGGGCCTGGTGCCGTCTGCCGTGGAGTTATTCTTTACCGCGTTCCGACCGCACTATTCGCTGTCAGACATCCACTTGTCGATCTCCCAAGCCCAAGCTGAATTTGTCGCCGCACGGGTCTCTTCCATTAACGAGTGCTTTTACTGAACTACCTCGCACACCCTGCTGCTCGGTACGAGCGGCGAGCAAACCAACCAGCCCTATGCGGTGGCCAGCCTCACTGCGGCACAAACAACTGTCGGGATTGCTTTTGAAGACGAATTACGCGGCTTGACCGACGCCGCGATTCATGGCGAGTGGGCTAGACTCAAGGGGCTGCGTGAGCAGGCAGCACTGACCCTTGGCGCCCAGCAAGTGACCGACGCCTTAGTTGTTGCCGCGGCTTTTAACGGCATTACTCGAGTTGCGGACGCCACGGGTATTCCATTAGATCCCCACACAGCTGCAATAACGCAACAGATGCGCGACCAGACCGGCATCCAACGCTTCAGCTACCTCGAGAAAAGTGCGCGCTATGACCTCTAGCACTGCACAAGGCAGTGCTATTGATTTTGATAAAGCATATTCTCTTTAGAAATCTGCTCGTTAACGGTCCACCAATCGTAAATTACCCCAATCAGAAAGAGGCCACAGGTTAGGAGGAAAAGCAGACCCGTCCAGGGTTTACCCAGATAAAATCGGTGCAGCCCCAGAGGCCCTAAAAACACCAACAATACCCATGTTACGGTGTAGTTTATCGCCCCGACCGCATAGCTGGAGTCTGCCTGTCTTTCTAAGCTCGGCATCAAAAACAGATCCACAAGCCACCCAATGCCAAATAAGCCGAAGGTAAACAAATAAACTGTGCCGCTGACCGGTCGGCCGAAATAAAATCGATGGGCCCCCAGAAAACCGAAAATCCACAACAAATAGCCCACCAGCAAACTGTGGGTGTCGTTAATGATTTCGTCGCTGGCATGCATTATGAGTCGGCTCGCGCGGTTTAGGCTTTCTTCAGCAGATAATAATTGTTCATCGGACTGTCGATATCAAGCTGCGAGAAATCATCAAAGCCCGCAGCCTTGGTCATTTCTTCAGCGACTTTGCGGGTAAATCCGAGGGTACCCAACCCCGCCCCATCTGCGGTGGACATACCCGAGTTCATGCACACCATTACGGAAAATCCATACAACAATCCCGCCATGGGGTGATTTTGCAGGTTTTCATTAAACGTCTCGAAGCCCCTTATGTCCTCGCAAAGCCAGTAGCTTTCGGGTTTCAGCGCGCCGTATATATCGCTAATGAGACGATCCGGATAAGGCGTGTCATGGACAACGTCAAAGGTCGTCACCAGATCAAAAGTCGGCTGCTGTGGCAACGGCTCCTGTAGCGGATTACTCAGTCGGATATTGGTAACTCCCGCCTCCGCGATGTTCGCGCGCGCCCGTTGCAACGCCACCTCCGAGGTGTCATAGCCAATAAACTGGGAGTTTGGAAACGCTTGTGCCATAGCAATAGTTGATAAAGCGCCACCACAGCCCACATCAGCCACTGCCGCTCCTACAGCCAGGCGATCTTGCATATGCGGAATCATCGGCAACATTTCCGGCACTAAGCGCTGCTGCTTCGAGAACGCCCCCATACGCTCAATACCACAGGCACAGTCAGGTCCGTGCTCGTCGTAGCTCATCCCCAAACCGGTGCGGAATGCGTGTTGCAGTTTCTCAACCGCAGGAAATACCGCCACCGCAGCATCGTAGGCGCCCATTAAATAAGCCGGATGATCGGCATCGACCAGCACAGCGTGGGCCTCGGCAGAGAGCGCAAACAATTTAGCGTCCGAATCATAGTCCACCTGACCAACACAGGCCTGATGCTGTAACCATTCGCGCACCCAGCGCTCATGCAAATTTAATTGCTTGGCCAAGGTTGTACTGTCGCAAGGACCAATGTCGTATAAGGTTTTGAATAATCCCAGTCGATCACCCAGTACCGAAATCGCGCAATTAAACCCCGCTGCCACCATGCCGCCGGTCTGCTTAAGAAACTCGCCTAGTTTGTCTTGATCTACAGCGTTCATATTGCCCTCCTCACTGGCCAGTTGTATGGCCACAGCCCCATGGCTGCATGACCAATTACCGAGTAAATCAGTTACATTCACCCCTGACAAATTCAAGCGCAAACAGTCAGGGAGTAGAGATGGATTTTCCGCAACCAGAAATGATCGAGGTCAACGGTGTTACCTTGGAAGTGTTTAGTGCCGGACAAGGCACACCACTGGTGCTGTGCCATGGATGGCCAGAACATGCGTATTCCTGGCGCTTTCAGATTCGACCTCTAGTTGACGCCGGTTACCATGTCATCGTGCCGAATCAGCGAGGTTATGGAAACTCCAGCCGACCAGAGGCGGTGACCGACTACGATATCGAACACCTAACCGCTGATCTGATCGGTCTATTAGATCATTTCGGCTACGAGCAGGCAGGCTTTGTCGGCCACGATTGGGGCGCGATCATCGTTTGGAATCTAGCCATGATGCACCGCCAGCGCGTCAGCGCGGTGGCCAACCTGAGCGTGCCCTTTATGCAGCGTGGTAGCAGTGAGTGGGTCGGGTTCTGGGAAAAAATGCTTGGCGGCGATTTTTATATTGTGCACTTCAATCGCCAGCCCGGTGTAGCTGACGAGGTCTTTGGCAACCATACCGAGCAATTTCTTAACAATATGTACCGGACTAATCAGTGGCAACACCCACCGGTAGATCTCGGTCCTGGCATGAATATGATCAACATGGCCACAGCCCCAGAACTAGCTGGCGGCATGCCTGGAGATCCGCTGATGTCTGATCAAGAAATGCAGGTTTTCGTAGACGCCTTTGCCATCTCAGGCTTTACTGGCGGCATCAATTGGTACCGTAACTTTAGTCGCAACTGGGAGATCATTGGCGCCTTCGAGCAGTATATTCACCAGCCCACGCTGATGATCTATGGCGACTATGACATGGTGCCAAAATCCGAAAATCTGGAGGAATTTGTCGGCGACCTCACCGTACACTCATTCCCCTGTGGCCATTGGATCCAACAAGAGCGCCCTGAAGACACCAATACAGCCCTACTCGACTGGCTGGGTACTAAATACCCAGCCTGAACGAGTCGCTAGCCTTCAAAACGCTTGCTCGATCGCGCCCCAAAGTGCGGCACCGATGAGCGCTAAATTGGCCACAAAGCCCAACAGGAATCCTATAGTGCGAGAACTAGGATCGCGGACATAGGCGCGCGCGTATAATCCGCGGCCGATCAAAAACAACAGACCCACTGGGGCTGCAAAAAATGCATTACCAACCATTGCTGCTGCGACCAGTGCCGGCAGAAATATAACTAACTGCTCCAGAGTATTTTGTTGTACCCGAAAGTACCGATCAAACTCTTCATTGCCAGTGGTCGCCGGCGCCGCGACCCCACAGCGGCCTCGCGCGCGACCAACCTGCAGTGAGAAATACACAAATTGCAACAACGCCAACATTGCAACGATTACTATATAAGCCATTACTACCCCTCTCTTTTGCTTTCGGCACTATACCGATTCATTGGCAAAGCCACATATCAAACAGTCGCTCAACCAGGATTAAGCATAAACGCCCCGCTGGCCTCTGCCACCACAAAATTGTCTGCACTGCGGATAACCCGCCCCTGCATTTGTGCCAAACGACCCTTGCGCTTTTCGCACCAACCCTCTAGCTGCACCGGAGTGCCTACCATAAGCTCGCTGCGATAACGGATATCCGCGCGCGCAGTGAAACACTGCAAACCCTGCAGCCACAACCAGTTGGCCATCACATCATCTAACAAGCTGAATACAATGCCGCCGTGGGTAACATTGCGATAACCCATATGCTGAGGTTGAGGGATAAACTGCCCGCGGCAAATCTCGCCATCTAGGGTAAATCTAACCCCCAGACCGATTGGATTTGCAGGTCCGCAGACAAAGCAATGATTGCTGTCGCTGGCCAAAGCAGCTTCGCGGCCGGCATACTGCTGGTCCTTATCTATCACTCAAAATCTCCGTTGCTCGCGTGATCGCTTCACAGCCGTTAGAGTAGTGGCCTATGATGCCAATTTTACGTTATTCCAGCCTGTGTTAAACGAAATTACTGAAAGCCTAGCCGGCTATAACGCACAGTTTGGCGAAGCCAATGCCAATACTCGTGAGGCGGCGGTTGCGATTATCCTGCGGCAGCAGCCCGATGCTCCGAACAGCACTGATATTTTGTTTATCAAACGCGCCGAAAAAGTAGGCGACCCCTGGTCCGGGCATATGGCCTTTCCTGGCGGCCATAGAGAACGCCAGGACGATGGCCTGCGCGGGGCCGCAATGCGCGAAACCTCAGAGGAAATAGGCCTCGATCTGAGCGATTCTAAATATCTGGGCGCTCTGGATCACGAACAAGCCCAACCCCGGGGCCGGGTACTGAACATGCTTATTGCACCCCACGTCTTTCAAATTACCGGCGACCCAATATTTTCGCCAAACCATGAGGTAGCTGAGGTGGTTTGGGCTCCGCTGAATGTACTGGCCGCCAATACATTACACAGCACTGAGACGATGCCCATGGCAGGTCGGCCCACCGTCTTTAACGGCTATCGACTGGAACGCGGCCATTTTGTCTGGGGGCTAACCTACCGGATTCTCAAGTCGTTCTTCTCCACAGTCGACCCGAGCTGGCAACCACCCAATGAGGTGGATTAACAACGCGAACAGCTAGGGCGTATAGCTCAGCTGGCGGAAATTGGCGATCGCGAGTCCAGCAGCAACGCTGGTAAACGGATCGTGGTCTACCACGCGACCACTGAACCGCTGCGTCAGCAGATCATTGACCGCTGGTATCAAACTGGAACCGCCGGTGCGCAAGATAATGCCTATGTCGTCATGTTGCAGTCCGGCTTTCGAGACTACCGTGTCCAAGGCTTGCGCCACCGCAGCAATCGGTTCACTGATCAGCGTTTCGAACTCTGAACGCTGCATCGGGATTGCCAGATCGATCTCCGGAATGTCCAGAACCGCTTGATCAACAGTGGATAACTGCGCCTTAAAATCTTTAATTCGCGAAAATAATAAATAACTCAAATTGTGCTTTATGACATCGCGAAGCCGCTCGAATTGCTTTTGCCCGGAGCCACCCGCGGCGATGCATTCCATTACCGGCGTCGTGTAGCGGTTCTGATTCAACGTATAGGTGATCGCCCAATTAACCAGTAGTTCTTCAAAGTCCTCAAACGGAAACTGGGTCTCAATCTCGCGATCAAAGCCGCGCCGGCGCCATACTTGCCCCTTGCCCAAATGTGGAAACAAAAGTTTGCGAAACAATAATTGGTCGAGGTGATCGCCACCCAAACCGATACCATGAGTAGCCACCACCTCAAAATCCTGACCCTGCCGTCGCAACACGCAAAAATCCAAGGTACCGCCACCAAAATCCAAAGTCAGCAACAGCTCGCCTTCGGCATTAGGATTGCTATGCAGATAGCTGACAGCCGCCGCGATCGGCTCCGGAAAAAAATGTTGAGTCTTTATTCCAGCGTAATTAAAAGCTTCACCCAAACGATTCAGGGCTAGATCATTAGCAAATCGATCACGGCCTTCAAAGTTAACCGGATAGCCCAAGTGGGCTGCGTTAACTGCGCCCACCTGTTGCTCAATAGACTGACGGACACGCAATAACAACGGTGTTATCAATGCGACCAACCTGAACGGTTGATCAAATACCATTAGCCTGCGGACAGTTTCATCACCGAGTAAGCGCTTGGTGCCGCGAAACAGCCGACCTTGCATACCGCTGTCGGTGATCGGAGCACCGTAGATCTTCTGGGTAGCCGTATCGACTTCCGCAACCTCGTCGCCACCACCACCTTCTACAAACTGACTGGTTTCACCCACCACCTCGGGAATCAGTTCCACCGTTCGGCCGGTATTATCTGCAATGTATTGGCTTACCGCTTGCTGACCGGTCTGCGCTGTCAGCGATCGATCGATATAGGTGGCGGAAGGGATAATGTCGTCGTCTTGTTCAAGGCGCACGAGTTGCAGCCGCTCACCGTCAAAAACCGCAGCTGCTGAATTGCTGGTTCCAAAATCAATGCCGATGCCGACTTTCGACATACCTTTCCTCTCGTCGTTCACGCATCAGCTTCGCCGATCCGGGGCTACGCCCTGTTTTTGCAAAAAATTTCCCCGCATGCACACAGTGGCGCGCGCGCTTTAAAGGGCCGGCATGGTAACCGCGATAACCTAGAAGGCCAATCACGCCATCCATTTATTGCGCTAAGCAGGTCCAGAGTTGTGTACAGTCTGGATATGACCAACACCAACCGCCCAACCGATCTAGGGAAATTCCGCAAACTGCGGCGCAAACAAACCGCCCAAGGCAAAACCCTGTGTGCGCGCGGTTTTCACAAGTGGGTGGACAATGGCAAAAAACAATTCGACGTCAAACAAGGTCGCCTTATCAGCATTCAGCGCTGTCAGCGATGCGGCATTGAAAAGACGCAAATCGGCTAGCAAAGCTGCTCCCGATCTGCTAGATCTCGACTCCTAGCGCACCCAAATCACAGCCTACCCCGGTACCACCAAGACCGCAGTAACCATTGGGCACTTTGGCCAGATATTGCTGGTGATAGTGCTCGGCGTAATAAAATTCACCAGCCATGCTGAGATCGCTAGTGATCTGTCCATAGCCTGCAGCATTCAACGCTTCTTGAAAAATTGCTGCACTGACCCGCGCTTGGGTCAATTGTTGCTCGCTGTAGGCGTATATTGCCGACCGGTATTGCGTGCCTCGGTCGTTGCCCTGACGCATCCCTTGAGTGGGATCGTGCCCCTGCCAGAAAGTCTTTAGGATATCCGTTAATTCGACCCGTTCAGTATCGTAAACAACGAGCACCACTTCCGTATGACCAGTACCGCCACTGCATACTTCCTCGTAGGTCGGATTAGCGGTAAAGCCACCGGCATAGCCTACCGCAGTAGAGTAGACACCGGGCAACTGCCAAAACATCCGTTCGGCGCCCCAAAAACAACCCATACCTACCAGTATTTGTTCACAATTGGCAGGAAACGGAGCCTGCAAAGTACGGCCGTGCACAAAGTGTCCTGGTGGCAACGGCATAAGCTCATCGCGACCAGGTAAAGCCGTCTCTGGGGTCGGCAATGCAGATTTAGAAAGTCCAAACATAACGCTTCTCGATAATAACTATTGAGGCTATAACCTCACTAAACCATTGTATTAGTTTAGCCCTTGCCCTTGGTTTTGGTACGGTTTGGCTTAGAATTTTTTTCTATAAATTGCACGATCTGTTTAGCCACATCCACCTGGGTAACCTCTTCCACCCCCCGTAACCCAGGCGAGGCGTTCACCTCCATTACTAAGGGACCGCGATCTGATCGCAGAATGTCCACACCGCATACATTCAGACCGAGATAGCGTGCTGCCTTTACCGCAGTTGCGCGTTCTTGTGGGGTCAAAGTCACTTGGTGCGCAGAACCACCACGGTGCAGATTACTGCGAAATTCGCCCTCAATAGCTTGCCGGCGAATCGCGGCAACCACTTTGTTACCGATTACAAAACAACGGATATCTGAACCACCGGCCTCGCGAATATATTCCTGCACCAATATATTGGTATTGGTTTCCATAAAGGCTTGAATCACGCTTTCCGCAGCCTTTTGGGTCTCTGCCAGAACCACGCCTTTGCCCTGAGTTCCTTCCAACAGCTTAATCACCAGCGGTGAACCACCGACTTCGCGAATCAAACCGTGGACGTTGTCTGGAGTGTGTGCAAAAGACGTTACCGGAATGCCGACGCCTTTACGTGCTAACAATTGCAGACTGCGTAACTTGTCCCGAGCCCGGGTAATTGCGACTGACTCATTCAGCGAGTAAACGCCCATCATTTCAAACTGGCGCACCATGGCACAGCCATAAAAGGTTACCGACGCACCGATGCGCGGAATCACCGCGTCAAAATCCTTAGCTCGGAACTCTTCATTCAAATAGTGCACCGACGGGTTATCTGAGGTGATGTCGACGAAGCAACGCAGGTGGTCAATGACACGCACCGTATGCCCCGATTCTTCGCAGGCCTGACGCAGTCGGCTGGTCGAATACAGGTTCGGTCCACGGGATAAAATCGCAATATTCAATGCATAGCTTCCAAAGTTAGGCGCTGTAGACAACGCGAGATTATGAGATTAGCTCCTGAACTATGGAACTCGCCGCTAATCCGCTTCATTCCTCTTCCTCGCCGAATTCATGGGCGCCTTTGAAACCACCTAGAAGATAGGACTTGCCGGGAACCACATGGTAACCATCAGGTATACCGCTGCGGCCCAGCAACATTCGAAAACGCATGTTCGTACGCGACGCCAAGGTCAACTCAATGGTCCGCACCTGATCACCAATAGCCATCTTCGTGGCAATGACTGCACGCTCATCTTGAACGCCGCCAGAATTCCGCACTTTTCGGTACCCGACTAGTGGCGCACGACAGCGCGTAGTGAGTTCATCGTTAAATTGA
The DNA here is from genome assembly GCA_002684495.1 of Gammaproteobacteria bacterium. Lineage (GTDB taxonomy): Bacteria > Pseudomonadota > Gammaproteobacteria > Pseudomonadales > Azotimanducaceae > UBA4421. Next base: position 331,107 of record NYVG01000029.1, on the reverse strand, counting down.
CTGGGCAAGACGGTGAACTCAACCCAAGAGTTGCCATCTACCGTGCTGACCTGAATATCCGTTGCATGAATCGCTGAAGTTAATGCACCGGTATCAACCTTCGCCTTTATCGAGTCAACACCGAGCTCCGGCAGTGCCAGATACTCACGCCAACCAATTTCACTCACCCTAGTTTTACTCATTATTTGCGTCTGCGCTCAATCTTCGTCATCTCGCTATCCTCACAGCACCCATTATCTCCTGAAAACATTCGGTGACCCCAGCAATATTTTTGCCATCGAGTGGCAAGACACCTAGGTGGTATTACACCTAGACAGACTCGGGTTAATACGGGCACCGAGTTTCATCCACATCACGACAGTGCTATAACACTGCGATGATCTTCCTACGTCAGCCACTGCTCTCATTTTGCGCTCTTGTCGGCCTCGGGCTGCTCTTAGGCGGCTGTCAAACAAGCGCCCTCAGACCTATTGCTGTGGAGCATAACGGTAAGCCGTTACCCAGTGTTATGGACCTGCAACAAGAATTCCTATCTCAGCCTGACGCGATGGCCCGATACCTGAGATTGTCCGAGCTTGAAGCTCAAGCCCTAGCCTTAGCGGCTGACGAACCACTGCGTCTGGGCTCAGTAGGCTCCGCCATCTTAGAAATTTATCCTGCAAGCTATACCGGTCATTTCGTACTGGAAAAGTTCTATCGCGATTTAGAGTCCAGTGACGCCCAGCAACTTCATGCCTCGTGGTTAAGCCACTTAGGCAACACCGCAGCTGACGGCCCAGATGGCAGCATTGATGCCCCCTACAGGGTTATGAGCATCAACGACGCAAGGACCTTTTTGGCCATGCAAGGTTTGCTGGAAACAGGTGCGCTTTACCAAAGCAACGCCGCAACGCCGCTCGGGTTAACAATGCTTGCCCGAGAAAGTGCCCAAAAGCCACTGCGCACTAAGCAATTCGATCTCTCTTCGATACTGCAACCGCTGACTAAAGATTTGGCCGGCGCCCAAACGGTGCAACCGAATAATCCGTGGCCATTACTGCGCGAACTGGCAAGCAGCGAGAATTCCGCAGCTCAGGCGTCAATTGGCACCTTTTTAGCCAAGCAACGCCGCTTCGATGCTGCGGTGGGTTGGTTAGAGGTCGCAGCACGGTCGGGAAACCTGTTCGCGAATAGCCTGCTGGCGCGAATCTATTGGTTCAAAGCCGGTTCAGCGCAAAAACAAGAGCCACAACAAAACTCAGCAGAGTCGGATTATCCGCAGCCTACAGCACAACAGTTCAAACAAATGGCACTGGAAAACCATCTCCAAGCCATAGCCCTGGGTTCGGCGGATTCCATGTATACCCTTGGAAGATTGTACATCGAAGAATTCTTTGGACCTGGCAACAATGCAGAGGGCATAACTTTGCTGGAGCAAGCAGGCGGTCTTGGCAAGGCCGAGGCGTTATTGTATCTGGGCCATCAATTCCGCACCGGGCAGCGTTTGGACGCGAATCCAACTGCTGCCAAAGAGTACCTCGAGCAGGCTGCAGCGTTGCAAAACCCAGCTGCCATTATCAGTTATGCGCGCTACCTAACCACCGCCACCGGCCAAGAGAATATCTCGGCCCACGAGAGTTTAATGCCCTGGTTGTTGGAATTAGCAGATACCGACCATGCAGAGGCTATGGTAGTACTTGGTAATTTGAGCGCCCGCGGTATCGCCGCGCCTAAGTCCAGTAGACGAGCTTTGAAGTGGTACAAAAAAGCCGTACGCAATGCGGGCTCCCACCATCATGGCGCCGCCGAAATCATTAACGAAGTGTCTTGGACCCTAGCCACAACACCCATCAACAGCCTGCGCGACAGTCGCTACGCGCGAACCATAATGGACAAATTAATGGCCGCAGATGAAGCAGCACGGGACCGCCCTGAATACCTCGATACCTGGGCTACAACCTATGCCGCAACCGGAGACTTTGTCACCGCTATCGACAAGCAACAACAGGCCATAAGCAAGGCAGAAGAACAACAGCGAAATGACGTACTGGAAATCCTGAGAAAGCACTTATCCAAATTCAAAGCCGGTGACCGCATTGTCGACCAGGTCCCCTAGGCTTGGGCTACAGCCGTTTCTGGCCACACAACCCACATTTTTGGATGTCCGCGCTGAGCAAGAGTATGCCAAGGGGCATTTCCCCAACAGCATAAATGCGCCAATTTTAAACGATGAAGAACGTCGCCAAGTAGGAACTACCTTCAAACAACAGGGCGCAGAGGCGGCAGTGGCCTTAGGCCATAAACTGGTATCCGGCGCATTGCGAGAACAACGTATCGCCACTTGGCAAAGCATTTGTACCGAACACGATAACGTTTACATCATGTGTTGGCGCGGCGGCCAACGATCCGGCCTGACCCAGCAGTGGCTGGCCCATCAAGGCATGGACCGTCCCCGTATAGAGGGTGGGTTTAAAGCGCTGCGACAGCAAAGCCTCGAAATTCTCAGTCATCCAGAAAAAACATTTTGGCTGCTCAGTGGTCGCACCGGCTCTGCCAAAACTGTCATCATCAAGCAACTGCCCAACAGTATTGATTTAGAGGGTCATGCCAACCATAGAGGTTCGGCATTCGGCCGGCGCCTCACGCCACAACCGTCTCCGGTTACCTTCGAATGCGCACTNACAGTAGACTACCTAAAGCATTCCAAGCAAAACCTCGTGGTGGAGGATGAAAGTCGCACCATTGGCAGCGTCGGCTTACCTGAGCGCTGGCACAAATCTATGCAGCAAGCCGATATCGCACTGCTCGAGGTCGATATAGAGCAACGCATCAGCCATATCGAAGAGGAATATGTTTATCAAGCAGTGCACGAGGCCGAACAACACGGCTTAACCCCAGAGGACATGCATAAGCGCTACCAGAGCGCATTACTGCGCATCGGCAAACGGCTTGGTGGGGTGCGCTTGCAAACACTGCAAAAGCGCCTAACCCAAGCCTTTACTGGGCAAGCCAGCCATAGGGCGTGGATCGACTACTTGCTCCGGGAGTATTACGACCCAATGTACGACTACCAGCTGAGCAAAAAACAACAGCGCATTCGTATTCGCGGCGGCACTGAAGACGTTACCGCCTTTCTCCAACAATTACCCTAGGCGGCAAAAAACTTCTTGATGTGATTGACGACTGCTTCGGGTTGATCGTGGTGCGTCCAGTGGCCAGCGTCTGCAATATCGTGCAGTTGCGCATTGGCAAAATGCAGCAACGTTCCGTCTTGGCCGGTGCGATTATCCAAACCGTTCGCCGCGTTCAATAGCAATACCGGGCATTGAATCGATTCCCATAGCTCGATCATTTCGTCCGTACGAATGCCCATACTGGCAAAATTATAAGTGTAGTTATCGTACTTCCAGGTAAAGCGACCGTCTTCGTGGCGCACACTACCATGCAACGTTAAATGGTATGCCTGTTCGCTACTGAGCTGCGGGTTTGCCTGCTGCATTCGCTGATAGGCTGCTTCAAGAGAGTCGTAACGCTTGGGCTGTCGGTCAGCAAGACTCTGAGTGGCATCAACCCATACCCGCAGCTTCTCCCGCAAGGGAATCTCCACAGCGTCACGCCGCCAAAGCCCTACGCCCTCGATCACCACCAATTTAGCCACGAGCTCAGGATAAGTCCCGGCAAAAAAACTAGTAATGGCGCCACCAAGACTATGACCCACTAAGTAAACCGGGCCGTAATCGTTCTGTACGATCAGCTGATACAGGTCATACAAATAGTCTAAGTAATCATACCCCGAGCCCTGCACCCATTCAGAGTCGCCGTGGCCGCGCAGATCCGGCGCAACAATATGATAATCGTCAGCAAAATATTCCAACACATCATCCCAAGTACGACTGTGGTCACGCACACCATGCACAAACACAATGGTTGGCGCTTGGGGGTTTCCCCACTCAACAAATTGCAGTCGCAGGCGTTGCGAATAGAAACTATGAGATGTCGGTAAATGGCGGCTCATGCTGGGTCCTTGTGCTAAAGAAAAAATCGAAGATCATTCAGGCTTGGGAGGGGCCATTTAATTCCGAACCAAGCAACTCGTGAGCTCGCCGGTCGAAAATATCGCGCACGAAGTCCATAAATACTTTGACCCGTCTGGTGCTGCGCAGATCGGGGTGGGTCAGCATCCACATGGACGGACCGAGCACCGGTGGAATATTGCCAACCCTTAGTAGGCCCGGATCCGACTCCGCCAGAATACACGGCAAAAACGCGTACCCAAGACCCTGGCGTACAGCCTCCAGCTGCAACAGCAAACTGTGATTACGGACATGNATGCGCGCATTCGCGGCGTGGGCGGCGCGTAGGCGACGGCTCACCCGGCTCATCTCACTATCGGCAAGGTAGTCGACCCAAATATTGTCCTCACCCCCAGGTAAAATGCCTGCCCGGGTATCCCGGTCAATTAACTCTTGAGAGCCGTATGCGGCAATAGCGATTGGCGATAGTGAGCGGCCGACCAAGTTTTCCGCCGGATGATCTGTTGCCTCTATGAGGACATCGGCTTCGCGTATGTTGATGTTCGGTCGTTGATGACCGGGCACCAAGCTGATTTCGATGTCTGGATATGCGGTCTGGAATCGCGACAGCTCCTTCACCAGTAGGCTTAAAGCGATAACTTCAGGAATTACTACCCGCACCAGCCCCGACAGGCGCTGATCTTGGCCTATCAACTTACCCTCGATATTGCCCAGATCTGCAGCGATTTCGTTGACCCGGGCGATAACCTCGGCGCCCTCGGGGGTAATGGTAAGACCGCGCGGTGAACGGGTGAATAACTGCACCCCCAAGCGTTGCTCAAAATGCTCGAGACGCCTACTCACCGTGGAAGGATTGACATCCAACTGCTCTGCCGCAGCGCGCACCGAGCGCGTAGCCGCCACAGCGCTGAAATATTTATAGTCATCCCAATCCATCTGAATACCTTGAGAAATTCGACAAGCCTGGAGATATCTCGTTAACATAATCTGGCGAATCTATAGGAAGCCAGAATCCTGATTTAGACCTCGCGGCCCGAAAACAGGGCGAATTTTTTGCAAAAATCCCACACTGCAGGCAGTTATCCCTATTAAACACCAATAATTCAGTGTTGCATATAAGCAATTTGGTGTTGCGTAACTTAATGTGGCATTTTTTTGTTACTGCAAGTAACATGGCTTCAACGGTGAGACACAACACCGGTTACTAGAGGGATATCCGTACCTCCTCTCCCCTCCCCTCCGCGGATATCCCTCCCCCTCTTCTGACGGGGACCACGAAAGTGGTCCCCGTTTTTTGTAGCNTTCGTTATTATCCAGCGATCTCAGTGTTACCAAACAGGTAGTACCTATGCCCCAAGCTAACTACCCATACGAGCATATTCAGCTTGAAAAAGAAGGCCACGTGGCATGGCTGCGGTTTAATCGCGTCGCCAAGGCCAATGCAATGAATTACGCCCATTTGTGGGAAGTAGAGCACGCTGCGCTGTCATTGCGGGATGACGCGGATATTCGCGTCGTCATTATTACCGGTAATGGCCCGCATTTTTGCTCCGGCGCCGATTTAACAGACCCTGGAGAGCCCGACGATATGTCGCTCGTACTGCGCCGGCGCCGGGCGCGAATGGGTGAGCGGGCCATCGAAGCGGTTCTGGATATCGATCAAATTACTATCGCAGCGTGGCATGGGGCCGCCATGGGCGGGGGCGCTTGTCTTGCTACAGCATGTGATTTTCGTATCGGTAGCGAAGATTGTTTTATGCAGTACCCAGAAATCGATATCGGCATAAACCTGATGTGGAAAAGTCTGCCCTTACTGGTCAATCTGATCGGCCCAGCACGAGCTAAACGACTCGTTATTGGCGGCGAACGCATGCACAGCGAGACCCTTCTGGATTGGGGCATACTGGATCACCGTGTCCCACGAGAAAATCTTCTGGCCGCGGCAACGGACATGGCCGGACATTACGTCAACAAGCCGCCCATCGCCGCACAGATGATCAAACAATCGACCAATCAAATCACCAACGCCTTGAACCATGCCCTTATGCACATGGACGCAGATCAAAATCTACTGGCAGCTTCCAGCGACGACCGTAAAGAGGCGATCAAGAGTTATATGGAAAAATCCGCGCCCACGTTTACGGGAAATTAACTCACCAATGCACAGTTAACTGATCGGCTTCGACCCGCACTTGCGGCCTCCGCCCCAGCCGACAATTGCTGCTGCCGAGGCATTCGCCAGACTGCAGATCAAACCGGTAGCCATGCCATGAACAGTGCACCTGCCCCGGTGTGTCTGCGTCCAGCGCCAAAGGCCCAAGCTGATGCGGACATCGCTGCGGATACACCACCCACTCAGCATCCACCTTTTGCAGAACAAACGACCGATCAGATAGGCTAAAGGTCAACAGCGTGGGTATTTGGTCGACCGCACCCAACAGCAAGGATTCTGCCGACTCCACAGCATCTATCCGCCGATCCAGCTGTTGCTGCCGCTCGGTCATCATCTGCACATCTTCGTCATATAACACTTCATANGCGCGTGCGTAGGCTCTACCCACCTTATCGCGTTGCGCGGCTTGCACATCTGGCACAAAGAAATCCACGACGATGTCTAGGCTTTGGGGGGTTACTTCGAATACATGAGTCCAGATTTCTGCGCCCTTGGCGGGGCCCTCTAGGTTGCGTGTTATCCAGCGGCGGGCTGATCGGTCAAGACGCAGCTCAATGATGCTGTCGCCGCCTTTACGCTGATCGACCACTTTGGCGCGCCAGCCCCAGGCACCCGCATCCAGCAATTCCAAGGCACTGAAACTCGACTGATGCAAATGCGGTAGGTGCTCCCAATCTAAGGCATTTTCATACATGCGCACCAAACTGACCGGCAAGCGACGACGATAGCTGCCCACATGATGTCCCGAATCTGCATTCCCCGGGACAAACTCATAGCGCAACTCATCCAATGTTATTCGCCTTGACGCTGCAGAGTAAAACCCAAGGAATGGCCGTCGATTTCAGTCTGCGTGCCCGCATCCGCATCCAGCTCATTAGCTAAGGTGACGCAGAGCGTCTCATGCATGACATAGTCACGGTGCTCATCGATGGCCTGAGCCAACTCGCCCGAGGCGGAAAAATGCACTGTTATGCGGTCGCTAACGGCGAAATTCATATCCTTACGGGCGCGCTGAATACGGTTGACCACTTCTCTGGCATATCCACCACGCACCAACTCAGGAGTTAACTCACAGTTAAGATCTACCGCTATTTGACTATTAGATATGGTGTTGGTGCCGGCGCGAGCTTGCTGCTGCACTCGAACTTCCTCCGCATTAAACACCTCGGCTGCACCATCCACAGTCAGTTCCAACGTACCACTTTGCTGCAGCAGACCTATTTGCTCAGGTGTTAGCGCAGCTATGGCGGCAGCAAAGGCCTTCATGCGTTTGCCCAAGCGCTTGCCCAAAAGCGGAAAGTTTGGCTTTGCACACAATTCAATATACGCAGCTTCGTCCGTTGCGTATTCGACCGCCTGTACATTTAGCTCTTCTTGCACATAGCGCTCAATCGAACGCATATCATCAAGCAGAGCCTGGTCTGAATTTACAATGGTCAGACTGGACAGTGGTGTGCGCAGACCAATTTTGACTTCTTCGCGCTTTTGCCGCCCCAACAATATAACTTGCTGCATGCGCTCTACCGCAGTCTCTAAGCCAGGCTTCACCTTCACCGACTCCGCCTCCGCCTCCGGATAATCACATAGGTGCACTGAATTCGGTTGGGCTGGCTGACCGGCAAGCTGCGCTAACGCCTGGTACAAATGCTCTGACAAAAACGGTGCAAATGGCGCCATCACCTTCGACAACTCCAACAGCACTTCATAGAGCGTGCTATAGGCGGCTATTTTGTCAGCACTGATATCTGCACCCCAAAAGCGCCCGCGATTAAGGCGGATATACCAGTTGGTTAAGTCTTCTATGAATGCAAAGAGGGCAGGCACCACGTTGTAGAGGCGATAGCCCTCCATCTCCGTGGCTACGGTTTGTTTAAGGGTCTGCAGGCGCGACATAATCCATTGATCGAGGATATTTTCGCCCTCGTGCTGGCCCTTTTGCGGCGACCATTCATCGATTTCTGCATAGGTGCGCAAAAATGAGTAGGCGTTATACCAAGGCAGCAAGGCTCGGCGCACCATATCGCGCACACCTGAGTCGGCAAAACGCTGCTCCTCCCCTTTCACCAGCCCGGAGTTTATGGAATACAGTCGCAGCGCATCCGCACCATAGGTCTCCATCAACTCATCTGGCGGCGTATAATTGCGCAGGCTTTTCGACATTTTCTTGCCGTCTTCAGCCATGACCATGCCGTTAACGATCACGTTACGGAATGCCGGCTGGTCAAATAGTCCGGCACCCAGCACCGTCAGGGTATAGAACCATCCGCGGGTCTGATCTAAACCTTCTGCGATGAATTCGGCAGGAAAGCCCGCCTCGAAAACATCTTCGTTTTCGAACGGATAATGCAGTTGCGCATAGGGCATAGAACCGGATTCAAACCAACAGTCCAGCACCTCTTCTATGCGCCGATACGTGCCCGCCTCTCCAGCAAACTGAAAAGTTAGTGCGTCAACATGCTCGCGATGCAGATCCTCTACCCGAACCCCGGTGTAGTTATACAACTCCTCAATGGAGCCGACGCACAGCGCGTTGCCGGTTTCGTCATTTATCCAAACCGGCAGCGGTGTACCCCACACCCGATTGCGAGAGATAGCCCAATCGATAGCGCCATCAAGCCAGTTACCAAAACGTCCATGCTTAATATGCTCTGGCACCCAATTTATTTTTTCATTAGCTGCCTTGAGGTTGTCTTTAATCGAGGTAACTCGTACATACCAGGACGGAATGGCCCGATAAATAAGCGGCGTATCAGACCGGTAGCAATACGGATAACTGTGCTGAATCACTTCTTGGCGATACAACGCGCCGCTGGCTTTGAGGGCCGCGATAATGTCTTTGTCAGCGTCTTTGACATGGCGCCCGGCAAAATCCGGCACCTCTTCTGTGAACTCACCCTGCAAAGTCACCGGGCAGGCAAACGCATCCAAGCCACTGGCTTGAAATGCCTTGTAGTCGTCTTCACCAAAAGCCGGGGCCTGATGTACCAAGCCGGTACCGCTGTCAGTAGTAACGTATTCACCACTGATCACAACGAAAGCGCCTTCTGCAGATTTCTCAGCAAAGTAGTCGAACACCGGCTGATAGCGTCTACCCACAAGCTCTCGGCCACTCACCGTTGCCAGCACGGTAAATTCGTTATCGCCCTGATAGTGAGAGAGCCGCTCAGTCGCCAAATAGATCGCCTTACCCGACTCTGAATCACGCACCAGCGAATATTCAATATGATCGCCCACACAAACCGCTAAGTTTGACGGCAGTGTCCATGGCGTCGTGGTCCAAATTGCGAGGTAGGCGTCTTCATCTAGCAACTTCAGTAGCACCGTGATCGCCGGATCCTGTACATCCTGATAATTCGATGTGGCCTCGAAATTCGCTAACGGCGTGCCAAGAGCGGTGGATACGGGCACCACTTTAACGCCCTGATAAATGAGACCTTTATCCCATAGCTGCTTGAACACCCACCAAACAGATTCCATGTACCAGGCGTCCATGGTCTTGTAGTCGTTGTCAAAATCGATCCAACGCCCGATACGCGTGATGGTATGCCGCCACTCTTTAACATAGCGCTGGACAATCGCCCGACACTCATTGTTGTAGCCAGCGACGCCAAGTTTTTCTACCGCGTCTTGGGCTGACATGCCCAACTGCTTATCGATCTCATGCTCAACCGGTAGACCGTGGCAATCCCAGCCAAAGCGGCGCATCACATAGCGTCCCTTCATGGTCCAATAACGCGGCACCACGTCTTTAATCGTGCTGGCGACAAGGTGGCCGTGATGGGGCAGGCCAGTCGCAAACGGTGGTCCGTCATAAAAAATATACGGTTTCTTGCCTCGAGTATTGGCCAGCGACTGTTGGAACGCGTCCGTGTCCTGCCATAACTTAAGAATATCATGCTCCATTTCTACAAATGAAAAGGATGCGTTGTCAGCAGGCTCCGACATGAGATCTCAATCAAAAAAAGGGGCGCAAAGTATAGCGGCAATAACGCACGATTGGAGTGCGCTATTAGACAATTCCACTAATGCCAAGTCCCTGTAGAAATGACCGGTCTTCGCATCGTAGACTGCTTAGAGTATTTGGACAGCAGGAGAGGACATGCAAATCGGCGCGGTATTTCCACACAACGAAATCGGGACCGAACCCGGTGCAATAAAGGCGTTCGCTCAGGGAGTAGAGGACCTGGGCATCAGCCACCTATTGATCTACGACCATGTGCTGGGGGCAGATCCAGATCGCGAAGGCGGTTTTCGCGGCGCTTACGATAAAGACGTGGCCTTTCATGAACCATTCACCACATTTGCCTTCATAGCCGCAGTGACTGAGAAACTAGAGATGATCACTACAGTGATGATCTTGCCCCAGCGCCAGACTGTGCTGGCCGCCAAGCAGGCTGCCGAGGTTGCACTGCTGTCCAATAATCGTTTTCGGCTTGGCATTGGCGTCGGCTGGAATGAACTCGAGTACGTCGGCTTGAACGAAACCTTTAACAATCGCGGACGCCGTCAAGCCGAACAGGTAGAGGTTATGCGAAAACTATGGAGCGAAGACTCCCTCGATTATACCGGCGATTACCATCGCATCGACAAAGCGAGCATTAATCCGCGTCCAAGCAAACAGATTCCGATCTGGTTCGGCGGTTCCGCGCCCGCACTACTCGATCGCGTGGCACGCCTCGGCGATGGCTGGATACCGTTGATGGGTGCGAACGAAAAAGCCCAGGCCTGCATCGACACGATTAAGGCCACTCGCGAAGCTGCCGGGCTTAGCTTTGATAATTTTGGGATTCAGGCCCAGGCCCAATATTCCGGCGGCTCACCAGAGCGCTGGCAAAAACACGCTCGCGCATGGCGCGATATGGGCTGTACCCACATCGCTATCGCCACACATAATGCCGGGCCAACAAATGTCGACGGCCATTTAGCGCGCATACGCGAATATCAAGATGCCCTAAACGACTTGGGTTAATCGCCACCCAAGGCCATCAGTGCATCTAGGCGATCGGACAATTTATCTAGCTTGCCTGCAAAAACTGGCACCACCAACTGATCAACACCCGCGGCCATATAGGCCGCTAGGGTGTCTTCATTCACTGGATGGCGGTTGGGTCCAACCACAAGATCAATGTCGCCACGACTACGACCCGTTGCCGCCAATGCTGCATCTAAGCTGACTAATTTTTCCTGTAGCTGTTCAGGGCTTAAATCGAAACCGTACCAACCGTCGCCGAGCCTTGCGACGCGACGCATGGCCGCGTCTGATTCGCCACCAAAGTAAATTGGCGGATGCGGCTTTTGCACGGGCTTCGGATTGAAATGACACGGCTGCAAGTTGACCGTCTGGCCGGTAAATTCACTGACCCCATCCGACCACAGTGCGCGCATTGCCAAAATATACTCTTCTGTGCGCGCAGCCCGAGTGGCGAAGTCCATATCAAGATTCTCGAACTCTTCTCGCAACCAACCGATACCGACACCAAAATCCATTCTGCCGTTGGACAAGTAGTCGACATCCGCAACCATTTTCGCGGTATATACCGGCTGCCGCTGGGGCACCAGACATATGCCTGTACCTAGGCGCACCCGCTGCGTATGGGCTGCAATAAAGGTCAGTGCCGTAAACGGATCGAGAATACCTTCAGGATTACCCGGGATGCGGCCATTGTCAGAATACGGATAGGTCGACGCGTAATCGGGAAAAAATAGAACATGCTCGGGAACCCAAATCCCGTGCACGCCTTTTGACTCCACCAGTTGTACCGCGTCTTTAATGAAGTCCACCGCTGTATGCTGGCTGAACGCCATGGCTACACTAATTTTCACACTACCCTCCTAATAAATTCCTCAGTGCTTACTCTGTACCTGATTGCACGGGTTGTACACCGGCCCCAGCAATAATGAAATCAGCAACCAGCTGCGGATCCTGCATGGGGATAAAGTGGGTCAACTCTGGCAAATAGACATCCTGAGCATGACGAAATTGGCTTGCAAGCTGAGGCCATGTAGGCGACGCCGTAAAGTCCATGACCTGACTTTCAGGATCTCGAGGTTCAGCCCGCAGCACCACTACTGGGGTATCGATGTTGGGGATCAAATCGTATAAATCCGCGTCAAAATTGCCCATGTAAATAGACGCCTCGACCTCCGGCGGGCAAGCCAGCTCCATACCCTCTCCGTCCTCCCGCGGTACCACTCCAAAGTCACAGTAGTCGCGAAAGACCAAAGGATTCCATAGGGCATAAGGCGACCGCTCAGCATAGCGATCGTACATCGCTTGCGCGTCCGCAAAGTGACTACGCCGCCGGGCGATCGGGTGCTCGGATACATGCGCATATTGATGACGCGAACTGCTCTGGTAGAGCTGCGGATCCATGATGACCGGATCAACTAATACAAGATGGCGAAAAAAACCTTCGTCGTGGCCGCAGGTATGGGTTATGCAGTGGCCGCCCATTGAATGGCCGACACCAATAGCGTCGGACAACTCCAATGCTGCGCACACCTGCAACAGATCGTCACCAAAGCGCTGCCAGGTAAAGGGTCCAAGGTTCGCCGAGCGCCCATGCCCACGCATATCAACCGCGAAGATCTGCCAATCTTGGGGCAGCAGCGCCACGACCTGATCCCAACAACGCGCATGAAATCCCGTGGCATGAACCAGTAATACTTGTTGCGCCCCAGGGGCTTGGCCTGCCCACTCGAAGACAACGATGTCAGCACCGTCAACGGCTATCGTATGTTGCTCGGGAGATTTGCGCATTGGTCCGCCTTTAGACTGATAAAATTGCAGCCGTGGAGTTTAGGCGAAATCCCAGCGAAGCGTTACAATTGACGCTCACATCGCCATTAACCATAACTATGACCGACCCTACGCGTGCAGAAATTGTTTCAGATGATTCTGAACTGTTGATCTTGGTGGATGACGAGGATCGCGAACTCGGGCATCTCGACAAGGCAGCCTGCCACGATGATTCAGGTATTCTGCATCGCGCGTTTTCCTTGTTTATTTTCAATAACCAGGGTGAATTACTGCTGCAACAACGCGCGCCCGACAAACGACTATGGGGCGGTTATTGGTCTAATTCGTGCTGCTCGCATCCACGTAAAAACGAAACCATGGCCGCAGCAGTGACGCGGCGCTGCCAGCAAGAACTGGGCTTCAGCACCGAGCTAAACTTCGTTTATAAGTTCAAATATCAAGCAGCGTTCGCAAACCTCGGCAGCGAGCATGAATTGTGCTCGGTATATATCGGGCAATTCAATGGTGAGCCACAAGTCAACCGCACCGAAGTCAGTGCTTGGCGCTGGATCAAGCCTGAGCATTTGAACCGTGAGCTAGAGGATCCAACAAAGCTGTTTACGCCCTGGCTCAAGCTCGAGTGGCAGCGGCTTAACGAAGACTATTCCGAGCTTTTCATCACGGCTGAATAGCGCTGTTCACTTTGCCCAATGCAAGGTTACGCAACACCGCAGAGATCACCGGCTGCAACTGAGCTCAACGCATGGAACTGGGTTTAACCCTCGGTCCTGCTACCGCGGTATGACGATCAAACCATGCATCCGCAGAGTCACTAATACGCGCACGCATTCCCGTCTTAATTTTTTGCGGCGTTCCAGCGGGAAAATCCGCAAAGCGCTGACACAGGGAGCGCGCGCGCGCCAGCACCTGATCATCCGCCACTGACTCGTTGGCCAAACCCAAGCGCATCAAATCAGCAGCGTGCAAACGGTCACCAATCAGTGTTACTTCAGCAATAACACGCTCGCTATGGCGTAAATTAAGCCAAGCCATGTTGTAGGGCGCAGCCATGCCGATTTGCACCTCGCCGACCTGCAAGAAGGCCTGTTCACCAGCAGCCAGATAGTCACAGGCAATGGCCAGGGCCGCGCCGCCATTGATAGCATAGCGTTCTAAGGCGCCAACAATCGGCTTGGTACAATTGAACAAAGCACTATGCGCGCGCCGCCAAGTGGCCTGAAAGCCAGCAACCCAGGCAGGCTCTGGCTCGGCATTAAACGCATTGAGATCAAGACCCGAGCAAAACGCGCCACCAGCACCGTGAAGCAAAATTGCTTGCACCTGTTCATCATCCTGCAGTTCTTCCAACGCATCGGCCAAGTACTCACCAAACGGTCCAGTGATAGCGTTTTTGCGTTCGGGGCGATTCAACATGATCTCACCCCAACAGCCACCCGCCTCGGTGTGCTGCTTGCGCCATTCTACTTCAGCCATAGTTCCCCCTTAAATCAGCAATACAATGCCCAGTACCAGTAGCAACATACCTAACACTTCCCGACGACGCACACGCTCACCAAGAAACCAAATTGAGGTAATCAGCGTAAACAATAACTCAATCTGGCCCATAGCCCGAACCAGCGCCGCGTTAACCAAAGCCATGGCAGTAAACCAACAAATAGAACTGGTCATGCCTATCAAACCCACCCAGATAGCAACCCGCCAACTGCTCACGACCCGCTGCAATTGCCGGGGTTCGCGGACAATCAAATAAACACCCATAACCACCGCCTGCAAAGTTAAGGTGGCCGCAAGGGTCAGGGCAGCGCGCTGCCAAGCATCAGCCCCATCGGTCCCTAGGGCCAAGCTAGCAGCGCGAAAGCAAACCGAGCACAAGGCAAAGCTACTGCCGGCTAACAATCCTAACCACAATGCCGGGCCGCGTTGAAAGATCTGCCGTGGATTGACGCCGCCAGTCAGCAGAAAAACGCCCATCAGACTAACGGCAATCCCCAACAAAGCCTGCAAGGATAATTGTTCACCGAGCAGTATGAGACCAATTGCAGCGGCCTGCATGGCTTCGGTTTTGCTCATCGCAGTGCCTACCGCAAATTGGCCATTGCTCACCGCGGCAACAAGTGCTGATGTTGCGACAATCTGGGTAATGCCGCCGGCACAGACATACCACCAAAACGACGGGGTTAAGACTGCAAGGTTGGTTTGGCCTAGCCACAGGACTAATAGCCAGGCAAACGGCAAAGCGAAGAGGAAACGCACGTAGGACGAACCATTGACGGAAAGAGTGCGGGTCAGTCGACGCTGCAATAGCGAGCGCAAATTTTGTAAAAATGCTCCAGCAACAGTCAGTCCAACCCACCACTCCATAACCTATCCTCACACCCTCAGGATGCTATTTGTTGCTGGTCGCGCGCAGTCCGAACATAGTGCTTCGATACTCGGTTAAAGCGCGTTACCAACACTACAGCCGCACAGGTCAGACCACAGGCCAAACCCACCCAGTAACCGGTCACGCCAAGATACAGATCCTCAAGAACGCCATAACCAAATACCAAAGCCACCGGCAAACTCACCAACCAATAACAAATCACAGCAATCAAAAATGGCTTGGTTGTGTCTTTGTATCCGCGCAAGGCCCCCATGGCGATCACCTGCACATCATCAAAAACCTGATACACCGCGACGATGAGCAATAATCCGGTCGCCACAGCCACCACCTGGGGCTCTGTGGAATACAAAGTTACCACCCATGGCCCGATCGTAAGCAGAGCGGTAACAGCCACTATGGCAAAACCAAAACTAGCGCCGATNGCTACCCAACCACTGCGCCGCGCAGCATAAAAATCGTTAGCGCCAACATTGAACCCTACGCGGATAGAGGTCGCCATGCCTAGCCCTAAGGGCACCATAAATACCAGCCCACTAATGTTATTGACAATCTGATGGGCTGCAACGGTCTCAGCGCCAAGACGCCCAATCAGTAAAGTCATGAGGGAAAAAATGCCAAATTCTGCAAAGGTGGACATACCAATAGGCAGTCCCAACTTTATATAGCGCCACATCGCCGCAGTATCCGGCCACGAGAAACGCTTAAATACCCCAGCCACTGTCACCCGCGAGTAGCGCACCACAAGGCAAATGGCAATGAATTGAAGTCCCATTATTAGCGCTGAGGCCCAACCACAGCCCTCGCCACCCAACGCGGGAATTCCCCAACCACCGTAAATGAACCAATAGTTCAGAGGGACTTTTAACAGCAATCCAACACCCGAGATAACCATTGCCGGGGCGGTCCAAGATAGACCCTCACAGAGGTAGCGCAGGGCAAAATAGCCCAATACCGGCAACACTCCCCAACTGATCGCATCGAGGTAGCGCAGCGTGATCGGAATCGCCAACGGATCCACGCCGATTAAGTGGTACAGAGGCTCAACGTTCCTGAGCAGCAGGATCAAGGCCAGCCCGGCAGCCAGTGCGATCCACAAAATTTGTCGCACGGCCTCCCCCGCTTCATGGCTACGGCCAGATCCATGCAGTTGCGACACCATCGGGGTAAGCGCCATAACCACCCCCGCGACCAACAGCAGCAGCGGCCAGAACACCACGCCGCCCAACGCCACTCCGGCTAAATTCACCGCACCCAAACGGCCGGCCATAACCGTATCGACAACACCCATACCCATTTGCGCCAGCTGCGTAAATACGAGTGGTACAGCAAGGCGAATCAGTTGTCTGAGTTCGGCTAAATTACGCTGAGCAATGATTTCAACTACCCCCTAAATGGATCGAGCGCAGGCACCATACCTCAGCACCCACACAACCACACCCATTGCGCGTGGCAAGGGTTCTCTAGAGCACGAGTTCGACCCATTGGTAATCGCGAATAAGAATGATTATCATTGACAAGACCAAAAATTTAGAGCTTATTGATAGGTTTTGCCTATTACAGCGATCTAAACATTCAAATAGATTCGACGCCTGATCAACCTATACTGCTCCTCAACCAGCAGCCACAGGCTCGCTGTTCGCTAACCTTTTATGGAGTTCATGTCAGCATGGAATTGAAAGACAGCAATACTTTACAGAATCTCAAAGATGCTTTTGCAGGCGAGTCTCAGGCGAATCGTCGTTACTTGTACTTCGCAGCAAAAGCTGACGTTGAAGGCGAAAACGATGTAGCCGCAGTATTTCGCTCAACTGCAGAAGGCGAAACCGGCCACGCCCATGGCCACCTCGAGTACATGGAGGCAGTAGGCGATCCAGCAACTGGCCTGCCCATGGGCAACACAGCCGATAACCTCAGAGCATCGGTAGCAGGTGAAACCCACGAGTACACGGACATGTACCCTGGAATGGCAAAGACCGCTCGCGACGAAGGCTTTGATGAAATCGCAGACTGGTTTGAGACNCTGGCTAAGGCCGAGCGCTCACACGCCAACCGCTTCCAAAAAGCACTGGACGCAATGGACTAACCCGCTGGCCCTAGTGGGTATACCAAAAGGAGGGGCTGCTTTGGCCCCTTTTTTTTGTCTGCGGTTAACGCAAACCAGCGGTTTAACGAAATCAGTAAAGGACAGAAGAGATCACTATGAGTTCACGAGAAGGCAGCTTAGAAGCCCCAGACCGACAACCGTTAGATTGGAAGAACCCAGATTTCTACGACAGAGATTCGCTGCATGCAGAGATGGAACGTGTTTTTGACGTCTGCCATAGTTGCCGACGCTGCGTCAGCTTGTGCGACTCTTTTCCAACATTGTTCGATCTTATCGACGAATCCGATACCTTTGAGGTCGACGGCGTCGATAAAGCTGACTACAACAAAGTCGTAGAGCAATGCTTCCTTTGCGACCTATGCGCCGAAACCAAGTGCCCCTATGTTCCCCCCCACGAGTGGGCTATCGACTTCCCACATCTCATGCTGCGGGGCAAGGCACAAAACTTTGCCAACAAAGACACCAAATGGCGGGATCGGATCATTACCTCTACCGACCCCATCTTTGACACCATTTCAACACCAGGTATCGCACAGCTGGCCAACGCAGCTGCAGGATCGCGCACCATGCGCAAGGCCGGCGAAGCATTACTTGGCATTCATCAGGATGCACCCTTGCCACATTTTGAAAGCACGCCTACGAGTAAGCGTATCGCCGGCATCAGTGAACCCCAAGAGGAACCCATTGCGACTGACCGCACCACCGGCAAAGTTGCCATATATGTTACCTGCTACGGGGACCACAACGAACCGCAAATGGTCGAAGACCTGATCGCAGTGCTCCAGCAAAACAACGTAGCCATTAAAGTGCTGCAAGACGCTAAGTGCTGTGGCATGCCAAAACTCGAACTTGGCGACCTGCCCAAGGTAGAGAAAATGAAAGACGCCAACCTACCGATCTTTCTGCAAGCCATCGAAGACGGCTACGATTTGATCGCCCCGATTCCCTCTTGTGTGCTTATGTACAAGCAGGAATTGCCGCTGATGTTCCCCCAGGACGCGGCCGTCGCAAAAGTCCAACAACATTTCTTCGACCCCTTCGAGTACCTTATGCTGCGCCAGAAAGCGAACCTAATCGATACAAATTTCTCACAGCCGTTAGGCAAGGTGGCCTATCACGTTGCCTGCCACCAACGAGTACAAAATTTTGGCATGAAGACCCGAGAGTTCTTAAACCTGATTCCCGACACTGAAGTCACCGCCATTGAACGCTGCTCTGGGCACGATGGCACTTATGCCGTAAAGGCAGAGACTTATGAAAAGGCGAAGAAGATAGCGCGGCCAGTGGTGCGGCGGGTAGCGGATACTGCTGCCGACACCTTTGGCTCCGACTGCCCTATGGCTGGTCGTATGATCGCGGATGGAATGGAAGAAGGCGATGCTGAGCATCCAATTTCAATGGTCCGCCGCGCCTACGCAATCTAAACCTACTGAGAAAATAAATGACGCTAACAAGAGATGACCTTTGGTCTTTGGAAGAATACGCAGGACGACGAGCCGAGTTTAGGCAGCAGGTATTGGCCCATAAAAAATTGCGACAAGTGGCCCTGGGCCCCCACGCAACACTGTATTTTGAGGATCAATTGACCATGCATTATCAGGTACAAGAAATGCTTCGGGTCGAGCGAATTTTTGAGGCGGCTGAGATCGAAGAGGAACTTGAAGCCTATAACCCACTCATTCCAAACGGCAGTAATTGGAAAGCCACCTTCATGATCGAATACGGCGACGTTGAAGAACGTCAGCGGGCGCTCGCCCAAATGGGTGGCATAGAGGAAACCGTGTGGGTCCAAGTCGGCGACGGCGCTAAGGCTTATGCAATCGCTAACGAGGATATGGAGCGAACACGCGACAGCAAAGCGGCCGCTGTACACTTTATGCGCTTCGAACTCAGCGACCAAGATCTAGCAGAGTTACGACAAGGAGCAGCTGTGCATATGGGCTTAGACCATGCCCGCCTAGCAGACTCGATAACGCTTGAGGCCGCGGTCAGAGAGGCCCTGTGCAAGGACCTCGACCTTTAACAACAACGCACCAGAGCGACGCTAGGAATTTAATACCCGCCGCAGGGACTGGGCTATGTCTGCCAGCAAACCGCTGCGGGTGGACGAGGAACGCCAGCACAGTCCTAGGGTGCGTGACGGCACCTCGCCTGCAAAGGGGATGTAACACACACCGCTAGCATTATTAGCCTGTTCGGGAACCGCCAATTCAGGCATTAGCGTTATGCCCATATTGGCCGCCACCAATTGGCGCAGGGTTTCGAGGCTGGTAGCCGTAAAGCTGGTGCTTTCGATGCCGCGATGTGCATGACAGACCGCTAATGCTTGATCACGAAGACAGTGACCGTCTTCGAGCAACAGCACTTCTTCGTCTTGCAAATCATCAGCGCTGACGCTTTTTTGCTGGGCTTTCGGGTGCTCTGTTGCGGCCGCAAACAAAAAAGGCTCTGTATACAGCTCGAACTCTTCTACGTTTTCTTCCTGTAACGGCAGGGCCAGCAATACCGCATCGAGGTCACCGTGTTTGAGCATGCGCGTGATCTGACTGGTTTGTCCCTCGGTGAGTTGAATATTAAGGTTAGGAAATTCAGCTGTCAGCGGCACAAGGATTTTCGGTAATAGATACGGTGCAATTGTCGGAATGATGCCTAATCGCACCTCACCACCCAATGGGTCACGTAACTGCTCTGACATCGCCGTCAGCGAATTTACCTCGACTAAGATACGCTGAGCCTGAGCCACGATCTGCTCGCCTTCAGGGGATAACATAACACGCCGGTTCGTGCGCTCTATCANNGTTACGCCCAGTGTTTGCTCGAGTTTTTTCAGNTGCGTAGACAGCGTCGGCTGACTGACAAAACACGCCTCAGCAGCACGACCAAAGTGTTGATGTTCGGCTAATGCAACCAGATATCTGAGATCCCTTAAGTTCATCCACTGAGCCCCTGCCGCAGATTTAAACTCACACTATTGACCCTGCTCAATCATGTAGTCCACCGCCTCTGCCAACTCCTCATCGCTACAGCTTAGACACAACCCGCGCTGGGGCATAGCAGCGATGCCCTCGATAGTCGACGTCAACAATATTGCGCGCCCCTGAGCAATGCGCGGCGCCCATGCTTCAGCATCGCCTAGCCGAGGTGCGCCATTCAAGCCAGGATTGTGGCAGCTATAGCAGTATTGGTCGTAAATCTCCTTACCTGGGTGCGCATTTATAGAAGCCGCACTGACATCTGCTTGCTCGGCGTTACCACCACAGCCGGCCAGGATTATCAAAGCTCCTGGGATTACCGCGTTGGTCCATCCAGTAAAACGTTTCAACTCATCACCTCATTCATGACTTTTATTCTTATCCAATTGCTTACCCGGCTGCATACCCCGCTATTTAGACAGGGTGAAGTTATCTGCATCAAGATTGACCGGAAATTGTTCACGCGCTATTTGCAAACCCTGCCAAGGNAAAACTTGAGTGACAACCGAGGACGTATTACCGCACTCGGACAACTCTTCACCATCATGGGTGTAAACCGCCGAGCCACCGGCATAGCGCAAACCGTTGCCGTCGCTACCGACGATGTTTACACCAATACAGTACGCTTGGTTTTCTATCGCTCGAGCGCGCAGCAAACCCTGCCAGGCCACCTGCCGCGCTGCTGGCCAATTCGCCACAACCAGTAATACATCGTAGTCGCCACGATTGCGCAGCCACACAGGAAACCGCAGGTCATAACACACTGCAGGACAGATGCGCCAACCGTCCAGTTCCAGCGTAATGCGCTCACTCCCCGCTGCATAATGCTCATGCTCATTGGCCATGCGGAATAGATGGCGTTTGTCGTACCAGCGTAGCTCGCCATCGGGCATAACCCAAATAAACCGATTGAAATATTGATCTGCTGCGCAAATAACCATGCTGCCACAGAGCACTTTCCCTAAGGCCTGAGCGCGCTCGCGCATCCACGCTATCGTGGTACCCTCCATGGACTCGGCCACCCGAGAAGAATCCATAGTAAACCCAGTACTGAACATTTCAGGCAACACTACCAACTGCGCCGCACTGGGCACTTGTGCAAATAGCCCGTCAAATAAAGCGCGGTTAGCCTCAGCATCATGCCAATGGGTATGGGTCTGCAGCAAGCTTACCGTTAAAGGCTGCATAAGATCTCTGCCGCACGCTCCAAGGTTGCATCATCCTTGGCAAAACAAAACCGCAATACCGACTGAGGTTCTGCAGCTTCGTGTTGATAAAATACCGATACCGGGATGGAGGCTACGCCCAGTTCTTCGGTCCAGCGGCGCGCTAACGCAACGTCACTTTCAACAGCAATTCTCGAATAATCCAAAAGCTGAAAATAGGTTCCAGCGCTGGGCGTGAATTGAAATTTAGACTCCGCGAGCAGGCCACAAAAATAGTCCCGTTTGCTTTGATAGAACCGGTCTAGTGTTCTATGGTGATCAGGATGACTCAACAAAAAATCTGCTAGGCCATACTGCACCGGGGTATTGACCGTGAAGGTTACAAATTGATGAATCCNCCTAAATTCCGTGGTCAGTTCCGGCGGTGCAACACAGTAACCCACTTTCCAACCCGTCACGTGATAGGTCTTACCGAAGGACGATACGACGAAACTGCGCCGGTACAGGTCCGGATACCGGCATAGACTCTGATGGGCGGCACCATCGAAGATAATATGCTCATAAACTTCATCGCCGAGTAGAAAAATCGGCTTGTCGGCAATTAAGCTTTGTAAGGTTTGCATATCCTCGGCATCCCATACCGATCCCGTTGGATTATGCGGCGTATTGATGATGATCAAGCGCGTACGGTCTGAGATCGCATCACTGACCATGGTCCAATCGACTCGATACTCTGGCGCAGAGAGCGGCAGATGCACGGGCACACCGCCTTGCAAACGGATCACTGGGTCGTAGCTGTCATAGGATGGATCAAACAAAATGACCTCATCACCCGGATTCACCACCGCTGCAATGGCACAGAACAAGGCTTCCGTAGCACCCGCAGTGACCGTGATTTCGGCATCGGCAGAACATTGCAAGGCATAAAGATCAGCAACCTTGTCAGCGATGGCCTCACGTAACGACTGCACCCCAGCCATCGGTGGGTATTGATTGAAGCCATGGGTCAAATAATGCTGCACCCGCGCCAGCAACTCTGCAGGACCGTCGAAATCGGGAAAACCCTGAGACAGATTGATGGCACTGTGACGCTCAGCCAGCGCACTCATCACCGTAAAAATCGTCGTTTGCACATCGGCAAGCTTGCTGACAGGTGCGAGAGTTTGCATAGACAAAATATTTTTGAGTGAGGCCATATGTTCGCATAGGGTCGCCTCCAACTAAACATCAAAATATTTTGATATTTAAACTCAGGCTGGTAGGATGCGCCGCTCATCCTGCTAAAGAGCCTTTAGTACTGTGCCAACTACGCTACGGAAAAGCGCTGTATCCCTACCGGACCCCGATGACTATAACGTCGTGCGCGTGGCAAAAGCGGTGGGTGACGACCTCCGCGCGAACATTCTGCGCGTACTGGCGAGTGATTCCTTTGGTGTACAAGAATTGTGCTCGATATTTTCAACCGCCCAGCCCGCCCTGAGCCATCACCTGAAAATATTGCGCGAAGCGGACCTGGTCAGCCAGCGCAAAGAGGGCACCAACGTCTTTTACCGACGCAGCAGTCACGCCGATCAGACATTGCACGCAGCCCTTTTTGCCGCAGTGGATGCGCAACCTCTATCAGCGGAAATCTGCGTACAGATGCACACACTTAATCAACAGCGCGCCGAGCGCTGCCAGACGTTTTTTGCTAACAATAAAGACGTACTGGCCCAGCAAGACGAACTCATCTGCCCCGCTGAGGTCTATTTGAGTTGTGTGATGGAGAATTTGCCCCGCGATCGGCAAGCCGGCAGTCGCGCACTGGAAGTTGGTCCGGGCAACGGCACGCTGTTGCTGGGGTTGAGCGAGCGCTATGGGCAGGTCCTAGGTATGGACAGTTCCTCCACAATGCTGGCTGCCACCGCGGATGCTATTGCACAACAACCTGCAGCCGAACATATCGAACTGATGCAAGGCGACTTTTTTAGCCTCCCAAACCAACCGCAGTTCGATGCACTGGTTGCCGCCATGGTGCTACATCACATGCCCTCGCCAGAAGCATTCTTTCAAAAGGCGGCAAAGGTCACAGTCCCAGACGGCGATCTGGTTATCGCGGAGCTATGCGCCCACACCCAAGACTGGGTTACTACAACAGTTGGCGACCTTTGGCTTGGCTTTGAGCCCGCGGTTCTAAGCCAATGGGCTGAGCGCCACGGATTTAAAATTCACGATCAACAACATCTGGCCCAACGCAATGGCTTCCAGGTGCAAGTCCTAAGTTTCAAGCGTAATGCATAACACTCTCTCAACAGACACTACAGGAGCACTTCATGTCTGATTATAAAGTCGCGGACATCGGCCTCGCCGAATTCGGCCGCAAGGAACTGACTCTCGCTGAAGCGGAAATGCCCGCTCTGATGGCATTGCGCAAGCGCTATGCTCCGAGCCAGCCGCTGGCTGGCGCTCGCATCATTGGCTGTATCCATATGACCATCCAAACCGGCATATTGATTGAGACATTGGTAGATCTTGGTGCTGAGGTACGCTGGTCTTCGTGCAATATTTTCTCCACCCAAGATCATGCTGCCGCCGCAATCGCCGCTGAAGGCATTCCGGTTTTCGCATGGAAGGGTGAAACCGAAGAGGAGTACGAGTGGTGTATTGAGCAAACCATTCTGAAAGACGGCGCGCCCTGGAAGGCAAATCTATTGTTAGATGACGGCGGCGACCTGACTCAAATTATCCACGATAAATACCCGCAAATGCTCGACAGCATCCACGGTATCAGCGAGGAAACCACCACGGGCGTGCACCGATTACTGGAAATGCTGCGCGATGGCGAGCTCAAAGTTCCGGCGATCAACGTCAACGACTCCGTAACCAAATCAAAAAACGACAACAAGTATGGCTGCCGACACTCGCTCAACGACGCGATCAAGCGCGGTACCGACATGCTGATGTCGGGTAAGCGAGCCTTAGTTATTGGCTACGGCGATGTGGGCAAAGGTTCAGCTCAGAGCTTGCGTCAAGAAGGCATGATTGTGCGCGTTACCGAGGTCGACCCAATCTGTGCCATGCAGGCCTGCATGGANGGCTATGAGGTGGTTTCTGCCTATAACAATGGCGTTAACACCGGCAAAATCGAAGACATCGATCAGCGCCTGTTAAAAGACACCGATCTGGTCGTGACCTGTACGGGTAATGCCAACGTCTGTGATTCGGCAATCTTAAGCAGCGTTAAAGCCGGAGCGGTGATTTGTAACATCGGTCATTTCGACAATGAAATCGACACCGCCTACATGCGAGAAAACTGGCGCTGGGAAACGGTAAAAGATCAGGTGCATATGATCCATCGTTCGGAAGAACGTGGTGACTACCTGATTCTGCTGTCCGAAGGACGCCTAGTGAACCTAGGCAACGCCATGGGCCACCCATCACGCATTATGGACGGTTCCTTCGCGAACCAAGTGCTCGCGCAAATGCACTTATTTGAGCAAGCATGGGCCAACCAGCCAGAAAACCAGCGTCAGCCCATTACCGTTGANGTGTTGCCAAAGAAGCTGGATGAAGAAGTGGCAGAGCTGATGGTTGCCGGCTTTGGCGGTGTGATGACGCGACTGACCCAACATCAGGCAGACTACATCGGTGTCAGCACCGAGGGTCCATTTAAGACTGAGAGCTATAAGTACTAGGCCCAGTCGTAGCAGCAACCGACCCGGATATCCCACAGAGCGTGCATCTAGTCAGCCAACCGGCGCCTAGCTGCACACTCTGAGGACGGGAATATGATCGCCTGACCTTGACCGGAGGTCAGGCTTACTCAACACGGGCGCCCGCAAAAAACACCCCGTCACAATGGAGTACCAGCGCTGAGCCTATGCAGCCATTAAATAAAATTATAGAAATCCTCGACCTCGAGGAAATCGAACAGAATCACTATCTCGCCACCAGTCCCAACGAGGGCTGGCAACGTGTTTACGGTGGGCAAGTGATCGGCCAGGCGTTGGTCGCCGCGTCGCGAACCGTAGCAGATGACCGCCAAGCGCACAGTTTACATGGCTACTTTCTACGCGCCGGAGATAAAGAAAAACCCATTCTCTATAAGGTTGATCGCATTCGCGACGGCAAGAGCTTCACTACCCGGCGNGTGATGGCGGTACAACACGGCCAGGCGATTTTTACCATGTCGATCTCCTTTCAAGTCCACGAAGGCGGTTTATCGCACCAATTCACAATGCCCGACGTAACGCCACCCGAGCAGTTGCTCAGCGACGATGAAATCCGCGCTGAACAGGCAAAAAACTGGCCCGAAGAGTTCCAAGAGTCGTTCAGTGGCTCCTCTGCGATCGAATTGCGGCCCGTAGAGCCGTTAGATCTGTTAAATCCAAGCAAGACCGATCCGGTGCAGCGGTGTTGGATGCGCTGTGGCGAACACCTACCCGACGATCCACGCTTACACCAATGCGTGCTCGCCTATCTGTCTGACTGGTCATTACTAGACACAGCGACAAGGCCCCACGGCATAAGTTTTGTACAAGACAATATCCAAGTGGCGAGCCTAGACCACGCGATGTGGTTCCACCGCCCTTTCCGGGCTGACGAATGGCTGTTGTATGACCAAGACAGTCCCAGCGCCAGCGGTGCCCGCGGCTTTAACCGTGGACTGATCTACAATCAGGCTGGTGAACTCGTGGCGTCTACTACGCAAGAAGGTCTTATGCGAGTGCACAGCGACACCGAGTGATACTGAGGCGAGCGCGCATCAGTTTTGCTCACCCTGAGCCGCGCAGTTAATGCACATCAAGACGGTAGGATCCAGCTCTAAACGCAGCGGATTAATCGATTCATCACACGCTATGCAAATGCCAAATTCATCGTCCTCAAGCCTCTGCAGCGCCGCCTCAATTCGTCGCAATTGTTGACTACGGCGACCCACTGCCGCTTGTGCCATGGCTTGAGCTTGCATCGCGTCCATTCTCGACAGACGCCCCACCTTGGACTGATCCAGCTCTACAATCGCCGCCTGAGCATCGGTGGTCGCCGCATTAGCCATTAGTTCTTCGCGCATCTGCTGGAGTTGAGCGTGGTAATCGTGCATATGGGTAAGTCTGCCAGATCCGTAATCCAGAACCAGCACCCAACGACACACGCGAGGTCAAGCCTATACATATCAAAATGCCCAAGTAATAATGATCAGCTTCGCACC
Organism: Gammaproteobacteria bacterium; assembly: GCA_002684495.1. Taxonomy (GTDB): domain Bacteria; phylum Pseudomonadota; class Gammaproteobacteria; order Pseudomonadales; family Azotimanducaceae; genus UBA4421. The sequence goes on along the minus strand of NYVG01000029.1, from coordinate 304,348 downwards.
GATGGAGCAGGTGCGAATCCATGACCTTCGTCTGCCTTTGGCGCTGCAGCTTTTTCACCGCCGAAGCCTTCTTTGTTTGGTCTGCCCACAATTGAATCTGCTTAAGGGAGAAATATGGCTGACATTGAAACCATTGCCGCATCGGTTGTATCACTGAAGGAAAACTTCGAGCAACACCGCTATATATGCAGTGACGAAATCGCCACAGCTGTGTTTCTGGCCTACCAGTTGCGTAAACCGGTGCTGATTGAGGGTCCTCCGGGCGTGGGTAAGACCGAGTTGGCCAAAACCGCCGCGGAAATGTTCAGTCTGCCGCTAGTGCGCTTGCAGTGTTACGAAGGCCTAGACGAGTCAAAGGCCATCTATGAATGGAAATATGGCAAACAACTACTCTATACCCAAGTACTGAAAGAGGCCTTGGATGAAGTGCTGCAGGGCGCAAAAGGGTTTGAGCAATCGGTCAGCAAGCTGCATGAATTTGGCGATATCTTTTTTTCCAACGAGTTCTTGGAACCACGTCCGCTGCTAAAAGCGTTGCGCGAAGAAAACGGCTGCGTGCTGTTGATCGATGAGATCGACAAAGCCGACCACGAGTTTGAATCTCTACTGCTGGAAATTCTCTCGGATTACCAAGTATCAATTCCCGAAATCGGCACTATTAAAGCCGTTGCTGAACCGCCAATCGTATTCTTGACCTCAAATAATACGCGGGAAATTTCCGATGCACTTAAACGTCGGTGCTTACATCTTTATATCCCATTCCCAGACGTCGAAGTGGAGAGCAAAATCATAGGTGCACGTGTACCTGAAGTACCGCCGGAGCTACAACGCCAGCTGGTCGAATTCATTCACGAACTGCGCAATTTAGACCTAAAGAAACTGCCCGCCATTTCCGAAACCATTGATTGGGCTCGGACCTTGGTATTACTCCACGCCGAAAGCCTCGAGCCAAAATTGGTCAAGGACACGTTGAATGTCATTCTTAAATTCCAAGAGGACATCGACAACGTGCAAAGCGAAGTGAATGCGCTTGCGGCAAAGATCACAAAGTAAGACTTTGGTTCAGTGAACGCACAAACCACAGACCGCACGATCAGCAACTTTATTCGCGCGTTGCGCAACGCCGACATTCGCGTGTCCACGGCCGAAACTCTGGACGCCCTGAGTGCGGTTGAATTAGTGGGTTATGACGATCGGGACTACCTAAAACGCACGCTGTCGCTGGTACTGCCAAAAACTGCAGACGAAAAAGTCACCTTCGATGCCTGCTTTGATCAATTCTTTGCCTTTCAAGATGTGCGCGGTGAAGCCGAGGCAGCGTTGGGCGATACTGGCGATGCCGAGGATCAAGACAGCGAGGACGGCGGCGAGGGCGAGGGCGGCGGTGCAAGCAGCGATCGTCAAGCCCAGCCCGGTGGTAAACGCAAAAAGAGCAAAAGCAAAAACAAGAACAACTTGTTCGAGGAAGAAGAAGAGGAAGACCTCGGCCCTGGAGAGATGACGGATCCTAGTTCGGCCCTCGGCAAATTGCTTATGGCCAATTCTCGGGTCGAACTGACTGTACAGATGTCAGCAGCTGGCGAGGCGGTAAATATTCGTGAAATCCAGATCTTTACCCAAAAAGGCCTGTATGCACGACGCATCATGGATCAGATGGGGTTAGCGGATCTGAACCAAGAAATCGCTGATCTGCGACAAGCGCCGGCGGTTCCCCCGAGACGCCTAGGACAGCAACTTAAAGGGCGCCGCGACTTCTTGCGTGAACAAGTACGAGACTATGTGGAGCAGCAATTTCTCTTAAATGCTGATGTATCGGGTAAGCGTTTGCGTGAAGAGCTTTTGCGCAAAGTGAAACTATCAAATGTGGAGCANCGAAACTTTCGGCTGATACAAGAAATCGTCTACAANATGGCGAAAAAGCTGAGCACCTTGCACAGTCGGCGCAAAAAAGTTTTTAAGCGCGGGCAACTGAACATTTCTCGCACCATACGCAACAATATGTCTTATGACGGTGCGATATTTAATCTGCACTGGAAGTCAGTGAAAGTAGACCGTCCAAAGGTATTTGCCATATGCGACGTTTCTGGATCGGTAGCAAACTACGCGCGCTTTATGCTGATGTTTTTGTATAGCCTCGACGAGGTTATGCCGAAGGTACGCAGTTTCGCCTTCTCCTCTGATCTTGCCGAGGTGACTGAACTGTTTAACCGCAACAAGATAGAAGATGCCATTGCCAAAACTTTACGCGACTACAGCGGTGGCTCGACAGATTACGGACAGGCCCTNTTAGATTTTAAAAAACTGTGCCTAGACGATGTGGACAACCGTACGACGATCATCATTCTCGGTGATGCCCGCAATAACTTCGGTGAAGCACATGCTGAAGTACTCAAAGAGTTATACGATCGCTCAAAACGAGTGATATGGCTGAATCCTGAGGCGCGGTTGGCGTGGAATACAGGTGACTCAGAGATGCGCAAATACGGCGCCTACTCGCATCAGGTTGAAGAATGTAATTCGCTCATGCATCTTGAACGTGTGGTCGGCAACCTACTACGCCAAGTAAACTAAGTTTTTCCGGTATTCGATAACACAACGTATGAGTATTGCTGAACCGCATCCCGAATCTAGCAGTAATGACAATTCGAGTGCCGCAACTGCCCTGTCCAGCGCCGCGCTAAGGCAACTATTACTGTATTTTGGCGCTGCCATTGCAGGCTGCACGCTGCTGATGTTCGCCTTGCACTATCTTGCCAGTGCATTTTCATCTGGCAGCACCACGGCCATCGCCGTAGACGCCGAAAACAATAGCATTTCGATCTACTTAAAAGAGGAGCCACCTAGCCTCAACAGCACCGTCACCACGGACTCGGTCTCCGCCATGGTACTAAACCATGTTATGGAAGGGCTGCTGCGCATGAGCGTCGACGATAAATTAGAGGCTGGAATTGCAGAACGTTGGGAGGTTACACCAACTCATGCAACCTTCTGGTTGCGCGACGATGCGTTGTGGAGTGACGGTCAACCCATCACTGCTGCAGACTTTATCTTCTCTTGGACCACCGCCCTACGCCCGGAAACCGCGTCCGAATATGCATTCTTGCTGTATTCGATAAAAAACGGCCGCGCAGTTAACGAAGGCACAATGCCTCCCGAGGCCTTGGGTGTCAGCGCACCAGATCCGCATACACTGGTGGTGGAACTGGAGCAGCCCATGGCGTTCTTTGACAAAACCGTGGTATTCCCGACTTTTTTCCCCATCCGCGAGGACTTCTACAACGCCACCAATGGCCGCTTCGGTGCAGATGCACATGAACTCTTATTCAGCGGGCCGTTCAAGCTCACCAGTTGGGTACATGGCTCCAATCTATTGCTCGAGAAGAACGCCAATTATTGGGATAAAGATCGCATCAAACTTGATCAAATCAATATTGCCTACATCACCCAAGACGCAAACGCGGCAATTAATTTTTTCAAAGACGGCAAGGTTGCCTTCACCACTCTCGGTGCCGAAAACTTAATCGAGGCGCAGCGTCAGGGCTGGCCCATTAAACGCAATCAAGACGGCACGTTGTTCTTTTTAGAGTTCAACCATCGCGATGAACGGCTCACCCGCAACTGGAACCTACGGCGCGCTATGCAGTTGGTTTTAGATATGGATGAGCTGGTATATAAGGTCACCAAACTGCCCGGGTTTAAACCGGGCGTGTCAATTTTCCCGGAGTGGTTGATGGGCACCAATGCGCCCTTGCGTGAGGAATATCCACCGCCACAGCTGCGCCTGGATACCGCCAAAGCACGAGAGCATCTTGCTCTAGCCAAACAAGAACTGGGCTTAGGCGAGTGGCCGCCCATCGTACTGCTCACCAGTGACAGCCCTGTCTCTAACATTCAGTCCGAGTGGGTACAGGAAGCACTCAAAAGCAAACTCGGTCTGACCATAAAAATCGATAAACAGATTTTTAAGCAGCGATTAGCAAAGATGACCGCGGGGGAATTCGACATTCTGTTAGCGGGTTGGGGGCCTGACTATAACGATCCTCTGACCTTTGGCGATCTGTTTGCATCCTGGAACCTGAACAATCGGGGTCGCTACATGAGCGACGAAAATGACCGGCTGGTGCGCCAGGCTCAAGGGTCAACGGATACGAAAACCCGAATGGATGCCTTCGGGCAGATCCAACATGTACTATTTAACGATGTTGCACTGCTGCCGATGTTTGAGCGCGGCGTGACCTACGCTGTACACCCGCAACTGAAGGGTCTAAAACGTCGTGTAATCGGCGCAGATACGGACTATACCAATGCGTACATTGACACCAGTGCAGGAGGTCAATAGGCATGTGGCGCTATATGTTGAAACGGCTTGTACTCAGCGTAGTAACCATATGGTTTATCGCAACCGCGACTTTTTTTGGCATGCACGCAGTACCGGGCGATCCTCTTACCAGCGACAAGGCCACTAGCGCGAAAATTCGCGCGAACTTAGAAGCCAAATACGGACTCGATAAACCTCTGACAACCCAATACCTGGTGTTTTTACGCAACCTTAGCCAAGGCGACCTGGGCATCTCATTTACGCAAGAAAACCGTCGCGTAAATGACATCATCCGCGAGCACTTCCCAGTGTCTGCGACTTTAGGCATTTTGGCGGTGGTTTTTGCAGGCCTCGGCGGAGTTCTATGGGGTGCTTTAACCGCCCTGTATCGCAACCGCTTACCCGATACCATCATCATGTTTTTGGTCATCCTTGGCATATCCGTGCCGAGTTTTGTCATCGCCGCCATAGGCCAGTTGTCGCTGGTAAATCTAAACAACCTTGCGGGCACATCGATCTTGCCGGTAGGCGGCTGGGGCACAGTACAGCATATGATTTTGCCGGCCATGGTGCTGGGACTTTCGACTATGGCTTATCTGACACGTCTAATGCGCTCGTCGATGCTGGAGATCGTTAATTCTGATTACATCCGCACCGCCAATGCTAAGGGACTGCCCAGTACTCAGATATTCAGTCGCCATCAACTACCTAATGCGGTTTTGCCGGTCGTAACAGTGCTCGGCCCAGCCATAGCAAGCATTACTACCGGCGGCTTCGTAGTGGAAATCGTTTTTGCGATTCCTGGTTTAGGCCGGTACTTCGTCCAGGCTGTGCAACAACTGGACTACACCGTAATTATGGGCACCACGGTATTCTTCGGCGCCTTTCTGGTATTCATGGTCATCCTAGTCGACCTCTTTTACGGCTGGATTGATCCACGGGTGAGGCTCGACTGATGCGCGCAGCAGATGCGTTCTCACCGCTCGCACAGGACCAAGCAGCCGCAATAAGTAGCCGCCCATCGCTGTCCTATTGGCAAGACGCGTGGCGGCGTCTACAACACAACAAACGCGCCATTTTCTCGCTGTATTTGATCGTCGGCTTGCTCGCCTTTACCTTTATCGGTCCCATGATCTGGACAGTGGATCCTTCATCCCAAGATGTCGACCAAATTAGCATCGCGCCAGGTGCCGATCGCTCCGCTACCTTAGTAAAAGACTATGAGCCTTGGTACGGCGAGCTTAGTGAAGACTTTGTGGCGAACGATAATGCTGTAGGGCTGACGTTTGCCGAGGCGCCGTCTACCCAATCCGTGCGTTTAAGCTGGCAACCTCAGGGCCAACGCGCTGCCGGCGGCTATCGTATTTACCGCAACTTGTTCCCAATCACCGCCGGCCGTTCCTTGGGATTGCCGCTCGCTGAAACTCAAAGCCTGTACTTTGAAGACCGCCTTGATCTGCGCCCCATTGATTACTACTACTCTGTAGTGGCGCTAAACGAGCGCGGCGAAGACAGCGACCTTGTGGCAACCTTAAGCACCAAAGTGACCCGGGTGATCACGCGTCGTGAGGCCGAGAGACGCGGTCTGCTCGGCGCCAATGAGCAAGTTGATTACGGCCACGGGTTCCAGCTTAAACTGCATCCATTGGGCACCGACTACCTCGGGCGCGACATGCTCTCTCGACTCATGCACGGTGCTCGGGTGTCCCTGTTTATCGGTCTGTTTGCGCCGATTCTGTATATTCTATTTGGTGTCTTGTACGGCAGTGTGGCCGGTTTTCTTGGTGGTTTGACCGATCAATTGATGATGCGCTTTGCCGACTTCGTAGTCGCCCTACCGTTCCTACTCTTTATGATTCTGTTCAAAGTTATATTCGGTATCGGTCCTGGCGAAAGCGGCATAATGCCGATGCTGGTGGCGATGGTGGTATTACTTTGGCCAGCCGCCGCCCGGCTAGTGCGCGGCCAAGTGCTGCAAATTCGTGAGGAAGGCTACATCGGCGCATCGCGTCTACTGGGTGCTAAAACACCCTATCTATTGTTGCGCCATATGATTCCCAACACCATGGGCGTAATCCTCGTTACCGTAACCTTCGCAGTGCCCAGCGCCATCTTTACCGAAGCCTTTCTATCGTTCATCGGCATGGGCGTAGCGCCGCCGACACCGTCTTGGGGATCCATGTGTAACGAAGGCATCAAGACGATGCTTACGCATCCCCACGAACTGATTTTCCCTGCACTGTTTATCAGCGTAACGGTGTTGGCCTTTAACTTGCTCGGTGATGGCCTGCGCGACGCACTCGACGCACGCATGCGCAATCGCGAATAGAGAGAATGCACTATGCCTGACACGCTGATGAGCGTTAATGATCTCCACGTTGAATTCGACACCTATGGCGGCATCGTTAAAGCCGTGCGTGGTGTAAGTTTTGACGTGCGCCTAGGCAAGACCCTCGCCATTGTGGGCGAGTCAGGCTGCGGCAAATCAGTAACGGTTCAAAGTCTCATGGGCTTGATACCCATGCCACCGGGGCGCATTACCCAAGGCACAGCGACCCTAAACGGACATGACATTCTCGCTAGCAAGGTCATCGGCGGTAATGATATTCGCGGCAATCAGGTAAGCATGATCTTCCAGGATCCCATGACCTCATTAAACCCAACCATGAACATCGGTAACCAAATTGCCGAAACCCTGCAAGTACATCGGGGCTACAGCCATCGCGATGCATTTAAACGCGCCGTGGAGCTACTGGAGCTGACGAAAATTCCCGAAGCTGCAAAACGCGCGAAACAGTACCCGTTCGAATTTTCAGGGGGCATGTTACAACGCGCGATGATTGCCATGGCTATCGCCTGCGAACCCGCGGTACTGATTGCAGACGAACCCACTACCGCCCTGGATGTGACCATCCAAGCGCAGATCCTTGACCTACTCAACGATCTGCAACAAGAAACCCAGATGTCGATTATATTGATCACCCACGACCTAGGCGTGGTGGCGCGGATGGCCGATGAAGTAATGGTGATGTACGCCGGCCAGGTGGTCGAACATGGCAGCGTTGACGATGTATTTTATCGCTCAGCGCACCCCTACACTCTGGGGCTGCGTGGCGCCATGCCCTCCAACAGACGCAGCGCTAGCCAGACTCTGGTGCCCATCGACGGTTCACCACCGGATCTATTCCAACCACCCGAAGGCTGCGGCTACTGCGCCCGCTGTCCCCACGCAATGAAAATTTGCGGCACTGAGCCTCCGAACACCACTACGGTTAATAGCAACCATTGGTCGCGCTGCTGGCTCCATGACAACGACAATCCCAATAGACCAGGAACTCTGTACTTTGCTGCGGGAGCTGAGCGTTGAACAATCTCGTAGAAATCGACCAGCTGGTAAAATACTTTGACCTCGGTCATCAACAGCGGGTACACGCAGTCGACCATGTCAGCCTTAACATTGGCGAACGTGAGATCGTGGGCTTGGTTGGTGAGAGCGGATCTGGCAAATCCACCCTCGGCAAAACACTCCTCGGTCTGCACGACAAAACCGCAGGACAGGTGACCTTTCGTGGCGAGGCGCTGCCCAAAGCCTACTCAAGTAAGGATTTCGCCCGCTACTCACCGCATATGCAAATGATCTTTCAAGATCCCTACTCATCGCTCAATCCGCGTATGACCGTCGGGGAGATCATTGCCGAGGGCCTACGCTTACATCACAAACTGAGCAACACCGGGACTCAGGATGAAGTTGCCAAATGGCTGGAGCAAGTGGGCCTGCATCCAGATCATAGATCTCGCTATCCCCACGAATTTTCCGGCGGCCAGCGTCAACGCATCGGTATTGCGCGGGCGCTGATATTAAAGCCCGAATTTGTGGTCTGCGACGAACCCATTTCCGCGTTAGATGTCTCCGTTCAAGCTCAGGTGATCAATCTACTCGGTGACCTTAAGGCCAGTATGGGACTGACCCTTTTGTTTATCGCCCATGACCTTTCCATGGTGCGCTATATCAGTGACCGCATGGCGGTTATGTATTTGGGTGGTCTGGTGGAAATTGGTACCGCGGACGATGTGTTTTTTGAGCCCAAACACCCCTATACCCAGACCTTGATCGCCTCCAATCCAGAGGCTGATCCGCAGAGCGAGCGCGAGCGCGCCTCAACAAATATTCAGGGAGAAATTCCCTCGCCGGTAAACGTGCCCGCGGGTTGTCGTTTCGCTAACCGCTGCCCGCAAGCTCAGTCAGAGTGCCATCAAATCACCCCGAAGCTATTACCTATTGATAACGGAGACAATCCACGCAGCGTAGCCTGCCACCTATTCCATCCGGCCGAGATTTAAACTCCGGCAGAGCAACTTTTTTTGAGCAAAAAAAAACCCGCTGATGCCAAACATCAACGGGGTTTCTTTCGCGGTTCTGATCCCCCGCTATGCGCGGGAATAACCAGTTGTAGCTCGGAAACGCTTAGAAGCGTCGGCCACCACCACCGCCACCTGGACGTCCACCGCCAGAGCGTTCCTTGCTTTGAGCCTCATTTACGCGCAGTGCCCGTCCTTTGAAATCGTGACCGTTAAGAGCTTCGATCGCGGCATCAGCGCCGTCTTCCATCTCAACAAATCCAAATCCTCGTGAACGACCAGTTTCGCGATCAGTAATAACCGACGCTGATGCCACACTGCCGTGCTCTGAGAACAGAGATTGCAGATCTTCGTCAGCAACCGCCCAAGCGAGGTTACCTACATATAGTTTCTTCACAGCTCTTTTTGCTCCTTTACTTTTACGTTTGATAAGCGCTGAGTTTCTCCCTTTGGAGTCCTTCGACCAATCAAACCTAAGACCTTGACGAAATACACATCGGACATCGCTGTCCGGGGCAGATTTCTCTATCGAGTTCAACAACTGACACACTATTCATGAGCCAGCAAAAGGAACAATCGGGCGACCCTGAGAAGGGTACGGGAACGTCGACTAAGGAACAATGGGTAATTTATTAAGTTTTATTTGACCCAAGTAGGGAAAAAGCGTAACAGTCTCAATTTTAATTGTTACTTTCGTACCACTTTCGCCGCATGCGCAGTATCGATTCCTCTTCCGTATAGCGCTCTAACGCGTCTATTTTCACCCAAGCCAGATCCAGAGATTCTTCACTTATACTGAACTTTTCGCCGCCTGCTTGGATTTGATAGCGAACGTCAAAGTGGTAATGCGCCGGGTCATTCTTACGCGCCGGAATCTCGTGCACATCCAAATCGAAGATATCTGGATATAGTAATTTTACCGCTAAGCCAGATTCTTCGTAGGCTTCGCGCATTGCTACCTCATCAGTGCTGGGATCACCATCGCTATGCCCGCCCAACTGCAACCACATATTGAGTTTGCGATGATGTGTTAACAACACATGCTGCTGATCAGGGCTAACCAACCACGCTGACCCCGTGATGTGCCCGTGCCAACAATCTCGTTCAAAGCAATCCGCATGGTTCTCAATTAACTCTGTAAATCGCTCTACTACGCCACCTTCCCCCGGGTAGCGTGCAAGATAGCGGTCTATCGCCACGAGCAGATTGCGTCTGTGCATAAGAGTCCCTATTCTCAATCTATGATCGAGTTTACACGCTCGCATCTTGTATTTAGCAATCACTGATCTTTATTCGATCACTATTCACTGATGAGGAGAGGCACATGTTGGCAGTTATCGCTAAGTTAAACGTAAAAGAGGGTTCAGAGGCGGCATTTGAGGAAGTCATGCTCGACTTGGCTGCAAAGGTAAATGCCAATGAGCCAGGCTGCCATTTGTACAAACTATGCAAAGATGCGGATGGCAATTACATCGTGATGGAACTTTATGAAGATGAAGCTGCGATGGCCGCACATGGACAATCAGAGCACTTCAAGGCGGCAGGAGCCGGCTTTAAAGGCTTAATGGGTGGCGCCCCAGAGATCACACGCATGGAAGTCGTGGGCTAACGTCAGACCGTAGGGTTAGAGCCGTAGCTCTAACCCTACACCCTGCCATCCAGCTCGCCTTAGTCTTTGATATCGAACAGCTCCGCCAGTTGTTCGGTCATTGCTCCACCTAATTGCTCGGCGTCCGTAATAGTCACCGCACGCTTGTAGTGGTGAGTGACATCATGGCCGATACCAATTGCAACCAGTTCCACCGGCGAATGATTTTCGATCATGTCGATCGCATACTTGAGGTGCTGTTCCAGAAAGTTGCTTGGGTTTACTAACAAGGTTGAGTTATCCACCGGTAGGCCATCGGAAATCACCATCATTACTTTGCGTTGTTCGTTGCGGGTAACGATGCGGTTGTGCGCCCAAATAAGCGCCTCACCGTCGATATTCTCTTTAAGCAACTCCTCGCGCATCATCAAGCCTAGATTACGCCGCGCTCTCGACCACGGATCGTCGGCAGATTTGTAAACAATGTGCCTGACGTCATTCAGTCGCCCAGGGTTGGATGGTTTATTGGCATTGATCCAATCCTCTCTGGATTGACCGCCTCGCCACGCACGGGTAGTAAACCCAAGAATTTCTACCCGCACCGAGCACCGCTCGAGGGTACGCCCCATAATGTCTGCGCACATGGCGGCGATGGTAATCGAACGACCGCGCATAGATCCGGAACTGTCGATCAGTAGCGTCACCACGGTGTCGCGAAACTTCATTTCTTTTTCTTGTTTGTACGCCAATGGGTTCATTGGATCGATGATCACCTGAGTGAGCCGTGCCGCATCCAAGACGCCTTCTTCTAGATCGAACTCCCAGGTGCGATTCTGCTTGGCCATAAGGCGGCGCTGCAGGCGATTCGCTAGCTTCGATGTGGCGTGGTGCAAACTCTGCAGCTGCTGATCGAGCATCCTTCTGAGGCGCGTCAGCTCCTCAGCATCACACAACTCTTCAGCCTTGATTATTTCATCGTATTTGTCGGTAAAACTTGAGTAATTAAAGTCCACCGATATGCGCCCGGCATCATCAGGCATGGGTACCGGTGCTTCATCTGGATCCGCTTCGCCTGCAGCATCATCCATATCTGCATGGGCATCCATTTCCACCGTGGTAGCATCACCGTCTGTGCTCTCTTCACCGCCCGATTCATCATCGAGCATCACATCTTCAGGACTAAATTCCGCTTCCGAGTCTTGGGACTCGTCCATGGTTTCAATGTCATCTGGATTGGTCTCGCCATCCATCGGATCATCAAGATCAACCGGCAGTCCAAGGTCAGCGATAATATTGCGGCATAAATTCGCAAATTGCGCCTGATCCCCCACGTGCCCGCGCAACGCCTCAATATGCTCTCCAGCACTTTCCAGCACATGCTCACGCCAATACTGCACAACATTCTCAGCACTCGGCGGCAGCTCTCGTCCAGTCAGCTGCTGACGCACGATTAATCCCACCGCCACAGACAGGGGCGCATCGGCTTCAGCAGTCACCGTATCAAACGCCGCCTGCTGACACTGGGCCTCCAGGTGCGCATCCAAGTTCCCGGCAACCCCTTCCATGCGCTGAGCGCCTAAAGATGCGATACGAGCAGATTCAATCCATTCGAACATCTCTTGAGCAGGACCACCCTGAGGGCTGAAACGTGCGTGCAACTGGGCGTTGTGGTGGCGATAACGCAGGGCATACTCGTCCCCGATGCCCCGCACGGCATCAATTTCGGCTGCGCTGGCGCCTTGAGATGGCAGCGGCAGGCGCATCCGATCGCCCTGAGCGGTAGGTGCACCGGGACCAAAATTTACGTCCAGCTCATCATTCTCAGCTATCGCGCGGATGGCCGCTGTAGTCGCCCGCTTAAACGGTTCAAGCGGATTGTCTACGTCGTTCATTTAGGCTTAGGCCGATTTCAGCGTTATGCCAGCGGTGGCATCGCCTAGGTCTTCGCCCAAACAACGTTGATAGTATTCCGCAACGATCGGCCGCTCGAGCTCATCGCATTTATTCAGGAACGTCACCCTAAATGCAAAACCCACATCACCGAAGATTTCGCTGTTTTGCGCCCAAGTGAGCACTGTTCTCGGTGACATCACTGTCGATACGTCACCGTTAACAAAACCCTTACGAGTAAGATCTGCGACACTCACCATATTACCGATCAAGCGTTCGCCCTTCGCACCCTTGGCGAATGCAGAAACTTTACCCTTTATGATCTCAACTTCTGCCTCGTGCTCGAGATAGTTCAGAGTTGATACGATACTCCAACGGTCCATTTGGCCCTGATTAATCTGCTGGGTACCATGATATAGGCCGGTGGTATCACCAAGGCCCACTGTGTTAGTCGTAGCAAACAGTCTAAAAAATGGGTTTGGATCAATAACCTTGTTCTGGTCGAGTAACGTGAGCTTACCCTCGACCTCTAGAATGCGCTGGATAACGAACATCACGTCTGGCCGCCCAGCATCGTATTCATCAAAGACCAGGGCTACCGGATGCTGTAGCGCCCAAGGCAAAATGCCTTCGCGAAATTCGGTAATCTGTTTGCCGTCTTGAAGCACGATTGCATCTTTACCTATGAGATCAATCCGGCTGATATGGCTGTCTAGGTTAACTCGTATGCACGGCCAATTGAGGCGCGCAGCCACTTGCTCGATATGGGTGGACTTGCCGGTACCGTGATAGCCCTGAACCATGACCCGCCGGTTGTGTGCGAAGCCTGCAAGAATGGCCAAAGTAGTATCGCGGTCAAATCGATAATCAGGATCTATCGCCGGAACATAATCAGTTCTTTCGCTGAAAGCTGGCACCGATAGTTCTTGATCAATTCCAAAGGCTTCGCGCACACTTACCGTGGTATCCGGAGTGAATGACGGGGTTATTCCTGCTACTGCTTGATCAGACACGCTAATTCCTAGACATTGTTGCAAAGCATTATTGTAGGCAACCGGATGCTAAATCACGAGGGCTGGTGACGAATAACAGGAACAGTAAATATGACGCAAATTCATCTGGTAAGACACGGTAAAGCCGCTGCCGGGTTTGGCAGTCACAAAGATCCAGGGTTGGACGAATTGGGGCGTCGCCAGGCCCAGGCCGTTGCCGCCATGTTGCACGAACAACACGGCGAGGATAGGCCCGTATTATTTTCAAGCCCGCTGGCACGGGCGTTAGAGACTTCCGAGCCGCTGGCGCAAAAATGGAATTGCACGGTTGGCATTGAACCCAGAGTTGCCGAGATACCGTCACCTACAGAGGATTTGCAGGAGCGCGCGCAATGGCTACAGCAGGCCATGCAAGGCGGATGGTCAGCACTGGCCGAAGATGCCCAAGCATGGCGTCAGGCGCTAGTTGACTATTTATTAGACCAGACCGAAAACTGCATCATATTTAGCCACTTTGTTGCCATTAATGCCGCCGTCGGTGCCGCAACCAACGACGATAGAATGCGAATTTTTGCCCCGGACAATTGCTCCGTGACTACTCTGGAAAACACAGGCGGTCGACTTGCCGTAGTCGAATTGGGAGTCACTGCCGACACCCACATAAACTAGTACCCACCGTTCGGAGGACCCAAGTCATGGCAACCCATCGCGTCATCTTTGTATTAATTTTGTCGATGGCGGCATCCTATCTGCATGGGGCTACTACCGATTGGCCCACCTATGGCAACGACCTAGGCTCTTCTAAATACGCTGATCTTGATCAAATAAATGCCGGCAACGTCGCCAAACTAGAGATCACCTGGCAATGGCAGTCTCCGGACAACGCGCTGGTAAAAGCCGATGCAAAAAAGACACCCTGGGGGTTTAAATCAACGCCGCTAAAAGTCGGCAATGTGCTCTATACCAGCACCTCTCTGGGACACGTCGCCGCTATCAACGCCGCAACGGGAGAAACTATCTGGGTATTCGATACCCGCACCTACGCTGATGGTCGCCCGACCAATCTTGGATTTAACCATCGCGGCGTCGCCTACTGGTCGGATAGCAGGGGCCGCTCACGCATTTTTATGCCTACAAACAATGCCTACCTGTGGGCACTCGATGCAACAACCGGCCAACCAATTCAGGACTTTGGCAACGCTGGGCGTGTGGATCTAACCCTGGGATTAGGCAAGCCCGTAGACCGGAAAATGTATTCAGTAATTTCTGCACCTACGGTAGTTGCCGGCGTGGTGGTTGTGGGCTCTTCGATAATGGACGGCCCAGATAATAAAGAGATGCCGCCGGGGCATGTGCGCGCCTTCGATCCGCTGACGGGTGAACAGGTATGGATTTTTGAAACCATCCCCCAAGGCCAAGCCTACGGCAGCAGTACTTGGGAGAACGAATCTTGGCGTTATACCGGTAATGCCAATGTATGGACCGGCATAAGCGCCGATGCGGAATTAGGCTATGTCTATTTGCCCACCGGAACGCCTACCAATGATTGGTACGGTGGGCACCGCCTTGGCGACAATCTATTTGCCGAAAGTCTGATCTGCTTGGACGCCCGTACCGGCAAGCGGGTTTGGCATTTTCAAATGGTGCATCACGGATTGTGGGATTACGATCTGCCGGCAGCGCCGACACTAATGAATATCGTGGTCAATGGAGAGAACATCAAAGCTGTGGCTCAGGTTTCAAAGCAAGGCTTTGTATATGTCTTTAACCGCATAACCGGCGAACCCGTTTGGCCGATAAATGAAACACCAGTGCCTCAGAGCACGGTGCCGGGCGAACGCTCAAGTCCAACCCAGCCCATACCGAGCAAACCCGCGCCCTTTGAACGTCAGGGCATGAACGAAAACCAATTGATCGATTTCAGCCCAACGTTAAATAAAGAAGCAAAAGCGATTATGCGCCAGTTTCAAACCGGCCCCCTATACACACCACCCAGTNTGCAGGGGACGTTGAATCTGCCCGGATGGGCCGGTGGCGCTAACTGGACCGGTGCCGCCTTCGATCCTCAGCAGAGAATTTTATACATACCCTCTCAAGCCAGCCCAATTGCCGTGAAGCTCAAGCCCGGTAACCCCGACGAGACTAATTTCGACTATGTGCGCAGCCGCAGCGTCAACAGCGTCCGCGGCCCCAAAGGGTTGCCGCTGATAAAGCCACCCTATGCCAGGGTCACGGCCATCAATATGGATAGCGGCGAGCATCTGTGGATGAGCGTCAACGGTGACGGCCCCAGGCAGAAAGTTATCGACATGGGGTTACCCGATCCAGGCCCCCTTGGAGCCTCATGGTCTGGTGGCCCGGTGTTAACCAAGAGCCTACTACTGGTATCCCAGGCAGATGGGCAGCGCAATGTGCTGCGCGCTTTTGACAAGCTGAATGGACGGGTAATTGCAGAGGTCGACTTACCCGCTCGGCCCTGGGGTACGCCCATGACCTACATGCAGGACGGCAGACAGTTCGTCGTCATTGCCAGCGGCGAGGCACAGAATGCAAAACTAGTCGCCTTAGCCCTGCCTTAGCCTCTGCATACTCACAGAAAGCACGGTTACGCGTTTCCGCTCTCACGGGGAATGCATAGCGCCATAAAAAAAGGCGCACCGGAGTGCGCCTTTATTCTTAGGTGTGTAACAACTTAGAGGAGGTTGTACACGAACTCGACGCCCATATAACGCGGTGCCAGCGCAACCACCCGCTGTGGGAAGTTACTGCCGTGGCCCGACCGTCGACCTTCCATGTCTGACCAACGTAGGAACGTATCGTCTAATACGTTGTCGATGAACAAAGAGGTACTCCATCGCTGATCCGCCGAATCAAAGGACAAACGTGTATCAATGCGGTGACGCTCAGGCACCTCGTCCCAAGGTCGAGCGAACGTGTTGGTGAAGTAGTCACCGGTGTACGCCACCGATCCGTACCAAGTCAAAGTACCTGCGTCCATTACCCACTGGTAGGACGCCCAGCCCGTAGCTTTATGCTTGGGAATACCTGAGAGCTGTACACCATTCACCTGCAGACAATACAAGTCTTTCGTTGCATCAGTTGCTAAGCATGGATCCATGTTTAGATCGCCACCAAAAATTTCTCTTGGATAACGAGGGTCGTTTTCATTAAAGACTGGATACGACACATCATAAACGGACTCGGTGTAACTGTAGTTTCCGCCTACAGTCAGGCTGTCAGTTACAAGCAACACACCATCGATCTCAAACCCGGCGTTATGGGCTTTGGGAATGTTGTCCGTCATCGAGACTGGCCCACGCCCAGCCGGAGCTTCTATTCCGGCGGGGAGGTCAAAGTCACCACTGGACGTTTCCCAAGTTTCCACGTGATCCTGATAATCCTCGTAATCATAGTAATAGAGCGCGCCAGTTAACTGGGCTCGACCATCAAGGAAAGCACTTTTGAAGCCAATTTCCCAAGCATTCAGTTTTTCATCATCGTAGAACACCAAAGACCCGGTTCCGTCAATATAGACGCGGTTATCTGAACCACCCATATTGAAGCCACCAGCTCGGTAACTAGAGGTCATTCCCGCATAGATAAGATGGTCTGGGCTCGGTTCCCAGTTAAAGTTGATACGGAAACTGGTGTTTTTCGTCTCATAGTACCCCCCGATGCGGCTACCAAAAGAAATGGGGATGCCTCCCAACCGCAATGGCGTAGCGCACTCAGTCGAACCTAGAGCACAAGTCGGCGTTATAGGATTGAAGGGATCGCCTGTCATGGTCGCTGCACCAGTCGCGACATTAATTGCCGCAAGCGGCGTCATGCCTTCAGCCATGATTGCGGCTCCTGTTTCCGCATCGGGCGCAGTTGCGGCAATAGTTGATTGAATCCAAGGATAATCAATGGCCTCAAGCTCGGAATAGCCGCCTCGCGCTTCGCGCGCTTCTCTGGAATCCTCTGAGTAACGAACGCCTAGGGTCACACTCAACGTATCTGAAATTTGATAATCGCCTTGAGTGTAGAACGCCTTATTGGTCGTTATAACGTTATTGTCGTGCTCGTATACGGCACCAATATCATTAGTGATACTGAATGCTCGCCCATCATCACCACAATAAGCTCCATAGCCTCCGGCTGCTCCAACAACGGCCGTCTTGTAGTCAAAGCAAGGCGGCATAATCCATCCAACAACAGCCATTGCATCTGTAAGCCAAGTTGGGCTTTCAGCAGTACCATAGCTTGCCGCCTGGTTAATCATCGGTATTCGGTTACGAATACCATACAGCTGATCACGATCTTCTTCGAAGAAGTACAAACCAGACGTAGCTGTCCAACGATCACCCATACTCCAGAACACACGGAGCTCATGGGACTTGGAGCGCACTGACTCGTCTACGGTATCTCCCAAATTAGAGAACTCGCTATCGGAAAAATCGTTATCCCGATTGAAGTAATAGAGGAAATTTTGGTAGTTCGTAAGATACTTCAGAGACAAACGATCATTTATATCCCAATCAAACACCACGTTTGCAGAGTTGTGATCGAAGATTTCGTTGACCTCATTATTGGTCAACGACATGAACTCAGGCTTAGCATTATCACCGCCGTCATAGACGGCTACGTTTGCGTTACCGTAATTTGGGGATGGCGTATATGGCCATTTTACACCGTCTACGCCGGGTCTATTGTAGGCAGCCCATTGCGCTTCGCCAGTAACAGGGTGGCGAAAGGGAAATTTCGCCGCCGGATCGTCCGCGTCAACTGGACGCAAGCCCCGGGCAAAATAGTTGGTGTCACGAGAAACTCGATACTGCGGATCACACTGATCTAGGCTAGTAATTTTGGCGACATTGGCATTAATACACGGGCCTTCACTTAGAATACCGTGCCCGCCGTTACCAAAGTTCCTAGGCGCTTCGGATTCCCTGTCGTTCACGCGTAAATTCAAATTCATCGTGTCCGAAATCTTAAAATCCAAAGTTAGCGCAAAGTTTGCGTCATTCGATGCTTCCATGTCTTCAGAGTCGCCCATACCGTCAATACGCCCATCACCGGTGCGCTTCGACATGTTCAGTCGGTAGGCTAGTACGTCATTAATGGGTCCACTCAGGACAGCGTAGCCTTCTGAGGTGTTGTACTGACCACCAACCCAACGCACTTGCGCCTCAAACTCATCGTGATTGGCAGGGTTGGTCACATAGTTCACAACGCCGCCGATAGAGTTTCGGCCATATAAAGTACCCTGCGGACCACGCAGCACCTCGATACGTTGAATGTCGTACAACCCACCCTCAGTTGAGGCAATACCAAAATCCGGTGAGTAAATGCCGTTGTAGTAAGTGCCCACTCCGGGATCGCCACCCAGCCCACGGAAGTTTCTTCCAATGCCGCGGATTTTAATATCCCAGTCGGTACGGGTGGTTGCTGGAATGAAGTTCACCATTTCGTCTGGGCCCTGAATCCCCATGTCCATTAGGAACTCTTCGCTCATCGCGGTAATAGATATAGAAGTATCCGAGACGGTGGATTCGACTCTGTCGCCATAAACGACCACATCTTCGATTCGCTTGCTGTCTGAATCATCCTCAGCCCACGCGGGTGCTACTAGGAGCACACAGGCAAGCCACGACGCTGTCACGCGTATACTGCTCAACATAACTTTTCTCCCCTCTAGCGATCTCGACGGTTGCCGGGGTCGGCGACCGCCAAGATCGGATTTAAGGCCCAACCCCTCAGAAGGGCCTTCTTCGATTGTTAACCAAAAATATATGGGGGGTCAATGATTTTAACGCGGCCAAAATTACCGAAAAAACAGGACTTTGCGCATTTTAACGGCCTCTAAATAACCGTTGATGGACGCTCGGACGCGGTATGGCGGCAATACCAGCCATGTTCAATAAGAGCTGCTCGAGGCTGATCCATGGGTCGCCAACCCCAATTCCCTTGGCCAACTGATCGATTACCGCGCACTCAGCAAGCCACTGATGGGTGGGAACCCGACTGCGCTGCAAAAACTGTTGAATCGCGCGCGCACGAGCCGGTGGTAGCCCACGAGTTTGATCTAAACGCCGCAATTGGCTGGTGAGGGCACCCATAATAGCGAAAACGCTAACGCCTTCTTCTTGCAACCCGCGCAACACCTTATGCACTCGCGCTCCATCACCCTGCAGCGCTGCATCAACCAGATCAAAACTATTAAATCGAGAGGTATCCTCTAGACATGCGGCGATCGCTTCTACCGATATGGGGACACTAAGATCCTGCAGCGCGAGCTTTTCAATTTCCTGGACCGCCGCCAACAGATTGCCCTCAACTCGCGCCGCCAAGTAGTCGAGAGCATCAGCCTGCAGCTGCAGCCCTCGATCATGCAGCCGCGCCTGCAACCAACGCGGGAACTCGTGACTGGCCAACGGCCATATCAGCAGCACAACACCCTCTTTATCTAAGGCTTTAAACCATGCGCTAGAGCGCTGCTTAGGCTGCAGCCGGTCGGTGCGTAACAATAGAACCGTATCCNCCGCTGCGCCGTTATCGGCTACCCAATCTCGAAGCAACGCTGATGCGTCCTTGTCGAGTTTTTTACTCGGTACGCGGACATCAAGAATTCTCCGTTCGGCAAACAGCGACAGACTTGCAGCGTCTTGCCCTAGGCTATGCCAACTGAAACCCGTGTCTACATGATGCACGCTGCGCTCTGTATAGCCCTGTGCCTGGGCCGCCGCAATAATTTGGTCACAGGCTTCAGTGACAAGTAGGGTGTCATCTCCACTCACCAGATAAACCGGCGCTAGACCCTTGGCTAACGCGCCACGCAGCTGGTCAGATCTAACTGGCATCGCTATAAGCGTGCATCTGCTGAACGAGATTCAAACTGCGCAACAGTTGCGCGATCAGTTCATCTTCTAACGACTCAGCGACCTGCTCTTTAACCGCCGCCGTTGCCAATAAGTTGCTGCGATCCAGGCGAAAATAACGTTGTCGACTGAGTGTTTGCTCTGGCTGCAGTTCCATCCCCGCAGCGTCAACGATGCGAAACCTTACGTCGATGCGAACGGCTTGCTCAAGCAACATGGCCTCGGCCGTTACTGCACCATCAACCTGTTGGCGCCTAACGTCAATCAACTCAACGGTAATCTCAGCGGCGTTCTGGGCTAGTACACTCGATTGGGACAATCGCGCCGAAAGCTCACGAGCTAGACGACTGTCCTTAGCCTCACCACTGACCACATAGCTGTAACCAGAATTTATCAGGCCTTGGCCACGCAGCTGAAAACCACACCCAATCAACGCGAGTGCAATAACGGCAGCCGTTAAGCTTTTAACCAACGACAATATTGACCAACTTATTTGGCACATAGATCTCTTTACGCACAGTCTTGCCGTCTAAATGCCGTGCGACATTTTCCTCGTGCTTAGCTGTATCGAGAATATCACCTTGGGACGCGTCTGCCGCAACGTCAATTTGGCCACGGACCTTGCCATTAACCTGCACCACCAAGGATAGACGTTGTTGCGTCAATGCTTCCTGATCGATCTGCGGCCAGGGTTGGTTGACCAAATCGCCCTGCTGCCCAAGCTCAGACCACAACCGATGCGCAATATGCGGTGCGATCGGTGAAATAATCAGCGTGGCGCTCACCAATGCTTCTTGCACGGCAGCACGATCCGCAGCGACATCGGAACCCATACGGGCCACCTCATTTGCCAACTCCATGACCGCCGAGACCACCGTATTGAATTGCAACCGACGACCATAATCGTCATCAGCCTTAGCTAACGTTGTATGAGTTTTACGCCGCAGCTCTTTGCCGGCATCAGACAACGCTACAACATCCAGGTCTGGTATCTCACCCTTGCTAACGTGATCCAGCACCAATGCCCATAGACGCTTGAGAAACCGCATTGCACCTTCTAGCCCTGCTTCGCCCCACTCAAAGGACTGTTCCGGGGGTGCTGCAAACATCATGGCCACCCGCACCGCATCAGCACCATATCGATCCAACAGCTTTTGTGGATCGCCAGCATCCCCTGCGGACTTGGACATCTTCTTGCCACCTTGCAGCACCATGCCCAACATCATCAAGCGCTTGAATGGTTCGTCGCCATCAACTAGGCCCTCGTCGCGCATCAACTTGTAATAAAACCGCGCGTACAACAAATGCAGTATGGCGTGCTCGATACCGCCGACATAGTGATCTACCGGAGCCCAATATTTGGCCCGTTCATCCACCATCGCATCGGCACCAGGAGAGGCAAATCTCGTGAAATACCAAGACGACTCCATAAACGTATCGAAGGTATCGGTCTCACGTCGTGCTGGGCCACCGCAGTGCGGACATAGGACATTTAAAAATTCTGGCAAATCCACCAAGGGCGAGCGCACCCCATCTAGAGTGACATCTGTTGGCAATACCACCGGCAAATCTTCTTCAGGTACTGGCAACACCCCACAGTCAGGGCAATGGATCATAGGAATCGGGCAGCCCCAATAACGTTGACGAGAGACCCCCCAATCGCGCAGCCGATAATTGGTGACCGGGCGTCCTGACTCACGCTCTTGTAATGCGGCGATAATTTGCTCGAAGGCCTTAGCGGAGGTCAGGCCATCAAATTCTCCAGAATTGATCAGCCGCCCTTTAGCAGTGAACGCCGCTGTCGCCATATCGCAGTCTTCATCGGCTAAGGGTTCAATAACCTGCTCAACNGCGATGTCGTATTTGCGCGCGAACTCCCAATCCCGTTGATCGTGCGCGGGTACCGACATTACCGCGCCAGACCCATATTCCATCAATACGAAATTAGCGACCCACACTGGCAACGGCTTACCCGTAAGCGGGTGCTCGACCGTTGCCTGAGTAGCGACGCCNGCTTTTTCCATCGTTGCCATGTCGGCTTCGGCCGTGGTGTTTTGCGCACACTCGGCAATAAACGCCCGAACGTTCGGGTCCTGCTCGGCCGCCGCCTGAGCCAGTGGATGCTCTGGCGCCACCGCCACGTAGGTTGCACCCATTAAGGTATCTGGCCGTGTGGTAAATACCGTTAACACAGTCGCCGACTCATCGTTGACGCGAAAATCAATTTCCGCGCCAAAGGACTGGCCGATCCAATTCCGTTGCATGCTCTTGACCGATTCTGGCCATCCGTCCATCTGATCAAGTTCGGTCAGAAGTTCTTCGGCGTAATCGGTGATTTTCAGAAACCATTGGGCCATTTCACGGCGCTCAACAATGGCACCAGAACGCCAGCCCCGCCCCTCGACAACCTGTTCATTAGCCAATACCGTTTGATCCACTGGGTCCCAGTTAACCATCGCGTTTTTGCGGTAAACCAAACCCTTCTTGTATAGGCGCACAAATAGCCATTGTTCCCAGCGATAATATTCGGGATCGCAGGTGGCGAACTCTCGCGACCAATCGAAACCAAAACCCAAGCGCTGCATCTGGCCGCGCATATAGGCAATGTTGTCCTTGGTCCAAGCCGCCGGAGCAACACCATGCTTAATCGCGGCATTCTCAGCGGGCAACCCAAATGCATCCCAACCCATAGGCTGCATAACATTGCGACCCTTGTGGCGCTGGTAACGATTGATGACATCGCCCAAGGTATAGTTGCGGACATGACCCATATGTAAGCGACCGCTCGGATACGGGAACATAGACAAGCAGTAAAATTTTTCCCCTGCGCCCTGATCATTACCAACAAAACACTCGTTGTCTTGCCAATAGGTTTGCGCGCTGTTCTCCACCTTTTGGGGGTCGTAAATCGGATTCATGGATAGGGGTCTTGTGTCGACTGTAAAACGGCGGCAAGGATACCACCTCGTAACGCAAATTGAGCGATCCGACCCAGCGTTTAGGTGATTTTTGCTCTATCCGCGAGTGACCGTTGACGGAACGCCACAATCAGCCCCGCGATCATTACAAACAGTGGCCAATCCCCCATCACACTGTATGGAGTAGTGCCCTGCATAACCTGGAAAGAGGTCGCTAAAACACCCTCAACAAATTGCGGCAACTGAGCACGAATCTGACCACGGTGGTCAACCACCCCAGTGATGCCATCGTTGGCGGCGCGCAGCATCCAACGTCCATTCTCCAATGCTCTTACTCGGGCAATCTGCATATGCTGGTGGGGGCCGATGGATCGGCCAAACCAGGTGTCATTGGTGAGGGTCATCAACACCCCCACTTGCTCTGCACGCTTGCGCATAGAATTGCCGTAGGCAATTTCATAACAAATGCCGATGGCCGTCTCGACGGGCTTGCTCTGCAGCGACAGCACTACATTAGCCTGCTGAGCTGCACCGGGGGTCGCATTGGACATCGGTAAATCGAAAAAATCGATGAGTCCACGCAACCAATCCTGCAGCGGTACATAGTCACCAAATGGCACCAAATGGTGTTTGGTTACAACACCTTGTGCCTGACCCAAGCCGAGAGCTGCGTTAAATAGTTTGTAGCGCGGGCCCTTAGCATCGGCGACGCCGATATCACGCCGCCATTCCACTAGGGGTGCACCGATAACAACATTGGTGCCGGATTGCTTACCTCTTGCATCCAGCGCACTGGTAATGCGCTCTGCGTCAGCGCCGTANGCTGTCAGAGCAAATTCTGGCCAAACCAGAGCATCTGCCGACCAATGCGGCTCCGATAACCTGAGATAGCGATTAACGATGGCCTGGCGTTGGTCCGCATCCCACTTGATCGTCTGATCGACGTTACCCTGCACAATGGCTACCGAATGTGTGCTTGATGAAGTCACCCATTGCCACGGCGAGGCAAGCACTACCATTGCGAGAGGCAAAACGATCATTACTAAGGGGCCACGGGCGATGGGCAAACGCTGCCACGCTGCACGGACACAAAGTAAGCCGCCCATGGTACAGACAAGAGCCCAGAAGCCGGCACCCAAGGCGCCCCAAACTGGCAGTAACCCGACAAATACCGAATCCGTCAAACTGTAGCCGACAAATAACCAGGGGAACCCTGTGAGCAGCCAGGTCAATGACCACTCCATCAATGACCACACACAACAAAAAATCACCGCGTTAATCCAGGGCGTGGCCACACGAAAACGCTGCATGACCCAACCCACCGGCAGCATAAACAGGGCTAATGCAACAACGAAGAGTCCAACAAGCAGCCCAGCCAGCAACGGCGACGCATTACCGTATTGATGAATGCTGACGTAGATCCAAGAAGCACCACTGAGGTATTTGCCGACACCGAAGACCCAAGCGAGCAGCCGCAGTCGATGTTGCGAGAGGTGGAGTAATAGAAACAGGCCCGCAACGGATAATAGGCTTAGAGGCCACCAACCATAAGGCGCGAAACCCAGAGGGAAGCCAGCGCCCAGCAATAATGCCAGGCCGACGTTACGCCAATCAGTCTTGAGCATCCGCCGCGTCAGAGTGCGCCTTCTCTACCTTTAACAGCCGGATCCTTCTCGATTCAGCGTTCAGCACTTCGAAGCTCATACCAGTGAATACAATGCGCTCGCCACGCTCGGGTAAATGGCCCAACTGGTGCAAAACTAGGCCGCCAATCGTATCGAATTCTTCATCACTAAATTCGGTCGCGAAATATTCGTTAAAGTCTTCAATGGTTGTATTGGCTTTGACATGAAACATGTTGGGCTCTAGCTGCTTTACAAAGCTGTCATCATCGACGTCATGTTCGTCTTCGATTTCCCCGACAATCTGCTCGAGCACGTCTTCAATGGTCACGGCGCCGGAAATCTGGCCATATTCGTCAACCACTAGCGCCATGTGATTGCGATTCGCGCGAAACTCTTGCAACAGCACGTTTAACCGCTTGCTTTCAGGAATCAGTAATGCCGGCCGGATGCAGTCACGCATAGTGAAATTCTGCTGATTTTCCGGCAGCAATAATGGCAACAGATCTTTAGCGTGGAGAATACCTTTGATGTCATCGACGTTGTCGCCAATAACTGGAAACCGCGAATGCCGAGAATCAACGATCACCGGCAATAATTCTTCTGGCGTTTGATCTTCGCCAACCACGACCAAGGACGAACGCGGGATCATAATGTCCCGGGCATGCATATCAGAAACCTGCAGGGCGCCGAAAATGATATTCAACGCATCTACCTCGATCAGCTGCCGCTCTGCGGCATCACGAAGAATACTTACAAGTTCAGGAAGATTTTCTGGTTCATCCGAAAATAAGTCAGCAAGCCACTCGCGGACGCCACGGCGCGGCGCAGTATTTTCGGCTGAGTCTCTTAACAACTCAGATGTGTCACTCATAGATGGGAGATAAAGATCTTATGGACTACCTTTTTAGGTAAGAAGCTAGAAAAAAGCAAGGGCTGGAATTCACTTATACGGATCCGTCACACCTAAATTGGCCAAAATCTGGGTTTCGATCCGCTCCATGGCCTCCGCTTCGGCATCATCAGCGTGATCGTGGCCAAGCAAATGCAGCACGCCATGCACGCACAGATGGGCAACATGATGTGCCACCGTTTTACCCTGCTGCTGAGCCTCCGCGACGGCCACCGGCCAACATAGCGCCAAGTCCCCAAGGGGCACAGTAACGCCATCCATACCCGCAGCGGTAAAGCTCAATATATTCGTTGGCGTATTACGCCCCCTGTAGGTGTGGTTAAGATTTTGCGATTCCGCAGAATCGCAGACCCGCAGGCATACGTCGCGCTCCAGCTGATCATCAAGCACCACGTCCCGAACTTGCTGCAGGAGCGCGTCCAACCCGTTAACCGGCCCTGCAGAAAACTCTTTAAATGCAGCATCCACCGCCGCTGCAGCAACGCCGTCAGCAACCTGCAACTCAATCGCCAATGTTAGTGGCCGCTATTCGAGCTTTGGTTATCGCCTTTTCCGGAGGGCTCGGTAAACGCTTCATAAGCGTCAACAATGCGCTGCACTAACGGATGCCGAACCACGTCCTTGGAGCCAAAGTGAGTGAAGCTGACCCCCTTGGTATGCCGTAGCACATTGATGACGTTCACCAGTCCGGAATTTTCACCTCGCGGCAAATCGATTTGGGTGATGTCTCCAGTAACAACTGCAGTGGACCCAAAGCCGATACGCGTTAAGAACATTTTCATTTGCGCCACGGTGGTATTTTGCGATTCATCGAGAATGATATGGGCGTTGTTCAGGGTACGGCCACGCATATACGCCAAGGGCGCCACTTCAATTATGTTGCGCTCGATATATTTATTCACCCGCTCGACACCGAGCATTTCGTAAAGTGCGTCGTAGAGGGGCCGTAAGTAGGGATCAATTTTTTGCGCTAGGTCACCAGGTAGAAACCCTAGCTTCTCGCCCGCCTCCACTGCAGGGCGCACAAGTAAAATGCGTGATACCTGTTGCGATTCCAGCGCTTCAACCGCACATGCCACGGCCAGGTACGTTTTGCCGGTACCTGCAGGGCCGACCCCGAAACTGATGTCATGACTGCGTACTGCGCTGACATAGAGCTGCTGATTTCGACCACGCGGCTTTATGGATTTCTTTAGCGTACGAATGACCGGCCCGTCTGCTGCTTGATCCGCAGCCTGCTGCTGTTTTTGATCGATTTGGTCTTGGCGTTGTAACAACTCTTCCACTCCTGCTTCCTGCAAAAACAGATGCACCTGATCGGGCTCCAATGTTTGCTGATGCGCTGTTTCTCTATACAACTGGTGCAATAGCGCCTCTGCCGCGCGCACACGAACATCGGGGCCACTAATTTGAAATTCATTACTCCGGTTACGAATGTGTACATCCAACCGCTGTTCTAGCTGTTTAAGATTAGCATCCACCGGCCCAACCAGTATTGCCAGGCGATCCGCGTCGTCTGGCTCAAGTAAAGTGCGTCGGGTTAATGGAACGACTGTGGCGGGACTCGGCGCTGCCGAGGTGTCTGCAATGGGCTGCGAAGACTCAGTATTTTGTTCGTGCAATGTTCACCATTTAAATTTTAGCTTGCCGCTAGGACTCAGCTTAAGCCTAAGTGCTACGCTGTCAATCGCGACAGCGGCGTCCATAGTCAATCTACCCACATAACCCCACGCATAGAGTTAGGCAGCGCTTCGGTAATTTCAACGTCGCAGAATCCGCCGACTAACTCACCAGAGCCAACGAAATTCACCACTCGGTTGTTTTCGGTGCGCCCAGCGAGTTGCTTACCGGTCGGATCTTTTTTGGCAAAACCCGTTACTAGCACACGTTGGCGCGTGCCCACCATCGCATCAGCAATGGCTTCGGCCTGGGTGCGCAGAGTTGCTTGCAGATGCTGCAAACGCTGTTTCTTGACCGATTCCGGCGTATCGTCTACTAGAGCCGCCGCAGGCGTGCCAGGACGAGCGCTGTAGATAAAACTGAAGGACACATCGAAACCCACGCGCTCAATCAAATCCATAGTGGCATTGAAGTCCTCCTCGGTCTCACCGGGAAAACCGACAATGAAGTCAGAAGACAGACTTATATTTGGGCGGATCTCTCGCAGCGCAGCAATTTTATCGATGTATTGCTGAGCGGTATGACCGCGCTTCATCGCCGCCAAAATACGGTCTGAACCGGCCTGCACAGGTAAGTGCAAGTGATCGACCAATTGCGGAACATCACGATACGCTTCCAGCAAACCGTCAGAAAAATCCATTGGATGAGAGGTGGTAAAACGAATGCGCTCAACCCCCGCAATGTCTGCCACGTAGTAAATAAGCTCAGCCAGATCCGCCTGATCACCGTCAATACTCCCCAGGTAGGAGTTGACGTTTTGCCCAAGCAGATGGATTTCACGCACCCCCTGAGCCGCCAAACCATGGACTTCCTGCAGTACTGAATCCACCGAGCGGCTGACCTCTTCGCCCCGGGTATAGGGCACGACACAAAAACTACAGTACTTACTGCATCCCTCCATGATCGAAACGAATGCGGAAGGGCCGTCCATTTTTGGTTCTGGTAACCGATCGAACTTTTCCACTTCGGGAAATGTGACATCAACTACCGACAGCAGATTCTGCTTACGACTGTCTAACATCTCGGGCAAACGATGAATGGTCTGTGGACCAAATACCATGTCCACCACCGGTGCACGGCGCATGATGGCATCGCCTTCCTGACTGGCCACACAGCCACCCACACCAATAACTAGATCAGGCCGCTCAGATTTAAGTTTCTGCCAGCGACCGAGTTGGTGGAAAACTTTCTCTTGAGCTTTTTCGCGAATAGAGCAGGTATTGAGCAACAATACATCCGCATCTGCTTCGTTTTCAGCGCGCTCATAGCCTTGAGTTTCGCGCAGCACGTCATACATACGCGCTGAGTCGTACTCATTCATCTGACAACCATGAGTTTTTACAAAAAGCTTTTTGGCCATGTTCACTAAACCATTGCCGGGGCGGCGATTATACGCAAAGTACAGCGCCACCATAGCCCGAAAGCACGCCCTAAATACCCTTGAAAAGCGCCCGCCCATCCCCAACTATCTCGCACGAGCAAATACCGTTCGAAATCTTGATAAAGGCAAGCTATATGGCCGCTAAAGAAATGACTGAAAACACCTATCGGATCCTCTTCCATAATCAGGGTCAGATCTACGAGGTTTATGCACGCAGCATCTATCAAAGCGATCTATACGGATTTGTTGAAGTCGAGGATTACGTATTCGGCAACCATTCACAAATGCTCATAGACCCTGCAGAGGATCGCCTGCGCAGCGAGTTTGAAGGCGTACAGCGCTCGTATATCCCAATGCACGCCATTGTGCGCATCGACGAGGTCGAAAAAGAGGGCGTCGCGAAAATCACGACCGGTTCCGGTGAAAAAGTTACACCCTTCCCCATGCTTATGCCCAAGGACAAAGGCTAATAACCTTCCTCCAACAACGGAAACGCGCTAAGCGCATGGCTCGCTTGCAGGGCCTGCCCCCGGTGGAGTAGCCCGGGGTGCAGATCAGCAACATCAGCCACCCCAGCCAAAGCCAACGAAATTTTGATTTCGCGCTCTAGAATCGACAAACCACGCAGGATTGCAGGAGCACCACCTGCCGCTGCCGCAAGGGCTTCAAAGCGCCCCATCCCCACTGCTGTGGCACCTAGGCACAAGCCCTTGATAACATCAGCGCCGCGCATAAAACCACCGTCTACCACCACCGGCACGCGCCCATCCACCGCCTCTACCACGGCCGGCAGCGCGTCAATACAGGCGACAGTGTGGTCGAGTTGACGACCGCCATGATTCGAGACGTAGACCACATCAACGCCTGAGTCTACACACTGCTTAGCGTCCTCAGGGTGCATAACGCCCTTAACGACCAATGGGATATCGAACTTTTCCTTAATGTGCGCGACCGTATCCCAATTCATTGTGGACTGATAATTAACGCCACTTTGATCGAGCATGGTGCCCGTCGCCATGCGCGCCTGCATGGGCACATAGCTTTTCATAATGTCACGTTCGCGCCGCGAGTAGACCTGAGTATCTGCAGTAAGACAGAAGCCGATATAACCACTGTTAATGGTGCGCTCAATTTGATCATCCAACCATGCCTGATCGCCAGACAAGTACAGCTGATAAATACGCGGTCCGGGCACCTCTTGAGCGACGGCCTCAAAATCCGGCATGCACGAAGAACTGAGGATCTGCAGCACCCCAAAGTCCGCCGCAGCCTGAGCAACTGCAGAGCCCCCATCTTTGGTGAACGCCTGTACCGAACCAATCGGCGGCAACAGCACTGGAATCCGTAACGTTTGACCAAGAATCTGGGTCGTAGTTTTGACATCACTGACATCGCGCAGAATGCGCGGCAAAAACGTCCATGAGTCTAAGGCCGCACGGTTGCGACGCAGCGACGCCTCAGTATCCGCCGCGCCCACCAAATAGTCCCAATCGCCCTTATCTAAGTTACTCCGAGCAACTCTAACAATATCTGTAAGTGTTTTAAGATCCTCCACCCTACCTCCTCACTCCTAGATAACGCCACAAAGTTTATGGCATGAGAGTGCTCTCAGGGTAAACTAGCTACCGATACAGACACAACGACAGGATAGTTTCATGGCAGGTATGGTCATCATCGGTGCAGGTCACGCAGCGGGCCAAGCCGCTGCAAGTCTGCGACAAGAAAAGTACACCGGTTCCATCACCATCATTGGCGACGAGCCGCATTTACCGTACCAGCGACCACCGCTGTCAAAAGCCTATCTGTCTGGCAGCCAAGAGGTCGAGCGGGTTTACCTAAGAGCAGAAAAGTTTTACCACGACAAAGACATCGATCTGAAACTGTCCACCCGCGCAACGGCAATCGATCCGGATGCCAAAGTCGTTGCCCTGGAAGACGGTAGTAGCATCGACTACGACAAACTGCTGATCAGCACCGGCTCACGGCCGCGCATATTGAATATTCCCGGCAGTGACCTTGGCGGCATTCATTACCTGCGCACCATTGACGATGTAGACGGAATACGTGCCGAGATGCGAGAAGGCGCTAATTTAGTCATCGTCGGCGGTGGCTACATTGGACTCGAAGTGGCCGCCGTTGGCGTCGAACAGGGCCTCAACGTACATGTCTTAGAAATGGAAGACCGCATCCTACAGCGGGTAACCACCCCCACAATGTCCAAATATTACGACGAATTGCATAGAGGCCGTGGTGTAAACATCCATACCAATACGGGAGTCACCGGCTTCAGCGGTGACGGCAAGGTACAAAAAGTGTTGTGTGGTGACACTGAATTCGCCGCAGATATGGTCATCGTCGGCATCGGCATCGTGCCAAATATCGAATTGGCCCAAGCCGCGGGACTAACTTGCGACAATGGCATTGTTGTAGACGATCACTGTCAAACCTCAAACCCCGACATTTACGCCGCCGGCGACTGCACGAACCATCCAAATGCATTACTGGATCGAAGATTACGCCTAGAGTCCGTGCCGAATGCCATGGATCAGGCGCGCACTAGTGCTGCTAACATGCTGGGCGGCGATAAAAACTATGCCGCAATTCCTTGGTTTTGGTCCGATCAATACGAACTGAAACTACAGATGGTTGGATTTTCTGCAGACGGCAACCGCGAGGTACTGCGCGGCGATATGGCGAGTAATCAGTTCGCCGTCTTCTATTTAAGAGACAACACCGTTGTTGCAGCAGATGCAGTGAACAGCCCCAAAGAATTCATGTTGTGCAAACAACTGGTGGGCAAAGAGGCTGATGCCACAGTCCTAGCAGACAGCACCAGCGACCTGAAGTCGCTGTTGGCATAACCTGT
Organism: Gammaproteobacteria bacterium; assembly: GCA_002684495.1. GTDB lineage: Bacteria > Pseudomonadota > Gammaproteobacteria > Pseudomonadales > Azotimanducaceae > UBA4421. The sequence goes on along the minus strand of NYVG01000029.1, from coordinate 272,961 downwards.
GCCCGCACAACTACAGGCCGAGGACCTGCTTGGCAATAATGTTGTGTTGGACCTCTGAGGAGCCACCAGCAATGGTGAATCCTCGATGGTGATAACGACCTGAGGCGATATATTCTGCCCAATCAGGGGTCACAGCAGCGCCACCCGTGGCCGTATCTAGTGGTAATGCGAGATAGTCGATCATCGTAAACAGCACTTCGTCCTGCGCCTGCACCAGCTCGCTGCCTTTAAGTTTCAGCATGCTCGGCTCGGCCCCGATATCACCACCGCCATCGAAGGCGGTAAGAATTCGCAGGCTAGTTGCTTCCAACGCCTGCAGGCGAACGTCCAATTCGTTAATCGCCTTACGAGTTGCATCCAGCGCCGACGAACCCCGCGAAAACTGATGTTCTAGCGTCTCTCGCAGATTCGCTAATATGCGACGATTCTCAGCCACCCGCGACACCATAAGCCGTTCATCACCGAGCAAGCTCTTGGCCACGGTCCAACCACGATCCTCATCGCCCAAGCGCTGACTCACCGGCACCCGCACATCTTCAAAAAACACCTGATTCCATAGGCGCTTGCCGTTAAACGCATATAGGGGCTTCACCGTGACGCCGGGCGAGGTCATGTCGAACAATAGAAAGCTGATGCCTTTCTGCTGTTGTACGTCAGAGTTAGTACGCACAAGGCAAAAAATCCAATCCGCAAGCTCGGCACCAGATGTCCAGATCTTCGAGCCGTTAATCAGATAATCGTCGCCGTCGCGTTGCGCCCGGGTGCGTACGCTCGCCAAGTCGGAGCCAGCCTGAGGCTCTGAGTAGCCCTGACAAAACCATAAATCTGCATTGCGAATTTTGGGTAAAAACTCAGATTTCTGCGCCTCACTGCCATATTTGATGATCGCCGGACCAACCATGTTAAAGCCGAAACCAGACAATGCCGGAGCGTGGAATTTTCGGCACGCCACATCAAAAATATGCCGATAAGTTAAGTTCCAGCCCGTGCCGCCGTAGGCGACCGGCCAATTCGGCGCAGCCCATCCCTGAGCATTAAGAATACGTGTCCATTCTGTCAGTTCATCCTTCGATACCGACGCGCCATTGCGCACTTTTGCAGACGTCTGGCTAGGTAAATTGGCGGCTAAAAACTCTTCCACCTGCTGCTGAAATGCCAACTGCTCCGCTGAAAATTGAAAACGCATCCAGTCTCCTATCCTAAATCCTAGTGGCTCCATCATAGGCTTGAGAGTGATAGACTCAAGTCATGCATACCACTATCGAAATAAGTAAAGAATACCTGCACTTTGCCGCAGCCCACTTCACCCTGTTCAGCGCCACCGAACGGGAGAATCTGCACGGCCACAATTTCCAGGTCACCTTGAACGCTACCGCGCCGGTTCACGAAGACGGCCTGACGTTCGACTACAACATTTTGAAAAAAACACTCAAGGCACTGTGCGACGATTACGACGAGCAAGTGCTCATGCCCACGCAATCGCCCTATTTGGAATTTGAAAAAGACAACGAGTTCACCTACGTCTTATTCAATGGCGAACGCATACCCTTTCTCGATCGCGACCTGACACTACTGCCGATCCGCAATGTCACCGTCGAAGAGTTAGCCCATCACTTTCTGGATCGCTTGATTGCAGATCCAACCATCGCGGCCTTAGATATTGAGCATCTATTACTGCGCTGCGCCTCGGGAGAGGGCCAGTGGGCACGCGCTGAATGGTGGTCAGAACCATCCTAGCAAATACAGATTTTCCACAGCCTAATAGCATCAGAGCAAGTTCACGGTTGCCAGTATCGTCGTATCACACAGGCCAGGGTTTAGTCCGGTACCGGTCTAAATTATTGTTCAAGGTAACCGCTGATCTGGGCAGAAGATGGTCCAACAATTGGATATCTTGGCTGCCGGTGACCCGCACCTATTTGATTCAACCTACGCTTAAACTTTAAGGACGTCTCTATGCCACATCTTGTCATCACCGGCGCCAGTGCAGGGATTGGCGCAGCAACCGCCGAACTCTTTCAAAACAACGGCTTTGACATTGTTAACCTGTCGCGCAAACCCTGCCCAGTGACAGGCGTAACGAACATCCCATGCGACTTGTCGAAGCCAGATTTCCTTCAGGCAATCCAAAACGACTTGGCCAATGCTCTCGGCGACAGCGCCCAGATCACACTGATTCATAACGCCGCATTGCTGATCAATGACAACATCGCCAGTACCGACTCGGAGCAACTGCGACGCGTACTCGAAATCAATGTGGTCGCTGCAAGCAGTCTTAACCAGATACTTATTCCGCGTATGGGCGCCGGGTCGTCGGTGCTATACGTGGGTTCTACCTTAGGTGAAAAGGCAGTGCCAAATAGCTTCACCTACGCCACCAGCAAACACGCGGTTATCGGCATGATGCGAGCCACCTGTCAGGATCTAGCCGGCAGCGGCGTACATACTGTCTGTATTAATCCGGGCTTTACCAATACTGAGATGCTGCGCGAACACGTTCCGCCAGATGTCATGCCGCAGATTGCTGGCATGAGCGCTTTCGAACGTTTGATTGAGCCCGAGGAAATTGCTGCAGCGATGCTATTTGCCGCCCAAAACCCCGTACTCAACGGCGCCGCCATCAACGCCAATCTTGGGCAAATCGAGCGCTAGCCCCAGCGTTCAGAGGTTAGTTGCTTCCTCATTTTCGCCGAGGCCAAGGTAGACCCTTAGATAACGCACTGCGAGATAAATAGGGCCGGTGTCCAGCGCCGCCACCACCAGTTTGAAGACGTAGCCAGATGCAATAAGCGCCAGCAGTTGTGGCCACACCGGCTCGCTATCGTTCAAAGGTAAAAAAGACGCCGCTGCGATGTAGGTCACCAAGATCACAGCTGTAGAGTCAACCAGTTGACTGAACATAGTAGATACATTGTTGCGCAACCATAGGTGCCGGCCCTTGGTCAGCCGTTTCATCCAGTGAAAAATCCGCACATCGCAAAACTGCGCCACTAGGTAGGCAACCATTGAAGCAGCCACAGCACCAAATGCGGCGTCTTTGACTTCGAAGAACACCGGTTTACGCCCGGCAGCATCAATGAGCGGAGCGCCAGTGGCCGGGTCTACCCCAGCACCCGGCAAAACACTGCCCAGCCATAATAAAAACACCACCCAAACATTCAGCAACAAACCTACTAAAACCATATCGCGCGCTTTTTCTTCACCAAACAGCTCACTGATCAGGTCAGTACACATAAACGTTACCGGATAGGGCAGCACCCCAACCGCCACGATCATGGGAATCTGCAGCCCAAACAACGTGAACGAAAAATCCAGAAACCGCGTAACACCCAAAATATTGAGCATCGCAAGAGTGCCAAGAAACATCCCCGACAACACGAAGAACACCCGTTGGCGACGTTTCTGATAAATAGCTTCAGTCATCTCTGTCTCCAAAATCGGAGCAATGCCAATCCTGCGTCAGCGCGGATTTTCCACCCATTGCTGGTTCACACAATTGTCCAAGCCATTGCCGTCGAGGTATTTGATCGCCACTTCGCCACCTTTGAAGCGCATGTCGTAAACGCTTTCAGGGGTAAAAAACGCGGAGTGCGGAGTGATCAATAAGCGGTGATCTATCCACTCCTCGTCAGCGGCCCAGGCTTTAATCAACGGATGATCAGGATTTGCCGGTTCCTCTGGCAACACGTCCAGACCACAGGCCTGAATCATATTTTCTTGCATCGCCGTATACAGATCATCAAGGTCAATAATTGGCCCACGCGCGGTATTCACCAGCACCAAGCCGGGTTTCGATGCTGACAGCACTTCCAAATTAATGAGTTTCTCAGTGGTCGGACCCAGCGGCAGGTGCAAGCTGACCACATCGCACTGGCCAAACAATTCTTCAAGAGAGTGTACGCGACGAATCCCGACCGCCAGCTCGGCACCGTTTTCACGGTAGGGGTCGTACATCACCACATCCATGCCGAACGCTTTCGCCCGCAGCGCTGCAGCAGTGCCAATCCGACCCAGGCCAACCACACCAAAGACACAGGAGGAAAGTCTTTTACCAAAGGGGTTTAACGCCGGGCGCCATAATCCCTTGGGATCCTGCTTGAGCTCGCGGGTATGAAAAGTAATGCCCTTCATCAGTGACAACATCAGCGCCATAGCGTGGTCGGCCACTTCCTGAGTGCCGTAGTCAGGCACGTTACACACAGGCAACCCAAGTGCCCCCCATGCAGCCAAATCCAGATTATCGAAACCGACTTTTGGGGTTACAACGATCCGGCACTTTTTCAGTTTGGCACGGTATTCCGCAGGGATATCGTTGACGGTCACAATACCGTCGCAATTCTCCCATTGCTCGTCGCTAACGTCCTGGAAGCGCTCACAAAACTCCGCGCGGTGCTCTCCTACACTGCTTGTTTCGATGTCTCGACCATCGGGCCAGCGCATCGCTGGCCATAAAATTCGGTACGTCATCTTTCCCCCTAATTGCTCCGCAAAATGATGTTACAACCCGTCTAATGTTTCCGCTAGCAAAGCAACACTGGCGCGCAACATCGGCTCCTGCAAGCCGCCCAAGCGTATACGAGTAGCGATCATGTGGGTCATGCCCAAGGACTGTTGGTATTCCTGCACGCGCTCGCGCACGAAACCCGGTTCACCAATAATGGTCCAATCGTCAATGCTTTCACCGTCCTGCAACCGGCTATTGTCGGCCTGTGCAACAAGCGCTTCGCGCAGCCGCTGACACTCACTGGCATCGTGACTGACAAATACTGTGCGCATCAGCGGCAACACCTGAGGAGGAGTTACCCCTGCGGCCACGGCAGCCGCCTGATGCTGAGCATAGTTTTCGCGCAGCGTGTCTAGGCTTTCCATTGGCGACGACAAATATGGCAATCCCAAGCCACCGGCTTGAGCGAGCGCCTTAGGACCAAACGCGGCAACCCAGATCGGCGGCTCCGGCTGTTGCACAGGCCGAGGAAAAACCTTAATCGCATTCTCAGGTTCGTTGTCTAACGTCACCGCCTCGCCTGCCCAAGCGCGACGCATAATGTCTAATGTCCAGGCAAAGATTCGGCGCTTTTCCGCCACCGGCACATGAAACGCGCGCAACATTTCCGGCGCGTAGCCACGGCCCACTCCAAGGATCAGACGACCGCCGCTCATTTGATCGAATACCGCAACTTGTTCAGCCGCCTGCAACGGATTGCGCAGGGTCAACAGATAAGAGGTTGTACCTAACTTGATAGTGGTTGTGACACCGGCTACTGCCGCCAGCAGCGTCAACGGGTCAGGTAGCGCGCTTTCACCAAAATGATTTTCCGGTAGCCATAGCGACTGGTAGCCGCACTCTTCGGCGAATTGCGCCTGATCACACAAACTGTGCGCCGCAAGGTTTGAAAAATTCCACGGTGTTAAGCCCAAATGCAACTTAGTCACGATGCTCCTCTAACAGTTATTGCACTTACTGTAATTTAGCCGCCTCATTGTCATAACGTTGCATTAACAACATCGCGCGCATGGTCGCCATTACCGCCGAGGTATGGCGCTGATGGGCAAACTCCTGATACAGCGGATCATCTTCTAACAGCAGGCAGGTTTCCTCACCACAGCGAAAATTGGTGCGCTCACCGAATTTATTGCCTGCGGGGCCATAGTTGCCAAATTCATCTGCCGCACCGAATTGCCAGAAAGCCGTCCACTGGGTAGGTAGGCCCTCTATGGGTGCGCGCACACTAACAATGGTTTCTTGGGCCGTAGCTTCCAGCAAGTCCTGCAATCCAGGCCTGACGTCAGGAGACTGCAAAACCTCATCAAATGCCACGAGCTCTGAACAACGACTGGCTAAGGTGCGTTCTAAGCGCTCAACATCCACATCGAATCGATCAAAGCGGTCGAAGAAAGAAAAGCGCCACCAGCGGCTGGTAAAAACGGGCACCACGCGTGGCGGCGACGTCACATCTTGCAAATAACTTAACAGCCGGCCAAAGGTTCTAAGACGATTTTGCCGGTCGCTCGTTTGCTCAAGTTCCCGGTTCAAGCCGTTAAAATGATCATGGAATCGCGTGTCGATAAGCCCCAGAGCGGCACGGCTTTGGGCCGCATCGCGGTTGTAGTAGTTCCAGCGAAACATGCGCCAAAACACGTTACTGTCAGCTTGGGCGATATTAGCGCGCACCACGTAGCGAGTGTCTAGAGCCGACAACGGTTGCAGCTCGGACGTTTGATCGCAGCGACTCAACTGCTTCGCGGCCAAAAACGTTAACTGCTGATGCACTGCGCTTTCGTAGCCAAAGGCCGGCATAGCCGCAATCAGCATCAGCCAGGCAACCCAGCGCGACCAGGTACCGCTAAAACGACTTGGCGTCGATCTAGACCACATAAAAAGGCGGCTGTGTTGGTAACGGCATAACACGTTCATCCGTTTCTAATTCGTCCAGTAGCTGCTGCAGCGTCTTACCCGTATTTGGCCACACTACATCAGGCACCAACTCTACTGCCGGCTGCAGCACGAAGAGCCGGTTCTTGGCCCGCGGGTGCGGTAACACAAAGTTTTCCGAGTCACGCAATTCATCGTCAAACAGCAACAAGTCCAAGTCCAGTTCGCGCGGTGCGTTGCGCACATGCTTTTCACCTCGACCAAACTGACGTTCCAACTGCTTTAATTCAGCCAGTAATTGTTCTGGCAGCAGACCGTCAATGGGTTCAAAAACTGCGGCCGAATTCACAAAATCGCCAGAATCTGGTGGGCAGTCAACTGGCGTAGTGCGCCACAACCGCGAGCTGCGCAAACTCCCGGGCTGAGCGAAACGGACCAAGGCCTCAATCGCCGCTACCATCGTTTGCGTTGAATCTCCACGGTTCGACCCGAGCCCTAACAGCACCATTTGCAGCAACTCTTGAATAAGAACCACCAAAATATAGAGAACAGGACGGAAAGCAACCGCAAACCACCCACGATCTGTGCAAATAACCTAATCTGCACCAATAGTCTTAAGGCGCCTACCCGAACTGGGTATGCGGATTACTAACTACGATGCATCTGGTGTCGCAGACCTCGAACGCCCGCACCTAGCGAATAGTAATCGGCCCGAAACGACCATTACGGTAAACCCGCAGCATTAGGCGTCGATTGTCTCGCCGCACCGCTTCGCGCAGCTGGGCGATATCCGTGACCGTATTGCGGTTGGCACCCACGATAATATCCCCTGATCGCAAACCGTACGCGTAGGCCGAACTATTGATCATAACTTCGGCCACCAATACGCCACCGCCAAGATCATCTGCTGCGCTAAGATTCTGTAGCACTACGCCATTAAGCCGCGGCGTTATTCGTTGTCCCGCCACCTGTTCTTGGGTGTCCGCAAAAATCTCTAACGTCAGTGTTTGTTGCTCGCCTTGACGCACCAGCACAATGTCCAATCGATCGCCAATAAACATCACAGCTGCTTGATTTTCAAAGTCCGCGACACTGGTGATTTTCTTATCGCCCATTTGCACAATGACATCGCCCGGAGTGAGTCCGGCTTTTTCTGCAGAACTCGCTGGCTGAACATCTACCACCACCACACCCGCCGGCGCACCGTCGGCCGGCAATACGTCAAAGGCTTTCGCCAGTTCGCGATTTAGCGGCTGTACGACTGCTCCGACATAACCCCGATTAACCTCACCGTTTTCGATCAATTCGGCAATAATCGCCGCAGTCATATTGGCCGGAATCGCAAAACCAATGCCCACATTACCGCCGCTGGGTGCGTAGATCGCGGTATTAATACCTACCAGATCACCACGCAGATCCACTAATGCGCCGCCCGAATTACCCGGATTAATAGGCGCGTCGGTCTGAATAAAATCTTCATACCCCTCTATGCCCAGACCACTGCGACCCAGCGCACTGACGATACCGCTGGTTACCGTTTGATTCAGACCAAAGGGATTGCCGATGGCAACTACAAAGTCGCCAACCCGCAACGCGGCACTGTCGGCAAACTGAATTGCCACAAGGTTCTGTGCTGAAACCTTCAACAGCGCGAGGTCGACTTGGGGATCACGGCCCACCAGTTCGGCCTCCAAGGTCCGGCCGTCAGAGAGACCAACGGTGATTTCATCAGCACCGTCGATGACATGGTTGTTGGTAACGATATAGCCCTTGGCCGCGTCAACAACCACCCCCGAACCAGCACTTTGGGTCCGACGATAGCGACGCCGGCTTTCAGGGATATTAAAAAAGCGGCGAAAAAAAGGATCCGCCAACAAGCGGTTGTGCTCAACTACCGTTGAGCGCGTAGCAATATTAACAACGGCCGGATTAGCCCGTTCCAGCATGTCGGCAAGACTCGGCAGCGCAATCGTAGCCTCACCATCGGCATCGGCAATCGCCACAGGCAGTGCCGCCTGCAAAGACCCACAAGCCACGAGCAAAATTACCCCAAGAATAAATCGATACCGCATTGCACTCGCCACTGGCTAGGTCACTCCAGCTAATTTATGTACTTGTGTTCGGGGAATCAGCACTGGCGATCCACACCACCACAAAAGCTACTAACGTCGTCATTAACGCGCCGATATAGGCAAAAGTATAGGAACCGAGGATGTCAAAAACCCAGCCCAAACAGAAGGGTCCAAAAGCCACACCCAATACCGAAATTGCATTGGCCCGCGCAAACAATTGGGGATAGATGTCCACGGGAAAACGTTCAGCCAACCACAACGGCTGAGTCATCAGCAGATTTCCCACGCTCAAGCCAAATACCGCTGCAGCGATCACTCCGACAACGCCATTCGGCGCCAAAGCGATCAACGCCATTCCCAAGCCTTGCACCAGTAGGTTGCCTAATGCAAACCAGCGAATCGGTATCCGACTCACCAGCCAACCGCCAAAGAAACGACCGCCAATACTGGCAATAGACAACGCCTGAACCGCCATCGCCGCCATACCAAAACCACCCAGCAGCTCCACGCGACTATAAAGGTGCGCAATACCGCCCACCTGGGACGCCATAATAAGCACATAAGCCAGAGCCAACAGCACGTAAAACCGGCTGCGCAGCGCCGCCGCCAGATCGGCGGCGAGAGTTTGCGATTGCTGCTGCTGGGCCTCAGCGGATTCGGCTGCTGCTGTTGCAGCGCTAGGAAATCGCAAAAACAGCGCAATCGGCACCACGGTAACAATCAAGAACGCGCCCAGCCCGTGCATGGTCAGATCTAGCCCTAACGCATTCATAGAATAGGCAGAGATGGGAGTGATCAAAAAACCACCCAGCGACAGTCCCGTCGACGCAATGGCAAGGGCCATGGAACGCTCAGGTCCAGGAAACCAACGAGTAATAAGCGTGGTGGATATAACAATGGAGATGCCGGCATTACCAACACCAAATAGCGAAAACAACAAATAGACCTGCCACAGGGTGTCGGCAAAACCCACCAACCCCACGGACATACCCGAAACCAACGCCCCAACGATCACCACCTTACGCACCGACCAGACCCGCAACAAATCAGCCACGTACAGGCCGGCAACACCGCCAACCACAAAAAACAGGCTCACGGCAAAGGATATGTCTGCCAACGAGACTGTCAATTCCACCGCAAGCCGGTTGATGTACACCGACATATTGTAGAACCCCAACCCCGAACTAACAGTCTGCATAAGCAATGTCAGCGCAACGATCACCCAGCCGGCACGATTGCCCGCTGGCAGGTCAGAGGCGTTTTGTAAATCGGGAGATGGCGACATAGAACTGTTCAACCTTGATAAAAAACGGGCCGACTGAATGTACTCAGCCGTCAGAGCAAAACCCGGAGCAAGCGCAGGAGCGCGAGCGCGCCACACTATAGAACCGACCTAATAAAAGGTCTATCGTGCTGCTCTGCAGAAAACAAACAGGGAAGAGAGCGTGGAGCTAGAAAACAAAATCATCGTGGTCACCGGCGGCGCCAGCGGCATCGGCAGAGAAATGTGCCGGCGCTTCGCACGCGAGGGCGCAAAGAAAATTGTCGTCGCTGATTTAGACGCTGCAGGGGCTGCTGCCGTGGCTGAGGAGATCGACGGTATCTCAATGGGTGTGGATGTCAGCGATGAATCACAGATCGTGAACCTGATCGAGACCGCCGAGAACGATGTCGGTCCTATCGATCTATTTTGCTCCAACGCCGGCATCGGTATTGGCAAGGGCATCGATACACCAGATGACGTTTGGCAAACCATTTGGGAGGTCAACACCATGGCCCACGTGTGGGCCGCTCGCGCGCTGGTTCCGCGCATGATCGCACGCGGTGGCGGCTATCTGTTGAACACCTCATCAGCAGCCGGACTGCTTAGCCAAATTGGATCGGTAACCTATGCAGTAACAAAACACGCGGCGGTCGCATTGGCCGAGTGGTTGTCGATTACCTATGGCGATCGGGGCATAAAGGTATCCGTACTATGCCCACAAGCGGTACGCACAGCGATGACCGCTAAAGGCCCAGGCGTTGCTGGAGTCGACGGCATGATCGAGCCCGAAGCGGCAGTTGAGGCCGTGGTAGAAACCCTGCGCGAAGAGCGATTTTTAGTCTTACCGCATCCGGAGGTTGCCGAGTACATTAAGCGTAAGACCTCGGACTATGATCGCTGGCTTACCGGCATGCGGCGCCTGCAGCAACAGTACCGTCGCGCAGACAGCTGATTAGCCTGCTTCTTCTATGTAGCCATTTAACCGCAGAGCTTCGAGCAGACCCACTAGGATCAGATCAGAGATCACGTGTTCAAATAAGCCCTCGCGGTCAAACAGGTGGGCAAAACCGCCGGTGGCAATCACCACTGGCGGTTCCTCGGCAAATACTTCCGCACTGATACGCGAGGTGAGTTCGCGCACCATGCCAACATTGCTCCAATACAGACCTCGCTGGATGCTTTCGATAGTGGTCTTACCCATCGCCTCCTTGGCGGGTTTGATTTCTACCGACGGTAATTTCGCAGTTTTGGATTCCAGGGCTTCCATGGCCAAACGGATGCCGGGCATGATGTTGCCACCCAAGAACACCCGCTCTTTGGACACCGCACACACCGTGGTGGCAGTACCAAAGTCGACAACAATAAGATTGCGCCCGGGAAACAATTTAACTGCCCCCATGGCATCAGCAATACGGTCGCTGCCCACTTCCTTGGGGTCTTTGTAGCCAATCTGCAAACCCGTCTTTAATCCAGGCCGCAGCACCATGGGTTCGACGCCGAAATACTTCTGACAGCATGCCCATAGGGTGTAGTTCAATTCGGGTACCACCGACGAAATGCCAATGGTGTTGATGACTTCGGGCGCTACGCCGTTCTCCCGCAGAGCGCCACGCAGAAATACCCCGATTTCGTCCGACGAACTGCGCGACGTTGAGGCGTAGCGGAATTGCACACTCAATTCGCCGCGGTCAAAAACTCCGCAAAAGATCTGACTATTACCAACGTCGAGTACAAGAATCATGGCTTATTCCAAAGTTACTAGCGCACACCCACCGGGTTTGGTGATAGGCAGTTGTCAATTAACCGTACCTCGCCGCTGCCGCTGGGCAGCACAATAGCGCCAAAGCGACGACCGGCGTGGGTTTCCACATAATCTACCCGCGCGCCCAGCCCTTGCAGTTGCGCAATAGCTACGTCATCAGTCGGTGCGTCGTGCAGGATCTTATTGAACTGTCCGGCCTTGGCTCGCGCGCAATCATCCAGCAATTGGTTACGCGACGACAAGGCCAACCCGTCCGCTTCGCGCACGGTATCGCAACCAATAATTTGCACCGGCAAAAAGAACGCCGCACTCATATCTTGAATCAATCGATACTGCTGATAGTCCTTGAGACCGAAATACGCTTTATCTGGACTAACAATATTTAATAGTTTCATCACCACGGTCAGCACACCAGTAAAATGTCCCGGCCGATCAGCCCCGCACAAACCCTTACTAAACCGGGTCTCGTCCAACTGAAAGCTGAAGTCATCAGGATAGATCTGCGCATCGGTTGGCAACAGTACCGCGTCCACCCCTGCCTGTTCTGCCATCTGCAAATCAGCATCTAATGTTGCAGGGTACGCTGCTAAATCTTTGGGGTCGTTAAACTGAGTGGCGTTAAGGTAAATACTCAACGCCGTCTTGCTGTTTTCAGCCACACAGCGCTGCAACAGCGACTGATGCCCGGCATGCAGCGCACCCATGGTCGGCACAAAGCCTAAGTCTTCATCATCAAGGCCACGGCGCCAATCGCGCCACTGCTCAAGATCAGTAAAAACTTTCACTGATAGGCTTCCTGACAGGTCGGAAATTCCCCTTCTGCCACGTCATTGTGAAAATGATTCACTGCATCTGTGAGCGCTTGATGCCCGGCCAAGTAATGCCGCAAAAACTTTGGCTTAAAGTCCGCCTGCATGCCCAGCAAGTCCTGCAGCACCAGTACTTGACCGTCGGTGAAAGGACCCGCACCAATGCCTATGGTGGGGATAGACAAGGCCTGAGAGATTTTACGACCAAGCATTTGTGGGACACATTCAAGCACTAGAGCAAAACAGCCCGCCTGCTCCAGCCCCTTGGCATCCGCCAGTATCTGCTCCGCCGCTGCCTCAGCGCGACCCTGCACCTTGTGGCCACCAAGAGCCTCCACAGACTGTGGCGTTAAACCCAAGTGACCCATAACCGGAACACCGGACTCGACAATACGCGCCATAAGATCAAGTTGCCCAGCGGCACCTTCAATCTTCACCGCGTTGCTGCCGGCACGCATCAGTTGCGCAACTCCGTCCAAAGCCACGTCTTGGCTGTAACGGGCCTGCATAAATGGCATGTCACCCACAATAAATTTGCTCGGTGCACCACGACGCACAGCGGCAATGTGCGTTGCCATCATGTCCACGGTGGCGTGCACCGTGCTTGGAAACCCGTGCATAACCATGGCCAGACTGTCGCCCACCAAAATAGTGTCGACCTCTGTCTGGTCGAGAATTTGTGCCGACCAAAAGTCGTAACACGTCACCATAGAGAGTTTTTCGCCACAGACTTTGCGGCGCGCGAAATCATTAATGTTCATTGAATCGGTACTCCACGCAACAGGAGCACCGTGTTCGACTGAACGAACAGGCTAATAAGTAACATACCGGCGCTTCCTGGTACCTGCCTAAAAGATCAGGTCCTCACGTTGTATGAATCAGATCGAAAAGATCCCCCTAGTCTCTGCCTGCAAGCTTTAACGGCTGGCCATGGTCAGAGCGAGGGCAAAAACTACCGTAACCACGTTTCCTTGTCGATAGGCGTTAACCCAGTTGATAACCGTTCATGGTCACCACCGCCTTACCAATAACCTCGCGATTTTCCAGCAAGCGCATGGCAGCTACTGCCTGCTCTAGGGGCAGCGCGTGGCTAATATAGGGGTCGATCTCGCCAGCCGCAGCCATAGCATGCAAACGGTCTCGATTTTCCTGACCCTTTATCGGATCCAGCCGGCCGTATTCACCAGCCCGCACACCAATAACCGACAACTGCTTAATCAGAATTAAATTCACCGCCGCCTGCGGCCAACGCCCACTGGTAAAGCCAATGGTTAACAACCGCCCACCAACGTTGACACAGCGCATGCTCTCATCAAATACATCGCCACCCACCGGGTCGTACACCACATCGGCACCGCGACCCTCAGTAAGCGCCTTCACCTGATCGCGAAAGCCCCCTAACGAACCATCCGCTTGGGTGTAGTTAATAACATGATCTGCCCCACGCGACAGCACCACCGCCAACTTGTCGTCACGGCCGCCAGTGCCGATAACCTGAGCACCAAAGTATTTACCCAGATCCACAGCCGCCATACCCACACCACCTGTAGCGCCGTGGACGAGCAAATGTTCGCCGGGCTGCAAATCACCGCGCCGGTAGAGGGCGACATAGGCCGTTAAATACGCGGTTTGATAACTGGCCGCCGTAGCATAGTCCATACCCTTAGGCAGCGGCTTCACCTGAGACTCATCCACCAGCACCGCCTCGGCAAACCCGCCGTAACGCATACTGATAATGACCGCATCACCTTCTTTTACCGAAACCCCCGGCCCACAGGCTTCCACATCGCCGGCCGCTTCACCCCCGGGGCAAAGGGCAATGGTGGCTTAAACTGATACTTGCCCTGAATCATCAATAGATCAGGGAAATTCACCGCACAGGCTTTTAGCCGCACCCGAACCTGCCCGGGGCCGGGCGCTGGTATATCTACCTCACGCAACACCACCGAGCCAATGTCTTCCGAAATCGCGTCGCACATAACCGCGTTAATTCGTGTCATAGAGCCTCCCCACGTTGTTACAAAGTGCCCACAAACCCATGGTCACGGACGCAGTAGCCTAAGCACCGCGCATGCAAAGGTGTATTAATCAGATAAATCTGCTTCAGCGCCTACCCTAAAAACACGCCAAGCAAAAAAAGCTAAAACGCCAACACCATCGCCAAAATCAGGACGGCAAACGCAATAACCCAAATCATGCCGGTACCGTCGGTCGCCCGCTGCTCGGGCTCTGCCCCATCTTGCTGTTCAGACTGGTCAAGTTGGCCAGACTGCTCGGTATTCTCCTCATCGCTCATGCGGACATCTCCAGTGGCATTAACACCGACGGTAATCGCCCGTGCAGCACAAACGTTAGCAAAAAAAACCGCCCAACGAGCCCAAGCGGCAGCGAAATCCCCTTGGGTTCAAATCCTGTACAGTACTAGCCTTCAAGCGTAGGTCCATCAAAACGTTCCAGTACCGCAAACTCAGACACCAGCTTACGTGACAGCTTAGTGAGTTGCTTGACCGGCTTACCCATGGGGATCATCGCCGCAAAGGCATACTGAGAGGGCACCCCAAGCAAATCATGCAGCGCCGGCTCTTGCGCCCCAACAAACGTTGTCAGGGTACCGCCCAGGCCTTCGTTTCGGGCGGCAAGCAGAATATTCCAGGCGAAAGGGTATATCGAACCGCCGGAAATCACCCCAATGCGATCCAGACCAGAATCGAAAGAAGCCACCACCGCCAAATCCACAAATACCAGCAACACCACCGGCGCACCAGTAAGCTTGTCGACAAACCCCGCCGGTAAAGTTGTCGCCGCCACCTGCGCGTCAGAAACCGCAGAGGCATTAATAGTATTCCAAGGCGCTTCGCCAGCCTGCACCTGAGCCACATAACTGCGAAACCCCGGTTCAATCAACTCACCCAGCCGCGCCCGGGTGGCATCATCGCGCACCACAACCACCTTCCAACCCTGACGATTACCCCCACTAGGAGCAAAGCGCGCGTTGTCTAAAATCCGCGCCAGCGTCGCGTCCGCCACTGGCTCATCAATGAAATCCCGCGCCGCAAACGTAGTGCGCATAACGTCGTAAAGGTCCATAAAAAACTCCAATCTGAACGGAATAATCTAACAAGGATATTTGGGTTGTCGTCAAAATCTTGAGCAAAAAAGTCAGCAGCGAGTTCTTTTACACTATCTGGAAAGGAACATTTAGGGTCAAATACCCTCATGCTCACCACTCTGCTTTTCAACAAACCCTTTAATGTGCTGTGTCAGTTTCGCGACGCGCAAGCGCGGGCCTGCTTGGGTGACTTTATTGATGTGGGCGGCGTTTACGCCGCGGGTCGGCTGGATCGCGACAGTGAAGGTTTGTTGGTGCTGACCGATGACGGCGCGCTGAATCATAAGATTACCGATCCGGCGAATAAGATGTCTAAAACCTACTGGGTGCAGGTGGAAGGCATACCCAGTGAGGCGGATCTTGCGCCGCTGGCTGAGGGCATCGAACTCAAAGACGGGATGTGTTTGCCGGCGCAATTTTCACTGGGGGAACCGGCTTGGCCGGCAGGCGGGTTATGGCCCCGGGTGCCGCCGATTCGTGTGCGTCAGTCTATTCCCACCTCTTGGTTGTCTCTGACCTTGCGTGAAGGGCGCAACCGTCAAGTACGGCGTATGTGCGCTGCGGTTGGGTTTCCGGTGTTGCGTTTGATTCGCTATCGGGTGGGTTCGTGGACGCTGGATGGTCTGGCGTCTGGTGAGTGGCGTCGGCTGTAGTTCTGCCGCGGTTTTTTACTAACCCGTCGGCTTAGTGCCGCTGTTGCTCTGCTGCTGTTTTTTGCCGGGCTATTCCACGCCGTCGGGCAAGCGCCCTGCAAACGCCAGTTCACTGAGCGCCTTACGCGGGCTGGGTTGTTCCCGTTCCTGCAGCGGCTCAGGCAGATCGTCTTTGTTACCCGGCTCGCCCACAGCCACGATGGCTTGAATCTGCATGTTGTCCGGCAGATTCAGGGCTTTTGGAATTTCACTGTGTTCTATGCCCCACATGGCGTGGCAGGCTAACCCCATGGTTTGCGCCTGCAAGGCCAGGCTCATCCATGCCGCTCCTGTATCAAAGCTATGGGTGGGCGCTGGCGCGTCGTTGCCCTGATAGGTATTGCGCGATACCACCGCAATAAGTGCGCCCGCGTGTTGCGCCCAGGCTTGGTTCATATCCATCAGCAGCGCCAGCATGGCCGGCCAGTGTTCGCTGTCCTTGGTGGCATATACGAAACGCCAGGGCTGGGAGTTGAAGCAACTGGGTGCCCAGCGCGCCGCTTCAATCAACACCATCACCTGATCGTGATTGAGCGCCGCACCATTGAACGCCCGGGGTGACCAGCGCTGCATAAACTGCACATCTGCCGGTGCCTGGGCGTCTCGTGTACTCAATGTTAGCCCTTAAATTCAGCTACAACCGAGGCGATGGACTGTTTGGCGTCGCCAAACAACATGCGGGTGTTGTCGCCGAAGAACAACGGGTTGTCGACACCGGAGAAGCCGGATGCCATAGACCGCTTCAGTACGAATACCGTACGTGCTTGGTCTACGTTAATGATCGGCATACCGTAAATCGGGCTGTTTTCATCGTTGCGTGCCGCTGGGTTAACCACGTCGTTGGCACCAATGACTACCGCCACATCGACGTTGTCGATACGTGGGTTAATGTCTTCCATTTCTACCAGCTGGTCGTACGGTACGTTCGCCTCAGCCAGCAGTACGTTCATATGGCCGGGCATGCGTCCTGCTACCGGATGTATGGCGTAGCTTACTTCGGCGCCGTTCTTTTCTAACAACTCGCCAAGTTCACGCACCACGTGCTGGGCTTGGGCCACAGCCATACCGTAGCCTGGTACAAATGCAACAGACTGGGCGGCTTCCAGTATCAGGAAGGCGTCGTCTGCAGTAATAGGCTTCACCTCACCTTCGACCTTGGTGGCTTGCTTGGCCGCACCAAAGCCTGAGAACAGTACGTTGGCCAATGACCGGTTCATGGCCTTACACATAATGTTGGTCAGGATGATACCTGCCGCGCCCACCATGGAGCCGGCAACGATCAATATGTTGTTGTTGATGGCGAATCCGGCAGCACAGGCGGCAAGACCGGAATAGCTGTTGAGTAGCGAGATCACTACCGGCATGTCGGCTCCGCCAATGGGCAGTACCGCCATGACCCCAAACAACAGCGCCAGACCGATAACCGCATATAGGTAGGGCGAATTCACTGCAGGGTCCATGCAGAACAACACCGCACAGGCAATCATGCTGATTAAGATAAGTGCATTAACAATGCGCTGGGCACCGAATACCACAGCGGCTGAGGTCATCACTTCAGACAGCTTGCCCCAGGCCAAAATACTGCCGCTGAAGGTCATACCGCCAATAACGATGGACAGCAAAATTGTGATATTGGTAAAGGTGCTGTTGTCGATGTTGTACAACGCTGCCCAACCGACCATAAGGCTGGCTATACCACCCGAGCCGTTAAACAGGGCAACCATTTCCGGCATGCTGGTCATTTCGACCTTTTGTGCCACCACGGCGCCCACTATGCCGCCGATCAATGTGGCGCCAATGATCCATTCCCAGGGCAATATGTTCTTGTTGAACAAGGTCACCGCGATCGCAATAAACATGCCCAATGAGGACAAGGTGTTACCGCGTACTGCGGTTGCGGGCGAGCCTAACTGTTTCAGCCCGAAGATGAACAGCGCGGCTGCAGCCACATAGCATAGGTTGATCAGTTCACTACTCATGCCTGACCTCCTGGCTGATCCGTATCTTTCTTCTTAAACATACTGAGCATGCGGTTGGTCACTAAGTAACCGCCCACAACGTTGATCGCTGCGAACATCACTGCTGCGGCGCCGAGGTACGTGGCTAGGGGATCACTGCCGTCGCCAGCAGCAATCAGCGCCCCGACGATGGTGATACCGGAAATTGCATTGGCACCGGACATCAGCGGCGTGTGTAAGGTCGCGGGCACTTTAGAGATCAGTTCGAAGCCCAAAAATATGGACAGCATTAATACTAGGGCGAGAAATACGGCTTCCATAATTAGCCTCCGCTGTAGATGTTCTTGATGGTTTCATTAACAACCGCGCCGTCGCGTGTAATCACACAACTGCGCACAATGTCGTCTTCAGGATCTAAGGTCAGGGTTTTCGCTTCGTCGTCCCAGAATTCCTGTAATAGATTGACCAGGTTGTTGGAATACATTTCGCTGGCGTTACGGGCCACTTCGCCAGGCAAGTTGCCCTGACCGATGACTTTTACACCGTTGATGTCTACGACTTCGTTCACAACCGAGCCTTCGACGTTGCCGCCAGACTCCACGGCCATGTCCACTACAACACTGCCGGGCTTCATGGCTTCGACCATATCGCGGCCGACAATCACGGGTGCTGGGCGACCAAACAACTGCGCGGTGGTAATCACTACATCGGACTGCGCGATCACAGCCTTCTGGCCTTCCCGCTGCAGTTCCAGTTGTTCCGGGGTCAATTCTTTAGCGTAACCCTGTTCGGTTTGACCTACGTCACCCAAGTCGATTTCAACGAATTTGGCCCCCAGGGATTGCACTTGTTCAGCCACAACCGGGCGCGTATCAAAGGCCTCTACCCGAGCACCCAGGCGCTTGGCGGTCGCGATAGCTTGGAGCCCTGCAACACCAGCACCAATCACAAAGACTCGGGCCGGGGCAATGGTGCCGGCTGGCGTCATCATCATCGGCATAATCTTCGGGCTGTGATAGGCCGCCTGCACGACGGTTACATAACCGGCAAGGTTCGCCTGAGACGACAATGCATCCATCTTTTGGGCACGGGTGCTGCGCGGAATCATTTCCATTGAGATCGAAGTCACACCCTTTGCGGCTAACGCTTCGATCAGCGCCTTTTCATTGTAAGGGTCGAGGAAACTGACACTGATGGCTCCGGATTTGAGCTGGTCTACCTCTGTAGTGTCAGGTTTGCGCACTGCCAGGAAAATATCCGCGGCGGCCATCACTTCGGCACGACTACTAACGATGCTCACGCCTGCATCACTGTACTGTTGATCGGTGAATCCGGCGGCTACGCCCGCGCCCGACTCCATAGAAATACTGAATCCGCTCTTTATGAGCTTGGTTGCGTTGGCTGGCACCAGTGCGCTGCGCACTTCACCAGGCCAGGTTTCTTTAGCTACGCCTATCAGCATAAAGCCTCCTAGTAGTTTGCTGTTCTCCCAGACTAACCCACCTAACTGTTTTTCCAAGTATTACAGCTAAGACGAATCGCCCGCACCGCTCCCGCCAGCCGAGCAGATTAACGGCGCGGTGTTATCAAAAAAACGGAATAATTGAAAAGAAATATATTCCACATAAGAAAGATTAGAAAAGCAGGCAAGTGCCCGTACATTTATTGCGTTGCCGCCTTGCATCCCAGCTTCAGGCTTCCCACAATCCATGAAGTGGTTGATCACCAACGGGGAGCGAACAGCAGCTATGTCGAATCGGACAAGGGGAATTTCTAATCGAGCGGCGTTATTCGCGGTAACTATCGCTTTTTTAGTAGGCATCATCGGCAGTCTCGCAGTGCGCCCACCTGGCCAGGTCGCGGGTAGCAGCGCAACCGACCAAGGGCAGACCGTCGCCACACGTATTCGCTGGCGCGTACCCTTGGTTTTTCAAACCACCAT
This sequence comes from Gammaproteobacteria bacterium, assembly GCA_002684495.1. Taxonomy (GTDB): domain Bacteria; phylum Pseudomonadota; class Gammaproteobacteria; order Pseudomonadales; family Azotimanducaceae; genus UBA4421. The sequence continues at coordinate 252,980 of NYVG01000029.1, read as the reverse complement.
CCCTGTCTTGGGCGACAACCCGGTTTATGTCGCCGATATTATTGAGCGGGCCAGTGCAGGCGCGGTAAAACTGGACTTATTTGAACCGGGAGAGATCGTACCGGCGTTTTCCATCACCGATGCCGTGCGCGACGGCAAGATCGAAGCCGGCTATACCTGGCTCGGTTACGACCAAGGCAAAATCCCCGCCTCGCCACTGGTGTCTGCAGTGCCCTTCGGCATGGAGCCCTGGGAATACAGCGCCTGGTGGTACGTTGGCGGCGGGCAGCAGCTGACCGAAGAGTTGTATAAAGACCACAATCTACACCCGCTGCTGTGCGGCTTAACCGGACCGGAAACCGCAGGTTGGTTTCGTAACCGCATCGTCAGTTTAGATGACGTCAAAGGTTTAAAAATTCGTTTTGCAGGACTCGGCGGTCGTGTCATCGAGCGCTTAGGTGCCAGTGTAACCATGATTCCCGGTGGTGAAATTTTTCAAGCACTGGAAAAAGGTGCCATCGACGCCAGTGAGTTCGCCTTACCCATCGTCGATCAATCTCTGGGCTTTAACCGGGTCGCCAAATTCAACTACTACCCCGGCTGGCATCAACCATTCACCTCTTCTCATTTGGTCGTAAATCTAAAAGTATGGGAAGCCTTAGCCCCAGCAGACCAAGCGCTGCTGGAAGCGGGTTGCACCGCCGCGGTGACCCGTAACCTTGCCCAAGCTGAAGCCCTACAGGGTGAAGTCATTGCTGGGTTTCCGGAAATTGGTGTCAATGCCGAACGTCTACCCGAGCCGCTGTTGCGCGAGTTGAACCGAGTGGCCGATACCATTATCGCCGAGGAAGCGGCCAAAGATGCCGACTTTGCGAAAATTTTAGCGTCCCAGCAGCAATTCCGCGGCAATTATAAGTATTGGAAGTCCCTCGCCTATTTGCCCCGGGATTTCGATGAATAACACCACACTGCCCCATATCCCTGCGTCCATCGCCATCGACGGCGTTATCGCACGCATCGGCCAAGGTCTATCGTACATCTGGATACTGTTGCTCGGCATCATTGTGGTCAACGTGGTGGCACGGTATTTATTCAATCAGGGCCGCATAGAACTCGAAGAACTGCAGTGGCATCTCTATTCCATTGGATTTTTATTTGGCATGAGCTATGCCTATCAGGCCGATACGCATATTCGCGTGGATGTATTGCACGAGCGCATGCATCCAAGAACTCAGGCGTGGATCGAGCTGTACGGTATTTTGCTGTTCTTGTTGCCGTTCATTGCCTTAATTTTGATTTACAGCGTGCCGTTTGTGCTCTCGTCCTATGACCTCAGCGAGGTATCCGCCTCGCCCGGCGGCCTGCCGCTGCGCTGGCTGATCAAAGCTGCTCTGCCTGCGGGTTTTGCATTGTTACTGTTAAGCGTTATCAGTCGCTTACTACGAGTTTGGCACTTTCTCTTTTTACGCAAATCCACAACTAATACCCCGCCCATAGAGCGAGGGCAGGAATAATGGCAGCCAACGAAATTCTTGCGGTACTCATGTTCCTCAGCTTTATTGCGCTGGTGTTCTCTGGCTTTCCTGTAGCGTGGCTACTCGGGGGTCTGGCAGTGATTTTTAGCGCCTTAGCCATTGTGCTGCAGGTGGACTTTAATCTACCCATCGCCCTGGACTGGTCCTATACCTCGCTGTCGGTAGAGCGTATTTGGAATGTCATGGAAAACTGGGTGATGGTGGCGCTGCCCATGTTTATTTTGATGGGCCTGCTGCTGGACAGATCAGGTATCGCTAATCAGCTGATGACCAGTTTCGCGCGCCTATTCGGCCAGGTACGCGGAGGTCTGGCCGTGACCGTAGCGGTCATTGGTCTGTTACTGGCCGCTACTACCGGCATTATTGGCGCATCAGTGGTACTGCTCGCCCTACTTGGACTGCCCGCCATGCTGCAGCAGGGCTACGACAAAAGTTTAGCCAGCGGCACGGTTTGCGCCGTGGGTACATTGGGTATATTGATTCCGCCGAGCATTATGCTGGTGCTCATGGCCGATCGTATGGCCATGAGTGTGGGCGATCTTTTCCTCGGTGCGGTTTTCCCCGGCGCGCTTTTAGGTGGCCTGTACATTGCCTACATTCTGTTGGTGGGTTGGCTGCAGCCGCATAAAGCCCCTGCGGCCGCTGTCGAGGCCTTTAACTGGCAGGCTGTCATCGACCTCTTCAAAGCAATTCTGCCCCCTGCATTTTTAATTCTTGCAGTGCTGGGGAGCATCTTTATGGGCCTGGCCACACCCACCGAAGCTGCCGGAGTGGGCGCTGCCGGCGCGTTGTTGCTGGCTATTGTGAAACGCCAAATGAACCAATCTGTTATGCGCGAAGTGCTGCAAGAAACCACCCGCACTACGGCCTTTATTTTTGCCGTGTTGTTGGGCGCCACTGCGTTTTCTCTGGTACTACGCGGCCTCGGCGGCGATGAATTGATCGAAAGATTACTTTTAGGCCTGCCTTTCGGGCCCACTGGTATTATCATCTGCATCCTCGCCGCGACATTCATTCTTGGATTCTTCCTCGACTGGATTGAACTGACATTGATCGTCTTACCCTTGGTGGCCCCAGTAGTCGCTAACCTGGGATTCGATCCAGTGTGGTTTACAATTTTGTTTGCGGTATGTCTGCAGACGAGTTTTCTAACGCCACCAGTAGGATTTGCTATTTTTTATCTGAAAGGCGTCGCACCTGAGGGTGTAGACGTAACCACTATTTACCGGGGCGTATTACCCTTTATTGCGCTGCAGGTTGTCGGCATGCTGATTATCTTTAACTGGCAGCAACTGGTCACTTGGCTGCCGACACAAGCTTATGGTTAGAATCGCAGTTCTCGCCTCACACGAGGGTACAACGCTGCAAGCGTTAATCGACGCCTGCGCTGAAGGGCATCTGCCCGCCGAGCTGGTCGCGGTAATCAGCAACAATAGCGGCTCTGGCGCCCTACGACGTGCTGCTGCCGCAAATATCCCAACCCACCATATCAGCGGCAAGATGCATGCCAATGAAGACCTCGCGGTACTGACAGCCTGCCAGCAAGCACGAGCTGACTGGGTACTGCTACTTGGTTATATGAAAAAGCTTGGCGAGCAGACTCTGGCGGCTTACAAGGGCAGGATCATTAACACCCATCCCGCGTTGTTACCGAAGTTTGGTGGCAAGTGCTATTTTGGCTCGCGTGTGCACCAGGCGGTAATCGCAGCTGGGGAGACCGAAAGTGGCGCCACCGTACATTTAGTTGATTACGACTACGATACCGGCCCGATCTTAGCTCAAACCACTGTTCAAGTACTGCCCGACGATACGCCAGAGACGTTAGAGACACGGGTCAAAGCAGCCGAACAAGCGTTGCTGGTAAAGACCGTCGGCGAGCTCGGCTCTTAACTTCGCAGCTTCTCTAAGGCCTGCTGATGCAACGCTGCATTGGCTGAGGCCACAACATGCCCACCCATGCTCGGGTTACCGCCGTCCCAAGTGGTAATGACACCACCGGCTCCGCGGATAATAGGGATGAGCGCCTGAATGTCGTAGGGATTGAGGGATCCGTCTAGACCAATGTGCATCTGCCCCATAGCTACCAGACCAAACAGATAACAATCGCCACCTGTGCAATTAAGTTGCGCCGCAGCGGCTAAGGCTGCGTATTGTGCGCGCTTCTCTGGAGCCAACCATTGGGTACCCGAGGTACAGGTGGTCGCCGCAGACAGCTCAACCAGCGATGCGGTTTTGAGCGGCCGCTCTTGCCCCCGGTGCTGGATACCCGCTATTACTCCGTCACCGAAAAAAAGCTCATCCGTATAAGGCTGGTACAGCACCCCCACGATCGGGTTTTCGCCATCAAATAACGCGAGCAAAACGCCCCAATGCAGCATGCCACTCATAAAAGCGCGGGTGCCATCTATGGGATCGATAACCCACGTCAGTCCGTTACCTGCTTGCAAGCCGAACTCTTCACCGTATATCCCATGATCAGGATAGGTTTCGCTAATACGCTGTCTGATATGTTGTTCGGCCTCGCGATCCGCGCGGGTTACTGGATCAAAACCGTCTTGGGCTTTATTTTCCAGCTTCATGCCATCGGCATTAGTACGAAAATACGGCAAAATCACTGCGCCTGCGGCTCGCGCCACGGCTTTGGCAAATTCCAGATATTCAGAACGCGCAGCTGCGGTTACAACAACTGCAGGGGTGTAATCAAACACAGGCAAACTCTCCAGCGGCTAGGATCCACATGATACAAGACTTAACACGCTATCGGATCAAAACGGCCGACACACCGCCAGATCGCAGTCGCCCAGGTAACAGGTAGTGATCTCTTCGATATACCAACCATTACTCTCTAACGCATAGGCGAACTGCCGAGGACTGTGCAGCCAATAGTTACCTTGTTGTTGTGCTCGCATACCAATCCGGTTTTGTCTGAGCACTTCTCTGTTGCGCCAAAACCACTTTGCAGCACCTCGGGCGCCCTGTTGCTGTAACAAGGCAACGTATAGGTGATAACTCCACTTGACGACCCTCATTTCACGACCAAAGTCGATAACAAAAAACCGGCCGTTGGGTTTCAGCAAGCGCCTGATTCTGCGCAATACCGCCTGAGGTTGCGACATCGCATACAACGCATTGACGCAAATGATAAGGTCCTGAGAATAATTTGGCATGTCCAGATCGGCTAGAGCACCTTGCACGATGTCAATATCTATACCTAGGGCCGTGTACTTATTCAGCGCCTGAGCATTCATTGCCGCGTTAAAATCTAAATGGGTGAATTGTGCATCCGACAATTTTTCGCTCATAGCAACGATAAAAGAACCGGTACCGGCACCGATATCCAGCACCTTGGGACTTGCCGGCAATTGCCATTGATCCAATCGGTCCAGCAAGTGTTGCACATTTTGCTGATACGCCGGATTCGCTTCACACATTACATCGTAATCTATAGCGTATCGCTCCCAATCAATCTCGCTCATGCCACCTCCACGGGCTAGCTCCTAAACACGCCATATTTCAGCCTGTTTGAGATCACTGTTCAGACCAAAATTTTCGGTCGAAATAACCAGAACCAAAAATCAGTAACCACACCAATGCCGCGATAAGCCAGCAATCGGAGGCGGTCTAGCGTGCTTGGATAAATTGCGCCACGTTCCAACAGATATTCATAGGGCTCACGAAACATCAAATTCCAAACAACGGGTCCAACATCGCGGCCGAGGCAAACGTGCACAGCATTCATTAACAACAGGTGCTGCTCGCCATTCCAAAACTCATCGTACTGAGTCAAGCCAAGCTCTCTGCAGCCAATAGACCTATAAAAATCCAGCAGATTGGGCAACGAAACCAGCAACACAAAGTGGCGGCCCGCGGGTATCGCGGAAACAAACAATTGATGCACAACATTAGCGAACAGATTACCGCGTCGATATTCTGGGTCAGTGCACGCTCTACTGACCTCGACAATTTGCTCGCGCGGCGGCAGCCCACCCTCGCAATGGATATGCGCCTGCATAGTTAGCGGCTGATCTTTCTGGATAAAACGAAAGCGTGCGGAAGCCACAGTACGGCCTTTGTGCTTACCAATTAATATGCGCGCCGAGTCATCTGCTTCGTCGTCTAAATCATCGGCGCGCACGTCGGACTTCCGAAAGTTTCCGAACTGGCGATGGGCCGTAAGGCGCAGGTTCAATACATCAGCGTGGTCTTGTTTACTGCGCAAAAAGTAAAAGTCTACGCCCCGCGCAACTGAAGGCGGATTTAAACCATCAGCGCGCAACGCATCAAGACTGTCTACACGACCAAACTGGATTAAATACTGTGCGATCATCTCGCGGGCGTAGCTTTCCAGCATCAGCACTTTGACTACAACATCAAACGCACGCTTACGCTCGTCTGCATGCACGGACACCTGTTTTACCCGGACATCAATGCAGGCCTCGCCGATCATTGGGAGGCTCATTTGCAACTTTAACTGCAAACCCGGCAACAACATTTTATTGCGCTGGCTGCATACCAAGCGCAAACCCTGAGCCGATACAGCGAGCACTTTGAAATAGATGTAATCATTGTAGCGAGCTGGGTTCAGCGCTAACGCGGTAGGGAAAAATTCAGCAGAGCAGTCCCACAGACGCGGCGCAGTAACGTTAGTACTGAGATTACCGCTGGTAGAGTTATCACCCTTGGAATGCGCCTGCAAAACAGAGGAAAACCGCAATACCAACAGCACTTGACCCGCAAGGGTGGCTGATCGCCCAGCTACGGTGGTGCGTAATGCCAACTTTTGACCCGCGACAACCAATTGCACATCTACTTCACAATTGACGACCCCTAATGTCAGTCGCTCCGCATCAACAACCACATCCAAGCCCAACGGACTAATGCGCTGAACTTTGGCGTCTATCAGTATTTGACCGGGCTCACACAAACGAATCTTGGCAAGTATCGGATCATTAACATATACGTCGGCGGGCTCTAACCAACCATGGGCTAGCGCACTCATAACAGACGCCCAGTGTGATGAGCCAGCATTTGATCTGCCATGTCTTGACTCGGCCGAATGACTCTTAGGTGCCGTACTTGGGGAAAATCACGAATCTCAAGGCTTAAATCCGAGAGGTTAACTGCAGTTGCCGCTAGATTCGGTATTTGCGCGAGCAACAAAGCATGCATTTCTTCTGGCATAACAATATCTCCTATTTGCACAACATCCTGGAACTTAGGCTGCTTGGTAAGTTCATCCAATCGAGCCGCAAGATTTACTGGGGACCCCAAAGCGGTGATCTCTACGGATGAATCAAGTCCACCCATGTTGCCAACCCAAGCTGGCCCAGATACCAGCAGAAAGTAGCGCCTAATAGTCGGCAAAACTGTAGACTGGTTCACAGTTTGAGAAATTAATGACAGATTTATTGCCGCCAGAAATCCTGTTAGGGCATTTTTCTGCTGATCCGCCTCATCAAAATAAGCGAACATTAGATCGCCAATCTTGCGCGGCACACCGTCCAGATCGTCAATGACTTGATGCATAGCGGTAATTTCCGGAATAACTGCCTGCCGCAGATACTCATCAGAACTCTCAACTGCACGGGTATACCCGCGAATGTCGGTGTGTAGGCATACCACCTGTTTCTGCTGTGGTCGCAATGCTTGTCGCAGAGCACTGCGCACACCTAACCCAACTTCGGCGACTAGGCGCTCTATACGTTTGGCGATGACTTTGGGAATCAGCATGCGAATCTGATCGGAAATCAACATGCGCAGTTCGATCACCTCCCGTTGCTGCCGCAATCTTTCTTGTTCCTGCAAAAAACGATGAATGCCATAAAGATGGGCGGTCTTGAAGGCAATCATTATCGCCAGGCTCACCACTACCCCGCTGATAAGGTAGCTTTTCGGCAATCCCACCTGCTGCAAGGGCATCCAGATACTGGTAACGATCAGCGCGATATAGCCTACGCTCGACAACACATTCATACGCAGAATCAGCAAACTGACCAGCATGAACACAAAACAAAATGCCCATGCATCGACGGAGTACCAGTGTGTTACCAAGGCTTGGGTATATGCCATCAGCCACATAGCAAGTGCGCTGGGAATACGATAAAAACGGCCCATCCGATGGATCAGCGGCGAGGCATAAAATAGCGCAGTGCCTAATAACAAACAGGCCATACCCAGCCGAAAATACAGCCAAAAGTAAGATGGCTGGAGCTGCTGAACTCGATCAAATAAGAAGTAATGAGCAATGTAAGCCATGGCAGCAAGGACGAGCCAAGCTTGGGACATAACAGTCACCAAGAGTCGCTCTTTTGCCTCCCAAATCCCGCGCCATGGATAACCGTCAAACAGGCGCCCTGGCCAAAAAAACACGAGAACGACCTCTGCGAAGGAGAGCCACCCCTCACGCAGCAACGCAGTTGGTTCAAGAGCACTATGCTCAGATTTTGCCTCGCCCATAATCGCCACCACCGAATGGCTGCGAAAATAACGCGATTGTCGATACGCACGCCGCAACAAAGCGCTAGCCGGTAGTGAATTCTTCGCCAACGTGGTGAAAAACCACCGCTCGCAAATATTTTTCGAAGATGCAAAGAAAAAATCCCGTTCACAGGGATTTTCACCTCCTCATGATGCGCAGTCGTGAGATACTTGCCCTATGCCCCAAACCGACCTTACTCAAGGCTACGTTCCGCTGTCGTTGGCCCGCCTGACTGCGCCTATGATGATGGGGGTATCGTCAAGCATCTTGGTGCAGGTTCTAGAAATTGGCTTTATAGGACAATTGAGCACTGCCCACGTCGCGGCCATCACTTTTACCTTTCCGGTGACCATGGTGCTGACCAGTATCGCCCTGGGAATAAGCATCGGCACATCGTCAGTGATCGCTCGCAGTGTGGGCCAACAATCTTATAGCCGCAGCGATAGCGATGACGTGCAACGCTTAGGCACACACAGTTTGATATTAGTGACTGTGGCCATGTCTATTCTGGCCGCACTATGCTGGTCGACCTTAGACCCACTATTTCTTGCGCTGGGCGCCAGTACTGAGATGCTACCGCTGATTCATAGCTACCTAGATATCTATCTACCCGGCAGCATTTTTTTTACTACTAGCATGATTCTCGGCAGCATTATGCGCGCCAACGGCAGTGCGACCGCTCCAGGGCTTATCATGACCGTTGGATCGCTCGTTCACTTACTGCTCGATCCTATTCTAATCTTCGGTTGGTTCGGCTTCCCCGCCATGGAACTGAGCGGCGCTGCTATAGCAATGACTGTGACCCGTTTCGCGACCCTGATTGTCACTCTGGTTTTTGTTTTCAAGGGCAAGATGGTGCTCAATAGCGATCACTTCCGAACCTTTTTCGCCTCGACCAAGCGTATTCTGCATGTTGGTATTCCTGCCATAGCGACCAATCTGATCGGTCCGGTCACCGCCGCTTATGTCACTCGATTGATGGCAAACTATGGCGAAACCGCTGTGGCCGGATTTGGCGTCGCCGTTCGTATCGAAGCTGTCGCAGCGATGCTTATGTTTGCCCTCTCTGGATCCATCGGCCCTTTCGTCGGCCAAAACTTAGGCGCCAAACGCATCGACCGGGTACGCCAAGGGGTGAGAGCAAGCTACCAGTTCTCGTTAATTTGGGGGTTCGCTGTGGCGTTACCGCTGTTCATTTTCGGTGAGGCCATCTCAAGCTTGATTGACAGTTCGCCTGAGGTCATCAGCATTGCTGCTCTGTACCTGGCTCTGGTGCCTTGGAGCTACGGTTGTTGGGGCATGCTGATGATGGCCACGGCATCTTTCAACGCCATTGGCAAACCTTTGCCGAGCACTGCCTTAGCTTTCGCCAGAATGGTCATCGTTTATATTCCACTGGCATCCATACTCGACCACTATTTTGGCTATCAGGGCATTTTTATTGCCACGCTGGCCAGTAATTCCCTACTCGGTATCACCGCCTATTACTGGTTTCGCTCACAACTCTCAACTATGTCCGGAGCTTATACATGATCAAACGTCGCTGCTTTACTATTGGTGCGCTGGTCGTGATTACTCCGCTTCTGGTGGTGCTGGCACCCCTGTTCATATCGGTAGCGCTGATCGCCAGCCTCTTTCCCACCTTTAGGACCGCTCCGCATAGTTTGATTTTCGTGTATTGGTTTGTGATTTGTGAATGGACGGGACTAGCACGCTTCGCTTGGGTATGGACTATATATCGTAACCATCCAAGTTTTATGCGGCGCTTGCGCGACATTCAATTTTGGTGGGGCCAAGCGCTTTTTGATCTGGGGAAATGGGTTTTCCAGCTCGAAATCGAGGTGCGCGGCAGTGACTCGCTCGAAGGGCCCTGTGCCGTTCTACTGTCGCGCCACACCAGCATGGCGGATACGGTTTTACCTCTTTTGTATTTTGGCAAAGCACGCATGGAAAGCCTGCGCTACGTGCTCAAACAGGAACTGCAACTGCTTCCCTGTTTAGACATAGGCGGTAACTTACTACCTAACGTTTTTGTTGACCGATCAGGGACCGATAGCGCTGCTGCAGTACGCGACGTCAGCGATCTTGTAGCCACCGCTGGGGATGACGAATCTGTTTTAATCTACCCAGAGGGCACCCGCTTCACCCAGAAAAAGCACGACGATTTGGCAACACGCCGCCCACAACTACAGGAACAATTGACGCGCTGGCCAGGTCTTTTGCCGCCACGTTTAGGCGGCATATCTGCTATGTTAGATAAAAACCCACAAAAAGATCTGGTATTTCTGGCTCATGTGGGCTTTGAGGGTTCAGCCAGCGTCCACGACCTCCTTGGCGGCGGCTGGCTTAAGCAACGCGTCATCTTACAATTTTGGCGCATTCCTTACAGCGACATACCAACGGGCGACCCCACCGAATTCCTGTTTTCTGAGTGGGACAAAATGCAAAAAACCGTAGACACATTAAAAGCCGAGCTGGCCGCGTAATCACGGCTCATCGTTGTAAGCCTGAGGCTTGGTTCAGTAACAGGCAATTAGACTCCGCCCGAGTGCTGGCTTAAAGCCCGATAATCCATTGGGCTACGGTGTGTTCAAGTAATTCGAAGTCGATGGGCTTAGTCAACAGGCCATCCATCCCAGCGGCCAAACAGGCTGCTTCGTCTTCTTTAAAAGCTTTTGCTGTTAACGCAATGAAGGGCACCATTATCCCTGCCTGACGTATCCAACGGATCAGTTCAAGGCCGTCCATACGCGGCATACGAATATCGGACAACACAAGACCAAAAGGGCCATGGTGGCGCAACTGCTCACGGGCTTCTATGCCGTCTGCGGCGACGGTCACCGCATAACCGGCGCGGCGTAACGCCACACACACTACGTGTTGGTTCGCTGGGCTGTCTTCAACCAACAATATTGGCAATTGTTTCCCATCAGCCAGGGGCTGGTCAGGGCGCGCTTTTTTTGCCGCTGGCGCCTCGCTTTCCTCGAATGCCAATTGCAGTCTGAAGACACTCCCCAGTCCTAGACCCGAGGATACGGTTATGTCACCACCCATTAATTTCGCTAGCTGGCGACTGATTGCTAAGCCAAGTCCAGCACCATTATTGCGCCGCTGATTGGATTCGTCTATTTGCGCAAATACGTCAAAGACAGCGGCCAAATGTTCCGCCGCAATCCCTATTCCGGTATCAGTGACCGACAATTGATACTCGGCTCCACCCGGCGTGACACCAACGCGCACAAGGCTCACCGTTACTAAACCAGATTCGGTAAATTTAATTGCGTTGGCAATTAAGTTATTAAGAATTTGCGAAAACTTAGACGGATCGCCCAGAACATAATCGGCGCAGTGTGGGTCAACCGTGGCAACAATCTCCAGGCCTTTTTTGCGCGCTAATACCTTGTACAGATCTACTGCTTCATTGACCCGTTGCGCTGCAGAAAATGGCTTGTTATCCAAAGTCATCGCACCGGCTTCGATTCTGGAATAGTCCAAAATGCCATTAACCACACCGGCCAAAACATCAGCGGACTGTTTTGCGATATCCAGCAGACTCGCGCTCTCAGCCTTACTCAGATCACTGCGCAGCAGGCTGATGGCACCGAGCAAGGCATTTAGCGGCGTACGGACTTCATGACTCATCGCAGCGAGGAAGCGACTTTTTGCGCGATTAGCGGCTTCGGCCCGGGCTTTTGCAACACGCAATTGCCGTTCAATAGAGCGCCGTTGGCATCGATCTCTTATTTCAGTGCGATAATAGGACGGCTCGGATTCGCCCACCCTATCGACAGTTATCTCAACCGGCAGCTCCGTGCCGTCAGTCAGCAACATCACGCCTTCTGCCGGATCACCGAGCACACCCCCCGCTACAACTCGCAGCTGATCTACCAGGTTCGCGCAAAAGGTTTCTTTGCAGCGCTCCGGCACCAGAACATCCACCAGATCGCGACTAACGAGGGCACTCTCTCTATGGCCTGTTAACTCACTAAAAGCCGCATTACAGCCGACTATTGCCCCATGCTCGTCGATCACTAGGCAGGCACTTAGGCCCGTTCCCAGAGCCTGCTTATTCAGCTCATTACCGCGCAACGTCTGCAACCGCATAGTTTGAGCGAAGACACTGGCCCGATGCGCTCTAACCACCAAACTTAGATGACGCAGCAAAATTGCCAGCGTCAACACTAATCCAATAGAAACGATAAGCAGCCAGAATGTTTGCCGCAGCAGCAGCGGGTCGAAAAAAACCAGCAGACTGGACGCCGCCAAATAAACAATCACCACAACGGCCAAGCCACAATACGCCATTGAAAAATTTCGATGATTTCTCATTGCTGCAACCTAAACAGTCGAAGCGAGCAATACCTGACGGTTATGCGGACAGAATTCTTTACGCTAAGCCAGTGATGATAAGCCAAACCATCCAAACCACTCTTTCCTGACAACCACTGATGTCCTGAAAAACGGCCATGGACTGTCTCACAATAATCACGTAGGCAACGCCTTATTGGTATAGACGGTCTATTTTTGTCGACCAACGGTTAACAAACTGCTGTTTATGCAAGGGCGGGCCGCTATCCGCTAACTAACATCAAGCCAATAGCCGCCATCTGGTAAACCTTTGATGTGACCCGCCGTTGGAGTCGCGAAATGTGTGCCAATGACCAAGATATTTCGATCAACCAGCTCAGCTAATAGATTCTCTCTGGTGCGGCGGCCTTCTGACTGATCGTAATCTGCTGAAGAGCACCAATCGGTACGCGTCATCTGTACGGGATGATGAATGCAGTCCCCCGTAATCAACGCCTGCTCCCCATTGGACTCAATCTTTACCGATACATGGCCTGGGGTATGACCTGGAGTGGATTGCAGGGAGACCTCTGTACACAATCGGTGATCGGTCGATACCAAATCCACTAATCCGGCCTCCACAACGGGCCGCACTGAATCAGCTAGAACCGGGCCATATGCGGACTCATCTTCATGAGCGTCCCAATAATGCCACTCGGTCTCACCAATGAGATAACGCGCATTCGTAAAGGTGGGCACCCACTCTCCGTCTATTAGAATGGTGTTCCAGCCCACATGGTCGACGTGCAGATGGGTACACAATACATAGTCAATGGATTCTCTCGGATAGCCTGCGCTAGCCAACTGTTGCAAAAAGTCTGTCTGCAAATGTGACCACGTGGGTATATTGCGCTCTTTGTCATTACCAATACAGGTGTCCACGAGGATTCGATATTCACCCGTGTCGATCACTAATGCGTGCACGCTCATCTTCAGATTGCCCTGATCATCCATAAAGTGTGGCTGCATCCAATCTATGGGCTTACAGGCGTCGCGAGTGGCGTCGGGCAAAATAAAGCGGCTACCACCGGTACTCTCCATTTCTACAATACGGGTGACTTTCACCCCACCGATTTGCCAACTATTTATTCCATTCACTCCCATTAAGTCACCTCCTGCAACATTAAGCCGCACTCCGAACAATACTGTCATGCCTTAATACAACATGCCGAAGCTGCGCAGTACAAGAGCATTATTTTTGCTATCGTTCAGCAATTGACTGGGACTAGGAGAAGACATCGTGGGTGTTATTGATACGGTAAAAACGCTGACATACCTGCCAGCGCTACTAAAACTAAAGAAGGGCATGACACCACGTCCTGCTGACGTGAAGGACAGCTTCGGTGCTCGGGTTGAGGCGAATGCGAAAAATCACCCTAACGCCAGCGCCATCATTTTTGAGGGCCAGCAGATGAACTGGTCTGAATTCAACGCGTTGGCCAACCGTTTTGCCAACCACATGCATGCGCAGGGCGTAAAGCGCGGCGACGTGGTGAGCATCATGATGGAGAACCGCATTGAGTATCTCGCCATTTTAGTGGGGCTCAACAAATTGGGTGCTGTCAGTGGACTGCTAAATTCCAACTTAGGCGGTAACTCGCTCATCCACTGCATAAATGTCACCGGCTCCAGCAAATGCATCGTTGGCGAGGAGTGCATGGCTGAGTTGGATGCCATTCAGGACCAATTAAGCCTGCAGGCAGGCTCTGATTTCTTTTTCGTCAACGACAGCGGCAGCAGACCTTGTCCTAATTGGGCACAAGATCTTATGACCGACATCGCGGAAACCAGCGAGGATAATCCAGCACAGACCGGAGAAACCACTATTGGTGAGACAGCACTGTACATTTATACCTCCGGCACAACTGGCTTACCGAAGGCTGCGGTGTTGTCGAATCGTCGCTTATTGATCGCCTCCGACATGTCCGCTATCGCAGGTTTGCAATGCACGGTTACAGACCGAATATATCTGTGCCTGCCTCTGTATCACGCAACTGGCTTGCTACTGGGCGCCGGCGCTGCCTTCGCCTCTGGTGCCAGCATGTTCGTTAGGCGTAAGTTTTCCGCCAGTAACTTTATGAACGAAATACGTGAAAACAATTGCTCGCACATGATCTATATCGGCGAATTATGTCGTTACCTGACGAATATTCCCGAACAGGCCGATGATGCCCAAAACCCCCTGCACAGCATTATGGGCAATGGCATGCGTCCAGACATTTGGATGAATTTCAAACAACGCTATGGCATCAAACGAGTATGCGAGTTCTACGGTGCGTCTGAAGGCAACGTATCCTTTGCCAACCTTATGAACAAAGACATGACCGTGGGCATGACCTCTGCGGAAGTGGCTCTAGTGGAATACGATGTAGATAACGATGAAATCGTTACCGATGATGCAGGAAGATGTATTCCGGTGCAGCAGGGTGAGCCCGGCTTATTGTTGGGGAAAATTACGCCCGATACTGTTTTTGAGGGTTATACCGACGCTGAAGCCACCGAGAAGAAAGTGTTCCGCAGCGCCTTCGAAGAAGGCGATGCCTGGTTCAACACCGGCGATCTGATGCGCACGGTCGACGTCGGCTATACGCTGGGGTACGACCACTATCAATTCGTCGATCGAGTCGGCGACACTTTTCGTTGGAAGGCTGAAAACGTCTCCACCAACGAGGTAGGAGAAATCATTAATGGCTTTGATCAGGTTAAATTCTGTAACGTCTACGGCGTCGAAATTCCCGGCACCGATGGCCGCGCGGGCATGACAGCCCTGACACTGCAAGACGGTGTCGATACTTTGGATTTGGATCGTTTCGCTGAATTCGTCAAAGAAAATCTGCCCAGTTATGCTGCTCCAGTGTTTTTGCGTATCCAGCCCGACATCGACGTCACCGGCACTTTTAAGATGCTCAAGGGCGATTTGCGCAAGCAAGGCTACGACATCGACATGACGAATGACCCGATTTTCGTCATGAAATCCGGCGAAGCGACTTATAGCCCTATGGACAGCGACTATTTGGCACTTATTCGCGACAGCAGCGCTGGCTATTAGTCACTTTTATGCCCAAAGCTATTCTTCTGGATTTGGGCGGCATTGTACTCGGTATCAATGTCGCCCAAGTTTTTCGCACTTGGGCGACGCGGGCCGGTGTCGCAACTGAGCGCTTTGAACGCCGCTGGGTCATGGATGAGGCCTACGAGCTACACGAAATCGGCGCCATAGATTTTGCCGAATATGTACGACGCCAAGGTCAACATTTCGGCATCGATATGCCTTTGAGCGATTGGCAGGACGGCTGGAACGCCATCTGGACTAAGCCCTACGTAAAAGTGGTGGCCTTGCTGCCGGAACTGGCCCAACGTTACGACTTGTTCGCGTTCAGTAACACCAACGCAGTGCATGCTGAATCGTTCTACAGTCGCTATCCAGCGGCCTTGGCTCACTTCCACAGGATGTTTTTATCCCACGAGGTTGGAGCACGTAAACCTCACCCTGCCGCATTCATTCAAGTCTGCGAGCAAATAAATACACCACCAGAAGATGTGTTTTTTATCGATGACAGTGCCGCCAATATAGAGGGCGCGCTTAAAGCCGGACTTGATGCACACCATTTATACAAAGAGCAGGATATCGCTGCAAAGCTTAGGGGTTTATTGGACTAGGGTGCACAACTCAGTTCTAAATGCTGAATCAATACCAAGGCCTCGTGCCGATTGCTGCCGCAAACCAGCGGCTCTGGCTTAAATTCCGAACACACCTTGGGCCTGCGCAGATCATTAAACAACCCGCAGCTCAAGCGCTTATCCAGATGCAGGCAGCGAACACCTGCCGGCTTACCCATCGGCATACCTGGAAGCGGTGAGGTAATAGATGGCGCAATACAGCAGGCACCGCAGCTAGTTCGGCACTCCACGGCCCAGTCAACGCGATCTAAGGCGTGAATTCATGGGCAATAGACGCGTATTTTTCAACCAAAGGTAAAACCACGTCGGCCGACTCCGAGGGCAGCGCAAAAATCACTCGATCAAAACCTAGTTCAATTAACTCAGATACTGCACGGCGATCCGCCCCGACCCCAAAAATACTGAATTGCGGGCTGCCATGGCGTCCCCGGGCTTGCCAAGCCTCCTTGGTTCGCGCGATACCAGCGGCATAGTCGACGCCACCACTGGCTTGCCGCCGCGCATGATTTTGATAAATCGGCATCCAACCGTCCGCGTATTCTGCAATACGATCGTAGCTATAGCGGGACGAAGCGCCCATCAAAATCGTTGGCCCGCCTGCCTGCTTTGGTTTTGGATAACACCAGATTTTATCGAAATCGACAAAATCACCGTGAAACTCGGCCTCTTCTTCGCGCCAGATCTCTCGCATCGCCAGCGTGCGCTCGCGGAGTATTGGCCAACGTTGTGCGAACGGGGTGCCATGATTCTCCATTTCTTCGGCATTCCAACCAGCACCGATGCCCAGAACTAAGCGGCCATCGGACAGGTGATCTAAGGTGGCGGCCTGTTTCGCCATGAGGATAGGATCGCGTTCCGTAACCAAGGAAATACCGGTGCCGAGCTTAAGCTTTTGCGTCACCGACGCCGCCATAGTTAAGGCTACAAAGGGGTCGAAGGTGTGCCAATACTCTTTTGGCAGATCCGCCCCGCCAGGCCAAGGCGACTTTCGACTCGCGGGAATATGGGTATGTTCAGGCAAAAATAACGATTCGAAACCGTACATTTCTGCCTGCTCGGCAAGTACCTGGGGCGCAACCGCGTATTCGGTGGCAAACATGAGGAGACCAAACTGCGTCATAAGGGAGCCCTCTAGGCAAACACCCAGCTTAACCCCTGATCCAAGGCCGAGGACAGAGCTTTAGAGTGCTATCTGCTCTAAACGCTCTAAATGCAGATCGATTTTGGCAACGTAGCGTGCCGCAGCCCGACTTTTGCGCGCATTTGGCCCAACATTATACGAGCCTAAGGCACAGACTAGATCACCGTCGCAGCGCTCTTGCAAGTGGCCGAGGACCTGAGCGCCACAATAAACATTTTGCTCCGGATCATTTAAATGATCTTGGCCGCAAAATGCTGCCCAATAGTCCGGACGGACTTGGGCGGGACCAACAGCCCCTACAGATGAGCGTACATTTTTGCGAAAAGAGCTCTCGGTCAGTACTAAGCTCGCAAGCACGTCTGGCGATATCCCCTGACGCTCGGAAGCTTCAATCAACCAGTGGGAAAACTCTTCCGCCTTTATGCGCTGGATACCAAAGGCTGCACTAATGCGGCTGCCTAGGTTTGCAACTTCAACATCATAGGCCACTTGACCCAATTGCGGCTTGGCAAAGGACACTACTCGCTGTTCTGGAGCGTACGAGTTGCCGTGGATGAACGCTAGGCACACTACTAGCACCAGCGCACATACTCCTAACCGTACATCTATACGAGCCTTCAGCGCAGCAAAAACAACATCGTGTTTCATGGCTTTCTCCCGCGACAGAACCCTAACCTCCTAGGTTCCGACCCATTTTTTTTATTTTTCTCACAGACCCCAAGTAGCGGTCCCAATTCTACTAATCGCGTCGCCATTGCGGAACAAAATAATGAAGAAAAAATGGAATTGCGCGGAATTATTCAGGTTTCCGCGCAAATAGTAAGCACTTGCTTACTTGCAAAAGACTATATGACCTTAATTAGACGATCTTAAGGCAGCGCATAAGGGCGCCCTTAGACCCAAAAGATCTAACGACGCAACCCATACGACAACCTGAAACCGACTAAGGCCTAACCCGCCCTTAGCGCCTGAATGATTTGCCCACGCTGGGCGTCATCAGAGACCGGGAAGGTTGCTGAGGTCCGATCGGTGAACGATCCGTAACGTTCAAGCATTTGCGGGGCAATTTCTGCCGGCTCGCCCATTACACCGAACTCAGCAAGTATATCGTCGGTTATCAGGGTCCCCATTTCCTTCCAGCGGCCTTGCTTTGACATAGTATTGAGTTCGCCTTGCAGTTCACCCACACCAATAGAGTCCAAAACGCCCTTATATGCGGGTGTGGAGCCATAAAAGGCGATACGCTCCTGAGTGGCTTTCTTGCTCGCGGCAAATTCAGCTTCATCGCGCCCGGTAACCACGAAACATGAATAGGACAGTTCGAAGTCCTTACGAGCTTTACCTGCCTTGGCCAAACCCTGCTCAATTGCAGGTAGCGTTACCGAATTAATATAAGGCAACGTGCTAAACGGGTGGATGATCATGCCATCAGCTACTTCGCCAGCCACTTCGGTCATCTTAGGACCCACGGCCGCTAATACGACTTTCGGCGCACCATAATCTTTATCTTCAGGAGTAAACGCCGGGGTCATAAGCGTATGCCGGTAGTACTCGCCAACGAATTCTAGAGGCGTGCCATCGTACCAATTCGCCCATATCGCACGCATGGCTAACACCAATTCACGCATCTGTGCGGCTGGAGCACCCCACTGCATGCTGAAGCGCTTAGTAATGTGCGGCTTAATTTGTGAACCCAAGCCCAGAGTGAATCGCCCTTTGGAATAGGCATTAAGATCATGGCCGATATTCGCCAAATTCATCGGACTGCGCGCAAACGCCACGGCTATTGAAGAGGCGATTTCTAGCTTGTCGCTGTGCTCTGCAGCCAACAGCAGCGGAAAAAATGGGTCGTGATTCATTTCCGCGGTGCGGACACCATCGTAACCGTCGGCTTCTAACTTACCCACGAGGGAGGGTATTTTCTCTAGTTGATGACCAATGCCAGCGTCTACTTTCATGTTCTTCCCCTTAATTTAAGTTACCGCTACTAGCCTCGACTAAACTGCCGATAGCTTTTCTATAATGTTTGCCCGATCCGCTTTACCGATATGGGCGTAAGCCGCTGAAGTACGGTCTACGATATCACCGTAGCGGTTAATGATCTGATCCGGCAGGCTTTGTGGCTCACCAATGACCGCAAACTCTTGCAATAGGTCAGGAGTAATGAGCTCGCCCATTTCTTGCCAGCGCCCCTGCTTCGACATCGTATTCAAATCCGCTTGCAGCTCTCCCGCTCCTAAACTCTCAAGAACCGGCTTATACGCCGGGGTAGAACCATAGAAAGCAATCTGCTGTCGGGTGGCTTGCTCTGCCTCTCGCATGTCTTCTTCGGTGTTGCCAGTGACGATAAACATGGGGTAGCTGATTTGAAAATCTTCGCGACGCTTGCCCGCCTTGGCAAACCCTCGCTCTAGGGCTGGCAACGTGGTTTCGCGCAGATATTTTTCAGTGGTAAACGCATGCACAATAATGCCATCCGCTACCTCGCCGGCGACTTCAGTCATTTTTGGACCCACCGCTGCAAGAAATACCTTGGGCGCACCATAGTCCACATTGGTCGGCGTAAAAAACGGCGTCATCAACGTATGAGTATAAAATTCCCCAGTAAATTCAAGTGGTTGCTGCTGGTGCCAGCAATCCCAAATGGCGCGCATCGCCATGATGTACTCGCGCATACGCGCCGCCGGACTCGACCAAGGCATACTGAAACGCTTGGTGATATGCGGCCTAATTTGTGATCCTAATCCTAGGGTAAATCGACCCTTCGAGTAGGCATTGAGATCGTGCCCAATGTTTGCCAAGGTCATTGGCGATCGTGCGAAGGCAACCGCGATCGAGGTCATAAGCTCAATACGCTGAGTGTTCTGTGCAGCAACCAGTAACGGAAAGAATGGATCATGGGCCGTTTCAGCCGTCATCACCCCAGCATACCCCATGTCTTCCATTTCCGCGGCCTGGGCGCCTACGGTATTCAAATCAAGACTCACACCGCCATCTACGTACATGTCCTCACCTCCCGGAACGAATTATTACTTTTTATTCACTTTGAATCGGCTGCGTCGGCGCAACGTCATTAACGAACGGGCCGCTCTGTGGCGCCCCTGCATGAGACCCGGATAAAACAAACCGATCGCAACTATGCCCCTCATCATTGAAGCTAAGCCGAAAAAACAGGTCATTCGGATGAGTAATACGCACGACTTCTTCACGACTCAATTGCAGAAAATGCTCAAGTAACGCCTTTGTTACCACACCGTGGCTGATTATTGCTGCCCGTTCAATACTTTTAATGCGTTGAATCACCGGTGCAACCCGGGCACTTAGGTCGGCCAGATTCTCTCCACCACCGGGTCTGTAGCCATAGGGATCAGCGCGTAACGCTGACAGCCCTTCGCCATCTTCCTGCTCTACTTCAGAGAGGGTCTTTCCCGACCATCTGCCGCAATCTCTTTCCACTAGGTCATCGGATAATTCCAAGGGCGCCTGCAGATGGGCATTCACCAGTTCTGCAGTTTGTTGGGTTCGGCCTGCGCTAGAGACCCACAACTTGTCGATGCCCCCTAGGCGCTTGAGCACCTCACCATGGCCGTTTGCTTGGGTTTTACCCTCTGCTGTGAGTGGTGAGTTCAAACGCCCCTGCATGCGACGCTGCACATTCCATTGTGTTTGGCCGTGGCGCAACACATAAAGTAATTTCAGTTTCATCGGCACGATCAGCAGGTAACTTTACTTAAACTGAAACGCCTGAGCTGTAAACGCCTCAAAGGTACGCTCGGTGTCTTCTCGCGAGGCCGCCAACGGAGCAATAATGTGGGTATGCACACCGCCGTCTGCATCTTCTTGAATGCGCTGTTGAATCTCTTCCTCGTTACCGATGATGGCTATTTCGTCGATCATTTCATCGCTCATAGCACCAGCAGTCTTCGCGCGATCCTTCGCAGCCCAGCCCTCTGTGATTTGCGCTGCCGCGTCCTCGTACCCCGCCCACGCCAAGAAATTATTGTAAACCGGCGTTGCGTAGTAAGGCCCGAATGCAGCCCGGAACAAGTTTCGTCCGTACTCTTTGTCATCGGTACAAAACACCATGGCACGATTGACGATTTCTACATCTGCTGGGTTCTTACCAGCCTTTTCAGCCCCGATGGCGACATGTTCCATCATTTTGGGCAGCGCAGCCTTTGGCCACAGATTGAAAATCACTCCGTCACCGACTTCAGCAGCCATTTCGATCATTTTCGGCCGCAAAGCCGCCAGATATAGTGGCGGCGGATTCTCCATGGGTGCCTGTCGATAGCCCTTACTGAACAGAGTCTCACCGTCGAAATTGGTTTTTTCGCCACTGAGCATGACTTTGACTAATTCAGCAGTCTCGCGAACCCTTGTCAGTGGTTTATCCAGCGGAATGCCATTGAATTGGCCCATGATGGTCTGGCTCGATGACCCAAGACCCATGACAAAGCGATCAGGTAAAAGTTGCCCAATAACATTGGCTGAGGCTGCTAAAACCGATGGCGACCGGGTATAAACAGGTGTAACCGCCGTGCCTATGCGAATATTTTTTGTAAGGTGCGCTATCGCGGCCACTTGAGTCAACGTATCAGGTGCTCCAGAGTCGCTGAACCAAGCATCAGGAATACCCTGCTCTTCAGCCCATTGGATGCGTGCAATTGTGTCTTCGATGCGTGGCCCAGCAGGCAAAGTAACCGCTATTCTTTTGGCTAAAGCCATGTAAATCCCCCGTTAAGACGCCAGATCAGTGGCATAGTGTTGATAAACATAGATTCTCATTTTGCCCTGTCGAAGATCAAGCCGTATCCTTAACGGATTACTACCACTGGTCGGGATAGGGGACAGCATGAGCGACGTAGAACTCACCCAAGTGCGAGAAGCACACAAATTTGATGAAGCCGCCCTGGCTGAATATATGCAAACCCATGTTGAGGGTTTCGACGGTCCACTGAGTATTAAACAGTTTGAGGGCGGCCAATCTAATCCTACTTTCCAGCTCATCACGCCGAACCAAACCTATGTTATGCGCAAGCAACCTCCAGGCGAATTGCTGCCTTCTGCCCATCAGGTAGATCGCGAATTTAAGGTCATGGCGGCGTTATGGGACACGCCAGTGCCCGTGCCAGAAATGTATTGCCTATGCGAGGACACCAGCATTATTGGCACTAAGTTCTACATCATGGAGATGGTTGAGGGCCGTTTGTTTACTGAAACGCGCTTGCCGAGCTGCAGCAAAAGCGAGCGCAACGCAATCTATTTAGATCTTGCGCGGGTTCTAGCCGAATTGCACAACGTTGACCCTTTGGCGGTAGGGCTAGGAGAATTTGGCCGCCCGGGCAATTACTACGAGCGTCAAATTGGCCGCTGGAGCAAACAGTATGTTGCTTCAAAGACGGAAGAGATTGAGGCCATGGATAATCTAATGGAATGGCTGCCAAAAAACATTCCCACAGACGCTGGCAGCGTTATTGTTCATGGTGATTACCGCCTCGGAAATGTGCTCATTCACCCAACCGAACCAAAAATCGTCGCGGTGCTGGACTGGGAGCTTTCAACTTTAGGTGATGGCTTGGCCGATTTGGGTTATCTCTGCCAGGATTACCATGGCGATGCCTATGACGACGAAGGCTTGGCTGGCGCTGACTATGAAGCCTTGGGCATTCCTACTGAAGCGGGGTTTGTTGCAGAATACTGTAAGCACGCCGGTCGCGATGGTATCGACAACTGGCCATTTTATTTGATCTACAACATGTTCCGATCGGCGGGCATTATTCAGGGCGTATACAAGCGCGGCCTCGACGGCAATGCCAGTTCAGAGAAGGCTCTTGAATACGTTGATGCCGCACGCCTGCGCTCAGAGCGCGGC
Source organism: Gammaproteobacteria bacterium (assembly GCA_002684495.1). Lineage (GTDB taxonomy): Bacteria > Pseudomonadota > Gammaproteobacteria > Pseudomonadales > Azotimanducaceae > UBA4421. The sequence goes on along the minus strand of NYVG01000029.1, from coordinate 229,944 downwards.
TGGGCAATGGTCAACGACAACTAGCGGGCAACCCGCATTGGGCGTGGCCGCTTTGCGGCCACGCTGCGCCAAGCCAGTTCTTGGCTTAGAGCATTTCCTCTGCAACGACCTGCAACGCGGCAGGGTCTTGGCTACCCAATAACATGCTCGAAACATGGCCCTGTGCTCCTGCGGCCTTCCAACGCTGCAGTTGTTCACGGATATGCTCTGCTGGACCCACAAGCGCACACGCGTCGATCAGGTCCGCTGGCACCGCAGCCATTGCTTTGTCCTTGCGCCCAGCAAGGTAATGATCCTGGATCTCTACCGCCGCGTCCTCAAAGCCTAAACGCTTGCAGTAATCGTTGTAGAAGTTCTTGTCTCGCGCCCCCATACCGCCGATATATAACGCCATCATGCCGCGCACAGGGATTCGGCACTGTTCAATGTCATCCCCCATTACCAGAGTCACGAATGGCGCGATATCGAATTGGCTGAGGTTTTTTTCTGCAGATTCTTCAGTGATGTTGGCATTAGCCCGCGCAAAACCATTTTCTATAGGCTCGGCAAATACCGAATATTTTTCTGGATCCATCCATACCGGGAAGAACCCATCTGCCACCTCAGCTGAAGCAGTAACGCCGTTATTGGTAATCGTGGCAGCGTATATTGGAATATCTTCTTCGCAGTGCAGGATACTCTTGAGCGGTTTACCCAAGCCGGTCGCTCCTGCTCCGGTATAGGGCAAGTTGTACATAGCGCCCTCAAACGACAATGGTGCCTGCCGAGCAAAAATCTGCTTCATGATTTGCACATATTCGCGCAGTCGACTCACCGGCTTGCCGTATGGCACGCCGTGCCAACCTTCTACAACCTGGGGACCCGACGCACCTAAGCCTGCTATAAATCGCCCACCTGACAGTTCCGCCAAACTCATAGCGGTCATAGCCGCCATCGCTGGCGATCGGGCCGGCATCTGCATAATCGCAGTACCTACCTTTATGCGGTCGGTCTGGGCCAAAATCCACGCCGCTGGGGTCACAGCGTCAGACCCATAGGCTTCTGCGGTCCAAATTGACTCGTAGCCTAAGTTTTCGGCGTGTTTAATTGCGTCTATTGAAATACTGAACTTGCGGCCGGAGTAGCCGGCGAGAATGCCTAGTTTCATGATCTTCCTTATCCTGAGTGAGTGTCTAGATATCTAATAATGTCCATCGATTCGTACATCCATTCGACCTGGCCACCGCGCTGAATACGCAAACATGGGACGGTGCCCCGACCGCCGCCCTGCAACAATTCCTTGAACGCTGCCGGATCTCGAAGCGTGTCGCGAAATACCATGTCGATACCGCGATGTTGCAAAAACTGCCGCACTCGAGCACAAAACCCGCAAGTATCGGAAGTGAAGAGTTGGTAGCTTTCTAGCCCAGACATATTTGTTTTCCCAGTGCTTCGCGAGGGCCGCAGACTAATACCTGTGGATCATTATGGTCAATAACGTAACAATAAGGACGTTGTCGCGACGTCAAAATAGGAGCCTTAAAATGCCCGCAGCCAAACGTAAATCTGCTGATCGCGTGGCCGCTACTCGAGCCATCTTTCTTGGCCTACTCGGGGTCGTTGGGGTGGCTCTGATAGGTCTGGGTATTTATTTCTCCAGCGGCGGCGGCCATAGCGACACACCACAATTGGGCACAGACTTTGAGATCATCGAAAATGCCGATCGACCTCGAAAACAGGGCCCGATCGAAGTTGCAGAATTCTTTTCGTATGGCTGCATCCACTGCAAAAATTTCGATCCTGAATTTAAAGAATGGGCGGCCAGCGCCACAGATGATGTTCTGGTTATACGCCGCCCCGCAACATTTTCCGCAAGCTGGACACTCCTGGGGCAGGCCTATCTCGCGTTGGAACACGCAAACGCCCTCGATGGACACCATGAGCGCTTGTTCAGTGCTATTCATAACGCGCGCAAACGCTTTAGCAGCGGCCAGGACATTGCAGATCACTTGGATAGTCCTGAATTCAGCGCTCAGGACTTTATGCGCGCTTTCAACAGTACTTCGGTAAGTCGCAAACTGAGCCGCGCTGCCGATGATACTCGGCGCTATCAAATCGCTAGCGTGCCTACCCTAGTGGTTGCCGGGAAATATCGCGTGAGTATGGTTAACGGCACCCAACGCGCGCTCCAGGTCGCAGACTGGCTGGTGGCAGAGGAGCGCAAACGCATCAGTGGCGGGAGCTAATTCGGCGCGCCTGAGGCTTCACCGTTACCACGTCAACGTCACGGATAAGCCTATTTGACGTGGTGCACCCAACTGGGTCCATGCGGTATCGGCATACTCTTCGCGCGGGTCATTGCCAAAGTAAAAACCCCGCACCGGATAATCGGCATCAGTTAAATTACGACCCCAGAGTCGCGCAGCATAGCGAGCATAACGATACCCAACCGCTGCGTTAAAGAGCGCATGGCTGTCCGCCCGGGCACCGTGACTGTCGGAAAAGTAATACCCGTCTTGGGCTTCAAGGGCGAGGCTCGCGAACCAACGCTCAGTTACCTCATAGCGCACCGACAAATGCCCTTGGTAACCGGGCGCATACGCTTGTTCGCGACCATCTAAGTCATTTCCGGCGGCGTCGATATAATCCTGATACTCGGTTTTCAAAAGCCCTAAGCCCGCACTGACCAGCAACCGCTCGCTTAACGCTAAATCGATTTCAGCCTCAACGCCTTGGTTGATACCTGAAGCAGCATTGCCGGTAAATTCGATGAATTCAGATGAGCCGTCATCGCGGACCCGCACAATGGATGTGGCGATTTGCACGTCAGACCGCGCCATGTGGAATAGCGCCAACCGAACCTCGCCTCGGTCAGCAAAAATCTTGGCTTTATAACCTACTTCAAAATTCCACAATGTCTCTGGGTCATATAAGCGTAAATCCGCATCTAAGGTTCCGGAGGTATTGAAGCCACCAGACTTATAGCCTTGGGTGAAGCTGACATAACCCAAGCCCTGATCTGCAAAATGCCGCTCTATCCGCAGACGCGATCCAAAAAGATCGTCTTCCGGACGGAATCTAACTCCTGCATTGTCCTGATAATCTGCCTGATGTATCTCGGCTCGCGCCCCCACTGCAAGTGTCCAAAGCGAACTCATCGGCAACCGCACCTCGCCATAGATCGCGTGCCGCTGAAGTGCGAATTGACTGGTAAAACTCTGTTCAAGCCACGTGTAGTCACGCACCAAATCTACGTCTCGATCTAATAGATAGACACCAACCAACCAGCTGAGAGCATCTTCACGACTGTCTTTGGATAGCCAACGCACATCTACTGTCGCAGTGTTGATCCCGCGCTCATAATTGTCCGTAGAGCTATAGCCATATGGGTGGAATCCAACATAGGTCCAGTCCTCATCATAGCCATACCGTACATCACTGCTGACATACCCGGCGGCGGCAATCAGCTGCGCCCAGTCGAGGTCGTTAACTTCAACACGCGCGCTTAAATATCGACTCGTCTGCTCATCAACACCGGGCTGATCCGAACGAGTCTGACGATTGTTATCTAGGGAAAAGGCGTCATAGCCGTTGGCGACATCTACCACCCCGCCGGCGATTTGCCAGCTCAGCGCTTCAGTGCGGCCATCTAACCTAAGTCGCACAGTGGATTCGTCGTGATTATCAGTGCTCGAACTGGGTAAGAATAGATTGTCGATGAACCCATTATCCTGATACTTACGAGCACTCAAACGCATACCGACAACGTCGGTGAGCGGCCCGCTGACCACAGCACCAGCACCCTGGGCACCATAGTTGCCCACATCAAACTGGGCCCTGCTCTGCCAATCTATGGTCGAGCCGGAGGTGACCACATTGATCAACCCGGCCAGCGCGTTCGCCCCGTATAACGTGCCCTGGGGACCCCGCAAAACTTCGATCTGCGACACATCGAATAGCGTCGCCGCAGTGCCAACGCCACTGAAATCCACGCCGTCTATCAGCAGACCCACAGAAGAATTAAGCGGCTCAGCAAATTGTCCGCGCTCGCCAATCCCACGCATTTGCACAAAGCGCGCTCTCGAGGCGCCGCTGGCAAAATTTACATTTACTGCTTGGGCTAATACTTCTTCTAGGTGATTGACAACATCTGACCTGTCATCAGGAATCAATAACGATACAGAACCCGCTACTTCGCTTACTGCAACTGCACGCAGCTCTGCGGTAACAACAACTTCTTCTATAGTTTCGACGTCAGCATTGACAGCGCACAGCGGCAGAACAAGACCGAACGCCAGCATCAACTTACGTGAGAATATGCTTGGAACACTTTTTACCATTACCATCTCCTATGGACAGACCAGAAATTAGCCTAAGAAGATGCAGTCCTATTCCTACGCCGGTGTTAACCGGATCAGGTTCAAAGGGTCCGTCACAATGGACGTCTCAGGCATGCTGCCACCCCTTAGGCGAGCGCAATTGAAACATATATCGGTGCTGGAGTAAAAAGGCAGAGCCTATGAACGGGCGTCAGGACATAGTCTGAGCACTTTACCAATGCCCCATTGCTGACCGTTCGAGGCTTTGTCTCATTCAGCACGACAACCGCCCTTGTCAGTACCACGCGGCTCGGCGACCATCCCAATTGCAAACCCATTAACCTATGAATCTGTTACCGTTGCGCAATCTGGTGGGAGTCTGCCTTGGCGGCCCAAAACAAACGTAAAAGCAGCAATAGACGAGCTAAACGCCGACCCAAGCAACAGCGGGTTTGGCCACGTATGCGTGCCGCAGCATTGCGCCTGATATGGCGCTCTCTAATGTGGCTCAGCCTGCTAAGCGTGCTGCTGGCAACTGGCTATGCCTACTATATTGATCGCACCATCAGCAAAACTTTCGAAGGCCGGCGCTGGTCTGTGCCGGCACAGGTCTACGCACAGCCACTGGAATTATTCAGCGGATTGGCACTGTCCAAAAGCCAATTCATAACCGAATTGAATCGCTTAGGTTATCGACCAGACCTCGAGCTGTACTCTGCTGGAACATACCGAGAGGACAGCCGCGGCGTGACCGCCCACTTGCGCAGTTTCCGCTTCATCGACGGATTTCGGCCGGCACAAACACTGCGCTTTTCATTTAATCAAAGCGGTATTCGACAGATTACTAAGCCAGGCTCGGGTGAGGTTGTGCTAGTCCGCATGGATCCGGCGAAGATCGGCAGTTTTTTCCCATCCCATGGCGAAGACCGAATCGTATTGACGCCGGATAAAGTGCCCACTTTGCTCGCCGAAGGTCTAAAAGCTATAGAGGACCGCGACTTCGACGAGCACCGAGGATTCAGCATTACCGGGATTTTGCGCGCGCTCATTGTGAATCTCNGNGCGGGCTCAGCGCGCCAGGGTGGCAGCACCCTCACTCAACAACTGGTTAAGAGCTACTTTCTGACTAACGAACGTACCCTGCGACGCAAACTGCGTGAGCTGGCGATGGCGGTAATTTTAGAACTCCGTTTCAGCAAACAAGACCTACTAACTGCTTACGTCAACGAGATTTTTCTCGGTCAAAATGGCGCCCGCGCGATCCATGGATTTGGTCTCGGCGCGCAGTTCTACTTCAACAAACCCCTTAACGAACTGGGTGTTGCGGAAGTTGCAACGCTGATCAGCATNATTCGCGGCCCCTCTTACTACAATCCATTCCGCCACCCTGANCGNGCGNNCACNCGGCGCGACAGAATTNTAGACACGTTCTACAGCGACGGTCTGATCGATGCTGCANCCCACAGCAACGCCAAGGCNCAACCCCTNGGCGTCGTTAGCGCAGCCGGGCGCGGCGGTGCTTATTATCCGGCATTCATGGACCTNGTTCGAAGTGAACTGTCACAGCGCTATTCAAATACTGATCTGCGCTCTCAAGGGCTACAAATCTTTACCACCTTAGACCCGCGCCTACAGGAAAATACCCAGCAAGCTGTGAGCCAGACACTCAATGCCATCGAGCGCGAGCGCAAACTNCCAAATAACAGTTTGCAGGCAGCTAGCGTCGTTGCTGATAGCCAAACTGGCGAGGTGCTGGCACTGGTAGGCGGTCGACAAGGTCGTGTCGACGGCTTTAACCGCGCGCTCAACGCGCAACGCTCAGTCGGCTCAGTGATCAAACCGGTAACTGTGTTAACAGCGCTAAACCAAGGCATGGACTTAACGGACGAAATTGTTGATCAAGCCGTCACTTTGCCCCAGCCCTCAGGAGAAANCTGGGCGCCAAAAAACTTCGACGGCAAGACCCACGGTGCAATGCCTNTGTATTTGGCACTCAGTCGTTCATTAAATCTGGCGATGGTAGATCTCGGGCAGAGGGTAGGTATCGAGAATGTTCAACAACAATTTACANCCCTGACAGATCGACGGCCGAACAACCCCTACCCGTCGTTTTTANTGGGGGCTGAAGCCATGTCGCCACTACAAACCCTCGAGTTGTATGGCAACTTCGCCAGTGGCGGCTTTCATACTCGCCCCAAAGCCGTCATTGCAGTGCTNGACGAAAACGGCTNTGCCCTATCGCACTATACCTTCGAGATGCGCCAAAGCATTCAGATGCCCAAGGTTGCCGCTTTGAATAGAGCCCTTGAGTTGGTTATGCGCCGAGGNACCGGCCGAACATCACCTTTCGCACAACTTGGGGTAGCNGGGAAAACTGGCACGACCAACGACAATCGCGACAGNTGGTTCGCTGGCTTCGACAATAGTCACTTATCCGTCGTTTGGGTCGGCCGCGACGACAATCANAGCACCGGATTAACCGGCTCCAGCGGAGCCCTACGGGTCTGGAATGCTATGGCCCGACGCAATGGCGTGGACCCCATAATGCCGATACCCAGCGACGACCTCCTAGCGATCGAATACACTAGTGGTCGGCGCGCTACCGAACGCTGTGCTGACGTGGTTTTACTGCCGGTACAAGCGCCCCAGTCGCTGGCGGTCAAGCCGGGCTGTAATATCAAACCTTCGTTAAGACAGCGCTTGAGATCGATTTTCACCGATGAGTAGCAACATGACTGCGAACTTTTCCCGCTCTGTTTGTTTGNCTGCATATTTGTCTCTCGCGGCCTGCGCTAGCGCACCACTACCACCAAGCCCGGCCCCTTCTACCAAAGCAACAGCGCCAACCGTCGAGCGGCGTAAACCCGCGCCGCCGAAGACTAATACTGACGCCACCTTTGCGCTGCTAAGCGCAGCCGATACTGCTCTAAATGCCGCGCAACCTAAACGCGCCATCCTGCTTCTGGAACGCGCGGTGCGNATAGAGCCGAGAAACTTTGAACTATGGATACGCTTAAGCCGCGCCCACCTNGCAACGGATAATCTGAATGCTGCTATGCAACACGCTCGCAAAGCTATCGCCCTCGCCGACATCGCCGTCGACATAACAACTGATGCTGCCCGGGCTAAGGCTTGGCTTCAGTATGCTGAGGTTCTTGAGCAGCGCGGGCAAACACAAGAGGCCGATTCGATTCGACGCCGTTACACCCAACAGCGCAGCTAAGTTATATTGGGCTGCGTCGATTAACTAGGATGCGTAGACCGCTATCCCCATGACGTACAAACTTTTCCTGACTATCTGCAGTCATTGGGTGATAGCAGCTGCCCTACTCGGTTGCGCCACCAATCCGGTGACGGGCAAGAGCGAACTGAGCATCATTTTCGAAAGTTGGGAACTCAAAACTGGCAAGCAACACTACTTACCGATGCGCCAAAGCCAGGGCGGCGACTATGTGGCGGATCCACAGGTACAGGACTATGTTCGTCAAGTTGGCAACAGGCTCGCGGCAGTCAGCGACCGCAAACTGCCGTACGAATTCTTTGTGGTCAACGACGGCACTGCTAATGCTTGGGCCCTGCCAGGAGGTAAAATCGCTATACATCGTGGCCTGCTGACCGAACTGAAAAGCGAAGCCGAATTAGCCGCGGTGCTAAGCCACGAAATAGTTCATGCTGCAGCGAAGCATGGTGCCAAAAACATGCAACGAGGCATGCTATTGCAGAGCACCATAGCACTTGCCGGTGCCGCCACAGAAAACTCAAACTATACGGAATACGCGGAGCAGGCAGCAGAATTAGGCGCCACGCTTATTCGCACCAAGTATGGGCGCGATGCTGAGCGCGAATCGGATCTTTTCGGTATGAACTACATGGCGAGAGCCGGCTACGACCCGATGGGCGCTGTGGACTTACAACAAACCTTTGTGAATATTTCCCGGAGTCGGCAAAGCAACGCGCTGGGGGCCTTATTTGCCAGCCACCCTCCCTCAAGCGAGCGCCTTGCGAGCAATCGCGCTCATGCCGCAACGTTGCCTAAAGGCGGCGAGCGCGGGACAGTAAGCTACCAGCAGACGATGCAGCGCCTGCAAATCACCAAACCCGCTTATCAGGCCTATGAAAAGGCCACTGCGGCCTTTGCTGAGGCTGATTTTGCAACGGCCCGGGCTTTGGCCAAAAAAGCCATCAAGATTGAACCTAACGAAGCGCATTTCTTCGGACTGCTTGGTGACATTGCCAGCATCAACGACCGCTTAGCCGCTGCGCAAAAGAACTATCGTCAGGCCATTCGCCTTAATGACAGATTCTTTTATTCACATTTACAGAGCGGCTTGGTCAGCCAAGAACTCGGCGAACTGGACGCTGCCAAAGCCAGTCTCAAACGTAGCATTGAACTATTACCCACGGCTTCAGCCTATAACGCCCTTGGCGAGATTGCAGAATCTGAGGGCAACATCGCGCAAGCAAAAAAATACTTTGCTGCAGCCAGCAAGGACAATGGAAAGACCGGTCAGGCAGCACTGACCTCTCTGATTAGGCTCAACGCGGCCGCAAACCCTGGCGCTTACATCACTACCACACTCGAGCTTTCAGGCTCAGGTGAATGGATCATAACTTTGCACAACACTGCACCGCGTGATTTTACCGGCCTGAAGTTGGTGCTGGCCTATGCCGATCAAAACGGTCGAATGCGGCGCCAACGACTCAGTCTTAGTGGACACATAAGCGCCCAAAACCGACGACGAATAAACAGCGGCTTGACCGTGGCCGCTAGCCTATACCCACCTCAAGTCACCGTTAGCGAAATACAACTTCTAGCTAACTGACACTGGCGTAAAGCGCTGCGCGGTCTTTTTCAAATCGGCGACCAGCCAAGTAAAACAGCGGAATCGCCAGGGCAGATATAATAGAGAACACTACCAGCGTTATCGTATAAGGCTCAGAAATGCCCGCCTGAGCCATCCAATCAATGGCATAGCCAGCTCCGGTAACACCAATACCTAAGCCAACAAGATTTAGCGACAAAATATAAAAGGCAACCAGAGTGCCGCGAATTTGCGGTGGCACAAGCTCCTGTACGGTAGAAAAAGTAGGGCCGTAGAAACACCCAAGCTGGAAGTAACCGAGGAAAATTCCGAGCACAAACATCAACGAGGTTGGATCAACAAACCGATAGACTATGGTGAGCGGGGTCAGTATCAACATAATCCAAAATAGGAACATTGGCCGCCCCATGCCGGTCTTGCGCAGAAAGGCATCGCCCCCTACACCACCGAACAAGTTACCCAGAATGCCCCCTGCCAACGCGATCCAGCCGGTAAGTTCAGCAATTTCAGTCCGGTCGAAGCCGCGCTCTTCCACAAACCACAACTGCTCAAAGGTCGCGGCCCCCAGAATGAAATGAAACGCAACACCGCCGCCAATGGTCATGGTTAATGCAGGCGAGCTTCGTAATGCGCCGAGTAAGATTTGCATAATTTCGCGCACGGTGGGTTTCTCTGTCAGCTCGGCCGCTTCTACTTCGTGTTTGCGCGGCGTTTCTTTGATAAACAACATCACGATTGCCAGCAACACACCAACGCCGCCTAGTGCGTAAAAGCAGCCTCGCCAGCCAAGAATAGGCTCCAGATAAGCAACAATAATCAGACTCGCAGCCACGCCTACCGGCACGCCCATGTAATAAACCCCTGAGGCAAAGCCCAATCGACTCGAGGGGAATCGATCGGCCAACAGCGACATCGAGGTCGGCGTCATAATGGACTCACCAACACCAATGAAGAGCCTTGGAATTGCCAGGCTGACAAACCCCTTTGCCGCTCCGGACAATGCGGTTAACGCGCTCCACAACGCCAAGCCGCCAGCAATGAGTCGGGTACGATTAACCTTATCCGCAAGCATGCCCATGAACAGACCGGCAACCGAATAGAAGATAATAAAGATCAAACCCGTTAAGAGACCAAACTCAGTATTGGTTAAACCCAAGTCAGGCACGATCCAATTGGCAAAGCTCGCAAGTAATTGCCGATCAACAAAGTTCATTACGTTGAGCAACGTTAGGAACATCAAAAAGCCGTAATCCCGTGCCGACGCACCCGAGTTATCTTGCATCACTATCTACTCCCCCGTAGTGGTTTAAGACTATTTGAGAATCCTTGCGGACGCCAGCACCACGTCGTATGCCACTTTGATCAAAGCAGGACAATAATCAGGACCTTTTCCACGTGCCGTTGTACGATTTTACGACAGCATCTGGATTGAAGATCTGTATTATGGATGTCAGCTGCGGCCAGATATGAGCCCACAGACAACGATCAACCCCTTTATAGCAATGGAAGGAAAGGATGCGCCTGGTTAACTGCCACAATTTTCACGACTTTCGGCACCTCGCGAAGCAGCGACTCCCCAGCCCAATATTCAATTATATTGACGGCGCGGCGGAGGACGAAAGAACCTATGCTCGCAACACTGCAAGCTTTGATGACTGTGATCTGGTGCCCAATGTTCTCAGAGGCTCCGAATCGGTGGACCTTCATGTGAACATAATGGGGCAACGCCTCGACATGCCGATTTATTGCTCTCCAACCGCACTGCAGCGGGTCTTTCACCACGAGGGCGAGCACGCGGTCGCCGCTGCGGCTCACAAATACGGAACAATGTTTGGCGTTTCGTCACTAGGCACCGCCAGTCTTCAGCAAATCCGCCAGCAATACCCAGGACCTCAGTGCTATCAATTTTACTTTCATAAAGACCGTGGGCTTAATCGCGCCATGCTGGAAAACGCCAAGGCCGCGGGCATCGACGTTTTGATGCTTACAGTCGATACAATTACTGGGGGCAATCGCGAACGAGATTTACGCACAGGGTTTTCGATTCCCTTTCGACTCAACCTTACCGGTTTGGTGAATTTCGCTATTAAACCAAGGTGGGCGTTTAACTACCTAGTACATGAAAAATTCTCGCTGCCGCAACTAGACGACTATGTGGATATGTCAGGTGGCGCGGTGTCCGTTGGCCGATATTTTACCGAAATGTTGGATCCAACCATGACCTGGGACGACGTCTCAGAGATGATTGAGCTGTGGGACGGCGAATTCTGTTTAAAGGGCGTAATGAGCCAGGAAGATGCGGTAAAAGCCAAAGAGGTCGGCGCCACCGGGATCGTAATATCAAATCATGGGGGCCGCCAACTGGAAGGGAGCCGCTCTCCCTTTGACCAGCTGCAAGAAATTGTGGATGCAGTTGGCGACGATATCGATGTGATCATGGACAGCGGTGTGCAGCGTGGCAGCCATGTTCTTAAGGCACTGGCGGCCGGCGCAAAGGCAGTGGGAGGAGGCAGATTCTACCTATACGCCTTGGCTGCGGCTGGACAGGCCGGCGTCGAACGAGCTTTAGATATCATGCGCACAGAAATTGAACGCAACATGCGGCTGATGGGGGTCAGTAAAATTTCCGAACTCAATCGCAACCACTTGCGCTACCGATAACCAGCGGCGCAATGCCGCCGATGCTGTTGGCAGCGCCAACCTCTGGCTGCCATATTGGCGGCCAAACACCAAATTAATTGCGGTTATATATATTCACCGTGTAATACAGGTTGACCAGCTCTTTGCGTTCGCCGTCCACAATGAGCGGCACAAAGCGCGTATTTTTAAGAAAAGACCCCACCGATTGGTTGATCTCTTTCTTATAAGAGCGAATCGCTTCCGCATTTTCGGTAGCCGTGTAGCTAAGCAATTTGCCACTGCCGTTCTTCTCTACCTTGTACACCACGTTTGCAGTGTGCGATGCCCAGCCACGCTGATCAGCAAGAATGGTCTTAGGAAATACCGCGGGTACGCAATAGAGCGACTGGCAAAGTTGCAATTCTTGCACCCTATCTTCTGGCCACTGTTTGGCAATGCATTCGTCGCCCCTACAGGCCAAGCAGTATTTATTTGCTTTCTCGCGCAGTTTTTTCAGCTGGACTATGCCATCTTTTGTTAACGATCCACCCGATAGCGTATTGCACTGAAAAGCGGGTATTTCCGCGCCAACTAAACTTTCTAGGGAGTTTTGCTCTGCACTGACCAACGATATTGGCAACAACAACGCAAACAGCGCGACTTTAATTGCAAACGACATCTCATCCTCCTTGCTCAAGAATAAATCCCAAGCCCGCAGGATACTCGCTGCGAAAAACCCAATTCAACACTTATTCAGAGCCAATTCCAGAACAACGCGGGATCGCCAAGTGTCTTATGCACCTGCGGGTACACAGCGCCAACGCACCAGCTGACCCGCAGCAAGAGGTACGAGTTCATCCGAGCCATAATGAATTGTGGCTGGTAAATTCCATTCCTGCTGCTGCAGCGTGACCTTTTTAGTATTGAGTGGCAATTGGTAAAACTCTGGGCCATTAAGACTGGCGAAAGCCTCAAGGTGCTGCAACGCATCTTCTTGCTCGAAGACTTCAGCGTATAACTCAAGAGGCGCATGATGACTGAAACAACCGGCCGAACAGCATTCGGCCTCTTTGGCGTGTCGAGCATGAGGTGCTGAGTCCGTGCCTAGAAAGAACTTTTTGTCGCCACTGGTTGCGGCGTCAATCAACGCGCGCTGATGATGGTCGCGTTTTAAAATCGGCAGACAAAACAAATGTGGACGCATGCCGCCCACCAGCATGTCATTACGGTTGTAGAGTAGGTGCTGGGGGGTAATTGTTGCAGCAACGTTGGGTGAGCTGCTGCGCACGAAGTTGACGCCTTGTTCAGTAGTAACGTGTTCCAAGATAATTTTTAGTTGCGGGAATTGCTCTACAATAGCTCCAAGATAGCGCTCGATAAATACCGCTTCGCGGTCAAAAATATCAACGACACTGTCGGTTACTTCCCCATGCAATTGCAGGACCAGACCGACCTCTTGCATTGCCGCGAAAACATCACCTAGTCCGCGAAGATCGGTGACCCCAGAATCTGAATTAGTTGTGGCTCCGGCAGGGTAATACTTGCAGCCAAAGATCAAACCACTGTCTTTTGCTTCACGAATATCCTCAGGCGTCGTCATATCTGTTAGATACAAGACCATCAACGGCTGCCAATCCGAACCTGACGGCCGGTGCTCCATTATCCGCTGATAATAAGCGCGCGCCTGTTCAAGCTTAGTTATCGGTGGCACTAAGTTCGGCATCACAATAGTGCGCCCAAAAGACTGTGCTGCAGCAGGCACCGTCATAGCCAACGCATCTTCATCCCGCAAATGCACGTGCCAATCGTCGGGCTGGATCAACGTCAGTTCTTCCATAGCTATCCTTGGGCTAATTCAATGCGGACGACAAGCCTAGCAGCCAAAAGCTGTCGGGGTAAAACAACATTCATCACCACTAGTGCGCCAACCGAGCAGGAGTGCAATTTTGCAGTCAGCCAATGCACTCGATGCTTTTCACCAGTATGCTGTCTCACGTGTCTTGAACTCGTTAAATGTCCGGACTAAAACTGACTACGTTGGAGGAATCAATGAAAAAACTTCTAATCGGCCTAGGAATTATCGTCGCAGTACTGCTGATTTTAGGCATCGCTTTTCGCGGCCCGATTATGCAGATAGCGAGCATGGTATTTACCAAGCCTGATCAGAGCTTCGCCGACGACCAGACAGGGCCTGAGCCTGACTACGCTAATCCAGTACATTGGGCCGCGCTTCCCGAGCGCGAGGACTCAGCAGACGTCGTACCCAGCGGAGTCTCGATAGATCCCGACAGCACCAAGGATGTGGATGTTTTTTTTATTCATCCCACCACTTACGTCAGCTCCGACCATTGGAATCAACCACTGACTGATGAAACCGCTAACAAAATGACCGATGACTGGGTCATGCGCGACCAAGCCAGTGTTTTTAACGGCTGCTGCCAAGTCTATGCACCACGTTACCGCCAAGCCACCCTGTATAGTTTTCAAGATCAAAACGGCGACGGCGGTAAAGCCTTAGAGCTGGCATACCAGGACGTCAGAGCGGCGTTCAATTACTTCATCAACGAACGCAACAACGGCAGACCATTTATCATCGCCGGCCACAGTCAAGGCGCGTTCCATGCTGACCGCCTACTCGAAGAAGCCGTCGCCGGTACAGAGTTACAAAAACGCCTAGTAGCGGCCTATCCCATTGGCTTTTCGATTGATGGCAGCAACGGCATTGACGTTTGCACATCCGCTAACCAGACGGGTTGCCAAGTATCTTGGAACACGAATACCGCTGACGCCATGGTGATCCTTGCGCAACCGGGTGATATCTGTGTTAACCCCATTACTTGGACAGCGGACGATGCGGCCGCCGCGCCCAGCGCCAACTTGGGCAGCATCAGTTTTGCAAGTGGCGAGTTGCTAGAACAGAGTGTGACCGGAGCTCAGTGTCTAAACAGCCAGTTGTTGGTCGAAGACATCAACTCAGACAACTTCAACCTAATGCCGTTCGGCCCCGGCAACTACCACATGTACGACTACAGCTTTTTTCATATGAACATCCGCGCCAACGCTCGAGCGCGGGTATCGGCATATTTACAAGCCCAGCAAAGCAAGGAGGCAGACGACGAGCTGATGCGCACCTTAATGGAAGAGACCGGCGCATAGAGTTAGTTTATGCAGCTGCAACAAGGGGCCGGGGCGGCCCCTTGTCAGCCTTAGAACGATCGCTAATTTAAATACTGCTTGGACATTGACCCCATTACTTTGAAGAATTCATCGCGCACCTCAGCAATGATTTCGGCAACCGGGCGCACGGAATCGATACGTCCACAAACCTGACCTGTCAAAGCAATACTGGCCTCCATGTCGCCGCCGAAATAGAGATCTGTAGCTTTGCCGAATTCGCTCATCGCATTGGTTTCTACATCAAACTCCAAGCGCGTGGTTTTCTCGGTACGAATCGCTCGCAATGCCGGCGAGTGAGCCCGATTAAGAAACACCGTATCGGTTTCCCGAGCGCTGACAATGGCATTCTTCCAATTCTCGTGCACTGGAGATTCTGTCGATGACACCATACGCGTGCCCATTTGCACGGCCTCAGCACCCAGCGCAAAGCCGGCAGCCATGGTCGCCCCGTCAATGAAACCACCGGCTGCGATGATCGGCACGTCTACCTGAGAGCGAACCAGAGGCAACAGCACCATGGTAGAAACATCCTGCGGATTTTTAAAACCGCCGCCTTCGCCACCCTCAACAATCAAGCCGTCTACGCCGCATTCAACGGCTTTTTTCGCAGCACTTAAATTTGGCACCACATGAAATACCGTAAGGCCCGCTGATTTTAGTTGCTCTGTATAGCGCTCGGGATTACCCGCCGAGGTCGTCACAAACTTCACTCCCTGATCGATAATGAAGTTCACAATGTCAGGATCGCGGACAAAGGCCTGGGCCACATTGACACCAAAAGGCTTGTCCGTGAGTTGACGCATTTTTAGGATTTCCTCGCGAATCACATCCAACTCGCCTGATGAGGTTTCAATAATGCCAAGGGCACCACTATTGGACACAGCTGCAGCCAACTGCGAGCGCGCAATCCAACCCATGGGCGCCTGAACAATAGGTACCTCCACGCCCAAAAGTCGGGTGATGCGGTTTTCAAAGTGCATAATTCTCTCCATTTCAATCCTGCCAAGCGAGCGATTAGCTTAGCGCACGAACAGGATAAGATCTTGACAGTAACCCACCTTGAACCAACACTCAGGATTGTTTCCATAGGAGTTGCGTGGTGGAGACCTTCGCAAAAATCTACGAGCGCGCTGCCGCACGAAAAGGCGGCGAAAACGCCGTCGAACTGATGTTGCAGCCAGTAAAAAAGCGCAGCCAAATAGCCAAAGTGTCCGACGCTGACGCTTTGGAGGAGATGACTAAGTGCGTTTTTCGTTCTGGCTTTGTCTGGAAAATTATCGAAGCTAAATGGCCGGGGTTCCAAACCGCCTTCAGCGATTTTGATGTCATGCACTGTGCCATGCTTGCAGACGAAGATCTGGAAGTACTGCAGGGTAATGCGGAAATCGTTCGTCATGGCAAAAAAATCGCCAGTGTCCGCGCCAATGCGCAGTACATTCTCGACATCCGCGCAGATTACGGCAACTTTAACCAGTTCCTGCACCAATGGCCGGACGAGGACTTTGTTGGGCTATGGGAACATCTAAAGAAAAACGGCAGCCGACTTGGTGGCCAGACTGGCCGTTACTTTTTACGCTTTATTGGCTACGACACGCCACTTTTGAGCAGAGACGTGGTCGCAGCACTTATCCAAGCTGGAGTAGTGGACAAGGAACCGACCAGCAAAAAAGCGTTATTACAGAGCCAAGATGCCTTTAACGCTTGGCAGCAGGAGAGCGGTCGAAGCTTCAAGGAAATTTCCCGCGTGCTCGCGCTCTCCACTGACTAACTCTCAGCCATGCCATTCGTCTGCTAGCAGGCTGAATACATAAGTATCTCGCACGAAACCGGTCCAGGTGACTATATTCTGCCGTAACGTACCATCCAGCTGGGCGCCCAGTTTACGCACTGCCGCTGCTGAGCGCTGATTACGGGTATCTACGCGAAATTCAATGCGCCGAAAACCACAGGCGAAGGCGTGGTCGATCATGAGCTTTTTCAGGCTATCGTTAAAACCCGTACCGGGCACTGACGGCTGGATATAGGTGCCGCCAATTTCTACCACACCGTGACTATCGGGATCGATATAGCTGCTCATGCCGACCACCGACCTTTCCGAACCATCAACAGCGAGCACCGCAAACGGCAACCGATTCGGATTCTTTACCATAGCCTCCACAGCGGGCTCAAAGTGCTCGCCGAGCATGGAGTGTGTGTAGATATTCCAGATTTCCCGATCAGCGGCGCAGGCATCACGCAAGCCCTGCATGTGAATGGTGTCTAGGGGCGCAAGCCCAACCGTCGCGGACGCGATAGGCGTTGCTAATCCTTGCAAAGTTCATACTCCCTATTTGAGACTGGCGAGCAGGAGCGGGTGATTTCATAAACGACTGAGATGATGGCTTGGCTACGGGCGCACACCAACACTCAGGATTTTCAGCAATGCACAGTTCACTAATATGAATAGTTAGCCGAACCGTTCACAGTATGCGCTCCGCCAAGACTCAACGCAAATGGTTTTCAAGAAATCGAGTTGACTCTTCGGCAAAGGTAATCCGGTTAGCGTAATTAGTAAGGCTATGGTCAGCGCCGGGGAACTCTACATAGTCACAGCAGATCCCGCGCGCTTTTGCTCTGTTCTGCTGAATGCTGACTGAGCACAGAAAAATAGAACGGCAAACACCCACCAAGAAGCAATCAAACTTGGGACTCGACACATACAGTTAGCTGCGACTGGTTATTTTAAAATTTTTTTTTCTATAGTTCCGTTCGAACCCTATCACGAACTTAATTGGCGTCCCCGGCAGTGTTTTCATAAACCTGCCTGCCCCCGACCCAAGTTTCTAACACCCGGATTTGACTGAGGCGCTCAGGCTCTATCGCTGTTGGGTCCTCCTCCAGCACCACAAAGTCTGCAAACTTACCCGACTCTAAACTACCCACCTCGTGGTCAGAGTGGCACTGCCAAGCAGCATCTATTGTCATGGCCCGCAAGGCAGCCTCGACCGGCACACGCTCCTCAGGAGACAACAACTGGTCGGAACGCCACATATTGCGGGTCACTGCATTTTCAATACAGCGTAGCGGATTCATCTCAGTTACCGGGTCGTCAGAGTGCACAGTCCAGCGAATACCTAAATCCTCACAAGATCCGGTACGGTCAAGTTTGGCGGCTTTCTCGGGGCCAAAAATATCCTCTACAAAGGCCTTACCCCAGTAGTGCACATGCCCAATCAAAAAACTCGGTGACAGACCGAGCTCCTGCATTTTCGTAATTTGTTCGTCATGCAGAATGCTGCAATGCTCAATACGACATCGCTTGGCTGCTGGATCCAAGCCTTGGGCTTTCGCCTTGGCAAAAGCATCCAGCACTCGGTCGATTGCGGCATCACCGTTCGCGTGCACACATACGGCCCAGCCTTCACGGAGGCGTTTTTCTACAGCGGCATCCAGTTCGTCTTTTTCAATGTAGGCCATGCCGGTACTGTCGGAATCTACGAAAGCCTCGCGCTGCAATCCGGTGCGCCCCTGATTAGAGCCGTCTGAGACAATTTTCCAGCCAGTGCGCCGCACCCACTCATCCCCTTCGCCCCACTGAATATCGGCATCATCCCACTTCGACGCCGCAGCCTGACTCACACAGTAACGAAATCGCGCCGTCATCTGGCCGCTGTCTTTGAGGCTCTGATAAAGGTCTAGTTCACCAACACCCTGAAAGGTTCCGGTGCCCTGATCGCACAGGGTGGTAATACCAACTCGGTTGGCGCTATTGAATACACCCAAACAGGCATCGGCGAGGTTTTGCTGACGCAGCCTAGGGTTATGGCGCGCCACCATGGCCATTGCCGGCCCCGCTTTGAGTACTCCATTAGGCGCGCCATTTGCCTCGCGGCCAAACTCTGCGCCCTGAGGATCTACGGTGGTGGCATCGATGCCAGCAATTTCCAGCGCCAAACTGTTGCAATAAGCCAAATGTAGCGAAGCGTTGTATACGAAAACCGGATGTTCGGTGCTGACCGTATCGAGTAAGTCTCGAGTGAGGTAGTCCGGTCCCTGTTGCAGCGACGGATCAAATTGCCGACCTACCACCCAGTCACCCGACGCCACTGCTGCCGCGTCTTCACGCAACTGGGCCAACGCCGCGTCTGTGGTGGCAAAACGATTAGGGCCGATATTGCTGAATCGATGCAGCATCGCCAACGGCGGCAAATGCATATGCGGCTCTACAAATCCTGGCAGCACCGTTTTGCCCTGCAGGTCAATGCGCTGCAAATGCGGTTGTTCATCCAACAATCCCTCGGGTTGCTCAGCTGCCATGCCTACCCAGGCGATTTTCCCATCTTCTACATACAAGGTGTCTGCGTGGGGTACGGCCGCATCCATAGTCATGATTCGAGCATTCTCGATTAGCAGCGGCTGTGCCATTTTCGGGAACTCTGCTCTCGGCATTTGCCCGGCATGTAGGCTGAGATCTATGTCCGCTAGACGCAGCACCTCGGCAAATACATTGGCGCAACACGGGCAGGCGAATGGGTCGCCACTATGGCGCAGGGGCACCATAATCTCTGGCATAAACCGCAGATCTTCCAGCTCCTGCGCTGGCATTTGTGGCTCTTCGAACATCCACCCCCCTCTTGTTGTCAGCAGTTAACCGCTATAAAGGCCCTCAGGCTCGAAGATCTGGCAACTGATAGCCCTTGGCATCAAGGTCTGCGCGGACAATCTTCTTGTCCATTTTGCCCGTTGTGGTTAACGGAATTGCATCAATGTACAAGACTTCATCCGGCAACTGCCATTTGGCAAAGGCGCTTTGACAATGTTTTAGCACCTCTTCTTGGCTGACTTCTTTGCCCGGCTCTAACACCACTAAGGCTACCGGGCGTTCATCCCAACGCGGATGCGGCTGCGCGACAACACAGGCTTGAGCCACACCCGGCAGAGCCACTATGTGGTTCTCTAAATCTACCGACGAAATCCACTCACCACCGCTCTTGACCAAGTCTTTTGAGCGGTCTGAGATAATCAGATATTCCTCTGGGTCGATCTTGCCCACATCGCCGGTAATCAACCATCCGTCATGGAACTTATCAGGCTGAGGATTATTGAAGTACTCAGAACATATCCATGGTCCACGAATTAAAATTTCACCCACGGTTTCACCGTCATGGGGCAAGCGGTTGAAGTCTTCGTCAAAAATATCCAATTCCAACCCAGGCATCAGTTGACCCGCTTTCGCCACATTCTCAAATTGTTCGTCTTCACTTAGATTTTGCTGAGCATGCTTCATAACCCGGCGCGACAATGTAGCCAAGGGTGAGGTTTCCGTCATACCCCAGCCTTGAATCATTTCTACGTTCAAGGTGTCCCAAAACCAGCGGATCAAAGATGGCGGCGGCGAACTGCCGCCACAGGTCAGCCGATCTAACTTAGATAAATCAAAGCGTTCAGGTTCGGCCTCGTACAATGCTTTCACACCCTGCCATATTGTTGGCACGCCAGCCGACAAGGTCACTTCCTCACTCACCATCAGTTCCAGCAACCGACCCGGGTCCATAAAGCGATGGGGCATTACTTGTTTGCAACCTAACATCAGCGCAACCCATGGAATACCCCAGCCCATAGCGTGGAACATAGGCACGATGCCACATACCGAATCAGTAGCTGACAGAGCCATGGAATCGGTCATGGCGCAGGTCAGCGTGTGTAAGTACTGGGATCGGTGCTCGTATTCGACACCTTTGGGGTTACCCGTAGTACCACTGGTATAACAAAGGCCTAATGGTGAGTTTTCATCAATTTGTGGCCATGCATAGTCAGTTGGCTGACCCTTAATGAAATCCTCATAATCTATCGGATTGGGCAACTGTGTTGACCAGCCTTCGAAGCCATCCTCTGTTGCCACGATCACCTGGCGCACCGTGGGAATCTTGCCGACCATTTTTTCCAGCAACGGCAAAATGTCTGCATCTGCGATGATCACCTGATCTTCGGCATGATTAATAATGTACTCGAGATCTTTTTCACCAAGTCGAATATTAAGGGTATGCAGTACCGCGCCCATACCAGCACAGGCATGGTAGGCCTCTAGGTGCCGCGAGCCGTTCCACATAAACGTACCCACACGATCGCCTACTTGAACCCCCGCTGCCGCTAATGCATGAGCAAGTTGATGCGCTCGGTCACGTGTTTGCTTATAAGTTTGTCTGCGCGTTCCTGACTCTGTGGCGGTGACAATTTCTTCGTTAGGTGCAACCTGGGCACCCCGGTCTAGAATTTTTGACATCAGTAGCGGCGTATGTTGCATCGCCATAGTGAACCCTCCTTGGTTTTTTCTCTGAACGCTGATTTTTACTTTTCGCCTTCAGCGTCGGGCGATACAGCCTGCTGCTGTAAAATTATCTGCGAGATTCCAGAGTGTATAACCGGCCGATGCGACCTGTATAGGCGTTAACGCTCAGGGGTGAGTGCTACTGCCGGAAAACCAGTGACTTGTTTGTGCACCCACTCCACTAAATCTAGCCACATGCTGCGGATGTCGCTCTGGCTCGGCATAATTCCGGCATGGGGCAACTCAATAGTGACTACCGGTATAGCCAAATCTAGGCCCGCATAACCTCCCAGCGAGCCGGGGAATACGCCCAATTGACGAAGACTCAAAGCGCCCACTTTTTTCGGTGCGGTTGGCGGACCGTCATAATCCAAAAGGTCATAAGGGGCGTGGATCGCAATAACCACATCGGGTTGGAAATTTTCAATCTGTTGCTGCAGCCAGACCACCTCGGGTTCGCTAGCCGCGTGTGCCCCGGGGTAGCGACGAGGATTCTGTGCGTACCGCTTCCGCCACTGCGCCAAAGCCAAACGATCCCAATCGCGGCTGGGGAAATTGCGATTTAAATCGACACCCCGAGCATTTTGGCGTTGGGATTTTTTTCGCAACAAACCATCGGGGTTCGCAAGGGGCACCACGAGCCATTCAAAAGCGTTCGTCTTATCCCGCTCAAGAAACTCCATCCAGCGAAAACAAATCGACACCGAGGAATACTCATCGCCATGAATACCGCCAATCAGCAACACCCGCCCTAAGCTGCCTGCATCAGTGCCGCGCGCACTGAATAACTTGAAAGCAATTGGCCGCCCTTGAACAGACCAGCCGTTAGTCATAGCCAAATTCTGCGCGCTGCAGTCGCGCTCACTCACAGAGCCCAATTTCGCACCAATTTGTTCACAGAGTTTGCCCAGCGCCTGCTCGGAAACGGCAGATAGGTCAACCTCTGGAAGACTGTCTGTAGCCCCAGCTTGGGTTGGAAGGTCTTGGTCAGAGGCTTCCTCTGCCGTGCTCAACGTCCCTCGCACAGCAACCGGCGGCTCTGCCGCACTATCGCCTGTGGTGACTGCTGAGATTGTCGCCGATTGCTCCGCGCCGCGCGACGGCTCCTCGTGTTCCTTATCAATTTGGGTTCGACCCATATCGTTAGAAGCGCGATCGGAAGATTCCACTGCTGATTCCAGTCGGTGGTGAATCGAGCAGCCACTTATTATCAGTGTCACCAGCAGACACAATCTGAACCACTTCCTGAGCCCTCTCAAAGCGGCCCCGAACCCTCATAGACGATCTGCCATTGGCCATTGATGCCGCGCCGCCAAAACAAGACTTTCCGCCCCGTGTGTTCAAAATTACTGCTGTTATAGCGTTGCAGATATTCCAACACTACAAGCTCTTTCTCTCCCGGATAGACGAAGAAATTCACATCTTGAGCAGATACGCTAATCCATGTCTTAGAGCGGTTAACCCGCCGTTTATAATAGGCCCACTCAGCCAGATCTTTGTTACCGTTTCTGAACTCAGGGTGATAAAAATCTAGATAGGCATCTGAATCCAACTTCGACCATGCATTCAACCAGTCACGCAGGCGTTTATTCAACTGATCGCTCAGTAATTGATTCTGCTCGGCACTAGACCAGCCCATCTTAGGGC
Source organism: Gammaproteobacteria bacterium (assembly GCA_002684495.1). Classification (GTDB taxonomy): domain Bacteria; phylum Pseudomonadota; class Gammaproteobacteria; order Pseudomonadales; family Azotimanducaceae; genus UBA4421. The sequence goes on along the minus strand of NYVG01000029.1, from coordinate 207,073 downwards.
CTAAAACCACACGCGTGCGCTCTGGCTCGATATAAGCGGTCATCCAATCGAGAGTTTTATTGTCTATAACTACACAGCCCTCGCTGTCTAATCGTGGCCGAGTGCGCACGGACTTCGGCAAGCCGTGGAGCCAAATGCCCGAACCCGTACGACCCAGCAGGCGGTCCCATTTATTCGGATAGTTGAGTGGAAACGCGCCCACGCCATAGAAGTCCACCAGCTCATCATCACCGATAAAGTCGTGCACTGAGTAAATGCCTATCGGAGTCTTATTGTCCCCCTCCAATTGTTTGCCGCTGCCGGCTTTACCGATAGACACCGGCCGACTCACAACAGACTGCCACCGGCTACTATTTTTTTGACGGCGCAATACATGTAGGCGACCTGCCTCAAGTTCCACCCAAAGCACCGAGGAAAATCGCGCAGACACCTGCAGCAAAGATGCAGGAACTAACTCGCTGTCTGCGAATTGATTTGCCATAGCTATGGGGTCTTTGCCAGCGTTGGTAGACGCTGCAAAGGTTTGCTTGATGCATAGACCAGTGCCAGACACGCAAATCAGACAGCTCATCGCCCCCAAAAAACAGAGTTTTCTGATCAAGTCAGTTTTCCACCCACCCTACGCTTGCGCAATTTCGCCGCCAAGGTTAGGGCCTCAAGCTTCGATTTTGTGACACGAGGCGACGAAAGGTTGCAAAACTGAGATACTCGGTCACTCGGGAGGACAACATCACTAAACCAGACCAACATTCACCAGCATCTAGTTCGCGGCCTTTTTTCTACGGCTGGGTCATCGTTGCTGTCGCTGGTCTTCTGAGCTTCTTGGGTACCGGTTTCTATTCCTATTCGCGCGGTATATTTCTACCGTCCCTAGCCGAGGCCTTGGATGGCGGCGAGCGCTTTCGCATCTCCATGGGCTTTTCCCTCGCCGCGGTTACCGGTGCCATAGTCGCACCCTATATCGGTCGTTATCTGGACCATGGCTCAGCGCGCAAGTTACTGCTATGGGGCACTGTGATCGTTGCAACCTGTTATGTGCTGCTGGCCTCGGTGGACAACCTGATTGAGTATTTTTTGGTGGTATCCATAGGTATGGGGGTCGGCATGGTGTGCATGGGCGGCCAAGCATGGCATCGCTCGGTGATCAGTTGGTTCGATCATTGGCGTGGCCGCGCAATTTCCTTTGCAGTCCTCGGTGCATCATTAGCCGGCATAGCCATGCCGCCTGTGGTAAACGCATTGATCGAGCGCTACGGCTGGTCTACTGCCTACCTGATTTTCGGTGGCACCACATTAATCGTATTGTTCCCGGTCATTTATCTGTTTATGAAGGATCGGCCAGAGGAGATCGGTGAAGTTCGAGACGGCCATGCTTATGTGAACCGTCATGCTAGTGAGGTCATCGATATTGAGGAAGACCTACGCTCCTGGACCTTGGGTGAAATGTATCGTTCGCCGGCATTTTGGAGCATTGGTGTCATATTCGGCTCCATGACCTGTGTGTTCACCGCCGTGATGATGCATTTATTTTCCCATTTGCAGGATATTGGCATCGACACATCTACTGCTGCTTTCGTTATGTCCGCCACTGCAACCTTTGCAGCCCTCGGCAAGCCCGTTATCGGATGGCTGGCAGATTACTTTGGTGCCAAGGTAGCGATATGGCTGGAACTTGCCTGCCAAGGCACTGCCTTACTTATCTTCGGCACAGCAGAGAGCGTTGAGCTTTCAATATTCGCAGCATGTCTGTATGGATTCGGCTATGCCGGTATGTCGCCTTTGCGCACGTTCGCTATATCTACGGCACTGGGTAGCCAAACCTTCGGCCTGGCAGCCGGCGCAGTGCGCTTTGTGGAACTGCCCTTTTTACTGTCAGCGTCGCCCCTAGCAGCCTACATCTATGACACCACCGGCAATTATCAAATGGCGTTCTTGATTCTGGTGGGCTTAATCAGTGTTGCCAGCATTGCGCCTTTCTTTATTGTCGCGGGCGGCGCTAAGGCTCGACGTGCCAGGATCCGGCAAAAAGACGAGCAAAAAACTCTGTACTAACCTTTTTCAATTACCCCAGAATCGATCAATTGCTGCCGCCGTTGCTGGTTGTACCCCAACTCCTCTAACAGTTCTGCATTGTGCTCCCCCAGAGCCGGCGCATGGCGTCGAATTGCCGAGGGCGTTTGATCAAATCGCGCGGCTGGCCGAGGCTGGCGAATGCGTCCGGCAATAGGATGCTCGTATTCACTGAGCAGACCATTAGCTTCAATTTGCGGGTGCGTAAGCACGTCTTCTCGACTGAGCACAGGCGCACAGGGCACACCTTGAGCATCCAGTCGAGCCAGCCAATACTCTGAGCTGTTGGTGGCCAATACCTCCCCAGTCATTGCTAGGCGCAAAGTGGCGTTGACAGCTCGATCATTGACCGTTGCAAAGCGTTCATCGTCTAACCATTCCTGACGATCTAGGGCTTTACACAAGCCTTCCCACTCAACGTTGCTAACCGCTCCTGCGGTAATGTATCCATCGGTGGTCGCAAAAATTAGATCTGGCGCCAGCTGTGCGCGCTGAGCCTTAACTTCGCGCCCAACCAGAGTCATGCCCGCCATACCTTCGGGCCACAGATAGGCGACCATGGTGTCGAGCATCGCAAGTTTTACGTGCTGACCTTTACGTGTTCGCTCCCGCGCAAACAGCGCAGCGGTGATGGCCTGGGCTGCTGTGACCGCTGTGGTTTTATCAGGAATTATGGTGCGAATCATTTTCGGCCGGCCGGTTTCCCCGTCTGCCTGTATCGCTGCCAAACCTGATAATGCTTGGATAACCGGATCGTAGACTCGCTGGTGCGCAAAGGGCCCATCCTCGCCGAACCCACTGATTGAGACATAAATAATGTCCTCACGCAGCGCGCGCACCGCTGCTTCGCCAAAGCCCATGCGTTCAATCGTACCCGGCCGGAAGTTCTGCACCATTACATCAGCGGTAGCCAACAAATCTCGGAGAATTTCTGCGCCCTCCACTGTCTTTAGATTGAGCGCTAAACTGCGCTTCGAGCGGTTGGACGAGATGAAGGTTGAAGTAATGCCCGAACGATTCGGCCCGGCACCACGAACCAAATCCCCCGCCAAGGACTCAACTTTGATGACGTCGGCACCCTGGTCAGCAAGCATCATGGTGGCTACCGGCCCGGAAATCATTGATGTTAAATCAACGACCCTGATTCCAGCCAACGGCCCTGCAACAGACTCGTCGATGTCTCGCACCTCAGTCACGCGAATGCCTTCATAGCTTCGGCCTTGGCCCACTTGTAGTCTGCCTTGCCGTTTGGTGCGCGTCGCACCTGCTCAACCAGCAACACCTGCTTGGGTACTTTGTAGCCAGCCAACTCCTCACGACAGAAATCGATAATGTCTTCTTGAGTCGTAGCGACACCGTCAAGATGCGACGCGACCGCAACAATGCGTTCCCCAAAGCGTTCATCTGGAACACTTACGACCAGACAATCATGCACTGGGGCAAAACGTTTAACCGCTTCTTCCACCTCTTCTGGAAATACCTTTTCACCCGCCGTGTTGATACAGGCACTGCCTCGACCCAGCAAGATAATCGAACCATCCGCTTCCACAGTGGCGTAGTCCCCGGGAAAGCTGTAACGAACCCCGTCGATCTCGCGAAAAGTTGCCGCAGATTTTTCCGCGTCTTTGTAATAACCAAGCGGAACCAGCCCTGAAGTAGCGATCTTGCCCATTTCCCCCGAACCAGGTTCAACTACCCGACCATCATCGGTAATGACCCGAACGCCTTCACTCAGCTCAAACTTCGCTGTCGCACTGATGCCTTCTCGAGTTGTGATAGAACTGCCCATGCCGCCTTCGGTTGATCCCATAATGTCGGCTAAGACCATGTCGTGATGGGCAAGCAAACCCTGTTTGGTCTCCATGCTCCACATCACCCCGCTAGAGCCAATTTGTTTAAGGCTACTGATATCATAGGGGGTACCACGACGTTTAGCGTCGTCTAGGGCATTGAGTATGGGACGCGCAAACGCGTCGCCAACTATGATCAGATCGGTGACACGATATTCTTCTACCATCCCCAACAACCGATCCGGCTCCATGCCCAGCTTAGAGGTGGTGACTACGGTTCCACCCTGCAACATAGGCGAAAAGCTACCGAGCCACATACCGGTTCCATGCATCAAAGGACAGCCTGGAAGACTTATCGGCGGCTGCTCAATGCGCTGCAGATAGTCTGCAAATTCGCTCATAGATGCTGGTGGCTCTATTGCTTGGCCAGCTGCGCCTGCGACGATAAAATATTGAGTGAATGCGCCAATAGGGTACATCACACCCTTGGGCATGCCCGTAGTGCCGCCGGTGTACAGCATGTATACGCCCTGGGGGTTTTGCTGTCGCCGCGCTAACGGTGGGTTCTCTCGTATTGCACGCTCGTAATCCGCAGCACCTTTTAACAGCGCCTCAGTGCCGTCATCGATCTGCACCAACAGCTTGACCTTGGTTAGGCGCTCGCGAATTTCCCAGATACGCATGGCATAACAGGACTGAAAGAACACTGCTTCAGCATCCGAGTTATCTAACAGATAAACTAATTCGTCTGCTTTATAGCGATAATTTACGTTGATCGGACAACCACCGACCTTGAACACGCCAAATTGCGCTTCCTGATATTCGTTAGAATTGTGCAGGTACAGGCCCACTTTCGAGTCAGCGCTAATACCGTGCGCCTCCAATAACCCTGCAATCGAGGCCGCCCGCCGCTCAAAACTCTCCCAATTAAGGTAACGGCCATCTGCGATGGTCGCTATACGATTGGGAAAGCAATCCGCAACAGTTTCCATCGCGGTCGCAAAGTGAAAATCCATAAGGGCCTCCTACCCAAGCTAGAGCAGCTAATTTAGAGCACTGAACTAGGATTTCAAAGACCAGAGAAATAATTCTTCGAAAGCAAAGCCAGAGAATGGCCAATTTTTGGCGAGTTAGACCAGACTATTTTACAAATAACTCGATTTTTGCCGGCAAAGCCCCCGGTTAGCGGACTATTTGGGAAAAATCCAAGTTGGCATGTCTTTTGTATCGTACATGTACCAACAACATTAGAGGATTTTAACGGGTTCGCTCGGACCACTGGTCGACAGAGCGCACAACACGGAAACTAGGAAAATGCAGGACAACTTACGCCTTTCTCGACTGGCTTATCCCAGAGCCACCCTTATCACAGTCATTAGCCTGTCTTTATTGGTACTGTCCGTCGGCTTATTTGCCGACACGAGCACAGAGCCACTGACGATGACCGAGTTAATTGCCAGCAATGGCCTGCTAACGCAGCTTGCCCAGACATTTAGCTAACTTTGACCACACCGTAAGGAGCAAATTATGACGAAGCCGTTGGAGAAATTGCGCAAACGCATGCACCTAGATCGCGACCATGCATGGTTATTCGGGGTCTGCGCGGGCTTGGCAAATTACTGGCGTACCGACCCAACCATAGTGCGTGTAGGCGTTGTTGTGAGCGGTTTATTCGTAACCAAGGTGACCATAGCGTTTTATCTAGTCGCCTGGCTGTTGCTGGATGATCGCCCCAGCGACCGTGCAGGTGTTGACAGCGACCATTAAACTGCAAGGCAAATCTCAGGCATAAACCCGCACTACTGCCCCTGATCTCGCCATTGCTTAAATGCTTCAAGCTCGGTGCGCACCTGAGCGCTAACATAACTAATGACTGCGGCATCATCGAGCAGACCCCAGCCAAATAGAAAATCTGGCAGGGCATCCAGCGGGGCTATGAAATAGAGCAGTGCCGCGACCACTGACACTAGCGTGGTCGCTGAGACCTCCCGATAGTCGCCGCGGACATAGGCGCTTACCAAATCGACTAATGTGCGCAACTGCTCTTGTGCGCTCGCAAGACTGGCGCCACCGCGTTGGATCATTTTCGCTGTGGCCTGCTTAGCCACCTTCTGCAGACGTGCAGGCGATCCAACTACTTCACCTGCCTGACTAAGGAATCGCGAAAAGCCGCGGGGTTCCTCGCTCATGCGCGAATCGACTCCTGACCCACTACAAACTCTAACAGCCAGCGGGTCACCAAAAGTTCATCTGTAGCCTTACTCATACTGTCCATACCTTGCTGGTAAACCGCTTCTCCGAGGAGCGTCCGACGATGATCCAGTAACCCTTGGGCGTATGGCTTAGAAAATTCGGGGTGACCTTGCACAGTGATTACCTGATCACTCATGGTGAAACCGGCGATAGGGCAAAATCCATTAGTGGCAAAAACCTCCGCAGCTTTAGGCAATTCGGCAACCTGATCTTTGTGGCTCGACAACAGGCTGAACTGCGGATGCCCGACCTCCCCCATCCAATTGTGGTGTCGCACAATATCGCTGGTGTGGACGCCAACCGCCCAACCACCCTCAGCCGGCGCTACTCGACCACCAAAATAGTGGGCCATGAGTTGGTGGCCAAAGCAGATTCCTATAATTTTTTTCCCCGCCGCCATGGCACGCTCAACAAAACTCACCAGCTCAATAATCCACGGCGCATCGTCGTAGACACTGTCGCGACTACCGGTAATCAAATAGGCGTCACACTCTAGGGTCGCTGGCATCGACTGCTGCACTGGATAGTTGATGCATTCAATCTGGATTTCCGCGGCGTCCGGTAGTTGCGCGCTGGACCGCAACACCCGCTCAAACATCAGCGGATAATCGCCGAATTTAGGCTGGAACTTTTCCAACACCGAATCGGTTTGTAAAATCCCAATACGAAGGGTGTTCATCAAATAATCTCGAAGTATCGGCGCAGCTGCCAATTGTTCAGGTTGCGCTGGTATTCTTGAACCTCCCAGCGACGCGACATAACAAAGTGCTCGACAAACTCATCACCGTACATCTCGCGGGCGAGTTTAGATCCATGCATAGCCCCGGCGGCGTCGGCCAAATTATTGGCAAATCGAAAATGCTCCGGTAACGATTCTTCCAAGTCATAGGCATTCCCTTGCACAGCACCGTCAGGTTCCAATCGCTCGCGCATACCGGCCAAGCCTGCGCTGAGCACAGCTGCTGCAACCAAATAGGGATTAGCATCCGCCCCACCGACTCTACATTCAATCCGCTGACTAGACACACCACCGGGAATAACGCGGATCGCGGCGGTGCGATTCTCTACCCCCCAAGTGGCGGCAGTGGGTGCCCAGGCACCTTTCACCAATCGAGTATAGCTGTTGATCGTCGGCGCAAGCATCGGCAACAGCTCCGGTAAATAGCGCTGCAACCCTCCAACAGCGAAGCGTTGAGCCTCAGACATTCCTTGAGGTGCGGCTCCATCAGCGAAAATATTAACGTCATTCTCGTCGCATAGGCTGAAATGAAAATGACCACTTTGACCTGGGTAGTCCATTGACCATTTCGCCATAAACGTCGCCATCATGTCGCGTTTTTGGAAGTAAACCTTGGCGAAGGTTTTGAATAAATTTGCTCGATCAGCGGCTTCGATGCCTATCTGCGACTGCAAAGCAGCCTCCCAGACACCGGGACCGGTTTCGCAGTGCAGCCCCTCAATATCGCAGTCCATTTGCCGGCACCAATCCATGAGTTCGAGAAAATCTGTCGAATGCGCCGAGGCGCGCAATACCGAATAGCCGAAATTACCGGGACTGAGCGGCGTCAGATTTTGATAATCCTTGTCCCGCACAGAGTGCGGCGTTTCATCGAAAACGAAAAACTCGTACTCAAAACCCGATCTCACGCGCAGCCCTAAATTGGCATATTCGTTTAACACACCGCTCAAAACCGAGCGCGGACACAATGGGTGGGGACCCGCAGTTGCAACAAATTCGCCGATAAAAAACGGACAGTTCTCGTCCGGCAACCAGCGCTCCGAATCTACAATGAGACGATAGGAAGCATCTGGAAAGCCGGTATGCCAACCTGTGTAGCGACCCGCGTCATAGAGTTGGTCGTCAACATCCCAACCAAATACACAGTCACAAAAGCCACCCTGCTTGCTTAGGAGGCTGGCAAATTTCTCTAACCCAACATACTTGCCGCGAATTACACCATCGATGTCGGTCAGACCCAGTTTGACTTGAAAGACGTCGCGCTCTTTGTACTGCGCTAATTTGTGCTCTAACACCGTTTGATCTTTATCCATAGCAACATCCTTGTCTGAACCGCGCTTACTCACCACCCAATCCTACACCCTCGGGGCTCTATCACTACCCCTGCAGGTTCGCGAAAACGTGGCTCGAAGACACATCAGCGGGCAATTTGTGTTACCGAATCACCCACTGCATTTATGCACCGATAATCGACACCCAACACACTCCATTGCTGTGGATAACTTTGAGGATAACTTATGCGGAGATTGTGCAAGTTTGAGGCTAAACCAAATACCGACGCTTCTTTATAGTCGAATATTTTTGTTTTTATGATTATTTATCAATGAGTTATGGGGCTTTGGTTAAACTAAATTATAGAAAGCTACGCCATGTATTCGCGTGCCAGCGATTTGTTACCTCATGTGAATAAACTTATCTGTCAGCGTGTTAGTAATCACTAACCCCGCAAGCTCTAAAAGGCCTTATTTTTAGTGAAATGTCGCCGCATAAATAGAACATCAAAAACGTTAGTAGCGGCCTTCCGACTAGGCATTTGTTACCTAGGGCCCGGCTTGAAGATGGCTCTGGGAACACCGCCCGCCAACACTGCCGCCAACACGGGTGTAAACGCAGACGTTACATTTTTGCCGATCTGCCTCAACAAAAAATCTATTTCAGTGCATCAAATTGAACATTTTTCGCCGGTACTGACCCGCCAACTCATTGCCCTTGCCAAGCACATCAAACACTCTGATCATCGTTAGCCTGCCCAAATCGTCGCGAAAGCTACGATCCGCTTGCAAGATTTCTAATCCCACCAACAGGGACTCTTCATAGCGTTCAGCAACAACATGGCGCACCGCTAACTGATACTTCAGTTCGAGATCGGCGGAGTTTGCCTCTACGGCTGCTGCCAATTCCTCAAGCTCCGGCATGGCTGCGGCTTCTTCCATAAACTCCAGCCGCGTCTGCGGACGTGACCTATCAGCCACATCCTCCTTAATACTGGCCAAGACCGTGCGCGCGTCTTGCAGATCACCCTTACGCACTAAGACGTCTGCTAAATCCACTCGCAGCGCTTGATTATTCGGCTCCTCTTCTATGGCCGCCTGCAGCATTGTCGCAGCAGTGGCGAAGTCTTTTTGCTCTAGAGCCTGCTGCAAGTCGCCAGCAATTGCATCATCCAAGGACTGCGTATGTTGATCCAACATAGTACGTAACTGATCTTCATCAGCCGGGCCGTCTAACTGATCGACGATTTGCCCTTTATATATGATTCGGATACAGGGTAAGCCCGGAACCTGCAGACGCTGGGCCAGATTCTGATCCTGTGCAACATCTGATAATGCCAAGGCGAACTTGCCCTGATACTGGCCCAACATAACTTCTAGCTGGCTTTTCACCTGCACGGAGGGCGGCACCTGCTCGGCCCAAAACAACACCACCACAGGCAACGATTGAGAGCGGTCTACAACTTCCGATTGAAAGGTCTCGACGGATACATCTATGGGGGTGGAATTTTGCATCGTTTATTTCTATGTCCTGATGATTGGCTGAAAGCCGCGAATATTACATCACCTTGTCGAAGGAAATTTGTCGCGTAATGGGCCGCTGACCGACCCAATCAAATCCATCTTGTTGATTCGCAATACCCAAGCTCGCCACTTTATTGACTAACCCATCGAAGGCCGCCGAGACGTTCTGCAGCGCATTATTCTGCTCACTGATATGCCCAATCATGACATGGAGTTGGGGGTGGGCTAAATGGGTCAGCAACTGGGCGGCTTGCTCATTTGACAGATGCCCATAGTCCGCAGAAACGCGGCGCTTCAGTGCAGGTGGGTATTTGCCGTGCATAAGCATGCTGCGATCATGATTGGCTTCTAACAGCAGGTATCTGCACTCACTAAATTGGCTCACGACATGCTGGGTAACAGATCCTAGATCCGACAACACTCCGATCTTCTCGTCACCATGACTCAGGGTAAATTGAGTCGGTTCACGAGCATCGTGGGGTACGCATATTGGATTAATCAGCACGCCGGCAACTTCAAATGGCACATCGCCATCGAAAGGTTGGCAACTGAATCCCTCCGGCGCTCGACTCAGCGTCCCATAAGAGGCGTACACAGGTATCCCATAGCGGTGAGCAAGTGCTGCAACACCCGCGATGTGGTCGCTGTGTTCATGACTGACAAGAATTGCTGTGATGTCTCCTGCGCTGACTTGCCGACGCGCCAGACGCTGTTCAGCCTGTTTTAGATTAAAGCCGCAATCCACTAAGAACAGGGCATCACCGAGGGCAACGAGGGTACCGTTGCCGCGGCTACCACTGCCGAGGGAAGCAAAACCCATCAGGCTGCGTATTCTCGGACCAAAACTAAAATTTGCTGTGCTAAATCATTATCAGCCAGCGGCTGCTCGCCATCAAAAACCAATACATCAAAGACGTTAGAAGCAGGATTCGCAATCATTCTCAATGTCACATTAACATCGCGGCTGCCACTGCAAGAGAATGTCAATCGACACATCACCCCGGTTGATTTGTCCCCACTAAACAAGCTTTGCGGCAACACAACCTGAATCGAAAACGTTTCTGAGCTTTGCTCTATTACGTCAACCTCTACGACTTCGGCATTCCGCAGCGACTGGCCTAGAGTCGCCCAAGCACGACCTCTGTCCAAGAATAAACGCAACATCGGTTGACCGGCTGCGTTGCGCACAAGTCCGGTCTTGGCACCGCTACCGATTTCCTGGGCCACTCGAGACACTGTGCTCTCAGCTACTCGGGCGGCAATATAAGCTCCAATTTCCGATAGCAGTTTACTTTCAGCATCATTCAAATCTGAGACGATGGCATTCAAACCGGCAACATTTCCAGCAATCTGACTGCCCTGCTGGTCATTGTCATGACGCAAATGCACTTCTGTGGCAGTGGGTTGCAACCCCTGCTCGACTCGAATCAACAGTCTATCCTTGCCCTGTCCGAGACCTGCAGTTTGCTTTGCATCCAGCACAGCGGACCGCACAACGTCGCGGTATGCCGGGGCATCCAGTGCCAGCCAAGCTGTGTTCAGCCGCCCTTCTTCAGGATCCTCAAAATCGAATGCCACACCATTGTCAGCAAAGAACTGTTTGATTTTGGGCCAAGCGGTGGTCGGCGGTTCAGGGACAGCCAACCAAACGCGCGCGCCAAGCCTCTGAATACGGACCTCTTTGCGGTTGTCGTTGGCATACATCGCATCCGGCAACGGCGGTTTTTGGGGATAAAAAGATGGATTTATTTGCTGCGCAATCTGCGGCACAGGAAAAGGATCAAGACTTGGTTTCGACGGCAAATCCGCGGGCACCTGCAAATCGGCCACTGGTTGCGCCTCCAGGTAGTCATTTGGATCCCGTTCATCGGACTGGTTGCCGCCAAACCAGCCGCAGCCTGTGGCTATGATCGGCAACAACATTATGATCGCCATGCGGAGGATCGAAGGAAAATTCCAGATCATGTGTGTGCTCCTGCAGCTGCAATACGCTCTCGTACAGTGTCTTGATATTGTGTGCTCAGTGGTAGCAACGGCAAACGAATACCCGCCTCAATATGACCAAGATCACTCAATGCCCACTTGGTTGGGGTTGGCGAGGATTCAACAAACAAAATTTCATGCACCGGTTGCAACCATTCATCCACTTGGGCTGCACCCGCTCTATTACCCGCCAAAAAACTGTTACAGAATTCTGCCATAAGGCTGGGTAACACGTTGGCTGTCACGGATATCGTACCGACTGCGCCCAACTCTAACATTTGTAATGTTTGTGCATCTTCACCAGACAGTACAAAGAAATTTTCTGCAACTCTGTTCTTAATCGACGTTACGCGCTGAGCATCCCCACACGCTTCTTTAATGCCAACAATACCGTCTATTGCGGCCAACCGCTCTACTGTTTCTGGTTGCATATCGCAGCCGGTTCGAGGTGGCACGTTGTACAGCACAATTGGCACCGCGGTCGCCGCCGCTATTTTCTTGTAATGCTGATACAAGCCTTCTTGAGTTGGCCGGTTGTAATAAGGCGTCACCAACAAACACGCATCAGCGCCAAGGCGCTGCGCCTCTTGGGTTTGGTGAAGCGCTTCATCAGTCGCATTACTACCGGTGCCTGCAATGACCGGGACACGCCCGGCAACAACATCTATGGTTCGCTTGATGACCTGTAGATGCTCGTCGGTAGCCAGAGTGGCGCTCTCACCAGTTGTGCCCATCGGCACAATGCCGTGGGTGCCGCTATCTATATGCCACTCTATTAGCCGATCTAACGCGTCCCAATCTACGGAACCATCAATTCGCATCGGCGTTACGAGCGCCACAATGCTGCCTGTCAACATGCCAAACGCCTTAGTTGTATTGGGATCGCGAGATGGTACGCACGCTGCTCAAGAGCTACAAGCATCATCCGAAAAACTGTACAAAACAAACCTCTCAGACATTCACTGAGAGTGCTCGATCAATAAGGAACTGCAGATGACGACGATGGGCCTTGGTCGCCGCATTACCTCTGCGTTTTCCACTCAACTCTTTGGCCAATTTCTCCAGCTGAGCAAACACAGCCGAGCGCGCCAGATTGGACACGCTTTGCGCTTTCTTGCCACGCCATATGGATACCAGCCGCTGTAGGTACTCAACCTGTAGGTTCTGCCTGATGCTGTTGACGCTGCCGCGCATATCCGCGTCGAAAATGGCACCCGTCAACCGATCGAGCATCTGGGTCAACTCATAGTCATTACCGTAGAGACGCGAGTCGCTGATGCGCTGCAGAGTTCGCGGATGCAGTAAGTGGTCCAAAATACGCTTTTGCACTGATAACGTCATCGCATGCAGCTTCGGATCTTCCGGCTCATCGTAAAAATCAAAACCACGCCGCTGGCGCTGCAGATGCTGGAATATTAATTCCGAGCCACCTAACGCATCCGGCGCGAAAATATACTTGGCCAGCACATCCATGGCGCGCTGCTGCTGACTTGCAGCCACGGGTTGATAGGGCGGCATTTCGGAGGCGCCCGGTGCAGCGCGATTGATATGCACACCGCCCACGTAACGAGAAACTACCCCACCGGACCGGGATAATTGATTCATCAGCACCGCATGGCTGTTATACAGCGCTTGAAAAGTTTCGCCCTGATAGTTGGTCAACAAGTCAGCGCGGATATTGCGTACAAGCTGTAGCCGCTGTTCGGCATAGCCAACCGCATCGCCGCTGTGGTCGTAGATATTGATGTGCGGGTCAATTCCGCGACCAGGCCGACGCATATCATCCGCATCATTACCGTAGGCCAATTCTGGTTCGACAGATCGCGCAAGCAGTGCCTGCACACGCTGTTGTTCTGCGCTCGCGTCCGCCAGACTCGGCGCATACCCAAACTCTATCGCCCAAAGGTCGTAAAGCCCGGGGCGATTTTGATAGAAGGGTGTTTGGGTTTTACCTGGCGGCGCGACATTCACCGCCTCGTAATCCATAACCGAGCCAGACAACCCCTTCGCTGCGACCGCAACTTCGTCGAATACATCAGGCTGTAGCTGACTGGCCCGCATATTGTGGGTCAACCCAAGGGTATGACCGATTTCATGCAAAATCAGCATATACATGCTGTCTTCGATCAACTGCTCTCGCAGCGCTTCGGTTAAACTACCCGACGCTAGTGCTTGTGCTGCAAACAACTGGTCCATCTGCATTTGCGCACCCAACTCACAATGCCTGCCTGAGCTATGAGCCTCTAGCGTACTCGGTTGCAAAACGTCTCTGATACGCAAACGGTTGGTCAGAAAACTGAACTCCAGCATGATATCCGCGCCAATAATCTGGCCCGTGCGCGGATTACTAAAAGAGGGGCCATAGCCGCCAAATGGCGGGTTCGGCGAAGACGTCCAGCGCAGCACGTTGTAGCGAATATCACCAGCGTCCCAGTCCGCATCATCCGGCTGTTGTTTGACAACAATCGCGTTAGAGAATCCAGCCGTCTCAAAAGCCACATTCCAGGATAGCGCCGCCGCTTCAATCACATCGCGATATTCATAGGGCGTAGTATTTTCAATCCACCAAGTGATCGGCTCTACCGGATCAGAAATAGCTGCTTCCGGGTCCTTTTTCACTAGATGCCAACGCTTAATCATGTCGCGATAAGGTGCGACGTCACGACTGGTTAGGTCCGTGACTCGATCGGTAAAATACCCAACTCGATAATCCGCCGCGCGAGGTTCAAAGTCATTCTCTGGCATCGCGACCAGAGTGTGTTGAACCATAACGCTAATAGCACGACTGTCTGTAACGTCCTCGTCACCCAACACTACCGGGGCCGGGTTCTCGTAAACCATCTCCGTAAGCAATGAAGTATTTTCGGGGTAACTATTAACCGCGACCACTTTAGAGCGCGCCTCACTGAGCTTACCCAAGGAGAATCGCTCTCCCGGTTTAACCTTCGGGTTCGCTGAGGATTTGATCTGCGTGAGTTTTTCCTTCAGCAACACTGGACTCAGCGCGATCAGCAATTCGCCTTTTTCTTTGTCTTCTGCCACGATTTTTTCAACAGCCAGCACCGCCGGTGGAATATTCGCTTGGCCGGAGCGACTTAGCGGGCTGGTCGGATCAAAATAAAAGCTCGTGTTATTTTCCACAAACTCAATCCGATCAAAATGCCGGCGCAATACCAGCACTTTATTGTCGCGATACTGCCCGCGAAAGTGTCCGCCCTGCACCACACCGTCCTGCGCAACTACGGTGTGGATGAACTCCTGTCCTAGCTGATCTTCACGCACCAGCATATGCACACTGCCATCCGAACGTTTACGGAAAATGGTGAAAAAACCATCCAAGCGTTCGCTAGCGGCGGCGATCTCATCGATACTTTTTTTCTCAGTTGGCGGCGCTTTTTCATCCGCACACGCGGTTAAAAATAGCACTGCAAATCCGGCAAAAAGGAAAGGTATTCTGCGTCCAATCATGCTTAATTCTCGTCTGACTGTTGAGTCGATGCCACCGCCAAGGAGCCCGGCCAGGCATTGAAAATCGCCCTTATCAGTGTCGCTAAGGGAATGGCAAAAAACACGCCCCAAATCCCCCAAATCGACCCGAACGCTAAGATCGCGATGATGATTGCAACCGGATGCAGGTCATTGGCTTCGGAGAACAACAATGGCACCAGCACATTGCCATCTAGGAACTGCAAGATGCCATAAACGGCCATAACGATGGCTAAATCCGCAGACCAGCCAAACTGTAAAACCGCGACCGCGAACACCGGCAGCGTAACCACCGCTGCACCAACGAAAGGAATGAGCACCGAAAAGCCGACCACAACACTGAGTAATGCAGCGTAATTCAGATCCAAGATCAAAAACGCCATGAACGTCACAACACCAACAATCAAAATTTCTAGCGCCTTGCCGCGTACGTAATTACCCAGCTGTACGTTCATTTCTACTGCCACAGCATTGATCATCGGTCGCTCTGTGGGCAGCACATCGCGAACGGCGTTGATTAGTCGGTCTTTGTCTTTTAGCAGAAAGAATACGGTAATGGGTACCAGTACTAGATACAGCACCAGCCCAAGCAGCGAAAACACTTGAGTGAATGCGGTTTCGATAACCGCCCCACCAACATTAGCCGCTTCTCGACTGAGCTGCTCCAGTAACGCGGAGATCTGCTCGGGTGTAATGTATTCTGGGAACCGTTGCGCCAGATTACTGACGATCTCCTGCAGGCGCTGAGCCAAACTCGGCAGCACTTGCACCAAACTTTGTAGTTGGCGCCACAGCAGCGGCAGCACTAACAGTGACAATGCCAATACTGTTCCCAGAAACAGCACAAATGCCAGATACACGGCGGCCCATCTCGGCACCCGCCGATGCTCTAAACTACCGACAATGCCCTGCAACAAAAACGCGATCACCAGACCCGTCAATACGGGAGCCAGCGCCCCACCAAACGCCATTAACAGCACTATCGCACCAACAAGTACTGCAACTAGATAAATCGCGTCGGGTTGCGAGAAGTAGCGATTCGCCCACTGATTTATGATGTGGAAAAATTTCATGCGCCTGAGGTTCAACCCTTCTTTTTCAGAAGGTAACTATAACGTCCGTTCGCCTCAGTGGATTCAAGCAATAGGTGCCCACTTTGGCGCGCAAAGACCTCAAAATCTCTCACTGAGCCTGGGTCCGTGGCAACCACCCTCAGCTGCTGCTGCGCTTGCATCTCGTTGAGCGCTTTTTTTGCTTTCAACAAAGGCATTGGGCAATTTAGCCCTGTTACATCNAATTCCACCACTTTCATAACACCTGCAATTGCCATCGGCTTCGACTCTGTTGACATAATCGACGGTAACCCTACTGAATGGTGTGCAATGTACCACAGCCCCGGGCATGTCTCGGTGTCAATGCAGCGCATACCCAGTCGTACTGGCATAGCGTACTATGCATACATGCCAAGCTATCAGAGACGTCATCCTAGGTTACGCGTATTGTCGAATGCGGCACTACTGGTCCTGTGCTTGGCCGTCACTCAAGCCACAGCACCGGCAACAGCCCAGAGCCTTCCGAGTTTAGGCGATGGCTCGTCGAGAATAGTATCGCCACAGATGGAGCGACGAATCGGCGAAGCTTTTTTGCGACAACTGCACGCAAATTTGCCGATATCCGAAGATGTGATCACTCAGTATTACATCGAGCAACACATGCAGAATTTAGCCCAGTACGCGCAACTACAGGAGCCGCTGCAGAGCATCATCGTTGTCGACAATCCGGAAATTAACGCGTTTGCAGCGCCAGGCGGAATCATAGGCATCAATCTAGGGCTATTGCTCTATGCCCAGAATGTGCATGAATACTCCTCCGTTGTGGCTCACGAATTTGCCCATATCAGTCAGCGCCATTTCGCCCGCGGGATAGAAGAACAACAAGCAGCTTCAGTGCCCATGTTGGCGTCAATGATTGCTGCACTTCTCGTCGGCGCAGCGGGAGGCTCAGAAGCGGGTATGGCTGCGCTATCAGCAGCCCAAGCAGCCGGCCAATCGAATCAACTGCGCTTTAGCCGCGAGCGCGAGAGTGAAGCAGATCGGGTCGGCCTGAATACTATGCGGCGCGCGAATCTTGACCCTCAAGCTATGTCGCGCATGTTCGAGCGTATGCAAAACGCCTATCGATTNACCACGCGACCGCCAGAGTTTTTGCTGACCCACCCATTGTCCGAAACCCGCATAAGTGATGTGCGCAACCAGGCACGCGAGTTCTCTGATGATCCTGAAAAGGGCGCGCGCAAATGGCCAGACCAGTTGGAATATCAATTGGTGCGCATGCGTGCCCAACAACACTTTTCAAAAAATCCCCAGGCGGACGTATTTAACTATCGCGAAAAACTCGCTCAGGCACCCGATAATGCAGCCTTAAAATATGCTCTGGCGCTCGCACTGAGCAAAACGAACGAGCATGACCAGGCATTAGCACTGATGCGCGAGTTGCAAGGGAGAATTTCCAGCCGTATTTTCTTCCAAGCATCACTGGCCGAATTGCTGATCGCAGCGGAGGAACTCACCGCGGCACAAAACCTGTTGGCACAGCAGTTGAATCTATATCCGGACAATTTTCCGCTGGCAATGATGTATGCCCGAGCGCTCGTGGCTGATGAACAATACGACGGCGCCGAGATCGTTCTGGAAACCCAGTCCAAGCTGCGCCCAACGGACACTCACATCTGGTTTTTGCTTGCTGAAACAGCCGGCCTTGCCAGCAATATCACAGGCGTGCATCTGGCAAGAGCAGAGTATTTCTATCTGCACGGGGCACTGCATCGAGCAATCCAGCACCTAGAATACGCTCAGCGCCTAGTACGCGAGTCCAATCCGCTCTTGGAAACAAAGCTAGCTCAGCGCATTCAAGACCTGCGCACCACCATACGGATGCAGAATAGCTAGGCGCTAAATTCCAACATTCGATCCAGCGGCAGCTTCGCCCGCTCAGCAATAGTGGGATCAATATGGATAGCGTTTTGCGCGCGATAGCTGGCGTCACCAAGCACCCGATTAAGGCACTGCAACTCATTCATGGCCATCCATGGACAGTGCGCACATGAGCGACAGGTAGCCCCATCGCCTGCGGTAGGCGCTTCAATGAACACTTTGTCCGGATTTAGCTGGCGCAACTTGTGAAAGATACCGCGATCCGTCGCCACGATAAATTCTTTGTTCGGCAACTCGCTCGCGGCTTTAATAATTGCGCTGGTGGAGCCAACCGCGTCGGCCAGATCTATGACCCCTGCAGGTGATTCGGGATGCACGAGGACACCAGCATCGGGATAGACTCGCCGCATATCTTCCAAAGCTTGGGTCTTGAATTCCTCATGGACCACACAGGCACCACTCCACAACAACATATCGGCTTGGGTTTGGTTTTGAATATAACGCCCAAGATGTTGATCCGGTGCCCAGAGAATCTTCTCTCCCGCTCGATCCAATGCGCTAACGATTTCCAGCGCGCAACTGCTGGTTACCACCCAATCCGCGAGTGCTTTTACTCGCGCCGAGGTATTGGCGTAAACCACCACGGTGCGATCTTCATGCTGATTGATAAAGTCTGCAAAAGCCTCCGGGGGACACCCCAAATCAAGCGAGCACTCGGCCTGCAATGTGGGCATAAATACCTGTTTTTCTGGGGATAGGATTTTTGCCGTTTCTCCCATAAACCGCACCCCAGAGACAATTAGCGTTTGCGCTGAGTGATCGCGCCCAAACCTCGCCATTTCTAAAGAGTCGGCAACACAACCGCCGGTCTCCTCGGCCAGTGCCTGAATGTCTCCGTCCACGTAGTAGTGCGCCACCAAAACTGCATCTAAGGCCTTAAGTTGGGCTTTGATCTGCTCCTTAAGCTGCTGCCGCTCGGCCTGGGGCAACGCCAAACTTGGCACCAAGGGCACTTGCTCAGGGGAGAGGGTATAGTCTTTGAGTATGGGCTGGGTCATGCTGTTGATCATTGTGCCGTCGGTGGGCAAATACTAGGGTCATCGGCAAGCAATTGCTAACATCTATGCCCCACGCTTTTTGCAATTCCACTTGGATAGCATATGCCTGCTTCGGTAATTTTTCTGATATCCGACGATGCCCCCCAGACCGCATCGAACGACAACCATATTCGCCTGCCAGAGGCTTTTACCAAGGGTAACTGGTCAGTGCATATTGGCGCACCGGAACGANTGACTCTGACCCCAGAAGGCCTAGTGGTCGATGATTTTGCTTTGCATAAGGCCGATCTAATATGGCCATTGGGATTTGGGCCGCGTGCTGGATTTTTAGATCGAGCGCACCTGCTCCGCCAATTGCCCCAGGAAAAACTGATCAGCCCTATTGCAGAACACGTGCTCGGACACGGCAAAGCTCAGTGGTCGGAGTACTGCCCACCGACTTACGTCAGCAATGACCCTCTATACCTGCAAGAGATTGCTCATGAATACGCCGGCGATTGGGTGCTAAAGCCAATTGCGGGCAGTTATGGTCGTGATGTGCACCATGTGCAATCAAACCAATCAGCCATCATTTGCGACGTTATGCAGGAACAACCTNNGACGTATTTCGCGCTACAGCGTTTTATTGCCGGAATTATTGCCGGCGAGGTAAGAACCCTCGTGGCAGGCGGGCAAATAATCGGTAGCTATCGACGACTGCCACAAAACGGTATTCGTGCGAACCTATCGGCCCTCGGTAGGGCGGTGCCTGTGCGAGATGAGGAGATCGACACTGAACTAATCGACAAAGTGCGTACAGACCTGCAACGCCGCCACATTGGCTATGCAGCAATCGACACCGTGGATCGCTACTTGATGGAAGTTAACCTAATCAACCCGGGCGGTTTGGGCACACTTTGCGAGCTCTATGGGCGCGATTTCGCGGACCACGTGGTTCGTGCTATCGCCGCACAACGCAGCCTGTAGTTATTGGCGCTAAGGTGTTCCACCATCAACCCGAATAACGGTGCCAGTGGTAAAGCTCGCCGCATCGCTGGCCAGATACAGTGCCGCACCAACAATTTCTTCCGGTTGGCCACCCCGCCCCAATGCTAGGTTCTTCTTGGCATTCGCTGCAAAGGTCTCCATGTCCCACGCCTTCGAGATGTCCGTTAAGAACGGTCCAGCGGCGATGCAATTGACCCGCACAAATGGCGCTAGGGCAAACGCATAGGAACGCGTCAACGCATTGAGTCCGGCTTTCGCGGCTCCATAAGGCTCTGAATTGGGTGAAGGATTTAACGATGCGGTGCTGCTGATATTAATTATGGAACCGCCAGCCCCGGCCGCCATGCGTTCGCCAACCAGCGCCATGAGTCGAAAAGGTCCCTTNAGGTTGACGCCCACAACTTTATCGAAAAGCGCCTCACTGANGTCTGAAAGNTTGTCGTACAGCGGCGACATGCCGGCGTTATTAATCAAAATATCGACCTTGCCAAATCGCTCATANGCCGCCTCGACTAATCCATCAAGTGCATCCCATTGCCCGACATGACAGCCATAGGCCAGAGCCTGGCGGCCCATTGCTGATATCTTGTTCGCTACTTCCTCGCAGGCATCCGCCTTACGGCTCGTTACAACCACATCGGCACCGCGGGCCGCCAGCGCCAACGCCATCTCCTGCCCTAGGCCACGACTGCCGCCTGTTACCAAGGCAACCTTACCCGAAAAATCCAATAACTTATCCAATCTAACCTCCCCGTATAAACCCAAGCTCGGTTACCAATGTGACACAAGCTTAACCATCAGTTCTACTCATTTAAGGATAGATGTCGAGCGTCCCAGCAAGATGCTAAGCTGTCGGTTTGCCGTTGTTGCGGTGGGTTAGAGATCCAGTATCAAATAGAGGAGAGTCCTATGGGGATGTTAGATGGAAAAGTCGCACTGGTAACAGGCGCAGGAGGCGGACTTGGGCGGGCGCACGCTATGTTGCTGGCGCATGAAGGCGCGAAAGTTATCGTCAACGACTTGGGCGGCTCCAGAGATGGCACCGGTGCCAGCAGTTCTATGGCCGATGGTGTAGTTGACGAGATCAAGGCCGCAGGCGGTGAAGCGACTGCACACTATGGCTCTGTAACAAGCCGCGACGACGCAGAAAGCATGATTCAGTGCGCTGTCGACACCTATGGCAAGATCGATATCTTGATCGCTAACGCGGGCATTCTACGTGATAAATCGTTTAAAAATATGGACGACGACATGTGGGATATTGTTCTCGATGTCCACTTGCGAGGCACTTACCTAGTCACAAAGGTCGCTTATGACACCATGCTGGAACAAGGCACAGGTGGGCGCATCATCATGACCAGCTCCACATCTGGCCTTCTCGGTAATTTTGGCCAAACCAATTATGGCGCAGCTAAAGCGGGCATCGCCGGCTTCATGCGTTGTCTATGGCTGGAGGGATTAAAGTACGGTATCACCGTAAATGTCCTCGCACCCACAGCCACCTCGCGTTTGACCACTGACATCCTGCCTGAAGAAGTTCAGGACAGTTTCCCACCCGAAGCAGTTTCTCCCCCAGTTGTGTGGCTATGCACTGACGAAGCTAAAGACGTCAGCGGCCGGCAGTGGTTGGTGGCTGGCAACAATGTGTCTATTTTGAGCTGGCAAGTGACACCAATTGCACAACGCGCATTAGACGAAGGAACCTGGGACGTGGCCGATATCGGTGAGAAAATACTCGCTAGCAAAGACACTTGGCCACCAGTCAACCCATTACGCGGGAGCTAACCCTGCACTGAAGACAATAAAGCAATAATAAAAGACGGGAGTATGGACAAATGAATTTTGGTTTTACTGACGAGCAAAACCTGCTCCGTGATCAGGTAGAGCGCTTCATGCAAGACACCTGCCCAATGCCAAGAGTCCGGGAACTCAGCAGCACGGGTGGCTTTGACGAGGCACTGTGGAAGCAAATCGGCGAACTGGGCTGGCTTGGCTTATTGATCCCCGAAGCCCACGGCGGTTTGGGGCTAAAGTGGATTGACCAAGTTGTGGTTTTAGAAGCCGCGGCCACCGGTCTGTGTCCACTGCCTATCGCCTCCCACGCATTAGCAAGTACCGCAATCCTGGCTTGTGCCAGCGACGCGCAAAAAGGTCGCTGGTTACCGCCTATGGCCAGCGGTGAAGCGGTCTGTACCCTCGGCCTGTACGATGATGCCAANTGGATAGATCCGTCGGCCATAACAGCAAGCGCCAAGGCCAGCGGCGAAGGTTATATCCTTGGTGGTACCAAACCTTTTGTCAATGACGCCAACAATGCCGACTACTTGCTGCTCGCGGTGCAAGGACCTGAGGGCCTAGCGCTGGCCGCTGTGGGTAAAGAGGAGGTACGTATCACCCCGCAACCGACCATGGACAGCACCAAACCAATGGCCAGCGTCGATCTGGAAGGGGTGCACATCAGCGCTGAAAGCCTACTGCCAATAACGCCGGAACAGTTATCTTACCTGACCGATTGTGGCGCGCTTGCGGTGACGGCGGAGATGGTGGGCGCTGGCGAAGCGATACTTAGCCTGACCAGCGATTACGCCAAACAGCGCATTCAGTTCGGTAAACCCATTGGCCAATATCAGGGCGTTAAGCATCGCCTCGCCGACATGTACGTCGACCTAGAGAGCTATCGTTCTCTGTGCTATTTCGCTGGTTGGTGTGCAGATGACGATCCCAAAGAATTGGCACGATCCGTATCTCTGGCCAAAGGCTATGCATCAGACGCCTTTAATCAGATCGGCATTGATGGCGTCGGCTTGCATGGTGCAATAGGCTTTACCGCCGAATACGACGCGCAACTCTTTCTTAAGCGTTCGAAGTGGGCCCGCCCCATGTTCGGCGACTCCGATTTTCATCTTAACCGCGTTGCTAGTTTAGGAGGTCTGTAATGGATTTTGATTACACCGTAGAGGAAAACGCCTTTCGCGAAGAAGTGCGCAACTTCATAAGTGAAAACTTACCCCAGAAAAAAGAACGGGATAAAAACTTCCTCAACACTTGGCTGGAAAAAGTACGGGCCAAAGGCTGGGTTGGCTTTTCGTGGCCAAAAGAATTTGGCGGCAGTGCTGGCGGGTTAATTGAGCAAACGATCTTGCGCGAGGAAATGGCGCTGGCCAAAGCACCGCCACTGGGCACCTCCATGATGGGTCTCGCTTGGGTCGGTCCCGGCATTATGGAATACGGAACCGAAGAGCAAAAACGCAAGTTCATTCCGGACATCCTAGACAGCAAGGTCACTTGGTGCACCGGTTACTCAGAACCTAATCACGGCTCTGATCTTGCGGCGATTCAATGCAAAGCTGAACTGCATGGCGACAACTATGTGGTAAATGGTCAAAAAATCTGGACCACTGGGGCGCCGTGGTCGCAATGGATAATTTTACTTACTCGTACTCAGTTCGATGTGGAGTCTAAGCACGATGGTATCACCTGTCTGCTCGTCCCCATGGACGCCCCAGGGGTTGAAGTGCGGCCGATCGAAAATATGGCTGGCGATAGACACTTCGCTGAGATCTTTTTCACCGATGTCCAGGTGCCGGTGGAAAACCGTTTAGGTGCCGAGGGGGACGGCTGGAAGGTCACCGTCTCGGCGCTGGCGAACGAGCGCTCGAGTATTGGTGAAGTGACGCAAATGTTCGCCAAACTGGAAAACCTGAAAGAATTGGTCAAGGTAACCTATAAGCAGGGTAAGCCGGCACAAGAAGATCCAACTGTGCGGCGCAAAGTTGCGCAATTTGAAATGAAAATTGCGGCAATGAAATACAACGGCCTACGCTATCTAACCAAGCAAATCAAAGGCGAACCGCTAACATCCGAAACTTCGGTCAACAAACTGCATCGCGCCAGCTTGGAGATCGAAATGGATGACTTCGCAGTAGAGCTGACCGGGCAAGCTGGGCTGCAACTGCGCGGGGGTGACGCTGCCGTGGACGACGGCGCCTGGTCAAAATCTGCATTGAACTGGCCAAACGTTGTCATCGGTGGGGGCACACCCAATATTCAGCGCAATATTATTGCCGAGCGCCTGCTAGGAATGCCGAAGGATTGAGGCTAAATCGCCACTGAGGCCGACCCAGCTTGAGGTCTCGGTGGCTCTCCCATCAATCAAATCATAGAAAGACGCCGCTTTATCGGGTAATTGCTACCGTTGAGCGGCAACTCTAGCTCTTCAACAGCACTTTTGACCATAGTTGCAAAACAGCTATTGGTCAGGATCTGCGCAATGATGAGTATTCCCTCCGATGAGAACATACTAGGACTGTCGAGCTGGCTGGCTGGAGAGCTGGTTTACCGATTGTGTGTTGCTGAATGTGCTCGCATCGGTTTCAAACTCGCCGAGATTGATAGACTCGAAAGCACCGAGGCTCATGGCGATTTACACATTAGGATTGCGCTGCCGGCTTACTCAGAAACAAGCTGGTATATTCCGCACCCTCAAACCCTGATTTGCGTTAAAGCGCGCTACATTCCATTGGCCCTGGTACAGCATCAGGAGATACATGGGGAATATTTCGAGACATTCGACGCCGAGCGTGGAGCCGCGTACATCCTCGCATCAACCAGACAAGTTTTGGACAATTCAAGAACTGCAGATTATCAACGAAAAATGCCACGGGCATTGACTCAGCAGGTTGGCAAAGCAAGAGCGATCGACCTTGACCCGCATTTTTTTTCACGGGGAACGATGCGCACATGGCTAAGCGAACATCCTGATGTGCAGCATTGGCTGCTGCAAAAATATGCGAGCACCGAGAGAAAGGTCAGCAACCCAAGCGTTAACGCGCCGAAAAACGTGATCTATTCAAAACGCCTTCAACGCCCGACCTAAGCGTTGTGTGCCCAGCAGTTGGGTCGCGCCTTGTTCGGACCAGATTTGTTCGCCACTAACAAACACACCCTTCACCTGGCCTTGGGCGCGATTAACCAACTGATGGCAGTCAAATGACTTCCGATAGGTGTATTGAACACTCGCCTCACCGTCATAGGTTGCCAGACGCTGAGGATCAAATAACACCAAGTCTGCCCGATCACCGACCTCCAAGCCGCCTACGTCTAGTCCAAAAAATTCCGCCGGCTCTCGGGTAAGTCGTTTCAACATATGACTAAAACCCTGTTCCGAATCTTCTAGACCAATCTTCAGTGCGCGCAAATTACCATCGAAAAATGCCATGTTTGTAACATGCGCGCCGCTGTCATTAAAACCTGGCAACAATCGAGGGTGCAGTAACAATTTTTTTACCACCTGGGGGTCTTTGTTGGCCGCCACATAATGCCAATGCAGATCCCGATCGAAATGCTGCAGTAATGCCAAGAAGAACTCCCCGTCATCCCGGATGGCTGTGCCCAAGGCTGCGAACGTGCGCGCCTCTTCAGCATCGTCAACCACTTCGCTATTAGCCAGCCAAACTTGATAGCGCTGATACAACTGCGCCATGGATTGACCGGCCCAGCAATCTACAGTCGATCGATAGATCACCATATCGTTGAGGTCACGGGTCAAAAATTCATCTTCAATCCGCAACAGGCGCCGTAAATGACCCAAAGAAAACCCACTCTTGCCACGGCTCCACATCTCCCGAAACGCCTCAATGAATTCCGGATCAGCTAGGATTTGCCGCCGCGCAGCAACATCTTCTAGCTCGGTTTCAATCAGGCGGCGCATTAACGGATTAGCCTCCGCCAATGGACTCACCGCACCTTCCGAGTAAATCCGAAACGGTGCTGCTAACGCTTGCATGCGAAAGTTGCCGTTGAGCATTTTGCTGTTGAGCAAATTCGCGAACAGCAACGCTCGAGATTTATTCATACGATTGTTAACACTGTCGATGGCTGCAAGTGCCGTGATCTTCAACGGCTTGCCATGAATGCGACCACTACTGAGCATAAACAAACGCGCAGTGAGTCCGCCGTTGTCCGTTGCCGGCGTCATCTGCCAAACCCGGTCACGTTTACGCAACACCTCGGTGAGTAGCTTGTATTCCTTATACGTGGCGTACTGGGTAGGAATACGTTTATCTGTGTTCGGTGCATTTGCAAGAAAATGCAAAGGTAAGCCATCTGTCGACAACCCCAAGTAACCATCATCCATCGCTTCTTCGAGTATGCCTACCATGCGCTGCAACTCCGCACCGGTAGGTTGACGGCTGATGCTGTCTTGTAACCCCATGACTTCAATGCGCAACATGGAGTGCGGTAGGAACGGCGCGATGTTGGCTGCCAACGGCAATTCATCTAAATGCTCTAAATATTCTTTCGGCTTACGCCAAACCGCCTTATCGGCGGTTTTGCTCAGCACCGTTTTTGGAATGTTCTCAACCCGGGCAAAACAATCCACAATCGGGTCTTGATCGGCGGTTCGCTGATTGCCAAACGCCAAACCGATACTGCAATTGCCTACCAGCACGCTAGTAGTGCCATGTCGCGTAACCTCGGGCAGGCCCGGCTCTAATTCCGCTTCCAAGTCTTCGTGGGTATGAATGTCGAGCAACCCAGGTGTCAGCCATTGATCCGTCGCATCGACTTCTTGAGCGGTTGCTTGGCTGGGTAAGCGCCCACCACGCGCCGCTATTTTCCCCTGACTCACAGCAATGTCGCCGACGCGCCCTGGCATGCCAGTACCATCGAATATTTTGGCGTTACGAATAATTAAATCCCACTGCATGCCGCTGCTCCAAATTCGCCTCGATCGATTGTAACGACCATATACCTGTCTAGTCCGAGCGCAAAGTGCCTCTGACCGACGGCATAAATAGCATGACCAACAAGGTAATAACGATCAACGCAAAACCAGACGTTACCAGGGCGATCCCTACCCCATAGTATTCCGCGATTAAACTGATTGGAAAAACACCGAGGGGCATGAGTCCATGGGACATCATATCGATGCTCATTATACGACCGCGCATATGATCTTCGACTTGCATCTGCAACATGCCCCGATTCAGCGACATATTCCAGCTGCTGAACATGCCAATGACCGCGATCGATGCCAACGCAGCCCATTGCACTGAAGATGCACCAAATACAGCCGTTACTGCACCCCACCCTAAACAGCTGGCAATCAACCAGAAGCCTTTGTTGCGCAAATCACCCATGGTCGCCATGAGCAGTGACCCGATAATGGCGCCGCCGCCCATAGCCGAAATCAAATAGCCCAGATCATCAGCATGCCCCAATAGGACATCTTGGTTAAAAGCAGGCAACAGTGTGTTCAGCGGCATACCAAACAAAAACGGCAGGATCGACAACACGATCAGCGCAAATACTCGGGGATGCTCTATGACGTAGCGCAGCCCCTCTTGCATATCTGACCAAGAATCACTGTCGCGATTGCGCTGAGCTTTACCGGGTCGATCGACTTTTAGCACAGTGAGCGCCGAGAATAGATAGAGACTAGCAATCACCACATATACGATGCCTACGGCATAGGTGGATGTTTTATCACCACCGGCGAGCCACGCGATGATCAATCCCGCCAACGCCGGCCCAATGATGCGCGACAAATTCCAACCCGTCGTATTCAGGGCCATAGCCGTGAAAATCAGGCGCTCTGGGATGATCTCTGGCACGAACGCTTGTCGCGCGGGCATGGACAGAGCGAGTACCGTGCCATTAAAAAAACCGAACCATATAAAGTCCCAGAACTTTACGTTACCGCTGAATATGATCAACGCCATCATCAGGGTC
This sequence comes from Gammaproteobacteria bacterium, assembly GCA_002684495.1. GTDB lineage: Bacteria > Pseudomonadota > Gammaproteobacteria > Pseudomonadales > Azotimanducaceae > UBA4421. The sequence goes on along the minus strand of NYVG01000029.1, from coordinate 179,245 downwards.
GCTGCGCAGTTGAGCATCTGCGCCCATGCAATAACGCGGCGCTTGGGTAAGCGGTCTGCCAACACACCACCGTAGAGAGAAAAAATAACCGACGGCGACATAAACGATAACGTCACCCATGCGAGATCTATGGCCGAAGAAGTGAGCGCGTAAACCAACCAGCCCCGAGCAATAATCTGCATGTTCATGGCGAAAGACGAACCCAAACTGCCGATCCACAACCAGCGAAAGTTCGGAACCGCCAATGCGGAAAATATGTCTTTAGAAGCCATCCGCTAAATTTCTTGCATCAGGGTATAACTCAGTCGATACGCATCACCGTCTTTGACGATATGCCCAGCGGTTGGTGCTGCAAAGTGAGTGCCGATGACCAACACCGGTTGGTCGCCATAGCGCTGCAAAAATTCTGCGCGGGTGTCTGCTGCAGCTGACGGATCGGTGTCGGCTAAAGTAGACCAGTGCGGATGCGCTATTTGACAGGGGTGATGAATCATATCGCCAGTAATAATACCGGCCTCGCCGTTCGACTGGATATTCACACTCACGTGCCCGGGCGTATGCCCAGGGGTTGGCTGCAATGACACCTCAGCAGTAACTTGATGGTGTTGCGGCACAATCACTGCTTGCCCGGCATCGAATATCGGCTGCACCGAATCCTCAATCACTGGCCCATACTCCTGAGCCTCGTGCCGCCAGTGCTGCCACTCGTCCTCAGCAAACAAATATTGTGCGCGTGGAAAGGTTGGCTGCCACGCACCATCTACCCATTGGGTATTCCACCCAACATGATCCACATGCATATGGGTACACAAGACCGTATCCACTTGCTCGGTGGTGAATCCAGCGGCAGCAAAACGCTGCAGAAAATCGCCCTGCATCAGGTTCCATTTTGGATAGGCACGGGGCTTGTCATTACCAATACAGGTATCCACAACTATGGTCTGCTCGGAGGTTTCAATCACCAAGGCGTGAATACTCAGAACGATGCGGCCTCGCTCATCAATGAAGGGCGCCATCCAGGGAATCGACTGCATTGCTTCAGGTGTGGCTTGGGGCAACAAATGCGGCCCTAGAGAGGCCGTGGTCAACTCCACCACCTGCGTCACGCGTACATCACCAATCTGCCAACTCAGCATCACTTGTCCCCCGCTTTAACGAATAAGTGCTCTGCGTTGCAAATCAACGCTGAATGGTAAAACATGATTGCGCAAGCAACGCCAACGGCGCCAAATCATCAGGAGAATACTATGGCCGCACAGAGTCTCGCCGAAACACTAAACCTTACCGATATCGGCATCACTATCGAAAATCAAGTCGCCGTGGTTGAGATCCAGAAAGGGCCAAATAATTTTTTCGATACGACGATGATAAACGACCTCGCAGATGCATTCGAGCAAATGGATAAAACTGATGAGGTGCGCGCGATCGTATTATGTTCCGAGGGCAAACACTTTTGTGCCGGCAACGACTTTAGCAGCGCAGCCCGAAACGAAGAACGTGCTGATCGTGACCCGACGGCCGGCAACCCTCTGTATGCAGCCGCAGTGCGCTTGTTCGCCACTGAAACTCCAGTAATTGCAGCGGTGCAAGGCGCTGCTGTCGGCGGTGGTTTCGGTTTAGCCGTAATGCCGGACTTTAGAGTGGTCTGCCCAGAAGCGCGTTTCACGGCTAACTTCGTAAAACTTGGTTTTCACCCCGGATTCGGTTTGACCCATACGCTGCCGCGACTGATTGGTCAGCAACAAGCACATAAACTGTTTTTGACCGGCCGCCGCATCGGCGGCGAAGAAGCTTACGCCATAGGTCTTGCTGATGTGCTCACCGACAAAGACAACTTACGTGCTGAGGCCATAAAACTCGCCGCAGAGATCGCCGAAAATGCACCACTTGCTGTGGTCTCGGTGCGCAAAACCATACGTGCAGACCTAGCTGCAGCGGTGAAAGCACAAACTGATCACGAAGGCGCAGAACAGTATCGTTTACAGCAAACAGAAGACCACCGAGAGGGCGTCAAATCTGTTGCGGAGCGCCGGCCCGGTAACTTCAAGGGCCGCTAATCAGCAGCTGCTGCGCGCCGATCTAATTCGGCGCGAATTACCGAGTATTCCTGCTCGGTGAGTTTGAAGCGACTAAACATCACAGCGCCGATGATATAGCACAATAAGGGCAAAGCCCCATATAAGGTGACCATGGAGACCTGCACGGTCATGGTCTGTGGTTGGTTAGGTACAAACCCGGAGGCCTCGAGCACAAAGCCCGTGAGCAACAACATAAATCCTAGGGCGCTCTTGTAGGTGAAATTCCAAACCGCAAAGTAGGAACCTTCCTTGCGCTCACCGGTTTTGTATTCATCATAATCGATCACATCGCCCTGCACTGAAGGGCCAATCGTGCCACCGCATCCAGCGGCCAGTCCGGCAAAAGCGGCCATCACAATAATCAGCGTTAAGCGGGCATCTACCGTATCCAAGAACGGCAAAAAGAACATCCCACCGAAAGACACACCGTATAGTGCCATACCAACGATCCACACCTTTATTTTTCCGAAACGGCGAGAAAGCGGCAGCCACATTGGCACTGAAGCCGTGGACGGCAACATGTACGCCAAAATAATAAACGGGGCCCACAGGGGGGCACCCACGACGTACTGGGTGACATAAAGTGTCAACACCGCAATCGCGGAAGAACCAACATTTTCGATAAACGTGACAATAACCAGTAACCGCGCGTGGGGGTTTTGCCAGACGTCGCGAAAAGCCGACGTAGGACTGGAACTCAAGCGACCCTGAAATTCTGGACGCTCACGTAAATAAACCACGGCATAAAGCACCAATACACTCATCGCAACCACGGCATACAGTGCGTACTCCTCAGCCATTGCCCGCACATCGCCACCCTCACGGAACTCTTCGTTGAGTAATAACTGCATCGTCGCTAACGATAGGATTGAGCCGAAGGTATAAAAGGCATGGCGCAGCCCAAACAAGCGGCTGCGCTCGTGGTAGTCATTGGATAACTCAGCGCCAAGGGCCATATGCGGCACGAAAAATATAGTCATGGCGGAATAAAAGCCGATGATAGAAGCAGCCATCCACCAACTCAGAGCATCACCGCTCAGAGAAAAGGGCGGTGCAAATACCGCATAGAAGCCGATCGCAATGGGTACAAAGCTAAACAAGATCCAAGTGCGCCGACGTCCCAAGGAGGTGGTGGTGCGGTCACTCAAATAGCCAACCAATGGATCTGAGATTGCATCCCAAATGCGTGAGACGCTAAAGATCAAACCCATAATCGCTGGTGCAATAAGCAAAACATCCGTGGAAAATTTCATCACGTAAAGCGCTAGCAACAAATACATGTAACCAGCGCCCACTGCAGGCGCACCGAAGGCGAGTAACGTTTTCGAGTTAACGCGTTGGATACTCAAAATAACCGGACCTTAGGCATTTTTGATCGTTAAACCGCCGTCTACCGGCAATGCTACCCCGGTCATAAAACTGGCCGAGGGTAAACAAAAATTCAGCGTACCGTGAGCCACTTCTTCCGGATCTGCATAGCGTTTAAGGGCGATGCGCCGCCGTGCATAAATTTGCTTTTTGTCGTCAGGGATCGCCGCGGTCATCCCGGTATTAATGGGACCTGGGCAGATACAATTGACCGTAATTCCTTCGTCTCCCAACTCCACAGCCAATGACCGCGTTAAGCCGATAACACCATGCTTGGCTGCGGTATACGGACTGCCAAATTTGGTCGCTCCGAGGCCTTCGGTTGATGCAATATTTACGATGCGCGGATTCTCAGACTGCCGCAGCCACGGCAGAGCCGCGCGAATGGTGCATGTGTGCGCAGTCAGCAAAACTGCAATCGAGCGCTCCCAAGCGTGTCCATAATCCTCGTGATCTATGGGCGCAGGCACCGAAATACCGGCGTTATTTATTAACAGATCAATGGCGCCAAAGTGGCCGCCGATTTCCTCAATAACCGCTTCGGTCGCCTGAGGATCAGCCAGGTCCAATATCCATGGATGCGCAACCTTGCCAGCGGCTTGAATGTCATCGACGACCTGTTGCAAGCCTTCGGCGTTGATATCTAGCGCCGCAACTCTGGCGCCTTGGTCCGCGAACAACTTTGCAGTGGCTGCACCCATACCACTGCTAGCGCCAGTCACCACCGCAACCAACCCGTCGATTGAGCGACTCAATTTCGTAAGCGCCATAGCTCCCCTTAACTGCTGAACATCACCGAATAAATTACCAGGGATGCACCTGCACCGGCATTGTTGCGTAACCGCGGACAAAGCTGGATTGCACCCGCTCGATTTCACCCACCACTTCAATCATGCGAAAACGCTGCATGATCTCTTCCCAGAGCACGCGCAACTGCATCTCGGCAAGGCGATTACCCATACAGCGATGGATGCCAAAACCAAATGACAGGTGATGCCGTGCGTGGGGTCGGTCAATCCAGAAGCGGTTGGGGTCCTCGATTACTTCATCATCACGGTTACCTGAGAGGTACCACATAGCAATTTTGTCACCTTGCTTGATTTGCTGACCACCGAATTCAATGTCTCGATTAGCTGTGCGCCGCATATAGGCTAGAGGCGTTTGCCAACGAATGATCTCGGACACCATGTTGGTGATTAGCCCCGGGTCAGCACGCAATTTGTCGTATTCGCCTGGATTTTCATTTAGCGCCAGCACGCCTCCCGAAATAGAATTTCGTGTCGTATCGTTGCCGCCTACGATGAGCAAAATCAAATTACCCAAGAATTCCATCGGTGGCATATTTTGGGTGTCCTTACCGTGCGCTAGCATGGATAGAAGATCGCTCTTTAACGGCTCATTGGCACGCCGAGTGCGCAGATCAGTAAAGTATTCGAGACATTCCAATAACGCCGCACGCCGATCAGCTTCAGGCGTCGGTCCACCTGCAAGCTCCCCAGAGGTCGCCATATCCGACCAGTAAGTTAGTTTGCGCCGATCCGCGAAGGGAAAATCAAAAATGGTCGCAAGCATTTGCGTGGTCAGTTCAATCGATACCGTATCGACCCAATTGAAGGTCTCGCCAACAGGCAGTGTATCCAATATCGCTGCTGCACGGCTGCGAATGGTGGACTCCAGCTTTGCCAGATTCATAGGTGCAACCACACCTTGTACGGTATGCCTCTGCACATCGTGTTTTGGCGGGTCCATACTGATGAAGTTAGGCGTTGTGAAATCTGCGGGGCGATCTGTCAACGTTATGCCCAGATCCGAAGAGAAATCATGGTGGTTTTTGTCCATCGCCATAATGTCGTTGAATTTAGTCACCGACCAATACGGGCCAAACATACCGTTTTCGCAGTAATGCACTGGAGCTTCTTCCCGCAGGCGCGCAAAATAATCCCACTGCGCGTCTTGCTGCATGATCTCAGGGCGACTGACATCGATATCACCCAGGTCCATGGTATAAGGGTCCGGTATTGCTACCGTTTCTACTGTAGCTTCGGCCATGGTTATTCCTCCAAATCCTCTGGGTAACCATACACCCTTGACAACACGCAGGCGAGGCCCACAGAACCATCAAATAGGATGGTAAATTCCTAACAAAGAGGCAGTATTCTTCAATGCTCAACCTGACCTTCGACAATCAGTTCACAAACTTACTTCCTGGCGACAGCGAAACCGGCGCGCGCCAACGGCAACTTAGCCAAGCAATATTTGCCCGTGTCGCACCCAAACCAGCGGCACGACCGCTGTTAATGCATTGCTCCCGAGAAGTCGCCGCGATGCTCGGGCTGAGCGAGGCCCAATGCCAAAGTGACGAGTTCGTACAGGCATTTTCCGGCAGCCGCGTGCTACCGGGCATGGACCCACATGCGACCTGCTATGGGGGCCATCAATTTGGCAACTGGGCGGGCCAATTGGGCGATGGCCGGGCGATAAATTTGGGCGAAGTAACGACCTCAAATGGCCATCTCATGCTGCAGCTTAAGGGTGCAGGCCCAACACCGTTCTCCCGCAGTGCGGACGGGCTTGCAGTATTACGTTCGTCGCTGCGCGAGTATTTGTGTTCCGAGGCCATGCATCATTTAGGCGTACCGACAACCCGCGCTTTATCGTTAATTGGTACTGGCGAGCAAGTAATACGCGACATCTTATATGATGGACACCCGGCACCAGAATCAGGCGCCGTCGTGTGTCGAGTCAGTTCATCATTTGTGCGCTTTGGTCACTTTCAAATGCTCGCAGCACGGCAAGAAACCGACCTGTTAAGGGTTTTTACCGATTTTGTAATCCAGCGTGAATTCCCCCAACTAATTTCCAACCAAGGCCTTGGCAAGGATCAATACGTGGCATTCTTCAATGAAGTGTGCGTGCGCACCGCCGAGCTGATGGTGCATTGGATGCGAGTGGGGTTCGTGCACGGCGTAATGAATACAGACAATCTTTCTATCTTGGGCGAAACCATTGATTACGGACCCTACGGCTGGCTCGACAATTTTGATCCAGAGTGGACCCCGAACACCACCGACGCCGCTAACCGGCGCTATCGCTACAGCCAGCAGCCGGCGATTGCCCAATGGAATCTTATGCAACTGGCCAATGCCCTGCTGCCACTGATTGAAGACCCTAAACCACTAGAAGGGGCTCTGACGGAGTTCGCCAATAACTATCAACAGCGCTGGCAAACCATGATGGCTGCCAAGCTTGGTTTGCAAAGTTATAAAGATAAGCTAATCAATCGGTTGCTGACCTTGCTAAGCAATCACGAAATAGATATGACCCTGTTCTTTCGAGGCTTAGGCCACATCACATCATCTGCCAGCGATCCATTCGCTCAACTCGCCGATGCCTATTATCTTCCGGAACACACTCACGGCAAAGCCAGAGAAGATATGGAACTTTGGGTCCAGGATTATCTAGCTGAAGCAAAACGTCAGAATCAAGACGATGATACGCGGCAACAACTGATGCAAAGCACCAACCCCAGATATCTGCTGCGAAACTACTTGGCGCAGGTCGCCATTGATGACGCGGAAAACGGCGACTACAAAAAGATCGACACCTTGTTGGAGGTATTACGCCGCCCTTACGACGAGCAACCGGAGCACGACGAGTACGCGCAAAAACGACCAGAATGGGCACGCCATCGCGCCGGTTGTTCAATGCTGTCTTGCAGTTCTTAGTTCCGCAGCTAGCAGCACAGAATAACGGGAAGGTTCGCCACATGATTAAAATGGTGGGTCGTCTGGGGCTCGAACCCAGGACCAACGGATTAAAAGTCCGGTGCTCTACCAACTGAGCTAACGACCCATTTGCTGCCTGCTAGGTTTTGGCATATCGGCGAGAAGGCGCGCATTGTAGTCACCGTGACGAAGCGACACAAGCCCAGCGTAGCAGTATTACCCGCCTAACCCCGCAACAAGTGGTTGTTGCCTGCTCGAAACCCCTAAGCCTTAGCATACCGCGTAAGATCCGCTGTTCCCGCCGCTTTAAATCCAGCACGGCGAATTTCACAGCTATCACATCGGCCACATGCCTCGCCGTCATCCGTGGCCTGATAACACGACACGGTAAGCTGATAAGGCACCGCCAGCGCTGTCCCCGCTGCAATGATATCGCCCTTACTAAGATCTATAAGTGGGGTATGGATTCTCAGGGGATGGCCTTCCACACCCGCCCTAGTGGCCAAATTGGCCATTGTTTCAAAGGCTGCGATGTATTCCGGGCGGCAATCCGGATACCCCGAATAATCCACGGCATTAACCCCGATAAAAATATCCCGAGCCTCGATCACTTCTGCCCAAGCCAGCGCCATAGACAGAAATATGGTATTGCGGGCCGGGACATAGGTTACTGGGATATCGTCAGAATCCGAGTCATGAGCATCAGGAACGGCAATATCAGTGTCCGTTAATGCCGAGCCACCAAACTGGCCCAAATCTATGCGCATTACTCGGTGCTCCGCCACCTGCAGCACGTCCGCTACACGTTTAGCGGCGGTGAGTTCTGCATGACTGCGCTGTCCATAGTGGAAGGACAACGCGTAGCAATTGAAGTTCTGCTGCGCCATGGCCAGCACTGTAGACGAGTCCAAACCACCAGAAAGCAAAACCACCGCATTAGCTTGGGTCATGAAGATATCCTTTGCTCATCAACGTCCGGGCACATCGCCCCAGAGCAACTTATGTAATTGCATTTGCATGCGCGCGGGTAACCGGTCAGCCACAATCCAGTCAGCGAGTTCGCTAGGATCCAGCGCACCATGACTCGGCGAAAACAGTACATCAGCCACCCGATCAAACAACTGGTACTGATCGCACTTAATGCGGGCCCAATCGTAGTCACCACGGCTACAGACCACGAATTTGATCTGGTCGTGAGGCTGCAGGTGGGCCATATTGTCCCAAAGATTACGGTGTACTTCTGCCGAGTCCGGGGTCTTTATATCCAACACCTTGACGACTCTGGGATCCACCCGGTCTACGGGAAGCGCGCCGCTGGTTTCCAGCGACACCGCAAATTGTCGATCCACAAGCGCTGTCATGAGTGCAAAGACACCTGGCTGGGCTAAGGGTTCTCCGCCGGTAACCGTGACACGGCTCACATTGTATTCGGCTACCTGTTCCAGTATGTCCGACAGGGTCTCGATTTGACCGCCGCTAAACGCGTAGGCGCTGTCGCAATATTGGCAACGCAACGGGCAGCCGGTGAGCCGCACGAACACCGTTGGATATCCTACGGTGTTGGCTTCGCCTTGCAGGGATAGAAAAATTTCTGTAATGCGCAGCGTCGTATGATTGAGGTCATTGACCAAAGTTTCGGTCACTCGACACCCTTGACCATCACCTCTGCGTACTTCTTGGCCAACGCCGCTGCCGGACTTTGCGGATGTTGGTCTTGAACCAGCCGCAGATACTCTAAGGCTTGGGTATCGTCTCCGAGCCCTTGATAAACCACCCCTAGTTTATAGAGCGCATCAGGTACTTTTTGGTGATCTGGATAAAGATTGATCACCTGCATGAAGTTTTGTCGCGCTTGCTCACGCTGTTTTTGCGCCAAGAAAAGTTCTCCCAACCAATAAAACGCGTTTGGCGTAAATTGGCCGTTGGGGTAATCAATAATCAATTGCTGGAAACCTTGAATCGACTCGTCAAACTGGCGCGATCGCATAAACTCTATTGCTTGCGCGTAGGCTTCGCGCTCTGTAGAACCGCCTAGCCTTGTTCCGCCATTTGCCGCGACTGCAGTCTGGGAGTCTGCAGTTTGCGGAGCCGGTTGCGGCTGCCCTGCCACCAGCGCCGCCAAACGCTGATCGAGATCTAGGTATTGGTCTTGTTGGCCCTTTTGCAGCCGCTGCAATAGATACTGTTGCTCCTCGAGTTGGCCTCTGAGTTCCTGAACTTCCTGTTGCAACAATTGCAGTTGGTAAAACAAACCAGACAGTGATGAGCCGCCGGCGCTTACCTCGGCGACCTGAGCGGTCGGCATCTGAGATGGCACCGGATTTTGGTAGCTAGTCGTACCGGCGGACTTGGCCGGCTGTATTGATTCCTCTACAGGCACCGCTGCATAAGCGGGTTGATACATGAGCATGATTGCCGCACAGCTGCAAAGAATGGCGCAGACACGACTTTTAGGAATAGATACGGACAACGGAGCTTCTCTACGAATCGTCTGTTAAGGCTGGTCTTGGAATTACCGGCCGTAGCTTGACCTGCCTTTCGGCAGGCCCCTCTATTCGGTTATCGGTAGGAAAGTACCGCGCGGCGATTGAGCGCCCATGCGGACTCGGTATGACCTGGGTCTGCCGGTCTTTCTTCACCAAAGCTCACCGTTTCGATTTGTCGAGACCGAACACCCGCTGACGTCAGGAATGACTTGACCACTTCGGCTCTGCGTTCGCCTAGGGCTAGGTTGTATTCTCGCGTGCCGCGCTCATCACAGTGTCCTTCGATCACAACACTCTTATCAGCATTACGACGCAAAATTTGCGCGTGCATTTCAAGCGCCGCTAAATCTGCCGGGTTGAGTACCGCGGTGTCATAACCGAAGTAAAAGCTTCGGGACAGCGGACGACCGCTCGCATCAATTGGTGTGACACCATCATCAGCAAAATCAGATGGTTCTTCGGCTTCTTCTACCGGTGCTGCCGCTACCGGCGGTTCTGATACAGGCTCTTGCTGCTCCACTGGCGCTGTTGCCGTGCTCGAACATCCGCCGATGACGAAAGCAGCTAACAACAAAGCAATTAAACCTGAGAGTCTATTACTACTGAGCATTTCTGGCTTCTCCTACTGTGCGTTACACGCTGACTACAAGGCTCCTGACGCCTGCCCTATCAAGCGTGTATCCCAAATTATGACACATATCAATCAACAACGTTCTCTAAAAAAGGCGACCATGCGGGTTCACGTACGTCCCCTACGGATGATGGCAACCGATATTTGACCCGACCGTCAATCGACACTACCCCCAGTATACCCCGCCCTTGGTACTGTGTGGCATAAATTAGCATCGATCCGTTCGGCGACAACGATGGCGATTCGTCTAGGTTCGTTTGCGTTAATACGAGGATATTATCCCGCTCCAGATCCTGCCATGCGATATGGAAGACACCCTCGCGCCGGTGCACGAAAACTAGGTGCTGCCCACCAGGTAAAAATCGCGCGCGCGCATTGTAGTCGCCAACAAAGGTGAGGCGCTCAACGAAGTTAGTGGCTAATTCAACCTGGTATATTTGCGGTCGGCCGCCTCGATCCGAGGTGAAAATAAGTCGCTCACCGTCTGGCGACCAGGACGGCTCCGTGTCGATCGCCCGGTGGCGAGTAATGCGGCGTAATTTGCGCGTCTGTAGATTCATGGTGAAAATTTCTGGATCCCCATCCCGGGACAAGACCATGGCAAGCTCTTGCCCATTGGGTGAGAACACTGGCGATCCATTAATGCCACGAAATGACGTCAGTTGCTCACGATAAGGCCCGTCTACGTCCTGCAAAATAATACTGGGGCGACCGGTTTCGAAGGAAACGTAGGCCACGCGCTTGCCGTCCGGCGCCCAGCTTGCGGAAAGAATGGGCTGCGGCGACGAGAACAGGGTGCGCGCGCGCTGCCCGTCTGCGTCGGCGACTTCCAGCCGATAGCGCGCATCGGGAGTCCCGGCGTTCTGTGCCAGCACATAAATAATCTTGCTCGAGAAAGCGCCACGAACACCTGTGATTTCGGCATAGATGATGTCGGCAATTTGATGCGCGGCATCACGCCATTGATCTACCCCGATCAAATATTCTCTAGCCTCTAATTGGCGCCGGCCCGCTACATCGTAGAGTTCAAAACTCACTCGCATAGAGTCGTTCTGTAATGCCTCTACTCTGCCAATGACTAAGTACGCGGTTTTTAAGATGCGCCAATCACGATAAAACACCTCACTGCTGCGGGCTGGAAACGACAACATGTTTTCTTTCGCCATGGGGTCAAATTGACCGCTGCGCGCCAGGTCAAAGGCAACAATATCCGACGGATTTGGCAGGTCATTGAGGGTGGCCGCATTAGCGGCACTGTTCACATCAATAGCAAAAGGCACCACCGCGATGCGAATAGGCTCGTCTACCCCGCGATCGATAATGATCGTATCTAAGGAATTTTCCGCATGCGCATTGGCCGCCAGCACCATAGCAGCCAATAACCAGCCGGCGGTTCTCATCAGTGCCCGGATTCCTTGCATAACTTTTTTCATCCAATGTAATTCGTTATTTCTTAACCTGCGGTTCTATCACCACATCAATAGCGTAACAATACCGGGTACCCTAACGTAATAAATCTTCGGGCTGAAACAAAAAATAAAAGCGCCTGAAGTAACGCTCAAATTGCGAATTATTGTCTGGCACCGGGAACCGTCTGGCCTGACGGACGGCCTGCTCCGCCGCCTGGTCGAATGCCGCGTTGCCTGAGCCCTCAACCACTGCGACCGAGATCACCTCGCCAGTCGGGATTAATTCCACCAACAACCGTGCCGACATGCCATTACGGGCACTGGGCGGGCGGCTCCAATTTTGCCGCACCAATTCGTAGATTTCCGCACGATACGACTGCGCGATCTGGGCTTCCTCATCACGCAGCAAGCTTACCGACTCGCGCTCCAATGACTGCTCTAATGCTGCGTCTGCCATATCGCCTAGCGCCGCCAACTGCAGTCGCCGTCGTTCAGCTGCCTGTGCCTCGGCCGCCTTTTTGCGCGCCGCTGCAGCTTTGGCTTTCTCCGCAGCGCTGGGTTGTTTTGTTGCAGAGGGTTTAGGGGTCTTTTTAGCTTTAGCCGTCACGGCAGCAGGCTTTGGTTTAGGCTTGGGTGCTGGCGCTGCCGGCTTGGCAGGCGCTTGCATCACGATCAAGCTCGCGTTTACCACCTGGGGTTTTATCACGTCGGCTATTTTTGGTGCGGGCGTCCACCCTTGCAGCAACATCGCAGCGGCGGCCAAGTGCACTAACAGCGCCAGGACTAACGGCAGGCTGTAATTGCGAATCCAAACCACGGCGTTAACGAGCTATCTGTTCGGGAGGATCGGTGATCAGCCCCACACTCTGCGCCCCTGCCTTCTGCAATACCGTCATAACACGGACCACTTCTCCATAGTTAAGTGACTGATCCGCTTTTATATATACCGGCACCTCCGGCCGTGCCCGCAGAATTTTGGCAGCCTGTTCTTGTAAGGAAAATATCGTAACCCGGGTGCCATTATTCCCAGCCTTACTGGTCGCCGCGGCACCGGTATTCATAAATAACGCGCCATCGCCTCGCATGGACACCACTAACGGATCATTTTCCGTATCCGTGATCGCTTCGGAGGGCGCATCGGGCAGATCTACGTTAACGCCCTGAGTCAGTAACGGGGCAGTAGCCATAAAGATCACCAACAGCACCAACATCACATCAATGTAGGGCACCACATTGATCTCTGACATGGGCTTACGTCGTGTGGCCATCTAGGGTACGTCCTACTGCTGGGTCGCTTGAGCGTGGGCGGCACGATGCAAGATACTGGTAACTTCATCGCTGAATGCTTCAAACCGCTTCATCAATCCCTCAACCCGAGCCGCGAATCGGTTATACGCAATGACCGCTGGAATCGCAGCAAACAATCCCATCGCGGTCGCCACCAACGCTTCTGAAATACCGGGTGCCACCGACGCTAAGGTGGCCTGACTCATATTGGCGAGCGAGCGAAACGAATTCATTATCCCCCAGACGGTGCCAAACAGGCCAACATAGGGCGATGTTGACCCCACCGTTGCGAGAAATGGCAGATGGGTTTCCAAACGCGACTCCTCACGCATTAGCGCTACTCGCATGGCCCGCTGGACACCCTGCATAATGGCCTCAGCATCCGCGCCCGCTTGGTCAGCCAACCGCGTGTATTCACGAAACCCAACAACAAATAGATTTTCAATACTGTTGAGGTTGTCTTCTTGTATGAGCTCCGAGTACAACTCGCGCAAGTCAACGCCCGACCAAAAATGGTCTTCGAATGCATCGAGTTCATGAAGCGTGCGGCGCAGTAACATCCAGCGCTGAAAGATCATCATCCAACTGACTAACGATGCCAGTGCTAGCAGCCCCATAACGATCTGTACCAGCAGCGTCGCGTTGACAATTAACTCATATATCGAAATCTGTTCTGGCACTGAAGAATCCTTGTCGCTGTTTTACTCGGTTATCACTTTGTTAAATCTTAAATGTTCTCTCGAGTCGCCGCTCTGGGTCTGCTGCCAATGCTTTTTGTTATGTCGCGCAACGATACCAATAGTAACGTCTATAACGAATGTTTTCGTTACTACTCTGCCAAATTAGGAATCTTCTGCTGACGATTTTCGTTGGCTAGCCTGTCACTCCTGTCAGGCACATCGAGGCCTAAATGCAAAAAGCACTTGGGCGTTGCGACACGGCCGCGGGGCGTGCGCACCAAGTAGCCTTGCTGAATCAAATACGGCTCAATAACGTCCTCGATTGTGCCTTTTTCTTCACTGATCGCCGCGGCCACGGCGTCCAAACCAACCGGCCCGCCGCCGAATTGCTCGACAATTGCGGCCATCAAGCGCCGATCCATAGTATCGAAACCTTCTTTATCTACATTGAGCATATTCAAGGCAGAATCAGCGATTTCCGCAGTAACGACGCCATCGCCCTTTACTTGGGCGTAGTCACGGACTCTGCGCAATAGCCGGTTACTGATGCGCGGCGTGCCGCGAGAGCGACGGGAAATTTCCTCAGCACCGGCAGCTTCCATTGGCAACTCGAGCTTTGCCGCCGATCTACTAACGATCTGGGTTAACTCTTCAATACTGTAAAACTCAAGCCGTTGGACGATGCCAAAGCGATCACGCAATGGGCTTGTTAACAGGCCCGCGCGCGTGGTTGCGCCAACCAAGGTGAACGGCTGCAGCTCAAGTTTCAGGGAACGCGCCGCAGGACCTTCACCGATTAATATATCGAGCTGGAAATCCTCCATTGCCGGGTACAAAATTTCTTCCACCACTGGGCTTAGGCGGTGTATCTCATCAATAAACAACACATCGCCTGGATCCAAATTGCTCAGCATCGCTGCTAAATCACCGGGCTTTTCCAATACCGGGCCTGAGGTCGATTTTATTGCGGCGCCCATCTCACGGGCCATGATGTTGGCAAGTGTGGTTTTACCCAATCCTGGAGGTCCGAAAATCAGGGTATGATCTAACGATTCGCCACGCTGCCGCGCCGCTTCGATAAAGATCTGCATCTGCTCTTTGACCGCTTGCTGTCCGATGTAGTCGCTCAGCTCTTGGGGGCGGAGCGCACGATCAAACCGCGCGTCGTTGCTATCCTTGGTCGGCGAAAAAAACCGATCGGGCTCAATGCTCATGGACTACTTCCTCCGCGCGCGAACTGCCTCAAGGCCATAGATACCAGCTGTTCAGGCGTCGCTGGTTGGTCGGCGTCCCCAGCTTGCGACGCACTCTGCAACTGGGTAATCATTTGCTGAGCCTGCCCAGGTTTATAGCCCAAAGCCACCAAGGCATCTTGCGCGTCCTGGCTGATCGACTGCAGGGAACCCGCGATCGAGCCGCTTGCTAGTGGTTCGGCGTTGGCAGGCAATAGGCTGTGCAATTTCGACTTCAGTTCAACCATCAGCCGCTCAGCGGTTTTCTTACCCACACCCGGCACATTGGTCAGCACGCCCACATCATTATTCTGCACCGCTACTGCCAACATTGACGGGTCTAGTGACGAAATAATAGCCAGTGCCAGTTTCGGCCCTACGCCATTGATTTTGACAAAGGTACGAAATAACTCTCGCTCTGCTGTATCGCAGAAACCAAATAGCAGTTGCGCATCTTCGCGCACCACGAAGTGGGTGCTCAGGGTGATGGGCTGTCCGATAGCCGGTGCGGTAGCCAGAACATTCGTGCTGACCTCTAATTCATATCCGACACCGCCAACATCCACCATCAACGCCGCTTTTTCAGCATCAATTTCAATCAGTGCGCCTGTGAGTCTGCCAATCAATAGGTCATTCCAGTTAGCTGACGAGTTGGCAAGTATTGACGTGGCACAGAGCAATCGCAAGCGCATCTGCTGCATCTGCCTGGGGCGCGCCCGGTAGCTTCAGCAAAATTCTGACCATATGCGCCACCTGCTCTTTGCTACCACGGCCAGTTCCAACCAAAGATTGTTTGACCCGCTTGGCGGCATATTCGTGCACCGGTAATTCTCCCGCGACAGCCGCGGCTATTGCCACACCGCGCGCTTGCCCAAGCTTGAGAGCCGAGGACGCATTCTTGGCAAGAAACACTTCTTCAATGGCAAGTTCGGTGGGATTAAATTGATCTATTAGCTCGCTCACGCCCCGGTAAATTATACCCAAGCGCTGGGGCATATCGCCGATTTCTGCCTTAATGCAACCACTGGCAACGTATTCGACACTCCGGTCGCGCACCGCCAACAGTCCATATCCTGTGCGCCTGGACCCGGGATCAATGCCGAGCACTAAGCGCTGTTTAATCATCTGTGACATGCTGCATTGCAGCTTTGCTTACTGATCGCGAGGCACGCCTACTCGTATGCTGCGTCTGGGAATTGGCCATTGCTGTAGACCTCTTGGACATCGTCTAGATCTTCAAGGACATCGATTAGCTTGAGCACCTTTTGCGCTTGCTCAACATCACATTCGCTAGTGTTAGAGGCCAGCATGGTCACTTCCGAATGATCTGGCGGTAGCCCCGCGCTGGTTAACTTTTCACTGACTTGTCCCAAGCTCTCCCATGATGTGGTGACAGTTATGCCGCCTTCTTCGTCACTCTCAACATCTTCCGCTCCTGCATCCAACGCCAATTCCATGACCTGCTCTTCGTCTTGCCCAGGCGCGTAACTGATGACACCAAGCCGATTGAACAAATAGGCGACAGAGCCGTCTGTGCCGAGATTGCCGCCATGCTTACTGAAGGCGTGCCGAACTTCAGCAACCGTGCGATTACGATTATCTGTCATCGCCTCAACCAAAATAGCAACGCCACCGGAGGCATAGCCTTCGTATACCAACTCCTCGACATCATTACCTTCGCCACCACCGGCACCGCGCTGCACAGCCCGATCAATGGTGTCTTTCGGCATATTAGCGGCAAGCGCTTTGTCCACCGCAGCACGCAGCCGTGGGTTGTCATCAATCATGCCGCCGCCCAGTCGCGCAGCAACGGTAATCTCCCGGATAAGTTTGGTGTAGAGCTTGCCGCGTTTTTTATCTTGCGCCGCTTTGCGGTGCTTAATATTTGCCCATTTACTATGACCGGCCATTGCTGAGACCTCCTTCTACCGCTGCCAAAATATCCTAGTGCTCATTTAGTAATGCACTTTATCTGGGTACTGCCAAGCCTACTCAGCAAGCCTTATTCCGCTTTATTCGGCGCCTGTCGGAGGCGAATATGCAAGTCGCGCAATTGCTGCTCTTCAACCGTTCCTGGAGCCGCCATCATAACGCAGGCTGCCGTCTGGGTTTTAGGAAACGCGATGACTTCGCGAATTGATTGGCTATGCGTCATCAGCATCGCCAATCGATCCAAGCCGAGAGCAATACCGCCATGGGGCGGGCAGCCATACTGCAGAGCATCCAACAGGAAGCCGAATTTAGCTTGCGCAGCATTGTCCATGGCAAGCACGTCAAATACTGCACTCTGCATCTCTTCGTTATGAATTCGCAGCGACCCACCGCCTAGTTCATAGCCATTCACAACGACATCATAGGCCGCGGCCTTGGCAGCACCCGGATCAGCTTTTAACTCTGCCGGAGAGCATGTGGGTCGCGTAAACGGATGGTGCTCGGGGCTGTACCCACCTTCACGAGTGCGCTCAAACATAGGCCAATCGACAACCCAACAAGGTCTATACCCCGGTTCTATAAGCCCCAAGTCCGCACCGAGTTCGTTGCGCAACGCACCAAGCGCGTCGTTTACAACTTTGCGCGTATCTGCACCGAAAAACACGATATCGCCATCTTCAGCGCCCACTCGTTGCAGCACGGCATGGGTCACTTCGTCCGGAATAAACTTCAGGATCGGTGACTGCAAACCGGCTACTCCAGCCGCTAAGTCATTGACTTTGATGTAGGCGAGCCCGCGCGCACCGTAGCGACCAACAAACTCTGTGTACGTATCAATTGCCTTACGCGAAAGCGTTGCTGCACCCGGCGCACGCAACGCAGCTACGCGACCTTGGGGATCATTCGCAGGACCATTGAACACCTTAAAGTCTACGGCGCTCATAAGATCCGCGATATCAACTAAGCGCAGCGGGTTGCGCAGGTCCGGGCGATCAATACCGAAATCGCGCATAGCCTCATCCCAGGTCAGCACTGGAAACTCGCCGAGTTCCACATCTAAGACTTTGCGCCAAACTGATTTCAGCATACCTTCGGTCATATCCATGACCTGCTGTTGAGTAACGAAAGATGCCTCAATATCAATTTGCGTAAACTCAGGCTGCCTATCGGCCCGCAGATCTTCATCGCGATAACAGCGGGCGATCTGGTAGTACTTATCCAGCCCCGACATCATCAACAGTTGCTTATACACCTGTGGCGACTGGGGCAATGCAAAAAACTCCCCCGGATGAGTACGGCTCGGCACTAGGTAGTCCCGTGCTCCTTCTGGGGTCGCACGCGACAACGTCGGTGTTTCTACATCCAGATAACCGTCGTCTTCTAAATACCGCCGGACTTCACTGGTGATTTGCGCACGCATGCGTAACCGGTCCTGCATTTCAGGCCGGCGCAAATCAAGGTAGCGGTAGCGCAACCGCACATCCTCGCCCGCATCGGAATATTCGTCGAGCTGGAAAGGCGGTGTTTTAGCCGCATTCAATATGGTCAGTTCCAGACCCAATACTTCGATTTCGCCAGTGCGCATATCTGGATTGACAGTTCCCTCAGGGCGCGGGCGCACCCGTCCTCGAGCCGCAAGCACAAATTCATTGCGTACGGAATCAGCGAGAGCAAAACTCTCTTCAGTGTCTGGATCGAACACAACTTGCAAAATGCCAGTGCGGTCTCGAATATCTAGGAAAATAACACCACCATGGTCGCGGCGTCGGTGCACCCAGCCGCATATTTCTACTTGTTCGCCGACTTGAGCCGACCCTAATTCACCGCAATAGTGGCTGCGCATGAGTTTCCTCGTAATGTTGAAAAATTTATATTGAGTAGCGCAACCTGCTCAATGGCAAGTGTCGCCTTACTAGTGGCTTCAGCTACTGCTGCTGTCCCCTGACGATGGCGTTGATGACTTGGAATCATTAGACGACGTAGTTGAAGAACCGGATGCGCCATCCACAGACGTAACGTTCTTCTTGCTACCCGATTTGAAATCGGTCTCGTACCAGCCGCCACCTTTAAGGCGAAAGCCTGCGGCAGAGATCTTTTTTTTCAGCGCTTCGGCTGCGCATTTCGGGCAGGTGACCAGTGGCGGCTCATTAACTTTCTGCAGAACCTCCACTTCGTGGCCGCAGTTGTCGCAGCGATATTCGTAGATCGGCATTTTGATATTTTTAGACAGTTACCAACAAGCGGCGCATGATGTTAAAAAAACCAGCAAAAAGACAGTAATTTTGCTGACTTTTTGTTGCGGCACCGGAATTGATCAGCTATAACGCTTCCCATCAGATCAAGAAGATCTGGTTCAGTGACGTACGAGATGAAAACGCTACTGGCACTGTTGCGAAGTTTTGACAATAGCGACGCCTCGGCCACTTTTAACTGGTTAAAGGTCGACCCAACTTGCACCGAAGGTTGCTTGTTGGTCAACAAAAAGACAGGTTAAAATACGGCCCAAGGGGCGACGACGGTAAAACACCGCTGACGTGCCGAGCTATTTGATGTTCGGGCGGCCGCTGCTTAAAGAGACGCATTGAAACCCCATGGTTTGGTCGTTGGTTTTACCACTGATCTGCCAAAAGAGTGGAATCGTGCTGTTTATAATCGACTCAGAGGACCAGATCATGGCTACCAAGAAAAAAGCACCCGCTAAAAAGGCGCCCGCCAAGAAAGCAGCTGCTAAAAAAGCGCCTGCCAAAAAAGCAGTTGCCAAGAAGAAAGCACCCGCTAAGAAAGCAGCAGCTCCTGCTGTTAAGCGTCAGCCCGCAGTAAAGGCTAAGATGACCAAAACAGCGATTTTGAATGAAATCGCTACCAATACTAATCTGACGCGCACACAGGTTGGTGCGGTGATGGATGAATTGGAATCAGTCATTGAGCGCCACGTGCGCAAGCGTTCTGTTGGCGAGTTCACCTTACCTGGCTTATTGAAAATCAAGGCCGCCAAGCGCCCAGCCACCAAGAAGCGCATGGGTCGCAACCCCGCCACTGGTGAAGAGATCGTTATTCCGGCCAAGCCTGCCACTACGCGCGTTCGCGTAACCGCATTGAAGAAGCTCAAGGACATGATCCTCTAAGCAACTTCGATTGCATGCAACAGGCCGGATCCTTCATTCGGCCTGTTGCGTCATCCTCCTCCTTACCGATTTAACTGCCGTTATTTCGGCTGTCATTGCTCCGCAGCATTGTGTCTAATGCGTGGCAACCATACCTATAGTCATAGCCCGATAAATCATGCGCCAATCAAACCTGCTGTTACCCACTCTAAAAGAAACCCCTGCTGACGCAGATGTAATCAGCCATCAGCTAATGCTGCGCGCTGGGTTAATCCGGCAGCTAGCAAGCGGCCTGTATTCGTGGCTGCCACTGGGCCTACGGGTATTGCGCAACATCGAAACCATCATTCGTGAAGAACTCAACCGCAGCGGCGCTCAGGAATTACTAATGCCGGTTGTGCAACCCGCCGAGTTGTGGGCGGAAAGCGGCCGTTGGCAGAAGATGGGGGATGAGATGCTGCGCATGCAGGATCGCCATGAGCGGGACTTCTGCCTGGGTCCTACCCACGAAGAGGTCATCACTGACATCTTTCGTCGCGAGGTGCAGTCTTACAAACAGCTGCCGGTAAACTTTTATCAAATTCAAACTAAGTTTCGTGACGAACGACGGCCGCGTTTTGGGGTTATGCGCGCCCGCGAATTCATCATGAAAGACGGCTATTCATTTCATCTCGACCAGCCGAGCTTCGACGCCACCTATCAGGAAATGTACCACTGCTATGAGCGCATTCTGCAGCGCATGGAACTTAACTTCCGAGCAGTAGAAGCTGATACTGGGAATATCGGCGGCAATAATTCTCACGAATTCCACGTTCTTGCTACGTCTGGCGAAGACACGATCGTCTATGCATCTGATGGTCCTTATGCGGCAAACCTAGAAAAAGCCGTAGCAGAGTTACCCGTAGCTGAATCGACCCCACCGGCGCCTATAGAAAAAGTAGCTACACCGGACCAAAAGACCATCACCGACGTTGCCCAGTTTTTGCAACAAGAAACCACCCGTTGTGTAAAAACACTGGTCGTAAAAGCCGAAGCATCAGACGCGCAAACTGACGCGCCGCTCATCGCAATTATTTTACGCGGCGACCATGAACTCAATGAGATAAAGGCCGCAAAGCTACCCGGCGTTGCCCAGCCACTAAAGTTTGCCGACGAAGCCGAAATCGTTGCAGCATTTGGCGCGCATCCCGGCTCACTGGGTCCGGTCGCAAGCCCGATCCCGGTCTTGGTTGATTATGCAGCCGCGGCGTTATCCAGCTTCATCTGCGGCGCTAACGAGGACGGCGTACACTACCAAGGCGTCAACTGGCAGCGCGATTGCCCGCTCGACGACCAGCAGATAGTCGATGCACGCAACGTCGTCGAAGGTGATCCTGCGCCCAATGGGCAGGGTCAATTGCAATTTCAGCGCGGCATCGAGGTAGGTCACATCTTCCAGCTCGACCGAGCTTACAGCGAACCCATGAGCGCCTACGTTTTAGACCAGGACGGCCGCGACACCGCGCCAATCATGGGCTGCTACGGTATGGGCGTAACGCGTTTAGTTGCTGCCGTGATTGAGCAAAATCACGACTCAAGAGGGATTGTATGGCCACAACCATTAGCACCTTTCGCCTTACACATTATCCCCCTCAACGCCCAGAAGTCTGATGCTGTGCGCGAGGCGGCCGATGTACTTTACGCTCAGGCTGAAGCCGTGGGCGTAGGCGTACTACTCGACGACCGCAACGAACGTCCGGGGGTAAAATTCGCCGACGCAGATCTCATCGGCATTCCTCACCGCATCGTCATTGGCGATCGTGGCCTGCAAAATGGCGTGGTGGAGTACAAACACCGCAGTGCCGAGAATAACGAAGAGTTGAGCGCAGAAGCAGCTTTGGCTCGGGTGGCTGATACGCGTGGTTAAGGCTCCTTAGGACTCAGCGCGCGCCAGTAGACTTTCCGCAGTCTGCGGTCCTGATAACACGGCCTGTACCGCGCCCTGGGGATCTATAACCACCGTCATTGGCAATACCTCAGCGCGCCCAATACGAAAATTTTCGCGAGGGTCATCTACCAATACCGGAAACTCGATCTCCATACGCTGCATGACCGCATCCAGATCAGTCCCCTCCAGACCATCGTAGTTAACACCTAGGACCCGAATTTCAACGCCTTGCTCGCTGCCCTGCTGCCGCAGTTCGTTGAGTTCTGGAATTTCTTCTCGGCATGGTGCACACCATTCTGCCCAGTAGTTAAGCACCACCCATTCACCGTGGAAATCAGAGAAACGAAGCGATGAGCCGTCGGCAACGCGAAAACTCGGTTCACTACTACAGGCGGCCAAACTAAGACAAGCCAGAAACATGGAAAGAACGCCAATACGACCCATTAGATGACCTCTGCTAGTGATGCTGACAGATGCTCTACATTGCTGCGCCGAGCCGCAGCGAGCAATTCGATTAGGTGCGGAAAATCCATTACCACCGCCAATTTGGCTTCCGTAAGGTCATCTGGAAGCAACTGGTACAACTGCCAGAGGCTCACCGCCTGCAAGTCTCGACCCAACATCCATTGGCCTCGTCCATCAGTACCGATCAGCCGCAGCTCGCGCAGCGCTCGCAAAATACGCTGTCGCTGATGTACGTCCATACTGACCCGGCTAAAAACTTCTGATTCAGTTATTGGCTGACCCAAACTATGTCCTTCGGCAACTGTCTGGAGTACGCGCATGGCCTTAATCAGTAGCGGCTCGTCTAACCGAGCTACGCTACCATGCAGGGATAACGAGCGGACAAATACTGCACCGCTAAGCACGATCACCCACACCAAATATAACCACAGCAAAAATACCGGCAGCGCGGCGAAGGCGCCGAAGACTGCATCATATATAAAATATTGTGATGCCATCGTGAAGGCCTGAAACGCCAGCTGAAAGACGATCATGGTCAGCGCCCCGCCCGATAGACCGTGCAGTAGTGGTACCGGGCTATTAGGTACGACTACATACAATGCAGTGAATCCAACGAACATCAGTAGCGCCGGCAAGTAACTCAACGCCGCACCATAAACATCCAACAAACGAATTTCGCTGAGCAACGGCAGCCCAACCAAATAAATACTGCTCCAAACAGCAATTAATAGCAGCGCTGGACCAAGGGACAATACACCCCAATACACTAAAGCTCGCTGTACGCCCCAGCGCGGGGTCGATACCTGCCAGATGGCATTAAAGCGCTTTTCAATTGATACCAGCATGAGCAGAGCAACCAACACGATCCCAACACCGCCGGCTGTGGTAAGTCCACGTGCTCGGCCGGCAAATTCGGTAAGTTTCTGCTGCACGAGTTCTGAACTGGCCGGTACAAAGTTGCGAAATATAAAATTCTGCACCTCAACCCATAAATCACCATACTGGGGAACGAGCGACAAACCGATATAGGTCACGGTCATCAGCGGCACAAGCGCGAGTAATGAGGTGAATGTCAGTGCCGCTGCCGCAGTTAAACAGTCGTGCTGGGCAAACTGTGCACGCAATAATGGCCAGTAGGCCGCAAGTATCCGCCGAAAATACTGTGCACTGCGGTGCCATCGATTGGGAACCACATTTAGCGAATTGGTACTGGACTCGCCCATCCTTATACTGTGCCCGATAACACTGCTAACGAGAAGCCCATGGCCGCGGTAACGCTATATCACAACCCTAAATGTTCGAAGTCTCGACAAACCCTTGCGCTGCTGCAGGCAGGGGAGGCAACCATCAACTTGGTGGAATATCTGAAACAACCACCTAGCGCCGCCGAACTTCGACAAATACTCAATACTCTAGGTTTAAGTGCACGGCAATTGATGCGCACCAAGGAAGCCGTTTACCTTGAACTCAACCTCGAAGATACTTCCTTAACGGAAGCTGCACTGATCGACGCAATGGTTGAAAACCCTATTCTCATTGAGCGCCCCATCGCGCTAACAGAGCACGGCGCTGTCATTGGCCGGCCACCAGAAAACGTATTGACCCTGCTATGAGCAAACCTTATGTATTGATTCTGTACTACTCGCGCAGTGGCGGTACGCAAAATCTCGCCCTGCACATGGCACGCGGTGTGGACAAGGTTGAGGGTATCGAGGCGCGCATACGCGCCGTACCGCCGGTAAGCACAGTGGTCGAACGCACTGCTTCTGCGGTCCCCGATAGCGGGGCCGTATTTTGCAGCAAAGACGACTTACGTAATTGCGCGGGGCTTGCGCTAGGCAGCGCTACGCGGTTTGGCAATATGGCTGCTCCGATGAAGTATTTTCTCGATACTACGGCGGACTTATGGGCAGACCACGTTTTGGTCGGCAAACCCGCTAGCGTATTTACTTCAAGCGCATCCATTCACGGCGGTCAGGAGAGTACGCTGCTGACTATGATGGTGCCTTTATTGCACCACGGAATGCTGATCCAAGGGCTACCCTATAGTCTGCCGGCGTTAAATCAAACGCGCAGCGGTGGCACGCCCTACGGCGTCACTCACCTACAAGGCAGCGACGACCCAGCTAAATTAAGCGAGGACGAGGCCAGCCTAGCGGTAGCTGCTGGAACCCAACTGGCACGGACAGCGCTGCGCCTCAATTCAACCACCTAGATTTATAAACGGAGAACGCAATTGCGCGGTTGGCTATTTCTGAGCTTAGTTTGCGCCGGTTCACTACTTGCTGTGACCGGATTACGGCAGTTTTTCATTGAACCGTTGGCCACCACATCGAGCAATGGAATCTGGTTTCTAATCCAGGTACTGCCGCTACTGTTGCCCATGCCCGGTGCCCTACGAGGCGAACTGCGCAGTATGTTCATGCTGTGCTTGGTCAGCACCCTCTACTTTATTCACGCAGTATTGGTCATTACTGACGAGCCACTGTTTTTAGTCGCCGCCATTGAACTATTCTTTGCCTTAGGCCTGGGTATCAGTAGCGCAATCTTCGTGCGCAAACGGCGTGAGCTGGATGCATCCACTCCAGATCAGACCAACTAAATCAAGCGCACCCCGGCCCCTCAGTGAATGATCGGTTCCGGCGCCTCTACTGTCACAGCATCTTCTTCCTCTACCGCCTGCACGGCGTAACGGCGGGTAATGATCTCCCCTGATACTAGGTCGGGTAGCTGTTGCAGAAACACATCCATGTGGTCGGTATCAAAATGACCCATGAGCGCTTCCATACTCTCCCATTCTTGAAAGAGCATAAGCGTATCCGGATCCGCTAAACCAACATAAAACTCATAAGACATGCAACCTTTCTCGTTGCGACTGGCGGCGGCCATTTGCTTGGCTAAAGCCAACGCTTGGTCCCGCCGTTCCGGGCGGATTGGAATACTGCCGTGGACGATAATCATCGTTTTTTACTTGGCTCCTGATTCAACGAACGACGCTTGCCGGCTTTATGCATCAATAAATCCGTGCTTGCGCAGCGTCGCTTCCAGCTCGGGGATAATATTTGGATCGTCAATGGTAGAGGGCACGGTGTACGCATCACCATCAATCATTTTGCGAATAACTTGACGCAATATCTTACCCGATCGCGTCTTCGGTAGGCGAGCGACCACCACGGCACGCTTAAAATTAGCGATCGGTCCAACGTTATCACGCACACCTTGTACTAGTTCACCAACTAACGACTCATCGTCAACGTTAAAACCATCCTTCAACAATAATAATCCTACGGGTACTTGTCCTTTTTCAGCATCATGAACACCTACAACTGCACACTCTGCTACAGCACTGTGTTCGGCGACCACTTCCTCGATGCGCCCTGTCGAAAGCCTGTGCCCGGCAACATTGATTACATCGTCAGTTCTACCCATGACGTAGACGTAACCGTCTGCATCTTGATAACCACCGTCGCCGGTCAAATAGAACCCTGGGAACTGACTCCAATAGCTTTGTTGATACCGCTCATGGTCATGCCAAACGGTCGCAAAAGCACTGGGCGGTAGGGGCGCTTTAACAACAATCGCGCCCTCTTCGCCAGCTGCGGCTTCTTGACCAGACTCATCTAATACTCGTAGGTCCCATCCAGGCGCCGGCACACCACATGAACCAGCCCTACTCGGCAACAGTTCGACCCCGGCCAAGTTCGCGCAAATTGACCAACCGGTCTCGGTCTGCCACCAGTGATCGATGATTGGCACTTGCAGGTGCTGCTCTAACCAGTAATACGTCGGCGGATCTAATCGCTCGCCTGCAACGAATTGGTATTTCAGACTGGAAATATCGTACTGCGCTAACAGTTTGCACTCTGGGTCTTCTTTCTTTATCGCTCGAAAGGCCGTTGGCGCAACGAAAAAACTGTTCACTTTATGCTCTGCAAGCACCCGCCAGAAGGCCCCAGCGTCAGGAGTTTTAACCGGCTTCCCCTCATAGACAATGGTGGTACAACCCGCCAACAAAGGCCCATAGACGATGTATGAGTGGCCAACCACCCAGCCAACATCCGACGCCGCCCAATAGACGTCACCTATGCCGACATCATAAACCGCTGACATGCTGTACTTCAGCGCTACTGCATGACCACCGTTGTCGCGGACAATACCCTTGGGTTTACCTGTAGTCCCAGAGGTGTACAAAATATAGAGGGGGTCTGTAGCTGCGATCGGCGCACATTCAACTGGTTCGGCCGCAGCCGCCCAACTCGCCCAGTCTATATCACGCGGTGCATTTAACTCGGCGGGGGCTTGCGGACGCTCTAACATCACCACATGAGCAGGCTCATGACGCGCGAGCGCTAGAGCACCATTAAGCAAAGGTTGATAGGGAATGACTCGGTCGGTTTCGATACCGCAGGTCGCCGAGAGCACGACCTTGGGCGCGGCATCATCAATGCGCATAGCTAGTTCATCCGCAGCAAAACCACCGAACACCACAGAATGCACAGCGCCAATTCGCGCGCATGCCAGCATGGCTACGATTGTTTCAGGCACCATGGGCATGTAAATAATGACCACGTCCCCTTTAGCTACGCCGAGTTCTACCAAGCCGCCGGCGACTCGTGCTGTCCAGTGCATAAGCTCTGCGTAGCTGTAGCGGGCCACAGTCTTTGTCACCGGTGAATCATAAATCAGGGCTGTCTGATCGCCGCGGCCCTGCTGAACGTGGTAATCCACTGCGCAGAAACAGGTATTCAGAGTGCCGTCAGCAAACCAGCGCGCGACGCCATTCACATCTTTACCAAGGATAGCCTGAGGAGGAGTGAACCAGGGAATGTCCTCGGCGCGTTCTGCCCAAAACGCCTCGGGGTCACTAATCGATCGCTGATATGTTTCCGCGTACTGCATGCTTTGCCTCTGCTCTAGTGGTAACAGCAGCGGCTTATCAAAATGCGGGATGTGCGGTGCGCCTGCTGCGACAATTGCTGACGCCGCAAGCTTACCGCATTTACTCGGCAGACGAGCCTATTGAGCTGTAAATTTCTTGATTTGAGCGGGTTTGGGGCAACGTGAAATCAGTTCCTTGTAGACATTTGATCGCTTGCCAATTTTCTTGTGCTCGCAATAAAAATCCACTGCGCGGGCCCACGCTTCTACACGCCCGTGCTTGGTAATAGACACCGTTGTGTTAACGATCTTACCGCGCACACGCGACATAACGCCGACCTGAAATACCGGTGTGAGGGTGCCGCTCTTTTCACGCTTCATACGGCACAATATTCCACGGATCTGGCCAGTAGGATCTAGGTCTATCTCTTTGTCTTTGCGGTCACGATTTTTTTGTTGCAACTCTTTAAGCGTTGCATCACGCGCATCAGCCACTGCTTTCACCTCAGCACGAGCAGCTCCACGCATGCGCTTACCATTTGCTTTAAGGGAAAAATACTCTTGATAGGTTTTGCCATCGATTTGCCGGCGGACCCGAAAACCAAAAAACCTGGGGTTGTCTAACAACTCTACGCTCATCGGAACTCCTTATTCAGCGGACTGTCAACATTGTATATGCAAACGCATGACCCTTACTCATTTGGTTAGCACCAAACAGCAGCACTAAAAGGCCAGCGACCTGCAAATAAATTAGCCCTAACTCGTTCGCTCATCTGCATTACGCAAATCTCAGGCGTTAACCTTTGATTGACGATTTGAACGGAGGGCGCACAATATTAAACCAATAATCGAAGCGCTGTCCCCTGTTAAATATGGTTTGTTGGATAAATTTTTCGCGAATATGATCGCAAATTCAGTAATTTTGCACCTTTTTGGACCATCTGATTTCCATGCGTAAAATCATCCACTGCGATTGCGACAGCTTTTACGCATCCATTGAGATGCGCGACAACCCAGATTTGCGTGACAAACCCATTGCCGTCGGCGGCAGACCTGACCAGCGTGGCGTTGTCGCTACTTGCAATTATGCCGCTCGCGCCTATGGGGTGCGCTCAGCGATGCCCATGTCCACAGCGCTGCGCAACTGCGCGGATTTAGTCGTGGTCAGCACCAATATGAGCAAATACAAAGAGGAATCTAAGCGGGTACAGGCGATTTTTCGGGAATATACCGACTTGGTAGAACCGTTGTCGTTAGACGAGGCGTTTTTAGACGTCAGCGATAGTTCAATCGCCAATGGCAGCGCTACGCTCATCGCCAAAGAAATTCGCGATCGGGTGCGCGCTGAAATAGGCATTACCATCTCGGCGGGCATCGCAAACAACAAATTCCTCGCCAAAATTGCCTCCGACTGGAACAAGCCCGATGGCCAAATGACCGTGGAGCCGGCCGAAGTGGCAGCATTTATCAGCGTTCTGCCGGTGGAGAAAATTTTCGGTGTGGGTTCCGTAACCGCAAAAAAGATGCACAACATGGGTCTGACCACTTGCGCGGATCTACAAAGGCTGTCGATCCTTGAACTAACCAAGCACTTCGGCAAATTTGGTGCTCGGTTATTTGATCTATGCCGAGGCCAAGACGACCGGCCCGTGAGTCCCTACCGACAACGAAAATCAGTAAGCACCGAGCGCACCTACGCGGTAGATCTGACCAACCCGACAGCTTGCAACGATGAAATTGAATACCTCTTTAACGACTTACAAAAACGCGTGGCACGGGCAAATTGCCAAAACCTCGTTAAGTCTCGCACGCTTAAATTGCGCTTTGATGATTTTTCAATCACGACCGTAAGCAGAGCCGGAATTGCGCTGGACATGGTCTGCTATCGGCAACTTTTAGACGAAGCCTGGCAGCGCAAAGGCTTACCCATCAGATTATTGGGTCTCGGTGTACAGCTAAAAGCGGAACCGCGGAGCGACAAGGACGGCCTGCAATTCGGTCTTTTTAGCGAAACTTAGGCCGCAAATTGAATATGCGCGAATTCCTTGTACAACGCATTTTCCGCAAGCAAGCGCTCGTGACTGCCCTCGGCAAGCAGCACCCCATCATCCATTACGCAAATACGATCAGCAGTGCGAACCGTGGACAGTCGATGAGCGATAACTACTATCGTCATCTTGCCCTTGAGGCTGTGTAAGGACTTACCAACGTAGTCTTCGCTTTGCGCGTCCAAGGCGCTGGTCGCTTCATCAAGTAATAAACATCGGGGCTGTGCAAGCAGTGCTCGCGCAATCGCCAGACGTTGGCGCTGGCCTCCAGAGAGGCCAACACCATTCTCACCTACGCGGGTATCTAGACCCTCGGGCAGGCCTTGCACAAATTCACTTGCATAGGCGAGCTCTAGCGCCTGGTTTACTTCGTCTGCAGTAGCGTTAGGTCGTCCATACATTAGGTTGTCGCGCAAAGTACCTGAGAACAAAACGGGATCCTGGGGAACAAAGCCAAATCCGGCACGCACGGCTGCAAGTGAGCGCTCGCGCAAATCAACACCGTCGAGCAATATTGCACCACTATTGGGATCATAGAACCGCTGCAACAGATCAAAGAGGGTGCTCTTACCCGCCCCCGATGGTCCGACAACGGCAACCATTTCTCCGGCTTCCACATCCAAGCTGATGTCGTTTAACGCCATATGTTGGAGCCGCGAGGGATAGCTGAAAGACAAATTACGTAGCGATAACGTCGCAGATGCCTGCTCAAGCAAGCAGTCTTTCGCGGCTGTATCGTCGCCATCAACGAGATCATTAGTCGCATGCAGCAATTCCATCAGGCGCTCGGTAGCACCTGCAGCGCGCTGCAAATCGCTCCAGACTTCAGAGATTGCACCGACCGACCCAGCAACAATAAAAGCGTAAAAAATAAACGCCGCCAAGTCTCCTGGAGATGTGCGACCAGCGAGTACATCTTGACCACCAACCCACAGTAGCGTCGCGACGGCCCCAAAAACCACCAGCATAACCACCGCCACGAGCACCGCGCGGTGCCAGATTCTCTGCAAAGCCACACTTAAAGATCGGTCTAGCCGCTCGCCAAATTGTGAGACATCGGCACCCTGATGATTGAAAGACTGCACAATCTTTATATTGCGGAAGCTTTCACTGACTTGGCTGCCCACATCCGCGAGCCGATCTTGACTGGATCGCGACAACGAGCGCACTCGGCGGCCAAAGAGCACCACCGGTAGTACGACAAAGGGCACACTGCCAAGTACCAGCAATGACAATTTTGCATTGGTAATTACCAGCAATACCAAGCCGCCAACCAACATCAGCGCATTACGCAGAGCGATAGACACGGATGATCCAATGACTGTTTGCAGCAGCGTAGTATCGGTTGTGACGCGCGACTGTATTTCGCTTGGAGTATTCGTTTCGAAAAACCCCGGGTGCATATGAATCAGGTGGTTGAATACGGCTTGACGAATATCGTTGCTGACTTTTTCGCCCACCCAAGATACAAAGTAGAACCGCACGAAGGTACCAACAGTCAGCGCCGTTACGAACACAACAAATAGCATCAGTGACTCGGTAAGTAACGCTGTTTCACCGCTGGCAAAGCCGTTATCAATAACTATCCGGATGCCCTGCCCCAATAACAGCGTGGCGACGGCGGTCACGCACAGCGCGATACTGGCCAGTGCCACTTGCAGACGGTAGGGCTTGAGAAAACTTAAAGCAGGCGTCAAACGCTGCATATTGCGCGACGTTTCACGATCTTCTAGGTATTCGGTCATGTAAATTTTGCCACCACGATTTCTTAGCACCGGCAGCCTGACACGGCGCCTAGCATGTGCGCTCGACGAGCGCGACTACGCAAGGTACTTGGCCTTGGGCCGTAAGGTCAATATGCTGGCGATCCGTCGTAATGCAATGGCGTTGAAATGTCCGGCTGAATAAAGCTAAGGTGCCGGCGTCAAAACAAGGACACACCTGATGGCAGAGACTCTGAATTCGACGACTTTAGAATGCTTGCGGCGTGAAACCGCAGATAATCCAACAGCCAGTGTTATTTGGTTGCACGGCCTTGGCGCGGACGCCACGGACTTCGAGCCATTGGTACCGATGCTCGATCTTGAAGCTAGCGTGCGTTTTATCTTTCCAAATGCGCCGATCCGACCGGTCACCATAAACGGCGGCATGGAAATGCGTGCTTGGTACGACATCGATCCAGGCGCACCACTTGCTGGTGGTGAGGACATCAAAAATTCCGTTGCCGCAATTCGCTCAATCATTGCAGAAGAAATCGCGGCCGGCATTCCCAGCGAACGCATTGCTCTCGCTGGTTTCTCTCAGGGTGGCGTCATTGCCTTGGAACTGGGCTTAAGCCATAGCCAACCCTTGGCCGGCATTATGGCGCTATCAACCTATCTTCACGATCACGAGCAGGTCACGGAGCGTATCGGCTTGGCAAATGTCGATACGCCTATTTTCATGGCACACGGCCTATCGGACCCAGTAATTCCTATCACTCGCGCGATCACCTCGCGTGAGGCCCTTATCGGACTTAACTACCGCGTTGAATGGCACGAATACGCCATGGGCCATCAGGTATGCCCCCAGGAAATAACCCATATCAGTCAATGGCTCGCATCGATTTATCCCAACTAAGCCCACTGGCGGCGACACCCAGCGGCTGGCTCGAGACCGTGCTGGCTGATTTTGATGGGTTTCTTATGGATCATGCATCGGCAGAGAAAAAGGCCTCTGGCATGGCTATGAGCATGGTCTCGCACTACCCCGATCAGCCCTCAATCGTGCGTGCGATGATCGAACTGGCGGTGGAGGAATTAAACCATTATCGCGAAGTCATGCGGCTTATTTTAGCGCGCCAACTGACCCCTGCAGCAGACCTTAAAGACCCCTATATTCATGCTCTGAATGGCCAAGTGCGCAAAGCCGCTGAGCACTTTTTGCTTGACCGCTTGACCGTTGCTGCAGTGGTCGAAAGACGCGGCGCAGAACGCTTTGCATTAGTTGCAGACAGTTTATGCGACGACCCTGCACTACAGCGCTTCTATCAAGCCATTGCAACCAGCGAGCAACGCCACTGGGAGCTATTCATAGATTTGGCGGTAGAGCACTTTGACGTGGCGACGGTGATCGAACGCTTTAACGAGTTATCTCAACGCGAGGCAAAGATTATTCAAACTCTACCGCTGCGCGCTGCGCTGCACTGACTCAAATCACGTCATGGATCGCGCCATCGATCAATATCTGCAACGCCATGCGGAACCCGAGGCGCTGAATTTCACCTTAGCCGACCACCCCGCGCTAAAAAACAAACAGCGCTATCAGCATGTATTGATCATTCCGGCATTCGCTGAATCGGCGTGTTTCTTATCCAGTGTGCTCCGCCGCTGTGGCAACCAAGACCTTTTAAGTATCGTCGTCGTCAACGCGCCCGACGACCAAAACATCGAAACCGCAAAAGTCAGGTCAACGAGCAAATTACTCGCGAGCCTAGAGCATAGCGAGCAAACCCCGTTAGTGGTGGTTGATCGAGCCAGCCCCGGCAAACAGCTGCCGCCGAAGCAGGGCGTGGGGCTGGCACGAAAAATAGGCTCAGATATCGCTTTGCGCTTATATCGTGACGGCCACGTTACATCGCCCTGGCTCTGTCAAACCGATGCTGATGCCTGCCTGCCAAAGGACTATTTCTCAGCACTCGCATCCCACCAGGGTACTGTGGTTTTTAGCCATCAGCACGTTAGCGACGATGCCATGCTGCAATTTGCCGCGCACCTGTACGATGCACATATGCAGTACTACGTTAAGGCGCTGGCTCGTCAGGGCAGCCCTTATGCGTATCCAACCCTCGGCAGCACTATTGCGGTGCAAGCAAATAGTTATGCCAGAGCACGTGGTTTTCCAAAACGTAATGCTGGCGAAGATTTTCACTTTCTCAATAAACTGAACAAACTCGCGCCAGTAACGTGGCTGCACCAGCCCGTAATCGAGGTCCAGGCGAGACGATCGACCCGGGTAGTCTTTGGTACAGGCCCCGCTCTGGAAAAAATCGCCACCCTACTGCGCGACGACCCCAGTGGTCATAGCTATCTAAGCTATGACCATCGGTGCTTTGAACTGCTCGGCAAAGCCTTAATCTACCTGCAGCAGTACAGTCATAACGCTGGGTTTGCCACCGTAACTGCGCCCAATGACAGCGACCACGTGCGCATCGTACAGATTCTCCAGCACCTGGGCTTGCCGAAAATCTTGAACGATAAATTTTACCAACAACCGAACCCCGAGCAGCGCCGGCGTTTGCTCACCAATTGGTTCGATGCCTTAAAAACACTGCGATTCATACATCGAGCAAGCGAGTTTTACCCCGACATAAGCTTGCGCCAGACCTTAGCCAAGCTGCCTATTTCACTGCGCAACCAAATTACGTTCTAAGCCAGAATAGTTTAGACTCTCCGCGGCTTTTTGACGGCAAACCGCTGAACACGAGCGTGATTCAGGCTCAGGCCGCAAATCCAATGCTTTTTCTTACGCGAACACAGCGCATCGGCATTTTTACCATGGCAACAATTTTTATCGACGGACAGGCCGGCACCACGGGTATTGAGATTACCACCCGACTGCGTGGGCGCAGTGATCTTGAGCTTTTGACTATCGCGGACGAACACCGCAAGGATCCGGAAATCCGTGAACAGATGTTTAAACAGGCCGACATCGCAATTCTATGTCTACCGGACGCTGCAGCCCTGGAGGCGTGCACGCTGGCCGACCACAACTGCCGGATACTCGACGCCAGCAGCGCTCATCGCGTTCACCCCGAATGGGCCTATGGGCTGCCCGAGCTAAACGCGCAAAATCGCAACGCCATTGCCAAGGCCGATAAAGTCAGCAATCCAGGTTGCTATCCACAAGGCTTTATTCTCAGCGTTCTGCCGTTAATTGAGGCCGGCCTGTTAAACCCCAGCACACCGCTTCGATGCAACGCTGTCTCTGGTTATTCTGGTGGTGGGCGCCAGATGATTGAATCTTTCGGTGACTTTACGCCGCAGCAGGCGGATACCTACAACACTCAGGCTTATGGACTCACCCAAAGCCATAAGCATCTGCCGGAAATGCAGCACTTTAGCGGCACCACCGTAGCACCGATTTTTTTGCCAACTGTAGCCAATTATTACAAGGGCATGGTCACCAGTGTCGCGTTATTCGCGAGCGAACTGAACGGTGCGACGCCGGCCGAGGTTCAGGCCATTTTAGAGCAGCGCTATGCCGATGAACCATTCATTCGAGTAGCCCCGGTTAACGCCGAGCAGCAACTGGTGAACGGATACTTGAATCCCACCGCATGCAACGGCACAAACAATCTAGAATTAATGGTATTCGGTGATGCGCAACGCGTAATTATCAACGCGCGTTATGACAATTTAGGAAAGGGCGCTGCCGGCGCCGCCATACAAAACCTTAACATTATGCTTGGCATGCAAGAGGAACTTGGACTATGACCGCTGGTGAATCAGGGCGACCCCTGGCAGAGCTATCGAAGACAGACTTACAGGCGCTAGAACAAGCTTGGGCCGCGGAGCTGACCCCGATAAATGGCGCCAATCAACAATTGGACTTAAGCCGTGGCAAGCCTGGCGCTGAGCAACTCAGCCTCAGCGACGCCTTGGAAACCATGATCGCAGGCAATTACATCAGTGCCGATGGCACCGACACCCGCAACTATGGCGGCTTAATGGGCATCGCCGAAGCACGCGAGCTTGGCTCCGAAATCATGGAGGTACCTGCAGCAGAGATCGTGGCCGCAGGCAATTCAAGCCTAAATCTTATGCATTTGGTATTAAGTACCGCCTTGCAGCTTGGCCTGTGGGGAGACGCGCGCAAATGGCGTGATAGCAAGACCGTCAAGGTGCTAACGCCGGTACCCGGCTACGATCGACACTTTGTCCTTTGCCAACATTTCGGCATGGAAATGGTCAATATCCCCATGCTTCCAGATGGCCCTGATATGCAACGAGCCGCCGAACTGGCCGCAGCAGATTCGTGCATTAAAGCCATCTGGTGCGTACCTAAGTACGCGAACCCTACTGGCAACACCTATACCGACAGCACTGTGCGCGCACTAGCCGATCTACCCAATCAGGCTGCCGCCGAGGACTTCGTTGTCCTTTGGGACAACGCGTATGCAGTGCATCATTTGCAGCAACCGGGGGATGCCTTGGCCAGTATTCGCGATGCTGCAATCGCTGCTGGAACCCAAGAACATATTGTGCAGTTCGCTTCTACCTCAAAAATTACTTTCGCCGGCGCCGGCGTTGGCTTTGTCGCCTCCGGCGCCACCGTACTGAAGAATCTTACTGCGCACTTAAGCGTACAGACTGTTGGACCCGACAAAGTAAACCAGTTACGACATGCACGCTTCTTAAATGGGCGCATTACCGAGCATATGGCAGCCCATGCAGAAATTTTGCGGCCGAAGTTTGCACTAGTCGAACGCGTATTAACCGAACAATTGGGTGCTCTGCGCATCGCCCACTGGACCCAGCCCAATGGCGGCTATTTCGTTTCCCTTGACCTACTGCCAGGTCTTGCGCAACAAGTCGTTGCGATGGCAAAAGATGCGGGCTTAGTCCTCACTCCAGCGGGTGCCACTTTCCCATACGGTATCGATCCAGATGATCGCAACGTACGCATCGCCCCAACGTTTGGCAGCTTAGAAGAATTGGCTGTCGCCATGCAGATACTAACGCTATGCGTAAAACTCGCCAGTGCACGCCTTTTGCTCGCACAATCCTAGGAAAACTATGACCGATCTTTTACCGGCTACTGACCTAAATAATTCCGCAACTAAATCGACCGCAGAGCCAGATCGGTTCCAAGACTACGCCCTGCCCGATCCGTTGATGCGGGCTATCGATGATCTGGGATTTGAATTTTGCACGCCGATCCAGGGCAGAGCGTTACCGTTCAGTCTCGCAGACTACGACGTCACCGGGCAGGCACAGACGGGCACCGGGAAAACTGCTGCCTTCCTCATTACTCTATTGACCCGATTCTGGGAAAATCCACCACAAGACCCACTGCCGATGGGCACACCGCGCGCCTTGGTACTCGCACCAACGCGAGAATTAGCCTTGCAAATCGAAGGTGACGCAGAGGGCCTCGCGAAATATATGGGCGCCCACACGGTGAGCGTTGTGGGTGGTATGGATTTTACCAAACAACAGGAACGCTTAGCTGCAAAGCCGGTAGACATATTGGTGGCTACCCCGGGCCGACTTATCGACTTTCTTGAGCGGCGCCACGTGAATTTGAGCAAAGTCGAGACCTTGGTGATTGATGAGGCAGACCGCATGCTCGACATGGGCTTTATCCCCGACGTTCGACGCATCGTCTTTCAGACTCCGCATAAACGACAACGCCAGACCTTATTCTTCTCTGCGACGTTTAATGAAACCGTTATGCGTCTGGCGCAGTCTTGGACCATTGACCCAGAGCATATCGTGGTAGAACCAGATAGCGTTGCCACCGATACCGTCGATCAAAAGTTTTGGCTGGTCAGCGGTAGCGGGCGGCAGAAACTACTGCACGATTTCTTGTCGGTGAAACAACCCGCACGGGCCATTATCTTCGCTAATCGCCGCGACCAGACCCATCGCTTGGTCAGTTATCTAAGCAAGCACGGCATGCAGTGCGAGGGTTTAGCCGGCGATATTCCGCAAAAGAAACGCCTGTCGACTCTGAACCGGTTTAAGGAAGGCAAACTACAGTACCTAATCGCTACTGACGTAGCTGGCCGTGGGATCCACGTTGACGGCGTTACCCATGTGATTAATTTTGAGCTTCCAGAAGACCCTGAGGATTATGTGCATCGCATTGGCCGTACCGGTCGGGCCGGCGCGGAAGGGGTCGCTATCAGCTTTGTCTCTGAGGACGATGCATTTAACCTACCCGCTTTGGAAGAATACTTGGGCAATCAAATCAAATGTGTGCAACCGGAAGACTTAAGCGATGCTGCCGAATAACACTCGCGCTATGGCAGCATACGCCGTGAGGAATTATGTCTAATACCGCTTCGACCAAGGTCGCTGTTGTTCAGCACAATGCCGGTACAGATGTCGAAGCCAACCTCAGCACCCTAACTAAATTGAGTCGCCAGGCCGCTGCAGAGGGCGCACAACTGATCACCTGGGCAGAGGCCTTCGCCTACCTTGGTCGGCATGAAGGTAAACAAGAAATCCTCGAACCTTTGCCCACAGGCGGCCCTATTTTGCGCCGCTGCCAGGCATTAGCCCAAGAACTCGACTGCGCTTTGTTGCTCGGCGGATTCCATGAAGCCATC
Source organism: Gammaproteobacteria bacterium (assembly GCA_002684495.1). Classification (GTDB taxonomy): domain Bacteria; phylum Pseudomonadota; class Gammaproteobacteria; order Pseudomonadales; family Azotimanducaceae; genus UBA4421. The sequence continues at coordinate 141,681 of NYVG01000029.1, read as the reverse complement.
CCCGAGGACCCGCAACGCTGCTTTAACACCAGCGTTTATCTGGACGAAACAGGTTCAATAAAAGCCTTGTATCGAAAAATTCACTTGTTTGACGTCAATATCGTAGACGGGCCGCAATTGCAGGAGTCGCGTCAAACTGCCGCCGGGGACCAGACAGTGATCACGGCAACCGCCTTCGGCACTCTTGGACTTACTATTTGCTATGACCTGCGCTTCCCGGCTTTGTACCAGAGCCTTACAGATCAGGGTGCAATCGCGCACAGCGTGCCCTCAGCATTTACAGCAACTACCGGCGATGCCCATTGGCACGCATTGCTGCGCGCTCGCGCGATCGAAAACCAAAGCTACATTATTGCCCCGGCACAACATGGTCAGCACAGCGCTAATCGCGCTTCCTATGGCCATTCAGTAATCATCGATCCGTGGGGACGAGTGCTCGCAGAAGTCGATGACGGCGACGGATATGCCATCGCTAGCGTAGACCCAGCCGAGGTTGAGCGCGTGCGCGAACAGCTTCCTAGCCTGAAAAATCGCCAACCTTTTACGTAGTGGTAGAGCAGCACCATGGCAGATGATAAAAAGACCAGCACGACTAACAATCTCTTAATAGTCGCAGCTCTTATCATTATCGCAGCGGGTCTGAAATCCGCCCAGGCGCTCATCGTGCCGTTCCTGCTGTCGGTGTTTATCGCAACCATCGCGGCAACACCCCTGTTTTGGCTGCGCGCGCGAGGCCTAAACAATAATGTTGCATTGCCCACAGTAATTGTTGGCATCATGACAATACTTGCAGTACTGGCCGCTCTACTGGCCTCATCGACCTCTGCGTTTGCAGCAAAACTGCCCTTTTATCAGGAGCGCCTTGCACTGCTGCAGGCCCAGCTGGTGGCGTTTCTCCAGCAATTTGATATTCCATTAGACCTGACCAGTATGGTCACCAACTTGTCACCTGGCTCCGCTTTAACCTTTGCAAGTTCCACCTTGGCCGGCATTGGTGCGGTACTCAGCGACAGTCTGCTGATTACCCTAACAGTGGTCTTCATTCTCGCTGAAGCTACAAGCTTTCCCAGCAAACTGCGCCAAATTCTCTCCGATCCACAGCGCGACTTACCGCTTTTTGCGCAATTTACTACGAATATGAACCGTTATATTGCCATCAAGACCAGTGTCAGTATCGGCACCGGGATTGTCGTTACCATAGTGCTTTGGGCTCTAAAGGTGGACTTTCCACTGCTGTGGGGACTGCTGGCAGTGCTGCTGAACTTTATCCCAACTATCGGTTCCATTATCGCGGCAGTACCGCCGGTATTATTGGCAATTGTGCAAATTGGCCCTGCAACTGCTGGCGCTGTCGCAGCAAGCTTTTTCCTAATCAATATGGTGATGGGCAACATGGTCGAACCGCGCTTTATGGGACGCAGCCTTGGTCTATCAACCTTGGTGGTATTTCTATCGCTGGTGCTGTGGGGCTGGCTACTGGGCCCCGTTGGTATGCTGCTGTCTGTGCCATTAACCATGACCGCCAAAATAGCCATGGAAGCCAATCCAGACACGGCTTGGATCGCTCATCTTTTAGGACCTGCCGATCCAGAGCCGGCCGCTGCGTCGGACTTAGAGCCCGCAAATGACGAGCAGCCACCAGAAGCATCCTCATGAGTACCTACCAACGACCTAACATTCAACGTATGCAGGGGTATAGCTGGGGCGAACAGCCTAAGGATGGTCATGCGATTAAGCTCAATACCAACGAAAACCCTTATCCACCCAGTCCTACCGTCGCAGCGGCACTGAGCAACTTCGCAACCACGGATCTTCGCACCTACCCACAGCCTACTGCTGACCCTCTGCGCCAGCGAATCGCCCAACTGCATGGTCTCAGCAAGAATCAGGTCGTCGTCACCCACGCCGGCGACGAAGCGCTACGCCTGGCGGTGACCACTTACGTTAGCCCGGGTGGCACATTCGCCAGCACTAACCCAAGTTATTCCCTTTACCCAGTACTCGCACAGATTCAGGACGCGCAAACCTTTAACGTCGACTTGGAGACCAACTGGTCTATCCCTGCTGACTTCGCAGCACAAGCCTGCGCTGCGGATGCTCAACTCACTTGCGTAGTAAATCCCCATGCCCCAAGCGGCCACCTCTCCCGAGCTGAGCAGTTGCACCGGATCGCCGAGGATATCAGCGGCGTATTACTGATCGACGAAGCCTATGCAGATTTCATTGATCCCGAAATCGGCTATACAAGTCGCGAGTTAGTTGAACAACATGACAATGTTCTAGTACTGCGCACTTTTAGTAAGGGGTATAGTCTTGCCGGGTTACGGTTGGGTTATTTGCTTGGCAACGAAAGCCTGATAACGCCCATTATCGAAAAAACTCGTGATAGCTATAACATCGATGCCATCAGTCAGCGACTCGGCATCGCCGCTCTGGAAGACCAAGCCTATGCGCGCAGCACATGGACCAGGGTACGCGAACAACGCCAGCTTTTGGCGCAACAGCTCAGCGAACTGGGCTGGGCATGTGTCGCCAGTGAAACCAATTTTTTGCTGTCGACGCCACCCAGCGACAGTATCGGCGCGGAGGCAATCTACACGCGGCTGAAAGCTGAGAATATCTTAGTGCGTTATTTCAACCACCCACGCCTTGATGACAAATTACGCATCAGCATAGGCACCGAGGAGCAAAACCAAGTACTGCTAAACCACCTGCGACGCCTTGTTCGCTGATCTGGAGGCCACTGAGCTATGCACAAACCTCTGTTACGCGCTACCGACATTGCCGCAATGCCCATCGAGAGAGTCCAACATCAATTTAATGCCAACGCAGTGCGACTGACTCGGTCACTGGGCGCTGCGGTGAGGTTGCAACGTTTAGGGCTACATCTGGTGACTCTGGAGCCGGGCTGTGACTCGACCACTCATCATTACCACGACGCGGATGAGGAATTTATCTATATCATTGCCGGCACGGGGACTGCCAGAATCGGCGATGAAAGCTTTAGCATCGGTGCCGGCGATTTTATGGGCTTCACTGCTCCGTCAGAGCCCCATAGTCTGCACAACAGTTCCGCAGAGGATTTGATTTATCTTATGGGTGGCGAATCAGCCCCGGTAGATGTTGTTCACTATCCGGACATTAAGCGGAGCATGACCAAATCCCATGGCCGTCGCAGCTATAGCGACTGGGACGATATCCATAAGGTGACCACTCGAGACCGTTAAGTGTTGGTCTTGGGTGTTAACTCGAGTAACCTGTTTTTTTATGCATTGTGGAGGGAAACATGACACAACTACCCGCTGTAAGTTTGGCAGCTGTTCCGGGTCGCAGACTCAAGACCATAGAGATCGCTCAAGAAATCGAACGACGAGGCTTTCCCGGCATATTTGGGCCAAGCCTTGGGGACAGTTTGTCACTGTGCAATGCCATCGCGCTGAGCACCAGTGACGTCATGATCGGCACCAGCATTACCCCAATCTATACCCGCAATGTCACAGACTTTGCGCAAACGGCGGCGTTTCTGCACGAAGTATCCAACGGCCGCTTCCGTTTCGGTGTAGGCGTCAGCCACGCGCCGGCCCTCAACCGTATGGGTATTACAGCGGGTAAGCCGCTGGGCGACATGCGCCAGTTTGTCGAAGATATGCATGCAGTACCACGTGTCGGCGACCTGCCACCCATCGTGCTGGCCACCCTGCGCGACAAAATGATTCACCTGGCTGAAGAGATCGGGGGCGGCATGGTATTCGCCAACGGTGCGCGCTCCTATATGGAACACTCACTGGGGAATCTAAGTGCGCAAACTAGAGCCAATGATGACTTCTTTATTGGCAACATGGTGCCGACCTGCATCAGCGATGACAAAGCTGCGGCCGCCGCGGTAAATCGCAAAACTCTAACCAGCTACGCGTTCTTGCCGAACTATCGCAATTACTGGAAGCAAGCCGGATACGAGGAAGAGATGAATGGTGTAGAAACGGCCATCGCCGAGAAAGATTTCGACCGCGTACCAGAGTGCTTGTCAGACCGCTGGCTCGCAGACACCACTCTATTCGGTAGCGCCAGCGAAGTCCGCGAAGGTATCGAGGCCTGGTTCGATGCGGGTATAAAGACGCCTATCGTCGTACCCTCGTCAGCATCAGGCGGCCAAATCCAAGCGCTTGAGGAATTCTTCGCGCTCTGGGATTAGTGGCCACACGGGCGCTCACCCTTCTGCGCCACGGCGATGCCCTAGCTGCAGCGCCGGGCGCAGAGGATTACGGCCGGATGTTAAGCGCTCGCGGCGTGGATGATATCCGGCGATTATCCCAGCGATGTTTACATTTGAATCTCTGCGCCGATTGGATCTACGCCAGTCCTGCTACGCGCACTCATTCGAGCGCAGAACCGTTCAAAAGAGTATGGAATTGCCCGTGTGTGGATAGTCCAGAGCTATACCTTGCGCCTGAACATCAGCTCTTAGACATCTTGAGACAAACACCCCCAGACATTGCTCACGTCTTTATGGTCGGTCACAACCCAGGCATCAGCTATCTGGCTGGCCTGTTGAGCCATCAGCAAGCGCGTATTGAACTGCCCACAGCAGGCTTGGTCAGTTTCGAGACCACTGCCGAATGGGTCGATCTCAGACCACAGTGCGCAAACTTAACTCTGCAGTTACAGCCTGGTGATTACTGAGGCTTGGCAATATGCGCCAAATAAAATCCATCCCAGGGCCCCTTTGGCGTAATGCGCAGACTGTGACTGAGTTGAGAATCCAGATCTTTACCCATCCATTGGGTCAAACCGGACTGTGAATTTTCTGGCGCATTTGCGATCGGTAGCAATATTGCGTCGCTCTTCCGGAGCAATGCGTTCACCACCAATTCATTCTCCTCAGGCGCAAAACTGCAGGTGCAATACACCATTTCCCCACCCGGCTTCAGTGCGGCGTAGGCAGAACGCAGCAAGCTCTTTTGCTTGCGCTGGGTCTCCCTGACCTTGCGCAAACTCCAGTGTCCAAAGCTTTGGTGATCCTGCCAACGCATCCGCGATTCTGATGAACAGGGCGCATCGAGCAGTACGCGGTCAAAACGTTCCGGCACTACTCGACCAACGCTACGACCGTCGCGCTGATAATATTGAACGTTATTCACCCCGCAGCGCTGTAAGTTCGCCTGCATACGATGAAAGCGGCCGCGGATAGGCTCCACGGCAGCGATACGACCAGTATTCTGCATTCGCGCGGCCATAGCCAAAGTCTTACCACCCGGTGCTGCCGCCAAATCCAAAACTTCCTCATCAGGCATTGGCGCAAGGGTTGCTACCGCAAAATAACTGGACGGATTCTGTATGTAGATCCTCCCGTCCGCGGCCGCAGGATGTTGAGTAATGGGAGCATCCACAGGAACCTGATAGACCTCTGCAAGATTCACAACTGGCTCGCCACCCAAATCCTCGGCACGTAGCGACGAAGGCTGCAGGGGATTCAGCCAGTAACAGCGATATTGGTTCGTACCCATAGCATCCAGTATTTCGCTGGCTATTGCGGGGCCATAAACTTCTTGCAGGCGCAAACAGAATACCTCGCGGTCGGCTAGGCCAGCCGGCACGTTATTATGCATGGCTTGAGCAACCGACGCGTGCAGCGCCGGTTGCACTTTATGGGTTAGCGCCATGCTAGGCTGTGTTGGGATTGATGGAGAATACGATGCAACTTGTAAAACCTGCCTTGGACGTCGGCCTTTATACCAATGATCTGGATCCTATGTTGACCTTCTGGCAACAACAAGCAGGTCTACGTTTTTCTGAGTTGTTACCGGTTGGCGGTGGCGTACACCAGCACCGGCACGCCATTGGCGACAGCGTGCTAAAGATCAATCACAGTCGCACGCCACTGCCCACCGGCCCATCAGGGTTAGCGCAACTGGCGTTATTTCATAATCTGGTCGCTGGGCCACAACTGCTACTCGATCCGGACGGCAACAAGCTTGAGCTGCATCCACAGCATGAACTAGCACCGAATCTTCGACTCACTTTGCAGGTAAACGATTACGCAGTCAGCGAACGATTCTACGCGACCACGCTCGGCCTCGAGCGCAATGACCAAGGCGCTTTTTTGGTCGGTGCCTCTGAGATCGTTTTGCAAACGGGCACTCTTGGCGACGTTCCACAAAAAGCGACCGGGTTACGATATATGACCTTTCAGGTCGCCGATGTAGTCGGCGAGCATCATGCCATTGTAACTAATGGCGGTACTGAAGGCATGGCACCGGTACGCTTGGGCGACGTGGCCTACATCTCTTTTGTGCGCGACCCCGACGGTAACTGGATTGAGATCAGCCAACGCAAATCCATTACAGGTTCATTAGCTTGATTCATTGTTCCTGTAACACCGCCAGAACTGGACGCCACTAGGCAGCGGGTATACTTTAGCCATTCTCAAACTGGAGCAACTTAAATGGGCTTTCTATCCTTCGTTATTTTGGTTGTCATCGCGTATCTGCTGTGGCGCATTAGTGATCAACTACCGGATGTATTGTTTCGCCTCAGCGAAATCCAACGCGACGTTGCAGACATCCGTAAGAGTCAGAGCCCTGCGGTCGTCGCTGACGAATCTGGGACAGACTAAGCGATGACTGTTAGCGATAGGCAAAACTGCGCTCTTGTATATCGCCGGATAGGGCGAATCCGCAGCAACCGGTACGCTGCTTTAAGCGCATGATGTCGCCGGTAGAACAATTTCAGGCTGATCGAACTCGTGCTCGGGAAGCTGGTGATCCGATGGCGGCAGTTTGTGTGCTGGCGACTGTAAATGAGCACGGCCATCCTGAGGCCCGAACCTTGATATTGCGACAGGTCGAAGAGGATCTGGCGCTATTCATGCACGCCAGCAGTCCTAAGTGGCAACAACTGCCCCACGGTGGATCGATCAACACCTATTGGCCCAGTATAGAAATTCAATACCGCATGCGCTTCACCACCCAACCCATTGACCCTGCGGTGGTCGCGGCGAGTTGGCAATATCGCCCAGACACGCCAAAGCGTATGGATTGGTTTTACGACTTACAGCAACCTCAGAGCACAACCATCGGTAGCCGCGCAGAACTTGAGCAAGGCCTAAACAATTTGTCTTTGCCCGACCCAATTACCGCACCCACCAGCGCATGCGGCTTACTGATTAAACCCACAATGCTGGAACGGCTTGATCTAAATGAATTGAGCGGCTTACATGACCGGCGGCGCTATACCCTGACAGGCGCTGAGTGGCTAGAAGAAGTATTAGTGCCTTAAATTAACAACCACAGAGCCTCAACGAAACTTCAGCGGTTCTAATTCAGCAGTAACAATTCCTTTCAGATTCTTGAAGCATACGTCCTTCGCAACATCAACAAATCCCAGCATGAACGGCGCATCCGCCTGATCTGCCCGCACCGCGCCATAAAGTGTCGGCCATACGCCCTCCTCACCAAGCGAGCGCACCGACAAATAATCGTTTTGCAGGTATTCGTGCAGAGCCCAGTTCGGCAAACAAGCAACGCCGCGGCCGCTGGCAACTAACTGCACGATCATAGTTGTGAGTTCGGCATGCCGAATCTGTCCGGGCTCGACGGCAGCCGGATCCAGAAAACTTGTGAACAGATCGAGACGATCCCGATCAACGGGATAGCTAATAATCGTTTCTCCCACTAAGTCCTCAGGCTCGGCCCATTCCTTAGCAACCAACTCATGGTCTTTGGCCACAGCGAGCTTGGCCTCATAACTGAACAAAGGAAAATAATGGATACCCGGCTCATCCACTGGGTCAGCAGTAATCACCAGATCCAAATCACCCCGCGCAAGAGCGGGCAGCGGCGCAAAGTGAAATCCACTGGCAATGTCCAGCTCAACATCAGCCCATTCATTGCGATAAGCATCAATCGCTGGCAACAGCCACTCAAAACAACTATGGCATTCAATGGCCATATAAATGCGCCCAGATTCTCCGCCGGCTAGGCGCTGCAAATCCAACTCGGTGCTGTGCACCAACGGCAACGTCTGATCTGCCAGGGCCAATAGGCGTGTGCCTGCACTGGTAAAACGAACAGGACGCGTCTTACGCACAAACAGTGCACACCCAATACGCGTTTCTAACTCCTTCATCTGATGAGAAAGCGCTGATTGAGTGAGATGCACCCGCTCCGCAGCTTCTACCAGACTACCGCTGTCGCGGAGAGCCACTAGGGTGCGCAGGTGTCTGAGCTCAATTTGGGACATGACTAGTTTTCATTTTCCGCAGCTTTGAATATGCAGTTTATTCATATTGGAGCAAGCTGTCATTCTGCCTCTGGGTCACCGAGGCTGCACATTAAGCTCACAGACTGCCGAGGCTATGCCTAGCGACTTAAGTCCTTTATGATAACCGCCCTTTGAAATTTGCATCAACAAACGAAAAGGAACCCACAATGCCGTCGTGCGACGAAGCGCCAGATCAACCGGCCACCAGCTGCACGATGAGTCGCTCTCTGAACATTGCCCTGCTCGGTTACCGCAGCAATCCATATAGTGGCGGCCAAGGGATTTACCTTAAACATTTGGCCAAAGCCCTGGCCGACGCAGGCCACAGCGTTGACGTTATCTCCGGCGAGCCGTACCCAGAACTCGACGCTGGCATTAATCTGATAAAACTACCCGGACTGAATTTATTTGCCGCAGCCAAACCCTTCCGCGCACTGCAGTGGCGACATCTACTGAGCGTCACAGACCTCTTTGAATGGCTGTCATTTAACTCTGGCGGCTTTCCCGAACCCTATACCTTCGGTAGAAGACTGCTGAGGTATTTGCGGCAGTCCAACAAGTGCTACGACATCATTCATGACAACCAGTGCCTGGCACCCGCATTGCTGACCCTACAGCGGCAAAACATCCCTGTAGTTGCAACGATCCACCACCCGATCACCCACGACCGCGCCATTGCTCTGGCTCACGAAGATAACTGGGGTATGCGTTTATTGATCAAACGCTGGCATCTGTTTTTGCGCATGCAGATCCGGGTGGCCAAACGACTTAAAAATATCGTGACCGTTAGCGAAAATTCCAAACGCGACATCAGCAGCGACTTCGGCGTCGATACTGAGCGACTTACCGTTGTATACAATGGCGTCGACAGCAAGACATTCGCGCCACGCGCAAATGTGCAACGGCAGCCAATGCAACTGATTTCCACAGCCAGCGCTGACCAGCCACTCAAAGGCACACGCTACCTTATTGAGGCGATGGCGCTACTGTCTGCCGAATTTCCGGATCTGCGCCTGATCTTTATTGGCACGCCTAATCCAGGCGGACCAACTGATCAGCGGCTTGAAGCTACAGGGCTAAAATCACGTATTGAGTTTCATCACGGCATCGAGGCAGATGCCATCGCTGATCTCTATGCCCGCGCCAGCATCGCCGTGGTGCCTTCAGAATATGAAGGATTTGGTTTTCCTGCAGCAGAGGCCATGGCATGCGAGGTCGCCGTGGTATCAACTTCCGGGGGTGCCTTACCCGAAGTCGTGGGCGATGCAGGTATCATAGTCCCCTGCAAAGATGCTCAAGCTCTCGCTGCGGGAATTCGCAAACTCTTGGTCAACCCAGAGCTGCGCGACCGATTAGCACAAGAGGGCCGCCAGCGCATTTTGCAAAGTTTTAATTGGGATAAGGTGGCGGTGCAACTCACCGATTATTACCACGACATTCGCCAAGCCTCGAGATAGCACTTTGAGCCTAGAAACCATCGACTTTGAGCGCCTGAACTTTCGCCCCGGAGATTCTGTCCTAGATCTCGGCTGCGGTGAGGGTCGGCATAGTATTAGCGCACGCTTGCAGGCTGATATTCGTGTTGTCGGTTTAGACCTTAGCCACGATGATCTTATTACCGCGAGACAACGCCTTGAGGATTTCGACCTCAAAGAGTCAAGCCGCTGCGATTTTGTACGAGCATCCGGGCTCCACCTTCCTTTTGCAGATAATAGCTTTGATCAAGTTATCTGCTCCGAGGTACTCGAACACATTGTCGACTACCACGGCGTGCTGAAGGAGATTAAACGGGTACTCAAACCTGGCGGACTGTTCGCCGTGAGCGTGCCCCGGTACTTTCCCGAGTGGGTATGCTGGATGCTTAGCAGCGCCTATCACGAAATGCCTGGCGGCCATTTGCGCATATTTAGAACGTCTGAACTTAGGGGTGCAATTACGAACTTACAGATGCGCTTTTTGTCACGGCACTGGGCCCACAGTTTACACGTTCCCTACTGGTGGCTGCGCTGCGCCTTTTGGCAACGGGGGGAGCGCACACCCATCGTTAGTCAATATCACCGACTGTTGGTTTGGGATCTAATGCAGAAACCGTGGATCACACGCACCCTGGACCGCTTACTCAACCCTGTAATGGGCAAAAGTGTGGTCATGTATTTTCGTAATGAGGCCGAATAATCGTTATGGCCGCAGAACATTCAGCGCTCAGTGGGTTTCCACAACTGCACGCCACTGCCGACTATATCGCTAAGCTGCAACGGCCCAATGGCGCCATTCCTTGGTTTGATGGCGGCATCACCGACCCCTGGGACCATATCGAAGCTCTGATGGGCTTAACTGTGCATGGTCACTGGAGCGGAGCCGTAGCAGGCCTACAGTGGCTTGCCGAACGACAGCGTTCGGATGGTGCATGGTATGCAGCCTACAATGACCAGGGCGTAGCCGACGACAGTCGCGCGGAAACTAATTTCGTTGCCTATGTCGCCACCGGCCTCTGGCATTATTTTCTAATTACCGGGCAGCGCGATGTGCTCAGAAAATTCTGGCCCATGGTCGATCGAGCCATTGAGTTCGTGCTTGCCCAACAAGCTGATAGCGGCGAAATATACTGGGCCGTAGACAAACATAAGGGCGCGAATAAAGACGCCCTGATCACCGGCTGCAGCTCGATTTATAAATCTTTGGAATGCGCCCTGAACATAGCTGCCGAGTTGAACGAAGCCCGCAGCACATGGCGCACCGCACGCCAGCGTTTGGGCAATGCGATCCGCAACCACCCAGAATTATTCGATCGCACTTGGGCAAGTAAAGCCCGCTACTCAATGGATTGGTTTTACCCAGTAATTGGTGGCGTTGTAACAAAAGACGCGGCACAGCAGAGATTACTAAAACGCTGGGATACTTTTGTAAAACGCGGTTTTGGCTGCCGCTGTGTCGCTGATCAGCCTTGGGTCACGGTCGCTGAGAGCTGCGAGCTGGTCATGGCATGTGTTGCGGCAGACTTACCTAATCACGCCCGTCAGGTCTTTGATGACATCGCGCAACACCAGTTAGCCGATGGCAGCTGGTGGACCGGCTATGTGTTTAGTGAGGGAATTTACTGGCCCGATGAGCGCCCGACCTGGACCGCAGCGGCTGTGCTTTTAGCAGCAGACGCGTTGCACCATTTCACTCCAGGTTCAAAGTTATTTACCTCAGTGTGCAATACGCCTTAGCACCCCTAAAGTTCGACGCATTTCAACGGCCTCAAATAATCCCGAAGCCATAGCCAACTTATAAATTTCATAAGGTGCCTGACCGCCATCGGCCGGATCAGGAAAAATGTCATGAATAGCCAGATAGCCGCCCGGTAAGATATGTGGCACCCAAGTACGGTAATCCGTAAGCGCAGCCTCGAAGCTGTGACCGCCGTCGATGAATACCAGCGCGAGCGGGGTTTGCCAATAGCGCCCAGCCTGAGCGCTTTTAGCCACAATAGGTAATACCGTCGACTCAAGCTGTGCTAACGCGAGAGTGCGGCGAAACGTCGGCAATGAATCCACTTGCTGAAGCTGCATGTCATACAACTCAGCGTCATGATATTCCTCACCCAGCTGATGTTCTTCTGAACCACGATGATGATCCAACGCATACAACAAGCCACCGCCATCGCGTACACCCGTACCTAAGTACAACGTCGACTTGCCGCAATAACTACCGACTTCCAATGATGGCCCCAACACCGAAGAGGTGCGTGCCAACTGATATAGACACGCGCCTTCGTCAGGGTGCAGGAATCCTTTCACTTGTTCGGGATCAAGGGGCAATTGCATCATGCTGTTAACTACCACCGATACCAAAGAAAATAATTACAAATGCGATAGGTAGGCAACCGCCAAAATAGGCCGCTATGTTAAGCAAATCGTTTCCGGAACGCCCGGACGCGAACCGAAAACGACTGCCAATAATCAACCAAAGTACAGCGGCGAGTAGAAAACTCCCAACCAATGTCATCACAATCCCGGCCATATCAGCTTCGCACTAGGTACGCCTACATTGAGTTAAGTTGCAACATGCCTCTGGGCTTCAGCGCACTCATATCAACGATAGTTGCATAATTGGCAGCAATGTCTTCAACAGTCGCATCAACACCAATATTCACACCGTCATTTTCAAAAATACCCGCAAGAGAGAATGTGCCGCCCTGTGCTTGCAAAATAACCCCATTCGGCGCATCGGTGCTTACCAGAAACAATGCTGCGGGGGTGACCAGCTCTGGCCCAAGCTTTTGCAGTACTTCATCGGGCATCAAATTCTCTGTCATCCGCGTCGCCGCCACAGGCGCAATGGTATTGGTATGGATATTGTTTTTTGCACCTTCAATCTTAAGGCTGTTCATAAGACCAACTTGCCCCAACTTAGCAGCACCGTAATTGGTTTGACCAAAATTACCGTATAAGCCAGTGGGCGAAGTAGTCATCAATATACGGCCATAGTTCTGCTCACGCATGATTGGCCATACAGCATGAGAGCAGTAGGCAGCGCCAAGTAAATGCACGTTCACCACCATATCAAAGTCGTCGAGAGTCATTTTCGAGAACGACTTGTCACGTAAAATACCGGCGTTATTGATGAGCACATCAACTCGGCCCCAGGCATTCATGGCATCGTCGACCATACTTTGGGCACCGGCACGATCCGACACCGAACCCCCATTTGCCAAGGCTTCACCGCCCATGGCTTTAATTTCGGCAACCACAGCCTCTGCCGCAGCGGATGAATCCCCACTACCATCCATAGCACCGCCTAGGTCATTTACTACAACCTTAGCGCCTCGACGCGCCAGCTCCAGCGCATGGCACCGACCTAGGCCGCCTCCGGCACCGGTTACGATGGCAACTTGATCTGCAAATGAAACGGTCATGTGGTTCTCCAATAATGATTAAGGTCGTATAGGAAATTGAGTTGGCCCTGTCAGTGTATCCAACGAGGGTTGAATCCACTCGATCCAATCACACAAAACGGGCCTCGTTTCCCGCGGATCAATTAGTTCATGAACAGCAAAAGACTCAGCCCGTGGGAACGGTGAACGCGCTTCGCGCAACCTGTCCTCCAACTCAGCACGCTTTGCATCAGGATCAGCTGCCGCCCCGATCTCGCGATGAAAGGCCACGGCAACACCGCCCTCTATCGGCAGCGCGCCAGATTCTACCGAAGGCCAAGCCAATACGTACGCCCCAGGGGCGTAGTGCGCTGCGGTAGCAACACCAAACCCTTTATGCACTTGAATTACCGCCCAAGGCACAGTCGCTTGCGCCGCCGCCGCAACCGCGGCCATGCCATAACGGATGGTTCCTGCCCGTTCGGATTCCGGCCCAATCATAAATCCGGGCTGATCCACAAAATTGACCACCGGCAAATGAAAGGTGTCACACATTTCAACAAAGCGGCGGTACTTTTGCGCCGCTTCTGCGGTCATCGCCCCGGCATAGTGCATACAGTCGTTGGCCAAGATACCCACCGGTTGACCGGCCAAAGTAGCGAAACCACAGATTTGGCTAGGGCCATAAAACTCGCCGATCTCAAAAAAACTCTCTTTATCTACAATCATGTGGATGATTGCGCGCATATCGAATCCGCTATTACTGTCGCGCGGAACCGCCTCCAACAGCGCTTGCTCCATACGCTGCACCGGATCTTCGTTGGGATAACGCGGGGTGCGTTGCCAAACATTACTCGGCAGGTACGACAAGAATCGGCGAATCTGAGCCAATGCATCATGCTCATCAGCGGCCAAGTTATCGACAATGCCGCTACGTAGATGCACAGCCGCCCCGCCCAACTCTTCCTTTGTCATTTTTACGCCAAGCGCTCGTGTAACCAGCGCGGGCCCACCGATTAACACCTGTGCCGTATGTTCAGTCATCACCGAAAAGTGCGACGCGACCAAACGTCCCGCCGGGAATCCCGCAACAGCACCTAGGGCAGCCGAGGCCACTGGCACAGTACCCATCGCGTCAGCAATGATTTTAAAGCGTGGCTCAGTAAATACTGGTTCCCCGACTGTGCCGCCCTTCTTGGCGCCACCCTTGACGCTGCCACCGCCACCTTCGAGCATCCGCACCAATGGGGTTTTGTACTGCACCGCCAGATGTTCTGCATAGACGCTCTTACGCAATCCGGCGGCATTCGGTGAACCGCCTTTGAGGGTAAAGTCTTCGCCAGCTGCAACAATGCGACGTTTGTCGACTTGACCGAAGCCCACCACATAATTGGCCGGCACGTATTCAATCAACTCGCCGTTATCGTCATACACCGGACTGGCCGTAGCACGTCCGTGCTCCTGAAAACTGCCTTTGTCCAGCAATACGCCTATGCGCTCACGAATGGTCATTCGCCCACGCGCATGCTGTTTGGCTATCCCTTCCTTGCCACCCTGCTGCTGGGCCAGATACCGGCGCCGCTCAATCTCTTTAACTTCTTGTTCCCAACTCATAGCTCTACTCGGGGTCGCGAAATTCCGGCGCGCGTTTCGCAAAGTTCGCAGCGATGGCTTCGCGTTGGTTGGCTGACCCAATCAAACCGACCTGCAACTTAGCTTCTAACTCAAGTCCAGTTTTCGCATCAGCATGCCATGCTGTTTCAAATAGCTGCTTGGCCGCCCGAATCGCTCCAGGCGACTTACTGGCAATCTCTCGGGCCATGCTCATGGCCTCGGCATGGGGATCTTCTGCAATCTGAGTGACAAGCCCTAACTGCCGAGCCTCCTGACCGCTGAGAATTTGTCCGGTAAAGGTAAGTTGCTTCGCAACATCCATAGGCAAGATATCGCGTATGGTTTGAGTAATGCTCATGTCCGGCACTAGGCCCCATTTTATCTCCATAATGGACAGCTTTAGATCGGGCGCAGCAATACGAATGTCGGCACCTAGAGCCACTTGGGCACCAGCACCGTAGGCGACTCCATGCAATGCTGCGATCACCGGTACCGGTAAGTACTTCCACACCAGCGCAGGCCGTTGGGCAAAATTTTCGACTCGGCCATCGGTATCGAGTAGCGAGCGAGGCGTATCCGCCTTACTGCCCTCGGCCGAATTATCGCTGTCGCCCATTTTAGCAAAACTGCCCATGTCCAGACCGGCACAAAAGCCACGCCCGTTGCCTGACAGAACCACCGCACGCAAAGACTTTTCGTCGCGCAATCGCTCACCCGTCTCAATGATTGCTTTGAACATAGGCTGGCTTAACGCATTGTACTTTTCGGGCCGGTTAAGCCGCACATCCGCTACACCATCTTCGATCTCAACTGTAACCAATTCTTCTTGCATCTCTGCTTACTCCTGCTTGCACCTACTGCTTTGGCTTTGCAACACAGCCTCGTTATGCGTCGATGACCAACAACAGCTGATCCTCTTCGACTTGATCTTCTGGTCGTACCAGCACCTCCTGCACGCTGCCGGCTACTGGCGACTCCACTGGAATTTCCATTTTCATCGACTCAAGAATTATCAGCACATCGCCTTCTGCCACCTCTGTGCCCGCACTGACCTGAACTTTCCAAACATTGCCAGTGATCTCGCTCTCTACTTCAACTCTTGCCATGTTCCCTCCTATTTTTTTACGTTGCTGTTATGGCACGTACCTATGCTTTACACAATCCATCAATGAACATTTTGCTGGGCTAAAATCCGCGCCACCATGCCAGTATCCACCTGACCTTTAACAAACAAGTCATCCTGTAAAATGTTAAGCAGCAATTGTGCATTAGTGCTTACGCCCCTGACAGCAAAGGCGCGCAGCGCTACAGCCAACCGCCCGATGGCTTGTTCCCGAGTCGCGCCCCGCGCAATAATTTTGGCCAGCAGCGGATCATAGTAAGGCGTCACCACCTGACCTTCACGATAGCCCGTCTCGATGCGCACGCCATGTAATTTCGGTGGCCGAAAAACTGTCAGCGTGCCCGTGGATGGAAATAGGGTCTGCGAGTCTTCAGCGTAGAGCCTGACCTCCATCGCAAAACCTTGCAATGGCGTTTGGCACGGCAGTTGACCACCCGCCGCCAAAGTTATCTGCGCGGCCACCAAGTCGACGCCGGTAACTTCTTCCGTAACCCCATGCTCGACCTGTATACGAGTATTCATCTCCAGAAAACCTAACCCACCGTCGGGGGCAAACAAGGTCTCAACCGTACCCAAATTGTTGTATCCAAGACCCTGGCATATATCACTGAACTGCTGGGCCTGTTGCTCCAATTGCCCACGCTCAAGCCCTGGTGCGGGACTTTCTTCAATCAATTTTTGATGTCGCCGCTGCACGGAGCAATCGCGCTCGTAGAGATGCATAGCGTTACCATGCAGATCCGCCAAAATTTGGAATTCGATATGGCGCGGCTTTTCAATCCAACGCTCCAAAAAAACCCCCGCCGATGCAAAGGCGCGCTGAGCAGTTTCCACCGCAGCATTAATAGCACTCGGCAATTCTTTAGGGCTGCGCACTACATGCATGCCAATGCCGCCGCCACCCCCGGAAGGCTTAACTACAACCGGCAATCCTACTTTGGCAACGAAAGCTTCCGCCGCGGCCATATCATCAATCAACCCGCTTCCAGCGAACACCGGCATGCCCGCTTCAGCAAGCATTCGACGGCCATTGACCTTATCACCCATCTGTTCGATCCAATGGGGATCCGGGCCAATGAAGGTCATACCCTGAGCAATCACTGCAGCGGCGAAACCTGCATTTTCTGCAAGGAAACCATACCCCGGATGCACTGAATCGGCGCCGGATGCCACTGCCGCAGCCAAAAGTTGTTGTTGATCTAAATAAGATTCAGCGGCGCTATTACCGCGCAGCGGCACAGCCTGGGTAGCTTCGGCAAGATAGGGGGCGTCTCTGTCCGCTTCCGAATACACAGCAACACTGGCGATGTTCAGCGCCTGACAGGCGCGAATTATGCGCCGCGCAATCGCCCCACGATTGGCAACCAGAATCTTAGCCAGCATACTGCGCCCCCGACGCGTCTGACCCTATTAAAGGGTCAGTTGGTCGCCTGTTAGACGGTTGTACGCCTCTATATAACGGGCAATGCTTTGTTCGACCACTGCCTCTGGCAGTTCTGGCCCGGGCGGGTTTTTATCCCAGTCTCCGGCACTTACCACAGTCTCGAGATAATTGCGCACAATCTGCTTATCAAAACTATTCTGCTCTCGGCCTGGCTCCCAATCGTCTGCGGGCCAAAACCGCGAGCTGTCTGGGGTAAATATCTCATCGATCAACAGCGGCTCCGCCTGACCATCGATTTGCCCAAACTCAAACTTAGTATCAGCCAGGATAATGCCCCGCTCAGCAGCGTAGTCGCGCGCTGCGGTATACAAAGACAATGTTTTATCTTGCAACCAAGCCATCAGTTCAGCGCCCACTACTTCAGCGCCCTCATCAAAACTGATGTTTTCATCATGGCCGTCGGTCGCCTTCGTTGACGGTGTGAACAACGGCTCGTGCAAACGATCGCTGTTACGCAAACCTTCTGGTAGGGCAATACCACAGACCGAACCGGACCGCTGGTAATCCTTCCAACCACTGCCAGTAATGTAACCACGGGCAATACACTCGATGGGTACCACTTCGGTGCGGCGACACAGCATAATGCGCCCACGCAGCTGTTCCCGTTCAGCACTGGTCAATCCCGGCACATCATTTACATCAGTGCTGAGCAAATGATGGGGCACCGTGCTGGCAAAATGATCAAACCAAAACTTGGAAATCTGGGTCAGCACAACACCCTTACCCGGCAAGCCATTACCCATTACGACATCAAATGCGCTGATCCGATCTGTGGCAATGATGAGTATGGCGTCTTCACCTGACGCTAATTGCACATCGTAGAGATCACGAACCTTGCCTGATCGCTTATTGGGCAGACTAAGATCCGTACTAAGTACCGCTGTGGCCACTGTTGCTCCTTTTAAAATTGTCTAACGCGGTATCGCGTTGCATTTATTGTTACCCGCTATTCTAGCGTTTTACTGCTTTGCTCCGGCAGCAATTTTACGACATTCCTGAGTCGGCACCAAAGCCGCCGAACCCAACAAATTAAGACCAGAGAGCCATTTCCTCAACCACTTTATCGCCACACTCTCCAGCGCTACGCAGAACTACCCCCGTCGGCCATGTAGACGGAACCGGTAATAAAAGCGCTTTCGTCACTGGCTAAAAATAGCATTATGTTGGCTATATCCCGTGGCTCTGCATAACGCTGCATCGGTATGCCTGCCGCCATCATTTGCATGGCCTCTTCAGGCTCGTCTGGACTAATACCTTGTTCGATCGAGCGCATCATGCGCGTATTCACAGGCGAGGGATTAACGGTATTGACGCGTATGCCCTCCGGCGCAAACTCCTTGGCAGCCGATCGCATCAACCCAATAACCGCATGTTTACTCGTCGCATAAGGCGCTAACCGGGGGGCGCCGGTAAGACCGGCAATACTGGAGGTAATGATGACACTACCGCCACCGCGCAGACGCATTGCCGGAATTGCGGCACGCAACCCCAAGAACGGGCCTTTGACGTTGATCGCCATAAGCTCATCAAAGCGTTGCTCTGGGTAGTCAAGCAAACTCACCACATCGCCCTCAATGCCCGCATTGGCTAAAAATATGTCTACGCCACCATAACGCTCGGTGGCGGTATCAATCATGGCTTGATTGTCCGCCGCCTTGGTGACGTCGCCCACATGATAGCTCACCCGATTGCTACCCAAACGCGCAGCGACCTCCGCCAAAGCGCCGGCATCTAGATCAACCAGCAACACGCTGGCTCCCTCTTCAAGAAATCTCGCGGCTGCCGCTTCCCCTATGCCACCGGCGCCGCCGGTTATGACCGCCACTTTATCCTCTAATCGCATTACTCCCCCTCCTGCTAGCACAGCAAATTAGTGCACGACCATGAATTAACACTTCTATTGATACTTAATCACAATATCGGCTGCCCTGGCCACAATGTCCTTCGCCGATGAATCGGAGGCTAAAGCTATTCATCGACCCAAGCGTAGCTGCGTTGACCCTCGAGCCCTCGGCCTGCACCTACGCCTAACAATACAAATTCTCTCCTTGGACGCAG
The DNA here is from genome assembly GCA_002684495.1 of Gammaproteobacteria bacterium. Lineage (GTDB taxonomy): Bacteria > Pseudomonadota > Gammaproteobacteria > Pseudomonadales > Azotimanducaceae > UBA4421. Next base: position 122,325 of record NYVG01000029.1, on the reverse strand, counting down.
GAGAGATTTTTTTCTGACTCCACGGTGAAGGGATTCATACGCTGCGGCGTCAATAGCGTGCCGGTCTGCCAATCTTTCGAATAAGCGAAATTTCCCAGTCACTTGTTGCCAATGATCCTGCACCTCACCTTCGAATACCTTGGCCTTGGCACCAGAGCCGTAGCCACAAAATCCAAGAGTCTGACCGCGCAAATCCACTTGTTCTCGGTAATCACTCTCGAGTACCGATACTAGCGCCAAAAATATAGAACCTGTGTATTGATTGCCGACAAGGCTTGATGCTCTTTGCGACTTTTCAAGCTTGCGCTCGACAAATGCACGAAATTGCGGAGTATTTGCGAGCAACCGCCGGTATTGATCCTTCGCCTTAGCAAAGTCCTCACGCCCATCTGGAGAATCTTCGTAGTGTTCTGCCACAGGCGCCGAGCCAATGTCTGCAACAACAGCCTGCCAATCCGGCAAGTGGCTGCGATCGAATTGAAAAGCATCCGGCAACATTCGTTTGCCTTGATAAGCATAGGGCAAATGCACCACAAGCCTGGACCACCGGTCTGTAAGGGGTTTGTCACTTTCAGGATCAAAACGACCACTGCGCACCGCCTTTTTTGTGAAGTCTGCGAATGCGCTTTTAACCGCTTCCGCATAACACCTATTCGAGAATTGCCCATCAAATACGGGCGTATCGCTATGCAGCGTAATTGTTTCGTTTGCAAATAGCTGGGCTGTGCTGTTATCGGAGGCTGGCAAAGCACTAAGAATTTTATCGACCAATCCCTTGGTAACGGTCTCGCCACTTTGTTCGACCAATTCAAACACGCTTTCCAGCATCGAACGAACAGGGATTTCTCGGCGGGGTTTGAAAAAGTCATGAACCGGCGTGGTGGCAACACCCCAAATATCCGCAATCGCCAACAATCTCGGATTATGTTTGATCAGTATCGCACCACCACCTGCTCCCTGGGTATATTCACCACTAGAACCTAGGTCGTACTTGGCATGGTCTGCAAAGGCAACAATTCCAACACGATCTTCCTCAGCACCACCGCGCACCACCCAATCCAACATGTTGTGCAGCGCATCCACCGCGCCTATACAGGCAAAGGTTAAATCAACAACATCACAGTGGCTGAGCGATCCGGGACCATAGTCATCAGCGTACTTTTGCTGCAGCATGTCCATGATGTAGGTTGCGGTGGGTTTCGCGCCATCGAGTGCAGACTCAGTACCCAGATATATGCGCCCGATCGTGCGCGGATCGATTGAATTACTGTCAATCAATTGCGCAACGGCATTCGCGCCCATAGTCGCCGCATCTTCATGAGCGTCAGGAATGGCCATGGCGGAGAGACCAAGACCTTGGCTCAATTTTTCGAAATCAGCGCCTCTTAGCTTGGCGAAATCTTGCATAGCGAGATACAACCGCGGCACGTAAATCGCAATATCGTCGATACCGACCCGTGGCATATTTTTCCTTAGCTGGATCCTACAATGAGAGCATTTGTCTAGGCGTCCGAGAGGCCTCTCAGACGGCCATTTTCGGCTTCGTTGAAGCCATCAGTGATTGTTGCTTTTGTTTTAGCTCCGAGCGAATGCCTGAACAAAGTCGTCAGTCAAATCCTCAACATCTTCTATACCGACCGAAACACGTATTAGCGTATCGGCAATGCCCATATCTGCTCGCACCTTGGCGCCCACTTCGTGATAAATCGTTTGCGCCACCGGGATGACTAAGGAACGGTTATCACCCAAGTTGGTGGATTTAATCACCACTTGTAACGCGTTCAAGAACTGCCAGAGATCGCGATCTGCCGACAACTCAAAACTTAGAATGGCGCCAGAGCGACCGAAAAGGTCCTGGCTACGATGATGCTGAGGATGCTGGGGTAAGCCTGGATAATAGACGGCCTGCACACTAGTGGACGGCTGCTGCTGTAAAAATTCAGCCAACACCTGGGCATTCGAACACTGCCGCTCCATGCGCAAGGCCAAGGTTTCAGCGCCCTTACTGATGTCGTGGGCGGACTGGGCTGTTAGGGCTGCACCAAGATCGCGGAGGCCCTTTTTTCGAATTTGCGTGATACCCCAGCGCACGCTGTCGCCCTTGCGGTAGTCATCATAAATATTATGAAACGCACTCCAGTCAAAGGTACCTAGCTCAGTAACCACACCACCAAGCACATTGCCATGACCGCTTATATATTTTGTGAGGCTGTTTACAACCAGACTGGCCCCCACCGAACGCGGCTGAAACAGGTACGGTGATGTCATCGTGTTGTCGACTACATAGATCAGGCCCCGTTGTTGGCAGAGTTCGCCGATTGCTTTGAGGTCGGCAATCTGTGTGCGCGGGTTGGCTATGGTTTCGACAAAGACCATTTTCGTTTCGGCCGTAATTGCATTAGCCACATTGTCGACATTGGTGGCATCAACAAAACTGATATTCAGACCTTGGCGGTCAAAGCTGTTAAATAAACTGGTGGTATTACCAAACAAAAAAGCACTTGAGACGACATGATCACCAGCTCGCAGCAGCGCAAACATGGTGGTGCCAATAGCCGCCATGCCAGTACCGAAACAGACGCTGGCAACCCCTTGCTCCATCGCAGTAATTTTATTTTCCAGCGCGCTTACCGTCGGGTTTACTTGACGCCCATAGGTATAACCCGACTGCTTGCCCTGAAATACCGCCGCTAACTCATGAGCATCTTCGAAACTGAATGCCACAGAATCGTGCACGGGTTTATGCACCGCGCCATGCTCTATGGCCTGCTGCCGATCGCTATGTACAATTTTGCTGGTAAATCCTTTCACTACTGGCTCGTACGCTTTGTCACTAAAGACCCATCAGGTTCGGTGGGTCAGGCGAATACCTGCATAGTGTAGCAGCAACTGATGCCCAGCTTGCGCTCTGTAGCCGATAAACCAAGCGACCTGCGACAAATTTTTTGCTTCATCATCGTGAAAGTTAAGATTCCCCGTGCACAAAAGGCATCGGCCAGACCGGGAACACACGAGAGAGCGCAGATAGCGCAAGAGCATGTTTTAGCTCGCCACTGCATACCGAATCGCGCACCTGCTCTTGGGTCATAAATTCCAAAGCTATAGATTCACCCTCACCTAAATCTTGAGACTGCGCGCGATAAACATCTTCAGCAAGCCAGTGGTGGCATAAGTGATTATGAAAGGCAGGATTAGGTTCGACAGCGCCCAGATAGCGCCAGCGATCACTGACATATCCCGTTTCCTCTAACAATTCACGGGCCGCAGCAGTCTTCGAATCTTCGCCCGGATCGACCATACCGCCAGGGGTTTCCAATGTAGTGTAGCCAACGCCAAACCGATACTGCCGGATCATTAGACTACGGCCGTCGGCATCCAGGGCGACCACATTCACCCAGTCCACTGACTCCAGCACCAACCGTTCGAAAACTTTGTCATTACGCGGATTGCGTAATTTATCGATACGCTTTTCAAACAGCATCAATCCAGCATCTTCGTAGCGCGAGCCTAGATGTTGCCAATCAAGCTCACCTGGCTTTGATCCCTCACTCATTTGGCAATACCACTCCAGTCTGGACGAAATGGCTGCATTCCTTGTTGCCCAGCGGCTTCGGTCCAAGGCGTTACATGACGTTCCGAATCCACCTCTTGCAGCGCCTGTTCTACACTTGAATACTGACTTAGAGTTTCCAATGAGCGCTTGGTGGGCTCAATCATCTGCCACTCGCCTTGGCGCGCGTTTTCCAATGCCTCACTGGGGTTCACCCAATGGCCATCGTCAGCTGTTTCATCGGTGTCCGCAGCAGCATTCTGATCCGCTGGCATGGCAGCCAGAAAGAACCGAGTATCAAAACGACGCGGCACAGAAGGCGGCGTAATCCAGTGACTAAAATAAACCAACCGGTCCGAGGCAATCGTCACTTGCTGCTGTTGCAGCACAGTCGTCCAGGTTATATCGCCCTGCAGAAGATTTTGACGCGATGCACCAACACTCTGTTGTTGCGCCGCATCCAGCTGTATCGGGCCGGTGGCACTATTCGCCAACAATACCCCGCATTCCTCAAAACACTCTCGCGCCACCGCGACCCAATAACGCAGGCCTCCAGCGCTCACACCCAAACGAGCACTCGCCTCTTGATCCGTTAACTTCGGACATGAGTCCGGCTGCCAGTCGTCTTCGTCAACTTTGCCGCCAGGAAAAACATGTAGATCCGGGAAATCACCACGTCCCGGTCGCTTCACCATATAAACTTGTAATCCCGCTGGATTGTCTCGAATCAACATGACGGTCGCTGCTAGTCGAATATTCTCGCGCTGCAGTGGTTGCACACTAATGCTCCTTAGTTCCCCTACTAAACTGATTGCCAAAAGGCTGTGGATCTCATTCGTTACTGATAGCCACGGGATACGCGCTTTTGCACAGCAGCAAACAAGAACTCTGCCAAGATTGCCAGCATTGCCGCCGGTATAGCACCCCGCAATATCATATCGGTATCGTTCAGCGACAAACCCACTACGATGGGTTCGCCTAATCCGCCAGCTCCAATAAATGCCGCCAAGGTAGCGGTACCTATGCTAATCACGGCGGCGGTACGAATACCCGCGAAAATCATTGGTAACGACAACGGCAAGCGCAGATGCCGCAATTGCTGCCACCGGCTCAGGCCCAATGCCGTCGCCACCCTTACCAGAGTTGGATCTATAGTAGACAGCGCCGTTACAGCGTTGCGCACGATGGGCAACAGCGAATAAAGAAACAACGCTACCACAGCTGGCGTGAAGCCAATGCCAAAAATCGGGATCATAAGAGCCAGCAGTGCCAGCGACGGCACAGTCTGTAGCAGCCCACAAAAATACACCACCGCATTGGCTAACCGCGGGTTAGAGAATACCGCTAGACTCACTGCAAGGCCGATAAGAATAGCTGCCACTAACGCCAAGCCGGTTAATTGCAAATGTCGAAGCACATGACTCGTCAACTGTGGCCACAACTTGGTGGTCGGGATTTCCGAAACGCGCGCGCTTAGACCAAGCGGCTGTCGCTGGGCATCAAGAAATGCGCTGGCGACTTCGACATAACTCATGCCTTCCACCGCCACCTTAGCATTCAAACGCTGCATGGTTTCAGCGTCTATGGTGGCAGCCAAACGCCGTACCCATGCTGCAGCGACAGGCGCCTGCTCGAGCCAATCTGTGCGCACTAGGGGTGCTGCCATATAGGCCGGGAAATAGGCTAAATCGTCCGCCAGTACACGCAGCGGATAGCGGCTCAATTCACCATCGGTACTGTACGCATCAGTCACGTCAATAGCCCCATCAGCAATCGCCTGATAAGCCAAAGCGTGCTCAATGCCCTCAACGCTCTGAGGCAGTGCGTAGCGCTTTGATAGTCCTGGCCAGCCGTCACCGCGCTCGAGAAATTCATGACTAAATACCAAGCGTAATTGCGGGTGCTTAGCCAGATCGCCAATGTTGCGCAGCCCTAACGACTCCGCAAGCTGACTTCGAACCGCTATCGCATAGGTATTGTTAAATCCCAACTGCGGCAGCAAACGAATCCCACGCTCGGTGAGCGCCGAGTTCAGCTCATCGCGGCCGGTGAGTTCTGGCCGCTGCAAAATCGCCTGAGACAGTGTTCCTGTATATTCCACATACAAATCAATTTCTTCATTTAGCAGCGCCTGATAGCAAATGAGCGTGCCGCCTAAACCGAAGGCCCGTTCCACGGCAATGCCTTCACCCTCCAACAATTGCGCCACGATCTCAGCCAGTAAGTAGTTTTCTGCGAAATTTTTGCTCGCCACCCGCACGGGATTAGATTGGTTAGCCTGCGCTGACAATGCTAACGCCAGACACGCCAGCAAGACGGCACTGCAAAAGTTACGCAACACTGGCGATCAGCCGCTCAACATAGGGACTCGCAGGGGCCGCAAAAACATCATCTGGCGAACCACTTTGGATAATTTGCCCATGCTCCAAAACCACTAAAACATCGGCCAGCCGGCGCGCTTCGCGCATATCATGGGTGACCAACAACGCGCTTATTGCTTGCCTGCGTTGCACCTCCTCGAAGCGCTCGTACAAACCGAGTCGCGTCACCGGATCCACTGCCGAAAATGGTTCGTCCAGCAATAATAAATCTGGTTCCAACATTAGCGCCCGACACAAGCCAAGGCGCTGCTGCTGACCTCCAGACATTTCTCTCGGCGGACGCTCCGCCACACTTGCCGGCAGTGCCATAGACTCAAGCAACTCATCAAAGCGCTGTTGAATGCGCGCCTCTGACCAGCCCTGCAAGCGCGCTACCAGCACAACATTGTCGCGTGCTGATAAGTGCGGGAATAACCCGGCGCCCTGCACCGCATAGCCAATACGATGGCGAAATTGTTGCAACTGATACTTGGGAATTGGCTCACCAAAAACTTGTACACAGCCCTGGTCTGGATGTTCTAGCGCATTAACCATCTGCAACAACGTAGTCTTACCGCTGCCACTGGCGCCGACAATGGCCGTAGTTTGGCCGCTGGGTAACATCAGTGACAAATCATTGAATACGACCAGATCGCCAAATTTCTTGCTCACCCCGTGGAAGGCAACACATGTATCCGCAGAAGCCGAGATGCTACTCACTGTCTGCGCCTGTGGTGTCAGGATAGCGATCCGCTAGAGCTAATCCATACTCACGCAGTTGCTGCATCTGTCCGAGCTTGATTGCTTCGCCTGGGGCTTCTAAGGTCACGCAAAGCTCATCAAGGCGAGCATGAAAACTGCGCAGATTCAGCCAATCTCCTTCTCCATAGAGCTTAGCCACAACAAAGTCCTGCCACTGGGCCTGCTCTTCGGCGTCCAGTAATTCTGGATGACCCCGGGCCTTCATCCGCTGGGCCAGGGGTATCAACCGTGAGTCACTGAAGTCCATGGTAGGCCAATCACCCTGGCGTCTAGATGCATGGAAGTGCTGGCAGCGCGAGCGATCCTGATCTTGGAGAAAACCCTGGTAAAGCGCCGCATCTGCATCCTCAGCGAGCCGCTGCTGCGGCTGCGTATATACACTGCGAATTTTTTGCATTAGTCCGGGCTGCTTTAGCCGCCGCGCCCGCTCCTTGATATCACGCATATTCAGCTGCAAACACTGACGATTTTCATCATTTAGCACATCAATGGGTGCGATAAACGGGCAGCGATTTATTTTCACCTCCTTTAATGGCGGCCGCACATGCTGACCAGGCGTAAAAAGCTGCTCGCGGATCTCTTCTGCAGATTGCTCAAGTAGCGGCGTAACGTCTTGCGCCAAATCAACAACAACTACCGAATTGGTATTTGTCGGATGCCGGGTCAACGACACCACCGGTGCAACACCAAACCGTTCCCGGGGATTCATTCCGCTCACATGCACGAGCAATTGCGCACCATAGGGTTCCAGCAACTCACGCACCGCGCGTTTATTGCGCAGTGCAAAATAGTAGTCAAACAACTTCGGTTGCTGTTGCTTTATTAAGCGCGCCATCGCAATTGTCGCGTGCACATCGGCGAGAGCATCATGAGCATTGCTGTGCCCAATGTCGTTGGCCTTGGTCAACTCCTCTAGCTTATATACCGGTAATCCCTCTGCACTTTGTGGCCAATTAATGCCCTCGCGACGCAATGCCCCAGCCGCTCTAACTAGGTCTAAAAGGTCCCACCGTGAGCAGCCGTTCTGCCACTCGCGCGCATAGGGATCAAATAAATTGCGGTACAACCCATAACGCACAAACTCGTCATCGAAACGAAGGCTGTTGTAGCCGACTACACAGGTCTCAGGCACCGTGAAACGACGCATGATCTCTTCCCAAGCCTGCACCTCAGGTATGCCCTCCCGTTGCAGCGTTGCAGGCATAATCCCGGTAACTAAACAGGCGTCCGGATTTGGCAATACGTCGTCACCTAGGTGAACGTAGGTGCACAATTCGTCACCCACAATATTCAAGTCCTGATCGGTACGCAGCCCTGCCACTTGAACCATACGGTCCCATTTTGGATCCGTACCAGAGGTTTCTAGGTCATACCAATAGAAAGAGTTCGCCATGTCCTTTAACCTCGCCGGGGAGACACAACCATACCTGATTATGAAAACCATAGCCTTGTTGCTCGGCCCCACTGCGGCGATTCTATGCGGCGCTGTATTTTATTTCGCCACCGCGAATGTCGCTGCGGCCCTGACCCTAGGCATAACCCTATGGGTAGTGGTGTGGTGGATCTTTGAACCAATACCAATACCCGTAACCTCGCTATTACCCATGGCCTTGCTGCCGATGTTTGGCATTATCAGCGCGAAAGAATTGGGCGCAGCCTACGGCAATCCATTGGTGCTGCTGATGCTCGGTGGCTTTTTGATCGCGACGGCCCTTGAGCGCAGCGGTGCCCATCGCCGCCTCGCCGTTTTTATGGTGCGGCTGTTCGGCGGTAACAGCCCGCGCCGCTTAGTGCTGGGCTTTATGTTTGCCAGTGCTGCCTTGAGCATGTGGATATCCAATACCTCCACTACGCTGATGTTATTGCCCGTCGCATTGGCAGCACTGGAGAGCACAGAAGACAAACGCCTGGCCACGCCACTGCTTTTAGGCATCGCCTACGCTGCAAGCATAGGCGGCATAGGCACCCCAATCGGCACACCGCCAAACATGGTATTTATGGGCGTTTACAATGAGATCAGCGACACCGCCATATCCTTCGGCCAGTGGATGCTATGGGCGCTGCCAGTGGTACTGGTCTTGTTGCCGTTGGCGGGTTTCTGGATTACGCGCAATCTTTCTTCCAGCGGCGCGATTGCGTTACCAGAAATAGGCGCGTGGCGCACCAGCGAGCGACGCGTGCTGATTGTATTTTCTCTTACTGCCCTGTTGTGGGTAACCCGCACGGGCCCCTTCGGTGGTTGGTCAGAGCTATTGCAATTGCCTTATACGAACGACGCCATGGTGGCATTTCTTGCGGTTATCGCGTTATTCATCATTCCCAATGGCGAACGTAATAGCGACACCGGTGAATCATCGCGCCTGCTCGACTGGCAGACAGCAGAGCGAATTCCGTGGGGTATGCTACTGCTGTTCGGGGCAGGCATCACCATCGCAACGGCATTTACCAATTCGGGACTAAGTAATGTAATCGGCGCAGGCTTAGAGTCTTTGTCGACGTTACCGATACTTTTGATGATCGCAACTATTTGCCTCGCAGTGACCTTCCTCACCGAGGTCACCAGCAATATGGCCACTACCGTACTCCTCATGCCCATTTTAGCCGCCGCCGCGATGGGCGCTGGCATCGACCCTATTCTATTGATGATCCCTGCAGCTATGAGCGCATCCTGCGCCTTCATGTTGCCAGTGGCTACGCCGCCCAATGTGGTGACGTTTTCTACAGGTCGCTTCTCAATTCAGGATATGGTCCGCGAAGGCTTGGCATTGAACCTGCTGGGTGTTTTGGTGATCAGTTCGTCGTGCGTTTTGCTGCTGCAATAGCCCCCGCTGGCGCAATCCTTGCAAATGCTCGAGGCGACTCGCTGCCGATAATTTTGTCAGCGCTTTGACCTGAGCGTAAAACTTGGGCCAGTCCTCATTAACCTCGAAAAACATCTGCGCGAAAGCGCTGACCCAATCTTCGTAAGTTCCAAGCGATAGCAACAACGCGTTATTAAATCGTTCACCCATAAGAGCGTCAAAGCGCCCGTTGCCAAGCTGACCAATATTTGCGGAATAGCAGTCTTGCCAATGGACTCGCCGCTCGTCGCGTTGCCGCATACGCTCAGTCGTATCCCCTGACTGCTGTTGGTAAAGTTTGGCTAAATCGGCTTTAGCAGCCAAGACAAATGTCTTAAACCGCGCCCATTCAGCCTGGCCACGCCGCCAACGCGCAAAACGCTTTGTGCCGTTATCATCAGCAACGGCAGATAGCCACATCCGTGTACCCTCAGCACCGACAAAGCTGGCAAAGCTCTCGTTGAAAGCAACATCACCGTTTAGCCAGACTTCGCTGTGCGCTAATTCATGGAACAACAAATTAGCCAATGCCGGCTCGCTATAAAATACAAAGCTACTGAGCAACGGATCATCGAACCAACCCAGCGTCGAATAGGCTGCAACACCCCCAACATAGGTATCAAAGCCATTTTTCTCATAGCGCGCAGCAAAGGCACGCGCATCAGCTTCATCGAAAAAGCCGCGGTAGGGTGCGCAGCCAATAAGCGGATAGCACCACTCCTCACTGAGCATGCTTAAGGGCGGCGCGGCAAACACATTCCACACGACATAATCACGCTCTAGGTGTACATATCGCTGGTAGCGATCTGCAACTACTAACTGCAACTCATCTTCAGCGAACTGCAGCATCGACTGGATCGTCTGCAACCTAGCGCGCAGCTGTGCCGAAGTGGCTGGGTCGCTTATTACGCTGTCGGTTGGGGTACCGCGCAACAGCAACTCACCTTGGCCGAAGATTGCTTGTTGATAAAACCGCAATGACTCGCAGCCGCTGAATAAGCAACACGCCCAGGCTAAGCAGAGAAATTTTATGCTCTTCATGAGTTGCTGTGACCAGCACACAGTGCCAACATTGTTATAACGATTTCCTGTAGGGTTGCTATGCATCTTCTCAAAGGCGTTTTGGCCTGCGTCGCTTTATTGTTAGCCACTGTCAGCGTGTTTTCTGTCCTCGCATGGTGGGCATTCAGACTAAATTTTACCAAGGGCGTGGCCCGCGCCAAACTCAAACGCAGAATGGACAACATCCTAATCTGGTGGACTAGCTCCAATCGCCTCATGATCAAGGCTTTGGGCTTAACAAATGCCCATGTCAACTGGCACAACGTTGCGGAAGTGAAGCCAGACCAATGGTATTTGGTGATTTGTAACCATCAAAGCTGGGCCGACATTTTGTTGCTACAAACCTTTCTGCTAGACACAATTCCGCCACTCAAGTTTTTTACTAAGTCTCAGCTCATTTGGATCCCCTTTGTTGGTTTAGCCATGTACGTATTAGGCTTCCCCTATGTAAAACGCGTCAGCCGCGACCAGATCCGCGCTAATCCCGAATTACGCCACGTCGACCGTGACAACGTATTCAAGGCTTGCGAGGGATTTAATAATCACCCGACCTGCGTACTTAATTTTGTTGAAGGCACTCGTTTTACGGCCGAGAAACATCAGCGACAAAACAGCGAATATAACCACCTCCTGCGGCCAAAGGCCGGTGGCATCGACTATGTGCTACAGGGTATGGAAGAACAACTGCACCACGTCGTGGATGTCACCATCGTGTATCCAGGCGGTGTACCAACCTTCTGGGACTTCTTACAGGGTAAATGCAGAGACGTCCATATAGACATAAGACACCTACCGTTGCCGGAGTTAGCCGGTGTTACGGACCCCGCACATCGTAAAACCAGTCTGGCCCAATGGATGCGGCAAATTTGGTTGGAGAAAGACCAATTGATCGCGAGAACACTAAACGAGGACGCTATCGCGTCCCGCTAAAACGCCCGCTCAATTCACAGCCGCTGCTGGGCTGAGTGCCCGGCGCAATTCCTCAAGACGTTGTTCAAGGTCTCGGAACCGCGAATTCGTTGCGATTCTGTAGGCGTCGATAGCAGCAATGGCTTCGGTATTCTCTTCCACCTGGGTATCTAAATTAGCGCGCAGTTTTGCTACCGACTGGCTGGTCGTGTTGACCTTATCGACTAGGTCCTGCTGGGCGCGCACCAACTGTTGCAACTGGATATCAACGCTCGTTAGCTGATCGATCAACGCGGTTTGTTGGGAAAAGGCTTCTTCATGTCGCGCCGTAGCGGCTTTGAGATCCCGGGCAGTGGATTGCAGTCCAGTCACTGATTTGTCGAGACCCTTTACTGCCTTTTGATTGTCTTTGATCCAGTCCTTGTTGCGCTCATTCGCGACAGCCCACAGCTTGCGAATCTCGGATTCCCAAAGAGAGAGTTGTTCCTGAGTATCTTCACCACCCTGAGACAGGGCTGTATCTGTTGCTGACAAACGCTGCTCTAAGCGCTGGAGTCGAGTGTTCGCATCGGTCAATCGGGCTTGTTCCGCAATCAGCGCCTGTTGTTGATTGGCGATGAACCATCCGGCCGCGACAAGACCACCTACCAAAACCACCATAACCCCATTTAGAAAGACACTTCGGCCGCCTTCGGTAGGTCTACTGCGCTGCGGACGGCGCCCACCACCGCTCGGTCGATACCCACCGGGTTCGGTCGATAGAGACTGGTCAGCGTCGTTAGTCATACCTTACCAATTCAGTACCGGAGAACAGAGTGACCATCGGCATAGCCGAAGGCCACTCACAATCTAAGCGTCAGTTATAGGTAATACAAAATACCTGCCATAACCACGGTCAAGACGAAACCCGATGTAATAACACCACGAATAGTGGTCAATACACCTTGCTTACCGACGATCGCGTTGATTTCAATGGCTGCAATAATCGCCAGTGCAATGCCCAGCGCGGTGGCGTTAGCGCCAATGCTGCCATTTATTGCGAAGTGTGCGCTTGAACCCATGAAATACAACATTGGAATCGAAAACAGAGTATTTGTCCGGGACGCCAGTGCTGCTTTAGGTGCCGCTGCGGCGGCCGCAGGATCCGCTTCACCACCGGCGGCAACGGCTTGGTTTGAAGCAATCACGATGCGCTGGTTGGGCCAGATAATCAGCCACACATTAAGGAACATTAGAGTTCCCATAGTCGCGCCCAGAGTAATATCAGGCGTCAGACCAGAGTGCTTGTAGCCCAGCAAAATCACACCGGTTAAAAACGTTAGCATCGCGCCCCAACGGAACCACCATAACGCCCGAGGCACCAATTTAGAGAAGGCATCTACCCGCGCATCGCCCTCTGCTTCTTTAAAGTACTCTGTTTGCACAAAGTTGAAGTAGTACAGCATGCCAATCCACACCACACCTGCCAGCACGTGACCGAAGCGTGCCAAATATTCCACTAATAGTTCCATCGTAACCCCTGTTGTTGCCCCAAAAGCTGCTGACAAGAATAGCTAAACGCCGCCGCCGGTACCAGCGCTGCAAGCGAGTTTCGATCCTGACAATCTATATCACGTGCAGGGACTTTAGCCTATGCAAAAAAAAACCCGGCTATTGCCGGGTTTTTTCTCGATCAAAGATCGATTTACATCATGCCGCCCATATCTGGCATACCGCCACCAGGCATACCGCCAGCAGCGCCACCCTCGTCAGGCAGTTCACTGATCATCGCCTCAGTGGTGATCATCAGGCCGGCTACAGAAGAAGCAGCCTGCAGTGCAGTACGAGTCACCTTAGCAGGGTCAAGAATACCCATAGCCAGCATGTCGCCGTATTCACCAGTGGCCGCATTGTAGCCTTCGTTACCCGAGAGAGAAGCAACCTTGTCTAGTACCACAGCACCTTCAACACCCGCGTTTACCGCGATCTGGCGCAGCGGCGCACTCATAGCGCGGACCGCAAGGGCAATACCTACGTTTTGGTCTTCGTTATCGCCGTTTGCCGACTCAGCAGCTTCGATTGCACGTACCAGAGTGACACCGCCACCAGGTACTACGCCTTCTTCAACCGCGGCACGGGTAGAATGCAACGCATCTTCAACTCGCGCTTTCTTCTCTTTCATCTCGACTTCAGTGGGCGCACCCACTTTGATCACTGCAACACCGCCAGCCAACTTGGCCAAGCGCTCTTGCAGTTTTTCGCGATCGTAGTCAGAAGAAGTGTCTTCGATTTCCGCACGAATTTGCTTGATGCGACCAGCGATATCTTCTTTGTTGCCTGCACCATCCACAATTGTGGTGTTCTCTTTCGTAGATGAGACGCGCTTCGCAGTTCCCAAGTCTTCCAGAGTTGCGCCTTCGAGAGTAAGACCAACCTCTTCAGAAATCACTGTCGCCCCAGTAAGGATCGCAATGTCTTGCAGCATAGCCTTACGACGATCACCAAAGCCAGGCGCCTTAGCAGCAGCCACTTTAACGATACCGCGCATGTTGTTAACTACCAACGTTGCGAGTGCTTCGCCTTCAATATCTTCAGCGATGACCACCAACGGACGACCAGCTTTCGCCACGCTCTCAAGCAATGGTAGCAAGTCGCGGATGTTCGAAATCTTCTTGTCGCAGAGTAAAATGAAGGGATCTTCGTGCTCAGCAGCCATAGAATCTTGGTTGTTGATGAAGTAAGGCGAAAGGTATCCACGGTCGAACTGCATACCTTCAACCACATCGAGCTCATTCTCTAAGCCAGAACCTTCTTCAACCGTAATTACGCCTTCTTTACCAACCTTTTCCATTGCCTCAGCGATGATCTCACCCACTGCCGCGTCACTGTTAGCAGAGATGGTACCTACCTGAGCAATCGCCTTAGAATCTTCGCAAGGCGTTGCCATGCTTTGGATCTTTTCCACCGCAGCAACGACCGCTTTGTCGATTCCGCGCTTGAGATCCATTGGATTCATACCCGCAGCAACCGACTTCAAACCTTCTTGCAAGATCGCTTGAGCCAGCACTGTTGCGGTAGTGGTGCCGTCGCCCGCTTCATCAGAAGTTTGGCTGGCCACTTCCTTGACCATTTGCGCACCCATGTTTTCAAACTTATCTTTCAGCTCCACTTCTTTGGCAACTGAAACACCGTCCTTGGTTACTGTTGGCGAACCAAAAGCCTTATCCAAAACCACGTTACGACCTTTTGGCCCCAGAGTAACTTTTACTGCGTTGGCAAGGACGTTAACGCCTTCGAGCATCAAGACTCGCGCGTCATCACCAAATTTTACATCTTTAGCGCTCATCGCTTTTTTCCTCTTGTCTTAACTAAAGTGCGAAGGTCTAACCTTCCAGCACTCCAAAGATTTCACTTTCACTCAAAATCAGGAGTTCCTCTCCATCGATCTTGACCGTGCTTCCGGCGTACTGACCAAAAATAATTTTGTCGCCCGTTTTGACGTCTAAAGGCCGTACATCGCCACCGTCAGTCATCTTGCCCGGACCCGCAGCAAGGATTTCACCTTGTGACGGCTTTTCAGTTGCAGAGTCAGGAAGCACGATGCCACCAGCGCTGGTGGTTTCCTCTTCCAAACGACGCACGACAACGCGGTCGTGTAAGGGTCGAATGTTCATTACCTATGGTCTCCCAATTGCTCCAATTGCTTGGATTACTTTACTTACTGGTGTAGCCGCTTCGCGCTAATCGCCGAATCATGCTCCCCATTTCTCGCCCACCGTTATTCGGCGAGGCTTCAGCTTTTAGCACTCTCGTATCGTGAGTGCTAATTCGAGGACGCTATCATAGGGGCGAGTTCGGGATATTCAAGGCCCACCTGAGCATTTTGCATAAAATCCTTAGATGCCCTGCCTTCCCAAATGGATGGCAGATTAACGCTCTGGCGAGCTTTTATCGGCCATTCCGCGTGACCACTAGGATATTTCTAATCTTTCACTAGGAATTCATAGATGGGGGGAGCGCTGCGTTTTTGCATATCTAGCCCTGTTCTAACCCCTTCACGATCCGCCTTAGATTTGTTTTGACTGGATTTAAACTTCGCTTCTATCGACTCGATAGCGATTTCAAAACCGAAAATCTTGCTCTGCAGGAGTTGCGTATACTCTGTCGGCGCGTCTGCCATTTTCCATGGACTCGGCCTGGTGCTTTCCATTTGCGCGGTCATCGCATCAAGATGCTCACACTATTCATCTTTTTTACGCTGAAACTCACCATCTAGGACGTTGCCCGCATCATTAGCTGCAGAATCTGCACCTCGGGCGTGGGGAGGGCTCATAACTGTGGCGCTCATGGCTACCCGCTGCATCAGGATTTTCGCGATCGCCACTCGGCTCGGCGGGAACAACAGGGTGAACCCCACAAAATCCGTAACAAAGCCCGGGGTTATCAGTAGCGCGCCCGCTACGGCGAGCAATATTCCCTCGGCCATTTCTGTTGCCGGCATCTGGCCCTGCTGGGCGCGCCGCACGCCGCGGGTGAGGGTCGCGATGCCCTGACGTTTCAATAACGCCACACCAACTACCGCGGTGAGCATCACCAGGCCGATAGTCGGCCAAGCATCAATGTAGCCAGCCACCTCGATTAACAGATACATTTCGATAATGGGCGTCAAAAAAAACAGCATAAGCCAAGGCATGGGATCACCTGATCGTGTCGCGAACCATCAATCTGCGGCCGTAACCGATGTAAATCAAGCCATCGGTAAAGCCGAACGCATTTGGCAGGTAATCGCACACATACCCACAGGCCGGGTTATCAGCTATGGCGATGTTGCCCAGCGCGCCGGACTACCGGGGTACGCGCGTTTCGTTGGGACCACTCTGGGCAAATTACCCAAGGACACCGGCCTGCCCTGGCATCGCGTGGTAAATGCCAGCCGCAAGATTGCTCCTAGGGGCAGTGCCCGGATAAGTGAGCAAAAACGCCGTTTACGCGCCGAAGGCATTGTCTTTAACCGCGACACCGTGGCCAAAGAATTTTATTGGGAATGATTTAGGCGTTCCGACTGCGGTGGTGACCCATTCCAAGGGGCGACCCAGTAAAGTAATACCATACCCGGCACAGCCAGCAGCGCACTGAGGTAAAAAAAGTCAGTCCAGCCGATGGCGTCGACGAGCAAACCGCTAACGCTTGATGCCACAACACGCGGTAAAGATGCTATTGCTGTAAACATCGCAAACTGTGTTGCAACAGCCAAGCGCGAGGTCTCACGCGCTATAAACGCAACAGACGCCGCAGTGCCTAAACCAACACCTAAGTACTCTCCGGCAATGACCACCGCCAGAATAACGGGATCCGGACCCACTCCGGACAACCAAACAAAACCAAAAATTGTAATCAATTGAATCACACCAAAAATCCACAACGCTTTGTTGATGCCAATTTTTACAATCACCAATGCGCCCAGCAGACCACCAATAATTGACGGCCACAACGCCGCTTGCTTGGCAATGATGCCAATTTGGTCAGTGGTGAATTGCATATCCAGATAGAACGGCGAAGCCAGCGCAGTCGCCATATTGTCGCCAAGCTTGTAGAGCGCGAGAAATGCCAACATCGCCAATGTTGGACCCAGCGCACGCCGTTGAAAAAATTCTTTGAAAGGAATGACCGTTGCCTCAGCAAGGCTCTTAGGAGGCGGGCCATATTGTTTAGGTTCTTCGACCAGCAACGCCATTATGACGCCAACACTCATAAACGCCGCCATGATGATGAAATTCATTTCCCAGCTGACGTCATCAATTAGAACCATACCCAACGAGCCGGGAACGAGCCCAGCAAGACGATAGGCCTGTACATGGATAGAGTTACCCAGGGCAAGCTCGCCTTCAGTCTCAAGTATTTCGCGGCGGTAGGCATCAAGTGCGACATCTTGGGTAGCACTAAAAGCCACCACCCCAAAGACTAGTGCAGTTATGACGGTTAACTGACTTGCAACTTCCCAAAAACCTAAAGAGCCAATGAATAAAATCAGGGGAATTTGTGTAGCCAGCATCCAACTGCGGCGGCGACCGAGAAACGATAACGAATACCGATCCAACAACGGCGCCCACATAAACTTCAAGACATACAAATATTGAATGGCACTGAGCGCGCCAATCATCGTTAGACTAACGCCATCTAGCCGCAACCAAACTGGCACCAGTTGGATGAGCAGATATAGTGGCAGACCCGACGCAAAGCCTGTGGCAACACAAATCAACATGCGCTGATTGAGCACCTGTTGGAAAAATGCGGGCCCTTGGTTGTGGAGGTCGCTCACGCAGGCTTAGTCACGAAAATTGTTGTACTGCAGTGGCATGGCTATATCCGATTCCTTTAGCGCCGCCATGGCCGCCTGCAAGTCATCTCGCTTCTTGCCGGTTACGCGCACTTTATCGCCATTAATTTGGCTTTGAATTTTTAGCTTCGACTCTTTGAGAATCTTGGTAATTTGTCGCGCGCTGTCTTTATCAATGCCCTGAGCCAGAGCGAAGGATTGGCGCTTTAACTTTCCCGCCCCCTCGATGCTACCGGGCGTGAGCGCGCGGCTATCGACATTACGTGCGGTCATTTTATCGCGCAGGATGTCCTTGATCTGACCAAGCTGAAATTCTTCTGGCGCGCTAAGCAAAATGCTCTGCTCTTCTAACTCGATATTTGCGTCCACTCCGCGAAAATCAAAACGATTGCGCAATTCGCGCAGCGCCTGATCCACTGCATTACGGACCTCGTGCAGGTCAACTTCAGAAACAACATCAAATGACGGCATGATTTTGCGCTCTCCCGGCTGGATATCAGAGGCATTCGTTATACCATGCACGCTTATCTTGGAGCCAGACAACTCATGTCCAGAATCAATCGCGTTACAACTCAAACCGGTGACAACGGCACCACGGCCCTAGGCACCGGTCGTCGAGTCAGCAAGACCGATCCAATCATTACAGCACTCGGCAGCGTGGATGAACTGTCGAGTCTGCTTGGCGTATTGCGCAATTTTCAAATCAACCCTGAACTGAATACCCAGATTACCGATGTCCAACAGGCACTATTCGACATCGGCGCAATTCTGGCTATGGAAGGGCAATATCAGGTAGAACAAATGGACCTGCGCATCGACGAGTTAAAATCCATTACCGAAACCTGTAATAGTACATTGCCACCGCTGCGCGAGTTCGTCATACCAGGAAGCAATCAAACAAACGCTCAGTGTCATCTCTGCAGAACGGTATGTCGTCGCGCAGAGGCTAATGTATGGGCGGTTCTAGAAACCACCGATTTGAATACAGACAGCGAAACGGCATTTAAGCAAGCGGGCCGCTACTTAAATCGTCTCAGCGACTTTTTATTTGTGCAGGCCAGAATCTTGTCCAACGATCCAGACGAAGCCCAGTGGCGCGGCCCGAGTGCGCCGGCGTAGGCAGCAATTGCGATTTTACGAACTAAAGCGCTAACCGACGTACATCAGACAGCAGCTGCGACAACAACTGCATAAATTCACCACCGTCGACACCATTGATCACCCGATGATCGTAAGACAAGGACAGCGGAAGCATTTGCCGAGGCAAAAACTCCTGACCATTCCATTGGGGCTGAGTGCTCAGACGGCCAACACCCAGAATGGCGACCTCAGGTGCATTAACAATTGGGGTAAAACCAGTGCCACCGATCGAACCTAAGCTCGAGACGGTAAAGGTCCCACCACCCAGGTCGTCTAATGCTAATTTTTTATCCCGTGCTTTCTCTGCCAATTCCGCGATGTTCTCGGATAATTCCCACAGGCCTTTTTTATCAGCGCCACGAATCACCGGCACCAGTAAGCCCTCGGCCGTATTGGTTGCGATACCAACATTAATGTATTCCTTAACGATCAAATGTTGGCCATCTGGATGCAGTGAGCTATTGAACTTTGGCTTTTGCGCTAAGGCATAGCAAACAGCACGAACAATGAACGCCAGCGGTGTCAGTTTTATGCCCCGCTGCCCGGCCTCTGCTTTGAGGCTCTGACGAAACTCTTCCATATCGGTAATGTCTGCCAAATCGTGCTGGGTGACATGGGGTACGTTCAACCAACTACGCTGCATATTGGCGGCAACCTGCTGCTGCATACGCGTCAGCGACTGTTCTGCAACCGGGCCAAAACGCGCAAAATCTACCGCCGGTATTTCGGGAATACCGGCACCTGAAGATTTAGCCGCTGATGCATTCATTTGCTGCTTTACGTGGCTCTTTAAATCGTCTTTGGTGATGCGGCCGCGTTGGCCGCTGCCTTTGACCTGATCTAATGCCACCCCCAATTCCCGGGCTAACCGCCGCACGGCAGGACCAGCATAGACCGTTACCTCGGCCGACTTGGCACGGTCATTTGTGGCGGCCGGGGGCTCCGGAGCTGACGGGACATCGGCCTTAACCGCTGCCGGTTGCATTGTTGGCGGCGCTGCAGCTTGCACTGGCTCAGCCACCGGTTCTGTTACCGCCGCTGGCTCGGCATTGGTTACCTCGGCTGTTGCAATAAGTGCACCTGTGCCTACCCGGTCACCTACAGCGACCGCAACACTGATCACCGTACCTTCCTGCTCTGCCGGCACCTCCATCGACGCCTTGTCCGACTCCAGCACCACTAACAAGCTGTCATAACTAATAAGATCGCCTGCAGCCACCGCAACCTCAATCACTTCAACATCTTCAATATCGCCGAGATCGGGCACCAATATGTCGACCTTAGAAACGGCCTGGGTCGCTTGGGACTCAGCCGCCGTAGATTCAGTCGCCGCTGCGGTTGTGGTTGCAGCCGTAATAACCTCGCTTGCCAGCGAGTCCGCTTCCCCAGCATCAGGGGTCACCGTTGCTATCAAAGTGCCTTCACTCACAAGGTCGCCTAGCTGCACGGTATAGGCCTGCAAAACACCATCGCATGTGGCTGGCACATCCATGGATGCTTTATCCGATTCGATAACGATGAGCGTATCGCCCGTGACCACCGCTGCGCCGGGTTCAATACACAATTCGATGACTTCAACCTTGTCGATGTCACCTAGGCTGGGAATCAGAATGTCCATGGTCTATCGCTGCTCACTGTTCTTCTTGTACCTAATTTTTTCGTGCTGCTATACCGATGCTGCCTAACGTCTAACAACTATTCGCCACGAGGGTTAGGCTTGTCTTCATTGATCTCCAAGACTTGCTGCGCTGATCGCACCACCTCAACTCCGATCACATTACTTTGGGCCAATTGGCTTAGTGCACACAACGTAATGTAGCGACGATCAACCTCAAAAAAATCTCGCAATTGCGAGCGCGTATCGCTGCGCCCAAAACCGTCCGTGCCTAATACGTGCAGCGGCGCAGATATCGACCCCCGCAGCGGCTCGGCCAGAGCTTTTACATAATCGGAAACAGCGACCACCGGTGCATCTTGCCAAGAGTCGCCACTCTGCAGACATGTCTCGACATGGGCCCGGCGCGGCTCAGCATCTGCGTGCAGCATGTTCCAACGTTTAACGTCGTCAATATCTCGAGACAACTCCGTATAGCTGGTAACGCTCCATACTTGCACCGCTACTGAATAGTCTTGGCGCAATGTTTCTGCCGCCGCTAATGCTTCGCGCAATAGCGTACCGCTGGCCAGCAAGCGAATACGCGATACGGCCTCCGAATCATCACTCTCAAGACAATACATGCCCTTGATAATGGCCTGCTCTACCCCCTCGAGCATGGGCGGTTGCTCATACGCTTCGTTCATAACTGTGATGTAGTAATAGACCGGCGCTCGCTCAACGAACATATGCTGCAGACCACGCTGAATGATGACCGCTAACTCATACGCATAGGCCGGATCGTAGCTGACACAGTTGGGAATGGTGGCAGCAAGCACGTGGCTGTGACCGTCCTGATGCTGCAACCCTTCACCGTTTAACGTTGTGCGCCCGGCCGTACCACCCAACAAAAAGCCTCTTGTCTGCAGATCACCTGCCGCCCACGCCAAGTCGCCGATACGTTGAAAGCCGAACATAGAGTAATAAATGTAAAACGGAATCAACGTATGCAGGTGGTTACTGTAGGCGGTGCCCGCAGACATCCAGGCAGCGAACGCTCCAGCTTCGTTGATGCCGGCCTCGATAACCTGACCATCCTCGCTTTCCCGATACGCAGCCAATGCCTCTGCATCCTCGGGCTGATACAACTGCCCCACAGAAGAATAGATGCCCAACTGTCGGAACATACCTTCCATACCGAACGTGCGCGCCTCATCAGGCACAATCGGCACCACGCGGGAGCCAATATTCTTATCTCGCACTAGGGTTGCAAGGATGCGTACGAATGCCATCGTCGTACTTATCTTGCGCTCACCACTGCCCTTGAGTTGGGCCGAGAATGCATTCAAAGGCGGCATTTCCAACGTTTTATTGTCTAATAAACGCCGTGGCATAGATCCGCCCAAGGCCGCACGCCGTTCGCGCAGATACGCCATTTCCGCACTGTCGTCGGCTGGGCGGAAATAGGGAATATCGCGCAACTGTTTGTCGGACAGCGGTACATCGAAACGGTCACGGAATTGTTTCAACTCTTCTAAATTGAGCTTTTTGACCTGATGGGTAGTATTTTCCGACTCCCCGGCATCGCCCATTCCGTAACCCTTTACCGTCTTTGCCAGAATGACCGTAGGCTGACCCTCGTGCAGGACTGCTGCTCGGTATGCCGCATAAATTTTATAAGGGTCGTGGCCACCACGGTTAAGCCGGTAGATGTCTTCGTCAGTCATATCCGAAACCATCGCCGAAAGTTGCGCATGTTGGCCAAAAAAGTGCTCTCGCACGTAGGCGCCGCCTTTCGCTTTAAAATTTTGAAACTCGCCATCTACCGTATCGTCCATGGCTTGCTGCAATAGACCGTCTTCATCCCGCGCCAATAGCGGATCCCAAAGGCGCCCCCATACCACCTTGATTACATTCCAGCCTGCTCCGCGAAAATAGCCTTCAAGCTCCTGAATAATCTTGCCGTTGCCACGCACCGGTCCGTCTAAACGCTGCAGGTTGCAATTCACAACGAAAATCAGGTTGTCGAGCTTTTCGCGACCAGCTAACGCCAATGCGCCCAACGCTTCGGGTTCATCGCACTCGCCGTCACCGAGAAAAGCCCAAACTTTACGTCTGGCTACATTCGCCTGACCCCGGTTCTGCAAATACTTCATCAAATGGGCTTGATGAATCGCCTGCAGCGGTCCCAGTCCCATCGAAACCGTTGGAAATTGCCAATATTCAGGCATCAACCATGGGTGCGGATAGGAAGACAGCCCCTCGCCGTCAACCTCGCGACGGAAATTGTCCATTTGTTGTTCATCTAGCCGACCCTCTAAGAACGAGCGGGCGTATATCCCGGGCGCCGCGTGCCCTTGAAAATACACTAGGTCGCCGGCGTCGCCTGTCGCCTCGTTAGGGGCTCGGAAAAAGTGATTAAAGCCAACGTCATATAGTGTTGCCGAGGAGGCAAAACTGGAAATGTGCCCACCAAGGTCACCTGGGCGATTGTTAGCACGAACCACCATGGCCAACGCATTCCAACGTATGAGACTCCGGATACGCCGTTCCATAAATAAATCACCGGGCATCGGCGCTTGTTGATGGGCAGGAATAGTGTTGCGATAGGGCGTGGTTACTGCAAAAGGCAGCGCCGCTCCGGTCTGCGTAAGTCGAGCAGCTAGGCTGCTGAGTAATTGTGATGCGCGCTCAGGACCTTCAATTCGTAGCACATCATCAAAGGCGTCATACCATTCTTGTAGGGCTAGTCGATCAGGTTCTGGGATCGACGGGGTGTTGCGGGTCGGGCTGACCAACTGCTTTACTCCTAAAGTGTCGCCTTACCCAAGCACCCAAGGGGTTGCAGAGTAGAGACGAGGGTTTTGATGCGATAGGCCCATTGCTCATGCATCCCAGTGATCTCGTTAGACATGCGTCGACGTTGATCCTGCTCAGTCATAGAGCCACCTCATTGTTTGTAGTTTGCACGGCTTTTGCTCACCCCCAAGCATTACAACCTATGCAGTAACCTTCGCAAGTTCACGGCGTCGCTTCTTTACGAGGGCATCTATTAATGCGAGAGCGCCTTCTTTTCCGCGACTCTACTTGCAAAAACTTCTCGAACACTTTCGAGCGAGGCACTTTTTTACAAGAGCGCCCCAATATTTTGATGCACCTGCGTGACTACCCATGACCAGTCAAATCTCGGCCCGGGGTCAGTCTTGCGAACCGGAGCGATGTCGCAGTGTCCCACTACGGCATCGGCACTGATTTGCGGATACGCGCCCATTAACATGATAACAAGCTGTATCAGTGTACGGTATTGGTCGACCGTATAATCTTCCTTAACCGACCCTTCTAATTCTACGCCAATGCTGAAATCATTGCAGCTATTGCGGCCACGCCAGTTGGAAATACCGGCATGCCAGGCACGTTTATCAAAGCTCACAAATTGCTCTATCTGGCCATTGCGATCGATCATCAGGTGTGGCGCCACTTTGAGGCCGGCGAGATCGGCAAAACTCGGGTGCTCAGCACAATCCAGCTCACCAGTGAACAAACGTTGGGGAGCATCCGTCCCGTACTCGCCCTCGGGCAACGAAACACAGTGCACTACAATCAGTTCTGGCTGCAGACCACGAGGCCGCAGGTCGCAGTGGGCGCTCGGTCGCCACATAACCTGATCTAACCGATGTTCAGCATTAATCTGCAAATGGATTGTCCGTTGGCCCAAGAGCACTATAATTCTACGCCGCACACAGCAATTCGCTAGCCATAAACCACATCCAACCATGTATGGAACGCCTATTCATGAATACTGAGCTGCCCCAACAAAGTCTGCGCACCGCAGTACACGCCAATGTGCGCGCTGCGCTTGACGAAGACATAGGCTCCGGCGACCTATCCGCTAGCCTTATCTCTGCCAAACGGAGCGCAACCGCGCGCATTATTACCCGCACACCCGGAGTATTCTGCGGCCAACTCTGGGTCAATGAGACCATGCAACAAGTAGACAGCAGCATCGGTGTTGATTGGTATACCAACGATGGCGATGCGGTCGAGGCCGACCAACATCTATTTACACTGACCGGCCCAGCCGCAAGCCTACTCACCGCCGAGCGCACGGCCTTAAACTTTGTACAGTTACTGTCAGGCACCGCAACCCGCACCGCTTACTACGTAGCACTACTGCAGGGACATAAAACGAAGCTACTGGATACACGAAAAACTATTCCGGGCTTACGCTTGGCCCAAAAGTACGCGGTTAAGTGCGGCGGCGGCAGCAATCATCGAATCGGCTTATTCGATGCCTATCTGTTGAAAGAGAATCACATCGCCGCTGCGGGCAGCATTAGTACTGCAGTGGCCATGGCGCGCAGCAATAATCCTGAAAAGCCAATTGAAGTTGAGGTCGAAAATCTTGGGGAGCTGGACGAAGCCATAGCCGCCAACGCCGATATCGCCATGATCGACAACTTTTCCTTAGCCGACACTCACACAGCGGTGGCCAGATCTGCCGGACAGATCAAGTTGGAGGCCTCTGGCGGCATCAACGAACAAACCCTCGCCGAAATCGCTGCTACCGGCGTGGACTACATATCTAGTGGAGAACTGACCAAAACCATATTACCCATGGATTTATCTATGCGCTTTGTCGCCGATTAAAGCGTTCGGGCCGCCTCGACCAAGCTTCAGGCAACGTCTACAAATGACTTATGCGGCCAATTGCAATTCTTGTCCACTCGACACGAGGTTGAGCGGAATCGTCATCACAGAGTCAGCGTCCTCGGACACTAGCATCACCCTTATGGCCGTCTTTTAGAGTTGCTGGGCGCACTCAGGTGAGGCGAATTCATAACCCACTCGCGCTTCGTAATATTTGAGACCGCCCTCTGCTTTGGGCGGCATCACGGCGACAAAATTATCAACACATTCTTCAAGCAACTGCCGCATGCGCTGCGCCGTAACGGGGTCGATTGATGCCGGCGCAATAAGTTCATGCAGGAGTTCTGACCAACGGTTACGTTTTGCTGACAAACGGCTGCTGGCATTTGGGCGCTAGGCTCGAGCACTAAATCATCCGTCCAAATCATTCTTTAAAGGAATATATTGATTGTTAATTATTCCTTTTTCAGCGCTTAATCCCATTGCTACAGTGCACCCATTACATGATCGCTGACATCTTAAATAATTCAATAAGGCCAAATCCCATGCAAAACGCAGCTGCCCAACGGATCATCGAACCTCTCCAAGAGGACGTGACTGAGACCAAGAAAAGCCCAGAGTTGCACGAAGTCGAAGAAACACTTTCGGAGTTCGAGCGTGCGCGACGCTGTAGCAAAACCTGGTCTATGCCCCAAGACTAAAGAACCACTGCGAAACATCCGAACCGAAAACACAGAACCAACCCCGTGATCCCCTTTATGCGTCGTTTTTTACCGTTCATGAGCTGTATCGTGCTGCTAGGGGCCTGTGCGTCTAAGGCGGTACCGCCCGATTACGTAGGACTTTCCGAGGCAGACGTCATAGCGAAGCATGGCTATCCTATTGATCGCCGCGTTGTTGCTGAAGATGTGGTGGTTCTAGTCTTCCGTTCCCGCCTCGGTAGCGAGCGCTTCGTCACCGTAGTGGATGACCAAGTTGATAGCGTGCAGCACGACCGTAACTTATCCCTATTCAAACTCGTCCCAATCATTATCGATTGATCGTCACTCTCTAGCTTCGTCACGGCGGTGGCCCTATACTTTGGCTTTTGTACGAAGGGCTGAATATGGACAACAAACAAGCCATTGCGGCCACGATGCAAATCTATTTTGATTCCATGTACTTGTCCGACCGCAACAAAGTGCTGCAAGCATTCCATCCACACGCAAAAATCACTGGCTACATGGGTGGAAACTTACTCGAGCAGACTGTGGAAGAATTTGCGAACTTCGTTGGCGCACAGACTCCTTCTGCAAAAGACCAGGGCGAGGAACCGATGCTGGAAATCTTGTCAGTAGACATTACTGGCGACACCGCTGTAGCGAAAGTGCGTGACGGTTATTTAGGGATGATTTTCGTCGACACATTGTCGATGCTAAAAATCGATGAGAACTGGGTGATTTATAACAAACTATTCCATGTAGAAGGCTGACGCTGAGCGCTATTCCCCCATTCAATAAATGCATCGATTAGCGTGACTCAGCAAAACCATATGCGGCACCGTCAGCGCAGCTAACGCTATAAAGGTGTATCGAAAGGTCGTTTGATTGATGGTTTCAAATGTAACTGCAGGGTCAGCTGCGCTCATCCACACGGCTCCTGCGATAGCGCCCATCACGACCAAACTAAGCATTAGGATGGTCACAGAGCCCTGCTGATTCAACGCGTGACGCCAGCGCGTTAAATGGAT
This sequence comes from Gammaproteobacteria bacterium, assembly GCA_002684495.1. GTDB lineage: Bacteria > Pseudomonadota > Gammaproteobacteria > Pseudomonadales > Azotimanducaceae > UBA4421. The sequence continues at coordinate 95,416 of NYVG01000029.1, read as the reverse complement.
CGGGCTATGCAGTAATGCAAAGTAACAAGCAAAACCTGCCAACGCGCCGGCGCCCGAACAAACAGCACCATAGACGCCCAGTAAACCGATCGACACCCAGCGCTTGGGAGCAGAACACACATGGGTGAAAGCCGCAATGCAACCCATTATTCCCAAAGCACTGATCGGCGCCGATGCAATGGACTTCTCGGTAAGCACGCTGAACAGCGCCTGAACGTCTGCGCCCGCTAATAAACCTGGCAAGCCAATGATCGCCATGCCCCAAGTGAATTGATGCAATAGAGATGCATTCGGTAAATCGGAGTCGCCAAAGTGATAAGCCGAGTACGCCAAAAACACACCCAATAAGGCCAGGGGTACGATTAACCAAAGTGCAATCACCAAGAGCACAAGAGCCACATATCCAGCTACTGCAGCGCCAAACCGCCCCTTCTTGTAGTGCGTGCGCATAATGACCCAGTCATATGCGCCATGGGGCAAACCTGTGACCAAAACCAGCGCACTGCACAAAAAAATCAGCAACGGACTTTGCTCAACCATCCAAGCCGCTGCACACAAAACAATCACTGAGCCCAGCAAAAACCATGTGTAGGGCTTAACGGCCGAGCGCATAGCGCAGCGCCTCGCGCATCATGACAGCTTTCGGCATCGCCCATATTACCCGCAGGTAGTCCGCAAACTGTGCACCATCACTGAGAAACCGCACCAAAGCGGCGGGTTTGACCCGCTGAAATAAGCGAAAAAAAACTGCAGGAGCCTGAGCCGGCCGGTTCTCAAGAAAAGTTACGAATACAGCGTCAAACCAGCGTGCAACGCTATGCCTTGCTGCCGGCGGCCCACTATTCGCACCTGCAGATAACCACTCCGCCATGCGCTCAGCCTGCTGTTGCGCATGGGGATAACAATATCCGCTAGAGGGCTTTGCTGTATCCCCATGCAGGCCGAACACAGCAACATCGGGCTGACCCTCAAGCTGAGCAGGCGGCCGTTTTGGCATGGGCAGAATACCGCCCTCGCTGCTGCAAATATGCCAATTCGATAGGGCAAAGCGTTGGCGCAAGTAGCCGCGAAGCTCGTCTTTATATTGCGACTCGCAAAGCTGTTGCTTAGAAAAATGTGTGGTCTCAACCAGAGCTCTGCGTGAGCTAAAGGGCAACACATAGAAGAAGTGCACTTCTTCTTCAGTACCGGCACTAAAATCCATAAGTGTGACTGTCGTCGGGTCGAATACGTCCTTGTCGGTTTCGATTTCCCAGCCGAAAAAATGCTGCAACAGAGTGCCTTCAGGAATCGGTCGCGGCCGCGTGTCGATTACTCGATCGGCGCGCACCTGACCTCGGTCAGTATCAATGTAAAGCTGTCGCTGGTCTCGGCTTACTTGTCCAGCGCGCACACCTAGTTTCAGGCCTACAGTATTTGAACTCGCGAGACGCTGGACCGCAGATTCATAATAATGGCCGCTATCGACCCGCACATAGGGCGTTTCAGGACAAGCACTCGTCGTCACTCGTCCTGCTGAGCGAATCTCCCAGCGCGACCAGGAGTGACTGATTGCTCCATCGAATAGGCCGGGCCCTCTGCGCCAATAACACCAGGTTTTGTCGCGCTGGTATTTGCTGCGAGGTTCGATCACCACAGCCTTGTTTATACGACGTGATGCGCAGTTGTTAATACGATCTATCTGGCAAGCCAGCGCCAAGCCACTCATACCGCCGCCGACGATCGCCACGTCGGCGCTAGCTAAGGTATCCGAGTTATGCATCGCGCGGACTCGTCCCACTCAGGTGCCGAAGCGTTGCGGATCCAACGCCTTGTGCAAGCGCGGTCGATGTTCAGCCCGATGAATCACTAACGTACTAGACCCTTCGGTAATGCGGCGACCTAACAATTCGCACATAAGCCGGCACTTGGTCGTTGCCGGTACTACAGTGCGGCGATGCCAGTACTGCTTAGGCGCAGCCACCACCTTTTCCCCAATCGCCTGATACAAACGCGCGGCGATCTTAATCGCCTGACGGACCGCAGCCGGTAAGAACCCATAACCTTGGGCCGCACTGGCATAGTATTCATCCGCAATACCCAATAAACGCACAGCCCCTGTATAAGCATTAGCTCGTTGCATTGGATCTCCCGCAACAAGGCCAGCGGCGCACACCCGGCCTTCAAGCATCTCGGCAGGGAGATATACCCTTTCGCGCTCTGCATCTTCGAGGATATCGCGACAGATGTTGGTCATTTGCATTGCCACACCCAAATCCACAGCAAATGGGTAGGCCCGTGGGTTTTTTACGCCGAATAAGTGACACATCATCAAACCTACGGTGGAGGCCACTCCATAACAAAAACGCACAAGTTCATCTTGGCTTTGCAAATGCCGCGGCCATTGATCGGCGATGAGGGCATCGACGAAATCTATAACTAGGTTCGCCGGAATACCGAAGTGATGTTGCAGCTCTAGGAGATCCGCCATCACCGGATCAGCGCTGTCGCCACGAATAAAGTCATCACGCAGAGCAACGAGCTTTGCATGATTGCAGCCAGCCGGTGCGGCATCCGCCAGATCGTCCATGTATCGGCAAAAGTAATATAAACGCGCCACAGCATCGTAGCGCGCCCTCGGCAGGAAGCGAGCGGCCAGCGAAAACGTTTTCGCATTGGCCTTGAATATCATTTCAGGATTTTTTGATTTGAGGTTCATAACATTGCCCCCGTGGGTTGTGGAAAATCCTCTTTGAGCAAATGCTCAACAACTTTGGCTGAACTAAGGACCCCAGGCACGCCCGCTCCAGGGTGAGTGCCCGCCCCAACTAAGTAGAGGTTCTTAATGTCTTCGGAGCGGTTGTGGAACCGGAAGTACGCAGACTGAGTAAAGATCGGCGCTATGGAAAAACCTGCACCCCAGCGCGATCCATAGTCTGCATCGAATTGGGTCGGATCAAGATCAAAACAAACGTCCATGTGTTGACGCAAATTAGGCAAAACTCGTTCTTCTAATATATCAATGACCCGCTCGCGCACTTGGTCTCGTGCGGCCAGCCAGTCATGGCGCTGTAGGTTCGGCACCGGGGCTAATACATAGAACGTATCTTTGCCGTCAGGCGCCAGTGTTGGATCTGTTGCGGTTGGACGGTGCAGATACAAACTCAGATCGTCACCTGCCGGTTCGCCCGCAAAAATCCGCTGCAATAATTCTTGATACTGCTCACCAAAAACTATGGTGTGGTGCTCTACGTCCTCATATTGGCAGGTGGTACCAAAGTAAAGAACATACAAGCCCATAGAGTATTTCAGCGCATCAATGCGCCGATCAGTCCATCGCTTACGGTCTGCGCGAGGCACTAACGATCGATAAATCTGTGCTGGGTCGCCATTACAAATAACTAGGTCAGCAGCCACCGACTCGCCGTTGGCGAATTGCACACCCGTAACTTGGCCATCTTCAGTGCAGATCTTCTGCACTTCTTGATTAAGCCTTACATTGACCCCAACCTCTTGCATAAGGCGCCCCATGGCTGCGACCAGTGCGCCCGTGCCGCCACGCGGAAAATGCACGCCCCAACGCCGCTCGAGATAATGAATCAAAGAATAGATACTTGTGGTGTTAAACGGGTTACCGCCCACCAACAGCGGCTGAATGCTAAAGGCGCGACGCAGCCGCTCATCTTTTAGATAGCGCTTAGTAAACTGCCAAACTGTGCGATAACACCCCAACCGCACCAACGCTGGAACCTGCTTGAGCATGAACCAGAGCCGGTTAAAAGGCACATGTGCTAACTCCCCAAAGCCAACATCAAATATTCGCTTGGAGTGCGAGAGTAGTCTTTTGTAGCCTTCAACGTCTTGGGGACTCAACCGCTCGATTTCACTTATGGTGTCTTCAACCGTGCCGCCGTAATCCATGCGCGAGCCGTCACTAAATTCGTATCGATACCACGGCGATACCGGCAATATTTCTGCGTACTCAGGCAGTTGGCGATCGAACAGCTCAAACAATTCTTCAAACAGGAACGGTGCGGTAATAACCGTTGGACCAGCGTCAAAGGTATGCCCGTCCCGTTTGAACGTACGTGCACGGCCACCAAGTTGCTCCAAACGCTCTATCAGGGTGACTTCAAAACCCAATTTGCGGGCTCGCAGCGCTGCCGCCATGCCGCCAAAGCCACTGCCAATAACTACCGCGTGCTTGCTCATCAGTTGTTTGCTGTTGCGAGTAGCGGTGTTCGTGGGCCCGTAGGCAAGCGCTTTGGCAACGGCTCACAGGGCAAGGGCTGGATTATATGGTCAGCAATAAAATCCCGTACAACCATCTCCACCGGTGTCGGCAACCAAGCGGCATAATTGCGCGCAGCATCAGCAGCATCTTCCGCCCAAGCAATGCAGTGCTGACGAGCCAACTCGCGCAATTTGCGCCGTTCAACCAGTGCTAAGAATAAATCTTTTTCCTCGCCACTCAGTTGTTTCGCCGCCACTACAGGCGCTGTAACCACACGATCAACGATGTCCTCGTGCTCGGCATAAGACCCGCCAAGCAATAGTGGCTCGAGGTCATTTAAAATTTGATACGCCAAACCCAATTGTTCTCCACACCTTTGTGCGGCGTTAATCATGCGTTCGTCGCCTGCAGCCAACACCGCGGCGAATTGCAACGGCAATGCGAGCAGCGAACCGGTCTTGTGCCGCGCGATGGCCTGGTATTGATTGCACAACGCCGCACCGCTGCTGTGTAACTTAAGTTGCTGCAGTTGTCCCGAGCTGGCACGACTCACCGCCACAGCCATGACCTGCACTAAACCCGAGATCGCCTCATGGCGACAGCCACTTGCCGCCAAACAACGAAAGGCCGCAGCAATCAGATGGTCGCCTAACAACAGCGCAGTATTACTGCCGTATTTTTTCCAAACGGTAGGCTGGCCTCGACGAACGGGGGTTCGGTCTTGGACGTCGTCGTGCACTATCGAGGCTTCATGTATCAATTCAGACGCTGCCGCGATCTTTATTAGCACATCAGGATGTTCAAAATTCTTAGCGGCGGTAAAAGTGAACTTAGCGCGGGTGCGTTTACCGCAGCGAGATAAGTGGTGAGCTGCTGCTCCTCGGACTGTGCCCGCATCATCACCAAATTTACGGATCGTCGCCTCAAGCTGAGCCTTAAAGTCGTTGCTCATAATCAGGACTCCTGGTGACTGTTCGTTAACTTGTCTTATTACTCTTTGAAGAAGTAGGCCGATGACGGGCGCCACTTTGTGACGCCCGCAACCGGAAAGGGTTACCGCATTACGCCTTCGACTGTGAAGAAGACGTAGCTGCTATCCAAATCACTACACCAAATGCGATCTTGTTAACGAAGTCCGCAAGGTTGTAAATGACATTCAATGCCGCAGCGCCGAACGCTGGCTCGGCAATGTAACCGAGGGGGTATATCGCCCAACCGACAGTCACAATGATTCGCAAAGCGTTGAACGCTGTCTGACTCGCCTGAGTCCCCTGACTGGCGCTGATCTGACTGGCTTCACCAGCGAAGATCTCATAGATAATGTATATCCATCCGGCCATCCCAATGGCAAATGCTAGCCAATAGTTCATGGCGCCAAGCTCTCCAAGATAGCCGAATATCAGCATCACTAACGATGCGATCAACAACTTCCAGAATAGCGCTGCGCGAACTACAGCAATAGCCGCCAAGATCAGATAGAACTCAACGATTTGCAATGGCACCGTCAGCAGCCAGTCGACATAACGAAATACTAAGGGGCTTTCATTTGTCTCTATCCATACACCTCTCATGTAGAAGTAATGAATAGCTGCAATACCAGTCACCATAGCGGCAACAGTTAGTGAGGTTTTCCACTTGCCTTCAGCGCGGTCGCGTTCAACAGTGAAAAAGTAGGTAGCTGCGACCATGGCCGCAGAAATGATCCAGAAAGTAACGCCAACGTAATCGTTTGGGTTCAACGTCGTTTCCATTTCGATCTCCCTTCATTTGTTCAAACGGTGAGTGCCCCGCGTCCTATGCCTAACCCTGGCTCAGCAGTGCCCACTCATCCCTCCGATGAGCAGAGATCGCGATCCATGGCCGATCCATAGGCACCTGTCGTTTGAATTTTTCCTAGGTTCTTGCCGCCCCTAAGACGGCAGCGGGGTGTACTCCAGTCCATTGCAAAGCTGCGAGTTTGTTTTTCGCCAAAAACTCCATCTCGCGACTTGTGCATCCTCAAACCACTCGCCTCCCGACGGTGGTCCCCTATTCATCTACGCGCTGTATTGGCGATTTCCTGCACCGTAATGGAGCAGATGCGCGCTGAACATGAGCCCAACGTTAGATTTTGGTGCATGAAGGATAGGTGAAAGTCGCGTGGTCAAGAGTTCACTTAAAAGAGGCTCTTTAGGGCCTAATTCACCCAAAAAAACCAGAGTAAACCGTTTGAATTAAGCCTAACTACATGAATTTAATGAAAATTGAGAATTTCAGAAAAAATGAACAAATTTACAGAGGTGAGTAATCATTCGTGGAAACCACGTATTCGCCATATGACCGAACAAACACTAGAAATTAGCTCGCAAATAGAGGATGTTACGAGGAAGGGAGGATGTTATGGATCTATACGACGCAATGAGTACGCTGCGTGCGGTGCGCAGGCTACGACCAGACCCCATTGCTGAGGACATACAGCAACGCATTTTCAGTGCAGCAACTTGGGCGCCAACTGGCGGCAACACCCAGCCATGGCGGCTCATCGCAGTAACAGAGCCGGCGAAAAAACAAGCACTGCAAGATCTGTACAAACCGCATTGGGATGCCTATGTGCCGGGCTATGAAGCGCGTCTGGACACCATGCCAGAAGACGCCAAACCAAGTAGCATCAAAGCTCTGGATGCGGGCAATTACCTCGCAAGCCATATGTTCGAGGCGCCTTTGATCGCCGTATTTTGCTTTAACCCCAAATTAATGACGATTACGGACAGCGCGCTGGAGCGGCCGAGTGTGGTTGGCGGTGGATCGGTCTACCCAGCGGTACAGAATTTTTTACTCGCCTGCCGCAATGAAGGCCTAGGATGTGTAATAACAACCCTCTTGTGCTACGAGGAAGATGCGGTCAAAGCGCTATTCAAACTCCCAGAGGACTGGCATACCTGTGCCCACATCCCAGTCGGCTACCCGGTATTGGGCGGGCATGGCAAAATCCGCCGTCGACCGGTGGATAAAATGGTTAGATTTAACGAGTGGTAGGACATGCTCTAGACCCACAGGTTTCGGCATAGCGCGCTAAGGGTAAGCCATGACTGCAGAATCAAACAGAGAAGGTCAAAGCGGGTATATCCAGGCACCAGAATTAAACGGTCCTGTAATTCTCGATGTTCCGTCGCCCACTGGAGATTTGAAGCAGGCCCTTTACGACCTTAATAGTCACGGCTGCTGCATTTTACGCGACGCATTGAAGAGCAACATCGTCGATGCATTAAAACAGCAATTAGACCAACAATACGCAGCCGAGCAAGCACTCGGAGAACTTTGCCCGGATCGCGGCGGCAGTAATAAACAAGTGCTGCCGAATATGGTGAACAAAGGTCAGCACTATCTGGATCTGGTGGAAGACGCTACTACCAATGCCATAGCCAGCTATCTACTCGGAAAACATTGGTTGCTCTCTAGTCTTACCGCCCATCTATTTGTTGGCACCACTGACACAGCAGAACTCATTCACCGAGATCAGGGCCAGATACCGGCCTCAATCGAATTCCCTGCACTGTGCAATTTATTTTATCTGTTAGACGACTTCACGCCACAAAGGGGCAGCACAGTGATTTTTCCGGGCAGTCACCGTTGGCCCCTGAACTATCGGGTGCATCCACCAAAGCCGCAACTTGGACATCAAATCAACGCTCCCGCCGGCAGCCTGTTTGTATTCGACGGTCGACTTTGGCATGGCACGGGCGCCAACCTTGAGGGCCATCCGCGCCGCGCAATTTCTGTCTTCTGCTGCGCGCCCTGGGTACGCCAACAAGAAAACGCTTGCGTATCAACAGCTCGGGACATTTTAGAACAAGCAACCCCACAGCTACGCGCACGTCTAGGACTCAGAACCTATGGCACGCTTGGGAATATAAATGGCACCAAAGTCGAGCACCAAAGGGCTGCCTTTGGCAGCACAGACGTAGAGTTTCCAGACGCTTTAATCGGCGAAAACGCCCAGCTCATTCCACTGCCAGTGACGCGTAGAGAATAGCACGAGCGCATTTTAAGAAGTGAATCAGCAGGGGGATAATGTGTCAGAAAAGAAGTCTTTAGGGATCTATCAGATGGCGTCTTACGGTGCGCCGTCATTACCCTTATCGATGGTTGGCCTGCCGCTAGCCGTCTACCTGACCCCAGTCTACGCGGACTCTGCAGGCTTTGGACTTAGTCTTGGATTTGTCGGTTTGGTATTGGCTTTGTCGCGAATCTTCGATGGCATCACCGATCCGGTGATCGGTTTTCTATCTGATCGCATGCGCACCCGATGGGGCCGCCGCAGGCCCTTCATATTGATCGGCATGCCGGTATTTATGCTTGGGGTTTGGTTACTGTGGATTCCGCCCATTGAATTTTCAGAGGTAACCTTGCTGGGACTGACGTTTAATACCGGCTACCCGTATTTGCTCGGGGTGCTAGTCATTATGTATATCGGCGCCACCATTAAAGACGTTCCTTATTCTGCATGGGGTGCTGAACTGGCACAGGGGTATAACGAACGAACATTGATCATGAGCTGGAAGGAGGCATTCACGGTATCTGGTTCACTAATTGGGGCAATGACACCAGCAATCATCGTGTTCTGGGGCTATACCAAACCCACCGATAACGTTTATTTCTTGACCATCGCCTTGGTCATAATAATGCCGATTTTGATCTTCAATATGTTGGCCGTGGTACCAGAACATCCGGTCAAAGAAAACAACAACAGCCGCCTGCCGATACGCGAGAGTTTTAAGTACGTTTGGGCCAACGAGCCTTATCGCAAGCTGGTCATCATCTTTCTATTTTCGACGATCGGTTCAGCGATGACGAACTCGTTGAGTTTCTTTTTTGTGAAACATGTACTACTGGCCGGCGATTTATACGGTTTCTATTTGGCGCCCTACTTTCTTTCTCAGATCGTAGCGATTCCATTGTGGTTCAAATTGTCAAGCAGAGTTGGCAAACACCGAGCCACCATGGTGGCAATTTTCTGGTATGCGCTGTGGTCGTGCTTTATTCCTTTGATCGCAATAGCTCCTCAAGAATGGTTTACCGCTATGGAGTTAAGCAAGCTGCTTTCATTTCTCCCTGATAGTTTGATGGTGGGATTGAATGCCCAATTTGAAGGTATTCCAACAGGGAAATTTGCGCTGTTTATCGGAGTTATGTGCCTAAAAGGCAGCGCAATCGGCGCACTCAGTGCCCTGCCCTATGCCATGGCGGCGGACGTCATCGATCTTGACAGTGCCCAAACCGGTAAGCGTCAGGGCGGCGCCTACTTCAGCATCTGGACAATGACACGCAAGCTCGCATACGCAATGGGCTTGGTGGTCGGCACTACTGCTGCAACCATTGTCGGGTTTAATTCTTTAGCCGATCCAATCAACGATCCGAACAGCGCCTACTCGCTGCTATGGCTTGCATGCTTGTATTCCATCGTGCCCGCGATCTTTAAGTTTATCGCGGTGCCCATGCTGTGGAGCTACTCGCTAACGGAGGAGCGGCTCGCGCAAATTCAGGCAGAAATTGCAGAAAAAGCGCAGGCAGCTAACGCCGCGCCGGTTTAACCATCGGCGCGCTAATGCGCGCGGTGCAAGACGCCAACTAACCCGACCCTCGCTGGGTCAGTTGGCTATTACCCCCCCCTTTAAAACGCAGGGCGGCTAGAAATAGTGCTGATAACGAAACGACAAGCGGCGGTCCTCGATAAAGCCATTTTCTGTGTTCGCATCTTTTCCAAGGTATAAAAAGTATTTGGCAGATCGAACTCTTTTCGACAAAACCATTTCGTATCGATTGCGGCTAATGTCGTTGTCCATATCAACACCGTCTAGCTGGCCCGCGCCACCGTGGTAGACATAGTACGTGGCTGATGCGGTGATCGATGGGTCGATGTGATGCATCAAGGTGAATTGCATAGAGTAGAGCGGATCTTGCTCATAGGTTTGATGCATAAGACCAAAATCGTCGTTTTTTCCAGAGAACATGACGTTAGCTGTCGTCATTACATCCCAGTCACTAGCCAGTCTAGTGTGGTAACCTAGTTGAAACCCGCCCGCAAACCTATTCTGACTCAGATTTATCGCACGATTACTGTCGTAGTCTCCGGTGGGCGCAATGATAAAGGTGCCAAGAACTGCATAACGACCTTTCTCCCTATCCGCGTGCAGCCAAGTCACTAGTGCCGCGGCAGAATCGGTCATGCCAGTTACATCGCTTTGGGCGGCAATAGAGCCGCCTGGCAGAGCCAACCCTACTGCCGAATTTAGGTAAAATCCGGCTAACCTATTCTTGATCATAAGACTCCGCGAATACTGGACACCAAGGCTGTTGAGCTCCAGTTCAGACCCCGTGCTCAACGCCTCCCCCTTAAGGTATTTGTCTCCGAATTTAACCGAGTTTATTTCAAAGCGTATTGCACTTTTGCCCGGGGGCGGCGCAATCGCCTGACCTGGGGGTATGTCTATGGCAAAGCCCCACACTGGCACTGCCGCCAGAGCCAGCATGTAAAAAACACGAAGCGAAAAGTTCATCATCTAACGTTCTCCGAAGCATATTGCGAAAACTAGAATGCGCATCTGATGCCGCTCAACGACTCAGCATTGTCAAAGACACTTGGATATAGCGATTAATCTCCGCCGCTGGCATCGACGTTCGCACCATAGTGGCTAGCGCGCGCTGTAGACCCACCAAAAACTCTACAAGCGCATCTTTTGACAACACTCGTAGTTCACCGCGGGCTAGCCCCACCGTTACAGCACGGCCAAAAGCCCCACGCATATCCTCCATTACTGCCGCCACGATGTCCGCTACTAGCGGGTCGTGTTGCGCCCGATCAACAGCAGCCTGGCAGGCCAAGCAGCCACGTCGATCACCCTGCTGGAGTAATATGGAAAAGCTTTGGAAATACTCACAAATCTCGGCAAAACCCCCATATGGCGTTTTGAGTTTGGCGTTCAACATCGCGACCGCTTGCTGACGATAACGCTGCAATGCTGCTCGATAGAGCGCGTCTTTGTCCCCAAATTCCTGATATATGCCGTATCGAGCAACACCTGAAGCAGCCACCAAATCGCTCATCGAACAGTCGCCGTAGCCCTTAATCCAAAATAGATCTACAGCGGTATCAAGTAATCTCAGCGGATCGAATGCTCGGCTTCGGGCCACACACACTCCTAATTTTTCTCTACTGACGCTTTATCAGAATATATGTTCTGAAATGGCCAATCAATCCCCTGCGCTACCGCGCTATCTGGCCTTTGCCACCCGGTTAGGGCAAGGGTTAAACTGGCCAACCGGTTGCTGAACGAGAAATCTATGGTCGTCGCCACGCCACTTACCCCGACCATTGGAGCCGAGATACAGGGCCTCGACCTACGGCAGCAGCAAGATGCTGCTACTAGGGCGTGGGTCGCTGAACAACTGGTGCAACACAAAGTGATCTTCTTTCGCGACCAACAGATCAGTGCCCAGCAACACTTGGAATTTGCCCGACAATTCGGCCAATTAGAGACTCACCCTGTGAATCCGAAAGACGGTTTCCCGGAGTTGTTGGTTCTACACAACGATTCAGACCGACCGCCTTCCGACACAGCGATATGGCACTCAGATGTTACTTGGCGTCCCCAGCCTTCTTTGGGATCGATACTTATCGCGAGAAAGGTTCCGGAAGTCGGCGGTGATACTCTATTCGCCGATATGGAGGCCGCTTATGCTGGCTTAGACGACTCTATCCGGGCACAGATCGACGGGCGCAACGCGATACATCGCTTCGAGCCGATGCGTCAGTACTTGGTGCAGAGCGGCGCGGACGCCAAGCAACTGGCCAAATTCGAAAAGAAGTATCCAGAGGTGACTCATCCCATTGTACGTACTCACCCAGTGGCCGGGCGCAAGTCTATCTATGTTAATGCCCTGTTTACCGTGGGTATTGAGGGGATGGCTGATACACAAGCACAGCCGTTACTGGAGAAATTATTCGCTACTGCGACGCGACCAGAGTACCAGTGTCGATTTCAATGGCGCGAAAACTCAATCGCGTTTTGGGACAACCGCGCGGCTCAGCACTACGCGACGGCAGACTACTATCCACATGAGCGGCTAATGGAACGAGCCACAGTCGAAGGCGATACGCCAGTTTGATATCAGCGACGAATCCATTGGCCGTGTGGGAAACGAACCGTTATTCGCCTGTTAATCACGTGATTCCCGATAACGTTTACCGCGCTCTGCGGCCAATTTATAGGCCGCAGCCGTTTCCGCTTCAACTTCTGCACGCTGTTTTTCGCTCAGCTCTTTAAACTCCTCTACCCACCATCGCCGGGTGACTTGAGGAAACGTGCCCATGCGGTTAACACAGGCATTAGCGCCCCGATCACGGCCCGCATTGTAGCCTGCAGCACCTTGCACCGATGCTTCGGTCTTGCCGAAGGGAATCAAATCGCCCTCCATTTTTGGAATCAGGAAATACGGCATGGACACACGCGTCTCTCCCTTGGGAATCAACGTAGTATTCACTCGATGCAAAGTCGCCGAGTAGCGGCCCTCGCTCAAGTGCATTAACGTGCCACCCGTATTAACGATCACCGAACCCGGTATTACCGGCACATGATAGTCGCCCTCTGCAGTACGACAGGTCACTGGCGCATCCATCCATTGGCCTTCACCCGCCACTACCTGCAGACCTGGACGATCATTAATCAATAGCGCAATAAAGGGTGGGCCATCGATGTGTGCACCAACATTTTTGCTATCGAACTGCGCATAAGCTTTACGCACCTCTTGCTGAGCATCATCCGCAAATACATCAAGACTGAAATTGTGATTCAAACTTGCAGCAAGATCCGGATCAGCAATATCAAAGTACTTGCGGAACTCAGCCGGATCCTCACCCAATGACTCAACAATTAGTTCGCCTAATTCATGGGTGAGACGATGGTAGGTGAGATTCAACTCCTCAATAAGCGGGCGAAATCCAGGCAGAGAATCTGTCGTCGGCCAAGTGTTAGGGCCTCGAAATAGGCGTTTATGTATTGGCTGTGAAGTATCGTCGTGAGCACACAAAGGTTCTTGCTCAAAACCGTACTGAAAATTCTCAATTACCTGACCATGGCCGCGATCGGCTGGGGTTGGCAGTGTATAACCACGAAAGTATGGCGTATTAGATATATGCGCTGTTTTCTTTAAATCCATCGGTGCGTCGAAAAAACCTCGCACCTCGCGGAATGCCCGCTGCTGAAATTCATCATCTAGCCCTGGCGCATTGGTCAGCACCAGAAAACCGCATTCAGACAACGCGAATCGCAGATCTCGCAAAAACTTTTCGCGATCATGCTGCAAATCGAGCCAATCCACTGTCGGGATCTCTCGCATCCCTTTATCACTCTCGGTTTTTTCAGCCATTGATCCCTCCGAAGCCTACCCTTTTGTTAGATAATAAAGGCTAATGTTGATCTAAGTTCAGTAACACGCCCCGCGCACGCTCCTTGGAGCTGCGCTTGCCCGCCAAATACTATGCGTTCGCGACAAAATAAGCCGCGGTGAAAATCAACACGTAAGCCACAGCGTAGTAACACAGAAGTGCTTTTGTCGACATCGCTTAGCCTCCATTCATAGTTGACTGTACCTTAACGAAGAGCAGCCGCCTGCGCATCCTCGTGTTCAACGACAGTCGCAACCGGCGCAAGGTTGCCAGACTGTGCACGGTTGCTCAGACTCAGATCATCTTTGGCACCCAAGAAGGCTAATAATGCAAAGGTCGGCAATTATGTCTGACTGCGGGGCGTATCGTTACGAACTGCGTCGAACCTGGGACAGCAGCCGGCCGATCCTGCTATGGGTGGGTCTGAATCCAAGTACCGCGGACCACATTAACGACGATCCCACAAACCGCAGGATTGCCGGCTTCAGCGAAAGTTGGGGCTATGGCGGCTATGTGCTGGCCAATCTATTTGCCTATCGCGCGATAAGTCCAAAAACGCTAAAGCAGGCCCCAGACCCGATCGGCCCCGATAACGATAAGCATTTGAAAAAACTCTTCCGCGCCGCCGCGCACACCATTTGCGCATGGGGCAATCACGGCGCACTCCTGCAACGCGCGGCAACGGTACTACCATTACTTGATCGACCACTGGCGTTAGGCATCACCAAACAATATCAGCCACTGCATCCCCTATATTGCCCAGCCGAGCGAAAACCAGAACTTTTTTCGAACCTGACAGCGAAAGCTTAAACCCAACAAATAAGCAGGTCAGTGCCCATCACCCCTCGGGTAAGGATTCCAACTGGCTTGGCACGCGGCCCCAATTCGGAGCATCGTTCTCGCAATGCACCATTGTTGGCTGGAAATTAACAGGGTCGTCTAACGAACCACCCGATACGCTGGCAAAACCTAAATCTAAATCGGCCCAGAGCCGGCTCCCACAGGTCGCACAGAAATTTCTCGTATTGGTTCTGCCCGATTTCGCTATCACGCTGTAGCTGGATGGTTCACCCTGATCGAGATTCAGATCGGCGCGTTGCACGATATAGGCGGCATAGCCGTCGGTACCACTGACTCTTCTGCAATCTGTGCAATAGCAAAAGAGTTGCATTACTGGCTCGCCAACGATGCTGTAGCGCACTGCGCCACATAAACACCCCCTGTAACCTTATCCATCACAACCTCCTGATATGATCCCTACTTCATGCTTCCGCCGGAAAAACGTTAGGCAGAAGAGCAAAGTACTGGCTTAGGACAGACGTGACGTTGCAAGCTCCTTATTCACCGCCACCGCCGCCACCATCACCGCCGTCTCCATAACCCCCACTATCACTTTGATAGCTGCCGTCCTCATCGAAGGTTCCAGTACCCCCACCGAACCACATGACAGAGCCATCCGCACTAACCGTACCCTGATGCTTTCTGGCGCCACATTGCTTGCAGACGACGAACGCTTTACCGCTGTCAAAATCTGCAACTTTTTCGGAGCTGAACGCGTGACCCAAGTTGCCACACTCTTTGCATCGATTGACCCATGCGATCACTGCCAAAATCAGCGCAGCAATGCCAATGGCCGATCCCACGAAGATCCACATCCCCATGAATTATCCCTTAATCTTTAAAATCAGAACCCTACCGAAACTACGACGACAGAGTAACCGCTTAAGCGTAGATGCCCTTCCTAACCTGAGTATGAGAGAGCTGGGAGCTTGATTCCACAGCTTAGAATGGGAACGGGGTATAGAGCAGATAGGCCCATGTCTATACCGTTCTCAGACCGAGAGCAGGGCCCTAGGAACGACCTTCACTATTGGACCACATTTGTCCGACAGTAAGCCGCCATACACGTATCAATTGCCGAATGCCTCGGTATCCGCGGCCGCTGGATGCAAGTGCCATTTGATCGCCGAAGAAATTTTGCGCCTCTACGTAATTTTCGGAATCATCATCAACTGGACGGGCAAAGCCGGTTTTCTAGAGCTTCAATCTTCGGCTCTTTCTTCGATGCGAGAGCAGCATATAAACCAGGAACAATACCGCCACGGCGGCGAGAATCATCACAACCGCGTTATCAAAAGCCACCGAGGACCCAAATACTATCCAAAAGAAAATTCTATTTAGTAAACAATATGGGGCAAGGGCATTTAGTGCTTGAGCCAGTCCGCAAACGAGTTGTATTTACGCTAACCACTTGGCGTTCTTGTACTCAAAACCATGCATCAATCACGCGCGAATCCTGTCACTACCGAAGTTTTCGCGGGCATCTAATCGCTTTGGGCTGTGCCCACATTTTGCGCATGCCACGGCAACCAGGTGAAAGCACCTAGGATGAGTCTGTTCAGTAAAACCAAAATTAAGTATGGCAAACCAGCAAAAACCGCAACCACCAGTAAGTAACCTAGTGTTAGCATAAAACTCAGATCAAGCTGCAGTAACAAATAAAGCGCTACAACAGTTACCGCAGACAAATACGAAAAGCCCAACCAAGCAAGGCACTTACCCAGAAGTTCCATGTTTCTCCCTATCTTTGACCGAAGATTCTCTATCCATTAAAGATGCAATATTTCGCTACTGGATTCAATGGGAGCGTTGCGTAAAGGCTTACTAATTTTTTGTTGGGAGTAGGTTTTCACCGAAAGATAAGCTCAATTTGGCGTTTGCCGCCGCGCCCCAAAGTGACGCTTACAAAGAAAGCGTATTTTTTTGGTGTCTGAACAACAAGCCTTTGGCTAAAGAAATTTGGGATTGCTCCGATTTGCCTCGTGCCTCGGGAGCTTGATTCAGTCTCTTCTCCCCTCCACGAAACAGTTAGGCTCCCAAGGCTGACATAAACTCATCAATGCTTTGTTGCAAAGCCATAATTTACCCTCGCCGTTGATTCACCGAGACCCAACCTGATGCCGCAGTTGCAGAATAATCGGCCCCCACGCATCGGGTTACCGACACTTTTCGCACAAGTTTAGAATAATGTACTCTTAAGAAAGCTATCCCGTTAGAACTGAACAGCTAAGAACAAGCAAGGTGCGGACAATGGAGTCATCACTTATTTTCAAAACCTTCGTAATACTGGGCAGCCAACTCTTTCTAGTCTTCGCGATCTGCCTATTTGTCATTAAGCGTGCGCGACTCGCGTCTGAAACAGGTACAAGTGTACTTGGCGTGACGTTTACTAAAGAAACCAACAGCAAGGGCGAGTTAGATCTTCAACCTGCCGAGGATAGCTATGGGCTGCAGGTATTGACTTGGATTTCGATAATTTCAATGTTCGCCATGGTTTTCTTGAGTCATTTCAGCCTCACCATGGGTTTACTGACGATGGCAACCACAAGCATCACCTTGGGTCCGGTACTCGCCATGATTATGCTGAATATGGATGAAAATGATGGCCGCGCGGGTTACAACTCACAGTACTGATTACTTTTGGCGCCGCGTTGGTTGGCATGTATTCAGGAATCCATTTTTCCGGGTTGGGCATTTGTCTCGTTTTTGCTCTTGCCGCCCTCATCCTTTGCCGGCTGGTGATGCTTTTTACCGGTTTTGCTCCCGAACAGCGGCGCGTGATTGCAATTATAGGCGCCATACTTTTTACCTTATTTTTGGTCTACGACTTTTACCGACTCGCCTATCTAGACGGACAAGGCGTAAACGATTGGCAAACGGCTTTGCAAATCGCAATCAACTTGTATTTGGACATCATCAACCTGTTATTAGAACTGTTAGAGGCAATGGGCGAATGATGGTGTTGCGCCGGAACGGTTGAGGATTTACACATCCAGGTCAATCACGATCAAATACGCATCCAACCAATCCGGCAGCCACTTAGGCACATTTGGCCTTAGGCGCTGAAAAACATCACGGGTATATTCGGCGTTGTCCATCACCGTTCGCGCTCGCCCAGAGTACTCTTGCCCTTGAATCAACAAAGTGACCGGCACATTGCCTGTACGAAACTCACGCCACCAGCGCCCATCAGCACCGACAAATACTTGGTTGCCCTCACGCAGATAGTTTACCGGCAGCTCTCGGCCGCTCTGGAAGGTCAGCAGCATCACTATCTCTGCGCGCATCCCGTCTGGACTGTTGCGTAACTCCTCAACGACACGAGCATTAGCTGCTGCCCCGTAATAGGCAAATGCACTGAGTAACAGGGCTATCACAGCACCAACAATAGCCGTTAACAGATAATATGGTCGTTTCATCCCGACGACTCCTTCTCTGACGAGACACCAAACTGACTTTTACCGCGCCTCTTGCACCCAAGGCCAACGGGATGCGTGCTTCAAGATGCTGCAAATCGAACCAGAAAAGTGGCTACGGATTCGCCTTAGCACCGCCTATGCCCACAGGTGCACTTTGACCTCTTGCCCGCGCCTTGGCCACAACCTCGCGCAAGGTATATGGCGCATTTAGCTCTTCCGCACTGGAATTGGGACTTAGCTCACCTACCCTCAAGTAATGACCATCATCTGCAGCTAGGCGAAAATCCACAGTCAAGCCCGCTGCTTCATTAACACCTCCGGTCGCTCCAAACCCATGACCCTCGTTGGTTTGCGCTGCATTAGTGGCCTGATATCCCATACGTTGCAACAGCTTTGGACTTGCGCGTTTTAAGACTTTAGGACTAACCGATAGCATCCAGTTTTCCTGCTGGCGTATTACAGGATGCTGCATACCATTGAGCATGACGATTCGAGGAATGTCAGTGTAATTAATGCCGGTGCTATGAACTAACCGACCATCCGTGATGACTATGGTGCCTGCGCGAGCATCCATATTGATCGCCGGCGGCAGCTTGCCCACCGGCTCTTGCCCACGAACAGCGTCGGACAATGTTCGATGACTACCAGGGATAACTAGGGTGCCGCCGTTCGTTTCGTCAATGTCTGTTATTACCGTCATAACGTTAAGGGTCAGCGGGCTTCGGGAATCAAGCGCAATATCCTGATCTTGGTGCAACGCCTGGGGCACACCACCTTTCAAAGAGATAGACGCGATCAACGAATTGCTAATCCAGTTTGGCCCCAACGCCTCCAGAACGATTTGTTCTACCAGCGGCCCTGCTTGCACTGCATCAGGGTGTTGCTCGATCAATTTCTCAAAACACCGCCCTTTGTTGACACAACAGTTAATGTTTTGGCCGCTTGGTGTTTTTTGCGCAATGCCTGCAAGTCTTTCTCCTTCGGCTTGTTCCAAAACGCGCTGTCGGATGACTGCTACTTGTTCCGCTGACAACGCGTTATCAATTTTGCAGTACCCCCAATTCAGCATATCTGCACGCAGTCGCCTAATATCCTTAGTGGCAATAGGCAGATCTTTGTCTCTCCAAAAAGGATGTTTAGAACCGATGGTGGTGTCGTAATAAGCTCCAGGTTTGAATTCCCATTGACCCCACTCACTTGAGCGTTTTGGCGGCACGAAGTAAATCTCTGGATTTGCCTCAAGCACCGAATGCATTGGATCTTTCGATGCCAGTTCATCACGGTACATGGGCAAGTCTGCGGCAGCGTTAACCGCGACATGGACTGGATCAAATTCCACTGGTACTGAACTCATAATAATTTGTCTTCCTAAGACATATTCCCGCTGTGGTGTAGGCAACAGTACCAAGTTCAAACCCTCGGGCAAATTTAAAAAAAACAAACGATTGGGAAGACGCCCTGCTCCTCGCGCACTCTTCTCCTATACTGAACCAGTAATTGAAATCGGAGAGGGATATGAACTGGGATGCGTTAGGAGCGATATCGGAATTAACGGCTGCATTGGCTTTCCTCGTCTCGTTTTTATTTGTGGGGCATCAGCTGAGGCAAAACCTCGAGATGGAAAGAGCAAGTAATCAGAGAGAAATCCTGAATCAAGCACGGAGCTTTTTCTCCCTTACGCGTTCCGACCTAAGAATTCTGGTCGCTGTTTCAGAGTGCATGCGGGACTATGCAACTGCGAATCAGGAGAAGAAACACATCTTTAATATGTGGGTCGTTGATTACATGCTTCTGGCGGAGCAAGCGTGGTACATGCGGCGAGACGGTTATATCAATGCGGCTTCCTATGATGGATTCGAAAATCTGTGCTTGGCAATGTTTGCTACCGAGGGTGGGCAGGCGGTTTGGCCTAGCTTGAAGGCTTCCTGGGGGCGCGATGCCTCTGAGCATTTTGAGAAAAGACTCTTAGAATCCGCAGCAGATTCACCAAAACTATATGACCTGCTGCCGTATTTATAAGGATTTCGCAATCATCTTTTGCATATGGGCGCCCCAATAAATAGCTCCGGCACACGCACGATCCCTCGGTCGCTGAGCTGGCACGCTGTGCGTTCAGACATAGGCTCCGCCTGAAACCGGCGGCGACAGATCTAAAGATTGTTGCTGGCGATCAATAGCTCGTATTCTGCAGGCTTTAGTAACGGGAGTGGGCGCATGGAGACTTTGAGTGTTTGGGGCGAATTTCTTGGCGGCGTTGGAGTAATGCTGTCACTAATATTTTTAGGTGTTCAGACTCGGGCATCTAATCGGTTAGCTTTGGCGGCGTCCCAGCGGGAACGACGTCATATATGGCAGGAGAAGATGTTTTATATCGGCAACAATACGTCGGAGTATCGCGAGCTGCTAAACAACTTCGACGCCATGGAGCCCGACCGTCAGACGAAGGCTGTGGTGATTCTTTTTGCTATGGGAAACCAACTCGACACCCTGCTTAAACTCAACGCAGAAGGCCTCGAAACAGACGACAACCTGCGCTACGTCATGGATGCGTTTGTCGGCCACATCAGCACGCCAGGGGGTTATAAATTTTGGCAGAAGATGTCGGCGATTGACTTGTACGGAGATGATGTCCTAAACGCGGTAAATGAAAAACTAGCCACCATGGAGCTTCCTAACAAAGACTTCATGGAGCACATGCCTTGGCTGAGAGCTGCGTAATATGACCCAGGCAGTTAGCGAGCATTTTTCCCGTGATAGCTGCCTATTGCCGGACAAAGCTTAGGAGGGTAAAGAAAAACTAAAGAAAATCAGCAAAGCTCCGACTTATTGCTTGCCTTGGGGACTGCCTACATCACGCGCTCTCTCCTCCCCGCAAGAAGCCGAGTCCCCAAGGCCGTCATTTCTACAGGTTTTTATTGCTCGGGGGCGGCCAAACTCCCGGCTAGTTCTGTTTCAGCCAATCGTCCGACCGAGCGATAACCGCGGCCAATATCAGTCAGCTGCCGCAAATACATATGTGCATAGAACGAGGCTTGGGACAGGAGCCCATAGAACTCGTTAGACATATAATAGTCGTAGTTGAATTTTTGGTCTTCAAATTTCCTGCTGCCATAAAAACCCCGTCCTCAGAATCGCAACTGAAGCGAATACGGAAATTGGTTAGGACAGCAAAGTAAGTATACGAGGGCCAAGGATTGTTCGCCTCGCCGCAAGCAGTTGCCGCAGCACCGTTTGCGCCCTACCACGCGTTGCGAACGCTAGCGGCTATGCAATCGACAAACATCTTGGCTAAGATAATGAATCAACGCGCACGCCATGCTGTCATTTGCATGCTAATACCGCCGGGAGATTCGAATGAACTATGTGCATCCAGAGTACTTAATTGAATCAGCTGAACTCGCCACCTTACTGGACGACGAAAACGTCAGAATTTTTGACGCCTCGGTGCTCCTACACCGCTCATCAAACGGTTACACCGCCGAGCCTGACTTGGCGCGCTACCAAAAAGAACACATCCCTGGTGCGGGGTTTATTGACCTCCTTAACGATTGGTCGGACACAACTTCACCTTTCAACAATACCCTGCTTACACCTGAGGCCCTAGCCAAGTCCATTGGTGATGTTGGGATATCTGCGAACCATAAGGTGGTGTTGTATTCATCCGGGCATATCATGTGGGCTACCCGCGCCTGGTGGTGTCTATATTATGCAGGCCACACAAATATGGTGGTATTGAACGGAAATATGAGTGCATGGCGCAGGGCCAACTTACCCCTGAGGAGCGGCATAGAACGCTATCCGGCGACAACTTTTGCAGCGCAACCGAACCTTAACGCGATCGTTTCCACAAACGAGGTCGAACAAGCAATCAACCAACAAGTATGCGTGGTCAATGCCCTATCGCCAGAACTCTACGCCGGCACCGGCGACTTTTACTACCACCGGCGCGGGCACATTCCTTCGAGCTTGCTCCTGCACTTCGACGCAATACTTGAAAACGAGTATTTCAAGCACGCAGACCAATTGGCAGAGACTTTATCGACCGCGAACCTCCTGCGGGAAGAGCGCGTGATAGCCTATTGCGGCGGGGGTATCGCTGCAACCATAGATGCTTTCGCCTGTATGTTGATGGGCCAGCATAATGTCAGCGTTTACGACGGTTCTATGTCCGAATGGGTTCAGTCAGATGAGCGGCCGCTGACCCTAGGTGAGCAGCCATAGCTTTGAGCCCCACGGTTTTGAGCTGAAATTCGTGTGAACGAATTTCTTGTAGCTGTTGCTGCGAAATTCACAGCTCATTGGCAATTATAGAGGTGTCTCAGGGGCGAAGTGACGATGCTCTCCTCCCCCCTCCTGCTCTTACTTCGCTCCTGAGGCTTTCACGTTACTCCACTTATGGTAGAACAAGTCCCGACAACCTCATTGCATACCCTCGCCATCCGGCACTAGCGCCTTGCGGATCTCCTCTATACGGCGACGATTTGCGCCCAGATCGGAATAGCCGACCCGAGATGCCGACCTTACCGCGATGACGCCCTCCCCAATCCGCAACTCAAATTCCACGTCGTCAACGAAACGCAATAAGCGAGTCTTCGCTTCTACTCGCAAGTAGTGATCAGCAACATGTTTAATCGTAAAACCTCGTTGTTGAGCGAGATAGTCTTGCAACCGCTGCCACATCAATTGCGGATCGCCGGCGATCGCAAAGGGCTCAATGCCATGACTATCAGTCGCATCACTGCAAACGCAATTGGGTGAACTAGGGCAGGGCTGAAGACGTTGTTGAGATTCGGCCATGGCTACTCCTGATAAAATGATCGTTAGCAATCCGGTGATACATGTCATCCAGCCCGCTGATCTGGCAAATGCAATTAACATAAATTTTGGCTTCGGTTTATTTCATTATCCGCACACCGCCGATTGTTACACGGCGGCTTGAACCTCCAAAGCCATTATTTAGCAGGTTGCCCTACAGTCGCTCACATCGCTCAACCGCGGGCATGCGTATACAAACTGAATGACCGTCCGCACTTTTGGCGTGGACTTGATATTCCTTGCCGTCGCCGGCATCGATTGAATAATGCGTGTGATCATCGTGCTTGGGTTGCCAACCGATGCGTGTTGCGATGGCATGTCGATCAACAAGATCGGTCGCGTAACGCCCATGGCGGATGCGGTAATCCTCTTGGAAGAGCGCCATACTCTGTATATTCGCGACAAGTAATCCCTCACTTGCTGCTGTCTTCTGGGTCTGCCAAGCAGGCCACGCAATTGACCCCAGCAGTACCACAACCGCAACAACGATAAGCAATTCAATTAACGTAAAGCCGAAGCCCCAGCGGGCCAATTTAACCGGATTTTTCGTCACAAATGACTCGCGTCCAACATAACTGCGTAATTGCGGCGATTTTGAAGTCACCGTAAATTGGCCGCCGAATCGTGATCTTCGCGGTGCCTTTTGCAATGGTTCCTGTGAGTGTCAGTAACACCGTACCATCGGCATCCGCTGTACTTGATTGAACAGCAAATGCCGCAGTGCCCTCAGGCGATGCAGTCTTAGATCGGATGTCTTCGCGAGTCAAAGCATCAACCCATTGCGACGCACTGGCGTAATCAGCGCTGACCTCGGCCCGACTGCTGCCCGTGTTGATCAGCACGCGCAAACGTTGCATTTCAGACCGCACCCAAACGATGGCTCGCTGATAGTGGATATCTACTTTGCTGCTGTTGGCTGCTTGCAAATAATCTCGGTAGGCGGGCACGGCAAAGGTCGCCAAAACTCCTGCAATGGCGACCACAATCATGAGTTCTATCAATGTAAAACCCCAGCTTTTCGGCAATACCATCTTCGACCCTGAGCTGAGCAATCGGCAAGGCGTCCGTCCGAACATCGGGGGATCCATGAATTAGGTAGGTCACCATAGACTTTTTACATCAGGCCCAACCATCGGTATCTCACCAACGCATAGATAAGATTTCACGACACCTCGAGGCAAGTGTTCAACCCCGGCAAAAAGCCCTGAGGTTATTACCAATAATACGTACGCATGACCGCACCGTTTGCCTCTGGTCTTGACGCTCCGGAATGTTTGAATCGAGCCAAACTATCGCAGGTGATTCTCAAAAATGGTCTACAGCGACGACATCCGCGTCAAAAAACTGGCTCCACTAACATCCTCGATCAACCTCGCGCAAAGTGATGACAACCAAGCCGTGTATACCGTGCGACAACTAATCCGCGACGCTGTGCGCTACGGCGTCTCTGATATTCATATCGAGCCACAGCAACATGCACTGCAAATTCGCCAAAGACTCGACGGTTTTTTATGCCTAACCAATTCCTTGCCACTGACACTGGCACCGCGGCTAATTTCACGCATCAAGATCATGGCGCAGCTCGATATCGCCGAGCGCCGCCTGCCTCAGGACGGTCGCATCAATCTGGCCGAGGTTTCTGGCCTCGCGGATTTACGTGTCAGCACCGTGCCTACTATGTGGGGAGAAAAAGCCGTTCTAAGAATTCTAAATCAGCCACATACCCGCTTGGCTGTAGAGGTGCTGGGTATGACACCTCAACAGCAGGAGCAATTTCGTACCGCCTTACATCGCCCGCACGGTCTGATCTTGGTCACGGGCCCCACAGGCTGCGGCAAAACCCTGACCCTATACAGTGGGCTTGAAGAGTTGAACGACGAACAGCGCAATATAAGCACTATTGAGGACCCTATTGAGATCCATCTTGATGGCATTAATCAAATTGCCGTGAACGATAAAATCGGCCTCGACTTCAGCCATGTATTACGCGCTTTGGTTAGACAAGATCCAGATGTAATTATGGTCGGCGAAATTCGTGATCTGGAAACAGCCACCGCCGCGATTCGTGCCGCTCAGACCGGACATCTGGTTTTATCTACCTTGCACAGTCGGTGTGCAAAAACAGCGCTCACCCGGCTGCAGCAAATGGGCATTGAATCATTTGACCTTACGACTACCGTCAGCTTAATTCTCGCCCAACGGCTGGCCCGACGCCTATGCAATTACTGCAAGCAAGCCCTTGCTGCAAAGACAACGGAGAACGGCACTTTTCAAGCTAATCCAGACGGGTGTCCAAACTGCAATCGCGGCTATCACGGACGTATCGGCATATTTGAACTTTTGCCGGTCGATGAGTGTTTCGTCCAATCCTCAAACAGCAGGGAGAACCACATGAGCACGGCCGATTCCGCTCATCAAACCCCATTCAGCAGCCTCAGGGATGCCGCATTGACCCAGGTCACTGCAGGTGTGATCAGTCTCGAGGAAGCTGACCGTATCGCCCCGGATTGATGTGCACTTGCTGCAGCCGCCCAGCAATCCCCTTGACCCGCAACCGCGACCTAGCCGCATTAGATCTAAACTTAGCGCAGAGGAACTACTACAGCTAACTCAGCAACTCGCCACTCTGCTGCAGTCTGGCATAGCACTGCCATTTGCGCTGCAGGTATTCCGCGAGGGGCAAAGACGCAGCGCTGCAAAAACCCTACTCAATGCGGTGGAACTCGAGCTCGCTCAAGGCCAGGGCCTGGCAAATGCATTTGGCAAATTTCCAGAAACATTCAACAACTTGTACCAGCGATTAGTGGCTGTTGGCGAATCATCGGGAACTCTGGAACGTTCGTTTCATCATCTGGCCAAGCTGCTGCAAAGGAAAAAAATATTACAGCAAAAAACTCGCACCGCGTTGGCTCACCCCCTGGCGATTCTTAGCGTCGCGTGCGCTGTTTCAGCACTCTTGTTGCTAAAAGTCGTGCCAACATTTGAACAAATGTTCGGGCAGTTTGGCCACGACTTACCCACCCTGACACTTGCAATCATCGATCTCTCTCAGCAGTTACAGGTGCACGGAATAACCCTGGTGCTACTGCTGCTTAGCGCTTTTACAGCGGCACGATACGCGGTGCGCCAACATAAACTGACCCGACTCCTCGCGCACCGAGGGCAACTGCTCTTGCCGGTATTCGGTCAGCTGGCGATGCATCGAAGCATCGCCGGCATCGCAAGGATCCTTGCCACTAGCTTGTCAGCGGGGTTGCCAATGATGGAAGCTCTGGATTTTGCGCGCAGCGCGCCTAACAATACAGTTTATGCCCAAGCTATGGCCGCAGCGGCTCGGTCAGTTCAACGTGGTTCCAACCTGTATAAAGCACTGCAAAATACCCGCTGTTTTCCAACCTTGTTCACCCAGATGATTATGGTGGGCGAACAAACCGGTATGCTGGATAACATGCTGTTGCGCGCCGCGGAACATTACGAGGCCCGCTTCGACGAGACGATTGATCGCTTAATTCCGCTGCTTGAGCCAGCTATGATGATCACTCTGGGCAGTTTGATCGCTATGTTGCTGCTGGCGATGTACTTGCCGCTATTCCAAATGGGAAGCGTTTTTGGATAAACCTTGGTTCTGTATTGCTAATGTTTTTTGAAACTCTATATACCTATGAGTGGCCCAGTCTCGTTCTACTGTGCATTTTTGCTTTATGTATTGGCAGTTTCATCAATGTCGTAGCATATCGCTTACCTGTCATGTTGCAGCGACAATGGGCTTCGGAAACCCAGCATCCTAGTGGATCAAGCCCAGCGGCAACGCCCAGGCATGCTGCCACGTTTAATTTAGCGCAGCCGCGCTCTCATTGCCCAAACTGTGGTGAACAACTTAAAGTCGTAGATAACCTCCCGGTCGTTAGTTGGCTTTGGCTAAGAGGGCAGTGCCGCTTTTGTCGCAGTGTTATCTCTTACCGCTATCCATTGGTTGAGCTTGGCGCGCTGGCCTTAGGGCTCGCGATAGTGGCTGTTCATGGTTATAGCGTACCAAGCCTGTTTTATTGCGGTCTCGCTTGGACACTGCTGGCATTGCTACTGATCGACTTCGATTGCGGGTTACTGCCGGATCAAATCACCCAGCCTCTGCTGTGGGCTGGTTTGCTCGTAAATGCTTTATATCCATTGGTTCCACTACTTGATGCAGTATTTGGCGCGATATTTGGTTACCTGAGCCTCTGGTCAGTATTTTGGGCATTTAAGCTGGCGACCGGCAAGGATGGTATGGGCTATGGTGATTTCAAGCTGCTTGCGGCGTTGGGGGCCTGGCTCGGCTGGCAAGCACTGCCCCAGGTGCTTTTAGCCGCCGCCATAAGCGGTCTGGTTTATGCGCTATATCAGATCGTAACGGGCAAGCAGACGACGTCTAGCGCCATACCGTTCGGGCCTTTTCTCGCCATTGCTGGCTGGGTCGCGGTGTTATTTCATGTTAGCGTGCGCGGCGTTTGGATGATTTAGCGGCGATGTGGAGCTAGAACAAAAGTGAGCATTGGTAAAATGCTGGTTGGACTTACCGGCGGTATTGGCAGCGGCAAATCTGCCGCAGCAGATTATTTTCAAACGCTGGGTATCGACATAGTCGATGCTGATCTTGCAAGCCGTGCCGTAGTCGAACCCGGGCAACCAGCGCTGGAAAAAATCGCTGACCATTTTGGTTCAAAGATCATTGACCCACATGGGCAACTCGATCGCGCAGCCCTGCGGAAGAAGGTATTCAGCGATGTTGCTGAACGAAAGTGGCTACAACAATTACTGCATCCTTTGATCAACAACTACCTTGTTGAACAGGTTAACGCTGCTCAATCCGACTACTGTTTACTCGTGAATCCCTTGCTGATTGAATCTGGTCAGCAGCAGTGGTGCGATATTGTTGTGGTGGTAGACGTACCTGTTGCTACCCAACTGTCTAGGACGATGGCTCGAGACGACAACACCCGCGAGCAGGTGCAGGCGATTATCGATGCTCAGACCAGCCGCGAAAAACGCTTAAATGCTGCGGACTATGTGGTCACTAACGATCAGGACTTAGGCTTTTTACACGACCAGATCAAAACTCTGCACAACGACTTACTTCTAAGATGCCAGAAACACCCAGAATAACCAGCTGCCCCACTTGTCAGGCACGAGTGAAATGGACACCGGCAAACCCGTTTCGGCCATTTTGCTCGGAGCGCTGCAGGCTCATTGATTTGGGCGCTTGGGCGAGTGAGGAACATCGTATTGCCGGGGAGGAACCCGCCGAGTTTAACGAAGAAAGCGGTGACTAAGAACGATACTCTGCGTTAATGCGGACGTATTCGTAGGATAGGTCGGTGGTCCAGATCTGTTCTTCAGCATCGCCTCTGCCAAGATCAATGGCGATCTTAAACTCATCTTGGGCCAGCACAGCGCTACCCGCCGCCTCGGTATAGGTGGCAGACATCAGACCTGCGTTCGCTACCTGCACGTCGTCCAACCACAGCGCTACTTTGGAAGCATCAAGCCCTTCAACCTTAGCTCGACCAATGGCCATGCAGAAACGCCCCCAATTGGCATCGCCCGCAAATAGCGCGGTCTTTACCAATGGCGACTCCGCAACGGTATACGCTACCTCTAAGCATTCCTGGGGCGATGCTCCCCCACTCACATACACCGTGACGAATTTAGTAGCCCCTTCACCATCTCGAACAATGGCCTGAGCCAGCTGCTGCGCAACG
Organism: Gammaproteobacteria bacterium; assembly: GCA_002684495.1. Classification (GTDB taxonomy): domain Bacteria; phylum Pseudomonadota; class Gammaproteobacteria; order Pseudomonadales; family Azotimanducaceae; genus UBA4421. The sequence goes on along the minus strand of NYVG01000029.1, from coordinate 66,967 downwards.
GCCGTTAGGCCAGCAAGCAGTGGGGCGTAATCTTTATCCTCTATGCTCTTAATCTCGACGGTGTCGCTGCAGCCTGTAGCTGCCAACATAAAGCAGTCATTAGTCGATGTGTCGCCATCAACACTGATGCGATTGAAACTCTGGTTAGCCAAGTCCGTGGTCAATTGCTTGAGCAATGGTGGGCTGATGTTGGCATTGCAGGCAACGAAGGCAAGCATAGTTGCCATATCCGGCTTAATCATGCCCGAACCTTTCGCCATACCAGTGACAACAACCTCACCGCCGCTGAGCGCAATGCGTCTACTAACCAGTTTGGGAACCGTATCTGTGGTCATAATGGCGCTGGCGGCACTTAGCCAGCCATCGGAACGCAATGTTTCCGCAGCATCAGCAACCGCCCGAGTTAGCGCTGGCACATCTAATCGTTCACCGATAACACCGGTTGAGAAAGGCTGCACTTGCCCAACGTCAATGCCCAACAATTCCGCGGCCGATTCACAGATGATATGAGCATCTTGTTTACCGGGCCCGCCTGTTGCCGCATTCGCGTTGCCGCTGTTGATCACCCACGCTTGACAGTTTTCCTGACGTTCTCGCGCTAGCAGTACAGGCGCTGCGGCAAAGAAAGATTGCGTATATACCCCTGCTACCCGAGCCTGTGGATCTAGGTGTGCTACAACAACATCGTCACTGGCTTTCAATCCACTGGCTGCAGTACCCAATCTGATTCCGGGCACATCTAGGACATCCCGAGGTGCTGATAGATTAACTGCCACTTACGCCCGCTCGGCCACAGCATTGCTTATACTTTTTACCCGAGCCACACGGACAGGGTTCGTTACGACCGACTTTGCGGTCATCTCGAACAAAGGGTGCCGCTCTTACCGGTTGTTGTTCCGCTGTATCGGTTTCGCTCGCTCCGAGCTCAGCTGCCTGGGCATGCTGAAATTGCATTTGCTGTTCCGCTTCTGCACGCCGTTTGCGCTCTGCGGCGGCCAGCTCTTCCGGGTTTTCTAGCTGCATGCGCGACAAGGTGCGAATCACATCGTATTTGATGTTGTACAACAGCGACTGGAAGAGCTCGAAAGACTCGCGCTTAAACTCCTGCTTTGGCTGCTTTTGCGCATACGCACGCAAATGAATGCCCTGACGCAGTTGATCCATGGACGCCAGATGCTCTTTCCAGCGCTGGTCGAGTAATTGCAACATGACCTGCTTCTCGACCAGCCGCATGTCGATATTTGCAGCCTCGAATGCTGCCTGCTTGTCAGCATACTCGGATTCTATTTGCTGCAAGATTCGATCAATCAGGCCACTTTCTTCCAATTGATCGTCTTCGTCTAGCCATTGTTGCAGAGGCTGTTGGCTACCAAATTCGGCCTGCAGTTCCTGCTGCAAGCCCGGCAGATCCCACTGCTCGCTCAAGCTCTCCGGTGGAATGTGCTGACCCGCCAGATCGACAATTACTTCTTCGCGGAGACCCTCGATTGTGTCTGCAATACTCTCGGACTGCATAAGTTGCAGGCGCTGTTGATATATGACCTGACGCTGATCGTTAGATACATCATCGTATTCCAGCAGATTTTTGCGGATATCAAAGTTGTGACCTTCAACCTTACGCTGGGCGTTCTCTATGGACCGGTTAATCAGCTTGTGCTCTATGGCTTCGCCAGGCTCACCACCCAGCTTTTGCATCATGCCGCGCATATTATCGTTCACAAAGATACGCATGAGGTTGTCGTCAACTGACAGATAAAACCGGCTTGAACCCGGATCCCCTTGGCGGCCTGAGCGCCCGCGCAGCTGGTTATCAATGCGTCGAGACTCATGCCGCTCGGTACCGATAATGTGAAGCCCACCCGCAGCCAGCACCTGCTCATGGAGTTGCTCCCACGAGTCACGAATACGACTGTCCTCTGCATCACCGCCGGAACCAGCGCGCTGCAGGTCAGCCTCGAGATTACCGCCAAGTACGATATCAGTGCCTCGACCGGCCATATTGGTGGCTATGGTTACAGCTGCCGGTCGCCCCGCGTCGGCTACGATGTCCGCCTCACGCTCATGCTGCTTTGCGTTTAGGACGTTATGCCCTATACCTCTGCGAGTCAGTTCCTTAGACAACAACTCTGATGACTCGATGGATGCGGTGCCCACCAATATTGGCTGACCGACTTTGGTGCGAGTTTCAATATCCTCAACGATGGCGTCGTATTTTTCTTGCAAGGTAAGAAAAATCAGGTCGTTTTGGTCGTCGCGAATCATTGGCTTGTGGGTCGGAATAACCACTACATCCAACCCATAGATCTGGTTGAATTCGAAGGCCTCGGTATCTGCAGTACCGGTCATCCCCGACAACTTGCCATATAAACGGAAATAGTTTTGGAACGTCGTTGACGCCAAAGTCTGGCTTTCGTTTTGGATCGGCAGGTCCTCTTTGGCTTCAATAGCCTGATGAATACCATCAGACCAACGCCTGCCCGGCATCGCGCGCCCCGTGTGTTCGTCAACAATGACGATTTCTTGGTTGCGCACCATATAGTCAACGTCACGCTTAAATAAGGCGTGCGCCTTCAACGCAGCAAGGACATGATGCAAAAGATTCAGGTTCGTCGATGAATATAAGCTATCGCCTTCTTGCAGAAGCCCCATTTGCTTCAACGCCTGCTCGACTTTTTGATGGCCTAACTCAGTTATTTCAATCTGCCGATTTTTTTCATCAACGCTGAAATCGCCCGTGGGTTCGGGTTCAGGCTCGCCAAATACACGTGGTGTATCGTCAAAAGGCTGCTCTTTCAGCGTCGGCGCAACCTGATTAAGTATTTGATACAGCTTGGTGCTTTCTTCCGCGGCACCGGAAATGATCAAAGGCGTACGCGCCTCGTCGATAAGGATGCTGTCGACTTCGTCAATTATCGCAAAGTTCAATTCCCGCTGGAGACGATCCTCCAAGGTGAACGCCATATTCGAGCGCAAGTAGTCGAACCCGAACTCGTTATTTGTGCCGTAGGTAATATCCGCCGCGTACGCCTGATGTTTTTCTTCGTTTGGCTGATTCGATTGAATGACGCCAACGCGCATCCCCAGCGCCTCGTAAATCGGCGCCATCCAATTGGCGTCGCGCTTAGCAAGGTAGTCGTTCACAGTGACAACATGGACGCCTTTGCCAGATAACGCATTGAGATAAGCCGGCAATGTGGCCATCAGGGTCTTGCCTTCCCCTGTGCGCATTTCTGCAATGCGCCCCTCGTGCAGCGTAATCCCGCCGATTAACTGTACGTCATAGTGACGCATGCCTTTGGCACGTTTCGCGGCTTCGCGAACGGCAGCAAACGCTTCTGGCAGCAGCGTATCTAATGATTCGCCCGCACTCGCACGCTCACGCAGGGTCTGGGTCCATTGTGGCAGATCCGCCGTGGAGTCCAGCGTTTCTTCTAACGCGTTGATCCGATCGACGATCTTCTGCATGCGACGCAATTCGCGCGCGTTTTTCGAGCCAAAAAGCCTAGTGAAAAAATTCGCCATGATGTTTGATGTTAATAGGGCCCAATCTAGGGCGGAACAATCGTGCCGCGCATTGTAGCGGCAGCGCGGCTAGCGGGACAGGCTTATCCAACAATCAATAAGAAGCGTAGGTTGCTAGCGGCCACCCGCGCTACCGCTGATAAAGCGGGTCGGGTCTATGGTTCTACCATTGCGCAACACCTCGAAATGCACATGGGGCCCGGTCGATCGACCGCTACTGCCCATTAATCCGATCACGTCGCCTTTTTTAACAATTTCCCCAGCTTTAACCAGTAGCTTTTCATGGTGTCCATACCGCGTACTGACGCCCTTGCCGTGATTTATTTCGACCAACTTACCGTAGCCGTCGCGACGGTCAGCAAACACCACCACACCGCTTGCCACAGCCAGCACATCAGAACCTTGGCTTCCGGCAAAGTCTACCCCAGCGTGCCAGGCGGGTTGCCCTGTGATCGGGTCAATACGATTACCGTAGGCCGATGATAGCCAACCTTTGGAGATGGGCCGACCGCTCAACCGAACCTGCTCAGACCGCTGCAGTTCAATCATCACAGTGTCTAGTATGCCGAGCTCTTTCTCTCGCCGGTCTAATTGCAGAGCCAGCTGGTTAAGTTGCGTTTGTAGATCAACCCATGCGAACTCTTGGGCCTCTTCAGCCAAGGGGCCGCCTTGGGCGATGCTTTGATCAAAGTTGAATTCACCCTCTTCTAGACCCGAGAGGTCGCGCATATGTGCTGCCAACGCCTCAATGCGCCACAAACGGCTCTGCATTTTTGACAATTGGCTGGCTAGCGCATCATTTTTTGCTGACGCTTGTTGCTGCAATCCATCTAGTTCAGATCGATGCTCGGTAATGGCGCCCTGCCAGTTTTCAATTACCGTACTGTCAATGGCCTGATGCTTGGACACGCTGACACCCAGTACAATAAGTGCTGCGAAAAGGCTTATGGATACAGCAGCGAAAAGGTACCCTAGATATTTGGAGACAGTGATGCCTCTGAAGTCGCCGCGTTTACCGATAACGATAATTTGCATGTAGCCTGCTTCCTTGGTGATCCACGCCAGCATCAACGAGCTACAAAAACGCAGTTGGAATCCTCTGACCTTCGAACAGCTTGGTCTATTCCCAGAAATTTTTCAATCGCTTCGATCGAGCATTTTGGACCCATACTGTAGGCTGTTATCCTACTGCTGTGTGGAGCGGTCGATACGCTCATCACCGCCTGTCAGACACGAGGCCAACGCTCATGGATAACGAGGACCCGAATTCGCATGACGACAGATCGAATAGACGATCTTCTGCAACAACACAACGGTCGCTACTCACCGTTACAGAAGCTCCTACACCGTTCGGCCAATCAACGATCTTGGACCGCAGAGTTTCGGTCAATTTTAGATGCGCCGCTGCGCTATGAAGTCGAAGTCACAGACATTCGCGGGCCCCACCTATTGCTGCTGTGCAGATCCGCTGCGGTCGCCACGCGCCTGCGATTCATGGCTGACGACTTAGTACAGAATTTGCAGCCCCTCGCGAGTTTTGCCCAGGTGCGAGAGCTAAAACTGCGAATCGCGAGACTCAGTACCCACGCCGGCGACGATTACTCGCATTGAATACCTAGGCTGGTAGAGCGTCCTTGCGTTGATAGGATTGGGGAACAACACAATCAGACTGATAACTCACCACATCAAAAGCGCGAGGTGTCGCTAGGACTTTTTTCAACAGCGCATTATTGATGGTATGGCCCGAGCGATAACCGTGAAATCGCCCGACTAAACTAAAGCCGATAAGATAGAGATCGCCCACGGCATCTAAGAGTTTGTGTTTGGCAAACTCGTCGCGAACACGTAAGCCTTCTTCATTGAGAATACGTGAATCATCAACCACCACCGCATTATCAAGGCTACCGCCCTGGGCCAGATTTCGGGCTTTCAGTCTCTCGTAATCTGCTAAAAAACCAAAAGTTCGCGCTCGGCTAATTTCCTTAATAAACGAGGTCGAACAGAAATTTACCTCTGCCGTGTGCTCATGCTGAGCAAAAACTGGATGATCGTAATCCAACGTGTACTTTAGAGCGAAACCTTCGTGAGGCTGCAGTTCAGCAAAGGCCTCATCGCTTCCAAAACGAATCGTTTCACGAATGACGAGGAATTTTTTTACCGCGCTCTGAGCGGTAACGCCGGCAGACTGAATTAGGAAGACAAACGGCGCAGCACTGCCATCCATTATCGGTAATTCACCTGCGTCGACTTCAACTTCAGCGTTGTCGATACCCAGCCCCGCAAAGGCCGACATAAGGTGCTCAATGGTGGAAATTTCATTAGCGCCATCGGATAACGACGTGGCCATCGCTGTGCTGCCCACATTCATAGCGTGGGCCCTAACACGATAATCGTAGTCAAGGTCAGTGCGCCGAAACACGATGCCGCTGTCAACCGCGCCCGGCCGCAGGACCACGTTGACCTGCTTGCCCGAATGTAATCCTATGCCGGTGGCGCGAATGCAATTTTTTAGCGTATGTTGCCGAGCACTACTTTGCATTAATGGGTTCCACTCTAACGGCTACTCGCCCGAGTCGAGCAAACCGATCCTGTGGCACCCAATACTATTGGGTGCCGACACTTCTAGCAGGAGGTGAGGATCGGTCGCTGACTCGGGACGCGCAACCTTAAATTAAAGATCCAGCCGCTAGGTCAATGACCTAAAGGTTAATCTGCCTGACGCCGCAAAAACGCAGGAATATCCAGATATTCCATATCTTTGGTTTGGCCGACATCGAGGCTCTGGGCCGGTTTCTCTACAGGTTTTTGTCTCTCGTAGGCTGGAGTATCTAGTCTTGCGTAATCCATCTGACCCGCAACTGCAGCCGGCTCGATCGCAGTATTGTCCACTACAACATTCGGCTTCAAAGCTTTGCCTAGGCCAGTCGCAACGACAGTTACCTTAATCTCGTCCTGCAGGGTCTGATCGATTACTGTGCCAACAACTACCGTCGCATCAGGTGAGGCGAATTCCTCTACGCAGCGCCCAACTTCCGTGAACTCGCCAATATTAAGATCGAGCCCAGCGGTTACGTTAACCAAAATTCCCCGAGCGCCATTAAGATCAACGTCTTCTAGCAACGGCGAACGTATCGCTGCTTCTGCGGCATCCCGGGCACGATTCTCTCCTGACGCAGAACCGGTGCCCATCATTGCCATACCCATCTCTGACATCACCGTGCGCACATCAGCAAAGTCGACGTTAATCATGCCGGGACGAATAATCAGATCCGCTATGCCTTGCACCGCACCCAGCAATACGTCATTCGCTGCGGCAAATGCGTCTAGCACACTGGTCTGCTCGCCGAGCACTTCCAACAGTTTTTCGTTCGGAATAGTGATGAGGGAGTCAACATGAGACGCAAGTTCTTTAATACCGTGCTCGGCATTATTCTTACGTTTTTCAAAATCAAAGGGCTTAGTCACCACCGCAACGGTGAGGATACCTAATTCCTTTGCTACCTCGGCAACTACCGGAGCCGCACCGGTTCCCGTACCACCGCCCATACCTGCGGTGACAAAAACCATATCCGAGCCACTGAGCAACTCGGCAATGCGATCGCGATCTTCTAACGCCGCAGCGCGACCTACATCAGGATTAGCACCGGCACCGAGGCCTTTTGTAACACTGCTGCCGATTTGCATTGTCGTCTGCGCGCCCAGACCTTTGAGCGCCTGAGCATCGGTATTCGTGGCGATAAAATCTACGCCATCGACTTGCTTTGAGACCATGTGCTCGACCGCGTTGCCGCCGCCGCCACCGACTCCTATAACCTTGATTACCGCACTTTGGGGTGCGCTATCCACCAGTTCAAACATCGTATTCTCCTGCTAGAAGTTTTCACTAAACCAACCTTTTAGCTTTGCCAACGTGCCACTCTTACGGTCGCTTTGTTTGCTCGGCTTTTCCTTCTCTTGGTCCAACCCGTACTGCAACAGACCTACGCCTGTAGCGAATACCGGGTTCCTTACGATGTCCTTCAAACCCGCCACATTTCGTGGCGCCCCCAAACTGACCGGCATGTGGAAAATTTCTTCCGCAAGCTCGATCAAACCTTCCATCTTGGCACCGCCCCCAGTGAGCACGATGCCCGATGCGACCAGGTGTTCAAAACCGCTGCGTCGCAGTTCTGCCTGGACTAACTTAAACAACTCGTCATAGCGAGGCTCTACCACCTCAGCGAGTGTCTGACGCGACAATTCTCTATCAGGCTTGTCGCCAACACCAGGAACTTTAATTACTTCATCTGCCCTGGCCAGCTGCGTCAAGGCACAAGCATACCGAATCTTGATGTCTTCAGCATTTTGCGTTGGCGTTCTAAGCGCCATCGCTATGTCATTGGTAACCTGATCTCCGGCTATCGGAATCACTGCAGTATGCCGGATTGCGCCGTCAGTAAATACTGCTATATCCGTGGTGCCCCCACCAATATCAACTAAGCAAACCCCCAAATCGCGTTCATCGGCACTGAGCACCGAATAACTGGAGGCCAACTGTTCCAGCACCACATCGTTGACTAACAGACCACAACGCTCCACGCATTTCTCAATATTTTGCGCAGCATTTACCGCACAAGTCACCATATGCACCTTGGCCTCCAAGCGCACACCAGACATCCCTAACGGCTCTTTGACGCCTTCTTGAGCATCTATAAGAAACTCTTGTGGCAATACGTGCAGTATTTTTTGATCAGCGGGGATAGCCATAGCTTGGGCGGCATCAATTACCCGCTCTACGTCTTGGCTGTATACCTCGCGATCTCTAATTGCGACGATCCCATGGGAGTTGAGGCTTTTAATGTGGCTGCCCGCTATACCCGCGTATACCGATTCAATGGCGCAACCTGCCATGAGCTCCGCTTCTTCTACTGCGCGTTGAATAGACTGCACTGTGGACTCGATATTGACCACAACACCCTTCTTCAACCCACGGGACTGGTGGGTACCAATACCTATGATTTCCAGCTCACCGGCATCACCAACCTCGGCGACAATAGTCGCTATCTTGTTGGTGCCAATATCCAAGGCTACTATCCTTTGTCTTTCTGCGTCCGAAGCCATGTTTAGCGCCCGTTGGTTAAATTGCTATTGGTCTGTTTCATGCCAGTATTTTGCCCCCAATTCTGCGCCTGAATCGGCCCCAGCGCATCAAATTTAGCGACATCAATTTCACTGTAGCGCACAGCAACGCCGCTAGGGTAGCGAGCATCCACGTAGGCAACTGGTCGTTGCTGTTGTTGGATAATGTTCACATACGCGCGCAAGAATCGATTCATGCGAGCCTCTAATTCGACCGCGCCCAAATGTAAAACCGTGCCCGATTCAAATCCTACCTGCCATTCGCCTTGTGCGGTTTCTGTCAATTCTAATATCGCCAGGCCCTGGCGCGCCGCGTATTGTTGCAACAGCCGAAATATCTCCATGCTTTCCCGCGGCGAACTTAACTGCGCGGACAGTTTCGGCAGCTGATCATATTGATCCGGCAGTTGCAGGATATCGCCGTCGGCTGACAAGAATGTATGGTCATACCATTGAGCTACCGGGCTTTCTTTGTAGACATAGATCACCAACTTGTTCGGCCAGCGCCGACGCACATCAACCCGCCGTGCCCAATCCATCTGTTGCAATTGCGCCTCAAATCCTGGCAGATCTAAGCTCAAGATCCCCGGCAAATCGAGACCACCAATTTGCTCCTGCATAGCCACCTGCTCGGCAGGCGTCAAATCGCCTTCGATCACGATCGTATCAATGGGACGATCAAACTTTATCCATACCGCGATGCCCGCGACCACCACGCTCAGGGTTACTAGCGCTTTTGCCAGACGCTTAAACACTCACCCCCCTCAACGTTTTCGACAGTGCACTGACATTACCAGCGCCCTGCACTAAGACTACGTCATCGGTTTCACAGAGATTCGGCAGCAATTGCATCGCCTCGATCGTGTCTTTGGCGTGCACCGGACTGATTTGGCCGCGCTGTCTAATCGATGCGATCAGCGAACGGCTGTCTGCGCCATCAATGGGCTTTTCACCAGCGGCATAAACATCCAACAACAACAGCACATCGACCGCCGACAATACGCGAACGAAATCATCAAACAGATCTTTCGTGCGCGAATATCGATGGGGCTGATAAACCATCACCAACCGGCGCTCAGGCCAAACTTGGCGAGCTGTTGCAATCACTGCTTCGACTTCCGTCGGATGGTGACCGTAATCATCGACAAGACTCACGACCGCGTCGTCAACATGAACTGGCGCAGTAATTTCAAAGCGCCGATCGACGCCGGCAAATTCACTCAAACCCTGCACAATCGCGGAATCTGCAATGCCCTCATCGCTGGCAATAGCGATCGCGGCCAAGGCATTCATTACGTTATGTTGCCCGGGAATCCCTAAGCGCACCTGCAACGCTGGTTTATCGACTCCACGGTCTACATCGAAACTCCATGACTTTCCTGCCACGTTGATATTGGTAGCTCGATAATCTGCAGCCTCGTCAGTACCGTAAGTGATAACCCGCCGGGTCAACATTGGAATCAAAGCCCGGGCCTCTGAGTCGTCTGTACAAATAGCGACCGCGCCATAAAACGGCAGGCGCGCAACAAATTCTACAAAGGACTTTTTCAGTTCGGTAAAACTGTGCCCATACGTCGCCATATGATCTTGGTCAATATTCGTAATCACCGCAGTCATCGGCTGTAGCCGTAAGAATGACGCATCACTTTCATCTGCTTCGGCGATTAAGTAATGACCCTGACCCAGTTCTGCATTGGTGCCTGCGCTGTTCAACATACCGCCAATCACAAAGGTCGGCGCCAGCCCAGCACAACGAAAAATTTCTGTGATCAAGCTGGTGGTAGTGGTCTTGCCGTGGGTACCGGCCACCGCGATGCCATGGCGATAACGCATCAGTTCACCCAGCATTTCCGCTCGCGGCACCACCGGAATCAGCGCGGCTCGGGCGGCCTGCACTTCTGAGTTGTTTTCATCAATCGCAGAAGACACGACAACAACATCTGCGCCTTTGATCCAAAGCGCATCATGACCTTTAAAAATCTCCGCACCTTTATTTTGTAGACGCGACGTTACTGCAGATTCAGCAATATCGGATCCGGAAACTTGATAGCCCTGATTAAGGATCACCTCCGCAATACCGCACATGCCCGCACCACCAATGCCGACAAAGTGAATCCGCCGAATACGGCCCATTTCGGGAACACGGAAAAGCTCTGCTTCAGCCATGACGCACCTCCCGTGGATAAGCGCAACGAAGCACCATGCCGATCATGGCCGAAGAAATGATCAAACTATTACCGCCATAGCTAATGAATGGCAGGGTAAGGCCCTTTGTGGGCAAGGCACCAGTATTGACCCCCAAGTTGATCAATAGCTGAAACGCAAAGATTAACCCTACGAAATAACAACAATACCCAGCGAACAATTCGCCACGGCTCAACTGTGCCCGCGCCACGGCGAAGATCTGAACAATGAAAAGGCTGTAAACGGCGAGCACTGTCAGCGCGCCAACCACACCCAGCTCTTCTGCAATAACTGCAAAGATAAAATCGTTGTGGGCCTCAGGCAGGTAGAAGAGTTTTTGAATCCCCTCTCCTAGGCCCAGACCAAATATTTCGCCACGTCCAAACGCAATGAGCGCCTGCACTAGCTGATAACCGCCGTCAAACGGCATTGCCCACGGGTCTATGAATGCCAGCAGCCGTTGCATCCGATAGGGCTCCATCCAAATGAGCAGCGCAAGTAATCCCCCAGCCACAACCAGCAGCAGCAAGAAATAACGCAATTGGGCTCCCGCAATAAACAGCAGTGCAACCGAAGCAGCAACGATCACCACCGCCGAACCCAAATCAGGCTCAACGACCAGCAAGGCACCAACGACTGCGATCATACTCAGTGGGACAAAAATTTTCGCCGGCTCAACACTCAGTTGTTCACCATAACGGTGCAGATAGCCCGCCAGATAAATCATCAAACCGAATTTAGCCACCTCCGATGCCTGCAGCGTAAAACCGCCAATCTGCAACCAACGCGTCGCGCCATTTACGGTATGCCCAACACCGGGCAGCAACACCACCACAGCAAAAGCCAGAGCACCGAGCCAACCTACCAGATATAAACTGTTCCATACCCTGAGCGGCACGATAAAGGTCACGAAAAACGCCAACAGGGCCACCACCAAGAAGACCAAGTGCTTATTTGCATAATTGCCATTTAGGGCGATTGCTGCCGAGCTCACCATAATCAATCCGAACGCGAGCAAGGCCAACCAACACAACAATAGCTGGGTAAAGCTTTTAGATACGAATGGATTATGTACAGCGGCGAATATCACGACGTTACCTAGACCTCTGATTCACTGCTTAAACGATGCACCGCCTGAGCGAATACCTCGCCCCGCTCGGCAAAATTACGATACATATCTAAACTGGAGCAGGCTGGCGACAACAGGACCATATCCGCATGTGCAGCCATCCGTCGTGCCGCCACAACGCCTGCTGCCATATCCTGCACTTGAACACAGTCAACACCAACGGCTGCAGCCACCGCGGACATGGCCGCTGCATCTTTACCAAGGGCAACTACACCCGCCACAGATTCAGCCAGAGCCGGTGCCAAGGCCAGCAGGTCGGCGCCCTTAGCATCACCTCCGGCAATCAAAATTGTTCGCTCACTTGGACCTATGCCTTGTAGCGCGGCCAACGTAGCGCAAACGTTAGTGGCTTTCGAATCGTTGATATAAGTCACACCATCCAAGGTTCTGATGAACTGAAAGCGATGGTCAAGGGATGAAAATTGCGCTGCTGCGGATGCCGCGTCTTGGACGTCGACGACAGAATCAACCAGCGCTAAGGCGGCCATAACATTGAGCAAATTATGGGCACCTTTTAAACGCAGTTGATCAGCTGGCAAAACTGGTTCATCGCCTCTAGTGATCCAGTCTTCCCCTTTGCTTTGCGCAACGCCATATGAATTTGCATCAGCAGCAGCGCCCAGCCCGAAGCTCGCCAATTGCTCAGCCGCGTGGGGCTGGGTCATTAAATCCCCACGGTTAAACACGCAGCGTTGAGCGCCGCGATAAATACGCAACTTCGCACAGCGATAGTTTTGCATAGAGCCATGGTGATCTATGTGGTCATCAGAGATATTGAGTACAGTTGACGCTACAAAAGGCAGTACTGCACTGCGCTCCAGCTGAAAACTCGAAAGTTCCAATACATATTGCTCGCGCGGCTGCGCCAACAAATCTAAGGCAGCAACACCAATATTTCCCCCAACCCCACAGGCTTGGCCTAAAGAATTAAATATATGACCAACCAGAGAGACTACGGTGCTTTTGCCATTAGTTCCGGTTACACCGATTACGGGAGCCGACGTTGCTTCAAAAAACAAGTCAATATCGCTGACGATGGGCAACTTCAGGTTACGAGCTTCCAACAATATCGCCAGATCCATAGGCAGCCCGGGGCTTACCACCAACCGTCCAATGTCGCTGAGGGATTCACGCAGCTGCGCCGCAGACCATTGCCCAATCTGCCAGTGCACTTCAATGCCACGAAACTCCTCCGGTAACCGCTGAGGTGATCGCGTATCAAACACTACGCAGGGCGTGCCATTGCGTAGCATGTGCCTGGCCACCGATTGCCCAGTGACACCAAAGCCAATAATTGCATGAACTCTTGGCATACTTATCTGAGTTTCAGGGTTGAAAGACCAATGGTCACCAGCACCAAGGTGATGATCCAAAATCTAACGATTACTTTGGGCTCCGGCCAGCCCTTTAGCTCAAAGTGGTGATGGATGGGCGCCATGCGAAAGACTCTTCGCCCCGTGAGACGAAATGACGCCACTTGGATAATAACGCTAGCGGTTTCCAATACGAATAGCCCACCCATGATCAGCAGTACAATTTCATGCCGAACTATAATCGCGACCAATCCCAACGCGGCGCCAATGGCTAAAGCACCCACATCTCCCATAAAGATTTGCGCAGGATAAGTGTTAAACCACAAGAAACCCAAACCTGCCCCGATAAGCGCGCCGCAAAAAACCGCCAATTCACCAGCGCCTGCAACGTATGGAATTTGCAGGTACGAGGAAAACTCCGTATTACCCGACACATAGGCAATCAGACCGAGCGCTGCACCGACCATCACAGCTGGCATGATCGCTAGACCATCTAAACCGTCGGTTAAATTCACCGCATTACTCATACCAACAATCATCAAATAGCTGAGCAGCACAAAACCGATGCCCAGAGGCACCGCAATGGACTTGAAGAAAGGCACAAACAAAGTGGTTTCCACCGGCGACTGCGCCGCGGTATAGAGATAAACCGCAGCCATTAGCGCAAACACCGATTGCCAAAAATACTTCCAGCGCGCAATTAGACCCTCAGTATTTTTGCGGGAAATTTTTAAATAGTCGTCGACCCAGCCAATCACACCAAAACTTAGCGTGACTAGAATCACCAACCAGACATAACGGTTGGTCAGATCGCCCCATAACAGCGTAGTGACCACGAGAATTACTAGGATCAGCGCGCCACCCATAGTAGGAGTTCCCGCCTTACTGAAATGCGAGGCCGGACCGTCGTCGCGAATGGTTTGGCCAATTTGCGCTCGCGCCAAGCGTGCAATCATCACCGGCCCTATGAGCAATGACATCAATAGCGCGGTGACCACGCTGACCATGGTGCGAAAGGTCAAATATTGAAACACCGCAAAACCGCTTACAAATTCAGAAAGATAGTCGGTTAACCATAGCAACATCAGGTGTTCTCACTTTGGATATCATGAACGACTGTAAAGTCGCTGAAAGGAATCAATTCGCCGTTAATTTCCTGGGTCTGCTCATGCCCTTTGCCGGCGATAAGCACTACGTCATCAGGCTCCGCGCCTGTCAGAGCAGCAGCAATCGCCTCAGCGCGATCTGTCTCGCTGCGAACGCCCTGAGCAATGGATGCTTCTAAGCCACGACCCATATCGTGCAAGATTTGCTCTGGGTCTTCGCTACGCGGATTGTCTGAAGTAAACCAAACACAATCACTGCCTTTAACAGCAGCATGCCCCATCTGCGCGCGCTTGCCGCGATCGCGATCGCCGCCACAACCAACAACGCAAATCAGGTTCCCACGACACTGAGGCCGCAAGGCAGCTAACGCTTTTTCTAAGGCATCCGGTGTATGCGCATAGTCAACAACAACTCGAGGCCATTTAGGACCACCATCGATGACTTGCATACGCCCGGGAACAGGCACCATGGCCTCTGCAGCCTCGGCTACGCTGCGCAGGCTATGCCCTAGGGTAAGGAGCACTGCCATTGCTGCAGCCACATTAGCTACCGCAAACTCAGCAGCAACAGGCATGCGAGTTTCAGCGCGGCCCCATGGTGTCGCAAAGGATACCCGCATACCCTGGCGCACAGTCTCACTGTGCCAGCTGACATCGCCATGGGTACCGTAGCTGATCACCTCGTTCGCACGGCTTGTGCAGAGAAGTTCCCGACCCACAGCATCGTTACTGTTAATAACCGCCGCAGCGAGTGGCCAATCTTGGAATAATTTGGCCTTCGCCTTCTTATAGGCAGTAGTAGTTTGGTGGTAGTCCAAGTGATCACGACTCAAATTTGAAAACACTGCAACATCAAACTGCACGGCACTGACTCGGCCCTGGTCCAAGGCGTGAGAACTCACCTCCATGGCAACGCGTGCAGCGCCTTGTGCGCGCATCGTGGCCAAATAGCTTTGCAAAATCACGGCGCTCGGTGTCGTCAATTGCGTCGGTTGAAGTTGCGCCAATTCCCCCCAGCCAAGGGTGCCGCAGTAACCTGTAGACACGCCAAGCCGATGGCTTAAATCCGCGAGATGCCAGGCAATCGATGTTTTGCCATTTGTTCCGGTTATGCCAACACAACACAAATCTTGGCTTGGGCTTTGATAATAGCGTGCAGCAATTTCACTTCTATGTGCGGCCAAGTTAGCTACCGGCACCAAGGGTATCGGCGCTTGCAAATCTATCGCCTCGGGCACAAGTATTACTGCAGCCCCGGCCTTCACCGCGTCTTGCACATGCTGTAAGCGCTGATCAGGATGCTGGCTGACGGCGATAAATGCGTCGCCTGGCTGCACAATTCTGGAATCTTCGCTGATACCAGAAATCCTAAACTCGGACCAATTCGGGTCTTGTATTAACTCAGCTAACGTCATAGCCCGGCTCCTGCAGCCGATACAAAACCAGTTGCGCCGCGTTCGGCGATTATCGGTTCTTGCATATCACCTGGGACGCCCATTAGGCGCATGCTGCGCTCGGCAACTCGGCCAAAGATTGGTGCTGCGACGCCACCACCACTGTTCACTCCGGACCTTGGCTCATTGACCAACACCACCATTACCAGCCGCGGATCGGACACTGGCAACATGCCAGCAAACCAAGCCACATGCCGCTCATCGTCGTAGCCCTGTTTACCGACTATGCGCGCAGTACCGGTTTTACCCGCTACCCGGTAACCGGGCACTGCGGCCTGAGCTGCGGTGCCGGCACGGGCGGTCACTAGCTCCATCATTGCCAGCACATCACGCACATGCTCTGGATCAAAGACTTGCTCTGTTTCGATCTGCCGATCTTGCTTGATTATCGACAACGGCATACGTTTTCCGCCGCTGGCAAGGGTCAAATAGGCCCTTGTCAATTGCAGCGGCGTTACCGATAACCCATATCCATAGGCAAGGGTTGCACGCACGACCGGGTAGCGCAGTTGACTGTTATTTAACCGACCCATGGCCTCACCAGGTAAGCCGGAACTGACAAAGTCGCCCAACCCCGCTCGGACCAAAACGTCAAAGACCGCTTGCTCTTCCAGATCCAGCGCAACCTTTGCTATCGCCACCTGACTGGACTTTTGAATGGCTTGAGCGAGCGACAAAGAGGCGCGATTAATTGGGTCCTGAATCAACTTGCCGCCAACGCGAAAATAGCCAGGTGAAGTGTCGATAACAGATTCCGTGTCATAGCGACCAGACTCCAGCGCCGCCAAAGCGGTAAAAGGTTTAACTGTCGACCCCGGCTCGTAGGAGTCAGTCACCGCACGATTGCGCATTCCTGCAAGCTGACCGGCGATATCGTTCGGGTTGTAGGAGGGCTGATTTACCAAAGCCAAAATTTCCCCGGTCTTCGCGTCAGCCATAATCAGCGAAGCAGACTCCGCTTTATGCACCTGTACTGCCGATTTCAATTCGCGATAGGCGATATATTGTAATCGCGAATCAATGCTCAAGCTCACGTCCTGACCAAACCTCGGTGGCGCCAAATAATCCAAATCTCGTATGGAATTGCCGCGTCGATCCTTAAGCACAACCTTGGCACCAGGCTGACCTCGCAAGTTGCGCTCAAAAGCCAGCTCCACTCCTTCGATGCCCTGATCGTCGATATCTGTCAGGCCAGTGACATGGGCAGCAATCTCTGCTGCCGGGTAATAACGACGATATTCCGGGCGCAATTCCAAGTGCGGCAAATCCAAAGCATCAAGCCGCTGACTCATGTCCCATCCGGCATGGCGCTTCAAGTAGACAAATTGTTTATCTGCATGGGTTTGCATCCGACGCTCGAGATCCCTTTGCGGTATTTCTAACGCATCTGATATCGCTGCAAATTGCGCTGTGCTGAAATCAGCTTTCTGGGGATTGGTTGAGACCGCATAGACGGGAGTACTGACCGCCAAGGCTTCGCCGTTGCGGTCATAGATCACGCCGCGCAACGCGGGAATAGACTCCCGGCGGATTGATCGCGCATCACCCTCCTGCTGCAAAAAGTCACGCTCAGTAACCCCAAGGAACACCACACGAGTCGACAGCGCACCTACTGCAAGCAGAAATAGACCGAGCACAAAGTAATGGCGCCACGATTGCATCAGGGCTCCGCCTTCGTCAAAGGTGGAAAATGCATATCCAGTTCTTGCTCTGCAGCTAGCTCTACTTCGTTCAAACTCGCTCGCGCCCCACGCTCTAGAAGCAATCTACTGTGGACAGCGAGCAATTCGTTTTGTTGCTGCTGAACCAGATCCAGCTCCTGATAGAGACTGCGCATACGATGGGCTGAATCCACCATCTCCAGGGCCGAAAACACGCTGGCGACGAGCAATCCAACAACCACAAGCATGGGGTAAAGCGACTTGCTAAGCGGCTGATCAGGTTGCTCTTTTGCGCGGCGGCGCGACTGCGGTGTATGTTTTTGCTGTGCCTGGGCTGTCATGTTCAGGCCACTCGCTCGATTACCCGCAGTGTTGCACTGCGCGCTCTGGGGTTGCTATCAAGTTCGCTCTGGCCAGCACGGATCGGACCACTCACAAGTCGACCAGGAACCACGGTCTGCGAATTTTGTACCGGCAAGCGCCGTGGCAACACTGGAGGCTGGGACAACGCCTTAAACGCTTGTTTAACTTGTCGATCTTCTAGCGAGTGAAAGCTAATGACCGCAAGTCGCCCACCTACTGCCAAACTTTCAAAAGCCGCCTGCACACCCCGCTGCAATTCTTGCAACTCATCGTTGATGAAAATTCGCACAGCTTGAAAGGTTTTAGTCGCCGGGTGTTTAGCTGACTTAGTATTGCCGCGCGGCACACAAGCAGCCACAACTTCGGCCAAAGCTTCCGTCGTATGCAACGGCCGGGCAGCAACGATGGCCTTAGCGATGCGTCGTGAACGACGCTCCTCGCCGTAACGCCAGATGATGTTAGCAATAACTTCTTCATCGGCGCTGTTGAGCCATTGCGCTGCATCTACACCCTGACTCGGATCCATACGCATATCCAGCGGACCCGCGTGTCTGAAGCTAAAGCCACGGTCTGGGTCGTCTAATTGCGGGGACGATACCCCGACATCCATTAGTACCCCTTGGATCGCACCGGTGAGCCCTAAGCTCGCCACCACGGTGTCCAATTCAGCAAAGCGCGCTTGGAAAACCTGTAAGCGCGGCTCAACAATGCGCAGGTTTTCGGCCACAGCTATAGCTTGGGGATCTCGATCAAGTGCAATCACCCGCCCCCGATCAGACAATTCTGCAAGCATTGCGCGACAATGCCCGCCACGACCAAAGGTCGCGTCAACGTAGGCCCCATCCTTCTTGCTAATCGACAACGCCTGTATCGTTTCTACTAACAAAACCGGTAGGTGTTTATGCTCAGTGCCGTCCGCTGCGACCGACTGTGGCTGCGCCGGCTTGGTCATACGGACAACCCAGATAGGTCATTACCCGTCCCATTCAAGGCCTCGGCGCCCTCAAGCAGCCAACTGCCCATACCCTCTTGCCAGTGTTTTTCAGACCAAATTTCGACTTTGTTGCCTTGACCAACAAGCACTAATTTTTTATCCAACTCAGCATAGTCTCTGAGCATGGCAGGCAACAGCAGTCGCCCTGCAGAATCTAATTCCAAGTCCGTGGCATGGCCAATTAATAGTCGTTGTAATAACCGAGCTTGAGGATTGATATTCGACAAAGCTTCTAATTTGCGCTGCACCACCTCCCATTCATGCAATGGATACAACAACAAGCAGGATTCGCGCATATCAATTGTCACGACCACTTTCCCCGCGCTAGCAAGGAGCACAGCCTCTCGGCTACGCGCTGGCAGAGCCATGCGACCTTTTGCATCGAGAGTTGCACTGTTGATGCCGCGAAACATCTTTTTTTCCTTATAGCGGGCCCGCGCGCGAGGCATTATCGCGCCATTTCTCCCACTTTTCTCCACATTTACCCAATGTGCGACACTATATAGCCCGTATGCCAGAGTCAAGCGCGATTGAGTACTGAATAGATGGCATAAATTACGGATATAAAAGAACTTTTCGGTTGCATGGCCAGTAGCCAACGGCGCTAAATCCGACCCGAGTAGGGACCGCGAAAACGGTGAGTGTCAGCCTGTAAGCCGGGTTCTGTCATGGACAATCATTCATCTAGGGTTGCCGTCACCGACAACCTCAAGCGGCCTACCCAGATCCGATACGGGCCGTATCATGGGATCTCTATTTGGCCTTGCTCCAGGTGGGGTTTACCTAGCCACAACGTGTTACCACGTGCGCGGTGCGCTCTTACCGCACCCTTTCACCCTTACCGACGGCGTTAACACACATCGGCGGTCTACTCTCTGCTGCACTTTCCGTAGGCTCTCGCCCCCCAGGCGTTACCTGGCACCCTGCCCTATGGAGCCCGGACTTTCCTCCCGTCGCAAACGACCGGCGATTGCCCAGCTGACTCTCGCCCGACAGTGTAGAGCGATCGCGCCCTGACACAAGTCGGCAAACCAACCTAGTGCGATTATTTCTTTGGCGACTGTGGATTCAACGACATGGCAAGTTCGTACAGCTCTTTTTTGTTAACTCCACATATTTGCGCACCCAACCGTGCCGCTTTTGCCGGTGACAGCTCCTGCAACAAAACCTGCATAACCTGTTGATGCTGAAACTGCTGAGTCATTTCTTCACCGCTCTCAATAATGCCCACAAACTCACCCCTAGGCGGAGTAGATAGCTGCGCTAGCAGCTCTGTAGCCGAACCCTGCATCAGTGTTTCGTATTGTTTAGTCATCTCGCGAGCAAGGAAAATCCGCCGGCTAGTGATTTCAGCCAACTGTTCCAAAGTATGACGAATTCGGTGGGGTGACTCGAAAAACACAACGGCTTCTGGGTGCTGGAGCCAGGTTTGTAACTGCTGCCGACGCGCCACCGGCTTAGCCGCCAAGAAACCAACATAGCGAAACGGCTGGCTGGGCAACGGACAAACACTGAGCGCTGTGATAACCGCACTTGGACCAGGAATCGGCACTACCGTTATGCTCGACTGCCACGCCAATTGCAGCAATCGAAAACCTGGATCATTAATCAGCGGCGTACCCGCGTCGCTTACCAAGGCCACAGAATCCCCAGCCTGCAAACGACTGATTAGTCTGGGACTTGCAGTGTCTTCATTGTGATCATGCAAACTGACAAGCTCACAGCCCTCATGGCCAATGTGCGCTAACAGCACGCCAGTGCGTCTGGTATCCTCCGCTGCGATAACTTGGACTTGTTTGAGGGTCGAGATTGAGCGTTGACTCAAATCGCCCAGATGGCCAATTGGGGTTGCAACCACATAGAGTGTTCCTGACATGCCCACTAGACTCCTAATTTTTTGCTGCGCCGCAATTTTAACGATCGGCTGTCAAACTGCTCCACAAAGCTCGCGGTCTATGCCATCACAAACCACAAAGTCTGCACCAGCGGGTGCACAGACAAATAGTATCGGCATTGACTTCAATCAAGCGCGGCAGACCCTTACACAACGGGACCGTGACCTCAAGCTGACACTTGCAAAGGCTCAAGCGCTACTCAACTCCGGGGAGCCGGCGCAAACCCTAATCTTGCTCGACGAATTCACGAATCAAGAATTTTCTGCACCGGTGAGCGATAGGCTTTATACATTCATGGCGCAGGCGCATTTCTCGCTGAATAACGCCATCGAAGCTTATCGGGCGCTTACCCAAGTGTCGCAAACGACTGCTGAATACTGGTTTCTGCTACAACGAGTTTGTTCAGCGCTGGTCTTCAACCGCTGCAAGGCTGATAGCATGATCGCGCTCCAGAGCCAGACCCAGTTATTCGATCAAGTCGAGCAAGATGCTATTTTGGAAGCCTTACTGGAGGCCAACCGAAATCCAGGATACGAAGATCTAGTGCTAAATGCGGCCCAGATCACCCCCTTGTCCACTCCTGAGAACACACGACACTTGGGTTGGTACGCTCTTACAGACATTCTCACATCCGCTGGATCAAGACAAAAAGCAGCGGCCGCCTGGGACAACTGGCAGCTACGATGGTCTACTCATCCAGCAGCTCTGACAGCCCCGACACTGACGGATCAGCTTGCTGTTAAACCGACCCAGTCAATTTCGCTAATGCTGCCACTGTCTGGCAACCTTGCCCGGGTGGGTAGAGCAGTGCGTGACGGCTTTATCGCAGCACTCATGGCCGAAGAGCTCAATACTGACCTGCATATTTTCGATAGCGCAACCCACTCCCCGATTGAACTTATACGTCTCGCACGCAACGTCAGCGCCGATGTACTTGTAGGCCCGCTGCTGAAACTTAACGTCGATGCCTTTGCAGCTTTTGCGGCAGCCAGCGAAACCCCTACGCTGTTGCTCAACTATCTTCCCAGTGACAAGGACATCGGTGCACCAGCAATTAATTTGCTGCAATTAGGCACAGCTATCGAAGATGAGGCCGCTACACTGGCGGCGCACATGCAAACCAATCAACACGAGCGGGTCATGGTCGTCTATAACAACAGTGCTTGGGCGAATAAAGCTCTGAACACCTTCCGCAAAGCATGGCCATATCCGGTTCATACCGCGAATTTCAGTACCATAAAGCAGCTGACTAACGCAGTTGGCTCAACCATGGGTGTCGCAGCGAGCACAGCTCGCAAGACTCGAATCGCCGCACTACTTGACGAGCCGGTTGAGTTCTTACCCAGAGCAAGGCAGGACCTCGACGCCATCCTCGCACTTACCACCGGGTTCGAATCAGCGGCGTTGGTGCCCGCGCTGCAATTTCACTTTGCCGACCACTTACCGGTTTATGCCACCTCGCAAAGTTTAAGGGACAACAAATCACCAACCGGCTTTGCGGCCACAGAATTACCTGCACTAGTCCAACCCGACGTGGCAGAGCAAGCGCTGATCGATGCGTTTAATCTCAACCAGAGCCCACTTGTTGACCTTTATGCACTCGGTCTAGCCGCATTCCAGATGGCAACCTGGGCGCCAGTACTCACCGAATCCTCGTCCTGGCGCGAGCACTTTATTCGTCATTCGCCCATCGGCACACTCAGAATCGGCTCTACAGGCCGTCTATCGCGAACTCTTACGGTAACGACTGTAAGTGATCAGCAAAGCGAAAGATCGTCAGCCGGAATCATAGGGTCTGAATAATGTCACGGCGAGTTGGTCGCATGACTGAAGCGGTAGCCGCATTGTTTCTGCTACTGCGAGGGTTAAGGATGATCGATCGCAACTACTACTGTGCCTATGGTGAGATAGATTTGATTGCATTGCACCGCGAGCGACGACAGGCAATCGCACTTGTATTCGTCGAAGTGCGTTACCGAACGACTGAATCTCTGGGCAGTGCCGCCGCGAGCATTGACGTGCCTAAGCAACTTCGTTTAATAAAGAGCGCGAACCATTTTGTGTACAGGCACCAGCAGTACAGTCGGCTACCGGTGCGCTTTGATGCGGTATTAATGACATGGTCAGCACGGCTGCCTCGAATAACTTGGATGAAGGATATATTTGACACATGAAGACAATCTGGCCTGCTACGGTACTGCTGACCGGTCTGATATTTCTCGGCGGCTGCGCTGGCACTCAGGAAAGACCGCGCTCCACCGGCGCGTGGATCGATGACAACATTCTGGAGGTTGCCATCGAACGGGAAATACGCGCGTCTGATGAGGCCTATAAGGGCGCTCACTTGGTAATCGCTGTTTACGACGGACTTGTATTATTACTCGGCCAAGTCCCTAGCGAGCAACTCAGAACCCAGGCTGCTGTCGTCGCAGGTAGCCTATATAAAACTGACGCTGAAAACGTACACAATCATTTGTCGGTTGGCGGCCCGATTTCCATGCTCGCGCGCACTAACGACGGTGTGCTAACTACTAAGGTCAAAGCCAGGTTGTTGGCCTCAGAAGCGGTCAAGGGACTGCGAATAAAAGTGATTTCTGAGAACGGCGTAGTTTATCTATTAGGGGCAGTAACGAGCGAACAAGCTGACGCTGCGGTAGTTGAAGCGCAAAAAGCTTTTGGGGTGCAAAAGATTGTAAAGGTCTTCCAGTACACCGTTTTACAACCCACACTTTGATCGCAATCGCGGCTAGACCAGCCGCAGGTTAGGGCCTTTTTTCTCAGCGTCGCTGACCTTTACCGCCGTTTCTTCGGCTGCTCCGTCCGTATCCAGCACCGCAGTTTTCTGCTCGACAGATAGCGAGTCAGAATCTGCGGTCGCGAAGTCTTCATCCTCAAACGCAAGGCCCTGCCCGCTGTCACGACAATAAATGGCACGAATGCTTTCGATCGGCAGCGTAATTTCAAAGCTCCGCCCTGCAAAACGCCCAGAGCACATGACGAATTCGTTGCCGAAGGAGAGCTCACGGACCGCGCTGGGAGAGATATTGAGGACGATTTGCCCGTCTTCAACGAACTCGGAAGGGACTACGACCCCCTCCACTTCAGTGTCGACCAAAATGTTGGGAACCTCATCACAGTCGACTATCCACTCGTATAACGCCCTCAACAAATAAGGGCGCCGGGGCTTCACTCCTGCATCTCCATTTCAGCCTCGGTAAGGCTCTGCCTAAAGGCATCACGCTCAAAAATCATGTGCATGTATTTGAACAACGGCCGCGTAGATTTTTCTGGAAGCGTTATCCCGACTTCCTTAAGGCGCCATAAAATGGGCGCAACACAGCAGTCGACCAAGGAGAATTCATCGTTCATAAAGAAGGGTTTTTCCGCGAATATCGGGGCGATTGCGATAATGCTCTCACGCAATTCCTTGCGCGCCTTAGTTAAAGCCGCTTCTCGGCCCTTCCCCAACATCAGCAGGTCAAGTTTGCTGCTCCACTCTTTTTCAACCCGTGTAATCCAAAGGCGCGACAACGCGCGCTGCACAGGGTACACCGGCAATAAAGGCGGATGCGGAAAACGCTCGTCTAGGTATTCCATTATCACGTTGGATTCGTAAAGCACTAAATCACGATCCGCCAGGGTAGGTAAGGTGTTGTAAGGATTCACTTCGGCAAGATCTTCGGGGATTTTGCCACCGACCACATCAACGATGTCTACGGTAACGCCTTTCTCCGCCAGAACCATGCGCACTCGATGGGAATAATGATCGCGAGGATCTGAAAACAAAGTCATAGCGGTTCTCTTAGTTACGGCGCTCATATTGTAGGCCTAGTTTGTATAGGCATAGGGATACTATGCCTAGTGAACGTCTTTCCAGAACTCCCGATTCAGCAAGTACGTAAACGTGCCGAGTATGACCAGAAACAACAGGACGTAAATTCCTAGACGTTGCCGTTCAAGTCGATTCGGTTCGCCGACGTAGTATAGGAAATTCGAAAGATCGTAAATTACTTGATCGAACTCTTCTGCAGACAGGCTCCCTGTACCGGGCTCCAAGGATAGTTGCTCTGTTTCTTCGTCATAGCGCTGCACGCCCTGCAAATGCAAGAGTACATTCGGCATGCCAACATTCTCATATACCCCGTTGTTGGCGCCTAGAGGACGAGATTCATCTACGTAAAACGATTTCATGTAGTTGTAGATCCACTCAGGCGAGCGCAACCGCGCTTCCAGTGTAAGGTCCGGTGGAGCCGCGCCAAACCAAGCTTTGGCTTGCTCAGGATCCATCGATGTTGTGATTAATTCGCCGATTTTCTGACCGGTAAAGACAACACTTTCTAGGGCTAATTCCCGAGGTATACCAAGATCGTCAGCGGTTCGTCCATAGCGCTGATATTGTAAGCTATGGCAACCAAGACAGTAATTGGCATACACTTTAAAACCATTTTGCAGGCTCGGCAGGTTAGTCAAATCCGGCTCAAAAGCCTCCATCGGCCAATCATTTTTTGCTGCAGACCAACTGAAAGGCGCTCCAACGAACAGCCCCATCATTGCAAGGCTGACGAATAATTTGGCTAGTTTTCTCATTAGGTAACCCTTTCCGGTTCTGGCTTCGTCTGCTCAACACGCGTGTACCAAGGCATTAGAACGAAATAAGCGAAGTACAGCATGGTGCAAATCTGCGCGAGGATCGTATATTCCTTTTCTGCCGGTAAGACACCTAGAACGCCCAATATGATAAAGCTGACAACAAAGATTCCCAGCGCTGCCTTAGACAGGATGCCTTTGTAGCGCATAGACTTAACCGGGCTGCGGTCGAGCCAGGGCAGTGCCGCAGGGATGATTACTGCCGCCGCCATTGTGACCAGTCCCCAGAACTTAGCGTCCAGGCCGAAGAGTGGGAATGTTGCTGCCCGCAACATTGCGTAATACGGCGTGTAGTACCAGACCGGCGCAATGTGATCTGGCGTCTTCAGCGGGTTCGCCACTTCAAAATTAGGCTTCTCGATAAAGTAGCCGCCCATCTCTGGGGCGAAAAACACTACCGCGCAGAATAGGAACAGGAAAACGACGGTCGCGTGAATGTCGTGCACCGTGTAATACGGGTGGAACGGAATGCCATCAACGGGCACGCCATTCTCGTCTTTATTTTTCTTGATCTCGATCCCATCAGGGTTATTCGAGCCCACATGATGCAATGCTACAAAGTGCACAAACACCAGGCCGAGTAGCACGATGGGGAGTGCGACGACATGCAGAGCGAAGAAACGGTTGAGCGCCACCTCTGACATTAAGAAGTCACCCCGGACCCACTCCATGAGGTCAGCGCCTACATATGGAATAGCGCCGGCGAGGGATACAATCACTTGGGCACCCCAATAGGACATGTTGCCCCAAGGAAGCAGGTAGCCAAAAAATCCTTCCGCCATGAGCGCGATGAAGATCGCCATACCAATCAACCAAAGCAGCTCCCGGGGACCGCGATAGGAGCCATACATTAGCGCACGGTACATATGCAAAAACACCACAACGAAAAACGCGGAAGCGCCTGTTGAGTGCAGATAACGTATTAACCAACCGAACTCCACGTCACGCATGATGTATTCCACCGATGCAAACGCGGCGTCGCCACTGGGCACGTAGTTCATGGTCAACCAGATCCCGGTGACCAGCTGATTCACCAGCACAAATGTCGCCAGCCAGCCGAAGTAATAGAAAAAATTGAAGTTCTTCGGCGCGTAATACTTCGACATGTGGTATTCGAAGGTTTCGGTCGCAGGGAACCTCGCGTCCAGCCAGCTCATTGCATTGGCCAAACTGCCTTGTTTGGATTCACCGTTTGTTTGTTGCATCTACGTTTACCTAACCTTAACCAATGAGAACCACGGTATCAGACTCAAAACGGTACGGGGGAACCTCTAAGTTGGACGGAGCTGGAACTCCTTTCACAACTCGTCCCGCCATATCGAACCGGGATCCGTGACAGGGGCAAAAGAAGCCGCCCTGACCCGTTTCAACAAAATTATCTGTGACTACATACTTTGGCGAGCAACCCAAATGAGTGCACACCCCAAGGAAGATACCGTATTCCTTGCGCTCGGAGCGCCAAGCGTTCACTGCAAAGTCAGGTTGCTGTTCTGCCACTTCAGAATCCGGGTCAGCCAGCATCTCGGTATCGGTTTCTAGGGATGCAAGAGTCTCGGCATCACGGCGAACCACAAATACCGGCTTCCCACGCCACGCCACGATCGGGCTGAGCATTTCGCCAGGCGCAAGCTTCGACAAATCAATCTTCACCGGAGCACCTAGGGCCTTAGCTTTCTCGCTAGGCGACCAGTAGCTGACAAACGGCCAAGCCGCGCCTACAGCCCCAGCGGCGCCAACCACTGATGTAGCTTGGATCAAAAAATAGCGTCGGCTAGATCCGTCGCTGTTCGAAGAATCCCCGGTTGGGGCATCATGGACTGCGTCGCCAGTACTCAAGGCTTTTTGCTCCGCTGTTTTCAACACCTGGGTTTGAAGAGCATAGGCTTTCGACCCATTCGATCAGACGCCGTTTATCCGGCGGCTCTAGCTAAGGCCAACGCCAATGTTTTCGCGTTATGGTGTTGTTATGTTTTGAATATTGCTCTTTCTTATTCTGCAATGCCGTGTCCTGCAATGGCGCCCCTAGTCTACAATATCGCCCAAATAAAGAGGCTCTTACCGTTGACCGAAAGTGCTCGATGTCGACATCAGCCTTGCGTATGCGGCTCTCGACACATGCGCAGTTAACTCTGGTTTGGTGCCGCATTTCGCGCGCAAAAGTGTAGCACAAAACAGTGTCAGTAACCCACCGGGTTACTGAGCATATATTGATTATCGCTTGGAGAATTGTGGTCGCTTGCGAGCTTTGCGCAGTCCGACTTTTTTCCGTTCTACCGCACGCGCATCGCGTGTTAGGAAACCCGCTTGTCGCATAGGTCCGCGCAATGTCTCGTCGTATTCCACCAACGCACGCGCAATACCGTGGCGAATTGCTCCCGCCTGGCCCGTATTGCCGCCGCCACGGACTGTAACTTTTAAATCCAACTTGTCAGCCAAATCAGCCACTTGCAACGGCTGGCGCACAACCATGCGTGCCGTTTCACGACCGAAAAACTCGTCTAGGGGTTGCGAGTTGACCATGATGCG
Organism: Gammaproteobacteria bacterium; assembly: GCA_002684495.1. GTDB lineage: Bacteria > Pseudomonadota > Gammaproteobacteria > Pseudomonadales > Azotimanducaceae > UBA4421. The sequence goes on along the minus strand of NYVG01000029.1, from coordinate 39,055 downwards.
TCCGGTGCCTGACGCGATAAATACACGCGCAGCCGCTGTTTTACGACGACCAGTTCCGTAGTTGTAGTCAGTCATGTACTAAAGCTCCAATACTTGCGGTTGCTGTGCTGCATGGGGATGCTCATCGCCAGCATATACTTTCAATTTGCGGAACATCGCCCGTCCCAGGGGGTTTTTCGGCAACATTCCACGCACAGCGCTCTCGATCATCCGCTCTGGGTGTTCTGCTCGCACGGTAGCCACATCAGCACCCTTGATGCCGCCAGGATACCCGGTATGCCGCCAATAGATCTTGCCTTTCTCTTTATTCCCCGTAACACGGATCTTCTCTGCGTTGACTACTACAATATAATCACCGGTATCCACGTGGGGCGTAAATTCTGGCTTGTGTTTACCGCGCAAACGACTCGCCACTTCGGTAGCTAAACGCCCGAGCGTTTTGCCGTCCGCGTCAATCAACCACCAGGCGCGTTCGACGTCCTGTGCGCGCATGCTTACCGTTTTCATTATCTGTTTGCCTTACCTTGCCACCTGGATCTTTGTTTCCAAGCCTTGGTTAATTTCGTGTTCAGCGCTTAATTTCCTCAGCAGTGATGATCTTTTCCCGGTGCGCGCTTTACGTGCAGTCGCGACAGTGCTTCTCTCACTCGAGTCTGCTGGTGCTGACAGCAGCCGAAATTTTCGGACGCGCATAATAGTAGAGGCACATGCGCTTTACAACAGAGTTTTCGCCTAGTTAGCAGCGCTGTCGACGTGCGTATGCGACCCAGCCAGGTAATCCATCGACTGCATTTCCAAGAGTCGACTTTCGGTGCGCGCGAACTCGAATCGCAAACGCTGCCCTTGATAGAGCTCATGAATCGGCGCTGCTGCAGAAGCAATGAGTTTCACCCCATGATCGTAGAACTCGTCCACCAAGCTAATAAAACGTCTGGCCCCATCTTCTTTACGCATATCAAGAATCGGAATATTGCTCAAAAACACGGTGTGATAAAGCGTTGCCAGCTCTATGTAGTCGTTCTGACTACGCGGACCCTCACAGAGATCCACGAAATCGAACCAGACAATGCCTTGGCTGAGCTTGCGTGTCTTGATTGAACGCCCTTCAATCATTAGCGGTATGGCTTGCTCTATCGGCGCTGCTGCAAGTGCGATAAAACTGCGTTGCAGGCTTTCTTCAGCGCCAGCGTCCAGCGGATAGTGGTAAATCTCGGCCTGTGCCAGCGTACGCAGGCGAAAATCTTGCCCCTGCTCTATCTCAACGACCGCGCAATGCTGATACAACAAATCTATCGCCGGCAAAAATCGGCTACGCTGCAGGCCATTCTCGTACAACCCTCGAGGTTCTACATTCGACGTTGCAACCAAAGTAACGCCTCTGACAAATAGCGCGCGCATCAATTCGGCGAGAATCATTGCATCGCCTATATCAGATACAAAAAATTCGTCGAAACATAAGATCGAAGCCTGATGCGCAAACTCATCTGCCACGCTCTGCAACGGATCTGCTACTCCGCCATGGGTTTTAAGGCCCAAGTGAACATGCCGCATAAATCTGTGGAAATGCATCCGCTGCGCCCGACCAGCCGGCAAACAGTCAAAAAACATATCCATAAGCAAAGTTTTGCCGCGCCCTACCGTGCCCCAGATGTAAAGACCTTCTACTGGTTGGGGCGCTGACCGAGTGATCCATTTTTGCCATAAGGATTGCTTCGGTTGCTGCATTAATTGCTGGAACAACTCATCCAGCCTTTGAACAACCTGCTCTTGGCCTAAATCTGCATGAAACGTCCCACCATCAGCGGCAGTGTCAGCTAAAATTCGTTGGTATCGCTGAAGCGGACTGTGTGCATCCGGCTGCGCCGCAGAATCGCTCACTCAACCGCGCCTGAGCTCGGCCCGTTGTCGGTAATAGGCACACTATCGTTAGCACCGCCGCGCGCTGCTGCCGCTTGCGCGTGGGCAAACAGCCCCTCGGATTGAGCCAGAATATCAGTAACTGCAGACAACTCGCTGGCACCGCGGGCAGACATTTCTACCACCGAGGTACGCTTCTGAAAATCATAGACACCGAGCGGCGAGGCAAATCTGGCAGTGCCAAACGTCGGCAGCACATGAGATGGTCCCGCCACGTAGTCGCCGAACGTTTCGCCGGTATGGGCGCCACAGAAGATAGCGCCGGCATGACGAATCTCATCTATCCATTCTTGTGGCTGGGCTACTGCCAGTTCGAGGTGCTCTGGCGCCACGCGGTTGGCCAGTTCCAGCGCCTCATGCTTATCCGAGCACACGATTACCGCACCACGCTGCAGTAACGATTGGCGAATGATCGATTCTCGCTCCATGGCAGGCAGCATTGCTTCAATCCGACTAACCACTTGTGCGGCATAGGCTCGGTCGGGACTGATCAAGATGCTTTGCGCCGAACTGTCATGCTCTGCTTGAGAAAAGAGGTCTAGTACAACCCAGTCTACCGGTGTCGTACCGTCGGCTAGGATCAATACTTCGCTCGGACCTGCGATCATGTCTATTCCCACTTGCCCGAAGACCTGCTTTTTCGCTGTAGCAACGTATGCGCCACCCGGGCCAACAATTTTATCTACCCTCGATACAGTCTCTGTACCGTAAGCCATTGCTGCAATCGCCTGAGCGCCGCCAATACTGAATACCTCATTAACTCCGGCTAAATACAAGGCGGCTAAAACCATATCGTTTGCTGAATCATCGGGCGTAGGCACAGTGACAACAATATTTTCCACCCCAGCCACTTTTGCTGGAATAACCGTCATAAGCACGCTCGAAGGATACGCTGCTTGCCCACCGGGAACGTAAACACCTACACGCTCCAGCGCACTGATGCGTTGCCCTAGACGATTCCCCAACTCGTCCTCAAAGGACCAAGATGCATCCAACTGCTGCTGATGGAACAATCGAATCCGCTCCGCCGCCAATTCCAATGCTTGCTGGTGTTCTGGTTGTAGGCGCTGCCAGGCAGCTAACAACGCACTATTATCCAATCTAAAATCTGCGGGATTTTTTAGCGCGCGCCGATCTAACTTGTTGGTCAATTCCAGCAGCGCGCTGTCGCCGTGCCGACGAACCCGGCCAATGATCTCTGCGACCTGCTGATCTAGCGTACTATCGGTGCGCATATCCCAATGCAACAGTTCAGCAAACTGCTGCTCAAATGTTTCGCTCGAGGTGACTAGCTGCTGAATAACCATGTTTCTAAAACCGTTCCAAACTTGCGGTGGTAGTTTTGCTCTGCCCCAAATCGTACCAGCGTACGTTTTGCCTAGCGGCTAATTCAGTCAACAACTGCCGCTAATTGCTGGACCAAAGTCTGCACATCCGCGAACTTCGTCTTCATTGATGCACGATTAACAATGACTCGAGTGCTGATATCACAAATAACATCCAGAGCCTCGAGTCCGTTAGCGCGTAACGTATTACCGGTATCAACAATATCAACGATACAGTCTGCTAATCCGAGCACGGGAGCGATTTCCATCGCCCCTGTGAGCTTGATCAGCTCAACTTGGCAACCTTGGCTGTGGTAATGACTGCGAGCAATATTGACAAATTTCGAGGCGACGCGAAGCACCCCCGTTGGTGCTTCGAACCCAACGGGTGCGGCAGTCATCATGCGGCACAAGCCTATTTTTAGGTCGAGTCGTTCATAAAAACTCATGCCGGCGCCATATTCTAAAATGGTGTCCTTACCGGTTATGCCAACATCCGCAACACCCTGCTCTACATAGGTCAGCACGTCAGCTGAACGCGTCACAATCAGTCGATGCTCGCCACAACGACTGGCTAAAATAAGCTTCCGAGACTCAGACGGATGCTCAACCGGCTCAACGCCACAAGACGCCAAAATTGGTAAGCATTCTTTCAAGATCCGCCCTTTGTTGAGGGCAATAACCAAACCCATCCGTTGTTGTCCTTTTAATCGAGTTGTAGAGGATTCACGTAGCGTCCTGCACCGTCAGGAAACCCGAAACACTTGTGCCCCAATCTGCTGCAGCTTCTCTTCAATGGTCTCGTATCCGCGATCGATATGGTAAATGCGATCAATAACAGTTGTGCCTTCGGCTACTAATGCAGCAAGCACTAAACTAAACGACGCGCGTAAATCCGTTGCCATTACCGGAGCAGCTTTGAGCTCTTCCACCCCATGCACTACAGCCATAGAGGGGCCGTGCAATTCTATGTTTGCTCCAAGGCGGTTCATTTCATGCACGTGCATAAAGCGGTTCTCGAATATGGTTTCACGAATTGTCGAGGTACCTTTTGCCACAGCATTGACTGCCATAAATTGCGCCTGCATATCCGTGGGGAAGCCTGGATAGGGCGAGGTTTCGATATCAACAGCCACTGGCCGCCGGCCCTGCATGTCTAGCTCTACCCAATCATCACCGATATTAATGTGCGCGCCCATCTGCTGGAGTTTTTCAAGAATGACCCCTAGTGCCGCAGGCTGCAGATCAACGAGCTTGATTGAACCTTGAGTAATTGCCGCCGCAATCAAATATGTACCTGCCTCAATACGATCCGGCATGATCTGGTATTGACAGCCACCCAGTTCCGGCCTGCCCTCAATGACAATTTCTGAGGTGCCGTGACCACTGATCCGTGCACCCAGAGCCGCGAGGAAATTGCCAAGATCAATGATCTCCGGCTCGCATGCTGCGTTATATAACCGAGTTGTGCCTTGCGCCAAACATGCTGCCATCATCAAATTTTCGGTGCCGCCAACGGTCACTAAATCCATATATATGTCCGCGCCCTTCAGTCCTTGCTGGGCCTGGGCTTTTACGTATCCATCAACAACCTCTATTGCCGCTCCCATCGCTTGCAGTCCTTTCAGATGCTGATCCACTGGTCGAGAGCCAATAGCACAGCCACCGGGGAGCGATACTTCAGCGCTGCCGTGCCGAGCCAATAGCGGTCCCAGCACCAAGAACGAGGCACGCATGGTTTTCACTAATTCATAGGGCGCTTTCAAATTAGTTAATTGCGCGGCAGTGACTTGGACGTTCATTCTTTCGTCTACAACAACATCAGCGCCCAGACACGCTAGTAGCTCAATCATCGTTGTGACGTCTTGTAAGTGCGGAGCCTTGCTTAGCGTTACCGCCTCACTTGTTAACAGGGTGGCCGCGAGAATCGGCAGTGCTGCATTTTTCGCCCCGGAAACCCGCAGTGTGCCAGCGAGTTTCTGGCCGCCTTGTATTTGTAGCTTGTCCATATGGCTGCGGCGATCACTCCGAGTTCTATACGTCTGCTGGGGTATCCGCCTTTATGGTGACAGCATGCAGATCCCCTGATGCAATCAAATCTTCAATGCACGCATACACTAACTGCTGTTTTTTCACCCGACTCAAATCGCTAAAAACTGGGCTTACAACATCGATCGTTGCGCGGTTACCATCAACTGCAACACTGACCATTGCATCGGCGATGGCATCTACAACCCTACGGGTAATCTCTTCTTGCATATTTTGCTGACCTTCGTAGAACGACTTTCCCTGAGTGGGCGTAGAAAAAATGACCGAGAACGGTGGCATAGCCTTAAACAATACAACAAACGGCGCAGTGTCGCATCAGAGCTCGCTTGGATATCGCAGCAGATCAGACTAAGCTAAGTTTTTCGGGTTTCCCGTATCGGCGCTGACAACAGCAGTTCTGAACGACACACCCAATTGAGGGATTCACCCAAATAAGGATGGTGGCGGAAAATGTGGTTGCAGCTGCTACTGCTATTAGTGGGCTTTGTTGCCTTGGTTTGGAGTGCCGACAAATTTTTGTCAGGCGCCGCCTCTGCTGCTGTCAATTTCGGAATCCCGAAGATAATTATCGGGCTTACCATCGTATCCCTTGGCACTTCCGCTCCAGAAATCGTTGTTGCCACTTTTGCGGCATTGGAGGGCAATCATCTGCTTGCGGTGGGCAACGCCATCGGCTCCAACATCGCTAATATTGGTCTCGTGCTCGGCATCACGGCGATTATTACGCCCTTGGCTTTTTCGCGCAACGTTCGGCGCAAACAACTACCCTGGCTCATAGGCGCAACGCTACTGACCCTGGTACTGCTGTTCGACCGCGAACTCTCTATGGTCAACGGACTTATCCTATTGTTCGGGTTGAGCATTATTCTGTGGCAGCTATTAGTAAGCGCCCGCGACCCTGACGCTGAAGATGACCCGCTGCAAGACGAGCTAGACGATATTCCCGAAATGAACAATGCTAAAAGTCTTTTTTGGCTGGCCGTAGGTTTGGCCATATTGCTTCTATCGGCGCAAATACTCGTTTACTCAGCGGTGAATATTGCGCAGATGTTTGGCGTCAGCGAACTCATTATTGGCCTCACTATTATCGCTATCGGTACCAGTCTTCCGGAACTCGCAGCAACTGTAGGTTCCGCATTAAAAGGCCATCCGGAGATCGCGATTGGTAATGTAGTTGGCTCCAACATTCTTAATATTCTTGCGGTACTCGCCGTTCCAGCACTGCTGGGTGGTGTGGAGCTTAACCATGTCGCATTATGGCGAGACGCTGGCATGATGACCGCACTCACCGTGATGCTCGCGCTCTTTGCGTACGGCATTAACTCTCGAGCTGTTATCACCCGGTTTGAAGGCGCGGTGATGCTGGCAGCTTGGATAGGCTATAACTTACTGCTTATTCACCAGGCCTAGCATGGACACAACCGATCAATCGATGTCACTCGCCGCGCGGATAAAGGGAGTTATTCTCGATGTCGATGGCGTTTTAACCAACGGTCAGATCACCTACAGCGACCGCGGCGAAGAGCTAAAAAGCTTTCATGTACAAGACGGCGCAAGTATCAAGCTGCTGCAACGGCATGGTATCGAAGTCGCCATCATCAGTGGCCGTGAGTCCCCTGCCGTTAACCGGCGCGCTGAAGAACTCGGACTCAAATACTTGATACAGGGCGCCCACAGCAAGAGTCAGGCACTCGACCAACTACTGGATGCAGGCTTCTGCAAGGACAATTTATGTGCAATTGGCGACGATCTGGCCGATCTCGAACTTTATGCCAGAGAGAACGTCACTCTTAAGGCGACGGTGGCAAACAGCCATCCGGTTGTGCGCGCGCGCGCTGACTTTGTCACCCAGCGAAGGGGCGGCGAAGGGGTTATCGTCGAGCTTGCGCAGTTGATCTTGCAAGCGCAGGATCGCTGGGACTTTGACTAGAGTGGCACATCCGATGGACGCTCTTAGCGCTAAGCGGCTAGCAACTGGAGCACTCATTTTTACTGCTGCGCTGCTATTTCTGTCGGCCACCAGCGAACCCACGTCGACTGCCGTTAACCTCTTGGTCAGTGACAGCGCTAATAATGATGCGATCATGGCCACCGGTACACGTATGCAGATGACAGAATATGCCGATAATGGGCAACGCCTTTATTCTCTCAAGGTTGCAGAATGGACCCAGTACCGCGGCACAGACAATAACCACATTGAATTGCAGCAACCGGAAATGCGCTTGTTTGATGACTCCGATACCACGCCCTGGCAGGTATCGGCGCAGCGAGGGAGGGCAACAAAACTTGGGAGCAAGCCGCACCTGACCTTGTCAGATCAGGTTCAACTTCGCCAAACAACGCCATCTGCTGACCCTGTGCACCTGCGCAGTGACCGTCTCTCGGTGGATGCCGCTAATCAATCAGCCACGGCGCGTGGCAATGTCATTTTGAACGTTGGGACATTGCGCACTTCTGCACCGGTCATGATTTTGCACAAAAATTCGACCCTCGAGTTCAGGCGCGAGAACAATCTGCGCGTCCTAAGTACCCTGCATCTTCCTCAAGAAAAAGCCAACAACCCCCCGGGGGGGCGCGATGTCTAGAGCGACACTTGGCATCATGCGACTGGCTTGTCTAACCCTCGCATTAATGCCCTGGGGCGCACGGGCTGCTGCGCCGAACAGCATCCAAATCGAGGGCGATAGCGCCATTTTCGATCAAACCAGCAAAAACATTGTTTATTCTGGTTCGGTGATAGCGACTCAGGGCGACTTAATGATTGCTGGCGACGAATTAACCCTTGCGCTGGTGGAGGATGATGTGGATACCATTCGCACCACCGGAGCCCCTGCTAAATTTTCGCTGCGCCAGACACCAGTCAAAGACGGTGAAAGCCAACTTGCCGACCTTAGGGCGAGCGCTTCGACCATTATTTTTGCTCCTATTGCCAATCAGCTGCGATTACTCGGCAATGCAACTCTGCAACAAAGCGGCAATATCATTCGGAGTGATGCAATTATCTACGATCTAAATGCTCAGCAAATTCGCGCGGACGGCGACAGCGAGCGTGTCCGCATGGAATTTGAAATATCCAACACAACCTCCCGTGAGGCATCTGAGCGCCAATGAGCACAAACGCACTGCGCGGTCTTAATCTGCACAAGCGTTACCGGGATAAAATTGCCGTTAACGATGTAAGTATTGATGTCCATCAGAGTGAAGTAGTGGGTTTACTCGGGCCAAATGGAGCAGGCAAGACCACCTGCTTTTACCTGCTTGTCGGTCTGCTGAAATGCGATTCCGGGCAGGTCGTACTGAATGACACTGAGCTGACACACGCCCCCATGCATTTGCGTGCGAATGCCGGCTTGGGATATCTGCCCCAAGAAGCCAGCATCTTCAGAACGTTAAATGCCCGGGACAATTTGCTGGCCGTCCTTGAACTGCAAACGCACCTGGACAAACAGCAGCGTCAGCAGCGGCTCCAACAACTGCTCGATGAATTTCATCTTAATCATATCGCAGACTCGCTCGGCCAGAGTCTCAGCGGTGGCGAGCGCCGGCGCCTAGAGATCGCCCGCGCCTTGGCCAGCGAACCAGACTTTATGTTGCTCGACGAGCCTTTCGCAGGCGTTGACCCTATCTCAGTAACCGACATTAAAAACGGCATCTTGGATCTGAAAAGCAGAGGTTTGGGGGTGCTCATTACGGATCACAACGTTAAAGAAACTTTGGACATCTGCGATCGCGCCTACATTGTCCACGAAGGCCATGTTATCGCCGCTGGTGAGCCGGAAAATATACTCCAGAACGAGACCGTAAAAAGAGTCTATCTTGGCGACAGCTTTGCACTATGAGACCTTGGCTGACTTATGAGTTAACCTCTTAGGTTGAAGTTTCAAGCTAACATAACAAGCAAAACCATACCCATAACCGCCCACGACAGTAGATGAAACAATCTCTTTCAATGAAGCTCGGCCAGCAGCTGAAAATGACGCCTCAGCTGCAACAGGCGATTCGTTTGCTACAGCTGTCTACGATGGAACTCAGTCAAGAGATACAACTGGCATTGGACTCCAATCCGATGCTGGAAGCGGAAGATGAATTCCAAAACAGCGACAACGAGCTCGCTGAGGCGGAGAGCGAGCTTGACTTGTCGCTGACAGATGGCAACGACACCGTCGACGAATTCGCCGAAGCTACCGAAGCTGAGGTCAGTGAGCAGTTCGAAGAGCCTTTGAGCGAGTCCATGCCTAGTGACTCTACGTGGGATGATATTTATCCCCAATCCGGCACGGGTACAAACGCCGACAATGACTTTGATCCAAGCGTCAATAACAGCGCAGCAGAGGGTCTACTCGAGCATCTCGAGTGGCAGCTCAACCTCACGCCCTTGGCTGCATCTGACCGCGCCATTGCTACCATGATCATCGACAGCATTGACGATAACGGCATGTTAACTGCTTCGATCGAAGAGATCTGCACAAGCCTCATCGACCCAACTCGAGAGTCAGATGAGCAGCCAACACTTGAGGATGTAGAAACGGTTCTGCAGAAGATTCAACAATTTGATCCAGTCGGCGTCGGTGCCCGCGACCTGCGTGAATGCTTACTCCTGCAGCTAGCCCAACTTGACGCCCAAACTCCTTGGCTGGATGAGGCCAAGACACTGGTTAGTGAGCATCTAGATCTGCTAGCGCAAAAGGACTTCGCCACCTTAGTGCGCCAGTCTCGGTTATCTGAATCGGAACTCAGCCAAGTCGTAGCGCTGATTCGAACTCTGCAGCCACGCCCCGGAGCCGCCATTTCCGAAAGCCAATCTGATTTTGTAATACCTGATGTGGTGGTGCGAAAACATGCCGGGCGTTGGCAGACTGAACTGAATCCGGCCACATTGCCAAAGATACGTATCAACAGCGTCTATGCCGGATGGATTAACAAAGCAACTCAGTCTTCGGACCGCGAATTCATGCGCAACAACCTGCAGGAGGCTCGATGGTTTATCAAGAGTTTGCAGACGCGACACGATACCCTTCTGCGAGTAGCCTCGCAGATCGTCGAAGTGCAACAAGACTTTTTTGAGGATGGCCCAGAGGCCATGAAACCGCTGATTCTCGCCGATATCGCACAACAAGTAGATCTGCATGAGTCAACGATTTCGCGGGTAACCAACCGAAAGTATTTGGTCTCTCCACGCGGTTTATTCGAGTTGAAATATTTTTTCTCATCCCATGTGGGCACGCAATCTGGCGGGGAGATCTCGAGTACCGCAATACGGGCCCTCATTCAAAAACTCACGGCTGATGAAAATCCACGGAAACCTCTGAGCGACAATAAAATTGCAGCACTGCTCAAGGAGCAGAACATTAACGTCGCTCGTCGCACCGTTGCGAAGTATCGGGAGTCATTATCCATACCCCCTTCTAATGAGCGTAAACAGTTAGTTTGATCGCTCGCTATTTGCGATAATACGCGTGTAATGATGCTAGCAAGGAGGCAAGCATGCAGATCAACGTCACCGGTCATCAAATTGACCTGACCACTTCATTACAAGATTACGTTCATGAGAAACTACAGAGATTGGAACGGCACTATGATCACATCACCCAAGTGCACGTAGTTCTAAATATTGAAAAACTCAAACATCAGGCGGAGGCCACAGTACACGTCGCTGGCTCCGAGCTTTTCGCTAATGCAGAAGCCGCAGATATGTACGCAGCCATAGATCAATTGTCTGCCAAACTAGACCGCCAGGTGATCAAACACAAAGAAAAAGCAGTCGATCACAATCACGGCAGCAGAGAGCGTAAACATGCGCACACCAAGTTCGAATAGTTTCAACGACACACGCCAATGCCGATAAGCACTCTATTAAATCCAGAGAATATTCTTTGTCATGTTCAATGCCAGAGCCGCAAGCGCGCTCTGCAGCTGGCAGCAGAGTCTATTGCCGAAAACGACCCTGATCGCGACGGCTTGGTGGCAGACGAGGTTTTTGCCGGCTTGGTGGAGCGGGAGCGACTTGGCTCTACCGGCTTAGGTTTCGGGGTTGCAATACCCCACTGCCGAATGGCCTGCCAATCTATTCATGCCACCTTCATGTCCTTAGAGGAATCAGTGGACTATGAAGCACTGGACAACGAAGGCGTGGATCTGCTGTTTGTGCTCGTGGTGCCGAAAAATGAAACCCATGCACACTTGGATGTGCTCGCCGAGCTTGCCACGGTTTTTAGTTGTGCCGAACATCGCTCAGCTCTGCGCCAATGTGACAACGCTGATGCAATAATGAACTGCCTTCAACGTATCGACGCGGCAGCACCTGACGCTAAACGCGCATGAAACTCTTCATCATCAGTGGCCGATCGGGCTCAGGAAAATCAACGGTGCTACGAGCCCTGGAGGATAATGCCTACCAATGCATCGATAATTTACCGGTCACCCTACTGCACAGTCTGGTGGAGGAAAATCTCAATAGGGCTGGTGCCGCACCTGCCCAACTGGCCGTTTGTATCGATGCCCGCAGTCAGGCGTTACAGACCTTTCCGGAGATTTTGCAGAGCTTGCCGCTTGCCAAGGAAGATCGACGTGTCGTGTATCTCGACGCCAAGAGTCCAACTTTAGTTAAACGTTTTAGCGAAACTCGGCGCAGACACCCGCTGACTTCAAATAAAATAGATCTGCGTCAGGCGATTGATATGGAGGCCCAGGTGCTGGCGACTATAGCCGATCTGGCCGATCTCACCCTCGACACAACTCAATTAACCACTCAACAGTTGGCTGCGCATTTCGTAGACCGCGTGCTGGATCATGGCTCACACAACATCAATCTGCTGTTTCGGTCATTTGGATTCAAATATGGCGTGCCCGTCGATGCAGATTTCGTCTTTGACCTGCGCTGTTTACCGAATCCTCACTGGGACCAGGCATTGCGCAGCTTGTCGGGCTTGGATCGCCCTGTGCAGGACTATTTGCAAAATCAGCCCATGGTTAATGAGATGTTTGAGGACATCACTAATATCCTCGCCCGTTGGGTACCGCGATTTGAAGCGAACTCTAGGGTCTATATGACGGTAGCCATTGGCTGCACTGGTGGCCAACATCGCAGTGTATATATGGCGCAACGACTGGCGGGGCATCTGGCTAACGATTACGACAATGTGCTGGTCAGACATCGAGAACTAAACCGTCGCTAGCCATCACACGGAGCGCCTGACGCGGTGCTTAGATGTGGTTAATATCCCCTTGATTTCCGACCTTGGCCAAATTATGCGCAACGCCAGCCTAAAANTGATCAATCCACTTGGCTTGCATGCCCGTGCGGCCGCCAAGTTTGTTGACGTCGCCAAGGCGTTCAGTAGCGAGGTGTCGATTCAGGTCGACACGAAGAAAGCCGACGGCAAAAGCATCATGGACCTGTTAATGCTCGGGGCGCCCGTGGGCAGCGAGGTTACTTTGACTGTGAATGGCATCGACGAAAATGCAGCCTGCGACGCCTTGAGCGCCCTAATCCAAGCTGGATTCCACGAATTGGACGATTGAATCTATGAGTAGCCCTCTGCGACTTGAAGAATTGATCGAAAATATACCCCTCGAAGATGCCGTCGAGAGCAAATTCCTTTTAGCTTCGCTGCGACCCAGCGAAATTGCCCACGCCCTTGAGAGCACCCGGCCTACTACGCGAAGGGTTATCTGGCAATTGTTGGAAGAAGAAGACCGCAATCAAACCCTGCAACACATGAGCGACGAAGTGCGCGCAGAGTTTCTTGAGGCTATGGATACCGCGCAACTCGTTGCCGCTGCCGACGAATTGAATACCGATGACTTCGCAGACATCTTACAGCAGCTACCGAAAACCATCGGCGAACAAGTACTAGCGAGCCTAGACAGCAGAGACCGGGCCCGTGTTGAGGCGGTTCTATCCTTTCCCGAGGACAGCGCCGGCGGCCTCATGGATACGGATACCATTACCGTGCGGCCGCGCCATACGCTAGTGTTGGTATTGCGATACCTGCGCTTACGCAAGGAACTACCATTAGGCACCGATGCGCTAATCGTGGTCAATAGCGATGATCAGTATCTCGGCATGCTACCGCTGGCAAAAGTCCTTACTTCAGACCCATCTGTTACCGTTCGCGAAATCATGGACAGCGATGCCCCCGCCATGCACGTTGACCAGCCTGATACAAAAATTGCGCACATGTTCTCCGATCGCGATCTAATCAGCGCAGCTGTGGTGGATGATCGGGGCCACTTACTGGGGCGCATCACCATTGATGACGTCGTCGACGTCATCATAGAAGACGCGGAAGAGGCGGTCCTTGGACCAGCAGGGTTAGATGTTGACGAGGATACCTTTGCCCCGGTGCATCGAACCGTGGGACGCCGTGCTACTTGGCTGGGCATCAATTTGCTGACCGCATTTGCCGCAGCCGCAGTAATTAATGTGTTTGAGGAGACGATTGTTAAGGTAGTGGCACTTGCAGTGCTGATGCCAATTGTCGCGAGCATGGGCGGCATCGCCGGCACCCAAACCCTGACGTTAGTTATAAGAGGTCAGGCACTGGGGCAACTTAATCGAAGAAATATCGTGTGGCTGTTAAACCGGGAATTCTTAATAGCAGCGCTGAATGGTCTACTTTGGGCGACACTGGTCGCGATCACTGCAGCCATATTATTTGATGATCATCTGCTGGGCTGGGTGATCGCCACGGCCATGATGATCACGATTCTGGTTGCGGCTATTGCCGGAAGTCTGCTCCCGAGCCTACTGCGTAGCCTGGGTATCGACCCAGCCATCGCTGGAGGTGTAGTCCTGACCACAATCACCGACGTCGTGGGCTTTTTCGTTTTTCTCGGCTTGGCGAGTCTCGTTTATGCCTAGCCTATGACTCGCCCGCCACGGTCATCGGCGCTAACAACAGGCTTGGAGCGCGCACATTACCGCGCATATCTACGTCATCGCCCATGCGCACTATGTTTTTCAGCATATCCCGTAAATTACCCGCAATAGTAAATTCATCGACCGGGTGCGCAATTACACCGTCCTCCACCCAATAACCAGCCGCGCCGCGCGAATAATCGCCGGTTACGCCATTCACCCCTTGGCCCATTAGTTCACAGATATACAACCCCGTACCAAGTTCCTTGAGCAGTTCCTCTCGGCTTACCGACGGCCCCAGCAATGCTAAGTTGTGTACACCCCCAGCATTAGCCGTGGTTGCTAGGTCTAGTTTGCGAGCGGAATATGCAGACAGTACGTAGCTGTTCAGAATCCCCGCGTCGACGAACCGATTCGGCCGGGTGGCAACTCCATCGGCATCGAAATATGCACCACCTAGGCTACGCGACAACAACGGTGACTCCTGTAGCGATAGCCATGTCGGTAGAACCTGCTGCCCGACGCTGTCGAGCAAAAAGCTCGCTTTACGATACTGAGCACCACCGCTGATCGCGCCTAATAAGTGACCAATCAAACCAGAGGCCAGTTGCGGCGCTAGCATAATGGGGAAGGTTCCCGTTGGCGCTTTCTTGGGCGCGAGTCGCGCAACCGTTCTTGCGCCGGCCGTTTGACCAACATGCACCGCCGACTCAAGTTCATCGGCGCTCCGCGCAACGGTGTACCAATAGTCACGCTGCATGCCATTTGTATCTTCGCCAATCAGCACGCAACTCAAGCTATGTCGGGTACTGGCATAGCTGCCAACAAAACCGTGGCTATTGCCATAGACACGAATACCCTGTTGCGTGCCGATCTGCGCACCATCTGAGTTAACGATACGCGCGTCCACATCCAGCCCCGCCGATTCACATTCGGCAGCCACCTGCTGAGCTGCCTCAGGATCTAAAAGCCATGGATGATACATATCCAGATCGACCGCCTGTTGCGGCATTAAGTCTGCATCAGCTAGACCACAAAAAGGATCGTCTTCAGTAAATCGAGCTATATTCTTGGCCGCGCTTACAGTTTCTTTGATTGCATCTACGCTGCTGTCTGTCGTGCTTGCAGTACCACGGCGCTGCCCAAACTGGACCGTGATACCAAACCCACGATCTTGATTGAACTCCAAAGTTTCAAGTTCGCCCTTGCGCACACTCACGCCAAGGCCTTCCTCTGCGCTGACAGATACCTCGGCCTGATCCGCACCTTGCTGGCGCGCTTCTTTGAGAATATCGTGTACCAGCTGTTCTAACTCAGCTTGTTGCTTTATAAATTCCACTATTTTCTTTCCAGACGAATGACTGAAGAACCATCAAAAAGCGCGCGCAAACGCGAAGCCACTCGATTACAAGATGTCGGACGCGCATTGACCCAACTTAAGGCCCAAGACTTAGCCACCTTCGATTTGCCTCCTTCCCTTAGCCTCGCAATTGAGGTCCATAACCGCATCAAAAGTCGCGAGGGCAGTCGCCGCCAGCTGCAATACATTGGCCGCCTTATGCGCAAACTCGATACCGAAGCCATCGAGCGACAACTGCAACACTTGCGAGGCGCATCTAATGCGGCGCGACACACCTTGCACATCGTTGAGCAATGGCGTGACCGCTTGCTCGAGGATCCGCAGAATTTGACGCTCCTGCTCAGCGAGCATCCTCATGTTGATCGTCAAAAGCTGCGCCAACTACTCAAACGCGTCACCAGCGCCGACTCAGCAACTGCAAATGAATTGCCGTCTCCCGCGCAAAAAAAAGCTGCACGGGCACTTTTCCGTTTCTTACGCGAGCAACTAGAACCTTCCGATACATTTTAGGCCTGTGTTCCACCAACGACGATCTCATCGACCTTCAGAGTGGGTTGGCCTACGCCTACCGGCACCGACTGACCATCTTTGCCACAAACACCTACTCCAGCATCCAGACCAAGGTCATTACCCACCATAGACACCTTGTTCATGACGTCGGGGCCATTGCCTATAAGGGTTGCTCCTCGTATCGGCGCCGTCACCTTGCCATCTTCGATTAGATAAGCCTCGGTAGCGGAAAACACAAAACGCCCTGAGGTGATATCTACGGAACCGCCACCAAAATTCACAGCGTACACACCCCGCGCCACTGAGCGAATAATGTCCTCTGGCACATCTTGCCCCGGCAACATATAGGTATTGGTCATCCGCGGCATAGGCACATGGGCATAGGACTGGCGACGACCATTACCCGTTGCCGCAACATTCATAAGTCGAGCATTCAGCTTATCTTGCATATAGCCGCGCAAAATGCCATTTTCGATTAGCATAGTGTTTTGCGTAGGTGTTCCCTCATCATCAACACTCAAGGAGCCACGACGCTCAGCCAAGGTGCCGTCGTCGACCACCGAGCAGAGACTGGAAGCAACTTGCTCACCTACCCGGCCAGAAAATGCAGAACTACCCTTACGATTGAAGTCGCCCTCTAACCCATGCCCTACAGCTTCATGCAATAAAACTCCCGGCCAACCTGGGCCGAGCACCACAGGCATTGGACCTGCCGGCGCTTCAACCGCATCCAAATTTATTAGCGCCATGCGCACCGCCTCACGCGCTAAATCATCAGCCCAATCACCGGCGGACATCGACGCAAGATCTCTACGCCCACCGCCTCCAGCGCTACCACGCTCGCGTCGGCCTTTGTCCTCGGCAATGACTGATACGTCTAACCGCACTAAGGGGCGGATGTCAGCGCTAAGCGTGCCATCACTGGCCATAACCAACATACTGGAGTGACTGGCTGCGATTCGCACGTTAACTTCTTTGACTCTTGAATCAACAGCTCGAGCGGTTTGGTCTACTTGTTGCAACAAAGCAACTTTCTGCTCTTGAGACAAACTGCTTATAGGGTCTTGGGTTTTGTACAGCGGGTTAGCACTGACCACACGAAGACCCTGTGCAGGCGCGCGCGAACCCGCACCGGCTACCAACTTCGCAGCAACTGCGGCCTTGTGTAATCCATCAGCGCGAATGTCTTCACAATAGGCAAAACCAGTTTTTTCGCCCGCTAATGCCCGCACCCCGATTCCCGCATCAACCGAAAAAG
Source organism: Gammaproteobacteria bacterium (assembly GCA_002684495.1). Taxonomy (GTDB): domain Bacteria; phylum Pseudomonadota; class Gammaproteobacteria; order Pseudomonadales; family Azotimanducaceae; genus UBA4421. The sequence goes on along the minus strand of NYVG01000029.1, from coordinate 21,776 downwards.
CACCATCTTTGACAATGCCATCTTCAATACCAAAGGATTCGGAACGAGCACTCTGAATAAAGACCTCGCCATAATCCACATTACGGCCCAGCATATGCTCTATCGCGCTTTGCATATCTGCGGACTCAATGCCCTTCGGCGCCAATAGCTCGGCTTCCACCCGTTGTATCAGTTCACTCATTTACTACTACTTAATGATGTATTTTTCCGACCATCAAGACGCCTATGGCTCGTCTTTATCTTTCTTAGCAACGGTGATCGTCGCTGGCTGTTCCGCTGCCGTCGACGCATCTAAAGAATCGCCCGTTTCCGCTGGCGGCTCAGCAGCGGCGTGCACACCGCTATTGCCCGTCGCAACGGGCTCAACCGACGGCGCTTCGGTCTCTTCCACCGGCACAACTATCCGGGCAAGGCTACCCGGTTGCGGTACAGCTTTCATGCTTTTATCCCACAAACTTAAAAACTTCACTTGAGGTTCTTCAAGCGTACCGGTAATGGCGAATTTAGCACTACTGAATTGCTGAATAGGTTTGCGCAATATTTGCTCACCCAGCATGACGCTTAAGCCCGCCACGGGGTTCGCTAGTGCGAGATAAGCGCCATACCATGGCAATGAACTACTGACGGGCAGAGTAACAATCATCTCGTTGTCGAGCATTTCTGAGCGTAGATTGACGCGACCGCCAAATTCGAAGGAAGACGACGGGCTCTCCACGATCATCCGTTCAGTAAATACCATTTCCTCTCGGCCCACACTTACCGCGGCACTGAGTCGATCAAAACTCATACCATCATCAACGATGTCTGAAAAATCGAATTTGTTGATTCTTTTGGCAAGTGCAGAGGGGGTGAACAAGCTGATCAATCGCAAGCCATTAGCTGAGGTATCCGCATCCAAAAGTCGACCATTCTTGGCCTTGAAATTCATAATGCCATGCAGACCCAGCAGCTCGATATTCGGCGGCGAGCCGGGCCATTGTAGATCCACCTGCAGCGACGCAATCTCAGTCTCCATTGTCGGCGCGAAGTCCCACATTGGCAGCGTAAGCGCAAGGTCGTCTAACGCTACGCGGCCAGAGTAGGCCGTAATGTTGTCGGACAAGTCCCAAATAAACTGGGCATTGCGCAGATGCACACCTCTCACATCCGCATTCAGTGAAGCAAAAGTAATGCTGTCCTGTTCGGGTTTAATTTCAAACTGCCAATTGCCATAACCTTCATCGCCTATGCGCAGCGCCTCTATAGCCACCGAGGCCGCAGGCAAGGATCGACCCAGTGCTACCGGCAAGGGATCAGAGGCCGGTAACATAGAAACGTCGTTAGGCAGTATCGCTTCCGAGTTAGCCGTTACAGAATCCGGGGCGGGCAGCCGCAGAAAATCTAAATCTATGCCGAGACGCGCAGCATCTGTTAAGTCCACTCTGCCAACAAGGTCGTCAGCTTGCACAGAGAAAATGAATTCGCCAACGCGTCGACGACCTACCAACACCAGATCATCGAATATCAAATCACCGACCACGAGTTCGCTTACTCGCAAGTTATCAATCTGCCAATCCACTGCATATTGGTCACTTCCCACGGCCAGCTCAGACCAAGCTTCTACATCGACCTCAGCCAAATTACCGCCAATGCTGACCCAATCTTGATCCGCTTGGATTACTGCGGGAGCAGCACTTAGACCGATAGACCCACGCAGCACCCGGTCATCCAAATGCACCCAGCCCTGAGTATTCTGGTAGCGCCATTGCAGACTTTGGTAACTGTCCAGAAATTGCAGATCAAAGCGGCTGGGCGACAATAAATTGTCGGTCTTACCCAGGTCACCAGGTAAATTCACGGCCATACCGAGAAGGTCCGTATCCACCGCCAAAGCAGAAATACCGCCACTCATGTCGATGGAAAGATCTGCGCTGAATTGGCTTTCGCCGCTCAACACACCAAGATCAGAGAGGCCGGCTAGGGTATAGATATCATCGGGGGTAAAGGCACCGCGTACCGCAAAATTTATTTGTTGGGTGTTGTTAGTCACTGCAATTGAGGCTTGCCGACCAAAGATATTGCCATCAAAACTACCCGCCAACTGATGAGGCAGGGTAAATGTGCCTTGTCCTACCGCATCTTCCACATTGAGCCGGTAGTCGGGCATGGACAGAGACATCTGCTCCGGTCGGAAATTCACATCCAACGCAAGCGGCATCTCAGCATCTGCCGTCAACGGTAACCTCATACTGCCCTGTAAGCGCACATCACCTTTCGCCGACCAATCATTTCCGACAAAAGCAAAGGACGATCGGAGTGGCGTATCGCGCACAAAATCAAGCAGCTGAGCCGCGCCGGTCTCAGCATCGAATTGCACATCAGCAACACGCGCACCAGCGCCGAGAGCTATTTGACTATCAGAAAACCGTGCACCAGCCATTTCAGCTGATGATACTTGCACGCGGGTATCAGGTCCGGCGACGTAGATAGTGGCGGATATATTCTGCAACTCCGGCCAGCTGGGTTCGTAGATAATACGACCCTGCTCCAAGTCGCTGAGTATTTCTAAACGCCGTGCTAATTCACCTGGGCGTTCTCGCAACTGGCCATGGTATGCCCCGAACAGACCATTCAAGCGCCCTGCCTGGGGCGCNCGGCGAAGCCAGCTTTGCAAACCCTCGGCCATCTTGAAAGAAATATAGTCGGGCAGAACGGATGTATCTGCAGCATCTATGCTGGCTTGTATNCTTAAGCGTTGCTCGTAGGGGTTTTTCGGTCGGGTAACCGCAAACTGCACGGCAAGTGCACTGCCATGCCGCCGAGCTTTAATGTTCTGCCCACGCAAGCCCATATGCCCAGGTTGTAGATGGAATTTAATGAGTCCTTGAACGTATTCAAAATCCCATGCTTGAGCGAATAAAGTCGGAAAATGTAGATTGATATCGTCAGCATTTAACTGCATCGCGATGTTCGAATAATCACCCCACACCCGACCTTGAGCGTTACGTAAGCTCGGGGCGCCCCGATATCCTTGGGCGGTCACATCGGACAGAGAANCTGAGTAACCTATGGTACCTTGACTGCTGAGGTAACCATAAAGTCCATGAGCTTTTCCACTTGGCGCCAATGCCGACAGCCACTCGTCAAAAACTGGCCAAATGGCAGCGCTTGGCTGCAGTACCGAACGCATGGCAGCGAGATCTACACCCTGACTCCAGGCCATAAGCTCAGGCCACAGTTCATCTGCAAGAAATTTGATCCGAATATGTAAAGGATCGAGCGCGATCGAGTTAGACCGATCGACTCCAGATTGCAGCCCTAGTTTACGGGTCATGCCATGAATAGCATCGCCCCTAGCAATCCACTCCGTATCAATCTCCGCGCGTAAAGTCGGAATTGATGCTGTCACATCCACGGCGGACATCAATGCCAGCGCGGTCAGTCGCCCCTGACCGACGCCTTGTCGCTGACGCCAACGTGAATCCCCGGTTTCAATCACCATATCAGCACTGCTGACAAGCCCAGCAGGCAATGCTAGCTGTCCTGAGACACTGACATCGCGCGCCAACACTTGCTCATCAGCCCATGACACCCGCTCAACCCAAGACACCCCAAGTTTGGTGGTTTCCGTATTGTTCGCGGCTAACGCCACGTCAAGCATATGTTCATTACTAATATTCTGCGCTCGGACATCAGCGCTAAAGCGCATGCGCTTACCTTTTTGCGGATGAAATATCAGTTCTATCGCCCCAAACAACCGGTCCCCGTGGCGGAGGCTTTTGACCACATCGAAAGGCAATACGATGCGTTGTTGATTACGTAACTGCCAACCTGAGAATTCTTGATCAAAATGGACTTCTGCCTGTTGCCAATACAAATGTCGCGGCACCCAAGCATTGCGAATTAGACTCTCTAACGAGTCTAATTCCATCTCAATATTCTGAAATTGACCCGCACCAAAGGTCACCTTTCGCACTTGAATGACCGGATTAACTCCGCGCCAATGGGCTTGCACTCCTTCGAGGCTGATTCTTTTCGAGGCCAGTATGCTGTTCAGCTGTGGTGTGAACTCACTGGCAAAAAAAAGTAGCGCGCGGCCGCCCCCAAGTGCGAGCGCCGTAATGACAACTAAAACGGACAAAAAGAGTGTTAGCGGAGCGACAACAAAGCGCCGCAGTCTATCCTCATATGGCAAACGCCTTGCAACCGACATAGCAGGCAGCAAGGCCTAATTAGCCCGCCGACCCCTGAACCATTGAGATATCAAACTGGCCAACAGCGAAATCAGGCTCCGCTTGCACACCAACAGCCGCCCGAATCTTGGCCCGAACCCCATCAAGGTAAGCACCTTCGTCCGACAACAATCGATCCACAACGGATTGATCGGCACGCACCAAAAACTCAAGATCCGCCCCGCCCTTGCTCGATTTCGAACGCTTGATCAAGTCACGGACGATAGCTTGGCACGCCGCTTCAACGGAGGCATCAACACCGTCCTCGGACGCTGCCTGCATGAGCTGGCCTAAACTCTGCCGCACGCGCTTGCGACTTAACTGTACAGTGCCGTGGTCGGAAAAATCCTCTACCCGAACCTGAGACGGATCAGTTGCAAAGGCCTCCTTTAGTATCGCCAGCACCTGTTGTTCATGGGCCTTTTCTTGCATATCAATAAAGTCAATGACGACCAAGCCTCCTAAATTGCGCAGTCGTAATTGCGTCGGGATAGTTTGAGCAGCCTCCAGATTAACCTGTAGAGCCGTATCTTCAGCCGAACCAGCACTAGTGCCGAGAAAACTGCCACTGTTAACGTCAATACTGACAAGAGCCTGAGTTTGTTCGAAAACCAGTCCTGCGCCAGAGGGCAACGAATAACTCGGTTCCAATGCCTGTTGAATTTGTTCTTCTAGTCCAAGCCCCGCGAATAGATCCTCATCGCTATAGCGCAGTACCTCTCGTCCAGACCATTGGGGCAAATGCTCTTGTGCGAAGACATGCATCTCGGTGTACGTAGCTTCATCATCTACAGTGACGCTTTGCACATTCGGCCCAGCCAAATCACGCAGAATCCGGCAGGCAAACGGCAACTCCGCATAAACTAAGCAGGGCGTTTTTTGCTGTTTGCTTGATTCAATATTTTGTAAAAGCTCATTCCAGCTGTCGCAGAGTCGCGCAAAAGCTTCGGTTAAAGCGTTTTCGCTCGCACCTTCTGTCGCCGTGCGGACAATCAAACCAAAGTCTGTGTCCGCCAGTTGTTTCGACAAAATATCTTTCAGCCGCTGGCGTTCCGTAATGTTGTCAATGCGCCTAGAAATGCCCAATTGACCCGGACGCTGGGTCAACACGAGTGCGTTGGTGGCAACGGAAAGTGACATCGTAAGTTTCGCGCCCTTATCCTCGATAGCATCCTTCACTACCTGCACGACAATCTCTTGACCTTCATGCAGAAGCTTGCGGATGTCTACGCGTCGCCCATCACCATCGGGCTCGGCCACCATAAGCGGTTTCGCAGTGACATCGGCGGCGTGCAGAAAACCATGGCGCTGTTGGCCAATATCAACAAAGGCCGCTTGAATGCCTCCAATCACCCGAACCACTTTGCCACGATAAACATTACCCGTTAGGCTTCTGTGCTGCGCTCGGTCAATTTGCAGGTCACGCAATTTTTGACCCACAATCAAGGCCGCTCGCGTCTCCGCAGAGCCGACGTTAATTACCAATTGCTCGGCGGTCTCATCGTCCTGCTTAGGTTGTTCGATCAACGCGACCACTCCATGTGTCTATGCCGAAGTGTTTCAGCATTAATTCTGTTTCCAGCATTGGTAGCCCAATCACAGCACTAGGGCTGCCATGAATCTTTTCAACGAAAATACTGCCAATACCTTGTAACCCATAACCACCAGCTTTGTCCGCTGGCTCTTTTGTATGCCAATAGGCATACGCCTCGTCGTCGGATACTGCACGAAAGCTGACGTCGCTGGCTACTACCTTGGTCCTAGATTCAGCAGCCGAAGCAACCGTTACACCTGTTAAAACTCGGTGCGTAGTACCAGATAGGCGCATCAGCATCTCAATACCATTCGCCCGATCCCTCGGTTTCCCTATAACCTCATCACCGAGGGCGACAACCGTATCCGCCGCTATTACGACATAGGTGGGCCTGTGAATCAGTCCGGCTGCCGCTTTCGACTTAGACAGCCGCTCGACATAGTTCACTGGCATCTCGCCAGCCACTAAACTTTCATCCACATCCGGCGACATCGTTTCAAACATCAAACCGACTTGTTGCAACAAACTGACCCGCCTCGGTGAGGAAGATGCTAACAAAACAGAGTGGCAACAAATATCACTCACCGAAAGCCTCGNTGAGGTTCCAATGCTTTAAAAAATCTATAGGCGTATGGCCACAGCAATCCGGTACTCATGGCCGTCGTAAGCGGTAGTAGATTCCAATCTTGATTTGCGAAAAAATTAAGACTAAAGCTCCTGAGCACTTGCGCAAGCATTACTACAATAAAGACAATCAATGCTTGCTGAATCGCACCATACATTGCGAAACGCTCGCGAAAGCGTAACGACAGATAGGTTATGGTGGCAAATATTAAACCGTTCAGACCCAAGGGCTCGCCTACTAAAACATCAACAACACCCCCAGCAAGCCAAGCCCACAACACGCCCAAGCGCGAACCGACACGCAAAGCCCAATATATTAGTACCAGCAAAAGCCACTGCGGCTGCCAGAGACCAATCCACTCGTACCAGTCCGCAGGCAGACGAGCAACGCTTAACACAGCTGCAACAAAGGCCAAAAACACAAGAACCAAGGGATTCAAGATTCACCCTCCGAACGCGCAGCACGCGCCTGCTCTGCGGTAAAGACTACCAACAAAAATCGCGACTGATTGGTTCGAGCCAGTGGCCGCACCGCAACTTCAGCAAAAACGGAGGTCGCATCCAATATTACCGAAATCACTTCCCCCACGGGATAGCCAACGGGAAATCGCCCCCCCAAACCAGAAGTCTCCAACAGATCACCGACGCTAATATCCATAGATACCGGCACATTCTCCAGTACCAGACTGTCTCGGGAACCGGTGCCGCCAGCGATACTGCGCGCCCCATTCCGAGTAACCTGAACAGGAACGGCATGGTCTTTATCGATTAACAAGAGCACGCGACTCGTAGAATGGCCAACTTCTACCAATTGCCCGAACAAACCCTGGGCATCAAGGACCGCTTGACCCACTTGTAAGCCGTCTAAGGCACCTTTATCGATAACTACCTGATGCGCGCTCGGCGTCGATCGAACACTGACGATTTCTGCAATCAGCACTGTCCCTGGCAATTTTTCCTTGGATCCCAACAACGCCCGCATGCGATCGTTATCGGCTTTTAGGGTCTGATAGCGTTGCGCCGTATGAGAGAGGGTTAACAACTGTTGGCGCTGGCGCTGTAATTGCGCCAATAGATTTTCCCTGCTGGTCAAACTCTCGTTGAGATTATTGGCCACTGCATAAGGGGCTTCGGCAATAAAATACAGAGGACTCACAAGTTGCAATAACAGCGCCCGCGTCGGTCGAAGATATTGTGAATAAGAATCTAGTGTCGCCAGCCCCATCGACGCCAAAACCAAGCCCAGCAGTAGATATCCTGCCCCGCTGCTTTTGACGAAAAGCGTTCTGATGATAAGCCTCTAGACGATTTGAGCTGATTCGAATCTTGGTGAAAGAGCTCTGTCGATCATAGCGCGCTCTTAGATGTCGAGAAGGTGTGCGTTGCCTGCTTCATCCATTAACTCCAGTGCCTTGCCTCCACCCCGGGCAACACACGTGAGAGGGTCCTCGGCAATAATTACCGGCAACCCTGTTTCTTCAGCAAGCAGAATATCCAGATCCCGCAATAGTGCGCCACCGCCAGTGAGCACCATGCCGGTATCCGCAATGTCGGAAGCCAATTCTGGGGGGCACTGTTCCAGTGCACTTTTGACCGCCTGCACAATCATGGACAGCGGCTCCTGCAAGGCTTCAAGAATTTCGTTGCTGTCCAAGGTGAAGCTGCGCGGAATTCCTTCCGCCAAATTACGACCGCGCACATCGATCTGGCGAATCTCTTTCTGCGGATATGCAGCACCCACTTCCTGCTTGATCCGTTCCGCCGTAGCCTCGCCGATCAAGCTGCCTTGAGTACGACGGACATAGGCGACAATTGATTCGTCAAAACGGTCGCCGCCGACCCGGACGGTATCCGATATAACAACACCGTTAAGCGAAATAATCGCGATTTCCGTAGTGCCACCACCGATATCTACAACCATCGTGCCAACTGCCTCATGGACAGGCAGCCCTGCCCCAATAGCTGCCGCCATCGGCTCTTCTACCAGTCGAACATCACGCGCTCCGGCTGATAATGCGCTTTCTCTGATTGCCCGGCGTTCGACTTCGGTGGACTTACAGGGCACACACACAAGAACTCGAGGACTCGGCCGAATGATGCTATTTTCATGCACCTTGGCAATAAAGTACTTGAGCATTTTTTCTGTGACGAGGAAATCTGCAATAACGCCGTCTTTGAGCGGACGGATTGCAGTAATGTTGCCGGGCGTGCGCCCCAACATGCGCTTGGCATCAAGACCAACCGCAGCGACACTCTTTTGGCTCCCTTGCATGCGGATCGCAACTACAGAGGGCTCGTTCAAAACAATTCCCGATTCACGAACGTAGATCAGCGTATTCGCTGTTCCAAGGTCAATGGATAGATCTCGCGAGAACAATCCGCGGAAATACTTAAACATGCCTGTGCTCCGGCGTATGAAGTGTGAATGATAGGCATTCTTGGCGCTAAAAGCACGGCGATACTGCAGGAATATCATCCTGATTACGTTACATTTTGTTGCACTGATAAACCTAGGCGGGACCGGCCGCGACCTACAGGCTAATCTTCCCTGAAATTTTTCTATCGTACATTTACACTGGCATCTCTAACGCCTTACTGACTAAAAGAAACCATGAGCGAAGCCAAACCCACTATAGATCTTCCACATCTGGCCAATCTCGCACGCCTAAACTTTGATCCGGATAGCTCCGAATCGGCCCAGGCAGACCTGGAGAAGATCATTGCAATGATCGATGCAATGCAAGCAGTCAATACAGACGGCGTGGTGCCCTTATCTCACCCCTTAGACGGCGCCCAACGACTGCGCCAAGATCTTGTTACCGAGACCGAACAACGAGACAACTTTCAAAGCACCGCGCCATCCACGTCAAAAGGCTATTATCTAGTTCCAAGAGTAGTTGATTAATGCCAGGTATAACGACCCTCCGCGCCATGAGTAGCGCTCTAAAGAATCGAGAAATTTCCAGCACCGAGTTGACCCAAGAACATCTGGCAAAAATAGCTGTAGATGAGACCAACAGCTTTGTAACGGTTGCTAAAGACAGCGCGCTCGAACAAGCCAAGCAGGCAGAGCAAAGGCGCGAGCGAGGCAGCAGCCACCCGTTAACTGGCGTCCCTCTTGCGCATAAAGATATCTTCTGCACTCAGGGCATCGTGACCACCTGCGGATCGCGGATGTTAGAAAATTTCGTGGCTCCATACGACGCTCATGTGGTCGCACTACTGAACCAAGCAGGCATGGTCACCCTAGGTAAAACCAACATGGATGAATTCGCGATGGGTTCATCTAATGAATCCAGCCACTTCGGCCCGGTGAGCAATCCATGGAATCTGGATAAAGTTCCGGGAGGTTCATCTGGNGGATCCGCTGCTGCAGTAGCGGCGGGCCTGGTTGCGTGCGCAACCGGAACCGACACCGGCGGATCAATACGTCAACCGGCCGCACTTTGCGGTATCACCGGACTCAAACCAACTTATGGCCGTATCTCTCGCTACGGCATGATCGCCTTTGCCTCGAGCCTGGACCAGGCTGGGCCAATGACCTGCGACGCGGAAGACGCGGCGCTTATGCTCAGCGCTATGGCAGGCTTCGACAGCAAAGACTCGACCAGTGCACAGCGTCAGGACGCTTGGCTCACGGATTTTGCAGAACACGGCATTCCCGACCTGGATCGATCATTGAAGATCGGCCTACCACAGCAGTATTACGCCGATCTGAGCAATGGCAGCATTATTGAAGCAGTGCAGAAAACGCTCGCCCAGCAAGGGCATGAACTGGTCGATGTCAGCTTACCGCATACCCAGGCAGCAATTCCGGTGTACTACGTTATTGCCGGCGCCGAAGCCTCGACTAATCTGTCCCGTTATGACGGCGTGCGCTTTGGCCATCGCTGTGAAAACCCGCAATCTCTCGACGACCTGTATAAGAGATCTCGCAGCGAGGGATTCGGCGATGAGGTCAAACGCCGCATATTGACAGGCACATATACGCTTTCGGTGGGTTATTTCGATGCCTACTACATCAAAGCGCAACAGATTAGGCGTCTGATTTCTGAAGACTTCAGCAACGTTTTTGCAGACGTCGATGTGTTGATGACACCAACCAGTCCAACACCAGCGTTTGGCAAAGGTCAGTTAAGCGACGACCCTATTGCCATGTACCAACAAGACTTATACACAGTCCCTACCAGCCTCGCAGGGCTGCCAGCGCTCTCTATGCCCTGTGGATTCGTCGATGGGCTGCCGGTGGGAGCGCAGCTGATCGCCCCAGCCTTCCGCGAAGACGTACTACTCGGCTTGGCCGCTCAGTACCAAAAAAATAGCGATTGGCACCTGCAAAGACCCAGCGGGTTACGCGTCGGCAAGGAGTGGTCAGCATGAGTTGGGAAGCCGTCATCGGATTGGAAATCCACGTGCAATTGGCCACCCAGAGCAAAATTTTTTCTGGGGCCGCAACCACTTACGGCGCTGAGCCCAACGCTCAAGCGTGTGCGGTGGACTTGGGCTTGCCAGGCGTCTTACCGGTGCTCAATGAGGCCGCCGTTGAAATGGCTGTTAAATTCGGTTTAGCCATTGGCGCAGAGATTAATCTGCACTCGATTTTCGATCGAAAAAATTATTTTTATCCTGACCTTCCTAAAGGCTATCAAATCAGCCAATTTGCGACGCCAATTGTTGGCAAGGGCGAGATCAAATTAGATCTGACGGACGGCGATCAGCGTGTCATAGGCATTACTCGTGCACATCTTGAGGAAGATGCTGGGAAATCTGTCCATGACCTGTTTCCAGGACAAACCGGCATCGACTTAAATCGCACCGGCACCCCATTATTGGAAATCGTCTCTGAGCCGGACTTGCGCTCTGCCGNCGAAGCAGCCGAATACTTTCGCCAAATGCACAGCCTTGTAAAGTATCTGGGCATTTGTGACGGCAACCTAGCAGAAGGCAGTATGCGCTGCGATGCGAATGTCTCCGTTCGTCCCCGGGGCCAAGAAGCATTCGGCGAACGTACCGAAATCAAAAATATCAATTCATTCCGCTTTGTCGAACGTGCCATCGATCTAGAAATCGAGCGCCAGATCGATGTCTTAGAAGCGGGCGGCACCATCCACCGCGAAACCAGGCTGTTCGATGCCGATGCAGATGAAACCCGCACTATGCGCAGTAAGGAACTTAGCGAAGATTACCGCTACTTTCCGGATCCGGATCTATTGCCGTTGCATATAAGCTCGGCTTTCGTCCAAGCCGTGCGCGACAATCTGCCTGAGTTACCGGATGCGCGTTGCGAGCGCTATCAAACAGCAATGGGACTATCGGCCTACGACGCCGCAAGTCTGAGCAATGACTTAGACCGAGCCGAGTTTTTCGAAGCGGTAGTCGGTGTTTGTGGTAACCCCAAGCTCAGTGCCAACTGGTTGAACGGTGAACTCAGCGCATTCCTTAACAACGCCGACTTAGAGATTGCTGCCAGCCCCGTAACTGCAGATCAATTAGGGCAACTGATCCAACGCATCGATGACGAAACGCTGTCGTCAAAGACCGCTAAAGAATTATTCAAAGCGCTTTGGGCACAAGCCAATACTGAGCCCAATGTAGACGCACTTATTGAGCAATTGGGNCTCAAGCAGATGAACGACGATGGCGAACTCAGCGCCGTCGTATCCAGCGTGCTGGATGCCAACCCTGATCAAGTGGCCGAGTTGAAGTCAGGCAAAAACAAAGTGCTGGGATTTTTGGTCGGCCAAGTCATGAAGGCCACTGGCGGTAAGGCCAACCCAAAGCAAGTCAACGAACTAATTCGCAAAAGCCTCTAAGGCACCACAGTGTTGACTATTGATTGCGATAGTCCAGCGCAGCAACCAAGACATCGCGACGGGATATTTGGCCGACCAACGCACCTTCGTGGACAACCGGATAGCGGCGTCGGTGTTCATTAATGAAACGTTCAGCCAAGGTGTAAATATCCAGGTTCCCATCCACCGTATCCACAGGCGCCTGCATATAGTCAGCAACAATGCCTAGGGTCTCATTGTAGTAACTGTCCTGAATCACCACCGACATTAAATCAACCTCAGACAAAATACCTACAAGCTTGCCGTTGTCGTCTACTACCGGCGCACCTGAGATGCTATGAGCGAGGATTTGGGTCATGGCCTCAACGACATTCATATCAGGGGTGAAGGTCACCAGCTTTTTCGTCATATAGTCTTTTACTTTCAGTGAGTGCATCTTTTTACTCCAGATATACCAAAGAGTAACCGTTAGACTATTCCCAAATAACGACGCAATGCAACCGTGACCTTGGTCCGTTTTTCCAGCAAAAAACAGGCTCCGCAGGGCTTTTTCAAACCCTACCTTGCAACTAAAACGCGTAGTAGTATTGGGTTATGGACAAGTCCAATATACGGGTTTTAAGCATAATTAGGTTGGGAGGGAACTATGAGCGACAAGCCTCTAGCGGCGGTACCGTATTTAAAAATTCCAGAGGGCGCCGACCCCTATCTGGAAGGGCATAAATGCGGCAATTGCGGGGCCACTTTTCTGGGCGAACGCAATGTGTGCTCCAAGTGCGGTGCACGCGATCAAATGTCTACAGTAGCCTTGCCGAATACCGGCAAGCTTTATTCATATTCCATCGTTTATCGATCCTTCCCAGGCATCGAAGTCCCTTACATCAGCGCCATTGTTGATCTCGACGACGGCACCGCTATCAAAGGGAACTTAATTAATGTCGAACCGGATCCTGAAAATATCGACTTCGATATGCCTGTTGAGGTGGTCTATGACGACGCCTTGGGGCGCAAAGACGCGGATGGCAATGCTTACTTATCTTACTTTTTTCAACCCGCTGCTTCGGCTTAGTACAGTAGCGCGACTCATCACCTAGGGAGAATTCCAATGACTGACGCATATATTGTTGGTGTAGACATGATCAAGTTCGGGCGTTTCCCGGACAAAACCGTACCGCAAATCGGCGCTCAAGCAGCGCTGATGGCGCTAGACGACTGCGGCCTGACAATTCAGGACATGCAGGCTCTGTACTGTGGCAACCTGGGCCAAGCCTCGGGCATGGTCGGCCAGCGTATGCTGCAGGAAATCGGTCAGACCGGCATTCCAGTCGTGAACGTTGCCAACGCCTGTGCCACCGGCGCTACTGCCTTTCGCGAGGCCTGGGCTTCGGTTAAAGCCGGCCTCTACGATTGTGTACTGGCGGTCGGTGTTGAACAGATGGGCAAGGGCCTGCTCGGTGGCGGTGCTGCCAAAGTTGGCATTCCTAAAGAAGGCTTGTTGGGCTCCGGTACCATGCCTGCAGTTTTTGCCGAAGCCGGCATGGAGCACGCACGCAAATACGGAACAACTTTCGAGCAGTTCGCTAAGGTATCAGTAAAAAACCATCATCACTCGACCTTAAATCCAAAGGCGATGTATCAGATCGAAACACCTCTGGATGAGGTCATGAACGCCGAGATGATTTCATATCCCAATACCAAGCTAATGTGCTCGGTCAACGTAGATGGTTCTGCAGCTGCGGTGATTTGCTCAGAAAAGAAAGCCAGAGAGCTGGGGCTGATGAACCGCGCAATCAAAGTTCGCGCCTCAGTGTTGGCTTCTGATCCATGGCAGGAACGCGACCTAGTTATGCCGGATGTTAATTCGTGCACCCGCAAAGCAGCAGCAGAAGCCTACGAAATGGCTGGCGTCGGACCAAACGATATCAATTTGATCGAGTTGCACGATTGCTTTGCTACAGCAGAAATTTTGCACTATGAAAATCTTGGTATCTGCAAGGACGGCGAGGCCGGCCGACTGATTGATGAAGGCGAAGTCGCCTTGGGTGGGCGCATTCCGGTCAACGTATCTGGCGGACTGTTGTCTAAGGGCCATCCACTGGGTGCAACTGGTATCGCGAACATTTATGAAGTCAGCACGCATCTGCGCGGCGAAGCCGGCAGTCGCCAGGTTGAAGGAGCAAAGATTGGCCTTACTCATGTGATTGGGTTAGGCAGCGCCTGCGCCATCCATGTATTGGAAAAAGCCAGCTAAACCCTTAGCCAACCCTTGCAACGCCGGCCTAGGCCGGCGTTTTTGTTTCTGTTGGGCGATCTATACACAGGAGTTTCATATGCGCATAGGTGTTGTCAGCGATACGCACAACAACCTGAAAAACGTTCGACGCATCGTTGAGCTCTTTAACGCTGCTGAAGTAGATCGCGTGATTCATACCGGCGATATCACCCAAGCTAAAACTATCGAGGTATTAAGCCAACTCGACGCACCTATGAGTGGCGTTTTTGGCAACAACGACCAAGAACGCACAAGCCTTGAAGCAGCCATCGAACGTTACGGTTTTGAATTCCATGAGCCGCCGTTACAGTTCTGTTGGGACGGTCGGGACATTATTGTTGTACACGATCCATTGGAATTCGACGGTCATCTGGGCAACCAAGCCATAGCATTACACGGCCACACCCATCGTTATCGCTGTGAACAGACCGATGGACAGCTAATTTTTAACCCGGGAGAATGCGCCGGCATGATGAAGGGCATGAATGCCATTGGCGTCCTCGACACCAAAGATCTTTCCACCGAGTTGCTGCGGTTCTAATGTTTAAGAATTTTATCTTCTGAGTTTCATCAGCGCGGAATGGGCTATCGCCCANCGTCATGAAANGCCTGACTGACGCCGCCGAGACCTTTTAGGCGCGACCGCCGGCATCACTATCAACCAACTGTTATCCACCTAGACCGTTAAGGATTTCGCCAATACGCGCGGCATTTGCACCCAAATCCGATTGGCCTACCCTTGATATGCTGCGCACATCGACCCGTGTGCCACCATCAACAGCAGGTTGTACCCGCACAGCGACATCATCTTTGAACCCAAACCAGAACGTAGTCGCTGTAGCCTCTACTAAGCCCGCAGTTTTGTTCACCGACACGATCTCCAATCCCATATCGCGCATCACTGCTTCAGCACGATCCACCACCTCGTCAGCAGATGCCTGCAGCGTCAACGGTTTAACCCAAGGGTAAGCTGTAGTTTGTTGAGCCGCTAACTCTGGGTCGAGATTGGTTAATGGATTAGCTTTGGCCGCCGTGCGAACAGCTACAAGCTTGTCGAACTGTGGGGGATTTACCGTATCGGTAGAAATGTTATGAATAGGCGGCACAGAGCTTGCTGCCGAGTACTGCATGCCAAGTACTCCTAACACCACAACGCCAAGAAAAACGCCGATCAGCACCGTGGGTCGCTCTGCGACGAGGTTCTTACGCAAACTGATAATATAGGCAATGACGCCAAGGAAACTCGCGAGAGTCGCCAGCACAGCGCCCGCCGCCAGTAACATAAACCCACCGGTGAATTCCCATAAACCTAACTTGGTGCCTAAGGCGCCCAACGGCAGACAGACCGCAGCAATCACGCCGCCGATTAATATCGCCTGAGCCCACCACCGCTTAGCTGCTGTTTGTTCATTCATTTATCAATCTTCCTATATTCTGCCGAATTGGCTAAGTAATCGTTGAACCGCCGTCTACGACGATATTTTGCCCGGTAGTAAAAGACCCTGCAGCTGATGCCAAATAAACCGCAGCTCCAGCGATTTCACGTGGCTCACCAATGCGTTGCAATGGATCGCCTTCAGTCCTAGCTTGCAGAATATCCGGGTTTTCCCAAAGTGCCCGAGCGAAATCAGTACGCACCAAACCTGGGGATATGCTGTTAACCCGAATGTTATGCTGCCCATACTCTACCGCCAAGTTGCGCACCATTTGTACGTCCGCAGCTTTGGATATGCAGTAAGCACCGAGTACCGAGCTCCCCTTCATGCCACCAACACTAGATACGATGATAATCGCGCCGTCTTTGCGTTCGACCATTTCAGGCAACACCATGTTCGCTAACCAATGGTTTGACTTGATATTGACACCAAGAATTTTATCAAACGCTTCATCGGGCAAGTCACGCATAGAGCCGTAATACGGATTAACTGCCGCATTACACACTAGGATATCGATTTTACCGAGTGCAGCTCGCGTCTTGTCCACCAGCTCTTGGAGATCTTCTTTACGCCCTATGTGCGCTGGAATAACCGTCGCACCACCGGCTTCGTCGGCCAATTCTTGATTGATGGCATCCGCCACTTCCTGACAGACATCTGCCTTACGGCTACTGATCACAACTTGCGCACCATGCCGAGCCATTTCCTCGGCAATGGCCCGGCCAATGCCCTTACTTGAGCCAGTGATTAACGCCACCTTGCCGGTTAAATCAAACAACGTGCTCGACATACAATGCCTCCTTACTGAATGCCTCTTTTAATTCTTGTTTTAGCGCTCCAAGCAAAACAAAAAGCACGCGCAATTACTAGCAGCGTCTATCGGCGCATCAACCTTAGCTTAGTTTTCGGGTATTATGCCGCCGCTCGCTNACAGCGAGTCATCACTACCGACTTAAAGGAATACTACTGTGACAGCACAATCCATGGACGAATTGGTCGCACTGGCAAAACGCCGAGGATTTATTTTTCAATCCAGTGATATTTATGGCGGACTCCAGGGCGTCTACGACTACGGGCCTCTGGGGGTTGAGCTAAAAAATAATNTAAAGGCGGCGTGGTGGCGCGCCATGGTCTACGAGCGCGATGACGTTGAGGGCCTGGATGCAGCAATTCTTACCAACCCAACCACGCTCAAACATTCCGGTCATGAGGACACCTTCACAGACCCTTTGGTTGACTGTCGTAGTTGCAAAAGTCGCTGGCGCGCAGACCACATTACCGACGGCATCTGCCCGGGCTGTGGTGCCAACGATCTCACCGAACCACGCCCGTTTAATCTTATGTTTAAGACCCAAGTGGGTCCGGTGCAAGACGAAAAAGGCAATTTCGCGTATTTGCGTCCCGAAACAGCTCAGGCCATTTTCACCAACTTCAAAAATGTAGTGGACTCCACATCACCGAAGCTGCCATTTGGTATCGCTCAGATCGGCAAGGCCTTTCGCAACGAAATTACGCCCCGAAACTTTATCTTCCGAGTGCGCGAGTTCGAGCAAATGGAGCTGGAATTCTTCGTGCGCCCCGGAGAAGACGACGACTGGCATGAACAATGGGTGGAAGCGCGCCTGCAGTGGTGGGCACAACAAGGCGTGCCAAGAGACACCATAGAGCTGTATCACGTGCCTGGCGACGAACTGGCCCACTACAGTAAAGCCACTGTAGATTTGATGTACCGCTTCCCCCATGGTGTGGAGGAACTTGAAGGTATTGCCAACCGCACCGACTTTGATCTGGGTTCCCACACTAAGAATCAGGGAGACTTTGATATCAACGCAACGGTGGCCNCCAATTCTGACTCCAATGCCAAACTCGCGATTCAAGATCTGCAGGGTAAGGGCTGGACAGTCCCTTACGTTATCGAACCGTCCGCTGGCGTCGACCGAGGTGTGCTGGCGATTATGAACGAGGCGTATACCGTTGAAACTCTAGAAAACGGTTCCGAACGCACAGTCATGGCGTTCAAACCGCACCTGGCGCCGATCAAAGTGGCCATCTTGCCGTTAAAGCGCAACCACGAAGGCATCGTCGCCAAGGCCAAAGCCATCAAGAGCGATTTGATGCGCTTGGGGATCGGCCGCATCTTTTTCGAGGACACCGGCAATATCGGTAAAGGCTATCGCCGCCATGACGAGGTAGGCACACCACTGTGTGTCACCGTGGATTTTCAGACCATTGAAGAAGACGACACCGTTACCGTGCGCAATCGCGACACCATGGCACAAGAGCGCATAAAAGTCGGCGACTTGGCAGATTACGTAAGCCAATTCATGCGGAGCTAACAGCCAGCGTGTCTGTTACCGACTGGTTGCTGCTGTCGCTGACCTTGTTAGCTGGAGCCGCCAGCCCCGGCGCTAGCCTTGCCTTGGTCATGCAGCGCGCCTTGCAGTTCGGGCGCCAGGCGGGACTAATCGTCGGCATCAGCCACGGCATCGGCATCTTGTTTTATGCGGGCACAGTAGCCCTCGGTGCCGCTACCCTGCAAAGCGAATTCCCACAGATTTTTCGTGGGCTACAAATTATTGGTCTAGGCTTTCTCGGCTACTTGGGCCTAACGATGCTTCGGGGTGGCTGGCGCAAGCGCAGCACAAAGAGGGCGGCAGACACCCGCCCCCTAACCCAAAAGAGCCGCCCGAGTTTAGCCGCCGAGGGATTCCTAATCGTTTTTTTCAATCCCAAAATCGCGATATTTTTCTTCGCGATTTTCAGCCAGTTCCTGCTCCCAGATCTCAGCCCGTATACACGTACCGCCATGGCCAGCCTAGCCGCAGTGATCGACGCGCTGTGGTATTGCGCCATAGCAGCACTGGTGTCGCTGCCTGTCATTGAAGTTCGTTTGCAGCAATACGCTTGGCAATTAGACATCGCTTTTGGCGCCGCACTGATCACGATTATGCTGGTGTTGATATAACCACCGACTGTCTGCGGTTGACCTAAATTTGTAAACGTCATTAAATTGAAGGCAAAGAGCGTGTTCGCTCTATAGTGGTTACTCTCTGATTCAACGAGAACTTTAGTGTCGCCTAAATCGCTAGGACCCCTNGTCAGGTTCGGTTTAGTAACAAGACACCAGCGATCTGTTTCTCGCCGATCCAGTATTTTAGGAGACATTAATGAAATTAGGACAAACTCACTGGCTGCGCTTTTTACGTCGCTCGTCAATAGCGCTTGCTTTGGCCATTTTGAGCCAACTTACCTATGCAAACGCGGAATACGCTGCTGCATGGGGTCCAGCTATCGGCTCAAAGGCACCGATTTTGTCCGCCCTGGATCAAGACGGTAACCAACAAGATTTAACCAGTCTTAGCGGTTCTAAAGGCCTGTTATTTGTATTCAATCGTTCAGTTGATTGGTGACCCTTCTGCATTCGTCAGTTCGTGAAACTGAATGATATAAGAGACCAATTCGCAGCACTCGGCGTTAGCGTCGGTGGTATGACCTATGACAAGCCAGAAATCATCGAAGCGTTTGATGAGAAATGGGACATCGACTTTCCCGTTCTAAAAGATGTAGATCGTCAGCATGTAGACGCCTGGGGCATCCGCAATCAAGAATACGGCCCGGGCACATTCGGCTACGGTATTCCCTACCCCGGTGTGGTTCTTGTGTCTCCAGAGGGAGAAATCCTCGCCAAATGGGCGGAAAAAGGCTACCGATCGCGGGCAGACTGGTCGGAGGTGCTGACCGACGTCACAGCCATAATGAATAGTCGATAGATCGCCAAAATCTCCAGTACCTAACGGGCCATTTTATGAGCAAATTCAAAGTCGTTCTGAGCTGGGTAGGCATTATTTTGCTGGGTCTCGCCCATGGCTTGCTGGAGGATCTGATGTTTATCCGCGTGCTGGTCGAATACATCCCTGCCAGCTGGGACCTTACCGGAGATATTTTCTTTATTTTTACCGTGCCGCTGGCACAGCTAATGACCTTTGCCATAACCGGCACACTGGCCTGGCGCTTTTTAGGTTTGCGCCATCTGCCAAAACTCGTAACGTTTTGGGGCTGTTGGATCTTTGCCCGAAGCGCTTTTCTGACGTTTGCGCAAAATCCAATTGGCGACATTGCCATTTATTTGGGCTGGATTACATTGTGGTGTTTTTTGGTCGGCCTGTACGCACGTAACAAGCATCAAAGCAGGGTCGGGGCGGGCTAGAAAAACAACGAGCCCAGAAGAATATACGGCCTTTGTTTATTCCTGGTTTTTACGATCTAGTGGATGCACCGGCGATTGAGTATCCAGTAAAAATCTCCAGGGATGGCAAAAATAACTTTTAAAAGCTCCCTAACTTCATTCCTTCCCACCGCTTGCCCATGGCGATCAATAAAGAAGCTCGCCTTAGATGAAGAAAAGGTCGCGGATTGCTGATTTCAAAACTAAAGGAACGCTGAACCCTAAAGGCACTTGCTACGCGCCGGAACGGGTATCGTTAGGGTTGAAAGGCAAGCCGACCATAGAGGTGGATTCGGGTGGGTTAAAGCTTGCGAAGCGCTGTTGCAGTTATTGTGAAAGCTTAGCTGGCATTCGTGATTTATCTGCGGGGCCATTATTTTCCGGGGCTACAACCACCGGTAAGCACTTCAATCGAGTACAAACTGCTAGTCGCCGTCATATAGAGCGTATTGCTTCCACAAGGATCTCCAGGAGCCGCACCGCCCCAACCAACATTTGCCGTGATCTCTCCAGTTGAAATCGTACCCAAGTGCTCTCCGTCAGCTGAGATGATGAGGACGCCACCTGGTCCAGTGGCGAAAATGTTTCCAGCCTTATCGACTTTCATTCCATCCGGCACACCGGGCGCTTCAATGCCACCAGCATCAAAAAATATTTTGTCAGTCATAACTGACGACCCAGACAGCTCATAAGCCATCCATATATTCTTTGAATTCGAGTTTGCAACATACAGCCAGTCCTCATCAGGAGACAGGGCTAGCCCGTTAGGGCGCGTCTGACTGGAAGACAACAAGTCTAATGTCCCGGCTATATCCAAACGGTATACGCCGTTGAAATTCAGTTCTTTAAGTGGAGAAGCATCTAATCCACGCAAACCGTAAGGAGGGTCAGTAAAGTAGAGGTTACCCGCAGAGTCGTAGATAAGATCATTTGGACTATTAAAGCGGTTACCCTGGTAGTGAGTGGCAATAGCAGAGCGATTTTTAGCACTATCGAAGCGCGACACCTGCCTATTACCATGTTCGGCAACTACTAAACGTTGCTGAGCATCAAACGTGAGTCCGTTAGCACTGATATTTTGCATGCCCGGTGGCATTGGCCCATCGAACACAGGATCTAGGAAGAGGGTCAAACTTTCGTTTTGCCACTGATATATTTTGTTGTCTCTTACATCCGTAAATAAAAGCCTTTGGCCCTGTGTATCCCAAACCGGCCCTTCAGCAAAAACGAAACCTGTAACCAACTTTTTGACGACTGCTCCACTTGGGATTATGTCGTCTAAGCGCGGATCTAACCTTAAAACTCCAACGTCTTCACCAGCCAAAAATTGTCTTGAACCCGCCTCCGACGAAGGCCCAGCGATCGCATAACTTGAGGAGATAAAACAACCCAGCCATGCAAGGTAGTAAGAAAACTTCATCGAATATTCCTTCTTGAATTCGTGCTCGGACGTTCGATCAGAAAATACCAGCCTTCATAGTCTGGTGCACCCCTGCTTGGCCAAACCCCAACAAACCTGAATCCCGCACAAACGCCAGTTCTTTGGTCTGCTGATCGAGTATATCGCCGCCAGTTGGGACTTTACCGGAGATATTTTCTTTATTTTTACCCTGCCGCTGGCACAGCTAATGACCTTTGCCATAACCGGCACACTGGCCTGGCGCTTTTTAGGTTTGCGCCAT